>JAXMCV010000003.1:0-810842 GCA_046349215.1 Beijerinckiaceae bacterium
ACGCTCTATCCAGCTGAGCTACGGGTGCATCTCAATTTCGCCTAGCCCGACCGACCTGTGCGGGTCAACGGATTCGGCCTTCACAAACCAGTCCTGCATCGCGGTCGCCGGGCGACTACGCCCCGCTACCCGCTGTTCCGCCCCCGTTCTCCGAAAACTGCTTACGCGGTGCTTACGCGAAAATTTTTCGGGGTTGGGCGGCGTCTGCAGGATCACTCAAGCTACTGTTTTCACGAACCTTTCTTCAGTTACTCACTCACGAAACACCCTTGACATCAGCCTTCGGAGGGCAGCGCTCTATCCAGCTGAGCTACGGGCGCCTTGACGCGAAACGCGCGGGGCCTGTGTAGCCCATCGCCCTGCTGCCGGCAATCTGGCGGGCAGGCGCCCCTGTGAGGCGCGGCCCTTGCTCCGGTTCCCCGATGCCGCGCGCGGCGCGCGTCGACCCGTTCCAATCCGGGCCGACCGCGCCGGAATGGCATGGGCGATCGCAGGGCGGAGGCGCGCAATGACCGGAAACGACACGGCGAAGGCGCTGGCGGTGCCCGCTTTCGAGACCCTTGCGCCGGTCTGCGCCGGCCTGCTGCTCTGTCTGGCGATCCTGCCGGTCGCGGCGCTGTCGCCGCGCTGGGAACTGGCGAAATTCGCCGTTTTCGGGGAGATCGCGGTCGTTCCGGCCTTCGTGTTCCTCTGCGGCTTCGTTCTCGACGGGGCGCTAGGCTGGCGGCGGCTCGCCCGCCTCGTGGCGCTCGGCTGCGGCGCGGCGGGCTTCGCCGCTCTCGCGGCCCTGTCGACGCGGCGCGGCTGGCAGGCCGGCCTCGCCGATTGCGCGCCGGCGCTGCGCCTGATCCTGCTGCCGGCGCTCTACGCGCTCACCCTCAGGATGCTGGGCAAGGCGCCGGCTGGCCTGCTCGTCTTTCTGGCGCTGCTCGCGCATGTGGCGGGCGCGATCGTCGGCGGCAGGGCGGCCTTCGCGCTGGCGCCTGCGCCCTTCTTCGTCTTCGGCGCGCTGGCCGCCCGCAACAGCGCGCGTCTCCTCGGCCTGTTCGCGCGCGAAAGGGAATATGTCGCCGCCGCCGGCCCCGTGGCTCTGGCCCTGGCGCTCATTGTCGCGACGCAGGCGCGCGGCGCCTCGACGCTGGCCGGCGTCGGGCCGATCGCGCTGCTGGTCGGCTTCGTCGCCGGCCCCGCCGCGCTCGCGGCGGCATGGACGCTGGCGGCGACGCGCGCAGCGCCTTACGCGGCGGCCATCGGGCGGGCTGCGCCGGCGCTGGCCGTCGGATGGCTGCCGCTGTTCTTCTTCGTCGTCGCGGTCGCGCGACGCGGCGGAGTGGCGTCCCCTGCAAGCCTCGTCCTGTTTTCTTCGGCCGCGTTTCTCGTCGTCCTGATCGCCGCCGACGCCTTCGGCGAAGCCGAAGCGCAACCGGCGCCGATCGTCGCCGCCAGCGGTCCGGGGACCTAAGAAAAGCGTCCACATTTTCGCCGATTGCTCTAGGTTGCGGGCATGAGCTCGCAGCATCGCCCCGTTGGTCCGGGCGACCATGTTTTCCTGGTCGACGGATCGTCCTTCGTCTTTCGCGCCTATTTCCAGTCGATCCGCCAGGACGCGCGCTACAATTATCGCTCGGACCGGCTGCCGACGGGCGCCGTGCGGCTGTTCTGCACGAAGATGCTGCAATTCGTGCGTGAGGGCGCGGCCGGCGCCAAGCCTACGCATCTCGCCATCATCTTCGACAAGTCCGAGAATTCGTTCCGCAAGGAGCTCTACCCGCCCTACAAGGCCAATCGCAGCGAGCCGCCCGAAGATCTCGTCCCGCAATTTCCGCTGATGCGCGAGGCGGTGCGCGCCTTCGGCATGATCCCGATCGAGCAGGATCGTTACGAGGCGGACGACCTGATCGCCACCTATGCGCGCCAGGCCGAGGCGAAGGGCGCGGACGTGCTCATCATTTCCGCCGACAAGGATCTGATGCAGCTCATCACGCCGAAAGTGTCCATGTACGATCCGGCGTCGGGCGTCGCCGGTTCGGCCGGCGCGCGCGAGGAACGGCGGATCGGGCTCGCCGAAGTCGAGGATTATTTCGGCGTGACGCCCGACAAGGTCGTCGACGTGCAGGCGCTGGCCGGCGATTCCACCGACAATGTGCCGGGCGCGCGCGGCATCGGCGTGAAGACCGCCGCGCAGCTCATCAACGAATACGGATCGCTCGACGCGCTGCTCGAGCGCGGGGCGGAGATCAAGCAGCCGAAGCGCCGCGAGACGCTGACCGACAAGGAAAGCGTCGATCTGATCCGCGTGTCGAAGCAACTCGTCACCTTATGCGCCGACGTGCCGCTGGAATGCGCGCTCGACGATCTCGGGCTGGGCGAACCCGACGCGAAGAAGCTCGTCGGCTTCCTGAAGGCGCTGGAATTCACGACGATCACACGGCGCGTGGCGGAATTGTTCGACGTCGACGCCGCCCAGATCGAGCCGCAGGCCGATCTCGTTGGCGCCGGGGGCTGGCGGGGCCGCAACGGCGACGCGCTGCCGGAAAGCGCGCGTCTCCAGGGCGACGCGCAGGCGGCGCCATCGGACAGGCCGACGACGGCGCCGCGCGCCAATGACGCGGCTGCCATGGACGGGCTGACGCCCGGCGCGCTTGCCGGCGCGCGCGCCGCACAGGCGCAGGCAAGCGCATTCGACCGCTCCGGATACGTCACGATCAGCGATCTCGCGACGCTCGATCTCTGGATCGCCGAGGCCTACGAACGCGGCGAACTCGCCATCGATACGGAAACCTCCTCGCTCGACGCGATGCAGGCCGATCTCGTCGGCGTGTCGCTCGCAACCGCGCCGGGCCGCGCCGCCTACATTCCGGTCGCGCACGAAAAGGATTCGGGCGGCGACCTGTTCGGCGAACGCGGCCTCGTCGAAGGCCAGCTTGCGCTGGCTGACGTGGTCGCGCGGCTGAAGCCGCTGCTGGAATCGTCGTCCGTTCTCAAGATCGCGCAGAACGCCAAGTTCGACTGGCTGGTGCTGGCGCAGCACGGAATTGAAATGGCGCCGGTCGCCGACACGATGCTGGCGTCCTACGTGCTGGACGCGGGCCGCACAGGCCACGGCATGGACGAATTGTCCGAGAAGCTGCTCGGCCACAAGCCGATCGCCTTCGGCGAGGTCGCCGGGCAAGGCAAGAGCTTCATCGGCTTCGCGCGCGTCGCCGTCGACAAGGCGACGGAATATTCGGCCGAGGATTCCGACGTCACGTTGCGCCTGTGGCGCGCGCTGCAGCCGCGGCTCGCCGCCGAATCCATGTCCGGCGTCTACGAGACGCTGGAGCGCCCGATGGTCGAGACGCTGGCGCGGATGGAAAGGCGCGGCATTTCGATCGACCGGCAGATCCTTTCGCGCCTGTCCGGAGAATTCGCGCAGGACATGGGCCGGCTGGAATCAGAAATCTACGAACTGGCGGGCGAGAAGTTCAACATCGGCTCGCCCAAGCAGATCGGCGACATATTGTTCGGCAAGATGGGCCTGCCCGGCGCCAAGAAGACCGCGACGGGCGCATGGTCGACGGCGGCCGGCGTGCTCGACGATCTGGCCGAGGAAGGGCACGAACTGCCGAGACGCATTCTCGACTGGCGGCAATTGTCGAAGCTGAAATCGACCTACACGGATGCCCTGCCGGGTTTCGTCAATCCGCAGACGAAACGCGTACACACGTCCTATTCGCTCGCCTCGACCACAACGGGACGGCTTTCTTCATCTGAGCCGAACCTTCAGAACATTCCGGTGCGCAACGAGGCCGGGCGCAAGATCAGGACGGCGTTCGTCGCGACGCCGGGCCACAAGCTGATCTCGGCCGATTATTCGCAGATCGAATTGCGCCTGCTGGCCGACATCGCCGATATCCCGCAACTGAAGAAGGCCTTCGCCGACGGGCTGGACATTCATGCCATGACGGCGTCGGAAATGTTCGGCGTGCCTGTCGAAGGCATGCCGGGCGAGATCCGGCGCCGCGCCAAGGCGATCAATTTCGGCATCGTCTATGGCATTTCCGCCTTCGGGCTCGCCAACCAGCTCGGCATCCCGCGCGACGAGGCGGGCGCCTACATCAAGAAATATTTCGAGCGCTTCCCCGGCATCCGCACGTACATGGACGCGACGAAGAAGCTCTGCCGCGAACAGGGCTACGTGACGACGCTGTTCGGCCGCAAGTGCCACTACCCGCGCATAACATCGCCAAATCCGTCGGAACGCGCCTTCAACGAGCGCGCGGCGATCAATGCGCCGATCCAGGGCACGGCGGCCGACATCATCCGCCGCGCCATGGTGCGGATGGATGCGGCGCTCGCCGACGCGAAGCTCTCGGCGCAGATGCTGTTGCAGGTCCACGACGAACTGGTGTTCGAGGTGCGCGACGACGAAGTCGACAGGACGATCGAAGTCGTCAGGCACGTGATGGTGGAGGCCGCGGCGCCCGCCGTCCATCTCAGCACGCCGTTACAGGTCGACGCCCGCGCCGCGCTCAACTGGGACGAGGCGCACTAGGCTCAATACTGGATCGTTGTCCGCACGCCGGCGACGAAGGCGTTGGGAATGCGTCGCAGTCCCAGCGGATCGCCCGGGCTCGGCGCGCCGCCGCCGGGATGGATGACGTATTCGATCACGGGTTGCACCAGCAAGCCCGGCGCGATTCGGAACGAGTAGGTGGCTTCCAGAACCGCTTCATAATTGCGGACCGGCGCGAAGGTCGAATTGTAGAAGTTCATGTCGAAATCCGCGCCGCGCGCGCCGGACGAAACACGCGCCCACGAGGCGTAGAAGCCGAACAGATCGTCGGGGCGTCCGGGCACCATGCCGGTGAAATAGATTCCGCCATCGATGTAGTACTGGACGAGATTGCGGTCGGCCGGCGAAAAGGCGGCGCGCGCGACAGCGTAAATCCCTTCGTCCTTCTTGTCGGCGCGCTGAAAGATCTGCTGGTCTATTACGCCATAGACGCCGAAATTGGTGCGACGCTGCAACGGCTGGCCGACGCTGGCAGGATCGGACATCGGAACGAAATTGGCGGCGATGCGCTCGTCGGCGAAACGGCCGAGATGCGTCCAGGCGCCGAGCTTGAGATTGCCGGGCGGGATCGGCCCGTTCTCGAACGATCCATACTTGAATTGCGCTTCGCCCATCAGCAGCGGCGGATCGCGCATGCGCCAGTTCAGGCCGTAGACGTTGCGATATTGCGGATTGTTGGAGCCGGGTCCCGCGGGATCGCCGTCGAACAACGCGGCCAGCAGCGTGATCTGATCCGTCGGCGTGATCTTGAACCTGAAGCCGGGCGAAGCAAAGGGATAGCCGGGGCCGCCGCTCGGCAAATTGGCGCTCATGGCGAGCGGCCAGCCGAACGTGCCGCCGATCGCCAGGCCAATATACGGCGAGAGCCAGAATTCCGTGTCGGCTGCAAGCTGCCCTATCCGCAACGAAACGTATGGACCCAGCTTCTGCTCCGCCCATGCCTCATAGAGTCGCGTCGTGGCGACGGCTTCCAGATCGGACACCGGCCCGAGCGAACCGATGAAATGTTGCGACAGACCGACCCCGTGGATCTGGTACATCGAGGCGTGGAACAGCGCGCCTTCCCATCCCGTCAGCTTCTCGGGGTTGAAATCCGCCGTCGCCTGCAACCGCCCCATGTAGGTCGCGCCGGTACGCAATCCCCCCGAAAAATTATTGAAGGGATCGGACTGGTAGGTGAAAGCGAAGGAAAGCCCGCGTTCGGCCAGAAAGGGGCGCAGGCCGTTCCAGGTCGCCAACGGCTCGGGGAGAATGGAGCCGATCGACTGCTGGCCGACCGCCGCGGCCGTCGATTGCGCGGTTTCGACGTCGTCGGCGGCGTCGCGCGGCGGTTGCTGCGCGCGCGCCGGCGCGGCGAGCGTGGCCAGCGCGGCGGCGATCAGCAAGCAGGCGAGGCGCAATGCTTTCGTCATCCCGCACCCTTACGACGGCGAGACAACCGGTTTGCGACTGGATTGTCGCTAGCGCTTCAGCCGCCGAGATTGAATGCCGCGAGCGCCGCCATGTTGACGATTTCGCTGTCCTTGGACCCGAGTTGAACGATCTGAACCGCCCGGTCAAGGCCGACGATCAGCGGCCCGACGACGGTCGCCCCGCCCAGTTCCTGCAGCATCTTGGAAGATATCGAGGCTGCATGGAAAGCCGGCATGATGAGCACGTTGGCGGCGCCCTTCAGGCGGCAGAACGGATAGGCGGCCTGCAGTTCCGGATTGAGCGCGACATCGGCTGCGATCTCGCCGTCGTACTGGAAATCGAGTCGCTGCTTGTCGAGGATGCGTACGGCTTCCTGCACGCGCGCCGAACGCTCGCCCGGCGGATGGCCGAAGGTCGCGAAGGACAGGAGCGCGACGCGCGGTTCGAAGCCGAGCCGGCGCGCGACCGCCGCAGCGCCGACCGTAATCTCGGCGATGGCGTCGGCGTCCGGCATTTCGGTGATCGCAGTATCCGCCACCAGCACCGGCTTGCCACGCGCGAGAATGAGCGAGACGCCCATGACGCGACGGCCGGGACGCGGGTCGATCACGCGACGCACTTCCTCGAGCGCGATCGAGAAGTTGCGCGTGACGCCCGTCACCATCGCATCGGCGTCGCCGCGCGCCACCATCGCGGACGCGAAATAATTGCGGTCGTTGTTGATGAGGCGCTGGCAGTCGCGCATCAGGTAGCCCTTGCGCTGCAGCCGCTCGTACAGGAACGTCGCATAGGTCGAATTGTGCTGCGACAGGCGCGCATTGTGGATCTCGATGTTCTCGGAAATATCGAGGCCGCCGGCCGCCGCCGTCTCGCGGATCATTTCCTCGCGCCCGACGAGCACGGCCTTGCCGAGGCCCTGCTGAACAAACGTACATGCGGCGCGGATGACCTGCTCTTCCTCGCCCTCGGCGAAGACGACGCGCTTGGGATTGCGCCGCACGCGCTCGAAAATGCCCTGCAGGGCGCCGGCGACGGGATCGCGACGGGCCGAAAGCTGCTGCTTGTAGGCGTTGAAATCGACGATGGGCTTGCGCGCCACGCCGGATTCCATCGCGGCCCTGGCGACCGCCGCCGGCACGACAGAAATCAGGCGCGGATCGAAGGGCGCGGGAATGATGTACTCACGGCCGAATCGCGGACGCGCGCCCTGATAGGCGGCGGCCACGTCGTCCGGCACGTCCTCGCGCGCCAGTTCGGCGATCGCATTGGCCGCGGCGATCTTCATTTCCATGTTGATCGTCTTTGCGCGCACGTCGAGCGCGCCGCGGAAGATGTACGGAAAGCCCAGCACGTTGTTGACCTGGTTCGGATAGTCCGAACGGCCGGTCGCGATGATCGCATCGGGACGAACGGCATGCGCGTCCTCCGGCGTGATCTCCGGATCGGGGTTGGCCATGGCGAAGATGATCGGGTCCTTGGCCATGACCTTGACCATGTCCTGCGTCAGCGCGCCCTTGGCGGACAGGCCGAAGAAGATGTCGGCGCCCTCGCAGGCCTCGGCCAGCGTGCGTTTCTTCGTCTCGATGGCGTAGGCCGCCTTCCACTGGTTCATGCCCTCGGTGCGGCCACGGAACACGACGCCCTTGGTGTCGACCAGCGTGATGTTCTCCTGCGGCATGCCCATGGCGCGCAGAAGGTCGAGACATGCGATGCCGGCCGCGCCGGCGCCGTTGCAGACGAGCTTGGCGGACTTGATGTCGCGGCCGGTCATGCCGAGCGCATTGATCATGCCGGCGCAGGCGATGATGGCCGTGCCGTGCTGGTCGTCGTGGAAGACCGGAATGTCCATCAATTCGCGCAGGCGCTCCTCGATGATGAAGCACTCGGGCGCCTTGATGTCTTCCAGATTGATGCCACCGAACGACGGGCCGAGATATTTGACGGCGTTGATGAATTCGTCCGGGTCTTCGGTCTCGACCTCGATGTCGATCGAATCGACATCCGCGAAACGCTTGAACAGGACCGCCTTGCCTTCCATGACCGGCTTGGAGGCCAGCGCGCCGAGGTTGCCGAGGCCGAGGATCGCCGTGCCGTTGGAAATGACGGCGACCATGTTGCCCTTCGACGTGTAGTCGTAGGCGCGCGAGGCGTCCTCGGCGATGGCCAGGACCGGCACGGCGACGCCCGGCGAATAGGCCAGCGACAGGTCGCGCTGGGTCGCCATCGGCTTGGTCGGCGCGATCGCAAGCTTGCCCGGCCGTCCCTGCGAGTGGAACAGCAGCGCCTCCCGGTCGGTGAAGGTCGGGCGCTTCGGGGGCTTTGGCTTGGACTCGGACATTTTCTTCTCGTTTCCGGGCGTCGGAAGGGCCGGACCATAACGGCGCAGGCAGGGCGTCACAAGGCGCGGACAGACAACAGTTTGTCTTAGGGTTATGGGGCCGCGGCGGCCTGGCCGGGCTCGGAATCCCGTGGATCGCCGCCCGGTCCGCCTCGCGCCGGCCCCCTGTGGCTGGTAGCTTGCCCGCCCATGCACGGAACGGCCGACCAGGACAGGAGCGCAGCGGCGAAACCCTCGCCGATGATGGCGCAGTACCTCGAAATAAAGGCGGCCAACCCGGATTGCCTGCTCTTCTACCGGATGGGCGATTTCTACGAATTGTTCTTCGAGGACGCCGAAATCGCCTCACGGGCGCTCGGGATCGTGCTGACCAAGCGCGGCAAGCACGAGGGGAACGATATCCCGATGTGCGGCGTGCCGATCGACCGCGCCGACGATTACCTCCAGCGCCTCATCGCCCTGCAACACCGGGTCGCCGTCTGCGAACAGCTGGAGGACCCGGCCGAAGCCAAGAAGCGCGGGTCGAAATCGGTCGTCCGGCGCGATGTGGTGCGGCTCGTGACGCCCGGCACGATCACCGAGGAGCGGCTGCTGGAGCCGGGCCGGGCGCATCTCCTGGTCGCCGTCGCCCGGGTCCGGGGTTCCGACGACGAGGCGCGGTTCGGGCTGGCGGCGATCGACATTTCGACCGGCGCCTTTTCGGTCTGCGAGACGCAGCTTTCCGGGCTGGCCGCGGCGCTGGCCCGGCTCGAACCGCGCGAGATCGTCGCTGCCGACTCGTTACGGGCCGATGCGACGGTGGAGCGCATACTGGAAGAATCCGGCGCGCCGCTGGCGCCGATGGGCCGCGACGGCGGCGACGGGCTGAGCGCCGAGCGGCGCCTGTGCGACTTTTTCGGCGTGGCGACGGTCGACGGGTTCGGCGGCCTGTCGCGCGCCGAGGTGGCGGCGGCGGCGACTGCAATTCTTTACGTCGAGCGAACGCAACTCGGCGCCCGGCCCTCGCTGGCGCGACCGAAGCGCGAGGCGCGCGGCGCGACGCTGGAGATCGACGCCGCGACCCGCGCCAACCTCGAACTGACGCGCACCTTGTCCGGCCAGCGCGAAGGTTCGCTGCTGGCGGCGATCGATCGCACCGTGACGCCGGCCGGAGCGCGGCTGCTTGCCGAGCGGCTCGCCGGCCCGCTGACGGACGCCGCCGCCATCGAACGGCGGCTCGACGCCATCGCCTTCCTGATCGATGACGCACGCCTGCGCGAGGACCTGCGCGCGAAACTGCGCGGCGCGCCGGATTTCGCGCGTGCTTTGGCGAGGCTGGCGTTGGGACGCGGCGGGCCGCGCGACCTCGGCGCCATTCGCGACGGCGCGAAGGCGGCCGCCGGGATCGGCGCAAAACTCGAAGGCGCGGTCGGCCTGCCGCCCGAACTCGCCGACCTTCTGGCACCCCTCGCCGCGCCGCCGGCGTCGCTGACGCGCGACCTCGACCTGATGCTGGCGCAGGACCTGCCGCTCGACCGCCGCGACGGCGGCTTCGTCGCCGCCGGATTCGACGCCGCGCTCGACGAGACGCGCGCGCTGCGCGACGAGAGCCGTCGGCTGGTCGCCGCGCTGCAGTCGAACTATTGCGACCTCGCCGAGACGAAGCAGCTCAAGATCAAGCACAACAATTTCCTCGGCTTCTTCATCGAGGTGAGCCAGCAGCAGGGCGAGAAGCTCTTGAGGCCGCCCTACAACGCGACCTTCATCCATCGCCAGACTATGGCGGGCGCGATGCGGTTCTCCACGACCGAACTCGCCGAATTCGAATCGAAGATCGCATCGGCCGCCGATCGCGCTCTGTCGCTCGAGACGGGGCATTTCGAACGGTTCTGCGCAGCGACGCTTGCCGCGAGCGATGCGATCAAGGCGGCCGCCGAAGCGCTCGCCTGCCTCGATGTCGCAGCGGGCCTCGCCGAACTCGCCGACGCGCTGAACTGGACGCGTCCCGTGGTCGATCGTTCGCTGGCTTTCGTCATCGAGGGCGGCCGCCATCCCGTCGTCGAAGCAGCGCTGAAGGCGCGCGGCGAAGCGTTTACCGCGAACGATTGCGATCTGTCGGGCGCAAAAGCGGGCGCCATCGCCGTCGTGACCGGCCCCAACATGGCGGGCAAGTCGACCTATCTGCGACAGAACGCGCTGATCGTGGCGCTGGCGCAGATGGGTTCGTTCACGCCGGCGGCGCGCGCACATGTCGGCATCGTCGACCGGCTGTTCTCGCGCGTCGGCGCGTCGGACGATCTTGCAAGAGGGCGCTCTACCTTCATGGTCGAGATGGTCGAGACGGCGGCGATCCTCAACCAGGCGAGCGAACGCTCGCTCGTCATTCTCGACGAGATCGGGCGCGGCACGGCCACCTTCGACGGCCTGTCGATCGCCTGGGCGGCGATGGAGCACCTGCACGACACCAATCGTTCGCGCGCGCTGTTCGCCACGCATTTCCACGAACTGACGCAACTCGGCCAGCGCCTGTCGCGGCTGAAGAACCTGACCATGCGCGTCGCCGACTGGAACGGCGAAGTCGTGTTCCTGCACGAGGTGATTGCGGGCGCGGCGGATCGCTCCTACGGCATCCAGGTGGCGAAGCTCGCAGGCCTGCCGGAGAACGTGGTCGAACGCGCAAAACACATTCTCGCGGAACTCGAAGCCAGCGACCGCCGCACCCCGGTGGAAAAGCTGATCGCCGATTTGCCGCTGTTCTCGGCCATGACGCCGCCGGCGCCGAAAGCCGCCGTCTCGCCGCCGAAGACGGATGCGCTGCGCGAGAGACTGGCGAGCGTCGATCCCGACGAACTCACGCCAAGGGCGGCGCTGGAGATCTTGTACGAGTTGCGGAAGCTGGCGCGGGAGTAGCCGCGCGCGGCGTTGTCATTCCCGCGCAAGCGGGAATCCAGTTCGCAGATCTTGCCGCGCAATCGAAACGGTCTTGAAAGCTTCGACAGGCGAGGGAACTGGATGCCCGCTTTCGCGGGCATGACATCCTAAGCCGCCGCCTTCCGCTCTCCGCGCAGCAAATCCGCGAAGCTCGGATAGCTCTCCGACAATTCCTCGGTGATGCGTCCACGCAGCAAGGCAAGCGTTGCCGCGTCAGGCGCCTTCGTCTCCGGCACGATGTCCGGGCAATCGTAGTCGAAGCCCGTATTCGCGCGCACATCCGCCGCCGTGAAGCCGCGATGCACGGATTTCAACGCAAAGCGCTTCTTCTCCTTGTCGAAGGTGAAGAGGCACATGCCGGTCAGCATGCAATGCGGGCCGCCGGGCCGCACGATGCCCTCGGTGACGCCGGGCGCGGAGATGTAATCCACCTTCGGCACGAAGACGCGCGAGGAATGTTCCTCGCGGAACAGGATCACGCGCGGCACGAGGTAATACATGAAGGCCGAGCCGAAGCAGCCGGGCCAGCGCACGTCGGTCTGCGGATAATCGCCCGTGCCGACGAGATTGATGTTGGCCTCGCCATCGATCTGGCCGCCGCCGAGAAAGAACGCGTCCACCCTGCCCTGCGCCGTGCAGTCGAACAATTCGACGCCGCCGTTGGTGAAGAAATTGTGTTCTTCCGATCCCAGGATCGAAATGCGCACGCGCTGCTTGCCGGCCGCTTCGTTGCGCGCGCGCAGGAGCATGGCGCCGGCGGCCGGCATCGGCGAGGAGGCGCCGACCGCGACGTGACGAATGCCGTCGAGCAGGTCGGCGATGGTCGCGATGATGAGTTCGCGATTGGAATAATCGCTGGAGTGATTTTGCATCACGCGGCCTCACGCAGGCGGCGCGCAAAGCCGTCCATGTAGGCGGCAAAACCTTCGGGCGTGCGCGCCATCGACGCGTAGCGCGCGACTTCGGCGCTGTCGACGCCGTATTCGCCCCACAGGCCCAGCGGCCACGCGCCCTGCGGCGCGACGGCGATCTTCGTCACGTAGAGCGCGGGCAGAACGCCGGCCGCACTGTCCTCGGTCTTGAGCAACGATTCTTCCGAAATGCGCTCGACCGTGACGATCGTCGCCTTCGAGGCCTGCGCCATCGTCACCAGTTCGCGGCGCCGTCCGATGCGCACGTTGCCGAAGCGGTCGGCTTCCGGCGCGTGGAAGATCGTCACGTCTGGCTGGATCGCCGGAACGACGATGATCGGGTCTTCCTCGTCCGCGAAGGGATTCTGGATCGTCTTCCAGTCCGTGCGGGTCTTGAGCAGATCGGAGCCGATGATGCCGCGGATCGGCAGGAAGGGAACGCCCTTCTGCGCGGCGATCAGGCCGGAATGGACGGCCGGGCAGGTCGCGTCCATCAGCTTGAACGATCCCTTGCGCACGGCGTCCTGGAAGCGCGGCGCGCCGCCGGCTTCGCCGAGCGTCACCGCGCTCGTCTCCAGCGTTGCGACCAGGCCTTCGCCGATCAGCATGTCGCCCTGCATGCCCGTCACCGGCACGCAGACCACATGCAAATCCTTCGGCCGGTTGGCGATGATGGCGGCGGTGGCGCTCATCGCCACGCCGCAATAATCGGCGGGCACGGCGAGCTTGCAGCCGGGCGTGACTTCGGCGGCCAGCTCCTCGAGCGAAACGATCTCTCCCATGGGGCTTCTCCCTTTGCGGCGATGGTCTCGCTTGCGGGCAAGGCGGTCAAGCGCGCGCCGCGCACGCCTGTCATGTCGGCCAGGACGTCAACCGCACATCTGAAGACTGTCATCCCGGCCGCAGCGAAGCGAAGGGCCGGGAGCCAGATTTCGTAAGATTTCGGCGCTGGTTCCCGGATCGGCCTTCGGCCGTCCGGGATGACCGTTTCCGTCCGCTGGCGGGCTGTGGTCAGCGTTCAGCGACGGGCCTGCCGGCCTTCTTCATTTCCACGCGCCGCAGCACGAAAACCTGGTGGATGTCGAGCACCAGTTCGGCGCCTTCCGGCGACTTGTCCTTCGCGCGCTTGCGGATGTGCAGGTCCTTCACCGGCAGGTGCTTCAGCTCGATCGAATCGACGCATTCGAGCCCGTCGGGCCGGGCGGCGCGCGCCAGCGTCCAGTGATCCCACGGCGGCGCGAGGCCGACGACGGCCAGATGG
The DNA here is from genome assembly GCA_046349215.1 of Beijerinckiaceae bacterium. Lineage (GTDB taxonomy): Bacteria > Pseudomonadota > Alphaproteobacteria > Rhizobiales > Beijerinckiaceae > JAJXWB01. The sequence goes on from JAXMCV010000003.1 coordinate 13,389, forward strand.
CCGCCTTCCAGTTCCTGCGCCAGGGCGGCGAGATATTCGGCGGGCGTGTCGAAGTCGCGTCGCAGGAAGGGCTCGTTCCAGTCGAGGGCGAATTTGTACCGCTTGCGGGCGAAGGCGTCGGCGGCGTTCAGCATCCTGCGGATATGATGGACCTTGGTGCCGTCCCAGATGGCGCGCGGAAAGCGCTCCGGCACGGCCTCGATCAGCGCCCGCATGATGCGGTGCGCCTCGTTCTCGTCGTGGGTCAGCCCGCCGTCGTGCAGCAGGTCGAGAGCGTTGACGATGGCGTAGAGGCCGCACAGGCCGTCCAGATGTCCCTGGCGAAAAGGCTCGGTTTCCATCAGCCGGCCCCGTGCGGAAAACGCCTCATCGCGGCGCGAGGATCATCACCATCTGGCGGCCTTCCATCGAAGGCTCGGCCTCGACCTTGGCCATGGTCGCCGTCTCGACCTTCACACGCTCGAGCAGGCGATAGCCGATGTCCTGATGCGCCATTTCGCGGCCACGGAACCGCAGGGTGATCTTGACCTTGTCGCCCTCGATGAAGAAGCGGCGGATCGCCTTCATCTTCACGTCGTAATCGTGATCGTCGATGCCCGGGCGCAGCTTGATTTCCTTCACCTCGACGATCTTCTGGCGCTTGCGCGCCTCGGCGGCCTTCTTCTGTTCGTTGAAGCGGAACTTGCCGTAATCGAGGATCTTGCAGACCGGCGGGGTGGCGTTCGGGACGATTTCGACCAGATCGAGACCGGCTTCCTCAGCCAGTTGCAGCGCCTCGGAGATGTCGGTCTGTCCCCGGTTCTGGCCCTCTGCGTCGATGAGCTGGACGGTCGGAACGCGAATTTCGCGGTTGGTGCGCGGCCCGCCCTTCTCCGGGGTCGGCGGCGCTTTCATGGGACGACGAATGGTGTTTGCTCCGTTGCTGTTGCGACGATCGTTCGATTTTTCGGCCGGAAAGAGGGTCCCGGACCGTGCATATGACAAGTCGCCCGGCGGTTCTCACCGTCGGCCGTCGGGCGCAAAGATCGTTGCTGCAGGTCCTTAAGTCAACCGGTCGGGTTCTGTTCGAGCAGGTTTTCATAGACCCGGAGGGTCGCCTCGCACATGCGCTCGACCGAAAAAAGCTCGGCCGCCCGCCGCCGCGCGCGCAGCGCGAGGGCGTCCCGCGCCGCGGCATTGAGATCGAGCGCCTCCGCTATGCTGTCGGCCAGGGCCTGCGGGTCGTCCGGGGGGACGAGCCAGCCGGTTCGCTGACCGGGCGGGCATTCCGGCGGGGCATGGATCGTCTCGGACGACGCGCCGAGGTCGGACGCGACGACCGGCGCGCCCATGGCCTGCCCCTCGACGGCGATCCGGCCGAACGCCTCCGGTTCGATGGCCGGAGCGACCACGCAGGCCGCCGAAAGCAGGGCGGCAGGCATGTCCTCGCAATGGCCGACCCGCTTCACCAGTCCCGACACACCCGCCGATTCGGCGAACCGGTCCAGTTCCCTGGGATAGGCGTCGCGCTCTTCCTCGCCGGCAAGGACGAAGGTCAGGTCGCCTCGCCCGGAATCCGCGAGAATGCGTGCGGCGCGGATCAGCACACGATGGCCCTTGCGGCGGGCGAGCCGCGCCGGCATCAGCACGATGCGCTGGTCGGGCGGCGCGCCCCATTTCTCGCGCAATGCGCGCACGCGGTCCGGCGACACCGCCTGCGGATCGAACAGGCGCAGGTCGACGCCGCGATGGATGGTGGCGATGCGGCCGGCGGCGAACGGATAGCGCTCGACGATATGGCGCGCGGTGAACAGCGAATTGGCGATCACGCAATCGCCCATCGCCATGACGGAATTGTAGCGCGACTTGATGGCGGAGCGGGCGGAATAGACGCCGTGGTAGGTGGTGACGAAGGGAATGCCGCGCTTCTGCGCGGCGGCGCGCGCCGACCAGGCGGGCGCCCGCGAGCGGGCGTGAACGATGTCGACGCCCTCGCGCGCAATGAGCGCGGCGAGCTTGCGCGCGTTGCCGGCCATAGCCACGGGATTCTTGGTCGCTGCGGGAAAACGATGGAATTCGCCGCCGAGCGCCTGCAATTCGCCGACGAGGCGACCGCCTTCGGTCGCCACGAGGGCGCGGGCGCCGGCCTGCACCAGCGCCTGGACGATCTCCAGCGTCGTGCGCTCCGCGCCGCCGGAATCGAGTCTCGGGATGATCTGCAGGACCGTTCGACCGGCGATCGGGCGTTCGGCCTGGAAAACGCGCACTGAACTGGGCATCGCCTATTTTATGTATTCCAACGTGGTTTACGCTCGCTTACTCAGGTTAACGATCGTCGTGCGCGGAGAGGAAAATGAACGCTGACGGAGTGGAAATTTCGGCCGACCGTCCGGCGCTGCGCATGAAGGTCGGCGAAGGCGCAGATGCCCGCGACATCGCGTTTCGAAGGGTCGCGGCGCGCAGCCAAGGCGCTGAACGGCCGGGAATCGTCTGGCTCGGCGGCTTCAAGTCGGACATGACCGGCACAAAGGCGGTGGCGCTCGAACAGCACGCGATCGCGACGGGCCGCGCCTTCCTGCGGTTCGACTATTCCGGGCACGGCGAATCAGGCGGGGATTTCGAGCGGGGCACGATCAGCCGCTGGCTCGAGGAGAGCCTGGCCGTGATCCGCGCCGAGACCGCGGGGCCGCAGGTGCTGGTCGGTTCCTCGATGGGCGGCTGGATCGCCCTCCTCGTCGCCCGGGCGCTGGCGGCGGCCGGCGAGGAGAACCGGATCGCCGGCATGGTCCTGATCGCCCCCGCGGTCGATTTCACGCAGGCGCTGATGTGGCCCAACCTGAGCGACGACGCCCGCCGGCAGATCGAGACGACGGGCCGCTGGCTGCGGCCCTCGCAATATTCCCCCGAGCCTTACCCCATCACCAAGGCTTTGATTGAAGACGGAAAAAACCACCTTTTGTTCGACACGCCGATCCGGACCTACGGCCCCGCGCACGTGCTGCAGGGGATGCTCGACCCCGACGTGCCCTGGCGCCATGCGCTGGCGCTCGTCGAGCATCTCGCCGACGATCCGGCAGTTCTCACCTTCGTCCGCGACGGCGACCACAGACTTTCGCGCGACGAGGACATCGCCCGGCTGGTTTCGGCGGTCGATGCTGTGGCCTGAATGCCGCGCCGGTAAACAAATCGTAAAGTTTCACGCGACATGCTCTTGCGCACAGCCGCGACGCGTGGCGGATATTACTGTGGCGGCCAAGCTCAATTCGGGAACCGGGTGGAAATTGATGAAGAGGTGGAGCCACGCAGCCTCCGTCCCGCTGCTCGCCGCAACGGCGCTCGCCTTCGGCGTGCTCGCCGACAGCGCGCCCGCCCAGGCGGGTTTCTGGGACATTTTCAGCGGACGGAGCGCAGCGGCGCCCCCGCCGAAGCCCGAAAAGCAGCGCGTCGCGCGCCGGTCCGCGACCACGCCAGAGCCGGAAGCGCGCGCCAGCCTCAAGAAGCCGGACGCGCCGCGCCTGCTGCCGGCCTCCGCGAACGGGCCGATCACCATCGTCGTGTCGACCGATCGCCAGCACCTGACCGTCTACGACGGCGACAGGGCGGTCGCCGAGACGGTGATCTCGACCGGCGTGCCGGGTCATTCGACGCCGCACGGCGTTTTCAGCGTCATCGAGAAGCAGGTGTTCCACCGCTCGACCATCTATTCCGGCGCGCCGATGCCCTACATGCAGCGCCTGACCTGGTCCGGCATCGCCATGCACGAGGGCCATGTGACGGGCCGACCGGCCTCGCACGGTTGCGTGCGCCTGCCCGCCGCCTTCGCAAAGGAATTGTTCCGCTACACCAAGCGCGGCGCGCGCGTCGTGATCGCGCGCGAGGACGTGAAGCCATCCTCGGTCGCGCAGGTCGCCCATTTCGCGCCGCCGGCCGAGCGGCGCTTCGTGATGGGCGAACAGGCCGACGCCGGCCGCATGAACGGCGAGATCGCCATGCCCGACCAGACGATCGGCGCGTTCAAGCCGCGCACGCAGGTCGACGCCGTCGGCGCCGCGCCGATCACCGCGCTGGTCAGCCGGCGCACCGGCATGATGTATGTGCGCCGCGCCTTCGCGCCGATCTATGAAGTTCCCGTGACGATCGACCAGCCGAACCAGCCGATCGGCGCGCATGTCTACGTGGCGCGCAAGGCCGACGACCAGCGTCTCGCCTGGACGACCGTCAGCGTCGCCGGCGCAGTGCGCGAGGCGCACAATACGTCGGGCGGCGCCGGGTCGACGAAGAGCGACGAGCGTCAGACGATCGCCCTGCCCTCCTCGGCGAGCGAGGCGCTGAAGCGGGTTCACCTGCCGCCGGGCGCCGAACAGCGGCTGAACCAGCTTTTGTCGCAGGGTGCGACGCTCATCATCTCGGACGAGGACGGCCGGCTGAGGGAATCCCAGTCCGGCACCAATTTCATCGCCATCGTCAACTGACGGCGTCGCGCGGGCGCGAATGGGGCGGCCGCGCGGTCAGCGCGCCGCCTGTTTCTGCGCGCCGGCCTCGATCACGGCGCCGACCGGCTCCCAGGTCTTGCCGTCGAAACGCGAGATCTGGAGCTTGTCGAACAGCGAGAAATTGTCGGGCGTACTGGAGAGCGTGACGCCCGGGAGCGCCAGAGGCAGTTGCACGTCCTTGAGATTGCTGACGACTTTCATCAGGTTCTCGCGCGTGAGATTGTCGCCGCACTTGCGCAGGACGTATTCGGTCAGCCAGGCCGAGTTGTAGCCGGTGGTGTTGGAGCCGTCGTTCGGGTCGGCGTTGTTGTTCCACTCCTTCATGAAGGCCATGTATTCCTGCACGTCCTTGTCGTTGTCCCAGCGCGGGTCGGCGGGAATCTTGCTGGAAATTGCTGTGACAAGACCGACAGCGTTTTCGACGCCGGCCGGCTGAAGCACCGTCTTGATGGAGCTTGCGACGGCGACGATGTAGTGCAGCGGTTTCCAGTTGAGTTCGGCGGCCTTGCGGATCGCCTGGGCCGCGAACTTCGGCGTCGTCATGTTGAAGAAGATATCCGCGCCCGAGGACCGCAGCGCCACCATCTGCGAATCCACCGTGGGGTCGCTGGTTTCGTAGGTCACTTCCTTGACGATCATGGAGACCTTGTCGCCGAGTCCTTCCTTGAAGCCGCGCACGTAGTCGCGGCCGGCGTCGTCGTTCTGCGAGAGGATGGCGATCTTGCCGTTGGGCCGTTCCTTGAGGACGTATTTGGCGGCGACGCGACCTTCCATCGTGTAGGAGGGATAGAGCGCCATCGTGTAGGGGAAATTCTTCGGGTCGTTCCACTTGTCGGCGCCGGTCGACAGGAAGAGATGCGGCACCTTCTTCTGGTTCATGTACTTGTGGATCGCCGTATTGGTCGCCGTGCCGAGCGAGCCGAAATTGGCGAAGATCTCGTCCTGCTCGACCAGCTTGCGCGTCTGTTCGACCGTCTTCGGCGGCGAATAGGCGTCGTCGTATGAAAGGAAGTTGATCTTGCGGCCGTTCAGCCCGCCTTTCGCATTGAGGCGATTGTAATAGGACGTCTCGGTGCGCCCGGCCGCGCCATAGGCGGAAGCAGGCCCGCTGTAGGGCATGGTCTGGCCGATCTTGATTTCCGTCGCCGTTATACCGGTTTCGGCGCTTGCGCCTGAAATGGCGGCAAGGCCTATCGTCGCCGCAACGGCGAGACCGAATTTGGACATGGCTTCCTCCCTCGCGCGCTTCTGGCGAGCGCTGCGAGCGCATTTGGCGCGGAGGAAAAGGAATCCGTCAATGCGCAGCGCACAACGAAGGCCGGCGTCGCCACCGGCCCTCGTTTGCGTACTTGCGCCGATCTTACTTCGCCTTCGGCGGATCGGCGGACATGACGGGGCCGATCGGCTCCCAGGTCTTGCCGTCGAAGCGCGAGATCTGCAGCTTGTCGTACCCCGCGTAATCGTCCGGCGTGATGGTGACTGTCACGCCGGGAAGGCCGAGCGGGAGTTGCTCGTCCTTGATGGAAGCGACGACCTTCATGATATTCTCGCGCGACAGGTCATTGCCGGCGCGCTCCAGCACCTTCACGGTCAGCCAGGCCGAACCATAGCCGATGGCGACGCTGCCGTCGTTCGGTTCCGAACCCGGGCTCCATTCCCTAAGGAAGGCCAGATAGTCCTTCATGTCCTGCGCGTTGTCCCAGCGCGGGTCGGACGGCAGCTTGAACGCCAGCGCGCTGATCAGGCCCTTTGCGTTGTCCAGACCGGCCGGCTCGAGCGCCGTCTTGATGTGGCTCGACACGCTGACGATATAGAACAGCGGCTTCCAGCCGATTTCGGCGGATTTCTTGATCGCCATGGCGCCGAATTTCGGCACGGTGATGCAGAAGAACGTATCGGCGCCCGAATTCTTCAGCGTGATCATCTGCGAGTCGAGCGTCGGGTCGCCGACCTCATAAGGGACTTCCTTGACGATCATGGACGCGGCCTTGTCGCCGAGGCCGGCCTTCAAACCTTTCAGATAGTCCTTGCCGAAATCGTCGTTCTGGAAAAGCACGCCGATCTTCGCGTCGGGCTTCGTCTGCAGGATGTAATGCGCGCCAACCTTCGCCTCCATCGTGTAGGAGGGGTAGAGCGGCACGGTCCACGGAAAGTTCTTCGGATCATTCCACCGGTCCGCGCCGGTGGAGATGAACAGGTGCGGGACCTTCTTCTGGTTCATGTATTTGTGGATCGCCGAATTGGTCGGCGTGCCGAGCTGGCCGAAGGTTCCGAGCACTTCGTCCTGCTCGACGAGCTTGCGCGTCTGCTCGACCGTCTTCGGCGGGCTGTAGCCGTCGTCGTAACTCAGGAAGTTGATCTTGCGCCCGTTCACGCCGCCTTTCGCATTGATCATGTTGTAATAGGCCGACTGAACCTTGCCCTGCGCGGAATAGCCGGACGCCGGCCCGCTGTAGGGCATGGTCTGGCCGATCTTGATTTCCCTCGCCGTCACACCCGGCGAATTCTGCGCAAGCGCCGACGCGCCGAGCGCCAAAAGCGCTGCAACCGCACTTATCGTCGTCTTCATTCTTGCCTCTCTCTTTTGTCTTATTGTTCTTGATCGAGACCGGCGCGCGGCCGGCCTCGTCGATGACGTCGCACGCCTGCGCCGCTTACTTGACGTCGGCGGCGGAAATGACCGGGCCGAAAGGCTCCCAGCTTCTGCCGTCGAAGCGCACCATCTGCAGCTTGTCGTAGCCAGCATAGCTTTCCGGTGTGATGGTGAGCGTGACGCCCGGCAGCAGCAGCGGGATCGCGACGTTCTTCTGGTTGGTGACAACCTTCATCAGATTTTCGCGCGTCAGGTTGTTCCCGCATTCCTGCAGGACCTTCACCGTCATCCACGCCGACATGTAGCCGGTTGCGATCGAGCCGTCGTTGGGGTCTTCGCCCGGCATCCATTCCTTCATGAAGGCGAGGAACTCCTTCATGTCGGCGGAATCGTTCCAGCGCGGGTCAGCCGGAATCTTGCCGGCTATAGCCGTGACAAGGCCCTTCGAATTCTCGACGCCGGCCGGCTCCAGCACGCCCTTGATCGAACTCGACACGCTGACGACGTAGTAGAGTGGCTTCCAGTTGAGTTCGGCGGATTTCTTGATCGCCTGCGCGCCGAATTTTGGCGTCGACATGGCGAAGAAAACATCGGCGCCGGAGCCCTTGATCGCGACCATCTGGGAGTCGAGCGTCGGATCGCTGACTTCATATGTCTTCTCGATGACGATGTTCTTGACCTTGTCGCCGAGCCCTTCCTTGAAGCCCTTCACATAATCCTTACCGGAATCGTCGTTCTGGTAGAGGATCGCGATCTTGCCGTCCGGCTTCGTCTGCACGATGTACTTGCCGGCGACGCGGCCTTCCATCACGTAGTTCGGATAGAGCGGGATCGTGTAGGGGAAGTTCTTGGGATCGTCCCACTTCGATGCGCCGGTCGACACGAAGAGGTGCGGCACCTTCTTCTGGTTCATGTATTTCTGGATCGCCGAATTGGTCGGGGTGCCGAGCGCGCCGAAATCGGCGAATATGTCGTCCTGCTCGACCAGCTTGCGCGTCTGCTCGACCGTCTTGGGCGGCGAATAGGCGTCGTCCAGCGAGATGAAATTGATCATGCGGCCATTCACGCCGCCCTTGGCGTTGATCATCTTGTAATAGGCGGTCTCGGCGCGCCCTTGCGATGAATAGCCCGACGCCGGCCCTGAATAGGGCATGGTGTTGCCGATCTTGATTTCCTTGTCGGTGACGCCCGGCCCGTTCTGAGCGAGCGCGGCCATCGGCGTCGCAGCGACGCCCGCAAGAATTGCAGCGATGGACAGAAATTTCATTCGACGACCTCCCTCAGCGATTTTTCTGATCGCGCCGCGGAGACCGCGGCGTTATTTCGTGGCCGGCGCCCAGTTCGGCCGTCTCTTTTCGATGAAGGCGGTCAATCCCTCGCGGAAGTCCGCCGACTTGACGCAGAGGATCTGGTTGCGATCCTCCATCGCGACGACTTGCTCGATCGAGCCGGCATCGACGCTCATGTTCAGGCATTCCTTCGACAGGCGCAGCGCCAATGGCGCGGTCAGCAGCATGTCGTCGACATAGGCCTGGCCCGCTTTTTCCAGTTCCGCTTCCTCGACGACTTCCGACACGAGACCGACGGCAAGCGCGCGCGGCGCATGGATGAAGCGGCCGGTGAGAATGAGTTCGGATGCGACGGAAACGCCGACGAGGCGCGGCAGGAAATAGGACGAGCCGATGTCGCAGCCGCCGACGCCGAGCTTGATGAAGGCGCAGTTCATGCGGGCGTTGGTCGCGGCGATGCGGATGTCGGCGGCCAGCGCGATGGCGAAACCGCCGCCGGCGGCAGCCCCCTGCACCAGCGCGATGATCGGCTGCGGGCAGCGGCGCATCTTCATGACGATGTTGGCGATGCGGCGCTGGCCGTCGAGCGACGCCTGCGTATCTGCGCCATAGCCGCCTTCGGAATTGCGGCGCGCGCTCGCCTTGATGTCGAGGCCGGCGCAGAAATTCTTGCCGGCCCCGCGGATCACCACGATGCGGGTGTCGTAATCGCGCTCGAGCTTTTCGAAATAATCGTTGAGCGCATCGACCAGTTCGGGGTTGAGCGAATTGAGCGCGTCGGGCCTGTTCAGCGTGACCCAGTCGACGGGGCCGCGCTTTTCGATGAGGAGGGCCGGCGCGCTCATAATTTGCTCCTTACCGCGGCGCCATGCGGATCGCGCCGTCGAGGCGGATCGTTTCGGCGTTGAGCATCGGGTTCTCGACCATCGCCACCGCCAGCATGGCGTATTCGCGCGGGTCGCCGAGGCGCGGCGGGAACGGCACCTGCGCCCCGAGGCTGCGCTGTGCTTCCTCGGACAGGCCCTTCATCAGCGGCGTCAGGAACAGGCCCGGCGCAATCGTGTTGACGCGAATGCCGAACCGGGCGAGGTCGCGGGCGATCGGCAGGGTCATGCCGACGATGCCGCCCTTCGACGCCGAATAGGCGGCCTGGCCGACCTGGCCGTCAAAGGCCGCGACGGACGCGGTGTTGATGATGACGCCGCGCTCTTCGCCGATCGGGTTTTCCTTCGACATGCGTTCGGCGGCGAGCCGGAGCATGTTGAACGAGCCGATCAGGTTTACGTCGATGATCTTCTTGAAGGCGTCGAGCGGGAAGGCGCCGTTCTTGTTGACGGTCGTGATGGCGTTGCCGATGCCGGCGCAGTTCATCAGGACGCGCGGCGTGCCGTGAGCCTTCGTCGCTGCGTCCAGCGCCGCCTTGGCGTCGTCTTCGCTGCAGACGTTGCCGCCGATGCCGATGCCGCCGATCTCCTTGGCGACGCTGTCGGCGCCGTCCTTGTTGAGATCGAAGCAGGCGACCTTGGCGCCCTTCTCGGCCATCAGTTTCGCAGTCGCCGCGCCGAGGCCCGAGCCGCCGCCGGTGACGAAAACGGAAATTCCCTTGAGATCCATCTTTTACCCCTCTTGCTTGCTGTTGTGATTAGTTCCACGCCGCTAGCGCGGTCGCGGCATCGGTGCGCCCTTCCATTGGCGCGGACTGGATCTGCGACGGCGTGCGCGAGAAACGCGGCGCCGGCGCCGGCTGCACGGCGCCGTTGTGCTCGACGAACGTCTTGCGGGCAACCAGATGGGGGTGGCTCTTGGCCTCCTCCATCGAATAGACCGCCATGGCGCAGGCGTCGGTGCCTTCGAGCAGCTTGGCCCATTCGTCGCGGGTCTTCGTGAGGAAGATCGCTTCCATCTTCTTCACAAGAGCGGGCCAGTTGGCGCGATTGTTCTGGTCCTTGAACATCGGGTCGTCGATGCCCATGCGTTGCAACAGCTCGGCGTAGAATTGCGGCTCGATCGCGCCGATGGTGAAGAACTTGCCGTCCTTGCACTCGTAGGGACCATAGAAGGGCGCGCCGCCGTCGAGCAGGTTTTCGCCGACCTTGTCGGTCCACACGCCCATCGCCTTCAGAGCGTGGAACATGGTGATGAGGCTGGCGACGCCGTCGCACATGGCGACGTCGACCACCTGGCCCTTGCCCGATCCGCGCGCCTCGATGACGCCGGCGAGCACGCCGACGACGAGATAGAGCGCGCCGCCGCCGTAATCGCCGACCAGGTTGAGCGGCGAGACAAGGCCGCCCTTGCGGGCGCGGAATGAATCGAGGGCGCCTGTCACGGCGACATAGTTGATGTCGTGGCCGGCCGCCATGGCGAGCGGACCCTCCTGGCCCCAGCCGGTCATGCGTCCGTAGACGAGGCGCGGATTGGCCTGCAACATCGCATCCGGCCCGAGGCCGAGCTTTTCCATGACGCCCGGACGAAAGCCCTCGACCAGAACGTCGGCCCTGGCGACAAGCGCCTTTGCGGTTTCGACGTCTTCCTGCTTCTTCAGGTCGAGTTCGATCGTGCGCCGGCCGCGATTGACGAAATTGCCGGGATGATTGCGACCCTGGCCGGGACGCTGGATCGACACGATGTCGGCGCCCATGTCGGACATCAGCATGCAGGCCATCGGGCCCGGGCCGATGCCGGCGAATTCAACGATACGAACGCCCTTCAGCGGGCCGGTCGCCTTGCTCATTTCGGATGCTCCTCAGCGACCGGTCCAGTTGGGCTTGCGCTTTTCGGCGAATGCTTTCGGGCCTTCGACGAAGTCGGCGGAATCGCGCATCGCCTTGAAGGCCGGCCACGTCTCCTGATCGACCAGAGCCTGCGCCAGCGGCAGTTCGGCGCCGCGCGTGGCGATCTGCTTGGAGGCGCGGATCGACATCGGGCTAAGTTCGCAGATCTTCCTGGCGATGGCCTTGGCGGCGTCCAGCGAACCGCCGACCGGCGCGACCTCGTGCACGAAACCCAGCTCGACGCCTTCCTTCGCGCTGACGCGACGGGCGGTGAGGATCATGCCCATGGCGCGCTTCATGCCGATGATACGCGGCAGGCGCAACAGGCCACCGGCCAGCGCGGCAAGGCCGACGCTGGGTTCCGGCAGGGCGAAGATAGCGTTTTCGGCAGCGACGATCAGGTCGCAGGCGAGCGCCACCTCGAAGCCGCCGCCCATGGCGAAACCGTTGACGGCCGCGATGATCGGCTTGTCGCAATCGAAGCGCGAGACGAGGCCGCCGAAGCCGCTCTTGGCCCAGCCGCGTTCGCCGCCCGCCGCCTGGAACTTGAGATCGTTGCCCGCCGAAAACGCCTTGTCGCCGGCGCCGGTGACGATCGCCACCCACTGGTCGGGGTCCTCGGAGAATTTGTTGAACGCGTCGTCGAGTTCGAAATGCGCGGGCTTGTGAAGCGCGTTGAAGACCTGCGGACGGTTCAGCGTGACGATCGTGATCGGGCCTTCGCGCTCGACCAGAATATGTTCGTAGGCCATCCGACCTCGCTCCTTGCGCTGTTTCCTCGCGCACGCGTCTTTGCGGCGTGTCGCCCTTTGCAATTACCGCATGGCGGGCGCGCCCGCAAGAATTTAGTTAGTCGATTGACTAAATCACCGTAGGCCGCTTAACTCGCCGCAACGAGGAAACGTCATAAGGGAGTGGAAGATGGCGGAAGCATATATCGTCGCGGCCGCGCGCACGGCCGGTGGTCGCAAGGGCGGTCGCCTTTCGGGCTGGCATCCGGTCGACCTGTCGGCCCAGGTCATCAACGCGCTGGTCGATCGCACCGGCGCCGATCCGGCCGCCATCGACGACGTCATCATGGGCTGCGTCGGCCAGGCCGGCGAACAGGCGGTCAACATCGGCCGCAACGCCGTGCTCGCCTCGAAGCTTCCCGAAAGCGTCCCGGGCACATCCGTCGACCGTCAGTGCGGCTCGTCGCAGCAGGCGCTGCATTTCGCGGCGCAGGCGGTGATGTCGGGCTGGCAGGACGTTGTGATCGCGGCGGGCGTCGAAAGCATGTCGCGCGTTCCGATGGGCCTGCCTGCCTCTCTGCCGGCGAAATACGACTTCGGCTTCTACAAGAGCCCGAATATGGAAGAGCGCTATCCGGGCGTGCAGTTCTCGCAATTCCCCGGCGCCGAGATGGTCGCCAAGAAATATGGCCTGACGAAGGACCAGCTCGACCAGTTCGCCTTCGACAGCCATCAGAAGGCGATCCGCGCCACCAAGGCCGGCGAGTTCGATCGCGAGATCGTGCCGGTGGAAGTGACGGTGGACGGCGCCAAGCAGCCGCACAAGGTGGACGAGGGCATCCGTTTCGACGCGACGCTCGACGGCATCAAGGGCGTGAAGCTGCTGCAGGAAGGCGGCGTCATCACGGCAGCGACATCCAGCCAGATCTGCGACGGCGCTTCGGGCGTGATGGTCGTCAACGAGAAGGGGCTGAAGCGGCTGGGCGTGAAGCCGCTGGCGCGCATCCACCACATGTATGTGATGGGCCATGATCCGGTCATCATGCTGGAGGCTCCCGTGCCCGCCACCAACAAGGCGCTTGAGCGCGCCGGCATGAAGATCGACGACATCGATCTCGCGGAAGTGAACGAGGCCTTCGCGCCGATCCCGCTCGCCTGGCTGAAGGGAACCGGCGCCGACCCGTCGCGCCTCAACGTCAATGGCGGCGCGATCGCGCTCGGACATCCGCTCGGCGGCTCCGGCACGAAGCTGATGGCGACGCTCGTGCACGCGCTGCACCAGCGCGGCAAGCGCTATGGCCTGCAGACGATGTGCGAAGGCGGCGGCCTCGCCAACGTGACGATCGTCGAGCGGCTGTAAGGTGCCAGTGCATTTCCTTCTCCCCGCTCGCGGGGAGAAGGTGGCCGAAGGCCGGATGAGGGGCCGGGGACTCAACGAGTTCACACTCCTCCAGGCCCCTCACCCCAGCCCTCTCCCCGCAAGCGGGGAGAGGGAGAGCTGCGCGTCCAGCGCTCCAGGCTGATGTCGGACTCAGGCGAATCCAAACAAGCTTCGTCCTTCGCCGACCGCATGTTCGCGGTAGTGCGGCGCTTTGCGCCCGACGTCGATCGGCTCGACAAGGTCGTGCGCCTGTCCGGCGGCGCGAGCCAGGAGACCTGGTCCCTGGTCGCGATGCGCGGCGACAAAGCCGAACGCATGATCCTGCGCAGGCAACCGGCCGGCGTTCCGGTTGTCGAGAAGATCGGCCTCGAAACCGAATCCGCGCTGATGCAGGCCGCAGAAAAGGCCGGCGTTCCCTCGCCGCACGTGTTCTATACGATCGCGCCCGACGACGATTTCGGCCGCGGCTTCTTCATGAGCCATGTCGAAGGCGAGGCGCTGGGCCGCAAGATCGTGCGCGACGAACAATTCGCGGCAATCCGGCCGAAGCTCGCCCGCCTTGCGGGCGAAGTGCTGGCGCGCATTCACAAGATCGACGCATCGCGCTTTCCCGAGCTGCCGCGCATCGCGCCTGCGGAAGAAGTTGCGACCATGTACGAGAATTACCGGCGCTGGAGCCAGCCGCGCCCGGTGTTCGAACTCGCCTTCCGCTGGCTGAACCAGCACATGCCGGCGCAAGACACGGCGCCGCGTCTCGTGCACGGCGATTTCCGCAACGGCAACATGCTGGTCGCGCCCGACCGCATCGCCGCCGTGCTCGACTGGGAGCTTGCGCATGTCGGCGATCCGATGCGCGACCTCGGCTGGATATGCACGGCGGCCTGGCGCTACAGCTTGATCGACAAGCCGGTCGGCGGCTTCGGCGAGCGCGAGGATCTGATGGCCGGCTACGAGGCCGGCGGCGGCGGCCGCGTCGATCCCGACGTGCTGAAATTCTGGGAGACGATGGGCTCGGTGCGCTGGGGCGTGATGTGCATGGGCATGGGTTTCCGCGCCACGCAATCCGATCGCCCCGTCGAATTGTCGATGATCGGGCGGCGCACGTCCGAAAACGAAATCGACCTTTTGCGCCTGCTCAGCCCCCGCGGCGCCTGACGGAGAGCACGATGCAGGACAAACCCGGCCCCGCTGATCTCCTTTCCGCCGTCTCGAAATTCCTGCGCGATGAACTCCTGCCGACATTGAGCGCGCATCACGCTTTCCAGCTCCGCGTGTCGTGCAACGCGCTCGATCTCATCCAGCGCCAGATCTCGCTGGAGCCAGCCTCGGACGCGGCGGAGGTCGAGCGGCTCAGGAAACTGCTGGCGCATGACGGCGATCTCGCCGCCCTCAACGCGGATTTCGCGCAGAAGATCGCCGACGGCGCGCTGACGCTGGAGACGCCCGGCGTGAAGGAGCACCTGTGGGCGACGACGCTCGCCAAACTCGCGGTCGACCAGCCGCAATACGGTTCCTACAAGCGCGAAAGCGCGCGCGAAACAAGATAGCGGGAGAGAAGCCGATGGATTTCAATCTGCCCAAGGACATCACGGACTACATCGCGGAACTCGACGCCTTCGTCGAACGCGAGATCAAGCCGATCGAGAACAGCGACGACAATATCCGCTTCTTCGATCATCGGCGTGAATGGGCGCGCACGGATTTCGAGAACGGCGGCCTGCCGCGCAAGGAATGGGAGGCCCTGCTGCGCCGCGCCAAGAACGTCGCCGACAAGGCTGGCCACCTGCGCTTCGCGCTGCCGAAGCAATATGGCGGCAAGGACGGATCGAACCTTGCGATGGCGGCAATCCGCGAGCATTTCGCTTCTCAGGGCCTCGGCCTGCACAACGACCTGCAGAACGAACATTCGATCGTCGGCAATTTCCCGGTCGTCATCATGCTCGACACCTACGGACGCGAGGACCAGAAGAAGGCCTTCATTCCCGGCCAGTTCACCGGCGAGACGCGCATCTGCTTCGGCCTGACCGAGGCCGCGCATGGTTCCGACGCGACCCACATGGGCACGCGCGCCAAGCCCGAGACGCGCGGCGGCAAGGCCGGCTGGCGCATCGACGGCGAGAAGATGTGGATCACCGGCATGCACCACGCCACGCATTGCGCGGTCTTCGCCCGCACGTCCGGCAAGGACGGCGACGCCAAGGGCATCTCTTGTTTCCTCGTGCCGGTGCCGAGCGAGGGCCTCGTCATCGAGGAATATATGTGGACGTTCAACATGCCGACGGACCACCCGCGCCTGTCGCTGACGAATGTCTGGGTGCCTGAGGACGCGCTGTTCGGCGATCTCGACCATGGTCTCGCGCTGGCGCAATGCTTCGTGCACGAGAACCGCATCCGGCAGGCGGCGTCCTCGCTCGGCGCCGCCGTCTTCTGCATCGAGGAAAGCATCAAATATGCGCGGCATCGCTCGCCCTTCGGCAAGCCGCTCGCCTCCAACCAGGCGATCCAGTTCCCGCTCGTCGAACTCGCAACGCAGGCGGAAATGCTGCGCCTGCTGATCCGCAAGACCGCATGGGAGATGGATCGCACCGAACGCGCCGGCCTCGAGCACAAGCTCTCCGACAAGGTGTCCATGTGCAATTACTGGGCGAACCGGCTGTGCGGCCAGGCGGCCGACCGCGCCATACAGGTGCATGGCGGCATCGGCTATTCGCGCCACAAGCCGTTCGAGCACATCTACCGCCACCACCGGCGCTATCGCATCACCGAAGGGTCGGAAGAAATCCAGATGCGCAAGGTCGCGGGCTATCTGTTCGGCTTCATGGGGCCGCGCAAGAAGATGTTCGCGGAGATGGGATTGTAATACCGGCATTGCGAGCGGAGCGAAGCAATCCATCCACCGGGCCAATCCAAATGCTTGGATGGATTGCTTCGTCGCTCCGCTCCTCGCAATGACGGACCAATGAGAGGAAACAAAAATGGTCGATTTCAATCGCGTCAAGGTGGAGACGGACGACGGCGTCGCCACGCTCACCCTCAATCATCCCGAGGTGATGAACGCCATCTCGCTCGACATGCTCGAAGGGCTGATCGAGGCCTTCGACTTCATCGAGGATCGCAGCAACGGCGTGCGCTGCGTCGTCATGACCGGCGCAGGCAAGGGCTTCTGCGCCGGCGCCAACCTGCAGGGCCGCAACACGTCGACATCGAAGAGCGGCGGCGCGGGCTCGGTGCTTGAAAGCCATTATCATCCGCTGCTGCGTCGCATCCGCCGCCTGCATTGCCCGATCCTCACCGCGATCAACGGCGCCGCCGCCGGCGCCGGCATGAGCCTGTCGCTGATGGGCGACCTCAAGCTCGCAGCCAAATCCGCCTATTTCCTGCAGGCCTTCCGCCGCATCGGCCTCGTGCCGGATGCGGGTTCGACCTACATCCTCCCGCGCCTCGTCGGCACGGCGCGCGCAATGGAATTGTCGCTGCTCGGCGAGAAGCTGCCGGCCGAGAAGGCGCTGGAATGGGGGCTGATCAACCGCGTGCACGAAGATTCCGACCTGATGACGGAAGCACACAAGATGGCGAAGGAACTGGCGCACGGGCCGACCGTGTCGCTGGCGCTGATCCGCGGGCTCTACTGGGACAGCCCGGAAAACACGTTCGAGGAACAGCTCGACCTCGAATTCCGCACGCAACGCGTGGCTGGCGCGACCAAGGATTTCAAGGAAGGCGTGACGGCGTTCCTCGAAAAGCGGCCTGCAAAATTCAAGGGCGAATAAGGTGGAGCTCGCGCGCGTCCGCCTGGAGATCGAGGACGGCGTCGCCGTTCTCACGCTGAACGACCCGGACGTGATGAACGCGGCCGGCGAACCGATGCTCAACGATATTCTCGCCGCGATGGATGTCGTCGAGGACCGGGCGAAAGGCGCGCGCTGCCTCGTCATGACCGGCGCGGGCGCCGCCTTCTGCTCCGGCGCCAATCTGAAAGACAGGGGCAGCGGCAAGGCCAAGCCCGCCGGCGTGGTTCTGGAAAGCCACTGGCATCCGCTGCTGCGGCGGCTGCGACGTCTGCACTGTCCGATCGTCGCCGCCGTCAATGGCGCGGCGGCGGGCGGCGGCATGGCGCTGGCGCTGACCGGCGACATCGTGATCGCCGCGCGCTCCGCCTATTTTCTGCAGGCTTTCCGGCGCATCGGGCTTGCGCCCGACGTCGGCTCGACCTGGCTCCTGCCGCGCCGGATCGGCGTGGCGCGTTCCATGGAATTGTCGCTGCTCGGCGAGAAGCTGCCGGCTGAAAAGGCGCTGCAATGGGGCCTGATCAATCGCGTCGTCGACGACGGTCAGGCGCTCGCCGAGGCCATGAAGGTCGCGCGCGAACTGGCAAGCGGGCCGACGAAGGCGCTCGGCCTCATTCGCGGTCTCTACTGGGATTCGACCGAGAATTCGTTCGAGGAACAGCTAGACCTCGAATTCCGCACGCAACGCATCGCTGGTGCGACAAAGGATTTCAGGGAAGGCGTGACGGCCTTTCTGGAAAAGCGACCGGCGAAATTCACGGGGGAATGATTCGTCATTGCGAACGAAGCAATCTGGATCCGGACGGCGCCTGCTGGATTGCTTCGTCACTTCGTTCCTCGCAATGACGGCGGCAAGGGAGAAAACGATGCTCAAGACACGCTTCACCGAAATGTTCGGCGTCCAGCACCCGATCGTGCAGGGTGGGATGCAATGGGTCGGCCGCGCCGAACTCGTCGCCGCGGTCGCCAACGCCGGCGCGCTCGGCTTCATCACCGCGCTGACGCAGCCGACGCCCGACGATCTCCTCAAGGAGATCAAGCGTTGCCGCGAAATGACGGACAAGCCGTTCGGCGTGAACCTCACGATCCTGCCGTCGATCAATCCGCCGCCTTACGCGGAATATCGGCGCGCCATCATCGAGGGCGGCGTCAAGATCGTCGAGACGGCCGGCTACAAGCCGCAGGAACACGTCGACGATTTCAAGAAGAACGGTGTCAAGGTCATCCACAAATGCACCGCCGTGCGCCATGCGGCGTCCGCGCAGCGCATGGGCGTCGACGCCATATCGATCGACGGATTCGAATGCGCCGGCCATCCCGGCGAAGACGACATTCCGGGCCTGATCCTCATTCCTTGCGCCGCCGACAGGATCACGATCCCGATGATCGCCTCGGGCGGATTCGGCGACGGACGCGGGCTTGCGGCGGCGCTGGCGCTCGGCGCGGATGGCGTCAACATGGGCACGCGCTTCTGCGCGACGAAGGAGGCGCCGATCCACGAAGCCTTCAAGCAGCAGATGGTGGCGAACGACGAGCGCCAGACCAACCTGATCTTCCGTACCATGCACAACACCGCGCGCGTCGCGAAGAATGCGATCAGCGACGAGGTTGTTGCGGCGGAAAAGCGGGGCGCCAAGTTCGAGGACATCAAGCATCTCGTCACCGGCGTGCGCGGACGCGCGGGCCTCGAGAGCGGCGACACGGACGCGGGCATCTGGTCGGCCGGCATGGTGCAGGGCCTGATCCACGACATTCCGACCGTGAAGGAACTCGTCGACCGCATCGTCTCGGAAGCCGAAGGCATCATCACGCGGCGGATGGCGAGCATGGTCGTCGCGCACGCCGTCGCTGCGGAGTGAGCCGATGCGCGCGTGGGAAGTGCAGGGCGAATGGGGGCTCGATCATCTCGCGATGGTCGAGCGCGAGAAGCCGGTCGCCGCGGCAGGACAAGTCGTCGTGCGGATGCGCGCCGCGGCGATCAACTACCGCGATCTGCTGACCGTACAAGGCATGGGCGGCACGCGCCGCCTGCCGCTCGTTCCCTTTTCCGACGGCGCCGGCGAAGTGATCGCTGTCGGCGAAGGCGTGACCCGGGCAAGGATCGGCGACAAGGTCTGCCCGATGTTCTTCCAGAGCTGGAAGGACGGGCCGCCGGACGCCGCCAAGCGCGCGCGCCCGCTCGGCGGGCCGCTGCCCGGCGTGCTGCAGGACGAGATGGCGCTTGACGCCGATTATGTTTCCGCGATCCCCCGCGGCTGGTCCTTCGAGGAAGCAGCCACCCTGCCCTGCGCCGGCCTCACCGCGTGGCGTGCGCTGATGGTCGAAGGCGAGTTGCAGGCGGGCCATACCGTGCTCGTGCAGGGCACCGGCGGCGTCTCGATCTTCGCGTTGCAATTCGCCAAGATGCAGGGCGCACGCGTCATCGTCACGTCATCATCCGACGAAAAGCTGGCGCGCGCCAAGACGCTCGGCGCGGACGAGACGATCAATTACAAGTCCAATCCCGAATGGGCTAAGGCGGCGCTGGACCTGACCGGCGGCGCCGGCGTCGATCACGTCGTGGAAGTGGGCGGCGCCGGTACGCTCAACCAGTCGCTCGAGGCGGCGAAGGTCGGCGGCCGAATTCTCGTCATCGGCGTGCTGTCCGGCTTCTCGCAGCAGATCGCCATGCCGACCCTGTTCGGCAAGAACCTGCGCATGATCGGGCTGTCGGTCGGTTCACGCGAAATGTTCGAGCAGATGGTCGCCGCGATCGACAAGGCCGGCATGAAGCCGGTGGTCGATCGTACTTTCCCGTTCGATCAGGTTCCGCAAGCGCTCGCGCTGATGAAAGGCGCGTCGCATTTCGGAAAGATCTGCATCGCCTACTGAGGCTTTTTTCCCCAGGGCGTGATCCAGATGAAGCCTGCGGTCGAAAGGCCGTAGGCGACCATCGACAAGGCGACGACCACGAACATCGTCCATTGCGGCGCGTCCCACGAGGCGAGCCACAATCCGCCGACGATAACGACCACAAGGCGCACGGTGCCGGCGAGCACCGGACCGAGCACCTTTCCCGCGCCCTGCGAAGCGAAGTAGAGGCAAAGGCCAAGGCCGTAGAAGAAATAGGCCAGCCCCGACCAGACCAGATAGACGCGCGCCGATTCCAGGACCGCCGGATCGCTGGTGAACATGCGCGACCACAACGACGGGAAGGCTGCGAAGAAGAGGCCGACGAAGCCGAGCATGACAGCGGCCGCAAGCCCGCCCGTCCATGCGACCTTGCGGGCGCGCGCGACATCGCCGGCGCCGATCGCCATGCCGACCATCGGCACGCAGGCGACGCCAACGGCGAAGGCGATCGGAATCAGCAGAAATTCGAGACGCGAACCGATGCCGTAGCCGGCGAGCGCCGCCGTGCCGAAATGCGCGACGAGACGCGTGAGAATGAGAACCGTGCCGACGGATTGCAGCGGCGAGATGCAGGCCAGTCCGCCGACGCGCAGGATGTCGCGGAACAGGGCGCCATCCGGACGAAAGCCCTTGAGGCCGAGCCTGACGCGCGCATGACGCGAATTCAGGAACCAGAGCAGGAATGCGGTCGCGCTGGTGAAGCTCGCGACCTGGCCAAGCGCGACGCCGGACATGCCGAGGCGCGGGAAGGGTCCAAGCCCTAGCCCGAACAGGCCGCCGATGACGATCTGAGCGCCGGCGGCTAGAAAAATGGTGATCGAGGGAATGCGCATGTTGCCCGTGCCACGCACGACCGAGGCAAGCGTGTTCGTCAGCCAGACGCCGACAATGGCGAGCGAGTAGACATGCGCATAGGCGAGCCCTTCGGCCAGCGCCGCGTCGCGGCCGCCCAGCAGCGTGAACAATTGTCGGCCGAGAAAGAAGATCAGCAGCGACATGACAAGGCCGCCCGACAGGCCGATGATGATGGCGTGCACGGACAGCGAGCGGGCGCGCGCCTCGTCGCCGGCGCCCAGCGCGCGGGCGATGGAAGACGAGACGCCGCCGCCCATCGCGCCGCCGGACAGCATCTGTTGCAGCATGACGATCGGAAAGACGAGCGCGAGCCCTGCCAGCGCCGGCGTGCCGAGCAGGCCGACGTAGGAGGTTTCCGCGATGGCGACGACAGACGTCGCTACCATGGCGATCATGTTGGGATAGGCGAGGCGCATCAGCGTCGGCAGAATCGGTCCGACGAGCAGCGGGTTGGGCGCTGGGGCGTGCATCCTGGCCTTCCTTCAGATCGCTAGCTTGTGGATGGCGTCGTCGAGCGCGTCGTTCAGCGCCCGCATCTGCGCGGCGCCGCCGAGCGCCTGCTCCACCTGTTTCTGCGCGCCGCGCCAGCCGGCCGCGGCGCGCTGGACGAGCGCACGTCCGGCGGCCGTGAGCTTCAGCTTGCGGACCCGGCCGTCGTCCCGGTCGGCCTCGGCCATGATGAGGCCGCGCCGTTCGAGCGGCCGCAGGTTTCGGGACAACGTGGTGGCGTCCATGATCATCCTGTCGGCCAGTTCGCCGACGGACGCGCCGGAAACCTCGCGCAATTGCGCAAGCAGGCCGAATTGGGCGATCGTCAGGTCGAACGGCGCGAGATGCCGGTCGTAGATCTGCGTTACGCGGCGGCTCGCCTTGCGGACACGGGCGGCCGTGCAGACGTTGGGCGCGGGCGGAGCGGTTCTGGTCATGAGGGCAGATTAGCTGCATATGCAGCTATCGACCATTGCGTGGCGCGCATGTGGCCGTCCCGCGCCGCGCTGGCCAATGGGCGATGCGTCGGCTATGTGAGGCGCCATGCCGTACACGAAATTCCACATGGCCGGCGTCATGGGCTGGCCCGTCATGCATTCGCGGTCGCCGCGCCTGCACAACCACTGGCTCCGCGCCTATGGCCTGAAAGGCGTCTACGTGCCGCTGGCGATCGAGCCCGGCCGCGTCGAGGCGGCGTTGCGCGCGCTGCCGGAGCTGAATTTCGCGGGCTGCAACGTCACCATTCCGCACAAGGAAGAGGTGCTGCGGCTCGCCGATCGCGCCGACGATGCTGCGCGCACGATCGGGGCGGCGAATTGCATCGTCGTGCAACCCGATCGCTCGCTGTCGGCCTTCAACCACGATCACATCGGCTTCATTGCGGCCCTGCGGGCGGGCGCGCCGCACTGGCGGGGCCCGGACGGACCCGCCGTCATCCTCGGCGCCGGCGGCGGCGCACGCGCCATCGTGTATGCGCTGCTCGAAGCGGGTGTTCCGCAAGTCCGCGTCGTCAATCGCACGCTGGAGCGCGCCGAGACGCTGACGGAGGATTTCGGCGCCAAGGTCTCGGCCCATCCCTGGGACAGGCGCGAGGATGTCCTCGCCGGTGCCAATCTGCTCGTGAATACGACGAGCAACGGCATGACCGGCCAGCCGCCGCTCGAGATCAGGCTCGACGCGTTGCCGCCGAAGGCGACCGTCAACGACATCGTCTACGCGCCGCTCGAGACGCCCCTGCTGGCGGCGGCGCGGGCGCGCCGCAATGCCTGCGTCGACGGCCTCGGCATGCTGATCGAACAGGCGCGGCCCGGCTTTCGCGCATGGTTCGGAATCATGCCGGATGTCACGCCCGACGTGCGGGCGATGATGGAAGCGCCCTGACTACGGGATGATTCAGGCGACGGGGGGCGTGCGGGAGATCGTCCGCTTCTTCAGTTCTGGCGGCCGCACGTCCTTCGGGATGATCCCGTCTCCGGTCCGACCATGCATGCGCGCCGCAGCGATGATGTCCTCGGCCGATTGCATGGGGTAGTCGCCGTAGAGCGTAAGCCATTTGCCGCGCCCGCCGACGCCGACGGTCACCGGGCGATTGCAGACGCTGAAACACTCGACCGGTTCTACGATCAGGTCGTCGGCATCCCGCGCGGCGGCGGCGACCTGCGCGTAGAGGCGCCCGCCCATCCGTTGCTCGAACGGCATGTCCTTGGTTTCGCCGGGCGCGCGACATTTCACGCAGACGAGAATGCGGGTCTTTTCACTCATCGCCGCCTTATAGCAGCAACAGTGTCAAAAGCGCGAGCGCCATGAACTGGATGATCAGCGCGCGCACATAAAGCGCCAGCGCGCGACGGATGGCGTCGCTGTCCGCCGCGATACGATCCTCGCCGATCCAGCGCCCCGGCATGACCACGCCGCCATAGTTGCGCGGACCACCGAGCTTCAGGCCGAGAGCGCCGGCGAATGCAGCAACCGGCCAGCCCGCGTTGGACGCGGTCGTTCCCGCGGTTTCGCGGCGTATGACCCGGACTGCGTCGCGCCCGGTCGTGCGCAGACCGAACAGGGCGGCGGCCACGAGCAACCACGCGCAGATGCGCACGACCAGCCAGTTCATCGCGTGGTCGAGCCGCAACGCGGGCCCGCCGAAATCCAGATAGCGCGGCGTGGGATGCCCGATGACGCCGGCGATCGTGTTGACGGCCATGCAGAGCGCCGCGCCCGGCAGGCCGAACAGCGCGAGCGCGAGCGCCGGCCCGACGACGCCGATCGGGAGATTTTCCGCCAGAGTCTCGATCGCCGCCCGCGCCACGCCGGCTTCGTCCAGCCTGTCCACATCGCGATCGGCGATCCGCGACAATGCGGCGCGGCCATCCGCGACCGAGCGCGCCAGCGCATCGGCGACGCTTCGCACATGCTTGTAGAGGCTGCGTTGCGCCAGAAGCGTCGATGCGCAGAGCGCCATGACGGCGAATCCCGCAATGGTGTCGGAGAGCGCCGCCGCGAGCGAGACGGACAGGACGAGGACCAGGATCAGAACCGCGGCGACGAGGAACATTCCACGGTTGCGGCGCTCCTCGACCGGCAGGTCGGCACGGTTCAACCGCGCCTCGCCGAAGGAAACCACGCGCCCGATCCAGGACATGGGATGTCCGACCAACCGGTACAGGCGGTCTGGATAAGCCACCAGCGCCTCGACGAAAATCGCCGCCAGCGCCAGCAACATGGAATCGGGAAAGATCATCGTCTCCCGCTCTAAAGACAGGAGCGGCTCCGTCAAGTTTCCGATGCCCGGCCCTTGGTCTATTCTGGCGCGTCCGGCCAGTTCGTTTCGATAACCTTTCCCGCGGGACGGGCATGAGCGCTGTCAATTCCCATCTTGTCCTCGTCCTGGGCGGGGCGCGGTCCGGAAAGAGCCGTTTCGCGGAAGGCCGGATCGCGGCGAGGCCGCCGCCGTGGACCTATATCGCGACCGCGGAGGCGCTGGACGACGAGATTCGAGACCGCATCGAGAGGCATCGCGCCGGACGATCCGCTGGATGGACCAATGTCGAGGCGCCACACGAACTGGCAGAGGCGATCCGCGCCGCCGATCCGCGCGCGCCGGTCCTGGTGGATTGCCTCACCCTCTGGCTGACCAACCGGCTGCTGGCTGGCGCGGATCTTTCGCGCGAATGCGCCGCGCTGGTGGACGCGCTCGCGGCGCGGTCCGCGACGACCGTGGTCGTCTCCAACGAGGTCGGCCTCGGCATCGTGCCGGACAACGCGCTCTCGCGCCGGTTTCGCGACGAGGCGGGCTTTCTCCATCAGGCTGTCGCCGCTCGCAGCGGCGAGGTTCATCTGATGGTCGCCGGCCTGTCGATCCGTGCGAAATAGCGTCGCCGCCGAGCGCGCGATGGGCCGCGCAGAAAAGGTCCTGCACGAGACATTCGGCCACGATGCGTTTCGACCCGGCCAGCGCGAGATCGTTTCGGCGATCCTGGAAGGCGCGGACGTCATCGCGCTGATGCCGACGGGCGCCGGCAA
This sequence comes from Beijerinckiaceae bacterium, assembly GCA_046349215.1. GTDB lineage: Bacteria > Pseudomonadota > Alphaproteobacteria > Rhizobiales > Beijerinckiaceae > JAJXWB01. The sequence continues at coordinate 38,172 of JAXMCV010000003.1, forward strand.
GTCGCTGCTCTATCAATTGCCGGCTCTGGCCGGACACGGTCCGGTCGTGGTCGTATCCCCGCTCATTTCGCTGATGCGGGACCAGATCGCGGCGCTCGTCGATCGCGACGTTGCGGCCGCTGCGCTCAATTCCGCCAACGAGCCGGAGGAAACCGCCGCCGCGATGGACATGATCGCGACGCGCCGGATCAGGCTGCTCTATGTCGCGCCCGAACGACTCGCCCTTGCCGATACGATCGACATGCTGCGCCGCATGAGGCCGCGCTTGCTGGCTGTCGACGAAGCCCATTGCGTTTCGCGCTGGGGACACGATTTTCGTCCCGACTACGCCCGGATCGGCGAAATCGCGCACGAGATCGGCAATCCGCAGACGATCGCGGTCACCGCGACGGCCGCGCCGGGCACGCGCGCCGACATAGAGCGGATGCTGTTTCGGCGTCCGCCGCGCATTTTCGTGCATTCGTTCCGACGGCCGAACATATGTCTTTCGTTCCGCCGGAAGCGGCACGCGCTGACCGACGTGGCGAGCGTGGTGCGCGCTCACGCGGGCGAAGCGGGAATCGTCTATTGCGGTTCGAGGGCGGCGACAGAGTCGCTGGCTCGCGCGCTAGCGGCCAGCGGCGCGCCGGCGCTCGCCTACCACGCCGGCCTCGACGCCGCGACGCGCAGCTCCCACCAGGACGAATTTCTCGCGCGACGCGACGGCCTGATGATCGCCACCATCGCCTTCGGCATGGGAATCGATCGCAAGGATGTGCGCTTCGTCTGCCATGCCGACCTGCCGCAATCGATCGAGGCCTATTATCAGGAGATCGGTCGCGGCGGGCGCGACGGCGCGCCGGCCGAAGCGATCGCCTTCGTCGGTCGGGCCGACCGCTCATTTTCCGAAAATCGAGATGGCGGCGGGGAACGGGCCGCCATGATCTCGCTCGCCCGTGGTTTCGATTGTCGCTGGCGCGCGACGCTCGCACATCTCGGGGAGGACACGCAGGCTTGTGGAACCTGCGACAATTGCCGTCGGCGTCTCGTCTGGCTGGCCCGACCTGCCGGTGCGGCGCGAATGCTCTTCTCGTGCGCCCGCCGCCTGGCGCGCGACCGATTGCTGCCCTCCCGGAAGGACAACGGGCCCGAAGACGCCGCCGCGCTCCCGGCGACCGGATGGCAGGACGCACCGCCGTTGAAAGCGCTTTCGATCGCGGAAGCGCGAATGCTGGCCCGCTTGCGCGCGGCGCGCGCGGACATCGCCAGAAAGACACGGCTGGCGCCCACGGCCGTGGCGAGCGACGATGTGTTGACGAGGCTCGCGCAATTCGCGGAAAGCGGCGACCTTCAGTCCATCGAGACGACCGCCTCGTCCATGGCGCCCGCGGCGCGAGCGCTCGCCGATATTGCGATGTCCTCGCGGGCCTTGCGCTAGGCGGCGCGCGCCAGCCAGGGTTCGAGTTCGCGGCACGCGGCTGCATATTCGCGCTCCAGGCGCGCGACGGATTCAAGGCCGGCACGCGCCAGTTCCGCATCGCTCATGTCGCGCCACGACAGGCACAATTCGTAGATGGCGCGCGCCCCGACATTGGCCGAGCAGGAACGCAGCGCGTGGGCCTCATCGCGAAAACGGGCGCCGTCGCGCGCCTGCGCCGCGACGGCAAGCTCCTTCAGAAGCAGCCCCGCATCGGCCACGAATTGCGCGACCACCTCTCCGACGAAGTCGCGGCCGCCCAGTCGATCGAGATCGAGGATGGCCTGAAGGTTGACGCCGGATTCCGGAGAAGCGACCGGTCGCGCGGACTCGTCGAAGGATACGATGGTCGATGCTTCCGCCGTGTCGCGCCCTTCTTCAGGATTGCTGCGGGCGAGCCGGTCAATGGTCGCGAGCAGGCGGGGCAGGTCGATCGGCTTCGTGACGCAATCGTCGATGCCTGCTTCCAGGCAGCGTGCGCGCGTTTCATCCGTGACATCGGCGGTCAGCGCCACGACAGGCGTTCGCTTGCCTGTCCCCGCCTCCCGCTCGCGCAGGCGCCGCGTCGCCTCGACGCCGTCCAGTACCGGCATGTTGATGTCCATCAGAACGAGATCGTAGGAACGTTCGGAAAGCCGCTTCAGCGCCGTCGCGCCGTCGCCGGCGAATTCGACGCGGCGACCGGACAGTTCCAGCATCTTGGCGATGACCTTCTGGTTTGTCTTGTTGTCTTCAGCCACGAGAATCGAAACGCGGGAAGAGTCGAGGACCTCGCGTGGCTGTTCCGGCGTTGCGATCGGGCCGGACGCGTCCGAGGCCGCCTGCGCCACGATTTCGAACCAGAAGACGCTGCCCTGTCCTTCGACGCTGGACAGGCCGATGCGGCCGCCGAGCGCCTCGACGAGTTGCCGTGCGATCGCGAGACCGAGGCCAGAGCCGCCGAAACGTTGGCGGATACTGTCGTCGGCTTGCGAGAACCGGTCGAAAATCTGCTCTCTCGCCTGTGCGCTGACGCCAATGCCCGTGTCCTCGACCTCGAAGCGCAGACGCTCGCCATCGTCCCGGCTTTCCAGACGACGCAACCTGATTTCGACGCTTCCGGTCTCGGTGAATTTGATGGCGTTGCCGACGAGATTGAGAAGACTGTCGCGAATGTGACGGGCGTTGGTCATGACATGACGTGGCGCATCCTCGTCGATGGCGACGCGCAGATCGATCCCCTTGGCCTGCGCCGATACGTCCAGCAATTCGCTGATCTCCCGGATCGTCGCGTACAGATCGACATTCTCCATGGCGACCGGGGCGCGGCTCATTTCGAGGCGCGAGAAATCGAGAATAAGGTCGATCTGCTTGAGAAGGCTGCGCCCGGCGTCGCCGATCATCCGGGCCATGTCCGAGTCCTCGCCGCTCGCCTTGGAGGCTGCGAGTACGTCGCCCAGGCCGATGATCGCATTCAACGGCGTCCGCAAATCGTGGCTTACCGCTGCGATGAACATACTCTTGGCGCGATTCGATTCCTCGGCGAGCGCTTTCGCCTCCCAGAGATTTCGCATCAGCTTGTGCGCGTAGATCGGCGTGATGGCGAGTCCGACCAGAACGCCCCCGGAGGCGAGCTCGTTGGACTGCCATGACGACGTGACCGCGATCACGCCGCCGAGCGCAACGATGGAAAGAATTGCCGACGCCGTCAGCCATCTCGGCCCGTAGCGAAAGCCATAGCCCCAGATGATCAGCAGATTGGCCGTGTACATGTAACCGCTGATCGACGGGCCGACGCTGGCGTTCACATAGGACAGCGCAGCGATGTCGAGCGCCAGAGAGCAGGCGCGGCGCAACGTATGCGCGCCCGGCCGATAGCAGACATGCGCGAATACGGCGAACGCGCAGCACAGGTAGAGCGCGTAGAGCCGCGCGATGAGGTCGAAGCTGACGCTGTCGTCGGTGTGACCGAACAGCACACCGGCGGCAAACAGGGTCGTGATGATGACGACCCTGTTGACCGCCATTTCATACTCGCCGTCGGGCGGGCTGACGGGCGAAGACGATGCAACTGGCGAGGGCGCCATGTCAGGCGCTCCTGGCGATCGGGGCGCTCTCATGTCCGAACAGGGCGGGTATTTCGTCCGCCGGCATCGGACGGCCGAGCAGGAATCCCTGGGCGAAGCCGCAGCCGGCTTCCTTCAGGGCCTGCAATTGCCGTGCGGTCTCGACGCCTTCGGCGACGACATCCAGAGACAGGCTGCGGCCGAGCGTGATGATCGCGCGGACGATCGCCGCGTCGTTGGGATCTTGTGTGAGGTTGCGGACGAATCCCTGATCGATCTTGATACGCTGGACCGGGAGCTTCTTGATGTAGGCCAGCGACGAATAGCCCGTACCGAAATCGTCGATGGCGATCGATACACCGAGACGATTCAGTTCGCGCAGGTCGTTGGCGACCGCGTCGACGTCCTGCATGACGATGTTTTCGGTCAGCTCGAGTTCGAGCCGTCGCGGCTCGAGACCGGTTTCCGAAAGGATGCGCGCGATCTGCAACGGCACGTTCTTCCGGCGGAACTGGATGGGGGACATGTTGACGCCGACCCGAAACGCCGGCAGCCCGGCGCGCTGCCAGCGGTAAGCGTCGGCGCAGGCGCGGCGCAAAACCCATTCGTTGATCGGGATGATCAGTCCGTTTTCTTCTGCATGCGGCAGGAAGGCGCCGGGCCCGACGAGGCCGACGCCTTGCTGGTTCCACCTGAGCAAGGCCTCGACGCCGACGATCCTGTCGGTTCCGGTCTCGTATTGCGGCTGGTAATGCAGCGTGAACCGGTCGTTGGCCAACGCGTCGCGCAGATCCGCCTCGAGGTTGAGCGCGCTGCGGGCGCGCGCCTGCATGTCGGCGGCGAACAGGCAATAGGCGTTGCCGCCCTCGGCCTTCGCCTTGTACATGGCCAAATCGGCGTTGCGCAGAAGTTCCTCGGCATCGACGCCGTCATTGGGATGGATGGCGACGCCGATGCTCGCCGTCGATTTCATGTGTGCAAGGTCCGGATCGGCGAAGGATCCGATGCATTCCGTGATACGGGCGGCGAATTCGGCGACGTCGTAGGTCGAGCCGACATCGGACTGCAACACGGCGAACTCGTCGCCGCCGAGGCGGGCCAGCGTGTCGCTTTCGCGCACCACCTGCGCGAGGCGCGCGCCGACGGCCTTCAGGAAGCGGTCGCCGACCGAATGGCCGTGCACGTCGTTGACGGCCTTGAACCCGTCGAGATCGATCAGGTGCAGCGCGAAGATCTTGTCGCCGCGCCGGGCACGGGCGATGGAGGCGCGCAGCTTCTCCGCAAGCAGCGTGCGGTTCGGCAACGAAGTCAGCGGATCGTGATGGGCGAGATAGCGAAGATGCTCTTCTGTGCGCTTGTGGGCGGTGATGTCGAGCGAACTCGTCAGCACGCCGGAGATCGCGCCGGCATGGTCGCGCAACGGCGTCTTGGTGGTGAGAAAGCTGCGACGCCGCCCGCTCGCGCCGATCAGATCTTCCTCGAAGGCCGGCAGCGCCTTGCCGGTGGTAAAGACGAGCTGGTCGAGCGTGCGGTTGCGTTCGGCATTGGCGAGGCCGGTCAGTTCGGAGAGCGGCTTGCCGACTGCCTCGCCTGGATCTACGCCGAAGAAATCCGTCTCGAACGCGTTGACGAAGAGCGTCTTGCCATCGCGATCGACAGCGTTGATGAGCACGGGCAGCGTATCTATCACTTGCGCCAGGCGCTCGATGGAATCGCGAATGGCGCGCTCGCGGCTGCGTTCGCTGTCGGCGAGTTCCTGCGCGAGGCTGTCGGCGCGCTCGGCGAGCAGCTTCTGGTGCCTGCGCAGAGCCAGCAGGTTGCGGGTGCGCGTGACGAATTCGTGATGATCGACCGGCGAGTTCAGGAAGTCGGTGGCCCCGGCCTCGAGCGCCCGCAGACGGTAGCTGCGCTCCTCGTAGACCGTGATGACGACGACCGGCACGTCGGCGTTGGCGGGAATGGCGCGCAGCGCGCGGACGAAATCCGCGCCGTCCATCTCCGGCATCTTGTAGTCGGTGACGATCAGGTCAGGCGTGTGATCCTTCAGCCAGGCGAGCGCGCTGCGCGGCTCGGCGAAAGCGCGCACGGTAACGTCGGATGCGATCGAGGCCGCCAGTTTGGAAAAAATCTTCCGGTTGGTGACACGATCGTCGACAATCGCAACAAGGGCCATCAGCTCGTTCTCAAATTCGGACGCGACCCGCGTCGAACTCGCGGAATGCACGCCTCGCAGACCATGCCCCAACATCGTTAAGCAATTGCTGCCGCGGCGGCGGATCAGGTTCGCAATGCCGCCTGAGATCAGTAGGATAGAACGAAACCGCTCCGGAGCCGCCCATGAACGCCGCCGACCTGACCGCCTGCGAACTCGTCCAAGCCTATGCGGCGCGAAAGCTTTCCCCGGTCGAGGCGCTCGAGGCGGTTCAGGCGCGCGTGGAAAAATACGAGCCTGCGCTGATGGCGCTCTGGGAGCAGGATTTTCCCGGGGCGATGAATGTGGCCCGTGATTCGGAGGCGCGCTGGCACAGGGGCGAACCGCTCGGGCCGATCGACGGCGTGCCGGTGACGATCAAGGAGAACCTCGCGACGAAGGGCGTCGGCATGCCGCTCGGCACGGCGGCGATCGACCTCGTTCCTTCTGCCGTCGATGCGCCGCCAGCGGCCCGTTCCCGGGAATCGGGCGGGCTGATCTTCGCGCGGACCACCATGCCGGACTACGGGATGCTGTCGTCCTCGAGATCGAGTTTCCACAAACTGACACGCAACCCGTGGGATCGCACGAAGACGCCGGGCGGTTCGTCGAGCGGCGCGGGCGCCGCGGCGGCGGCCGGCTACGGTCCGCTGCATGTCGGCACGGACATCGGCGGCTCGGTGCGTCTGCCGGCCGGCTGGTGCGGCATATTCACCCTAAAGCCGAGCCTTGGCCGCATTCCGATCGATCCGCCTTTCCAGGGACGCGTCGCTGGACCGATGACGCGGACGGTCGCGGACGCAGCGCTCTACATGCGGGTGCTGGCGCAGCCCGACCCCCGCGACCACATGAGCCTGCCGCCGGCCGACATCGACTGGATGGCGCTCGACCGCGATCCGCGAGGATTGCGCATAGGCCTGCACGTCGACGCCGGCGCCGGACTGGCGGTTTTGCCCGAGGTGCGGGCGGCGGTCGAGGCGGCGGCCCGCGCGTTCGAGGCCGCCGGGGCCATCGTCGAACCGCTCGCGCCTTTCCTCACGCGCGAGATGCTGGACGGGCAGGACCGGTTCTGGCGCGCTCGCGCCTTCGCCGACATCGCGCCGCTGCCGGAGGAGAAGAAAGCGAAAATTCTGCCCTTCATCCGCGCCTGGGCGGAAAGCGCGACGCGTTTCAGCGGCCAGGACATCTATTCGGGCTTCGCCCAGTCGATGGCGTTGCGCAAGGCGACGGAACAGGCGACCCGTCGCTTCGACTACGTCCTGTCGCCGACCGCGCCGATCCCCGCGTTTCCCGCGGAACTGCCCAGCCCCACCAACGATCCGGAAATGCCGTTCGAACACATTGCCTTCACCCTGCCCTACAACATGTCCGAACAGCCGGCCTCGTCGGTCAATTGCGGCTACACGTCGGACGGCCTGCCAATCGGCCTGCAGATCGCCGGCCGGCGGTTCGACGACCTCGGCGTGCTGCAGATGTCGCGGGCCTGGGAGAAGATGCGGCCGAAGCAGCGCGACTGGCCGACGGACCCTTGATCCCTGCGGCTTGCTCCGGCCGTCGCCCTGCCGCAGACTGCCCGGCGCGGCTGGAGGCCAAGCGCGAAGGGAGAATGTTTTGGACAGACGATCCTTTCTGGGTCTTGCCGGAGGGCTCGCTGCGGCTGTCGCGTTGATGAAGACGGCGCCGGCTGATGCGATGACCCTCGACCGGGCGCCCGCGCAGCCCGCACCGACGGTGCCCGACGCCGCCGAGGCGGCAAAACCCGAAAAAGCATATTGGGTATGGCGCAGGCCGCGCCGACGCATCCACAGGCGACGTTTCTACCGTCGCTACTATTACCGGCCGCGTTATTTCTACTATCGGCCACGGCGCTATTATTACTACCGCTGGTGGTAGGCGCGCGGCGCGCGGGTCCCCTGCGCCGAAGCGCGTTGCGTCCGCGCTCGCCGCGGGCGACACTCGCATATTCCGACATGGCGGCCCGCGGCTCAGTCGCGGGCCGTCTCGCATTCGGACAGAAATGCGACAACCAGAACGAAGGCAGGAGACGAACCCTTGAGAAAGATGAACCACGTTATCGCCAGCGCACCGCCAAGCACCGACTACGGACTCAATCCGGCCGATCCGCTCAATGACCTGCGCATGTCGGAAAAGGCGCGGCCGCTGTTCGACCACGTCAAGAAATTCCTGAAGGAGACGGTCGCGCCGGCGCAACTCGAATTCGACGCGCTCGAGCCCGGCAAGAAGGATCCGTGGTCCTTTGCGCCCGGCCAGCTCGAGGTCATGCAGAAGATCAAGGACAAGGCGAAGTCGGAAGGCTTGTGGAACTTCTTCCTGCCCGACGCCGACACCGGCGAGGGCCTGAGCAACCTCGACTACGCCTTCATCGCGGCCGAACTCGGAAAATATCCGCTGGGGTCGGAAGCGATGAACTGCTCGGCGCCCGACACGGGCAACATGGAAGTGCTGGAGCGCGTCGGCACCAAGGAACAGAAGGAAAAGTGGCTGAAGCCGCTGCTCAACGGCGAAATCCGTTCCGCCTACGTGATGACCGAGCCGAACGTCGCTTCGTCCGACGCCAAGAACATCTCGACCACGGCGAAGCTCGATGGCAACGAGTGGGTCATCAACGGCGAGAAATATTACATTTCCGGCCTCGGCGATCCGCGCTGCAAGATCATGATCGTCATGGTCAAGACCAACCCGGATGCGCCGCCTTCCAAGCAGCAGTCGCAGATCCTCGTGCCGGTGGGCACGCCAGGCGTTGAAGTGATCGGCCCGATGCATGTGTTCGGACACGACCACGCGCCGCGCGGACACATGCACATGCGGTTCAACAACGTGCGCGTGCCGAAGGAGAACATCCTGCTCGGCGAAGGTCGCGGCTTCGAGATTTCGCAGCTTCGTCTGGGGCCCGGTCGCATCCATCACTGCATGCGCACGATCGGCAAGGCGGAAAAGGCGCTCGACTTCATGGTCCAGCGCGGCCTGACGCGCGAAGCCTTCGGCAAGAAGATCGCGCATCTCGGCGGCAACATGCAGATCATCGCGCAGGCGCGCTGCGAGATCGAGGCCATGCGCCTTATGGTGCTGAAGGCCGCCAAGGCGATGGACGTGCTCGGCAACAAGGAAGCGCGCGTCTGGGTCTCGATGGTGAAGGCGATGGTGCCGGAACGCGCCTGCCAGATCATCGACCAGGCGATCCAGATGCACGGCGCAACCGGCATTTCGAACTGGACGCCGCTGGCCGAAATGTACACCGACGTCCGTCACCTGCGCTTCGCGGACGGCCCCGACGAAGTGCACTGGATGGTCGTCGGGCGCCACGAATTGCAGACGCACTGATCGACAGACAGGTCTGAAACGCGAGAAGCCGGCGATGAGCCGGCTTCTTTTTTGGGTTCGCCAACGAAACTTGCGGCGGATCAGGAGAGCCAGGTTACCTTGCCGCTGCCGATGTCCTGCATCGCAGCGACGATCCTGACCTGTCTGGCGTCGACCAGTTCCTTGATGACCTTCGAGCGCTTGGCGATGCCCTCGGCCGTCAGTTTAGCATTGGCTATGGCGACCTTCTGCACCAGTTCGTCGTTGTGCGAATCGCGATGACCGTCGGCTGGCGTTATGACCTTCACCGCAGGTTCGAAGGCCTTGAGCAGCGTCGTGAGATTGCCAAGTTTGACGTTGTCCACGGCGCCCTTGATCGCGCCGCACTTGTTGTGCCCCATCACGACGATCGCCTTGGCGCCGACCACTTTTGTCGCATATTCGAGGCTTCCCAGAATGTCGGTGTTGGCGATGTTGCCGGCGACGCGCGTCACGAAAATGTCGCCGATCGCCTGGTCGAAAACAATTTCTGGCGTACTGCGCGAGTCCATGCAGGACAGGACCGCCGCGAAGGGCGCCTGGCCGTCCGCCGCCTTCTTGAACAGGCCGTTCGCATCGCAATTCTGCGACTTGCCCGCAAGCATCCGCGCGTTGCCGTCCTTTAGGCGCTGAAGCGCATCGTCCGGCGAGAGCTTCTTCTGCTGATCGGCCGTGAAGAACTGGCAGGCGGTCTGCGCATGAACCGCGGTGGCGACGAAAGCGCCCCCGGCAGCCATGCAACCGCAGAAATACCGACGCGAAATCATGGCTGCTCTCCCCGCTGGCGACATGGCCGCGTGGCCACTTTAGGCCAGAGCGCAGCCTTTCGCCAACGGCGCGCGCCGTTGGCGCGCCCGGTCATTTCAGTTCCGCCGCCAGAAACTCCATCGTGCGCAGGCTCGCCTCGCCAGCCGCGGCCTGATTGTAGCTTTCGCGCTCGTCGCAGTTGAACCCGTGGTCGGCGTCGTAGACGAAGACCGGGACGGTCGGCTGCGCGGACCGGATCTTCTCGACGTCCGAGAGCGGAATGTGCTTGTCGTGCTCCCCGAAGTGCAGCATGAGGGGAATGCGGGGCCGCTCGCTGGCGATCGTCGCTATGCCGCCGCCGTAATAGCCGACCGAAGCGGCAAGTCCCGACAGACGACATGCGCCGAGGAAGGCCAGCGTGCCGCCCCAGCAATAGCCGACGAGCGCAACCTTTCCGGCCTGCCTCGCAACCGCGATCGCCGCCTCGATATCCTGCAGCGTCGTCTCGACACGCGTCTTGCCGCGCAGATCCATGGCGCGCGGGCGATCGTCCTGTCCGTAGCCCAGTTCGACGTTGCGCTCGACGCGATCGAACAGGGCCGGCGCAACCGCAAGATAGCCGGCGGCGGCGAAACGGTCGGCGACGGCGCGAATGTGATGGTTGACGCCGAAGATTTCCTGCAGGACGACAATTCCGCCGCGCGGCGCGCCCGTCGGGCGCGCGACATAGGCGCCGATCTTCTCGCCGTCCCTGCAGGTCAATTCGATTTTCTCGCCCATTGCCCTATCTCCCGACGCGCGACGCCATTCGCCACCTTTTTCCAGTATCTCGATGCCGGCGCAGTTCACGCTTGCGAGCGCCTCGTCCACGCGGCGGCCGGCAATCATGGCGTCGCCGGCGATTTCCGCAAGCGGCGCCAGAACGAAAGCGCGCTCCCACATGCTTTGATGCGGGATATTCAGTCCCGGCACATGCACGCTGCGCTCGCCGTAGGTCAGGATATCGATGTCGATGGCGCGCGGTCCCCATCGTACCGTCTGCTTTCTGCCGAGGTCCGTCTCGATTCGCTTCAATTCGAACAGCAGGGCTTCAGGGGAGAGCGAGGTTTCGACAAGCGCCACGGCGTTGAGAAAGAACGGCTGGTCCGTTACGCCCCATGGAGGCGTCTTCCACAGGGAAGAGACGGCTGTGACGACGCCGACGCCGCGAGCCTCGATTTCGTCGAGAGCGCGCGCGAGCGTCGTCCGGCTGTCGCCTATATTGGCGCCGAGACCGAGCGCCGCGACGACGGTTTCAGCCATTGTCGATCGCATCCAGAACGGTGAATGCGGCCTTGTGATCGGCGACGTCGTGCACGCGGAAAATGCGTGCGCCGCGCGTTGCACAGGCGAGGTTGGCCGCGAGCGTGCCGATGAGCCTTGCATCCACGTCCGCGCCGAGCAGCAGTCCGAACAGGCTCTTGCGCGACACGCCGATCAGGACGGGCAGTCCGTATGTCGCGACCAGGTCGTCGGTTGCGCGGAGCGCCGCCAGATTTTGCTGCTTGGTCTTGCCGAAGCCGATGCCCGGATCGAGCATGACATGAGAGTCGGGAATGCCGGCGGAGCGCGCAAGAGCGAGCGAGCGAGCGAAGAAGCGCTTCATGTCCGAGACGATGTCGACCGATTCGTCCTTTGTGTCCCTGTTGTGCATGACGACGACGCCCGCGCCGGCGGCAGCGACGACGGTGGCCATGTCGGGATCGCGTTGCAGCCCCCAGACATCGTTGATGACGCACACGCCGAGACCTGTGGCGTAGCGAGCGGTCGCGGCCTTGTAGGTGTCAATCGAAAATGGCGCGTCGACCTCCGCGAGAAGCGGCGGCAGGAGCCGCTCGAGCCGGACGATTTCCTCGTCCGCGGAGATCGGCGTATGGCCCGGACGCGTCGACTCGGCGCCAACGTCGATGATGTCGGCGCCGGCCGCGACCATTGCCTTTGCCTGTTCCAGCGCCGCCTCGGGCCGGTCGAATTTCCCGCCGTCCGAAAAGGAATCCGGCGTCACGTTCAGGATGCCCATGATCGTGCGCCGACGCGCGACGGCGTCGAGAAACGCGTCGCGGCGCGCGTGCATGCGGGCGGTCAGGTCGAGCATTCACCCGTCATAACGTAAATAGGCGCTCGCCGCATCATCGGGCGTCCCTTCCAGCGCGCCGCCCGCGGGCCGCCAGCCGATCACCTGCTCGATCATGGCCGCCAGTTCGAAGTCCTTGTCAGTGACGCCGCCGGCGTCGTGCGTATTCAGCCGGACTTCGAGCGAGGGATAATTCAGGACCAGTTCTGGGTGATGCCATGCGGCTTCGGCCAGATGCGCGACGGCTCCGGCCGCCAGCATCGTGCCCTTCCAGGAATGCGTCCGGAAGGTGCGTGCGATCACGCCGTCAACGTGACGCCAGCGTGGCAGGTCGCGCGAAAGACGCGCCGCGATTTCCTCCGCTCCATAGACTTTCGCGCTCATTTCCGCCCTCCATCCTCGCCAGCGAACATATGTTGCGCGGCAGGCGCAGCAAGGGAAGGTCCAGCCCGCCCGCAGCGATTGCGCCGGACGGCCCGTTCGTGTTGCATGGGCGCCCCAGAAGCAGAGAAGAGACATGGCCGCGCCGAAACCGCCCGCTTTCGAAACCCTGAGCCTGCATGCAGGCCAGCATCCCGATCCAGTCACCGGCTCGCGCGCCACGCCGATCCACCAGACGACGAGCTATGTCTTCCGCAGCACCGACCATGCGGCGGCCCTGTTCAATCTGGAAGTAGGCGGGCACATCTATTCGCGCATTTCCAATCCCACGGTCGCAGTGCTCGAGGAGAGGCTCGCGGCGCTCGAGGGCGGATCGGCGGCTGTGTGCACGGCCAGCGGACAGGCCGCCCTGCATCTGGCCATTGCGACGCTGCTCAACGCCGGCGATCATATCGTCGCATCGGCGTCCCTGTACGGCGGCACCGTCAACCTTCTGGCGCAGACGCTTCCGCGATTCGGCATCTCGACGACCTTCGTCAAGCCGCGCGATCACGCAGGCATCAAGGCTGCGATCCAGCCGAGCACGAAGCTCGTCATCGGCGAGACGATCGGAAATCCGGGCCTGGAAGTGCTCGACATTCCTGCCGTAGCGGCCATCGCGCATGAAGCGCAATTGCCGCTTTTGATCGACAATACGTTCGCCACGCCCTATCTCTGCCGGCCCTTCGATCTCGGCGCCGACATCGTCACCCATTCCATCACCAAATGGATCGGCGGCCACGGTATCGCCATCGGCGGCGTGGTCGTGGACGGCGGGCGTTTCGACTGGAAAGCGTCGGGCAAATTCCCGACCCTGACCGAACCCTATACCGGCTACGACGGCCTGATCTTTGCCGAGGAATACGGCCCGATCGCCTTCGCGATGCGGGCGCGCTCGGAAGGCCTGCGCGATTTCGGCGCCTGCCTGTCGCCGACGCACGCCTTCCACCTGCTGCAGGGCGTCGAGACGCTGCCGTTGCGCATGGACCGGCATGTCTCGAATACGGCGGCCGTGCTCGCCTTCCTGCAGAGGAACGATGCGGTCGCCTGGGTCAACCATCCGACGCTCGAAGCCCATCCAGATCACGCTCTGGCGCAGAAACATCTGCCGAAAGGGGCGGGCTCCATCGTCACATTCGGGATCAAGGGCGGTCGCGCGGCCGGCGCCAGGTTCATCGAAGCGCTGCAGCTTGCGAGCCACCTCGCCAATGTCGGCGACGCCAAAACGCTGGTCATCCATCCAGCCTCGACGACGCATCGCCAGATGAACGCCGAACAATTGGCCAAAGCCGGCGTCGGCGAGGACATGATCCGGCTGTCGGTCGGACTGGAAAACTCAGCCGACATCACGGCCGACCTCGGCCAGGCCTTGCGCTTCTCGCAGAAGGGTTGAGCGATGGACATTTCATTCCAGGGCCGGAACGTCCACGCGTCGACCGGCGGCGTTGCCTTCGATGCGACGAAACCCGTCATCGTATTCCTGCATGGCGCGGGCATGGATCACACGGTGTGGTTCCTGCAATCGCGCTGGTTCGCGTTCCGCGGCCGCAGCGTTCTGGCGCTCGATTTTCCCGGGCATGGCGGCTCGGACGGACCGACGCTTTCGTCCATCGACGCGATGGCCAACTGGACAGCCGCCCTGCTCGATCACCTCGGCGTGAAGCAGGCGGCCATCGTCGGCCATTCGATGGGCGCGCTCGCCGCCGTTGCGCTTGCCGCGCGCCATCCCGACAGGGTCCGCGCGCTCGGCCTCGTCGGCGCCGCGCTCGCCATGCCCGTGTCGAAGGACCTGCTCGGCGCAGCCGCCGCCGATCATCACGACGCCATCGACATGGTCAATCTGTGGGGCCACGGCTATCACGCCGGTCTCGGCGGCTGCGAATGGCCGGGCGTGTGGATGACCGGCGCAAGCGAGGACCTGCTGGAACGCGCGAATCCCGGCGTCCTGTCCAACGATCTTGCCGCCTGTAACGCCTTCCAGTCGGCGGCCGACTACGCGGCGACAATTTCCTGCCCGACGCTGGTCGTGCAGGGCTCGCGCGACATGATGACGCCGCTGAAGGGGGCGCGCGCGCTGGCTTCCGCCATCAAGGGCGGATCGATCCAGGTCGTTCCCGGCGCCGGGCACATGGTCATGATCGAACGCTCGACGGAAACGCTGGAGGCGCTGGCGAGCGCGATGTGAGGGCAAACTCGTCATCGCGAGGAGCGTTCGGACAACGCGACTTGGCGATCCACCCAAAATTATTGGGAGAAGGATTGCTTCGTCGCGTCGCTCCAAGCAATGACGGCTAGGCCGGCTCGAACATCTGCACCTTCTGCCCGCCTTCCGCCGACACGAAGGTCGCCTTCACGCGCTGGCCGATGCGCAGTCGATCGAAATCGCAATTGACGAGATTGGTCATGATGGCGGGACCTTCGTCGAGCCTGACCCAGGCGATCGCATAGGGCGGTTCGGCGCGGCGCATGACGGAGAATGAATAGATCTCGCCTGTTCCCTTCGCCTCGACCCATTCCGTCTCGCCGAAGCAGAAGGGACAGAGCGCGCGCGGATAGAAATGATGTTCGCCGCAGGCGAGGCATTTCTTCACGAGCAGCTTTCCCTTGTTCGCGCCATCCCAATAGGGCTGCGTCTCGACATTGGAGACGGGCGCGGCGATCTTGCGTTGGCTGGTCATCACAGGCGCTCCAGAACGAGGGTGGCCGCGCCATGGCGCGTGCCGAGCGAACCGCCGGTGCCGCTGGCGACGGCGAGATCGCAATTCTTCACCTGCACGGCCGGATGCGCCTCGCCGCGCAATTGCCGCACCGCTTCGAGCACCTTCGTCAGTCCGCCGCGATTGGCGGGATGGTTGGAGCAGAGGCCGCCCCCGTCGGTGTTGAATGGCAGCTTGCCGACGCCTGCGATCAGATTGCCGTCCGAAACGAACCTGCCGCCCTGGCCTTTCTCGCAGAAGCCGAGGTCCTCGATCTGCATGAGAACGGTGATGGTGAAGCTGTCGTAGATCGAGGCGTATTTGATGTCGGCTGGTTTGACGCCGGCTTCCGCGAAGGCGTCGCGACCTGAAAAACGCACACCACAATAGGAAAGGTCGACACGCCCGCCGTCCGTATGTTTTGGCGCCTCGCCCGCGCCGCGCACGCCGATGACCGGCTTCTTCAGGCTTTTTGCAATTTCGGGCCGCGTGACGATCATCGCACCGCCGCCGTCGGTGATGACGCAGCAGTCGAGGCGATGCAGCGGGTCGGCGACCAGAGGCGAGTTCACGACTTCTTCCACCGTCACGACATTGCGCAGCAGCGCATGCGGGTTGTGCTGGGCGTGATGCGAGGCTGCGACCTTGATCCAGGCCAGCTGTTCGGCCGTCGTGCCGAATTCGTGCATGTGGCGCATCGCCACCATGGCGTACATGTTGGCGATCGTCGGAAAATACGGCTGCTCGAATTGCGCGTCCGGCACGCCGGGCGCAACGATGCGCGGCGCGGTGCCGGTCGCCATGCCTTCAGAACGCGGCTTGCCGGCGAGCGTTATCAGCGCGACGTTGCACTTGCCCATGGCGATCGCCTGCGCGGCGTGCGAGACGTGCAGCAGATAGGACGAGCCGCCGACGTCGGTCGAATCGACATGCCTGACCTTCAGCCCGAGATAGTCGACCATGGAGATCGGCCCCATGCCCGGCGCGTCCCCGGCGCAGAAATAGCCGTCGACATCGTCCTTGGAGAGGCCGGCGTCGGCCAGCGCGCCCTTCGCCACTTCGGCGTGAAGCTGGGCAAGAGACTTGTCGGGCGCGTGGCGCGTCGGATGTTCGTAAATGCCGGCGATGCACGCCGCGCCCCGGATTCCCATGCGCTTGCTTTCCTCCCTGTGATTTGCGTGCGATCTTAGGGGACAAGAGGCGAGCTTCGCAATGCGAGGCCCGCACACAAGACATGCGGGAGGAGCGGATGCGCCGCGCATTCGATGGGCTGAAGGTTCTCGATTTCTCCACGACCATCGCGGGGCCGTATTGCGCGCGGCTGCTCGCAGATCTCGGCGCCGATGTCGTCAAGATCGAATCCCCCGACGGCGACGTACTGCGCAGCCGTCCGCCGTTGCGCAACGGCGCGAGCACCGCATGGGGCCAGCTCAACGCGGGCAAGCGGAGCATCGTCCTCGACCTGAAGAAGCCGGCGGCCATCGATGCGGTTCACCGGCTGGCGGAGCAGGCGGACGTGCTGGTGGAAAATTATCGGCCGGGCGTCATGAAACGGCTCGGGCTCGATTATCCGACGCTGCACGCCGTCAATCCACGCCTCGTCTATTGCGCCATGTCGGGCTATGGCCAGACGGGACCCGGCGCCGAAAAGCCGGCCTACGCGCCGGTCGTTCACGCGGCCTCCGGCTATGATCTCGCTCACCTGTCCTATCAGCCCGGCCGTGCGCGTCCCGATTATTGCGGCGTGTTCCACGCCGACGTGGTCAGCGGCGCCTATGCCTTCGGCGCCATTTCGACCGCGCTCTACCAGCGCGAGAAGACCGGCATGGGCCAGCAGATCGACGTGTCGATGCTCGAATCCATGCTCAGCCTGACGGTGAACGAATTGCAATGGTCGCAATTCGAAGTCGAAAAGCCGTCGCGGCCGATGTTCGGGCCGGTCGAGACACAGGACGGTTTCGTGATAGTCGCCGTCGTCACCGAACGCGCCTTCCAGAATTTCGTGACCGCCGCCGGGCGCGCCGATTTCATCAACGATCCGCGCTTCAGGGAATATTCCAACCGTCGCACCAACTGGGGCGAACTGATGGAGGAAATCGAGCACTGGTCGCGCAAGCTGACGCGCGAAGAGTGCATCGCCGCGCTGGAAAAGCACGACGTGCCGTGTTCGGCCTATCGCACGGTGGCCGAGGCGCTCGAGGACCCACAGATCGCCTGGCGCGAGGCCTTCGTGGAGGTGACCGACGCCGGCGGTCCCTTCAAGGCGCTCAATCCGCCGTTCCGGATGACGGATTCCGCGACCCGCGTCGGCAGGCATTCGGCGGCGCTGGGCGAACATACGCGCGCCGTGCTGAAGGACGCGGGCTACGATCACGAAGAGATCAAGAAGATCATGGGGTGATGTATCTGCCGCGCCCACGCCGGCGGGAATGACGCTTCAGGCCTGCGGGCACGCCGCCCTGATGTGCGCCAGCAACGCCTCGTGCGTCGCGGTCGGACGCCAGCCACGCCGAACGGTCAGGCCAATGCGCCGCGCGCTGCCCGGCGTCTTGACCGGCAGCGGCGCCAGCAATCCGAGTTCCTGCTCCATCACGATCTGATTGGTCGAGATCAGCGTCAGCCGGTCGCCGCGCAGCAGGGCGCCGCGCATCATGACCAGCGAGCTCGTCTCGATCAGGCCGGGCAGGTTCGCGCGCGCTTCCGGCGAAAACATCCGTTCGAAATAGGCCCGCGTCGGCGCGCCGGGCGGCGACACGACCCAGGGGTAAGCCATGAGATCGTCCTCGCCGATCTTCTTCCTGGCAAACAGCGGGTGGCCGACGCGCGCCACCACCGACAGGGGATCGTCGAACAACGGAATCTGCTCGATGTCCTCGATCGGCGCCGGTTCGCGCAACGCGCCGATCAGCACGTCGATCTCGCCGTGCCGCAATCCGTACAGCAGATCGTCATAAGGACCATCATAGACGCGGACGCAGACATTCGGACGCTCGCGCGTCAGGCGATCGATCGCCTCGGGCAGGATGTGACTGCGCGCCAGCGGCATGGCGCCGACGACGACGCGCCCGGAATCGCCGCCGAGCAGTTCCGACACTTCGTGGAAGCCGTGCTCGACTTCGACGAAGGCGAGCTTGGCCTGCTGCGCCAGGAATTCGGCCGCCCGCGTCAACTCGATGCCCTGCCCCTTGCTCTCGAACAGGGGCAGGCCGGCCAGCCGTTCCAGTTCCTTGGCGGCGCGATGGATGGAGGGCTGCGACAGGCCGACCGCGCGCGCCGCCAGGCTGAAATTGCCGGCGCCCGAGACCGCGATCAGCGCGCGCAATTGCGCGACGGTCATCTGGCGGTCGAGATCGGGGGCGGCGCGGCCGCGACCGGCCGTCCGGGCGATCTCGCGCGCCGCCAGATGCAGGAATTCCAGCGCGCGATTGGCGCGGGCGCAGAACAGACGACCGGCGGCCGTCGTCGCCATGCCGTCGGCGCCCTGCTCGAACAGGGGAGCGCCGAGGCGCGCCTCCAGCTTGTCGATCGCCTGGGTGATCGCGGGTTGGGACAGGTGAATCCGCTCCGCCGCCCGGCTGACGCTGCGCGTCTCGGTGACTGTCGTGAAGGCCCGCAGGTGCCTGAGGTTGGGGATTTCCATCGTTGCACCAAGGCGCGCGGAGGCCGGCCGTTCCTTTCAATCCTCCTATACTATAGCCAGAACTTATGGGGCGCCGGAAATTCGAAATGGCCGGGCGCGGCCGCCGCCCGATAATCCGCGCCTTACAAAGGCCACGGCTCTACCGCCGGCCGCCAGGAAGGGTGAAACGCCATGGGCATCGTCCGCACGAAGATCGAACGCGCCGACCAGGCGATCATCGACGGCCTCGCCGAATGCGGCGTCGCCACGGTGCACGAGGCGCAGGGCCGCATAGGCCTGCTCGCCTCCTATATGCGGCCGGTCTGGCGCGGAGCGAAGCTGGCGGCGTCGGCCGTCACGGTTTCCGTGCCTCCCGCCGACAATTGGATGATCCATGTCGCGGTCGAGCAGATCCAGAAGGGCGACATCATGGTGGTCGCGCCGACATCGCCGAGCGACGCCGGCTATTTCGGCGACCTGCTGGCGGGTTCGCTGCAGGCGCGCGGCTGCAAGGGCCTCGTCATCGACGCTGGCGTGCGCGACACGGCCGATCTCGAGGAGATGAAATTCCCGGTCTGGTCGAAGGCCGTCTCGGCGCAGGGCACGGTCAAGGAGACGCTCGGCGACGTGAACCTGCCGCTCGTCTGCGCCAGCCAGCTCGTCAATCCCGGCGATGTCATCGTCGCGGACGACGATGGCGTCTGCGTCGTGCGGCGCGAGGACGCCGCCGATGTCCTGAAGAAGGCGCAGGCGCGCATCGCCAACGAGGCGGAAAAGCGCGAGAAGCTGAATTCCGGCGTGCTCGGCCTCGACCTCTACAAGATGCGGGAGGGGCTGGCGGCCAAGGGGCTGAAATACGTCTGAGGTCGCGCGGTTTCGCGACAGGACGACGACGTTCGACGCAACGGCAAACTCACCATAGACTCCTCTCGCGCGCCGCGCGAAAGGACCTCCCGCCAACATGAGCAACCTGCCCCGCGAAATTCTCAGTGTCGCCGACGCGCGCGCGCTCGAAGCGTGCGCGGCACGCTACGAGACGCCCTGCGGCGACGGCCGGATGATCTGGCATGCGTGGGGCGACGGCGCGCCGATCGTGCTGTTGCATGGCGGGTCGGGAAGCTGGGCGCATTGGGCGCGCAACATTCCCGCGCTGGTTTCGGCCGGCCGCAGGGTCTATGCGCCGGACATGCCCGGCTGCGGAGAGTCCGACCGGCCTCCAACGGGCGAGGACGGCGACGCGCTGCCGCCGTGGATCGAAACCGGCGCTGTCGCACTCGGCCTCGACACGTTCGATCTCGTCGGCTTTTCCTTCGGCGCGATGGTCGCCGGTTTCTACGCCGCTTCCTTTCCGTCGCGCGTCAAGCGGCTGGTGCTGGTCGGCGCGCCGGGATTCAATCGCACGCCCGGCCCCAAGGCGAACCTGAAGGAATGGCTGCGCCTGCCCGACGGACCGGAGCGCGAGGCGGCCTTCCGCCACAACATCCGCGCGCTGATGGTGGCGCGCGACGAGACGGTCGATGATCTGTCGCTCACGCTTTACGTCGAGGCCCTGAAACAGGATCGCCTGACCAAGCGGCGCATTGCGGCGACCGACGTTTCGCTCGACATCATGCCGCAGATCCGCTGTCCGGTCTGGGGCGTGTGGGGCGCGGACGACGTGCTGTATCGAAATCGCCGGGACGTTGCGGAATACGGAATGCGCCAGGCGCCCGACTTGCGTGAAATCGAATTCGTGCCGCATGCCGGTCATTGGGTGCAGTACGAGGAATGGCGCATTTTCGACGCGCTGCTGGCGCGCTGGCTCGCCTGATCAGCGGCTTTGCTTCGCAATCTTCAGATCATTGCGGACGCACTCGACGCCCTCGACGGATTTCGCACGGGCGTTCGCGCGCTCTCGCATGGCATGGGAGCCAACCACGCCGGTTAGCACCGCCGCGCCTTCCGTCACCGCGACCTCGACGGCGGCATGATCGATGTCCGCATCCGCTTCGAGCTCCGCCGCGATCTTTTCGCGGATATGCACGTCCCTGCCGTCGGTCGGCGCGCCACCCGTGTATTCGCCGTGGCTGCGACCTACATCGCCGCCGCCGCCGAACGGGCCGTAGCCGCGATGCCAGGCCTTCGTGTCGCGACCATAGTCTTCGCCATAGCCGTCGGGCGTTTCCTCCCACCCGGTCCCGGCCTCTTTCACGAGACGCTCCGGCGTCTGCGGCCCCGTGTCCTCGCCACCGCGGCGGATCGTCTTCTCATGCTCGCGCGCCATATTCCCCTCCTGCTGTCCAGGCTGAGGAACGAGGCGCGCGACGATCCGTTCCGTGTTTATGCCGGCAGCGAATCCTTCAGCAGCCAGGCTTGCGCATCGGCATCGGCCAGCGCAGGCATGATTTCGTGGGCGAAACTTCCGATGGAGGCGTGCGCCTCGTCGTAAGTCATGTCGCCGAAGACGAACGAACCTTCGAAATATGTGACGCCCGTCGCGGCGATCTGCTCGGCCAGTCGCGCGCGCACCGTCTCCGCCGAACCGACCAGAGCGCCGCCGGCGGCAATCACCGGTTCGATGCTGTCGGGAAGGTTCATCGTCAGCGGCGATCCGCCGAAATCGCGCCACAGCCGCCAGAAGCTCTTGACGAACACCTTCCATGCTCGACCCGCGATGGCGCGCGCTTCGTCATCCGTGGCGCCGACATAGACGAAGCGATTGAGGCCGATCAGCGGCTTCGCGCCGGTATGGCCGGAGCGGATATATTCGTCCTTGTAGGCTGCGGCGACCGCCTTCACGCGGTCGAGCGGGCCGGAGGCGATGACGTTGTAGCCCTCGCGGGCCGGCCATATCGCCGATTCAGCCGAGCCTGCGACATACCAGATCGGCGGGTGCGGCTTCTGTACGGGCCGCATGGCGACGGGAACGCCGTCGTAGCTGAACTTCTTGCCCTGGTGATCGAGACGACCCTTCATCAATCCCTGCATGACGATCTCGAACGTCTCCTTATAGGAGTCGAGCGCGTCAGCAGGCTCGACGCCCATGAATCGCACTTCGTGCGGCGAGGCGCCGCGACCGATGCCGATCTCGAACCGTCCGCCGCTCAGTCCGTCGAGCATGCAGATCTCCTCGATCAGCCTCAACGGATTGTAGGAGGGCAGGATGTAGACCAGCGGGCCGAGGCGGATGCGCTTCGTGCGCTGCGCGACGGCCGCGAGAAAGACGCTCGGGCTTGGCGTCGTCGATAGCGGCGTCGAATGATGCTCGCTCTGGTGGTAGATGTGAAAGCCCAACTCGTCATAAAGCTCGGCAAGCGCCAGCCGCTGCGCATAATGGTCCGGCAGCGGCCTGCCTGAATCGTCGTGCTGGTCGAAAATCCCGAATTTCATCGCCCCCTCCGATTCCTAAAGCCAGCCCGGCGGCGGCGTGAAGCCGCGATATTCGCGCTCGAGCAATTGCGCGAAGCGGATGGCCCGATAATCGAGATATTGCGGCGCCACGATCTGCACGCCCACGGGCAATCCGTCCGCGGCGATGCCGATGGGCGCGATGGTCGAGGGCAGGAAGACCATGCCGGAATAGCCGGCCCAGAACATCTGCGTCGTCGAGGGCTGCGGCTTTCCATCGACGGAGATCATGCGCTCCCAGCGTTCGCCTGTCTGCATGTGCGGAAAGGCCGTCGACGCGGCGGTCGGGCAGAGCAGCAGATCGAAGCGTGTGAAGAATTTTTCCCAGTCGCGCCGCATGCGGTGGCGGATGTTGTCCCAACTCAGCCATTCGCGATGGCTCATCGTATTGGCGCGCGCGTGCCAGGCGTAATAGTCGCTGCGCCCATGTAAAGTGTCGCGGTGGGCGGCGAGTTTCTCCCACACCTTCTGGTCCATGCCGCCGCTGGTCGCGGCGCGCAGCAGCATGATGTAGGCCTCGTGCGCTTCCGCCGGATCGACGGGCCGCGCCTCCATGTCGACATGCGCGCCCTGATTGCGCAGGAAATCGGCGAGCTTCTCGATCTCGCCACGCACGGCGGCGTCGACCGGCGCGGTATCGGCTGTCGGCATGACGGCGACGCGCAGGTCCGCAAACTTCATGTCCTTCGGCTTCGGCAGGTTCAGCGTCCAGCCGCGCGCATCGATGGCGTCGGGGCCGGCGATGATATCAAGCGAGGTTTCGAGATCATGCGCCGAACGCGCCAGGGGTCCGATCACCGCGATGTCGAGAAAGGAATACGAATCCGGCAATTGATGGCCGTCGCTCGGGCAGATGCCGAAGGTTGGCTTGTGGCCGTACACGCCGCAGTAGTGAGCGGGATTGCGGATCGAGGCGCCAATGTCGCTGCCGAGTTCGAGACCTGTCAGGCCGCCGGCCAGCGCCGCGGCGCTGCCGCCGGACGAACCGCCGGGCGTTCGCCCGACGTTCCAGGGATTGTTCGCCGTGCCGTAGACAGGGTTGAAGGATTGCCAGTCGGCGAGCGCCGCCGGCACGTTGGTCTTGCCGAACACGACGGCGCCGGCGCGCTGCAACCGTTCCACCGCGAGCGCGGTGCGACCAGCGACATTGTCCGCGAA
Organism: Beijerinckiaceae bacterium; assembly: GCA_046349215.1. GTDB lineage: Bacteria > Pseudomonadota > Alphaproteobacteria > Rhizobiales > Beijerinckiaceae > JAJXWB01. The sequence continues at coordinate 61,364 of JAXMCV010000003.1, forward strand.
GGCAGGCATGCCCCATGTCGAGCGCAGTCCCGGCAGGTCGAAGGATTCCTTCACGGTCATCGGGACGCCGTGCAGCGGGCCGGCGCTTTCGCCGCGCGCGGTCTGCGCATCTCGTTCGGCGGCCGCCTTGCGCGCGACATCGACCTGTTCGGCAATGATTGCGTTGATGCGCGGATTGAGGCGCTCGACCCGGCGCAGATAGAGATCGAGCAATTCGACAGCGCCGATATTCTTTTCGCGCAGCATCCGGGCCAGCGTCGTCGCAGACGCGAAGGCGAGCTTTTCATCCATCGGGGCGTTTCCGTTCTTCTCGTTCACGCCCAGTGTAGAAGCCGGACCGCTCGCGAGAAAGGCGTCTCAGCGCTTCGGCGCGCCGTTTCTCGGCCCCTGGCGCGGATGCACTCCCTTGGTCAGGAATTTTTGCGCCTTCGCTTCACGATTGCCGCCAGCAATACGCCTGCCTTCGCCGGCCTTGCCGGTTCCTGCCGGCTGCCAGGCCGGCACCAGTTGATGCTTGCCCGGACCGATCAGGTCGGAGCGGCCCATCGCCTTCAGCGCTTCGCGCAGGACGGGCCAGTTCTCCGGATCGTGATAGCGCAGGAACGCCTTGTGCAGGCGGCGCTGGCGCAGCCCCTTCACGGCGTCGACCTGTTCGGAGGCGCCGCGCCTGACGGGCTTCAGCGGGTTGAAGCCCGAATGATACATGGCTGTCGAGAGCGCCATGGGCGAGGGCAGGTAGGTCTGCACCTGGTCGGCGCGGTACTTGTTCTTCTTCAGCCAGAGCGCGAGGTTCATCATGTCCTCGTCGGTCGTGCCTGGATGCGCTGCGATGAAGTAGGGAATGAGGAAATATTCTTTCTTCGCCCCGCGCGCGGCGGCGTCGAACAATTGTTTGAAACGATCGTAGGAGCCAATGCCCGGCTTCATCATCTTCGAGAGCGGGCCTTCCTCCGTATGTTCAGGCGCGATCTTCAGATAGCCGCCGACGTGATGCTCGACCAGTTCCTTGATGTAGGCGGGGCTCTTCACCGCGAGGTCGTAGCGCACGCCCGATGCGACCATGATCTTCTTCACGCCCTTGATGTCGCGCGCCTTGCGGTAGAGCTGGATCAGCGGGTCGTGGCTCGTGTTCAGGTTCTTGCAGATGTCGGGAAAGACGCATGAAGGGCGCCGGCAGAGCGCCTCCGTCTGCTCGTCCTTGCAACGCATGCGGTACATGTTGGCGGTGGGTCCGCCGATGTCGGAGATGATCCCGGTGAAGCCTTCCGTCTTGTCGCGAATCGTCTCGATCTCCTTGAGGATCGAGCCTTCCGAGCGCGACTGGATGACGCGACCCTCGTGTTCGGTAATCGAGCAGAAGGAGCAGCCGCCGAAGCAGCCGCGCATGATCGTCACGGAATGGCGGATCATTTCCCACGCCGGGATCTTCGCGCCCGCGTAGGACGGATGCGGCGCGCGCGCGAAGGGAAGATCGTAGACGCCATCCATCTCGGCCGTCGTCAGCGGGATCGGCGGCGCGGTGAGCCACACGTCGCGATCGCCATGGCGCTGCGTCAGCGGACGCGCGTTGCCGGGATTGCTTTCCCGATGCAGGACGCGCGAGGCGCGCGCATAGCTTTCCGGATCGCCGACGACCTGGTCGAAGGACGGCAGGCGGATGACGACGTTGGTTTCGTCCTTGCGGCGACGGCCTTCGTCCGGGGCGTCGAGATCGTCGACGGGCGCTTCGGTCCAGCCTTCGGGCGTCTTCTCGCGAAGAAAGGCGAGCCCACGGATGTCCGAAAAATCCTGATCCAGCCCGCCCCTTGCGATGCGATGGGCGACCTCGACCAGCGCGCGCTCGGCGTTCCCGTAGAGTAGCAGGTCGGCCTTGGCGTCGGCGAGGATCGAGCGGCGCACCTTGTCCGACCAGTAGTCGTAGTGGGCGATCCGCCGCAGCGAGGCTTCGATGCCGCCGAGGACGATCGGAGCTTGCGGAAAGGCTTCCCGACAGCGCTGCGCATAGACGATGACAGCGCGGTCCGGCCGCCTGCCGCCTTCGCCGCCCGGCGTATAGGAATCGTTGTGCCGCAGACGCCGGTCCGACGTGTAGCGATTGACCATCGAATCCATGTTGCCCGACGTGACGCCGAAGAAGAGGTTCGGCTTGCCGAGCGCCTTGAACGGTTCGGCCGAGCGCCAGTCGGGCTGCGCGATGATGCCGACGCGAAAGCCCTGCGCTTCCAGCAAGCGGCCGACAATTGCCATGCCGAAGCTCGGATGATCGATATAGGCATCGCCGGTGACGAGTACGACGTCGCAGGAATCCCAGCCGAGCGCCTCCATCTCGGCGCGCGACATCGGCAGGAAGGGCGCGACGCCGAAGCGCTGCGCCCAGTATTTCCTGTAGGAGAAAAGCGGCTTTGCGCCGTGCTGTTCCTGCGCGCCGCGCTGAAGCTGGGCCGTGGCCATGGTTCAACCCCGCGACGGACGCGCGTTTCGCGGCCCGCCGTCTGCTTGTGGCCAATAGATGCTTTTCCGTGCCCGGGTCAATGGCGCCTGGACGCCCGGATCGGCGGGGAGTCAGGCGCTCTTGCGTTTCCTGGGCCGTGGGGGCGGCCGTCCGGCGGTTGCGCGCGGCGCGTAGTCCAAGCCCGGCCGCGCATCGTGGAAGTCGCGCCGCGCGGCTTCGACGCAAGCTTCGCCACTGCCGTTCTTCAGCGGATAGAGGGCGAGACCGAACAGGTTCTCCTTCTCGTCCTTCACGGATTGAACCGCGCGCACGGCCACGCTCAGGCGCGCGGCTATCCCGGCGAGATCGCGTTCGTCCGCGACGAGGCTGAGGCAGACGGCGAGTTCCGCCGGACCGATTTCGACCACCGCATCGCTCTGACGGATGCGGGCGCGGATCGTCTGGGCGATCCGCTCGACCGCGGCGGCGCGCGCATCGGGACGATCATCGAGACCGACGAGCCGGAAATAGGCGACCGCGACCGTGCGTTGCCATTGCGAGGACGCCGCAGCGACGATCTCGACGCGCTGCGCCAGCCCCTCGAAGCCGCGCGCCTGAAGGAACGGGTTTTGCGGCAGGCAACGCGGCGCGGCGGAGCGCGCAGGCGCGGGCGCGGGCGCGGGCTTCTCGCCGGCGTGCATGATGTCGGCAAGTTCGTGGCGCGCGCCGGCGGACAGGCCGGACATGCGCCAGCCGAAAATCCCCAGCACGCCGGCAAGAAGAAGGCCGCCCCAGGCCAGACCGCCCCGGTCGTCGGCGGCGTGGACGACTTCCGTCTGCGGCTGCGTGATGGCCGGCGCGGCGGCGAATACCGTCCAGGGAGCCTGCGACGCGGCGGGCGCGCGCGCCGTCGCAGGCAGTGTCGAGCCGCGCGGTCGCCAGTCGGCCGCCTTGATCGCGCGCACCTCGACGGGATCGAGACACCCGTCAAAATTGGCCAGCGCGCCGATGATCGCCAGCATCTGCAGGGTCGCTGGATAGTACGAATCGTCGCGCGCCAGCCGGTAGAAGTCCCTCGGCATCGGGCGTCCGGCGGCGGCGCAGGCGCGCAGCGCCGCGATAGCCCGGAAACCGCGCCCCGAAGCGATGCCCCCGCCGCCGCCCTTCTTCAGATCGACGATCGCCAGGCCATCGCCTTGCGAGGGCGCCGCGGCGTCGGACGTCGCGAGGCGCTCGGCATGATCCTCGCCGGACATGGCGAGATAAAGCGGAACGCGCAGCGCGTCGTAACCCGATAGCGCCGGGAATTTTCGCGCGGGATGAATTTGGCCGCCTGCCAGCGAAATCCAGTCGGCCGGCGCGCCGGCGAATGAATCGACGATGGTCAGGCCGCTGCGGTTCAGGCCGTCCCAATCGTACTCGGGCGCGAGCTGCTTCAGGCGCCCGAAAGCCGGAAAGACCCAGTAGGAAAGGTTGACCACCGGGCCATCGGGCTGGTCGCCGGCCGCAAATCCGAACGCGCCCGGCATCAGGACCGGGCCGATCTTCGGCGCCGTGACGATCAGCCTGCGACCTATATCGGCGGCCACCTTCGCCGCTACGGTTTCATAGGCAGGCTCCCGCCAGAGATCGGCGCCTTCCGCCAGGGCCCAGGCGATCAAGATGTCCCCGTCGGCCGCGTTGTTCGGATCTGTCACAACGGCGCGGACAGGGTCCCAGCGCCACGAGAAAAGGGCGTCGCCGCGCCGTTGCAGGTTGGCCTTCGTCCAGTTCCACATCCGGTCGAATGTTTCGCGATCACCGGCCGCCGCCGCCAGCAGCATGCCATAGCCCTGCCCCTCGCTGTGACTGATTCCGCCGGAACTGTCGTCGATCACGGCGCCGGATTCCGCGACGAAACGCGCCTTCCATTCCCGCCACAGAACCGAATTTTCGATGAGCCCGCCCAGAGCCGGATTTGTCGAGGCAGAGACCTATCCGGAGGCCGCCGACAGCGCGGCGGTCAACAATAGACAAAGAACAAATCGTTTCATGAAACTCGGCCAGCAAACGGATGGCGCTCACGCTATCGCGTTCGCATTTCGATGCCGTCGAGATTACTTTTCATAGTTTAATGAAATACTTGCTTGACATTATCGGGCAGCCGATTGACCAAGATCAAGCTCAAGTGACCAGCGTAAGCTTCTCTGCGGCGCGTGTAATGCCGGTATAGAGCCAGCGCGCCCGGTGCTCGCGAAAAGCGTAGCTTTCGTCGAACAGATAGACGTCGTTCCACTGCGAACCCTGCGCCTTGTGAACCGTCAGCGCGTAGCCGAAATCGAACTCGTCCGATTCCTTGCGCAGCGAATAGGGGATTTCCTCCTCGCCGCCGGCGAAGAATTGCGGAATGACGCCGACGCGCTGCGGCTTGGCCGACGGGTTCTCTTCCGGGGCGACCGACAGGCGCACCTTGCCGCGGCGGATCGTCCCGGCGCCCGCCACGCGAAACATGCCGCCATTGAGCAGGCCCTTGGTCCTGTTGTTGCGCAGGCAGACGAGTTTCTCGCCCGCCTGTGGCAGATCGCCGGAAAAGCCGTTCAGTTCGCGCAGGCGGCGGTTATAGGCGCGGCGCGTGCGGTTGAGGCCGACCAGAACCTGATCGGCTGTCCTCACTTCCCCGGTGTCGACTTCGTCCCGACCGATCACCTTCGATCGTCCATAGACGCCACGCGCGAGGCGGCGGCCCTCCCGCACATCCATAGACAGGCGGATGATCGGATCGTCGGCGGCCTGCCGGTGGACGTCGGTCAGCATTACGTCCGCCTCGGCTTCCGTGAAATACCCGCCGCCCTTGACCGGCGGCAATTGCGCGGGATCGCCCAGGACAAGCACTTTCTTTCCGAAGGACAGGAGGTCGCGGCCGAGTTCCTCGTCGACCATCGAGCATTCGTCTATGATGATCAGGCTGGCCGTCGCGGCCGGGGCGTCCTCGTTGAGAACGAAGGACGGCTCCTCGGAATCTACTTCCTTGGGGCGGTAGATCAGCGAATGGATGGTTCGCGCTTCGCCGCAGCCCTTGGAGCGCAGGACGAGCGCGGCCTTGCCCGTAAAGGCTGCGAACGCCGTTTCGCCGTCCACATGCTCGGCGAGGTGCCGGGCGAGCGTCGTCTTGCCGGTTCCGGCATAGCCGAACAGCCTGAACACCTGCGGAGCCCGGCGGTCCCCCAGCCAGCCGGCGACGGCCTGCAGGGCAGCGTCCTGTTCTGAAGTCCAGTTCATGGTTTGTCCTAGCATCGCCCCTTGAGTCGGGCGAGCCAGCGGTTCGTTGCTTTTTCCGGGCCGCCCTTTATCAAAGCAGGGACATGCAGACCGAAAAACAGGGCGCGGCCCGACGGGGCAAGGGGCGCGCTAGTCCGGAGCGCGCGGCGACGCCGCGCGCCGTAGCCGGATCCGCGCACCTCGGCCACCTCGACCACGTGCTCGGCTACACGCTGCGCCGGGCGCAGGTGGCGGTCTTCAACGACTTCCGCCGGTCGTTTGCGGAACTCGACATCAGGCCCACCCAATATGCGGTCCTGTCGATCCTGGCCGAGCATCCCGGCCTCAAGCAGGGCGACGTTTCCGCGGCGCTCGGAATCAAGAGGACGAATTTCGTCGCCGTGCTGGACGAACTGGAGCGGCGCGGCCTCGCCCGGCGCGAGGCGGTGGCCGACGACAGGCGCTCGCGCGCCTTGTTCCTCACGGAGGACGGCGCCGCGCTCACGGCGAAGATGAAGAAAATGAACGCGGCCCACGAAGCCCGTCTCGCCGCGCTGCTCGATCCCGGCGAAGCGGCGACGCTGATCGCGTTGCTGCGCAAGCTGACGGACAATCTCGCGGCGACCGACGACGGCGAGTGACGAGAAAAAACGCAGTCTCGACAGTCCGACCTTCGGCAATTACAACGCTTCCGGTCGAAAGGACGCCATGAAAGCGGTGATTCTCGCCGGTGGTCTCGGGACTCGCATTTCCGAGGAATCACACCTCAAGCCGAAGCCGATGATCGAGATCGGCGGACGGCCGATCCTCTGGCACATCATGAAGATTTTCCACCATTACGGGGTGGACGAATTCATCATTTGCCTCGGCTACAAGGGCTACGTCGTCAAGGAATATTTCGCGAATTATTTCATTCACAATTCCGACCTGACGGTCGACGGCGGAACGGGCCGGCTGAAGTTCCACACGTCGAGCGCCGAGAACTGGCGTGTCACGCTGGTGGATACCGGCGAAGCGACCCAGACGGGCGGCCGGCTGAAACGGGTCGCACATCATCTCGATCCGGACGAACCCTTCTTCTTCACCTACGGCGACGGCGTCGCCGATATAGATATCCACAAGCTTCTGGCTTTCCATCGAAGCCATGGCGGCAAGGCGACCATCTCGGCCGTGTCGCCGCCGGGACGCTACGGCGCGCTGTTCATGGAAGGGTCGCGCGTGAGGCGCTTCCTGGAAAAGCCACCCGGCGACCAGGCCCTGATCAACGGCGGCTATTTCGTGCTGAACCCGTCGGCGATCGACTATATCGCCGGCGACGAAACGTCCTGGGAATCCGCTCCGCTCGAAACGCTGGCGCACGAGGGCGAATTGCACGCCCACATTCACGCCGGCTTCTGGCAGCCGATGGACACGCTGCGCGACAAGAACCGGCTCGAGGAGCTGTGGATCAAGGGCGCGCCCTGGAAGGTCTGGGAATGAGACCGATCCCGTGCGCGGCGTGATCGACCCTGACTTCTGGCGCGGACGGCGCGTCCTTCTCACCGGGCACACGGGGTTCAAGGGCGCGTGGCTGGCGCTATGGCTCAAGCGGATGGGCGCCGAGGCGCATGGTTTCGCACTGGCGCCGGATTGCAGTCCCGCGTTGTTCGAAACTGCGCGCGTCGGCGACGATATCGTCAGCACGATCGGCGATCTGCGCGACGCCAACGCGGTGACGGCGGCGACGCGGGCCGCGCGCCCGCAGATAGTGATGCATCTCGCAGCGCGCGCGCTCGTGCGCGCCGCGATCGCCGATCCGGTCGACGCGCTCGGCTCGAACGTGATGGGAACGGCTCACCTTCTCGAAGCGCTGCGCGGCGAGCGCGGGCTCTCGACAATCGTCGTCGTCACCTCCGACAAGGTTTACGCCAATGACGAGAGCGGCCGCGCCTTCGACGAGGCGACGCCGCTCGGCGGCAAGGATCCGTATTCCGCCTCGAAAGCTGCAACCGAGATGGTGGTGCGCGCGTGGCGCGAAACCTATTTCCGCAAACATGGCATCAGGCTCGCGACCGCGCGCGGCGGCAACGTCATCGGCGGCGGCGACTGCTCCGCCGACCGCATAGTGCCCGATATCGTTCGCGCGATCGCGAAGGGCGAGAAGGTCGTACTGCGGATGCCGGACGCGACCCGCCCCTGGCAGCACGCGCTCGACTGCCTTGCAGGCTACCTCCTGTTCGCGCAGGCGCTGGAGCGAGGCGAGACCCTGTCGGACGCCATGAACTTCGGCCCGGAACCCGGTCAACCCATCAGCGTTGGCGAATTGACCGACATGATGCTCGACTCGCTCGGCGCGCCGGCCGGCTATGTCCACCAGCCTGTCGCAGGCTCGGTCGAGATGAAGTCGCTTTCGGTCGACGCTGGCCTGGCGCGCGCAGAGCTCGGCTGGGGCGACGCATTGCCGGGCCGCGAGGCGATCGCCTGGACGGCAGAATGGCACAAGCGCACACGCGAGGGCGAGAGTCCGCGCGCCGTGACGCTAGCGCAAATCGACCGCTATATGGAGACCGCCATCAAGCGCTGATCGGGCGCGTGCCGACACGCATTCCCGACACGTGGCCCCGCAGGAAAGCATCGACGAACCCGCTAAGCTCCAGCGAGGCGCCGATCCGTCACCGGGAATGAGGCCCGGCGATTTCTTTTTCAGCGTTCCAACGAACGGGCGTCAACCCGGCGGCTTTTTTCGCCCATTTCGCGCCGAGCCTCATCGCCGGCGCTTCGACAAGAAGGTGTATGATCCAAGCGGAGCAAACCACCGCCGCCAGCGCCACGACAAGCGCGACCGGGTAAGACGCGCCTAGCGCGTCGAGCCACCGCATGAGTCCGTAGCCCACCAGCGGATGGGCCACGTAGAGCGGATAGGAAATAGCCGCCAGGAACTTTAGCGGTTGTACGATGACGATCTTGTTCCTGAAGAGGTAGCTACCGCAGAAGATCAGCACCGCCCAAAAATACGCCAGGACGTAAGACGTGCCGTGCATCGCAAAGACCGACAGCGGCCAGGAAACAGCAAACAGCAAGAAAATCGCGACACAGGAAGCGCCCGTCGCAAGTCCTGACATAAACCCGCGATAGTGAGCATAGAGCGATGAGCCGATCAGCATGTAGCCAATCATCATCGGCTCCCACGAAACACGAGATATAGGGCCGCGTCGCCCCCAACACGCCGGCACATCATCTACGCACGACGCGACAGCCAACCAATACAGAAGAAGCACCAAGGCGCCCCACGCCGGCAACGCCCACAGCATGCGATGACGTATCAGCCAGTGAAACAATGGCGCCAAAAGATAAAATTTTATCTCGACCATCAGCGTCCACATAACGGAGGGAATATCGACCCTGCCGAAGAAATCGGTAACGAGAAAGACATTTGCTAGATAGTCTGAGACGCCATAGAGGACGGGCCTCGACCAATAGGCCGCCGAGAGAAATATTGCGACAATTCCCAAACCAAGCGAGGCCCAGTACACGGGAAAAATTCGCATGGCGCGCTTTATCAGAAACGACAGTGCGCTGCCGCTGTCGAGGGAAAGTGGAATAACAAACCCGCTGATCAGGAAGAATACCGCCACGCCGATCGCAGCGAGATTGAACACAGAGTAAAATCGCTCCAGAGGCGTAGGCACGACACCCGCGTCGTATGGCGCAGATGCAATCAACGTCGCAACGAGGTTCGGCGCAGCCAGAAACACGAAGATAAAGTGACCGACAACCACGACCAAGGCCGAAAGGCCTCTCAGAACGTCGGCGAAAGCGAGCCGTTCAAGGACGTCGCCCGTAACGCGAGCGACTTTCAAATCCGAGGTCTCTGCGTATTTTGCAAACGTCATAACATTCCGGTCGCAGGCCGAAAGGCCAAGTCCAGTGAATGTTCGATAATTATCAACGACCTGCCGCCTCCGCCAGTCCTGAAGATGATTTCTTCGCGCGAGGAGCATCGGATCCCGCTTACGACCCCCCCCCTCCCGCGACGTCCACCGGGCAAGATCGCTCTTGACAAAGGGACTGCAGTGACCGGTCGCGAAGCAATCGCTAAAGGTCGGATCGTTCCATGGATTTGCCCCCTGTCGGACGCCTTTCGCCGCCGCCCCCTGCCAGATTGCTGGAACCTCGGTCCAGCTGAATACCTGCCCGGGAAATATCGATCTACAAATCTCAATTGAGACGTGTATAAGACGGGCGGAAATCTCGAAACGACTTTCTCCGGATTTCGCTTCGAAGCCTCGGCTTGACGATGACGAGGAATGTTCGTTGACGTGACGCGAGCCATGCGACTTTCCATCAGCCTTCCGATCTACAATTTCGCAGGATTCATCGGCGAGACGCTCGATTCTATCCTTTCCCAGGATGGAATTGATGAAGTGGAGATCGTGGTCGTCGATGGTGCCTCGACGGATGCGACGCCGCAGATCATGGCGGAGTATTGCGCGCAAAATCCTGGCCTGCGCTACGTTCGCTTGCCGGAGAAGGGCGGCATCGACCGTGACATGGCGTTGGCGTTCGCTGAATCAAATGGCGACTATTGCTGGCTGTTTTCAGGCGATGACATCATGCGTCCCGGCGCTCTGCGCCGCGCGTTGCAGGAGATCAAAAGCGGCTACGATGTCTATCTAACCAGGCATATGGAATTTCTGTACGATCGCAAGGTTTGGGACATCTGGCCTGTACTCAATTTTTCAGACCCGACCACATTCGACCTCGCCGATCCCGCACAACGCGCCAAGTATTTCGCCGCGGCAATCAACACGGAGCCTTTTTTCAGTTTCATGGGCGCGATGATTACAAAGCGCTCCGCTTGGGATCGCGTGCCCTTCAACGCGAAGTTCGACGGGTCGTGCTGGGCGCATGCCGCACGTTTCTTCGAACTGATGAAGACCGGGCTGTCGCTGAAATATATCCCGGAGGCCTGGCAGGATCGGCGTCCGGACAACGATTCGTTCATGGGGAGGGGTTTCGTCGCGCGTATCGCATTGTCGATCGATGGCTATCATGAAATTGCCGACACATTTTTCGGACACGACAGCGTCGAGGCGTACCATGTGCGTCGTGTCGTCCGGAAAGAATTCGGCATCGGAATGCTCATGATGGGAAAGTATTGTTGCCTGCTCGACCCGGAATACGAAAAGCGAAGCGACCTCGATCGTCTGGTCGCGAAAGCATATTGCGACCATACTTGGGAAAACTGCCGGTTGCGCTGGAAATACTTCTGGACCCGCGCCAAGACCTTCAAGAAATGGCAGCCGGAACTGGCCGCAAAGCAGGAAGAAGCGGCCGCGCGCCGGATTGCAGCCCGCTCGGCCAACCGTTGATCCGCCGAAAACGACCCTCAGGAGAACAGGCGTGCGAACCAGCCTTTCTTGGCGCGCGCCTCGGCGCGACGCAGGTCTTCCAAGTAAGCGCCGTGCTGCATCATCCGATCGACCATGAACCCGTCGAACACGTTCGGCGGCGTCTCGAAATGCCTCTTCAGATCGGCATGCTCTTCTGAGACGTAGAAGCGATTGACGCCGTCGAAATAGACGAATCGGTAGCCCGCCGCGAGCAGCGCCGGCTCCCATGCGCCGTGGGTCTCTTCCCGCGTCAGCGGCAGCGTCGATTCGACGAGAATGATCCAGGGCCGATGCTTGCGGAAATCGCAGGACGCGATCACGTCCGGTTCGGCTCCCTCGCAATCGATCTTCAGGAAGTGTACGTCCGCCGGCGCATATTCCTTGAAGATGCTGTCGAGCGTGCGGATTTCGACCTCGGTTTCCTCTTGCCGGTACTCGAGTTTGGCGTGGCCCGCGGCGATGGACCGGTCGAAAGTGGACATACCCGTACCGTGGATCAAGGTCATGCTCGCACGGCCTGGCTTTGATCCTATAGCTAGCCCGAGATTGATATCGCGGGGGCGACGGTCGCGGTAGAGATTGAAATAATGCGGGTTCGGCTCGCAATTCACGCCCCGCCAACCTCGGTCCGAGAAGTGCCGCGTCACCGAATCCACATCCGGATCCCAGGCGCCTACATCGATCCAGAAGCCCGCTTCCACGTTGGCGAAGGCTCGCTCGAGCATCACGTCTTCAAAGTTCTGCGCGTAGGAGATGATCATACCGCAAACTCGCCCAGAGTGGCTCCGCAGCGCGGAACGCAGGTCAAACGATCTCGATTTCGGGGAACGGGAAGATTATCTTGCCGCCCCCGGCGAGGAATTTCTGCTCGCGTTGCAGGATGCCATCCTTGAAGTGCCAGGGCAGCACAAGATAGTAATCCGGCTGCATCTTCAGCGCGTCCTCTTCTGACACGATCGGAATGTGCGTGCCCGGCGTGACGTGGCCGAATTTGTCGGGATTGACCTCGGCGATCGCCTCGACGAGATCGGGACCGATGCCGCAAAATTGCAGAACGACATTGCCCTTGGTCGAAGCGCCGTAACCGAGAATGCGCTTGCCGTCGTCGCGCAACGCGCGCAGCAGGCGCTGCAGATCCTCGCGATGCCGGAAGACGCGTTCCTCGAATTCGCGATAGGGCCGTGGCGTGGCAAGTCCCATGCGCTCTTCCTGCGAGAGCAGCCAGTCTATAACGGCGCGGTTCGCCTTCAACGGCGACGGCTTATGCCCGGCGGTGACCGCGAACGAGCCGCCGTTGACGGCGTTCATCTGAACGTCGAGCACCTTCATGTCGGCGGCGTCGAGAATCTTCTCGACCACGGCAAGCGAATAATATTCGACGTGCTCGTGACAGATCGTGTCGTAGGACGTCAGCCGCAGCATGGACGGCATGTAGCTCTGCTCGAAGTGCCAGATGCCGTCCGGCGCAAGGCAATGCTTGATGTCGCGGGCGAAGGCGACGGGATCCTCGAGATCATAGAACATGGCGATCGAGGTGATGATCTTCGCGCGCTGCTTCGAGACGCCGTCGAAATTCTTCGCGTTGAAGAAGTCGGGAACGAGCTTGATGTCGTCGGGATAGTACTGCCGGAACTTGGCGCCGGTCGGGTCGATGCCGATGCGATTGAGCGAGGCGGTCTGGTATGCCTTGAGCGAGGTCGCGTCGTTTGAGCCGATGTCCAGCACTGTGTCGCCTGGCTTCAGTGCCGCGAATTGCTCGAGCTTGCCGATCTTCTGCGTGAGATGTCGGACCATCGACTGGTTGAGGCCGGAGCGATAGCCGTAGTTCTCGCCATACATCTCGCTTGCCTCGTAGACATGCGCGAGCTGGAGCAGGCCGGAATCGGGACACCAGACGAGTTCGAGCGGGCCGACAGTGACCGGCTTGGCCGCCGATTCCGGGAAGACGCCGGTCAGAGCCTGGTCGCCGAGCGAGAGGACCGACAGAAGGTTCGTCGATCCGCTGACGCGGCATTTGGTGATGCGTTTAGCCATAAGAAGCGGAGCCCCAGAGCGCGGCGACAGCCGGAAAACCCGAATTTCGGCCCGTTTCTAGAAGCCGGACGCCACTGGGTCAATTCGCCTCGGGAATCAGGGGCGAATGACCCGGTCGGAGGGCTTTTCCCCGTAAAGTTCCTGCACAAGACCAATGCGATGGGCGAGCGCCGCGCGCTGGTTGATCGAACCTTTGTCCGTTACCTCGCCGTGATCGATCGAGGGCGGCTCGTCCAGGATGACCATCCGCTCGACGCGCGTCGAGGAGCCGGTCGCGGAGGCTCGGAAAGATACCAGAAGCTCCTGCAACGACGCGCGCAGTCCCCCATGGCGCGACAGGGCCGCCGGCGACAGATCGCTCCGAAGCTCCGGGAAGCGCGCGACGCATCCGTCGGGATCGAGCAACAGGATCGCCGACACGTCGTCGCGGTCATGACCGGCGACTACCACATCGCGAACGAATGGCGCGAAGGCAGCGATCATCGCCGCGCGCAGATTGCCGACGCTGACCCATGTACCGGTCACCAGCTTGAAGTCCTCGCTGACGCGGCCGTCGAACATGAAGCCGCGCTGAGGATCTTCCGGATCGACGAAGCGGACCGCGTCGCCCATCTTGTAATAGCCTTCGTCGTCGAAGGCCGATCTGGTCGCGTCCGGAAGACGCCAGTATCCCGGCGTGATGTTCGGCCCGCGAACGCGCAGTTCGAGCTTTCCAAGGCTCGGCACGAGCTTGATCTCGCATTCAGGCACGGGGTTGCCGATCATGCCCGCACGCACTTCGCCACGCGTCACGAACATGATGCTGGGCGCGGTTTCCGTTGCGCCGAGGCCCGTAACGATCCGGATGCGCTCGCCGATAGTCTCGACCGCCAGACGCTCCAGCGCGTCCCACACATGCTGCGGCAGGCTCGCACCGGCATACATCAGGAACTTGACGCGGCTGAAGAATTTTTCGCGCAATTGCCTGTCTTCTCCCAGGCGATGCGCGAGCAATTCGAAGCCTTTCGGCACGTTGAAATAGCAGGTCGGCGCGATCTCCTTGAGATTGCGGATCGTCTGGTCGAAGGCGCCGGGGGTAGGCTTGCCGTCGTCGATATAGAGCGAACCGCCCGTAAAGACGGCCAGGCTGATGTTCTGGTTGCCGCCGAAGACGTGATTCCACGGCAGCCAGTCGACGAGAACCTGCGGGCCGCGTGATATTTCGGCCATCGCAAACGCGCCCTGCACGATGTTCGTGCACAGCATGCGTTGCGTCGTGATGACGCCCTTGGGCATTCCGGTTGAACCGGAGGTGAAGAGGAATTTCGCAATCGTGTCGTGATCGACGCGCGCGTGCGCCGCTTCGACCGCCGCCGGATCGTCGCGATCGAGATCGGCAAACGCCGTCGCCACGAGGTCGCCGCCGCCGGCGAGCGTCACATATTCGGCATCGGCGCGATGCGTCGCGGCCATAGCCTTGCCATAGGCGCGCGCATCGTCGGCAAAGATCAGGCCCGGCGTCAGCAGGTCGAGAATGTAGCGCAGCTTGCCGTAGTCGCTGGAGACGAGCGAATAGGCGGTGGATATCGGCGCGAAGGGTATGCCGACATGCATGGCGGCGAGCGCCAGCAGCAGATGCTCGATGGAATTGCCGGAGAGAATCGCAACCGGACGCTCAGCCGACAGGCCGCGGGCAAGCAGCGCAGCGCCGATCGACTGCACCCGATCGTACGCTTGCCGGTACGTACACCTGATCCATTCGCCGTCCGGCCCGCGACGCGCCACGAGGACCGCGTCCGGCGTCGTCTGCGCCCAATGCGCGAGCGACGATGTCATCGTGCGCGGCACGGCGCCGAGCGCGTTCGGCGAACGCGCGTAGATGATGCCGTTCTTGCGGCGGTCGATGACGACGTCCTGCGGGCCGAGTTCGACCGCTCTCTCCCTGACGGACATGAAGGCTCCTCCCCCGGCGTTCGCTCTCTGGCGCGTCCGGAATATAGTTATATCATATAACTAATTTCGGAGGACGCAAGCGGCGCTCTCCGCCGATGGAGAAGGCGCCCGGCTTACAATATCTTGTCAGGCGCGCGGTCGCCGCTCTCTATCTTGCGACCGGCTTTTCACGGGAGGCCAATTGCGCATTCTTGACCGGCGAATGCTCGCCGCGCTGGCCGGTCTGGCGATGTGCATCGCCGGGGCCTGGAACCTCGAGCGCGCGCGATCCGGGCTGACGATAGCGCCCCTGAACGCGGGGGCGACGCCGGCGACGGTCTATCGTCGCGACAATGGCGCGAGCGCCCCGGTCGTCGTCATCTGTCACGGCTTTGCCGGTTCGCGGCAGTTCATGGAGGCCTATGCCCTCACTCTCGCCCATGCGGGCTACATTGCCGTCGCGTTCGACTTCGAAGGGCATGGCCGCAACCCCCGGCCCATGTCCGGCGATGTCACGCATGTCGATGGGACGACCCGCCTGCTGCAGGCCGAGATCGGCAGGGTGACCGACGCCGCGCTGGCCCTGCTCGGCGCCGACGGCCGCGTTGCACTGCTCGGCCATTCAATGGCCTCGGACATCATCGTCCGGCAGGCGATCGCCGATCCGAGAGTCGGTGCGACCGTTGCGATCTCGATGTTCTCGAACGCCGTCACCGCATTGGAACCCCGCGATCTGCTGATCGTCTCGGGCGCGTGGGAAACCATGCTTCGCGCAAATGCCCTGCACAATGTTCGACTGATCGATCCCGCGGCCAAGGAAGACGAGACCATCGGCGATCCGGCGAAAGGTAGTGGCCGCCGCGCGGCAGTGGCGCCCGGCGTGGAGCACATCGGGGTGCTTTATTCTTCGGCCGCCCTGCTGGAGGCGCGCAAGTGGCTCGACGCCGCCTTCGGGCGCGAGAGCACCGGCCCGGTCGCAACCACCGGCATGTGGATCATCCTGCTGCTGTCCGGCATCGTTCTGCTCGCCTGGCCAATGTCGAGCCTGCTGCCGCGATCGGGGACGCCCGTTCCGGCGATTGCGCCGGGGACTTTCCTCCTAGCGGCGCTCGCGCCGGCGGCGCTGACGCCGCTTCTGCTGAGATTTGTCGATACGCGCTTTCTTCCGGTCCTCGTCGCCGGCTACCTGACCGCCCATCTCCTCGTTTATGGGGGCCTGTGCCTCGGCATTCTGGCGCTCAGGGGCGTCAGGCCGGGGCGCATCGCCATCATTCCTGCGCTCGCGCTCGCGACATATGGAATCCTGGTCTTCGGCGGCGCGCTCGATCGCTACGTGGCGTCTTTCATGCCCATTCCCGCACGTCTGCCGATCATCGCGGCGATGGCTGTCGGCGCAATTCCCTACATGCTGGGCGAAAGCGTCGCGCTGGAAGGCGGTCGCGCGCCGTTCTGGCGGATGCTCGTTGCGCGGGGCGCGTTTCTCGTCTCGCTCGGAATCGCGGTCACGCTCGATTTCCAACGCCTGTTCTTCCTCCTGATCATCCTCCCGGTGATCGTCG
Source organism: Beijerinckiaceae bacterium (assembly GCA_046349215.1). Classification (GTDB taxonomy): domain Bacteria; phylum Pseudomonadota; class Alphaproteobacteria; order Rhizobiales; family Beijerinckiaceae; genus JAJXWB01. The sequence continues at coordinate 77,908 of JAXMCV010000003.1, forward strand.
CATTCTTCGTGGTCTTCGGCCTGATGGGAGGCTGGGTCGGTCGTCGCACGATGTCCCCTGCCGCGGTCGGCCTGGCGCTCGGCCTGATCCTGGCGTGGTCGCTGGGCGTCACGTTCCCGATGTTTTCGCGGGGATGATTTCGCCGCTCGCCGTCAGATGCAGGCGGCACGGGTTTCCGCGCCGCCGCTTCGCGTCTCAGTGAGAATGCTGCATCCCGCCGCCGCCCTGCATCTGGGCGGGCGTCTCGACCCAGCCGCCGAGGCGCGGATCGACCATGCCGAAGACCATCGCGACATGGCCGACGACAAGGAACAGCGAGATCAGCGCCGCGTGGATGGCGAGTTTCTGGCGCGGCTTGCGATCCTTGTAGATCAGGCCGAGTTCCAGAGCCGCGATACCGGCGAGAGGAACGACGCCGGCCAGATAGGCGCCGACCGCCAGTTGATCGATCCAGCCGCGCCACAGGCCGCCCTGCGTCAACGGCGTGACGGCGTTGATCAAAAGATAGACGAACACGCCGACGAAATAGATGCCGACGATGATGCCGGCCGCGCGGTTCAGAGCTCGGACGGGGCCGGACTGAGCGTCCGTATAGAGGATGTAGAATTCGGTGATCGCCAGCGTCTCGGCCAGCACGACCGGAATCGCCATGAACAGCAGCAGGTTCACCGGCGAGGTGAGCAGTTCCATGTAATGGGTCATGACCATGGGAGGTCCTTCCAGGAAAAGATGCGTCGATGTCTCGGGGAGAGTGCGCTTCAGGTCCTGGGCGGCGGCGCGGGCGGGGCGCGACGCAGGGTTTCCGGTTGGATCATCGCCTCAGCGAGCACGGGCGGCGGCGCGACGAAGGGCGTCACAGGCGGCAGCGCTGTCGCGAGAATGACGCAGCACATGTCCGAGCAGACGTGGAAGTCCTTCGATTGCGCCGGCGTGGGACTGTCGTCGGGCGCCGTTGCGTGGCCGTGGCAGTCGGGGGCGGCCATGGACATGATCGCGTCGGGTCTGGCGGCGTCGGACGCGGCGACATGGAGGACGCCGTGGCTTGCGACGAGGCCGAAGCCAGCGACCGAAAGGGCGGCGGCGAGCAGAATCGCGCATATGCGGCGCAGGACCATGGGCGACATGAAACGCCCGAAAGCGGACGGCTTCAAGCGTTTGCACTGCGGCATGTTCGCGCGGGCCGTTGTGACATGCCGTCCGCACATGGCTGCCCTGTGGGATAAGTCAAAGGTTCAGATACAAACCGCTTGACTTTTTGTGCGACGCACCATAATTTGATTGACATGCAACGAGCCTCCCTCGTTGCATAGCCCTCCTTGGGCGTTTCCTCCCTAGACTTGGGCCGCCGGCTTGCCGGTGGCCCTTTTTTCTGCGCCATAGCAGACCTGAGGAAACGCGAGGGAGATACCTTTCATGCCTGTCGATCCGGACGCCCAGAACCTGCTGGCAATGCTTAAGGCCGCCGGCCGTCCGCCGCTGACCAGCCTGTCGCCCGAAGAGGCGCGCGCCGCCTATCTCGCCGGACGTGTCCTGCTGCAGCCCGACCTGCCGCAGGTCGCCGAACTGAAGGACATGTCCGCCCCCGGCCCGCACGGCGACGTGCCGCTGCGCTTCTATCGGGGCGCGACCGCTCCGGCCACGAACGCGCCGGCGTTGCTGTTCGCACACGGCGGCGGGTGGGTGATCGGCGATCGCGATTCGCACGATTACGTCTGTCGCAAGCTCGCCAACGATGCGGCCTGCGTCGTCGTCTCCATCGACTATCGGCTCGGACCCGAGCACAAGTTTCCGATGGCCATCGAGGACAGCCTCGCCGCCACGCAATGGCTCGCGAAGGAAGCATCTTCGCTGGGCGTCGACCCTAAGCGCCTCGCGGTCGGCGGCGACAGCGCCGGCGGGAACATTTCCGCCGTGCTCGCGCTGCTGGCGCGCGACGGAATCGCGCCGGCTGTCGTGTTCCAGCTCCTTCTCTACCCGGCCGTCGACATGAACATGGATGCGCCCTCGTTCGCGCGCATCCCGGATGATTATCCGCTGTCGCCTTCGGTCGCCCGCTGGTTCCGCGATCATTACATGAGCGACACGAAGCAACACACGGACTGGCGCGCTTCGCCCCTCCATGCCGAGTCGCATCATGGCGTCGCGCCGGCCTTCGTTCTGACAGCTCGCCACGATCCGCTGTGCGACGAAGGCGCGGCCTATGCGAAGAAGCTGGAGGACGCCGGCGTGCGCGTATGGCAGCTCGACATGAACGACCAGCTCCACGGCTTCCTCACCTGGGGCAAGATGGTCCGCGCCGCCGACGCCGCGCTCGAAATGGCGGCGGCTACCTTGCGCTACGCGTTCTCCACCGCGAAATGATCTGCAAATTCAAACCAGGGAAAACGCCATGAGCGACGTGAACTATCCGAAGGTGCGACTTCTGATCGGCGGCGAATGGACCGACGGGACGTCCGGCAAGGCGCAGGAGATTCTCAATCCGGCGACCGGGCAGAAGATCGGCGACGTGCCGCACGCCTCGAAAGGCGATCTCGATCGCGCTCTCGCCGCCGCACAGAAAGGTTTCGAAGTCTGGCGCAAGACCTCGGCCTTCGAACGCTACAAGACGATGCGCAAGGTCGCAGATCTGATGCGCCAGCGCGCGCCGGAAATCTCGCGGGTCATGTCGCTCGAGCAGGGCAAGCCGGTCGGCGAGTCGCTGATCGAAACCAATCTCGCCGGCGATCTGATCGACTGGTTCGCCGAGGAGGCGCGTCGCACCTATGGACGCATCGTGCCGGCGCGCATGGGCAATATCGAACAGAATGTGGTGAAGGAGCCGGTCGGCCCGGTCGCCGCCTTCACGCCGTGGAACTTTCCGATCAACCAGGCGGTGCGCAAGGTGTCCGCAGCTCTGGCCGCCGGCTGCTCGATCATTTGCAAGGGACCGGAAGACACGCCGGCCTCGTGCATGGAACTGTTCCGCGCCTTCGTCGACGGCGGCGTGCCAGCCGGCGTGGTCAATCTCGTGTTCGGCGTGCCGTCGGAAGTCTCGGAATATCTCATTCCGCATCCCGTGATCCGCAAGATCAGCTTCACGGGTTCGACGGTCGTCGGCAAGCATCTCGCCGCGCTCGCCGGCCAGCACATGAAGCGCGTGACGATGGAACTCGGCGGCCATGCGCCGGCGATCGTCTTCGACGACGCCGACATCAAGAGCGCGGTGACCATCCTGACGGCCAACAAGTTCCGCAACGCCGGACAGGTCTGCGTCGCGCCGACGCGCTTTCTGGTGCAGGACGGCGTGTACGACCAGTTCCTCGCGGAATTCACCGCCACCGTGAAGGCGATCAAGGTCGGTCCCGGCCTCGATCCGGATTCGAAGATGGGCGCGCTGGTCAGCGCGCGTCGCGTCGACGCCATGGAAGGCTTCGTCGCCGACGCCGTTCAGCATGGCGCGAAGATCGAGACGGGCGGCAAGCGCATAGGCAACGAGGGCTTCTTCTTCGAGCCGACGATCCTGACCAATGTGTCGAAGGATTCGCGCATCATGAACGAGGAGCCGTTCGGCCCGCTGGCGCCGGTGACGCGTTTCTCGACCTACGAGGAAGCGGTGACCGAAGCGAACCGACTGCCCTACGGCCTCGCCTCCTACGCCTATACGCGCTCGGCCAGGACCGCGGCGGCGCTGGGGCAGGACATCGAGGCAGGCATGGTCTCTATCAACCATCACGGCCTCGCCCTGCCGGAAGTGCCGTTCGGCGGCATGAAGGATTCGGGCTATGGTTCGGAAGGGGGGCTGGAGGCCATCGAGGGCTATCTCAGCACCAAGTTCGTGACCACCGCGGTCGTCTAGGCGCAATCAGCGAAGGGGAGCGGGATGATCGTCGTCCATCATCTGGAAAATTCCCGCTCCCAGCGGGTGCTGTGGCTGCTCGAGGAACTCGGCCTGCCCTACGAGGTCAAACGCTACGCGCGCAATCCGCAGACGATGCGCGCGCCGCCCGAACTGAAGGCCGTACATCCCCTCGGCAAGTCGCCGGTCGTGACCGACGGCGCCAACACGATCGCCGAATCCGGCGCGATCATGGACTACCTGGTCGAGACCTATGGCGCCGGGCGGCTCGCGCCGGCGCAGGGCACGCCAGACTGGCTGCTCTACCGCTACTACATGCATTTTTCCGAAGGCTCGATGATGCCGCCGCTGCTGCTGAAGCTGATCTTCACGCGGCTGCCGGACAATGTCCCCTTCCTGATCAGGCCGGTCGCCAGGGCGATTTCCGACAAGGCGCTCGGCGGCATGGTGCAACCGCAGATCGACCAGCAGCTCGATTTCCTCGAATCGGAACTGGCGACCCGCGACTGGTTCGCTGGCGACAGTTTCTCGGCCGCCGACATCCAGATGAGCTTTCCCGTGGAAGGCGCGGCCGCCCGCGGCGGGCTGGACGCCCGCTACCCCCGGCTGGGGGCCTGGCTGCAGCGCATCCACGCCATGCCCGGCTACGCCCGCGCGCTTGAAAAAGGCGGCCCCTACGCGCTGCTGAAATAGGCGTTTCCTCCCGGCTTTTTTCTGCATAGCATCGGGCCTTGAGGATCGCGCGGCAAAGCATCGCGCGTCCCTGAGGGAGAAACGCATGGCAGGATCAAGGATTCTGGCGGCCGCTACGGTCGCCGCATCTCTCGCGCTCGCCGGTCCGGCGCTGGCGCAGAAGAAATACGACACGGGCGCGACCGACGCCGAGATCAAGGTCGGACAGACGATCCCGCTCTCGGGACCGGCGTCCGCCTACGGCGCGATCGGCAAGGTGCAGGCCGCCTACATCAAGATGATCAACGAGCAGGGCGGCGTGAACGGCCGCAAGATCAACCTGATCCAGTACGACGACGCCTACAATCCGCCCAAGACTGTCGAGCAGGTGCGCAAGCTGGTCGAAGCCGACGAGGTTCTGACCACCTTCCAGATCATCGGCACGCCGCCTAATGCCGCCGTACAGAAATATCTGAACGACAAGAAGGTGCCGCAGCTTCTGGCTTCGACGGGCGCGACCCGCTTCACCGATCCCAAGAATTTCCCGTGGACGATCGCCTTCAATCCGAACTACCAGTCGGAAGCGCATATCTACGCGAAATACATTCTCGCCAACCATCCGAACGCCAAGATCGGCATCCTCTACCAGAATGACGACCTCGGTAAGGATTACGTGAAGGGCCTGAAGGACGCGCTGGGCGCCAAGGCGGCGACGATGATCGTGGCGGAAGCGCCCTACGAATTGTCCGATCCGACGGTCGACGCGCAGATGGTGAAGCTGAAGTCGTCCGGCGCCGACCTCTTCTACAACATCACCACGCCGAAATTCGGGGCGCAGGCGATCAAGAAAGCCGCGGAACTCGGTTGGAAGCCGGTCCACATCCTCGACATCAACGCCACGCCGGTCAGCCAGACGCTGGTGCCGGCCGGTCTCGAGAACGCCAAGGACATCATTTCCGTCAATTACGGAAAGGATCCGCTCGATCCGCAATGGGCCAACGACGAGGGCATGAAGAAGTACAAGGCTTTCATGGCCAAGTACGCGCCGAACGAGGATCCCAATTCGGGCATCTCGACCTACGGATATTCGACCGCGGCGCTGCTCGTGCAGATTCTCAAGCAGTGCGGAGACGACCTGACGCGCGCAAACATCATGAAACAGGCGACGAACATCAGCAATTATGTCGCCGATCTCGCCCTGCCCGGCATGACCACGTCGACGACGCCAGACGACTGGCGCATCAACAAGCAGTTCCAGATGATGAAGTTCGACGGCCAGCGCTGGGTTCTGTTCGGACCGATCGTGACCGACGATTTCAAGGTCACGAACTGAGAACGACGGCGGCGCTCGGCACCGCCTTTTTCATGCAGGGAGGAATTGAATGAGGAAGCTCGCATGGGCCGCCACGCTCGCTGTCGGCGCGTTGATCGCCGCTCCGGCGGTTGCGCAAAAGAAATACGATCCGGGCGCGACCGATACCGAGATCAAGATCGGCCAGACGACGCCCTATAGCGGTCCTGCGTCGGCCTATGGTCTCGTCGGCAAGACGCAAGCGGCCTATTTCAAGATGATCAACGAGACCGGCGGCATCAACGGCCGCAAGATCGTTTTCCTCTCCTACGACGACGCCTACAATCCGCCGAAGACGGTTGAACAGACGCGCAAGCTCGTGGAAAGCGACGAGGTTCTACTGACCTTCCAGGGCCTCGGAACGCCGCCCCAATCGGCCGTTCAGAAATACATGAACGACAAGAAGATTCCGCAGCTTCTGGTTTCATCGGGCGCCACGCGCTTCACGGATCCGAAGAACTTCCCGTGGACGATGGCCTACAACCCGAACTACCAGTCGGAGGGACACATCTATGCGCAACTCGTCCTGAAGCAATATCCGAACGCCAAGATCGGCATTCTCATGCAAAACGACGATTTCGGAAAGGATTACGTCAAAGGCTTCAAGGACGCGCTCGGCGCCAAGGCCGCAACGATGATCGTGGCGGAAACCAATTACGAAGTCGCCGATCCCACCGTCGACTCGCAGATGGTGAAACTCGCAGCGTCCGGCGCCGACCTGTTCTTCAATGTCTCGACGCCCAAGTTCGCCGCGCAGTCGATCAAGAAGGCAGCGGAACTCAAGTGGAAGCCGGTCCACCTGCTCAACATCAACGCCACGCCGGTGGCCTCCGTCATGGTTCCGGCCGGACCGGAGAACGCCAAGGGCATCATCTCCGTCAATTACGGCAAGGACCCGCTGGATCCGCAATGGGCGAACGACCCGGGCATGAAGAACTACAAGGCTTTCATGGCGAAATACGCCCCCGACATGGACCCCAACAACACGCTGTCGAGCTACGGCTACGGCACGGCGCAATTGATGGCGTATATTCTCAAGCAATGCGGCGACGACCTGACGCGCGCCAACGTGATGAAGCAGGCGACCAGCATCAAGAACTATATCGCCGACCTGTCGCTGCCGGGCATGTCGGCCTCGACCTCGCCCGACGATTACCGCATCAACAAGCAATTCCAGCTGATGCGCTTCAACGGCGAGCGTTGGGAATTGTTCGGCGAGATCATGACAGACACGTTCAAGCCGAACTGAATTCGGGGACGGGGCCGCGCTTCGGCGCGGCCCTTTTTTCCGCGCCGGCTTGTTCCTGTTATGTTCGCTTTCCTGCCGAATCGTGCTAGGCTGGCGTGATGGATCGCATTCTCTTCGTCGTTTCCGGGACGCCCGTGCGGCTGCTCGACGTCCTGCTTGTCGCCGGCGGCGCGGCGCTCGTCCTGCTCGTCATTGTCGCGGTCGCGCTGATCCGCGGTTCACGGCTGCATCACGCCAATGCGGCGGCGGCGGCCGAGCGCCAGCGCGAGATGGACGACAAGATGGCTGAACTGAACCGCGCCAGCGCGGAACTGGCCGGCCGGATGCAAACGGTCGCGGAGGTTCTGGGCTCCCGCCAATCCGATCTGGCCAGGCTCGTATCCGAGCGGCTCGATTCGGTCGGCCAGCGCGTCGGACAGGGCATCGAGCAGGCCGCGCGCGCCCAGCACGAGAATCTCGGCAAGCTCAACGAGCGGCTGGCGGTGATCGACGCGGCGCAGACGCGCCTTACGGGTCTGGCGCAGGAAGTGGTCGGTCTGAAGGATATCCTCTCCAACAAGCAGGCCCGCGGCGCCTACGGCCAGGGACGCATGGAGGCGATCGTGCGCGACGGCCTGCCGCCCTCGGCCTACGATTTCCAGGCGACGCTCTCGACGCGCGTGCGGCCCGACTGCGTGGTGCGCCTGCCGGGCGACGAACGCCTGCTGGCCATCGACGCGAAATTTCCGCTCGAGGGCTTCACGGCCTTTCGCGAAGCGCAATCGGAGGAGGATCGCGCCCGCGCCGCCTCGCGCGTGAAGGCAGACATTTCGAAGCACGTGAAGGACATTTCGGACAAGTATCTCATCCCCGGAGAGACGCAGGATCTCGCTGTCCTGTTCGTGCCGTCGGAAGCGGTCTATGCCGATCTCTCCGAGCATTTCGACGAGGTCGTGCAGAAGGCGCATCGTTCGCGCGTTCTGATCGTCTCGCCGTCGCTGCTGATGATGGCGATCCAGGTCATGCAGGCGATCGTCCGCGACGCGCGGGTGCGCGAGCAGGCGCATATCATCCAGGACGAAGTGCGAAAGCTCGTCGACGACGTGCGCCGCCTGCGCGACCGCACGGCAAAGCTCGACCAGCATTTCCGTCAGGCGCAGGACGACGTTACGCAGATCGTCACGTCGACCGACAAGATCGTGAAGCGCGGTGATCGTATCGACCAGATGGATTTTGCCGATCCGGCCGCCATCCTGCCCGCGCAGCGCGACCTGCTCGGCGGCGCGCGGACAGCGGCGGAATAGGCTTCTGTCGTCCGCGACGGTCGCAGGCCGATCCGCGATCCACGCCGTCTGGATCCCGGCTCTCCGCTTCGCTTCGGCCGGGATGACATTGCTCGTGCGCTACCGCGCCAGCCCGCCCTTTTCCAGGATGAAAGCCTCGATCTCCTTGGCGCCCTGGCCCGACTTCATGTTGGCCATGACGAAGGGACGGTCGCGGCGCTGAACCTTTGCGTCGCGCGCCATGACTTCGAGCGAGGCGCCGACATGCGGCGCTAGATCGGTCTTGTTGATGACGAGCAGGTCGGAGCGCGTAACGCCGGGCCCGCCCTTTCTCGGAATCTTTTCGCCGCCCGACACGTCGATCACGTAGATCGTCAGGTCGGCGAGTTCCGGGGAGAAGGTGGCCGCGAGATTGTCGCCGCCGGATTCCACAAGGATGATGTCGAGGTCCGGAAATTTCTTTCGCATTTCGGCGATGGCCGCGAGATTGATCGAGGCGTCCTCGCGGATCGCCGTGTGCGGACAGCCGCCGGTCTCGACGCCCATGATGCGTTCGGCTTCCAGCGCGCCCGCCTCCGTGAGAATGCGGGCGTCCTCCTTCGTGTAGATGTCGTTGGTGATCGCCGCGATCTGGAATTTCTCGCGCAATGACTTGCAGAGCTGTTCCATCAGCGCGGTCTTGCCCGATCCAACCGGGCCGCCGATGCCGACGCGCAGGGGGCCGTTCGTAGACGCCATGTTCAACTCCTGAAGAGACGGGAATATTGGGTTTCGTGGCGCATCGACGCGATATCCGAGCGAAAGGCGGCGGCGCCGAGATCATCCAGCGACGCGGACGCTGCAAAGGCGCCGACGGCCGATACGGATGGCGCGAGCGCAGCCATCACGCGCTGACCCTGCGTCTGGCCGACGACGCTGAGCCGCACGGCCGCCGACACGAGATTGGCGACAAAGCCGAGCGCGTAAGCTTCGCACGCGCGCTGCAGGGGAACGGCATGCGCGCTGGCGGCGGCGCCGACCGCGACCGGATAGGCGACCGCGTCGTCGAGCGTATCGCGCGCCATGTCGAGCGCCGGCGCGCGCCATGCGGCGAGCACGGCGTCGAGAAACGATCGTCCCTGCTGCATCGTCTCCAGTCGGCGTTCGGCGGAGGGCGCGAGGGCGATGGCGAGTTCGTTGACCTGCGCCAGCGCGGCGGCATCCGCCGCGCTCGTCGCGCGCCAGCTCTCGGCGAGCAGGATCGCGTCAGTCCGCGCTCCGCCATGTTCGAGCAGGTCGGACAGCCAGCCGGCGAGCGTCGATTCATCTCGCACGTCGCCCGCTTCGACCGCCCACTCGAGGCCGTGGCTGTAGGCGAAGGCGCCGACCGGGAAGGACGGCGAAAGCCAGACGGTGAGGAGGAGGTCGGGAGACGTCATTCCGTCATTGCGAGCGGAGCGAAGCAATCGAGAGCCGCACCCCGGCTCTCGATTGCTTCGTCGCTGCGCTCCTCGCAATGACGATCAATCATGCTTGCGCTTGTGCGCGTGGCCGTGCTCATGGCCGTGGTCATGCGAATGGTCGTGATGCCCATGCCCGCAGCCGCATTCATCATGGTCGTGATCATGCCCGTAATGGTCGTGATCGTGATGATGATCGTGTCCATGTCCATGCGCATGGTCATGGTCGTGATGGCGGTGGCCGTGATGGCCATGATCGTGATCGTGATCGTGATGATGGCCGTGCCCGTGATCGTGGCCGTGCGTCATCACATGCTGCGCATAGGCGCCGCCTTCCGGATCGAACGGCGCCTCGATCTCCGCCACCTCGGCGCCGAGGCCGCGTACCATGTCCTCGATGACGTGATCGCGACGGATCCGCAGCTTCTGACCGAGGATCTGGGTCGGAAGGTGACGATTGCCGAGATGCCAGGCGACGCGCACGAGGTGCTTTGCATCCTTCGCGCGGATTTCGGCAAGCGGCTCGGGCGCCGAAAGCACTTCCACGAGGCGTCCGTCTTCCAGCGCCAGCGCGTCGCCGGACCGCAGCATGATCGCTTCCTCCAGATCGAGCAGGAATTCGAGGCCGCGAATGCCCTTCATGGCGATCCGCCGGCGATGCCGGTCGTCGAAATCGAGCACGACCGTATCGACGGCCTCGCCCTTCCACGACCCCGCCGCCATCACCTTCACCGCACGCGCGCCCATGCTGCGCTCCAATGATTCAGAACAGCCGCGCGCCGTCGGGCGCGGGCAGATCGGGAGAAAACAGGACCACCTCGCCCTCGGCGTCAGGAAAGCCGAGAGTGAGGACTTCCGACATGAACTTGCCAATCTGGCGCGGCGGAAAATTGACGACAGCCGCGACCTTGCGCCCGACGAGCCTTTCCGGCGTGTAGTGCCGCGCAATCTGCGCGCTCGATTTCTTCACGCCTACGCCGGGACCGAAATCGATCTCCAGCTTGAGCGAGGGCTTGCGCGCCTCCGGGAAGGGCGCAGCCGACAGGACGGTTCCCAGCCGTATATCGACAGCGAGAAACTGCTCGAAGGAAATCTGCGGCGCCGGAGGCGCCTCGTTGTCGCGGACGAGATGCATGGCGCCTTACATCACCTCGACCTTGCCGTCGGTGATGATCTCGATCTTGCGCGAGGCGACCCCTTCCGCGCCGGCCTTGCGCCAGACCTTGAAATGTTCGGCGTTCATGTGCGCCGTCAGGGCGTCGCGATCCTCCCAACGTTCGACGAAGACGAAGGTGCCGGGCTTCGTCACGCTCTCGTGCAGATCGTAGCCGATGCAGCCTTTTTCCTGCTGCGTCGCTGCAATCGCGATGCGGGCGGCGGCAAGCGTTTCCTCCCGCTTTTCCGGCCTGATGGTGATGGTGGCGATGACGTAGATCATGTTTCCTCGCTCGTGCTTCTTTGCGTCTCTATTATTGCAGCGGACCGATGCTGGCGACCTCGACCAATTCGATCACGGGCGGCTCGGCGAGGCAGGCCGGCAGCGCCGCCATGAACGCCCTGATATGCGCCGTCTGGAAATGCGCTTCGATGGCTTCCTTCGATTTCCAGCGCTCGTTGAACACGAATGTGTTCGGTTCGGTCTGACTCTCGAAGAAATCATAGGAGATGCAGCCCGCCTCCTTGCGCGTCTCGACGATTTGCGCGCGCGCCGCCGCGATGAAATCCTCGCGCTTGTCCGGCCGCACGACGCCTTTGCCCAGGATGATGAGCATCGTCCCCTCCCTCGAAAGGAGGGGAGACTAGAACAGGAAGTAGCGCTGCGCCATCGGCAGGCTTTCCGCCGGTTCGCAGGTCAGGAGCTCCCCGTCCGCCGTCACCCGGTAGGTCTCCGGATCGACACGTATCTTCGGCGTGGCGTCGTTGTGGACCATGCTCTTCTTGGAAATGCCGGAGCGCGTGTTCTTCACCGGCACGAGCTGGCGCGTGACGGCGAGCTTCGACTGCAGCCCCTTGTCGAGCGAGGATTGCGAGACGAAGGTCAGCGAATTCGAGCGGACGGCATTGGGATAGGTGCCGAACATCGGCCGGTAGTGGACGGGCTGCGGCGTCGGGATCGAGGCGTTTGGATCGCCCATGACGGCGCCGGCGATGACGCCGCCCTTCAGGATCAGGTCCGGCTTCACGCCGAAGAAGGCCGGCGACCAGAGCACGAGATCGGCGAGCTTGCCCTTCGCGACCGAACCGATGTAGGCGGAGACGCCGTGCGAGATCGCCGGGTTGATCGTGTATTTGGCGACGTAGCGCCTGGCGCGCAGATTGTCGTTGCCCTTTTCGCCCGGCAGGTTGCCGCGCTGGCGCTTCATCTTGTCGGCGGTCTGCCAGGTGCGCAGCACCACTTCGCCGATGCGGCCCATCGCCTGCGAATCCGAAGACATCATCGACAGCGCGCCGATGTCGTGAAGGATGTCTTCGGCGGCGATCGTCTCCTTGCGGATGCGGCTCTCGGCGAAGGCGAGATCTTCCGGTATCGACGAATCCAGATGATGGCAGACCATCAGCATGTCGAGATGTTCGTCGAGCGTGTTCTTGGTGAATGGCCGCGTCGGATTGGTCGAAGACGGCAGCACGTTCGGCAGGCCGGCGACCGAGATGATGTCGGGCGCATGGCCGCCGCCGGCGCCTTCGGTATGGAAGGCGTGGATGGTGCGGCCCTTGATCGCCTTGATCGTGTCCTCGACGAAGCCCGATTCGTTCAGCGTGTCCGAGTGGATCATGATCTGGATGTCGTGATCGTCGGCGACCGAAAGGGCGCAGTCGATGGTCGCCGGCGTCGTACCCCAGTCCTCGTGCAGCTTCAGCGCGCAGGCGCCGCCGTCGATCTGCTCGACGAGGCCGGCCGGCAGTGCGGCATTCGCCTTGCCGGAAAAGCCGAGGTTCATCGGCAGGCCGTCGGTCGCCTCGATCATGCGTGCGATATGCCAGGGCCCTGGCGTGCAAGTCGTCGCCAGCGTTCCCGTCGCAGGCCCCGTGCCGCCGCCGAGCATGGACGTGACGCCGCTCATCAGCGCGTCGTCGATCTGCTGCGGACAGATGAAATGGATGTGCGTATCGAAGCCGCCGGCCGTCAGGATCTTGCCTTCGCCGGCGATTACCTCCGTGCCCGGCCCGACGATGATGTCGACGCCGGGCTGGATGTCGGGATTGCCGGCCTTGCCAATGGCGCTGATCTTGCCGTCGCGCAGCGCGACGTCCGCCTTCACGATACCCCAGTGATCGAGAATGACGGCATTGGTGATGACGGTGTCGGCGGCGCCTTGCGCGCGCGTCACCTGCGACTGGCCCATGCCGTCGCGGATCACCTTGCCGCCGCCGAATTTCACTTCCTCGCCATAGGTGGTGAAATCCTTCTCGACCTCGATGAAGAGATCGGTGTCGGCCAGGCGGATCCTGTCGCCGGTGGTCGGCCCGAACATGGCCGCATAGGCGGCGCGCGGGAGCGTGGTCTTCTTTGCGTTGCTCATGTCGCGCTCCTCAGACCTTGCCCATCACGTCCTGGCGGAATCCGTAAATCTCGCGCTTGCCCGAGATCGCGACAAGGCGCACCTCGCGCGACTGGCCCGGCTCGAAGCGCACAGCGGTTCCGGCGGGAATGTCGAGGCGCATGCCCTTCGTCCGCTCGCGTTCGAATTTCAGGGCGAGGTTGGTCTCAAAGAAATGATAATGCGAGCCGACCTGCACCGGCCGGTCGCCTGTGTTGGCGACGGTGAGCGTCAGCGTCTCGCGCCCGACGTTCATCTCGATCTCGCCTTCGGGCGTCACGAATTCGCCGGGCGTCAGCTTCGAGGCGGGTCCGCGAATCGGATTGTGCACGGTCACGAGCTTGGTGCCGTCCGGAAAGGTGGCCTCGACCTGCACGTCGTGGATCATCTCGGCGATGCCGTCCATCACCTGTTCGCTGGTCAGGACATGCGCGCCGCCTTCCATCAGTTCGGCGACCGACCTGCCGTCGCGCGCGCCTTCCACCACGTAGTCGCTGATGAGCGCGACGGCCTCCGGGTGGTTCAGCTTGACGCCGCGTTCGAGGCGCCGGCGCGCCACGACCGCCGCCATGGCGATCAGCAACTTGTCCTTTTCACGCGGCGTGAGATTCATCTTCGGCTCCGGGAAGGCGCGACGCGAACAATTACCGCCAGACGCGCGGTGCGGCGCGCCCCAGCAGTCGGGTATGCAGGTCGAGGATAGCCGTACGCAGCCGGTCTGGCGAGGGCGTCGCCATGCGGGCGACCAGCATTCCGTCGAAGGCGCTGGCGCTTAGTTCGCAATCCGGGTCGACGGGCGTCGCGCGGCAGGCTTCCAGCCAGCCGGCAGCATCGGGGGCGACGACCAGCAGGGTGGCGAGGGCCCGGGCGCCGCCGCCGACGGCCGGACGGTCCAGCAGATCGGCGGGCGCGCCTTCGAGTCGCATGTCCTCGGCGAAAACGAGCCGGCCGGCGCGACGGATGCGCCAGCGGTCGCGGAACGCGCCCTCGCGGCATTGCTCGCCCATGGCAAGCCGGCCGAATACCACGCTCTCGCACAGAACGAGCCGCGCGTCGGCCGCCATGTTGACAGCGAGACTGCGCGTGAACGCGGCGCGGTCGAAGAGGATCGCCTCCTGCGGCAGCCATTCGAGACGCGCGCCAGCGGCGAGGCGCAGGGAAACATCCATCCGCGCCCGCGCGCCATCGCTGCGATAGATCTTTTCAGCGGATTGCGAGGTCAGAGCGACATGCGCGCCCTCGCCCGCCTCGAAGGTCAGGCGCGCACTGTCGCCGCCGACAATGCCGCCGGCCGTGTTGACCATGACGGCCTCGCACATGTCGCCCGCTCGGGGAAACCGCAGGCGCAGGCCGCCGGTCTCGTAGAGCCGAGCGACGCGGGTGCGCCCGCCGTGCGCTGCAAAAGAGGCGCGGATTTCGCCGGACGCACGGGGGGGAGTGGCGATCCCCTCTCCCGTGGAACGGGAAGGGAAAGCCCTCGCGAAGCCAGGGGCGGGTGAGGGACTTGCAATTGCGTCGGACATCGGCGGAGCGGACTTGTCCCTCATCCGTCATGCCTTCGGCATGACACCTTCTCCCGCGAGCGGGAGAAGGGACAACCTACACCGAAATCTTCTGCCGCACGTCCTTTTCGTTCATCGAGGCGCGGTCGCCCGCCATCACGACCTGCCCGCGGTCCATGACCACGAAATCGTCGGCCAGTTCCTTGGCGAAGTCGAAATATTGCTCGACCAGCACGATCGCCATCTCGCCCTTGTTGCGCAGATACTGGATGGCGCGGCCGATGTCCTTGATGATCGAGGGCTGGATGCCTTCCGTCGGTTCGTCCAGGACGAGCAGCTTGGGACGCGCGACCAGCGCGCGGCCAATGGCCAGCTGCTGCTGCTGGCCGCCGGAAAGGTCGCCGCCGCGCCGTCCCATCATGGAGGCGAGAACGGGAAACAGGTCGAAGACCTCGTCGGGCGTATAGCGCTCGCCCTTGGGCGCGGCGGCGTAGCCTGTCTCCAGGTTCTCCTGCACCGTCAGAAGCGGAAAGATCTCCCGGCCCTGCGGCACATAGGCGACGCCCTTGCGCGCCCGCACATGCGGTGCGAGTTTCGTCAGGTCGTCCTCGTCCCAGAGAATGCGCCCGGAGGATATCGGTTGGTGGCCGACGATGGCGCGCAGCAGCGAGGATTTGCCGACGCCGTTGCGGCCGAGCACGCAGGTAACCTTGCCGACGGCGGCCTTCAGCGACACGCCGCGCAAAGCCTGCGCCGCGCCGTAATAGAGGTCGATGGAATCGACGTTCAGCATCTCAGCGCCCCAGATAGACTTCGATGACCTGCGGATCGGCCGAGACCTGATCCAGCGGGCCTTCCGCGAGCACCGCGCCCTCGTGCAGCACGGTCACCTTCACGCCGAGTTCGCGCACGAAATCCATGTCGTGCTCGACGACGACCACGGAATGGTCGCGGGCGATCTCGCGCAGGAGTTCGGCGGTCTGCATCGTCTCGGCGTCGGTCATGCCGGCGACGGGCTCGTCGACCAGCAGGAGCTTCGGGTCCTGGGCCAGCAGCATGCCGATCTCCAGCCATTGCTTCTGGCCGTGCGACAGGTCGGCCGCCATGCGGGCGCGATGTTCCGTGAGCTTTGTCGTCTCGAGAATGCGGTCGATCCGCTCCTGCGTATCGGGCGCGGGCCTTCCGAACAGGGTCGCGCGCGCAGAACGCGGCGCCTTCAGCGCCAGCAGGATGTTGTCCTCGACCGTGTGGCTCTCGAACACGGTCGGCTTCTGGAACTTTCGGCCGATGCCGAGTTCGGCGATCGAGGCTTCGTCGAGTTGCGTCAGGTCGGTCTTGCCGCCGAAGAAGACAACGCCTTCGTCCGGGCGCGTCTTGCCGGTTATGACGTCCATCATCGTCGTCTTGCCGGCGCCGTTCGGGCCGATGATGGCGCGCATCTCGCCGGGCGCCAGCGTCAGCGACAGGCCGCGCAACGCCTTGTAGCCGTCGAAGGAGACAGCCACGCCGTCGAGATAGAGGAGAGAGGAGGTGAGGACCGCTTCATCCATGGCTCATCTCATCCCTGACTCGCATTGGCGCCGGCGCCTTCTTCGGCAAAGTCGTTCTTCGGTTCGCTCGGCCGCGTCTTGCGCTTCAACTGATCGATCAGGCCGAGGATTCCCTTCGGCAGGAAGAGCGTGACGAGCACGAACAGGAGGCCCAGCGCAAACAGCCAGTATTCCGGCAGCGCGCCCGTGAAGAAGGTTTTGCCGAAATTGACGAGGACCGCGCCGAGCGCCGCGCCGACAAGCGTGCCGCGGCCGCCGACGGCCACCCAGATGACGGCTTCGATCGAATTGGCCGGCGAAAATTCGCTCGGATTGATGATGCCGACCTGCGGCACGTAGAGCGCGCCGGCGACGCCGGCCATCATCGCCGACAGGGTGAAGACCGCCAGCTTGTAGTTCTCGACCCGGTAGCCGATGAAACGCGTGCGCGATTCGGCGTCGCGGATGGCGACCAGCACCTTGCCGAATTTCGACGTCACCAGAAAACGGCCGAGCAGGATCGAAGCGATCAGCACGATCGCCGAGATCGAGAACAGCGCCGCGCGCGTCGCATCCGACTGAATGTTGAAACCCAGAATGTCCTTGAAGTCGGTCAGGCCGTTGTTGCCGCCGAAGCCCATGTCGTTGCGGAAGAAGGCCAGCAGCAGCGCATATGTCATCGCCTGGGTGATGATCGACAGATAGACGCCTGTCACGCGCGAGCGGAAGGCGAGCCATCCGAAGGCGAAGGCGAGCAGGCCCGGCACGAACAGCACCATCAGCATCGCGTAGGGAAAGAAATTGAACCCCCACCAGGTGAAGGGCAGCGCCTTCCAGTTCAGGAACACCATGAAGTCCGGCAGGATCGGATCGGCATAGACGCCGCGCGTGCCGATCTGGCGCATGAGATACATGCCCATCGCGTAGCCGCCGAGCGCGAAGAAGGCGCCGTGGCCGAGCGAGAGAATGCCGCAATAGCCCCAGACGAGATCCAGCGCCACCGCGAGGATCGCGTAACAGAGATACTTTCCGAGCAAGGCGACGATATAGGGCGGCACATGCAGCGGGAAGGTCGGCGGCGTCAGCAGCAGGAGAATCGGCACCAGAACCGCGGCGGCGGCGAGGATCGCCACTGCGATGGTCGCACGCGCATCGAGCAGCGAGAGAAGGCGGCGGGTCAGCATGTCAGGCCTCCACCGCCCGGCCCTTGAGCGCGAACAGGCCGCGCGGACGCTTCTGGATGAACAGGATGATGAACACGAGCAGCGCGATCTTGCCGAGCACCGCGCCCGCGAACGGCTCCAGGAACTTGTTGGCGACGCCGAGCATGGCCGCGCCGAGCAATGTGCCCCAGAGATTGCCGACCCCGCCGAAGACGACGACCATGAACGAGTCGATGATGTAGCTCTGGCCGAGGTTCGGAGAGACGTTGTCGATCTGCGACAGAGCGACGCCCGCCATGCCGGCGATGCCGGAGCCGAGCCCGAAGGCGAGCGCATCGATCCGGTTTGTGTCGATGCCCATCGAGGAGGCCATGCGGCGGTTCTGCGTCACCGCGCGCATGCGCAGGCCGAAAGAGGTGAAGCGCAGCAGAAGCTGCAGCGCCGCGAATACGAGGAGAGCGAAGACGATGATCCACATGCGCCCGTAGGTGATTTCGAGACCGCCGAGCTGGAACGAACCGGACATGAAGGAGGGTGCGCCGACCTCGCGATTGTTGGCGCCGAAGATCGTGCGCACCGCCTGTTGCAGGATCAGCGACAGGCCGAAGGTGGCGAGCAGCGTCTCCAGCGGTCGCCCGTAGAGGAAACGGATGATCGACCGCTCGATGGCGACGCCGATTGCGCCCGTCACGAGGAATGCGAGCGGTATCGCGATGAACAGGGAATAGTCGAAGAGGTGCGGGGCGCGCGTGCGCAGATATTCCTGCACGACGAAGGTGACGTAGGCGCCGAGCATGACCATTTCGCCATGCGCCATGTTGATGACGCCCATCACGCCGAAGGTGATGGCGAGTCCGATCGCCGCCAGCAGGAGGACGGAGCCGAGCGACAGGCCGTACCAGACATTCTGCAGGTTGCGCCACAAGGCCAGCTTCGATTCGATGGAAGAGGCCGCGGCCTGCGCCGATGTCTTGACGATCGTCTCGGGACCGCTGGCGGCCGCCGACAGCAGCGCGAGCGCATCCTGGTCGCCACGATTGCGCAGCACGCCGATCGCATCGATCTTCTCGGCATCCGTGGAATCGGGCTTGGCGAGCAGGACGGCGGCGCGCGCGTCCTCGAGCGCCGCCTTGATGCCGGGATCGGTCTCCTTGGAAATGGCGGTCATGAGCGTCGGCAGCGTGGCGGCGTCGCGCGACTTGAAGACCGCGTCGGCCGCTTCCTTGCGGCGCGCAGGATTGGGCGACATGAGGGTCAGCGCGCCGACGGCGGCGTCGACGGCGCGGCGCAGGCGATTGTTGAGGCGGACGGGCTTCAGGTCTTCCGGCGCGGTCGCCACCGCCGCTCCGGTCGCGGCGTCCGTGAGAGCGCCCGTCTTCGCCTTGACCGCGACGAGGTTCGATTCTGCGGAATAGAGCAGACGCTCGTCCTGCAGCGCCTCGATGATGGCGGCGGCCTGCGGCGAACCGCTCTGCGCGACGGCCTCGATGGCTTTTTCGGTGGAGGAATACGAGTCGGTCAGGAAGCCGGAGAGCGCGGGCTTCAGGTCCACGTCCGCGGCCAGCGCGGGCCCGAGGCCGAAGGTAAGCGCGAGCAGCAAGAACACGCGGGCGACGAACGAGCGCGACATGAGCGCCTTTCCTTCAAATGCGAGGCGTCTTGTTCTGGTTGGTCCGGGACGGCGGCGGGCCGCCGTCCCGATTATCGGATCGCGGGGCTAGATCAGGCGCCGCCGCACTTGCCGGTCTTGGTGTTCCAGTTGCCGCACTTCTTGTCCTTCCAGTCGCCGATCAGGTCCTTCGAACCTTCCAGGTACTTGGACCATGCGTCGCCGGGGACGAGACCGTCGGTCTTCCACACCACGTCGAACTGACCGTCGCCCTTGATCTCGCCGATGAAGACGGGCTTGGTGATGTGGTGGTTGGGGAGCATCTCGGACATGCCGCCGGTGAGGTTCGGCGCCTTGATGCCGATGATCGCGTCGATCACCTTATCCGGATCGGTGCTCTTGGCCTTCTCGACCGCCTTCACCCACATTTCGAAGCCGATGACATGCGCTTCCATCGGGTCGTTGGTGACGCGCTTCGGATTCTTGGTGAAGGCCTGCCACTTCTTGATGAACGCCTTGTTGGCGGGCGTGTCGATCGACATGAAGTAGTTCCAGGCGGCCAGGTGGCCGACCAGCGGCTTGGTGTCGATGCCGGCCAGTTCCTCTTCGCCGACCGAGAAGGCGACGACCGGAATGTCCTTGGCCTTGATGCCCTGGTTGCCGAGTTCCTTGTAGAAGGGCACGTTCGCGTCGCCGTTGATGGTCGACACGACGGCGGTCTTCTTGCCGGCCGAGCCGAACTTCTTGATGTCAGCCACGATAGTCTGCCAGTCGGAATGTCCGAACGGCGTGTAGTTGATCATGATGTCTTCCTGCTTCACGCCCTTGGCCTTCAGATAGGCCTCGAGGATCTTGTTGGTCGTGCGCGGATAGACGTAGTCGGTTCCAGCCAGCACCCAGCGCTGAACCTTCTCCTCCTTCATGAGATAGTCGACGGCGGGAATCGCCTGCTGGTTCGGCGCGGCGCCGGTGTAGAACACGTTGCGCTCGCTCTCCTCGCCCTCGTACTGCACGGGATAGAATAGGATGCTGTTGAGTTCCTTGAATACCGGCAGGACCGACTTGCGGGAAACCGACGTCCAGCAGCCGAACACGGCGGCGACCTTGTCCTTGGCGATCAGTTCGCGCGCCTTTTCCGCGAACAGTGGCCAGTTCGACGCCGGGTCGACGACGACCGCCTCGAGCTTCTTGCCGAGCAGACCGCCCTTCTTGTTCTGCTCCTCGATGAGCATGAGCATGACGTCCTTGAGGGTCGTCTCGCTGATGGCCATCGTGCCAGAGAGCGAATGGAGGATGCCGACCTTGATCGTGTCGTCGGCCGCGCGGGCGCCGACGGCGGACAGGGCCATCGCCCCGCCGAACGCCATGCCTGCGGCGCGCATCAAAAATCGCCGAGTAAGTGACATACGCTTTCCCCGTGTAGGAGAGCCGTTGAGCCGGCCCGATTGCGTCCGGAAGGACGGAGACCGGGTTCGCAACGCTCATGCCACTGACCGAAGGCCACTGATTCAGCATGATTTTTGGTCGATAATGCGCGGAAACCGGCGCCCGGAGGGCCTGACAGGCTCAACCAATGGGCTGGCAAGGGGGGCGGCGCCTCTTGCGCATGCGATAGGCGCCTTGAAAATAACCAGGCTGAGCAGCGCTGCCCAAATCGTGCGCAATAGTGTCGCCATGGTCCGCGCATGATCGAGATCGCCCCAAATCTCTGGATCGAAGAGGCCGACCTCGAGGAACGTTTCGTCCGCGCCTCGGGTCCGGGCGGCCAGAACGTCAACAAGCTGTCGAGCGCGGTCGAACTCAGGTTTGCGATTGGCCGCTGCGCCAGCCTGCCGGAGCAGGTTCGCGAGCGGCTATGGTCGATCGCCGCCGGGCGCATCAACAAGGATGGCGTGCTGGTGATCCAGGCGCAGCGTCATCGCACCCAGGACATGAACCGCAGGGACGCGATGGAACGGCTGGCGGAACTCGTCCGGAAGGCCGCCGAGCCCCCGCCTCCCCCACGAAAGAAGACGCGGGTCCCTCGGTCGGCGACCCGGAAGCGGCTGGAGGCCAAGAAAGCGAACGCCGGCCGCAAGGCGCTGCGGCGGGCGCCGGGCCGCGAGGATTGATTAGGGATAGGCGAAAATGGATGGGGAGTGTGTCCGCGCGCCTACAGGCGGATGGCTCAAGCAGTTGTAATCTCTCTGTCCAAAGGCCATTCGGCCCGAATCCGGAACGTCCATGAAGGCCAGGCCGCACCGCACGCTCGAAGACCCCGCCTCCGACGCCGCGCATATCATCACCCGGCTCGCCATCGCCCTGTTGCTGATCGTGGCGCCGATCGCCTCGGTCGGCACGCGGCGCGCCATCTATGTTCTCGTGCCGGTCGGCGTCGCCCTGACCCTGGTCGCCTGGCTGCTGGAGCCCGGCGGACGCGGACCGCGTCAGCTTCGCTCGGCCATGTTTTCCGCCACCGGCATCCTGCTGATCGGCTTCGTATCCTGGGCGGCGCTGTCGCTGATCTGGACGCCGTTCGGCGTCGGCCCGTCCGAGCGCTTCGTCAAATCGCTCAGCACATTCCTGCTGGCCGCCACCGCCGCGGCGCTCCTGCCCGAACGCACGAAGACCTCCAACCTCTACCTGCTGCCGATCGGCGTCGCGGCGGGCGCGGTCGCGCTCGTCTTCATCGCATGGTTCGAACCGAGGATCGCGGGGCGGCCGGGCGACCCCGACGTGTCGGTCGCGGCGCGCGCCGCCTTCGGTCTCGCGCTGCTCGTCTGGCCGGCGCTCGGCGCGCTGGTCATCCGCGAGAAGGCGGCGGCGGCGGTCGTGCTGGGCATAATCGTGGTGGTCGCCCAGCTGGCGGCCGGCGTGCCGCTGGCGCTGACCGCCACGGCGCTCGGCGCCCTCGCCTTCGCGGCGGCGCTTTCGAACGGCGACAAGACGGGCAAGGCCGTCGCGGCGATCGGCGCCGTCATGTTCCTTCTGGCGCCGCTCGTCGTTCTCGGCATCTACGAGGCCATTTCCATCGCCGCGATGCCGAAGCTGCTGACCCCGGCGATTTCCTGGGGCGACATTCTGGTCAAGGACGGCTTCCACGCCCTGCTCGGACACGGCTTCGATTCGGCGCGCCTCGGCGTCTCGGCCGGCTACCTGCATCCCACGACGCCGAAGTCGATCCTGTTCGAGGTGTGGTTCGAACTCGGGATCGTCGGGGCGGTCGCCGCCGCGCTGGTCTGGGCGCAGGTGGCGCGACGGGCCGGCAAGGCGTCGCCGGCGCTCGCCCCCTATCTGCTGGCGGGCCTGTCGGCAGCCTTCGTCATGAGCGCCTTCGGCCTCGGCATTGCGCCGGTCTGGTGGGTCACGTTGCTGGCGCTGGCGGGTTTCGCCTTCGCCCTGCTGCAGCACGGACAGGCGCGCCACCGCAGGCCGGCCGTCGCCGAGATTCCGGCCGGCGACTAGCGACGCCGCGACTTCTTCGACGCGGGTTTCTCTTCCTCGACGACGGGCGGCAGCACGTGCGCGGCGATCGCCGACGAGCGCGCCTGCGTCGCGATCAGGTTGCAATAGCCATGCTGCGATTCGCGCGCATAGGTGCGGCACAATTCCTCGCGCTTCGACGAAAAACTGGCCTGCCCGCGCGCGATGCGGCTGACGAGAACCCGATCGTGTCCGGCCGAGGCGACCCACGCGCGATAGGCGGCCTGCATGTCCTGCTCGGCGTGGCGGCGCTGCCCTTCGATTTCCTTAGACCTCTGCGGGCCGATCTCGTTGGCCGGCTGCCCCCACAGGCCCGACGGATCGACGCGGCAACCCGCCGCCTGGAATTCGCAGACGCCGCCGTCGCGCGACGCCATGACGGCGCCGTCCAGCACGTCCACGGCGAAAGAGCACGCCGGCAGGTCGAGCTGGTAGCGATTGACGCCCTGCGGCTTGCCGGCGGACTTCAACGCAATCGGGGCGGCGACATCAACTTCGCAGGGTTCGCCCGGTCGCGAAATCTGGTCCCCCGGCAACTTCAGCCGGGAGACCTGGAATTCCTTGCCGTCGCGACGGAATTCGATCAGGCCGGCCTTGCCGTTGAGCATGAGTACGCGCCCGATCACCGCTTCGTCCGGAGGGACCTTTGGGGGCGGAGGCGGCCCGACCCGCTTCGGCTTGGGAATGCCGCCGTCGGGCGCCCCTACGGTCCCCTCCGGCGCCGGGTTGAAGGCGCCGGGCAATTGCAATTGCGCGGACGACGCCGTCGGCTGGATCAGCGCCAGCGCAACCGCCAGAAATGGACCGCAGCGGCCGGCGTCGGGAAAACGAATGACGATCATCGGCCGAATTATGCCTCAGGGAAGATCGCTGCGCCACAAGTCGCTTGGACAGGCCTCGCGCTGCTTGACCGTGGATTGGCGCCGGCCCTAGATGCATCGGAAATTCGGGACGAGACGACAAGGAGCGCGCGAGCATGAACGCGGTCGCAGAACAGAAGAAGACAGGCCATTCGAGCAAGTCGGGCTTCCAGTGGGACGATCCTTTCCTGCTGAACGACCAGCTCACCGAAGACGAACGCATGATCCGCGACACGGCGCACGCCTATGCGCAGGACAAGCTGCAGCCGCGCGTCATCGACGCCTACCTGAACGAGCAGACCGACCCGAAGATCTTCCGCGAGATGGGCGAACTCGGCCTGCTCGGCGTGACCGTGCCCGAGGAATACGGCGGCGTCGGCGCGAGCTACGTCAGCTACGGCCTCGTCGCGCGCGAGGTGGAGCGTGTCGATTCCGGCTATCGCTCGATGATGAGCGTGCAGTCCTCGCTCGTCATGTACCCGATCTACACCTACGGGTCGGAAGAGCAGCGCAAGAAGTATCTTCCGAAGCTCGCTTCCGGAGAGTTCATCGGCTGCTTCGGCCTGACCGAACCGGACGCGGGCTCCGATCCCGCCGGCATGAAGACGCGCGCCGAAAAGGTCGCGGACGGCTATCGCCTGATCGGTTCGAAGATGTGGATTTCCAACGCGCCAATCGCCGACGTGTTCGTGGTCTGGGCGAAGTCGGAAGCGCATGGCGGCGAGATCCGCGGCTTCGTGCTGGAAAAGGGCATGAAGGGCCTGTCGGCGCCGAAGATCGGCGGCAAGCTCTCGCTGCGCGCATCCATCACCGGCGAAATCGTCATGGATGGCGTCGTCGTGCCGGAATCGGCTCTGCTGCCCAACGTGTCCGGCCTGAAGGGTCCGTTCGGCTGTCTCAACCGCGCGCGCTACGGCATTTCGTGGGGCGCGATGGGCGCGGCCGAAGATTGCTGGCGGCGCGCCCGCGACTACACGCTCGACCGCAAGCAGTTCAAGCGCCCGCTCGCCGCGACCCAGCTCGTGCAGAAGAAGCTCGCGGACATGCAGACGGAAATCGCGCTCGGCCTTCAGGCCTCGCTGCGCGTCGGCCGACTGATGGACGAGCACCGCGAGGCACCGGAAATGATCTCGATCGTCAAGCGCAACAATTGCGGCAAGGCGCTCGACATCGCTCGCCAGGCGCGCGACATGCACGGCGGCAACGGCATTCAGGTCGAGTACCACGTGATGCGGCACGCCCAGAACCTCGAGACGGTGAACACCTACGAGGGCACGCACGACGTGCACGCGCTGATTCTGGGCCGCGCGATCACCGGTCTGCAGGCGTTCTTCTGAGAAGGGGCCAGACCTTCTCGGCGCCGTCGCCTCGTGCGCGGCGCGCCCGCCGCTCCTGCCGCTCTCGACGATGAACCAGGGATCGTCGCGAGGGGCTCTGAACTCATGCGACCCGACCTCCGTCGGCGCGATCTGCTTCTTCACGACCGTGCCGACGCTGCTGCCGCAGTAAGATTTCCAGGCGACCGGATCCTCCGCTTTCAATCTGCCGGCCGTCCTTGCCTCGGGTCCCCGCATTTGCGCTAGAATGCCAGCAGCGCGGAAGCGTTACACAACAGGGGAAACGACCCGAACATGACCGAACCGCTCGAAGGCATACGCGTCCTCGAACTCGCCCGTATTCTGGCCGGACCGTGGGCGGGGCAATTGCTGGCCGATCTCGGCGCCGATGTCGTCAAGGTGGAGCGGTCGCGCGAAGGCGACGACACGCGCCAGTGGGGCCCGCCCTTCGTGGAAGGCCCCGACGGCGAGAAACTCGGCGCGGCTTATTTCTACGGCTGCAACCGCGGCAAGCGCTGCATAGACGCGGACTTCGACACCGAGGAAGGCCGCGCGCTGGTGCGCCGCCTCGCCGCCAACGCCGATGTCGTGATCGAAAATTTCAAGGTCGGCGGCCTCGAGAAGTTCGGTCTCGACTACGAGGGGCTGAAGAAGGTCAAGCCGGACGTGATCTATTGTTCGATCACCGGCTTCGGCCAGACCGGCCCCTACGCGCCGCGCGCCGGCTACGACTTCCTGCTGCAGGGCATGGGCGGAATCATGCATGTGACGGGACAGGCCGACGGGCCGCCGACAAAGGTCGGCATTTCCATCGTCGACATCTTCACGGGCATGTATGCGGCCAACGCCATCCAGGCGGCGCTCATCCGCCGCGAGAAGACAGGCGAAGGCGCCTACATCGATTGCGCGCTGATCGATAGCGTGACCGCCGTGCTCGGCTTCCAGGCGCTGAATTATTTCGTCGGTGGGACCGCCGGCAAGCGCATGGGCAACGCGCATCCCAACGTCACGCCCTATGACGTCTACAAGGTCGCGGACGGCGACATCATCATCGCCACCGCCAACAACGGCCAGTTCAAGAAACTCGTCGCGGCGCTCGGCGCGCCCGAGATGGCCGAGGATCCGCGCTTCGCGCTGATGCCCGACCGCGCGATCAACCGCAAGGCGATGGACGAGAAGCTCAACGCGCTCACCTCGAAATTCACCCGCTCCGAACTCCTGCCGAAGCTCGATGCGATCGGCGTGCCGGCGGGTCCGATCAACACCATTCCGGATGTGTTCGCGGACCCGCAAATCATTCATCGTGGCATGCGTATCGACCGGCCGAATCCGAAAGCGAAGGGCGGCTCGACGCCCGGCATCCGCTCCGCGATCATGATCGACGGCAAGCCCGCCGCCAGCCCGCGCCATGCGCCGGCCCTCGGCGAGCATACGGCGGAAGTGCTCGCCGATCCGGCGTGGGGAGGCGGGAAGGCTTGACCCCCTCCCCACCCCTCCCCCGCTTCGCGGGAGAGGGCGCAGTCGCATCGCTTCATCAAGTCGCGTGGTCACGAACGCCAGTCATCCCCTCTCCCGTGCGCGAAGCGAACGGGGGAGGGCAAGGGAGGGGGCCTTGCCCCATTACGCATGAATCAAAAATCGAACCTCCGCACCGGCGGACAGATCCTCGTCGACCAGCTCGCCATTCAGGGCGTCAAGCACGTGTTCTGCGTGCCGGGCGAATCCTATCTCGCCGTACTCGACGCGCTGCACGATTCATCCGTCGAGATCACGATCTGCCGGCAGGAGACGGGCGCGGCGCTCGCGGCCGAGGCGACCGCGCGCCTGACCGGCCGCCCCGGCGTCGCCTTCGTGACGCGCGGCCCAGGCGCGACCAATGCCGCGCATGCGATCCACATCGCCGAACACGATTCGACGCCGCTCATTCTCTTCGTCGGCCAGATCGAACGTTCCATGCGCGCGCGCGGCGCCTTCCAGGAAATGGACTTCAAGGCCTTCTTCGGTTCGACCGCCAAATGGGTGTGCGAGATCGACGATCCCGCGCGTATTCCCGAACTCGTCTCGCGCGCCTTTCATGTCGCGATGCAGGGCCGCCCCGGCCCGGTCGTGATCTCGCTGCCGGAAGACATGCTGACCGAAGCCGCCGAAGCTGTCGACGCCGTGCGCGTCGAACCCGCGCCGACGTGGCCCGGCCTCACGCAGATGGCGGAACTGCAGAAGCTGCTGTGGGCGGCCAAGAAGCCCATCGCCATTCTCGGCGGCTCGGGCTGGAGCGCCAAGGCGGTCGATTCGTTCGTGCGTTTCGCCGAACGGTTCGACCTTCCGGTCGTAACCTCGTTCCGGCGCGCCATGCTGTTTCCGAACGGCCACACCAATTTCGCGGGCGAACTCGGGATCGGGCCAAATCCGAAACTGCTCGCCCGCGTCAAGGAGGCCGATCTCGTGCTGCTGATCGGCGGACGCATGGCCGAAATGCCGTCGCAGAGCTACACGCTGTTCGAGATCCCCGTACCGCGCCAGACTTTCGTGCATGTGCATTCGGACGCCAACGAACTCGGCCGCGTCTATCACGCTTCGCTGGCGATCAACGCAACGCCGCAGGCCTTCTGCGCGCAACTGGAAAGCGTGCAGCCAGCGAACGCGATCGCCTGGGCGGGCGCTGGCGCGCAGGCCCATGCCGATTATCTCGGCTGGACGGAGTCGGCGCCGCCGATACCGGGCGCAATGCAATTCGGCGCGGCGCTGACGCAATTGCGCGCAAAGCTCGGCGACGATTTCATCGTCACGTCGGGCGCCGGCAATTACAACACGTTCGTCGGCCGCTTCCTGCGCATTCCGAAATTCGGCGCGCAGCTCGCCACGACATCGGGCTCGATGGGCTACGGTGTGCCGGCGGCTGTCGGCGCCAAGCGCGCCTTTCCGGACAAGACGGTCGTCAGTTTCGCCGGCGACGGCTGCTTCCTGATGAACGGGCAGGAATTCGCAACCGCGGTCCAATACGACCTGCCGATCGTCTTCGTCGTCGTGGACAACGGCATGTACGGCACGATTCGCATGCACCAGGAGCGCGAATATCCCGGCCGCATCAGCGGCACGCACCTCAAGAACCCCAATTTCGTGGATTATGCGCGCGCCTTCGGCGGGCACGGTGAATATGTGGATCGCACGGAAGAATTCATGCCGGCGTTCGAGCGCGCCGTCGCATCGGGCAAGCCGTCGATCCTCCATGTGAAGATCGACCCGGACGCCATTACGCCGGCGACGACGCTGACAGAAATCAGGGAAGCGTCGCTGGCGAAAGCGAAGTGACACGCACCTCCGCTGTCATGCCCGCGCTTGTCGTGGGCATGACAACTGAAACAGCCGTCACTTCTTCACGACCGTCGCGAAGATCTTCTGCGCAACCTTCCATTCGCCGTTGGCTTTCGCGAAGACGAGATAATCGGTGAAATAGGCCGGCGGCAGCTGGCACTTGACCTTGACGAAGGCGGTATCCGGGCCGGACTGGTCGAAGGACAGGATCGCGTCGTCCCGCGCCGAGCCCTTGGACTTGGCGCTCTCGCGCTTTCGCACGTTGTCGAGCCACTGGTCGCGTGACCACACGACGATCTTACCTTCCTGAACGAAAGTCAGCTCGCTCGTCTGATGAAAGACGGAGCCGAGCTTGTCGGCGTCGGCCTCATAAAGACCGTCGAAATAGGTCTGCACCGCCTTTTCGATTGCGGCCTTGTCGGTGTACATGTGTTCGCCTCCCAAGCGTTCTGGTTCTTCCTTCCGCCGAACGTCATGCCCGGGCCTGTCCGGAGCATCCACATCTAGCCGTGCGATCATGCGGAAGGCTGGCGCGGCGCTAGACGTATCGCGTTCGATATTGACCGCCGTGGATGGCCGGGACAAGCCCGGTAACGACGGCGCGGGGGGATAGCGGCTAGGCCGCCTCCTCCAGCTTCTTCGACACGAGTTCGCGGAGCGTGCGCAGATCCTTGGCGAACAGCCTGATGCCGTCCGAAAGCTTCTCCGTAGCCATCCGGTCCTCGTTCAGCAGCCAGCGGAAGGTCTTTTCGTCGAGGTTCATGCGCGCCGGCCCGGCGCCGGGCTTTTCCGGCGACAGCTTGCGTTCGAGCTTGGCCTGGTCCTTCGACAATTCCTCGAGCAGGTTCGGGGCGATGGTCAGGCGGTCGCAACCGGCGAGAGCCTCGATCTCCCCGGCGTTGCGGAACGACGCGCCCATAACGACGGTCTTGATCCCGTGCGTCTTGTAATAGGCGTAGATCGAACGCACCGAGACGACGCCGGGATCGGTCTCGCTCGTATATTCCCTGCCTTCGGCCGCCTTGAACCAGTCGAGGATGCGGCCGACGAAGGGCGAGATCAGGAAGGCGCCCGCGTCCGCCGCCGCCGCCGCCTGAGCGAGCGAGAAGAGCAAGGTCATGTTGCAGTCGATGCCTTCCTTCTGAAGCACCCGCGCCGCCTCGATTCCCTCCCAGGTCGTCGCCAGCTTGATGAGGATGCGCTCGCGCCCGACGCCGCGCTCCTCGTAAGCGGCGATCAGATGCCGCGCCTTTTCGATCATCGCCTGCGCGTCGAAGGAGAGGTCGGCGTCGACCTCCGTCGAAACGCGGCCGGGCACGATCTTCGTCAGTTCCGCGCCGAAATTGATCGCCAGCCGGTCGGTGATCTGGCTCGACACGCCGCGATGGCTGCGGCCCCAGACGATCGCCTCATCGACCAGATGCTTGTACTGCGGCATGCCCGCCGCCTTGAGGATCAGCGACGGATTGGTCGTGCAATCCGTGGGATGGAACGCCTTGATCGCCTCTATGTCGCCGGTGTCGGCGACGATCGTGGTCATGGATTTCAGCTGGTCGAGTTTCGAGGGCATCGGATTTCCTGTTCCTCTCCGGCCTTGTCCGGGGCGCATGCGAGGGCGCGCCGGATCATAGGCGAAAGTCGCTCAACTCGGGAAATAGAACGACCGCGCAGGAAAGTCAGGCCGGGGATCGCCTTTCAGCGGGCAAACTCTTCCGCCGCGGCGGTTGGGGCCGGCGCGAGCGCCCGCCGCGCGCACGCGCGCATCTCGCCCATATACGCTTCGCTCAGGCGCCAGAACAGGCCGGCTGCGAGTCGCGACAAGGACCGCGATCGTCGCCCCCATGAGCGCCAGCACCGAAGGCGCGGGGCCGAGAAGGCGACGCGCGACCGCGAACAGGAAGATCACGACCGGCGTATGCGCCGCGTAGAGCGAATAGGACAGGGTCGAAAGGGTATGATTGCCGCGCCAGTGCAGAAAGCGGCCGGGCGGCGCATCGTCGAAGCGGCGCGACAACAGCAGGCCGATGAAAACTATCACCGCGACGCTGTCGAGCGCGACGACAGGGCCCATTTGTCCAGGCCATCGCCGCGCAGCAGTAGGAGGGCCAGAAGGCCTAAGGCGGCGACGAGGACGAGCGCGAGCGCCGGCGCCATCCTCGCTTTCGGCAGGCGGGCGGCGGCGACCCCGCCGAGCCACATGACGAACCAGAAGACGTGTTGCGGCTTGTAGAGGCTCGGCAGGACCACCAGCGCAAGCGCAAGCAGCAGAGCGGCGTGGCACGTCCGCGACGCATAACCGCGGCTCGTCCAGACCGCGACGAGACCGAAGGTCACGCAGAACCAGGATTCGTGCGACAGCGACCACAGCGGCATGTTCGAACCGAACGTGGGCGTGAAGATGTGCTGGAGGCTGGCCAGGTTGACGATGAAATTGGCGGCGCTGTCCGCATGGGCGAAATAGGCGTCGGCGAACCGCCCTTCCTCGCCGAACATGCCGTGGCGAAGCGTATCCAGCGCGGTCGTCAGGACCTGCGCCGGAACGAGAACGACTTAGATCCGGACCGTGCGGTCGACGAGATAGCCGCCGAGCAGACGTTCGCCGCGCTCGGCGCGCGCCAGTGCGCTGCCGCCGACCAGAAAACCCGACAGCACGAAGAAGATCACGACCGAGTGGTGGGCGGTCGCCTGCAGGAATTCGACCGTGGGCGCCAGCCAGACGCCGCCGTGGCCGTCAGGCCCGTCGGGAAAGGCGAAGAAAGCCGCGATGCCGACGTGGCTCGCCATGACGAACAGCGCGGCAAGGCCGCGCGCGCTGTCGATGAAGCCGGACATCTGCTCGTTCAAGGCCGAACTCCAGAGCCCGATTTTCGGCGACCGGAGTTAAGTAACGGCTGTGCTTATGTCAGCTTCTGACGAACTGGCGCGCCAGCTTCGACGTGGTCGCCACGATATGATCGTGCACCAGACGCACGCGGGCGAAATCCTTCACGTCGTCGTGGCTGACGAGCCAGTAGGCGCGGGTGACGCGACGGTCGGGCAGGATATGGACGAGGTCCGGGAAGCTGCGGGCGGTGTAGTCGTGAAGGGCGCCGATCCCGGCCCCCGCCCGCACCGCCTCGATCTGCCCGATCATCCCGGCGCATTCGAACTTCGCATTGCCGGCAAGACCGAAGTCCCCGAGGTAGTCGAGGGCCGGCGAGAAGATCAGGTCCGGAACGTATGTGACGACCCTGTGCCCCTCCGTCTTTTTCTTCACACCGGGATGACGGTCGACGTAGTCCCGGGAGGCGTAGAGGCTCAGCGTGTAGTCGGTCAGCTTGCGGACGGTCAGGCGACCCTCGGCCGGCCTGTCGATAGTCACCGCAATGTCGGCTTCGCGCTTGGCGAGCGAAAAGGCGCGGGGGAGAGGCACGAGTTGCACGTTGAGGCCGGGATGCTCGTCCATCAGCGCGCCGAAATGCCGGGCGAGCACGAAGGTGCCGAAGCCGTCGGGCGCGCCGACCCGGACATTGCCGCCGACCGCGACATCCGCGCCGGTGAGCGCCGCTTGCGCGCGCAGCATCTCCGTTTCGATCCGCTCGGCGGTGGCGAGAAAGGTCTCGCCCGTCGCCGTCAGGGCGCAGCCGTTGGTCCGCCGCTCGATCAGCTTGATGCCCAGGCTCGCCTCGAGGTTTGCGATTCTGCGGCTGACCGTCGCATGATCCAGTCCGAGCTTGCGGGCGGCCCCGAGCATCTGTCCACTGCGGGCCACGGCGAGGAAGACCCGGGCATTGTCCCAGTC
This sequence comes from Beijerinckiaceae bacterium, assembly GCA_046349215.1. Lineage (GTDB taxonomy): Bacteria > Pseudomonadota > Alphaproteobacteria > Rhizobiales > Beijerinckiaceae > JAJXWB01. The sequence goes on from JAXMCV010000003.1 coordinate 109,810, forward strand.
GATCATGATATTCTGCACATCGGTTGCGCGATATCGCCAATTGATATGCGAAAAATCATGAGCGAGAAAGCCCGCAGAATCTCGAGGGAGAAAACCATGGCCAAGGAACTGACACATTTCATCGGCGGCAAGCACGTCAAGGGCACGTCCGGCCGCTTCACGGACGCCTATCAGCCGATGACCGGTGAAGTGATCTCGAAGGTGCCGCTCGCTTCCAAGGCGGAAGTGCGCGCGGCGATCGAGAACGCCAAGGCGGCGCAGCCGGGATGGGCGGCCACCAACCCGCAGCGCCGCGCCCGCGTGCTGATGAAATTCCTCGATCTCGTCGCGCGCGACATGGAGCCGCTTGCCGAACTGCTCGCCCGCGAGCACGGCAAGACCATTCCCGACGCGAAGGGCGACATCCAGCGCGGCGTCGAGGTCATCGAATTCGCCTGCGGCGTGCCGCATCTGATGAAGGGCGAATACACCGATGGCGCGGGCCCCGGCATAGACATCTATTCGATGCGCCAGCCGCTCGGCGTCGTCGCCGGCATCACGCCCTTCAACTTCCCTGCCATGATTCCGATGTGGAAGTTCGGCCCGGCCATCGCCTGCGGCAATGCCTTCATCCTCAAGCCGTCGGAGCGCGATTGCGGCGTTCCGCTGCGCCTCGCCGAACTGATGATGGAAGCGGGACTGCCGGCGGGAATCCTCAACGTCGTCAACGGCGACAAGGAAGCAGTCGACGCCATTCTCGACGATCGCGACGTGAAGGCCGTCGGCTTCGTCGGTTCGACCGCGATCGCCGAATACGTTTACACGCGAGGGTGCGCGGCCGGTAAGCGCGTGCAGTGCTTCGGCGGCGCGAAGAACCACATGGTGATCATGCCCGACGCCGACATGGACCAGACCGTCGATGCGCTGATCGGCGCCGGCTACGGTTCGGCCGGCGAGCGCTGCATGGCGATCTCCGCCGCCCTGCCGGTCGGCAAGGGAACGGCAGACGCGCTGATGGCGAAACTGATCCCTCGCGTGGAAGCGCTCAAGATCGGTCCTTCGACCGATCTCACGGCCGACTACGGCCCGGTCGTGACGGCGGACGCGCTGAAGCGGATCAAGGATTACGTCGAGATCGGCATCAAGGAGGGCGCGACGCTCGCCGTCGACGGCCGCGGCTTCAAGATGCAGGGCTACGAAAACGGCTTCTACATGGGCGGTTGCCTGTTCGACAACGTGACCAAGGACATGCGCATCTACAAGGAAGAGATCTTCGGACCCGTCCTGTCGGTACTGCGTCCCAACACCTACGAGGAAGCGCTCAAGCTCGTGAACGATCACGAATACGGCAACGGCGTCGCGATCTTCACGCGCGACGGCGACGCGGCGCGCGACTTCGCCTCGCGCTGCGAGATCGGCATGGTCGGCGTCAACGTGCCGATCCCGGTTCCGATCGCCTATTACACGTTCGGCGGCTGGAAGCGCTCGGGCTTCGGCGACCTCAACCAGCACGGCCCGGATTCGATCCGCTTCTACACGAAGACCAAGACCGTCACCTCGCGCTGGCCCTCCGGCGTCAAGGACGGCGCGAGCTTCGTCATACCCACCATGAACTGAGTCTGGCTCTCGCCCGGCCCGGATGCTATCATATTTGATAGCATCCGGAGGCCGGCAAGGAGGCCGACTTGGCGCAGGTTCTCATTCGCAATATCGACGACGACAAGCTGGAGGCGCATCGCGCCCGCGCGAAGAGCCGCGGCCAGTCTCTCGAGCAAGCGCTGCGCGACCTGATCGAGGCCGCGGCGCCTTATTCCCCCGCCGAACGGGTTGCAGTGGCGGAACGTCTGCAGGCCCAAACTCCTCCCGGCCCCCGCAGCGGTCCGGCAGCGCTGATCCGCGAAGATCGCAACAGATGAGTTTGGTCGTCGACGCAAGCGTGGCGGTCTGCTGGTTCACGCGCGAGAATGCGTCGCCGGCGGCCAATGGTCTCCTGCGCTCCAACGAGGAATTGATCGCCCCATCGCTCCTGTGCGTCGAGGTTGCGAATACGGCCTGGAAGAAGCTGCGCTTGGGAGAAATGACAGAAGAGCAGGCAATTGCCGCGACGGTCGAGTTGCGCCGGTTTGTCCGCGATCTCGCGCCAGTCGAAAGCCTCGCGCGCGAGGCCTTCGCGTTGGCGAACGAGACCAATCATTCTGTTTATGACTGCGTTTATCTGGCGCTTGCGCTGCAAAAGGACGTCCCCTTCGTAACCCTCGACGAGGGATTCATCCGCGCCCTGAAACCGAGCCGGCACGGATCCCGCGTGGTCCACCTCGAGGACTGGCGTCCCGGTTGATCGCCCCAGTCCCATCCCCAGTCCGCGTCATTGCGCCGATGGGCCTCGCGCAGCTCATCGGCTACGGCGGCGCCTATTATCTGCCGGCGATCCTCGCGGCGCCGATCGGTCGCGATCTCGGTCTGCCGGCGACAGCGACATTCGCAGGCCTGTCCGGCGCGCTCGTCATTTCCAGCTTCATGGGACCGCGCGTCGGCCATTGGGTCGATCGCGGCGGGGCGCGCAACGCGCTCGTCGCCTCGAACATCTGCTTCGCGCTCGGACTTGCGATGCTCGCCCTCGCGCAAGGACCATGGCTGCTGGCCGGCGGCTGGACCGTCATGGGTCTCGGGATGGGGCTCGGATTTTACGAAACCGCCTTCGCCGCGCTTACGCTCATCTACGGCGCCGGAGCGCGCAACATGATCTCCGGCGTCACGCTGATCGCGGGCTTCACGTCGACGGTCGGCTGGCCCCTGACCGCCGTCGCCGAAGCGCATTGGGGGTGGCGCGCCGCCTGTCTCGCCTGGGCCGCGGCGAACATCCTGATCGCCCTGCCGCTGAACCTGCTGCTGCCGGCGCCGCCGGCGCGCGAAGAGCGGACGCCTGCGCCGGAACCCGAAAGCGAGACGGCCGACGACGAGCGCGCGACGCGCAAGGCGATGATCGCCGTGGCCGTCATGTTCGCGGCGACGAGCTTCGTCAGTTCCGGCCTGTCCGCCGTCATGCCGAACCTGCTGATGAGCTATGGTCTGACGGCGGGCGCGGCCATATTCGCCTCCGCGCTCGTCGGACCCTCGCAGATCGCCGGCCGTCTCGCCGAAATGTTCGTCCTGCGCCGCTTTCACCCCGTCGTTTCGGCGCGACTGGCGACGGTTTTCCTGCCGATCGGCATCGTCGTGCTGGCGATCTTCGGGCCGACATTCGCGCTGCCCTTCGTGCTCCTCTACGGGCTCGGCAACGGAATCCTGACGATCTGCCGCGGCACGCTGCCGCTGGCGATCTTCGGTCCTGCAGGCTACGGCCGGCGCGTGGGCATGCTGGCGGCGCCGTCGCGCATCTGCGGCGCGCTGGCGCCGCTGCTGCTGGGAATGCTCATCGATGTGAGCGGGCCGGGGAGCCTGCTGGTCGCCGGCGCGCTGAATCTGGCGGGCCTGGCCGCGCTCGGCTTCGTCGCAGCCAGGACGCGGATCGGATCGCGCTAGGCGCGACGGCCTGAAATCGCGTTGTAGAGCCAGATGACCACGACAGCGCCGACCACAGCGACGATGATGCTGTAGAAATTGATGCCCGAGACCGGCCCGCCGATACCAAGGCTCGTCACGATAAATCCGCCAACGACCGCGCCGACGATCCCGAGGACGACGTTCATCAGGAAGCCCTGGCCGCTCTTGTTGACGATCTTGCTGCCGATGAACCCGGCGATCAGGCCGAGTATGACCCAGGAGATGACGCCCATCGAATTTCCTCCAGCTTGGCCGCCGCGCCAACGCGTCGGAAGGGGGGAATGTTCCCCGCCTGCGCCCCGAGGGCAAGTGACTTTCGTGACAGTCGGGACCGTCGCTCCCGGGGGTTGCGAAGTTCGGCCCGACGCACGAGATTTGAGGGGTCGTCGCCGGCTTCTGTCCGGCTTGCCTCGCATGGAGGCTGGAATTGACGAGCGGGCGAATGATCGCGCCGCAGGCTCCGGAGGGAGAGTGAAATGAGTGGTTTCGACGAAGCCGTGAAGAATTCCGTCCCCGGCGGCAGCCTCGCCAAGCCAATCATCATCGCGCTCGGGGCGCTGCTTCTGAAGAAGATGCTGACCCGCGATTCGGCGCCGGTGCCGCAGCCGGCGAACCTGCCGCCGCCCACGCCCACATCGCTGCCTGGCGACGGCGGCCTGATCGGCGGCCTCGGCGACGTTCTGTCGAAACTTCAGAAGGCTGGCCACGGCCAGACCGTCGATTCATGGATCGGCACGGGCGCGAACCAGCCGATCCAGCCCGGCCAGCTCGGCGGCGCGCTCGGGCAGACGACGATCAGCGAGCTGGCGCGGCAAGCCGGGATCAACGAACAGGATCTGCTGAACGGCCTCGCCCAGGCGCTGCCCGGCGTGATCGACAAGCTGACGCCCAAGGGCCGCCTGCCGACGGCCGCCGAACTCGGAATGAAATGAACGGCGCGCCCGTCAGGCCGCTTCGGACTGGCGGGCGACCACCAGACCGGCCGCCGTCACGATGAGCGCCTTGGTGTAGTCCTTGGCGCGATGCGGCGAGCGGCGGAACCGCGCGACGATGACTTCGGCGATCTCGTCGATGACCGCTTCGTCGCCTTCCGCCAGCGCATCGACGCCGAAGCCCGCGGCGCGCACCAGGTTCATCAGTTCGCGACGGTTGGCGGCGACGCCATGTGGCAGGCCGGACAAGGCGCAACGCCACATCAGCCAGTGCTGATCCGCAAGCGCCTGCACCGCGCTTCGCTCGAGCCGCGCCTGCCCCCAGAACATGGTCATGCGATCCCGCACCAGGGGCTCGGCCCAGGCGAGGATTTCCATTGCGAGATGATGGTGTTGGTCGGAGATCACTGTCGATACGTATTGAAATGATGGTTTATGAATCGTTAATTGATAGCACGTTCCGGTCGCAGTGACGCAAGGGCGCCGCGCCTGTGGATAAAAAAACGCCGCCGTGGATCGCTCCACGGCGGCGAAATTTTTCCCGAATGTGTCGGGCTATTCGGCGGCGATGCGCAGGGCCGGGGCGGCGTCGCGGACCTTCTCGTCGACATGGGCTTCGAATTTCACGAAATTCTCGCGGAACATGTTGACCAGCTTCTTGGCCGTCTCAGCGAATTCGGCCTTCGAATGCCAGGTCTTGACCGGATCGAGGATGTGCGGCTCGACGCCCGGCACGGAGGTCGGAACGGCGAGACCGAAGTAGGGATCGGTCCGGAAATGCTCCTTCGACAGCGATCCGTCGAGCGCGGCGCGCAGCAGGCGGCGCGTCACGCGGATCGGCATGCGGCGGCCCGTGCCGTACTTGCCGCCCGTCCAGCCGGTGTTGACCAGCCAGCAATCGACGTGATGACGCGCGATCAGTTCGCGCAGCAGGTTGCCATACTCGGAAGGATGGCGCGGCATGAACGGCGCGCCGAAGCAGGTCGAGAAGGTCGCCGACGGTTCTGTCACGCCCTTCTCCGTGCCGGCCACCTTGGCGGTGTAGCCCGACAGGAAGTGATACATCGCCTGGCTCGGATCGAGCTTGGCGATGGGCGGCAGCACGCCGAAGGCGTCGCAGGTCAGCATCACGATGTTCTTAGGATGATGCGCGCGACCGGTCGACGAGGCGTTGGGGATGAAGTCGAGCGGATAGGCGATGCGAGTGTTCTCGGTCTTCGAATCGTCGTCGAAGTCGGGAACGCGCGTGATCGGGTCGAGGACCACGTTCTCCATGACGGTGCCGAAGCGCTTGGTCGTGGCGAAGATCTGCGGCTCGGCTTCCTCGGACAGCTTGATCGCCTTGGCGTAGCAGCCGCCCTCGAAGTTGAAGATGCCGTCCTTCGACCAGCCATGCTCGTCGTCGCCGAGCAATACGCGATCCGGATCGGCGGAAAGCGTCGTCTTGCCGGTGCCGGACAGACCGAAGAAGACCGCCGATTCGCCGTTGTCGGCGACGTTGGCCGAGCAATGCATCGGCATGACGTGCTGCGCGGGCAGGACGTAGTTGAGATAGGTGAAGACCGACTTCTTCATCTCGCCGGCGTAGCTGGAGCCGCCGATCAGCACGATCTTGCGCGAGAAGTCGATGGCGATGACCGTTTCGGTGCGGCAGCCGTGACGCTTCGGGTCGGCGCGGAACGAAGGAAGGTCGACGATCGTGAGTTCGGGAACGAAGGCGGCCAGTTCATCGCGCTCGGGGCGGATCAGCATGGTGCGGATGAACAGCGAGTGCCAGGCGTATTCGGTGAAGACGCGCGTCTTGACGCGGAAATGATGATCAGCGCCGCCGTAGAGATCCTGCGCGAAGAGATGCTTGCCCTTGGCGTGCGAAATGAAATCGGCGAGCAGCGTGTCGAACTGCGCCTTCGACATCTTGCCGTTGTTGTCCCACCATACGGTGTTGCGGGTGAGATCGTCCTCGACGACGAACTTGTCCTTGGGCGAACGGCCGGTGTGAACGCCCGTCTCGGCGACCAGCGCGCCGCCGGCGGCAATCGTCGCCTCGCGATTCTGCATCGAGGCTTCGTAGAGATGCGGCGCTTCGAAATTGTATTCGACGCAGGCCAGATCGACGAAACCGAACTTGTCGGCGCCGTATGCAGGATTGAAATCGCCTACCTGTTTCATGGGTGTCTCCCGCCCGGTCGGAAGCGACATTGAGATTCGCCGCTCGGCCGCATCGTGTCACAAGGATGAAAATCGCGCGACGTTTAGTCGGCGCGCGGCCAGAGAGCAAGCCATCCCAACGACGCAAATCGCGAGAATATCAACAGGGCGTTACGATTTTGCAGCCCCTTGCTGCGCTGCAGCACGCGCATCCTTCGCGAGTTTGCCGAGAATTTCCCGCAAATCCTTGGGCGCGACGATGCGACGCGGAAAACGGATGCGCGAGGTCCGGTCTCCGGCCGACAGGTCGAGCCCTTCGGGATCGATGCCGGTAGCATGCCAGCGTGCATCCGATTGCGAATCGAAATGGGCGGCATAAAGCCGCAGGGCGTCCGCATGATCGGCGTTGAGATGCGCGAGCGCGCTTTCTTCCGTCGCGAGCAATTCGGCGGTGCCGGAAAGGTCGGTCAGAATGTCCTTGGGCGCGAAGTCTGCGGCGCGGGCAAAGCCGCCGTTGAGGTGAAAGCCCTCGACGTTCATCCGCCAGAACGAGAAGTCGGCAAAGCCCGCGTAGAGTTCGGACTTCGGATGGCGCGACAGAAATCGGGCGCGCAGAACGGGATCGGGATCGCGGGCGAGCGACCCAGAGACGGTGAGCCGCGGGTGGGCCAGCGGATCGCCCTTGCCCGATTGCGGCAGCAGTATCGAGGCCTCCGGTCGCGCCTCGAGGTAGCGCGTATGCGTCGCAAGCGTCGACATCAGCAGGATCGGGGCGCCGTCGGACGCGGTCGCGATGTTGACCAGCGTGGCGAAGGGCCGGCCTTTTTCATCAAGGGTCGCCAGACAGCCGGCGCGTATTGTTCTCAGAAGCCTTTTGGCCTCGCCGACCGCATCGTATTGCGGGTCCGCCGCGGGATTTTGACGGGATTGTGCGGGCAAGGGTCGATTTCCCCTGAATAAAGGCCTATATCGTCCCTGAATTGTCGCATTTTGGCCGGGAACGGCCAAGACATTCCGCCCGCCGTTCAGGCCGCGTTCAGTCCGGCAGGCCGAAATTCCGTCGCCGGGCCAAGCGTGGGACGAAGCTCCCGCGCCACCCGCTTGAGGACACCAAGTCGAATGCCCACCATCGCTCTGGTCGATGACGACCGAAACATCCTGACTTCCGTCTCCATCGCGCTCGAAGGCGAGGGATACCGGGTCCAGACCTATACGGACGGCGCCGCCGCGCTGGACGGACTGCGCACCAACCCGCCCGACCTCGCCATCTTCGATATCAAGATGCCGCGCATGGACGGCATGGAGCTTCTGCGGCGTCTGCGGCAGAAATCAGACCTTCCGGTGATCTTCCTGACGTCGAAGGACGAGGAGATCGACGAATTGTTCGGCCTGAAGATGGGCGCGGACGACTTCATCCACAAACCCTTCTCGCAGCGCCTGCTGGTCGAGCGCGTGAAGGCGATCCTGCGCCGCTCCAATCCGAAGGAAGCCGCGGCGCAGAAGGAATCCGAGGTCAAGCTGCTCGAGCGCGGCGCGCTGCGCATGGACCCGGAACGCCACACCTGCACCTGGAACGGTCAGCCGGTGACGCTGACAGTGACGGAATTCCTGATCCTGCAGGCGCTGGCCACGCGCCCGGGCGTCGTGAAGAGCCGCAACGCGCTGATGGACGCCGCCTACGACGACCAGGTCTATGTCGACGATCGCACCATCGACAGCCACATCAAGCGGCTGCGCAAGAAGTTCAAGGCGGTCGACGACGATTTCGAGATGATCGAGACGCTGTACGGCGTCGGCTATCGGTTCAAGGAAGCCTAACCAAGTGAGGAACGCGCCGGGCATATGAGCGTCGGAGCGCATACCGAGCAGGCCCCTGCCCGACCGATCCGGCGGCTGAAGCGCCTCGTGCGCCTGCGCCAGCTGTGGCGCGGCCTGCTCGCGCGGTTCTCGTCCTCGCTCACCCGGCGCATCATCGTCCTCAACCTCGGCGGCCTGTTCGCGCTGCTGCTCGGCTTTCTCTATCTCAACCAGTTCCGCGCCGGCCTGATCGATGCGCGCCTGCAGAGCCTGCAGACGCAGGGAGAGATCATCGCCGCGGCGATCGCCTCGTCCGCCACCGTCGAGACGGATTCCATCGCCATCGATCCCGAGCGCCTGCTGCAGCTCGCGCCCGGCCAGAGCTACGGGCCGTCGGACGAGACGACGCCGAGCCTGGAATTCTCGATCAACCCGGACCGCATCGGCCCGCTCCTGCATCGCCTGGTTTCGCCGACGCGGACGCGGGCGCGCGTCTACGACCGCGACGGCTACATGCTGCTCGACTCGCGCTCGCTGACGAGCCGCTCGACCATCCTGCGGTCCGAGCTTCCCCCGACCGCCAATCCCAAGCCGAATTTCCTCGAGCGGGCCTGGGACGCCATCCGCGCGAGATTCGGCGCGGGCGGCGTCTCGACCGAAGACGATTTCGGCGCCGGCGACGGCCGTGCTCTGCCTGAAGTGGCGCGCGCACTGGCCGGCGGCGAGGAATCGGTGGTGCGCGTCAATGCGCGCGGCGAGACGGTCGTCTCGGTGTCGGTGCCGATCCAGCGGTTCCGGGCGGTGCGGGGCGCGCTGCTCCTGTCGACACAGGGCGGCGACATCGACGCGATCATCGCTTCCGAGCGCTGGGCCATCGTTCGCATCTTCATCGTCTCGGCCGGCGTGATGCTGCTGCTCTCCCTTTTCTTCGCCGGAACGATAGCCGAACCGATCAGACGACTGGCGGAAGCGGCGGAACGCGTCAGGCGCGGCAGCAAGTCACGGCAGGAAATTCCGGATTTCTCCGATCGCTCGGACGAGATCGGGCATCTGTCGGGCGCCTTGCGCGACATGACGCGCGCCCTCTATTCGCGGATCGAGGCGATCGAAAGCTTCGCGGCCGATGTCGCGCACGAACTGAAAAATCCGCTGACCTCGCTGCGCAGCGCAGTCGAGACACTGCCGATCGCGCGCACCGATTCTTCGCGCGAGCGGCTGCTCGAGGTCATCCAGCACGACGTGCGTCGTCTGGACCGCCTCATCAGCGATATTTCCGACGCGTCTCGGCTCGATGCCGAACTGGCGCGCGCCGACATGCAGATGGTCGACCTGTCCGCCGTGCTGAAGGCGGTCGTCGGGGTCGCGCAAGGCGTGGAGCGCGGCGACGGAGTGACGGTTTCGCTCGACGTGGCCGATGCGCCGGCGACCGAGGCGGGCCGCGCGCCCTGGCAGGTGCTGGGCCACGACTCGCGTCTCGGTCAGGTCTTCAACAATCTGGTCGACAATGCCCGCTCCTTCTCCGAACCCGGCGGATCGGTGCGCGTGACCCTGCGGCCGGCGCGCGCTGCCGTCGCAGGCGCGCCCGCGCGCGACGGTTTCGAAATCGTCGTCGATGACGATGGGCCCGGCATCCCGGCTCACGCGTTCGAACGCATTTTCGAGCGCTTCTATACCGACCGGCCCAATCAGGGTTTCGGCCAGAACTCCGGGCTCGGGCTGTCCATATCGCGGCAGATCGTCGAGGCGCACCGCGGACGGATCCGCGCCATGAATCGGACCGATCCGGGAGCGCCGGACAAGCCGCTGGGCGCGCGCTTCATCGTCTGGCTGCCGGCCGCCGCATGACCGTCGCGCCGGGTCTATCGACGCCGACCATCCATGCGACCGCGCTCATCGTCGGCGAGGCCGGAATCCTTATCCGCGGACGTTCGGGCGCGGGCAAGAGCCGGCTCGCCGAGCAATTGGTGGAAGCGGCGCGCGCAAGAGGGTGGTTCGGCCAACTGGTCGCCGACGACCGCGTGCGGATCGAGGCGCGGGGCGGGCGGCTGGTCCTTTCACCGCATCCTTCCATCGCCGGCCTCGTGGAGCGAAGGGGACAGGGGATTTTTCGGGTCGGATACGAGGCGGCCGTGGTCCTGCGCCTGGTGGTCGACCTCGTCGACAGGGACTCGGGCGCCGACCAGCCGCCGCGGCACCCCGAGCCGGAGGACCTTGCGGTATTGCTGGAGGGCATCCGCACGCCGCGACATGCCGCCATGATCGGGGACGACAACGCGCCAGCGACGATCCTGCGTCTGGTCGCCACGAAAGGCGCCCAAAATGTCGGCTGAATGGCGCATTTTGCTTGCCAAGTCCGCGCCGACGAACAAAATGGCCGCCCGCTGCGCCGGTCCGTCCAAAGGGCCGCAGGCGGGGTGGAAATTCAGCATTTCCGACGAGCCTGCGAACCAGCGCGGCCTGTTCGGTTCCGGGTTCGACATGGACGGTTTCGCCAGATGATCGGTATGGTCCTCGTGACCCACGGCTGCCTCGCGACGGAGTTTCGCTCGGCGCTGGAACATGTCGTCGGCCCGCAGAAGCAGCTCGCGACCATCACCATCGGTCCCGACGACGACATGGAAAAGCGTCGCCGCGATATCATGGACGCCGTGAAATCGGTGGAGACCGGCCAGGGCGTCGTCCTCTTGACCGACATGTTCGGCGGCACGCCCTCCAACCTCTCGATCTCCGTAATGAACGGCGCGAAGGTCGAGGTGGTCGCTGGCGTCAACCTGCCAATGTTGATCAAGCTCGCGTCAGTGCGCGATCATGCCGATCTCGGGACGGCGGCGGCGCAGGCGCAGGACGCCGGGCGCAAGTATATCCAGATCGCCAGCCGCGTCCTGAGCGGGAAATGAGCATGGACGACCAAGGCTGCGAGGATTGCCCCCCTAACAAGGCCGCGCCGGAAGGCGCGATCGTCAGGCAATTGCCGATCATCAACAAGAAGGGGCTTCACGCCCGCGCGACGGCGAAATTCGTGCAGTGCGTCGAGAATTTCGATTGCGAGATGACGGTGTCGCGCTGCGGCGAGACTGTGGGCGGCACATCCATCATGGGAATCCTGACCCTCGGCGCGGGGATCGGCACGACGATCGAGGTCGCGGCCCTGGGACCGCAGGCCGAGCAGGCGATCGAAGCCATCACCAACCTCGTGGCGAACCGGTTCGGCGAAGACGAATAGGGGAAAGCGCCGTCAGGCGACGCGGCTGGCGGCGACGCCCTGGCGCTCGGCGATCACGGGCAATCCATTCTCGACCGTATCCGGCCACCCGAACAGATAGCCCTGCACGCTCTGGACGCCGGCGGCGCGCAACGTCGCAAGCTGCTCCGGCGTCTCGACGCCCTCTCCGGTCACTTCGATATCGAACGCGCGCGCAAGCTGAACGGTCGCCGCGATGATGGCCGCCGAGCCTGCGTCGCGCGATCCATCGGCGACGAACGAACGATCGATCTTCAGCCGGTCGAAGGGGAAGGTCTTGAGATAGCTGAGCGACGCGAAGCCGGTGCCGAAATCGTCGAGCGCGATGGCGACGCCGTGTTCGCGGAGACGATGAAGGGCGCCGATGATCTCGCCCTTGTCCTGCAGCAGCGCGTTCTCGGTGATCTCGAGTTCGAGCCGGCGCGCCGGCAGCCCCGCCTGCTCCAGTGCGACGGCGACGGACGAAACGAAGTCGGCCGCGGCTATCTGCAACGGCGAAACATTGACGGCGACGCCGACGTGTTCCGGCCAGCTCGCCGCGTCCGCGCAGGCGCGCCGCAAGGCCCACGCGCCGAGCTGTTCGATCTGCCGCGTTTCTTCGGCAAGACGTACGAATTCCTGCGGCGGGACGAGACCGCGGCTGGAATGCCGCCAGCGCAGCAGGGCCTCCATGTGCCGGATTTCGAATGTCCGTACATCGACCACCGGCTGGTACACGAGATGCAGTTCGTCCGTCTCGATCGCCTTCGCCAGGTCGATCGCGAGCTCGCGACGCGTGACGGCGTCGAGCTCCATACGAGGCTCGAACAGGCGAAAACAATTGGCCCTTTCGCCCTTGGCGGCGTAGAGCGCAAGATCGGCGCGCCTCAGCATGTCGTCGACGGAGAGTTCGCGCTCATCGACGACAGCGACGCCGATGCAGGCGCCGATCGTCGGGTTCTGGCCCTGGAAGAGATAAGGTTCGGAGATCGCGGCGATCGCGCGCGCGGCTACGCCTGCCGGATCATCGACGGTGGATTTCTGTACGCCATAGGCCAGCGCAAATTCGTCGCCGCCCAGGCGCGCGACGACCTGCGCATGCGGCGCCGCCTCCCCTATTCGGCGCGCGCATTCCTTCAGGACGTGGTCGCCGACGGCATGTCCGAACGTGTCGTTGACAGGCTTGAATTCGTCGAGATCGATCAGCATCACGACGATGTAGGCATATGACGTTCCGATGTTCTTCCTGAGCGTTTCGAGCGAGGAAAGAAACAGCGCGCGATTGGCGACCTGCGTCAATTCATCATGCATCGCCATGTGTGCGATGCGCGAATTGGCCTCTTCGCGCTCGGTGATGTCCTCGTGGGTTACGACCAGACCGCCGTCGGCGCATGCCGCGTGATTGACGAGGATCGAACGCCCGTCGCTGAGAAGATCGACGCGGCGGTCCGTGAAAGGACGGCCCATGGCGTCGCGCAGATAGGACGCGGCGTCGGCGCCGGCAAAAAGGCCGCGCGCGACGCGCATTTCCAGGATCTTGCGCGCCGGCGTTCCCGGCCGGATCTGAGCCGGGTCGAGACCATAGATCGTCGCGTAGCGTGCGTTGGAGATGACGACACGGCCCGCCCGATCGAAAACGACGAGGCCTTGCGACATGTTCTCCAGCGCGGTCGCGAATCGCTGGTTGGACAGTTTGAGTGCGATGGACTGGCTTCGGAGCGCGATTTCCTTCTCGGCGATCTTGCCGAACTGCACCATCAGCGCCTGCGCGAGGAACGCGGCGATGGCGAGCGCCAGACCCGCCGTGATGCCGACGGCGAGCGCCTGCTCGCGCCAGCGCGCCAGCGCCATTTCCCGCGACACCGACACGGTGACGACGAGTTGCGAGAAGGGAAGCGGCCGGACGGAAATGATGCGGTCCCGGTTGTCGAACGAACTGACTGTCTCGTAGACGCCGCCGCCCTGTTCGACGACGCGGTACCACGGCGAGGTTGTCGGCAGCCGCTCGCCAATCGAGGTGATCGCGGCGGGGTAGCGGGCGAAGATCGAGCCGTCGCGCTTGAACAACGCATAGGACCGGCCCGGCATGGAGGAAATGAGCGAATAGGTGCTGACGAGGGCGCGCGGGCCGACGCTGGCGCGCACGACCCCCAGAAAGCGTCCGTCGGCGGTTTCGATCCGACGCATGAAATCGACGACCAGCGCCCCCGTCGCCTCGCTGACCCGTAACGCGCCGACCGGCGTGTATTGCGCCGGCCTGTTGTTTTTCAGCCAGTCGAAGCCATCGTAGATCGGTCCGGAGTCTTGCGGCGGGGCGCCGCGCGAACTGGCGACAGTGGCGCCGTCCGAATTCTCGATCGAAATCTGTTCGATGGCGGAGCGCCTGTCGGCAATGGCCGAAAGAGCGTGGCCGACGGCCTCGGTCCGCGCCAACGCCTGGAATTCGGTTTCATCGCGCGCATCGAGCACGGCGGCTGCTTCGTTGAGCGCCAGGTCGATGTTCAGCGCGGACTGGCGGACCTGCTCCGCGAGCATCTCGGAAAGACCCGACACCTCGTGTCCAGCCTCTTCGAGCGCGTCCTGGCGAAGTTTAAGGACAGCCGCGCCCGCGACGAGCGCCGTCAGCAGCGCAATCACGCCGGCAATCGCCAGTATGCGGTTGAAACTGAAGCCCTTCACGCCGCGCCGTCCCGTCCGGGCATAGGTTCGTCAGCCGGATTTTGTGGCGATCAGCCTTTCCAAATTATTGAATATCGACAGCAATTTCAGAAAATTGTTCTGAAATCGCATTCCCCTGGGGCGCCTCAGGCCGTCCAGCGGCGTCGCCAGCCGACCAGCCCGGCGGTGGAGCCGTCCAGCCCGTCCAGGCTGCGTCCCCCGTCCTGAACGATCGGAACGAGCCGGTTGCACAATTCCTTGCCGAGTTCGACGCCCCACTGATCGAACGGGTTGATGTCCCAGACGACCGACTGGACGAAGACCTTGTGCTCGTAGAGCGCGACGAGACGACCGAGCATCCGCGGGTCCAGGCGTCGGTACATGAACGTCGACGACGGCCGCTCGCCCTCGAAGGTCTTGTGGGGCGCCAGTGCGGCGATCTCGGCCGGCGAAAGCCCCTGAGCCTTTAGGATTTCCTCGACCTCGGCGCGGCTGCGGCCGCGCATCATCGCCTCGCTCTGGGCGAGGCAATTGGCGACCAGCAGCGCATGGTGGCCGGCGTCGGCTTCCGTCGGCTCGGCCGCCACGAGGAAGTCGATGGGCGCGATGTCGGTCCCCTGGTGCAGCAGCTGGAAGAAGGCGTGCTGTCCGTTGGTGCCGGGTTCGCCGAAGACGAACGGGCCCGTGGCGGTCGCGACGGCTGCGCCGTCGCGGGTGACGTGCTTGCCGTTCGATTCCATGTCGAGTTGCTGCAGGTAGGCCGGGAAGCGGGCCAGCCGCTGGTCGTAAGGGATGACCAGGTGGACCGGCTCGTTCCAGACATTGCGGCGCCAGACGCCGAGCAGCGCCATGAGAACGGGGATGTTGGCCTCCAGCGGCGCGGCGCGGAAATGGTCGTCGATATCCTGCCCGCCGCGCAGGAAATCCTCGAAATGTTCGGGGCCGATGGCGATGACGAGCGACAGGCCGATCGCCGACCACATCGAATAGCGCCCGCCGACCCAGTCCCAGAAGCCGAAGACGCGATCCGGCCGGATGCCGAACTCCGCGACCTTGTCGAGCCTCGTCGACACGGCGGCGAAATGATCGGCGACCGCCGCCTCGCCCAGCGCGTCCGCGACCCAGCGCCGCGCCGAGGCGGCATTGGCCATCGTTTCCTGCGTCGTGAACGTCTTGGACGAGACGATGAACAGCGTCCTGGCCGGATCGAGCCCGCGCAACGTATCGCCGAGATCGGCGCCGTCGACGTTCGACACGAAATGCGGGCGAAGATCGGCCGAGACGTATGGCGACAGGGCGCGCGCCGCCATGGCCGGCCCGAGATCGGAGCCGCCGATGCCGATGTTCACGACATCCGTGATCCGGTCGCCGCGCGCGCCGCGGATTTCGCCGGACCGCACGGCGGCGGCAAAAGCCGCGACGCGGGCGCGCACGTCGCGCACCTCGGGCATGACGTCCTTGCCGTCGACCAGCATTGGCGCGTCGGTGAGATTGCGCAGGGCCATATGCAGCGCCGGGCGATGCTCGGTCGCATTCACCTTCTCGCCGGCGAACAGCGCGGCGCGCCGTTCCTCCACCTTCGCGGCGCGGGCCAGCGCGACAAGCAGCGAGATCGTCTCGGCCGTCGCCTTGTGCTTGGAATAGTCGAACAGGAGATCGTCGAGCCGCACGCTGAATTTTTCGAAACGGGCCGGATCGTCGCGGAACAGGTCGATCGTGCGGCGCGAGGCGATGGCGGCGCGATGCGCTTCGAGGGTGGCGAAAGCGGCGCGGACGGCAGGTCGATGCATGGAACACCCGTGTTCGAGAGGCCGGCGCGAGCCGGGCAAGCCATTCAGATGGCGCGGACGCGCCGGGATGGCAGATGGATCGCACGCAAACGGCTAATTTCGGGTCAACGCGCCGAGCCTAGCGCTTTCGCCGGCGCGATGCAGCCCGGCACCTCGCGTCCGGAACGCCTGTCGTGCAGGATGGCTGCGGTTCAGGAGCAGGTCCATGCGGCTCTACTATCACCCGCTGTCGTCCAATTCGCGCCGTGCGCTGCTGACCTCCACGCATCTCGGGCTCGATCTGGAGAAGCTGCGGGTCGACCTGTCCGGCGGCGCGCAGAAGGCGCCGGAATACGTGCGGCTCAATCCCAACGGCAAGGTGCCGCTGCTGGTCGACGGCGCGCTGAATCTCTGGGAATCCTGCGCGATCATGCAATATCTGGCCGATGTCGGGCGAGGCGAGGACATCTACCCGCGCGAGGTTGCGGCGCGCGCCGACGTCAATCGCTGGCTGTTCTGGTCGGCGTCGCATTTCGCGCCGGCGCTCGCGCCGTTCATCCGGGAGCGCGTGTCGAAACGCGTCGTCGCCGGCGCCGGCGCGCCGGACCCTGCCGAGATCGCACGCGCCGAAGCGGCGCTGCCGGCGACGGCCATGCTGCTCGACGCGCATCTCGCGCAAAACGATTGGCTCGCGCAGCAAAGGCTCACGCTCGCCGACTACGCGCTCGCCGCGCCGCTGATGCATTTGGATGCGGCGCAAATTCCACTCGGCGACTACGCGCACGTTCTCGCATGGTTCGCGCGCATCCGCGCGTCGAAAGCCTGGGTGGAGACAAATCCCTAGTCGCGCAGAAAGGCCGCCAGCTTTTCCGACAGGGCGGCCTCGTCCGCCAGTTCGCATTCCCAGATGACGAGCGCGCGCCAGCCCATGTCGTGCAGGATTTTCTGGTTGCGCGTATCGCGCGCGACGTTGCGGCCGATCTTGGCGCGCCAGTATTCGGCGTTGGTTTTCGGCATGCGCGCGCCGCGCCGGCAATCGTGGCCGTGCCAGAAGCAGCCGTTGACGAAGATGGCGCGCCTGGCGCCGATCCACGCGAGATCTGGACGGCCGGGAATGTCCTTGCGGTGCAGGCGATAGCCGGGCGCGATCCTGCGGACGATGCGCCGCACCTTCATCTCCGCGGACGTGTCGCGGCCGGGAACGGCGCGCATGATGGCGGAACGGTCGGGAGCGGCGTCTGTCTGCTTCGCTTTCATTCCGCGGCGATCTGCGGCGCGTTTCGCGAAAGAGCAAGAGGCGTCAGCAGGTGTTCCGACAGGAAGCGCACGACAGGCGCGGCGACGCCGTCGCCGAGCAGATGATAGGCGGCATTGTAGCGCGCCGGCAGGCGATAATCGTCGGGCAGGCCCATCAGCCGCGCCGCCTCGCGCCCCGACAGGAGACGGGCGCGGACCTTTCCGTTGTCGACAACCAGAATGGACTGGCGGCTCGATCCGCCGGCCGGCGTGCGCAGACAACCGGCAAGACCGTCGAACCGCACTTCCGCGCGCTGGACGCGGGCGCCGGTCTCGTCGCGTCGCGTGCGGCGGTAGAGAGCGCCGACGGCGCGCCCGCCCTCGCGCCTTACCTCGTCGAGACGCGCGCGATGCGAAGGCGCCATGAGCGAGACGAGTCGATCGACATCCTTGCGCGACATCCAGTCGACGTCGGCGGGCTTTTCTTCGATCAGATCGGCGAGTGCGCCGTTGCGCGCAGGCGCCGGCGGCAGGCGCCACCAGATCCAGTCGCGGGCGAGCGCTTTCGGCAGGGCGTCGACGGCGCGGCGCAGAGCAGTCGACGTCCAGTCCGCGCCCGCGGTCGCGGCCGAGAGCGGCGCCGGAATGGGCGCGTCGCGCGCGACGGCGACGACGAAAAGGCGCGGCCGCGATTGCGGCAGGAAATGCGCGGAGTCCATCGTCAGCGCGCCGAACCTGTAGCCGAGCGCCTGCAGGGCGCGGCAGAGCGCGACGAAATCGGCGCCGCCCGACGCCGTCAGAAGCCCGACGACATTCTCGATCGCCAGGATGCCCGGCGCCCTGAACTCCCGCCCGAGCGCCTCGATCAGCCGGGCGAATCCGTAGAAGGCGCCGGAGCGAGCGCCGGAAAGGCCCTTGCCGGCGCCGGCCAGAGACAGGTCCTGGCAAGGGAAAGAGGCCCAGGCGAGGTCGGCCCGGCCCGGCAGGTCGGCCGCCGTCAGCGCGTGAATGTCGCCGACGCGCAGATGATCGCCGCCCCAGTTTGCGGCATAGCTCGCGGCCTTGTGCGCGTCGAAATCGTTGGCGAACAGGCAGGACCAGCCGACGCCGAGACCGGCGCGCGCCATGCCGCCGCCGGCGAAGAATTCGTAGTAGGTCGGCGTGACCATCGCGCGATTCGCTCCGCGCCCGAGGCTAGGGCCAGCCGGCGGCGCGGTCCAATCGCCTAGACGCGCATCGGCATCAGAACATAGAGCGCGGCGGCACCGTCGCGATCCTGGATGATGGTCGGCGAGCCGGCGTCGGCGAGGCGGAACAAAGCCGTGTCGCTGTCGAGCTGGTTGGCGATGTCGAGCAGGTATTTGGCGTTGAAGCCGATGTCGAGCGCCGTCGAATCGTAATCGACCTCCAGCTCCTCGTTGGCGGCGCCGGCGTCCGGATTGGTGACGGAAAGCGTGAGCTTGCCGTCGCCGAGCGCCATCTTCACGGCGCGGCCGCGCTCCGAGGAAATGGTCGAGACGCGATCGACCGCCTTGCGGAATTCGTCGCGCTCGACGACGAGGCGCTTGTCGTTGCCGGTCGGGATGACGCGGGCATAGTCCGGGAAGGTGCCGTCGATCAGCTTGGACGTGAGGACCACGGCGCCGAAATTGAAGCGGATCTTGTTGGCGGACAATTCGATCGTCACGTCGGATTCGGCGTCCTCGATCAGCTTGAGCACTTCGCTCACCGCCTTGCGCGGCACGATGACGCCGGGCATGCCGGCGGAGCCGGCCGGCGCCGGAATTTCGACGCGGGCGAGCCGATGGCCGTCGGTCGCAACCGCGCGCATCATCGCGTGGCCGTCGACCTCCGTCGTGTGAACGAAGATGCCGTTGAGATAGTAGCGCGTCTCCTCGTTGGAGATGGCGAATTGCGTCTTCTCGATCAGCTTGCGCAGGTCGCCCGCCGCGAGGGTGAACTTGTGCGTGAATTCGCCCGCCGAAATGTCGGGGAAGTCGCTTTCCGGCAGGCTCTGCAGCGTGAAGCGCGAGCGGCCGGATTTCAGCATCAGCTGGCCGCCGTCGCCGGCCGCGTCCAGCGAGACCTGCGCGCCTTCCGGCAGCTTGCGGACGATCTCGTAGAGCGTGTGGGCGGGCAGCGTCGTGCCGCCCTTCATGCCGACGTCGGCCGCGACATTGTCGGTGACCTCGAGATCGAGGTCGGTCGCCTTCAATTGCAGGGCGCGGCCGTCGGCGTGCAGCAACACGTTGGAGAGAATCGGAATGGTCGTGCGGCGCTCGACCACGCGGTGGACGTGCCCCAGCGATTTCAGAAGGGCCGCTCTCTCCAGGGTGACTTTCATGAAACCGATCCCGAATCCAATTCTTGCGGCCCGGCGGCCGCGCGCGCAGGCGCAATGAGGGGCGCAGAGTCTGGCTTGCGGTTCGGTCGGACGCAAGCCCGGCCGCAAGGCCAGCCGGGCTTATTCGCAGGATTTCAAAGGCGGACGCCCGCTTTTCAGGCGGCCTGCCCGTCGGCCGGGCGCTGGCGACGCCGTTCGCGCTGGGCGACGAGGTCCCAGCGGGTCTTGAAGACCGTGTCGCAGATGTTGGACGAGCCGAAACCGTCCGAATAGGACACGTTGCCACGGCCGTGATGCTCGGCATGGGCCTTGGACGAAATGCGCTCGGCGACGAAGCGCAGGAGCGGGTTGGAGCTCTTCGCCAGTTTCACGCTGAAATCGTAGCCCGAATGCTCGTACAGGCCGCCGAAGGCGCCTGCCGTGACCGCGAAGAAATGGAAGGTCAGGTCGGTTCCGGCCGAACCGATGGCCGTGATGGCGACGAGCGGCAGCAGATAGGGCGCGGCGATTTCCAGCAGGAAGTCGGCGAAGCTCATGTAGCAGGCGCTGATCGAACGGCTGGCGGTGGTCGAGTGATGCACGGAATGGCCGAGCGTGCGCATGAGAGTCGGCCGGTGCAGGATCCAGCAATGCGAGACGTATTGCACGAGGTCGTGGCCGATGGTCATGCCTATCAGGCCGACGACGAACATGGCGAGGCTGATGTGGGCGGGGCCGACGAAGGCGAGGCCGGCCCATTGCACAAGCATCATCGCCGGCAGCAGGATCACGACCTGATTGACGAGGACGCGGGGCAGGACCTGGAAATAGGTCCACGAATCCGCCGGCCGGTTCTTGTAAGCGGCGAGCGAGCCCGTGCGGTCGAGATATTCGAACCATAGTCCGATGCCGTGATAGGCGAGCATCTGGACGAGCCAGACCGCGACGGACAGGGGAAGCCAGGACGGCAGATCTTGCGCTGTCATGGAGGCCTTGTGCCGCAGGGCGACCGCCTGCGCAAGCCGTTCGGATAAGCTCAAGCCTCTACGAATGCAGCGACTTCGCGCAGGTCGGCCAGAAAGATGCGCCATTCCCGGCGCTTGGAGGCTTCATCGGTCAGCCGCAGCAGAAACGAGGGGTGGACGGTCGCCCGCATTTTCAGGCCGTTAGCGAGGGTCAGGGTCTGGCCTCGCACGTCCTTGAGCGCCGTGGCGCGGCCGAGCAGCGCGGTCGCCGCGGATGCGCCGAGCGCGACGACGAGTCGCGGTCGCACAAGTTCGAGTTCGCGGGCGAGCCAGCCGTTGCAGGCCGCAATCTCGCGCGCGCCGGGCTTCTTGTGAATGCGCCGCTTGCCGCGCGGCTCGAACCTGAAATGCTTGACGGCATTGGTCACGTAGCAATCCGCCCGTTCGATGCCGGCGCGCTCGAACGCCGTGTCGAGCAGGCGGCCGGCCCGGCCGACGAATGGACGCCCGGACAGATCCTCCTCGTCGCCGGGCTGTTCGCCGACGAAGACGAGCCGCGCGCCTTCCGCGCCCTCGCCGGGCACGGCCTGCGTGGCGTGGCGCCAGAGGTCGCAATTGACGCAGGACGTCAGGGCGCGCGCGAGTTCCGCGAGCGAGTCGCATTGCACCGCTTCGACGCGCGTCCTGCCAGGCGCCGCGGGCGCGCCGCGCCGTGCTGTCGTCGGCGCCGCGTCGATCATGCCGGCAGAACGCGCGGCCGCGTGCCGCGCGAGCGGGGCGATGAGGTCGGCCTCGGGCAAGTTGCGCCAGTATTTCTTCGGCATTTCGCGCGTCATGGCCTTCAGGTTGAGGCGCGCGGGATTGAAGATCGCGGCGAAATAGGCGCGCCAGGCGTTTTCCAACGCATCGCCGTCAGGCGCGTTCCGCCTTTCCGCGCCGGGAGCGAAGGCGAGGCTTTCGCCGTCCCAGTGCGCCGAGCGGCGCGGCGTAAGAATCGACCAGCGCATGTTGGCGAAGCGCCGCATGAAAAATGGCGCCGTCGCCTCGACGATGTGATGGTCGGGCTCGAACCAGGCGACGAATGTCTCGCCGCCGTCCGGCGCGTCGACGCGACGGAAGCGCAGGAACGCCGTCATCTTGTGCATGTCGCGACGCACAGCCTTCGCCATGCCGGCGGCGCGCGCGACATCGGCGTCGGCCGGATTGGAAAGCAGACGCGGCGCGTCGCGCAGGCGACACAGCAAACGATAGGCGAGCGCGAAGCGGGAAGGGTCGGCGTGCAGCAGCAGGCGTTCGGCGAGATCGCGGAACGCCTCCGGGACGACTGCCGGCGCGATGGCCTCGGTTGTTTGCGGGGGGCTTTCGGCGGCGAACAGATCATGCTGGTCTTCGGCGCCATCGCCCGGCACGCGCCATTCGACGCCGTCAGGCGCCACGTTGCGCGCGCACAGCGTCGCTGCGCGGTGGAAGAAGGCGTCGACGTCCGCCGAGCCGGTCAGCAGGATTGTCTCGCGCGAAAGGATCACGCGGCGAAGAGATCGAGCTGGCTCGGCGGCGCGGCGAATTTTTCGCGCAACCGCGCCGGATCGGGCTGGTCTGCGGGCCGCCAGTCGGCCGCCAGCACGAAGGGCTGCAACCTCGCCGCCGAACGCGTGACGCGATCGAGATCGATCAGCCGCACCGCGCCATGCCGGCGCGCCTGGATGAGCCGGTCGACGGCGCGCACGCCGAGGCCCGGGATGCGCAGCAGCATCTCGCGCGGCGCGCGGTTGATGTCGACGGGAAACAGGGCCGGGTTGGCGAGCGCCCAGGCGAGCTTGGGATCGATCCGGTTGTCGAACATGCCTTTCTCCGTTGCAGAGGCCACTTCGTCGAGCGTGAAATCGTAGAAGCGCAACAGCCAGTCGGCCTGGTACAGCCGGTGCTCGCGCACGAGCGGCGGCGCCTGCAGCGGCAGCGCCGTCGATGAATCGGGGATCGGCAAGAAGGCCGAGTAATAGACGCGCCGCAGCCCGTAGCTCGCGTAGAGCTGCGCGCTACTGGTCAAGACGTCGACGTCGGTCGCCGCGTCCGCGCCGACGATCATCTGTGTCGACTGGCCGGCCGGCGCGAACACGGGCGCCTTGCGGCTCGCCCGACGCGCGTCCTTTGAATCCTCGATTTTCAGCTTCAGCCCGGCCATCGACCGGCGGATCGCCGGCATTCGCTTCTGGGGCGCGAGTTTCGTCAGCGAGCTTTCGCTCGGCAGTTCGACGTTGATGGAAAGGCGATCCGCATACAGGCCCGCCTGCTCGAGCAGCAGCGGGTCGGCGTCGGGGATGGTCTTGAGGTGGATGTAGCCGCGAAAGTCGTGCGTCTCGCGCAACGTGCGGGCGACGCGCACGAGCAGTTCCATCGTGTAGTCGGGCGAGCGGATGATGCCCGACGACAGGAACAATCCCTCGATGTAGTTGCGCTTGTAGAAATCGAGCGTCAGCGCGACGATCTCCGCGACAGAGAATCGCGCGCGGCGGACGTTCGAGGAAATGCGGTTCACGCAATAGACGCAATCGAACATGCAATAATTGGTCAGAAGGATCTTCAGGAGCGAGATGCAGCGGCCGTCCGGCGCGTAGGCGTGGCAGACACCGGAACCCGTCACCGACCCGACGCCTTTTCCCGTCCGCGAATCGCGCTTCCTGCCGCCGGACGAGGCGCAGGAGGCGTCGTATTTCGCGGCGTCGGCGAGAACCGAAAGCTTTTCAGCGACAGAGAACCTGGACATTCGGGAAACACACTTCTGTTCCTGCTTTGTTCTATAGCGATTTTCGGACAATGCAAGTGTGGCGCTTGAGCGTTTTTCCCCGGCGGACGAATATGCGCGCCCTTTCCTCGCGAGACCCGCCACGCCATGACCCAACTCGAAAGCAACGCCCGCGCCCTTCTCGCGCTTCGCCAGGCAGCCGGCGCCGGCCCGGTCCCGCCGGCGCCGGCCTCGTTGCGGGAAGCGTACGAAACGCAATTCGCCTGCGAACGCGTGCTCGTCGCCGAGAAGGGATTCGAGACCATCGGCTGGAAGATCGGCGCGACCAACGCCGGCGCCCGCGCCGGCTTCAAGCTGGAGGCGCCGTTTCTCGGCCGTCTCTATCGGCAGATGACGGCGGCCTCCCCGGCGCGCCTGCCCTCCGCGCCTAAATTCTACCGCGCCTACGAGGCGGAGATCGTGCTGAAGCTCGGCCGCGACCTCGACGGTTCCAAGGGGACGATCGACGCGGCGGCGGTGCGCGCCGCGACCGCCGCGGTTGCGCCGGCCATCGAAATGGTCGGCGGCTACGTACCGCCCGGCGCCGAGAATTTCGGCTTTGCGCTGATCTCGGACTTCGCCGGCAACGCCTACTGGATTCTCGGCGCCGATCGCCCGGATTTCGCCGGGCTCGACCTCGAGCAGGGCGCCATCCGCTTCTCGGTCGACGGCGAGGAAAAGGCGGTCGGAAAGGGCGCCAACGTCGACGGCGGCCCGTTCGGCGCCACGGCCTGGCTCGCCAACGAACTGGCGAAATACGGCCGCTCGCTCAAGGCCGGCGAATACATCACGACGGGCACCGCCATCGCGCCCTCTCCCTATGCCGGCGACAGCAAGAACGCGGTCGCCGATTTCGGGCCTTTGGGGAAGGTCGAGGTCCGGATCGGCTAGCCGGCGCCCCCGTCGCTCCCGCCTTCGTGATTTGACGCGAACCGGCGTCGCTCGTACCGCGAACGCGCGAACGAAGGAGGCCGACATGAGCGATTCCGTCGATCCGTTGCTCCGCGATCTGCTGGCATGGCTGGGACCCGAAGGCCGCCCCTATGCCGAGGTGATGGACGCCTGGCGCACGTCCTGTCCGCGCCTGCCGGTATGGGAAGAGGCGAACGAACGCGGCTTCGTCGCGCGCACGCGCGACAGCGGCGTGAACATGGTGACGCCGACGTCGGAAGGCCGCTCGTTCCTGAGCGGCGGATCATCTGGCCGAGTTTCCTGAAATTCCGGCGGGACGGGCTTCGACGCGCTACTTCGTCCCATACATGCGGTCGCCGGCGTCGCCGAGGCCCGGCACGATATAGCCGTGATCGTTGAGATGGCTGTCGACCGCCGCCGTCCAGATCTGCACGTCCGGATGTTCGGCGCGCAGTTTCGCGACGCCTTCGGGCGCGGCGAGCAGGCAGACGAAGCGGATGTCCCTGGCGCCGCGTTCCTTGACGCGTTCGATCGCAGCCGTGGCGGAATTGGCGGTCGCCAGCATCGGATCCATCACGATGACGAGGCGCTCGTCGATGTCATGCGGCGCCTTGAAATAATATTCCACCGCGACGAGCGTCTTCGGATCGCGGTAGAGGCCGATATGCGCGACGCGCGCCGAGGGAACGAGTTCCAGCATGCCGTCGAGGAAGCCGACGCCGGCGCGCAGGATCGGCGCGAAGACGAGCTTCTTGCCAGCGAGCACCGGCGCCTTCATTTTCGTCAGCGGCGTTTCGATCTCGATTTCCTCGAGCGGCAGGTCGCGCGTCACCTCGTAGCAGAGCAGGATGCCGATCTCGTTCAGCAATTGCCGGAAGCCCTTCGTGGAGCGGCCGGCCTCGCGCATCAGCGTGAGCTTGTGCTGCACGAGCGGATGAGAAATCACATGCACGCCGTCCATCGAATCTCTCCTGCGACGGAGCGATCCTAGAACACGGTGCCGTCGCTGACGATATCGAGCGGCGGACCGCCGCCGGCCCGGCGCGCCGCCGCCATGCGACGGCCGGCCGCCCAGGTGCCGCCCTCGAGAACGCAGGCGAGCGGCAGGTCGTCGGCGCTGCGACCAAGCCTCTCACGGATCATGTCGGCCAGCCGGTCGAGCAGCGCGACAGTCAGCGCGCGCCATTCGACGATGAAAGGCGAATCGACGGCGTGCGCCCGGGCCATGTCGGCCATGTCTCTTGCAACGAGCGCGCCGCCGTCCACGAACAGGCCGCCGTTACGGTATTCGGGCAGGCCGGTCAGGCCGTCGATGTTCGTGACGATGCAGCCGGCCCGCAGCAGCGGTTCGATCAGCGAGTAGGTCAGCCATTGCGACAGCTTGTGAAACGGCACGAGTCCGTCCGTCGGATCATCGCGTCGTATCGCTGGATGGCGCCAGGTATCGCCGAGCGTGACGCCGCCGAGGGCGAGGCGCGACGGCCAGATCGATCCGAGATGCGCCAGAACCGCGCGCAGGATCATATCCGCCTCGATGTGCGGAGCCTCCAGCAGATCAAACAGGCCGCCGGGCCGGGCGCTGTCGCGCAATGCAAAGGCGTCCGGCGCGGCAAGGCAGGCGCGCCCGAGCGCGTTCATGAGCATCGCGCGTCCGGCGAGTCCGACGAGCGGATTGTCAGCCGAAACCTGAAAGCCGGCGGCGAGTTCTGTCTCCGTGATTTCCGCCAGTCGCCCGGCGTCGGCACGTAACGGGTCTTCGGCGCGCCCCGAAAACAATCCGTTGGCGAACATGTCGAGACTGGCGATGGCGAGGCCCTCGGACCGCGCCGAAACCGCGCCGTCGGCCTCGCGGTATCGCCACGCGCTTCCCGCGCCGGCGTCGAGCAGGACGCTGACGATGGCCAGATCGATTTCGGCGCGCGCTTGCGATGCGGCGTCCGGCCATCGCGCGCCTTCCGCGATACGCGACCAGCGGTCGCGGCCGCCCGCCGAAAAATGTCGCCACCGCGCATGAAAGGGAACGGCGAGGTCAGGATAATTCTCGCGCATCACGGTCAGAACGAAGTCCGCGATGGCAGGCAGTTTCGACGCGTCGAATCGCCAGTGTCCGAGACGATCGGCTTCGCAGAGCCGCAGCATTTCGTGGGCGCGTTCGCGTACGGCGCCCGCCGACAGGAGGGCGCGCGCCGCCTCTGCCTCCGTGCGGTCGGGCATCAGTATTTCTCGAGCGGTCGGCCGCTCGTGCGGGCGAGATCGTCGGCGCTCGGCGCGCCTTCCGGCGCGTAATAGCCGGCGGCCTTCTTGGCCTCCATCTCGACCGAAGCGTCCGGCGGAATGAGTCCGTCCGGGATGGGCACGCGCTCGACGATCTCTATGCCGGCCTTGGCGAGAGAATCGTGCTTCATGTTGCTCATGGAGACGAAGCGATCGATGCGCGTGACGCCAAGCCAGTGCAGCACGTCCGGCATCAGTTCCTGGAAGCGCGCGTCCTGTACGCCGGCGACGCATTCGGTGCGTTCGAAATAGGTCGCGGCCGTGTCGCCGCCTTCCTGGCGCTTGCGCGCATTGTAGACGAGGAACTTGGTCACCTCGCCGAGGGCGCGGCCCTCCTTGCGATTGTAGACAATGAGGCCGACGCCGCCCTTCTGCGCCTCCGCCGCGCATTCCTCTATGCCGTGCGCAAGATAGGGACGGCATGTGCAGATGTCGGACCCGAAAACGTCGGAGCCGTTGCATTCGTCGTGCACGCGGCAGGCGAGCCGGTAGCGTCGATCGCCGAGCTTGCTGGCGTCGCCGAACACGTAAGCCGTCGCGCCGCCGATGGGCGGAAGGAACACATGCAGATCCGGCCGGGTGACGAGTTCCGGATACATGCCGCCGGTCTGTTCGAACAAGGTGCGGCGAAGCCTCGTTTCCTCGACGCCGAAACGCGCGGCGACGCCGGGCAGATGCCAGACCGGCTCGATGGCGATTTTCACGACGGATATGTCGCCGCTCGCCTTCAGCACCTCGCCATCGGGCTTCAGGCGGCCGGCGCGCATCGCATCGGCGATTTCCGGCAGGGTGATGCGGGCGCGCGTGACGGCGATCGTCGGGCGGATGTCCAGTCCTTCGGCTATCTCCTTCGCGAACACTTCCTGGGCGATATGGCCGAAGGGATCGAGCGAGACGATCATCCCGGCGTCGAACCATTGCGGATGAGGTCCGATGGCGGCCGCCGGATGGGTATTGGCGAGATCGGGCCGCGCCAGCGGGTTCAGCGCCCCCGAGGTGACGGCCAATGCGCGATAGACGCCATAGGCGCCGCCATGCGCGCCGATCGCGTTCCGGTCGCCCGGACGCGTCGTCGTGGCGATGACCGGGCCCCGTTCTGCAGGATCGCGCGCGCCCCAGACGATCGGACGGCGCGAGGCCGAACCCGGCTCGGGGTGAGAGGTCAGCCTGATGTGGCCGGACTTGTTGGGCGTGTTCATGCCTGGTCCTGTGCGGCGAACGGTCAAGATGGCGATGCAATCGTCGCGGTTGCCGATTCGCCGGTCAATGCTGCGCGCGATGACGAAACGTATGGTTAATCCGCGAATGCCCCGGAAATGCGGCGCCTTGCTTCGCGATCTGCTGCCTTTATGACGAATTACAAGAATTTCCGGCCTGATTGGGAACGATTTCTTCAGAATTGCCAGGGTTAATTGGCCGTAAGGTTTTGCTGCAGCGCGCCAGCCATCGCGTCGCGCTTCGCATCGGGGGAAAGATGAACCAGCGCGCCATGAAGGCCCTGATCGTCTGCAGCGCGCTCGCGGCGCTCGGCGGCGGCGTGCCCTTCGCCCTGGGAACCGATCCTGTCCACGCCTCGACGATCCGCATTCTCCATGGCGTCGGCGTCCTGGGTTTCCTCGGCTCGCTCGTTTGCCTGTTCAATCTCGTCGGCATGACATCGGACGGCGAAGCCGTCACATCGACGCTTTCGACCGCGCCGCGCACGCTGGAAAACGACGTGCTGGGCGCCGGAGCCGAATCGATCCCGATCGAGCGGCGTATCGACGCCGCGGCGGAAGCTTCCAAGCAATACGGCCGGACGCTCGGCGTCATCGAGTACAATCTCGACGTCTACAAGCAGGTCGCACGCGCGGAAGGCCCGGCCGCCGCCGAAGCGATGATGGACGAGATCGTTGCTACGCTCGGTCCGAAATTGCGCAACACCGACCGTGTGGAGCGGCTCGGCAAGGGCCGCTTCATCGCGGTGATCGTGCTTCTGCCCGAGAAATCCGTTCTCGATTCCATCTGCAAGCGCATGGAAGGTTCGCTGCGCGAATTGCAGGCCAAGTATGCCGGCGCCGCCGGCGCGGTCGATATCGGCATGTCGATCTATCCAATGGGCGGCTATACCGGCGAGGATCTGATCGCGACGGCCACGCGCCATTGCGAGGAAGCGCGCGTGGCGCGCCAGCGCAGCAGCGCCGGGCGTCGACGCACGGTCGCGGGCAGCGACGACCGGCAAATGCGCGCCGCCGGCTGACGTTCAGGCAATATCGAAGGCGACGCCCTGCTCGGTCGGCGACAGGCCGAGCCAGCGGGCGAGGCTCTGGCCGATGTCGGCGAAGCTGTCGCGTCGTCCCACGCAACCGCCGCGCTTTCCCGAAGCATATCCGACGATCGGTACGTTCTCGCGCGTATGGTCCGTGCCGCGCCATGTCGGATCGTTGCCGTGGTCCGCGGTAATGGCGAGCAGGTCGCCGGCGCGCATGGCGCGAAGAATGTCGGGGACCCTGCGATCGAAGGCCTCGAGCCCGGTGGCGTAGCCCGCCGCATCGCGCCTGTGGCCGAAGTCGGTATCGAGATCGACCAAGTTGACGACGGCCAGAGCGCCGTCCGGCATGTCCGCCCAGCGCGCGCAGAGCAGATCGACGAGCGCATCGTTGTTGACGCCCTTGATCTCCTCGCCCGTCGCGCGGTGGCCGAATATGTCGCCGACCTTCCCGAGCGACAGGATGGCGCGTCCTTGCGCAGCCGCGCGGTCGAGCAGGTTTCCCGGCGGCGGCGAGATGGGAAAATCCTTGCGATGGGGCGTACGACGGAAATCGGCGCGCTGCGACCCCACGAATGGCCGCGCGATGACGCGGCCGACGTTCCAGCGGTCGGCGATGCGGCGCGCGATGCGGCACGTCTCGAAGAGACGCTCGAGGCCGAAAGCCGTTTCGTGCGCCGCGATCTGCAGCACGGAATCGGCCGACGTGTAGATGATCGGCTTGCCCGTGCGAAGATGTTCCTCGCCGAGCTCTTCAACGATCGGCACGCCCGCCGCATGGCAATCGCCGAGAACGCCGGGAAGTCCGGCGTCGTGGACGAGGGCCGAGACCAGCTCCGGCGGAAAGGCCGGCGTCATCGGCGGAAACAGGCCGAGGCGCCCGGAGAGCGGCGCGCCGGCGATCTCCCAGTGGCCGGTCGGCGTATCCTTGCCGTGCGAAACCTCGATGGCGCAACCGCAGATCGCGCCGTCCCGGACATTGCGGGTCAGCCCCGGCGGCAGGCGGCCGGTGGAGGTCTCGCAGGCGACGCCGAGGCCGAGGGAATCGAGATTTGGAACCTGAAGCGGCTTTCCGCGCATCGTCGCGCAGAAGTCGGCGACATGTCCGAGCGTGTCGGCGCCGGCATCGCCAAAATCCGCGGCGTCCGGCGCGCCGCCGCAACCAGCCGAATCGAGAACGAGCAGGATGGCGCGCGTCATTATTGCGCAACCGCCCCCAGGGGCACGGCCTCGATGCGGAACGCCGCGGCAAACAGCGCCCGCGTGTATTCGGATTGCGGGGCGGCGAAGATGTCGGCGGCGGCGCCCTGTTCCACCACCTTGCCGTGGCGCATGACGATGAGATCCGTGGCGAGGGCCTTCACGACCTTCAGGTCGTGGCTGATGAACATGTAGCCGAGGCCGTGCCGACGCTGCAGTTCGCGAAGCAGATCGACGATCTGCGCCTGGACGGACATGTCGAGCGCCGAGGTCGGTTCGTCGAGCAGCACGAATTTCGGTTGCAGGGCCATGGCGCGCGCGATCGCGATGCGCTGGCGCTGGCCGCCGGAAAATTCGTGCGGATAGCGGTCCATGCCTGCGGGATCGAGGCCGGTGTCGGCGAGCGCCTGCGCGACGATCTCGCGGCGCTGCGCGTAGGTGAGATTGCTCTTCTGGACGATCAGGCCTTCCTCGACGATCTCGGCGACCGAAAGGCGCGGCGAAAGGGAGCCGTACGGGTCCTGGAAGACGATCTGCATGTCGCGGCGCAGCGACCGGAGGTCCTTGGCCTTCATGCCGTCGATCCGACGGCCGAGGAAAACGATGGGGCCTTCCGAGCGGATGAGACGCAGCATGGCGAGCCCGAGCGTCGTCTTGCCCGAGCCGGATTCGCCGACGACGCCGAGCGTCTGGCCTTCGCGCACCTGGCAGGTGACGCCGTCGACAGCCTTCACATAGCCCGACGTCCTTCGCATGAATCCGCTGCGGATTGGGAACCAGACGCGCAGATTGTCGGTCTCGGCGAGCACGGGCGCGGAGCGATCGGGCTTCGGCGGATCGCCCTTCGGCTCGGCGGCGAGAAGCGCCTTAGTATAGGGATGCTTCGGCGAAGCGAAGATTTCCGCCACCGGACCAGCTTCGACGATCTTGCCACGCTGCATCACGCAGACGTCGTCGGCGACCTTCCGCACGATGCCGAGATCGTGCGTGATGAACAGCATGGACATGTTGCGCCGACGCTGCAGGTCGTGCAGCAGCGCGAGTATCTGCGCCTGCACCGTTACGTCGAGCGCGGTGGTCGGTTCGTCCGCGATGAACAATTGCGGACAATTGGCCAGCGCCATGGCGATCATCACGCGCTGGCGCTGGCCGCCGGAGAGCTGATGCGGATAGGCGCCGAGCCGTTCGGCGGGATCGCGAATGCCGACCTCGGTCAGCCCCTCGATCGCGCGCTTGCGCAGTTCCGCCTTGTCGGTGACGCCATGCTCGGTGAGAATCTCCGCGACCTGCCGCCCGATCGTGTGGAGCGGGTTGAGCGAGGTCATCGGCTCCTGGAACACCATCGATATCTGCGCGCCGCGAATGTCGCGCAACCGCTTTTCGGAGGCGTGCAGGATGTCCTCGCCGTTGAACAGGACGGCGCCGGAAGGATGGCTGGCGTTGGCGGCGAGCAGGCGGACGATCGACAGCGCGGTTACCGACTTGCCCGAACCGGATTCGCCCACCAGCGCCAGCGTGCGGCCGGCCTGGAGCGAGAACGAGACCTTGTCGACGACGACCGATTCCATGTCGCCGTGACTGAAGGCGATCGAGAGATCGCGAACATCGAGCAGCGGCGCGGTCATCGGATCGCCTTGCGCGGATCGAAGGCGTCGCGGACGGCCTCGCCGACGAAGACCAGCAACGACAACATCAACGCGATCACCACGAAGCCGGTGAGGCCGAGCCACGGCGCCTGGAGGTTCGACTTGCCCTGCAACAGCAATTCACCGAGCGACGGCGAGCCCGGCGGCAGGCCGAAGCCCAGGAAATCGAGCGAGGTCAGCGTCGTGATCGACGAATTGACGACAAAGGGCAGGAAGGTGAGCGTCGCGACCATGGCGTTGGGCAGCACATGCTTGACCATGATCTTGGCGTTGGAAAGTCCGAGGGCGCGCGCGGCGTTCACATATTCGAAATTGCGGGCGCGGAGGAATTCGGCGCGCACGATGTGCACCAGCGACACCCACGAGAACACCAACAAGATGAACAACAATATGAAGAAGCTGGGCGTGATGATCGAGGAGACGATGATCAGCAGGTAGAGATGCGGCAACGACGACCAGATCTCGATGAACCGCTGGAAGACGAGGTCGATGCGTCCGCCGAAATATCCCTGCACCGCGCCGGCGGCTATGCCGACGACGGAAGAGACGGCGGCCAGCGTCAGGCCGAACAGGATCGAAATCCGGAACCCGTAGATCAGCCGCGCGACGACATCGCGTCCCTGGTCGTCCGTGCCGAGCCAGTTCCATTCGATGCCCGAGCAGCCGGGATTGGGCTTGCCGGGCCCGACGGCGCGCGCGCCCGCCGCCTCGCATTGGGCCTTCGTCAAAAGCCATGTCGGCGGCGAGGGCGCCGGCGTCGGCAGGTCCAGATTATGCGTGGCGTAGGAATAGCGGATCGGCGGCCAGATCATCCAGCCATGGGCGTTGATCTCCTTCTGGATGAAGG
Source organism: Beijerinckiaceae bacterium (assembly GCA_046349215.1). Lineage (GTDB taxonomy): Bacteria > Pseudomonadota > Alphaproteobacteria > Rhizobiales > Beijerinckiaceae > JAJXWB01. The sequence continues at coordinate 142,289 of JAXMCV010000003.1, forward strand.
GATCGCGGTAGTCGGTCATGGCGAGGAAGCCGCCGAACTTGTCCTCGGGATAATTGACCAGAACGGGAAAGAGGATCTCGCCCTTGTAGGACGCCACGACCGGCTTGTCGTTGCAGATGAACTCCGCAAACAGCGACACAGTGAACAGGGTGAGGAAAATCCAGAACGACCAGTAGCCGCGCCGGTTGCGCCGGAAATTGTCGAGGCGGCGGCGCTGCACCGGGGTCAGCTTGAGCCAGCCGCGCTCGTGCATGGGCGGCGCCAGCGGCTTGCTGGCCTCGGCGTCGAGGATCGCGGCGCCCGACACTCAGACCTCCCGCGTCTCGAAATCGATGCGCGGATCGATCCACATGTAGGTGACGTCGGACAGAAGGTTCACGACCAGGCCGAGCAAAGCGAAAATGTAGAGGTTGGCGAACACGACGGGATAGTCGCGATTGACGATCGACTCGTAGGAGAGAAGCCCGAGCCCATCGAGCTGGAAAATGGTCTCGATCAGAAGCGAGCCGGTGAAGAAGGCGTGGACGAAGGCGCCGGGGAAGCCCGACACGACGATCAGCATGGCGTTGCGGAACACGTGCCCGTAGAGCACCTGGCGCTCGCTGAGGCCCTTCATGCGCGCGGTCTGCACGTATTGCTTCTTGATCTCGTCCAGAAACGAGTTCTTGGTGAGAAAGGTCGAGGTTGCGAACGAGCCGAGCGCCATCGCGGTGATCGGCAGCGTGATATGCCAGAGATAGTCCTTCACCTTTCCGAACGTCGACAGATCCGCGAAATTCTCCGAGGTGAGGCCGCGCAACGGGAACAATTGCCCGATTGTCGGGAAGGAGCCGCCGGCAAACAGAACGATCAGCAGGATGGCGAACAGGAAGCTCGGAATCGCATAGCCGATGATGATGACCGTGGATGTCCAGGTGTCGAAACGGGTGCCGTCACGAACGGCCTTGGATATGCCGAGCGGAATTGAAATCGCGTAGGACAGGAGCGTCATCCAGAGCCCGAGCGTGATCGAGACCGGAAGCTTCTGGGCGATCAGCGACAGGACCGGCTGATCGCGGAAATACGACCTCCCGAAATCGAAGGTCGCGTAGTTCTTCAGCATGAGCGCGAAGCGCTGCCAGGCCGGCTTGTCGAATCCGAACTGCTTTTCCAGTTCCGCGATGAACTTCGGGTCGAGCCCCTGGGCGCCGCGATATTTCGAATCCATGCCGGCGCCCTGCCCGGCCGCGCCATGCGCAGCGCCGCCGCCGACATCGCCGCCGCCGCCGCCGATTCGCGACGTGGCGCCGGCGTCGTTGCCTTGGAGCTGCGCGATGATCCGCTCGACCGGACCGCCCGGCGCGAATTGCACGACGACGAAGGAGATCAGCATGATCCCGAACAAAGTCGGAATCATCAGCAACAATCGACGCGCAATATAAGCGGCCATTTATTTCTGTCCGGAAGGCGCGTTCTTCTTCGCCCGTTCCTCGTCCCACCACCACGTGGCGGTCATTCCGGTGTCGTAGCGCGGCGAACGCTCCGGCCGTCCGTACAGATCCCAATGCGCAATCCAGTGGTTCGGATTGTACCAGTGCGACACCCAGTAGCGACCGGCGCGCAGCACCCGGTCGAGCGCGCGGCAGATCGCAATGAGATCTTCCCGTGTCTCGGCCGTCTGGGCCTTGGCGATCAGCGCGTCGACCACAGGATCGGCCAGGCCGATCATGTTCTGCGATCCGCGCACGTTGGCGGCTTCCGAGCCGAACATCGAGGAGAGCTCCTCGCCCGGCGAATTGGCCATGACGAGACGCTGCGTGATGACGTCGAAATCGAAATCCTCGAGGCGGCGCTGATATTGCGCGGGATCGACGACGCGCATGCGCGCGTCGATGCCCAGCAGCTTCAGGTTCTTTATGAAGGGCTGTGTGTGCCGCTCGAGCGCGGAGGAGAAATCGAGGAACTCGATCTGCACCGGCTTGCCGTCGGGACCCATGAGCGTGGAATTGGCGTCGCGCTTGCAGCCGGCGGCGGCAAACAGGTCGGCGGCGCGCTTCAGCAGCGCGCGGTCCTGGCCGGAGCCGTCGGATTCCGGCGGCAGGAACGGCAGGCCGAACACTTCGTCCGGAACCTTGCCGCGGAACGGTTCGAGCAGCGCGCGCTCCCGCTCGCTCGGCATCCCGTCCGCCTTCATGTTGGACTTCTCGAAATAGGACTGCGTACGCTTGTAGGCGCCATACATCAGGTTGGCGTTGGTCCAGATGAAGTCGAAGCAGCAGCCGCAGGCCTCGCGGAAGCGCGGGTCCTTGAAGGTGGCGCGACGCGTGTTGAAGAACCAGCCCTGGATGCCCGAAATGCGCTGGTCCGGGATGCTCTCGCGCAAGACGCGCTTTTCGTTGTAGGCCGGAAAATCGTAACCGGTCGACCAGATCGAGGACGTGAATTCCTCGCGCACGGAATAGACGCCGGCCTTGAAAGCCTCGAACGCCACGGCGCGATCGCCGAAATATTCGTAGCGGATCGTGTCGAAATTGTTCTGCCCGGCGTTCACCGGCAGGTCCTTGCCCCAGTAGTTGGGCACACGATCGAAGGAGATGAAGCGGCCGGCCTCGAACTTGCCGATCTTGTACGCGCCGGAGCCGAGCAGCGGGTCGAGCGTCGATTCGTCGAACGGCCGCGTCGCGTAATATTTCGACGAGAAGATGGGCAGCCCGGCGACGAACAGCGGCAATTGCCGGCTGCGTCCGCTCTTGAGCTTGATGACGACGGCGTGCTCGCCCTCGGCGGTCACGCTCTCCATGTCGCGCAATTGCTGCCGCACCGACGGGCGCCCCTTGGCCTTGAGCGTCTCGAGCGACCAGACGACGTCGGCCGACGTGAGCTTCGAACCGTCGTGGAAGCGCGCTTCGTGGCGTAGCGGGAAGCGCATGGAATTGCGGTCGGCGGAGAACGCCACGGCGCTCGCCACGAGCGGATACATGGCGTCCGGCTCGTCGAGACTGCCGCCCATCAGGCTGTCGAAGATCATGCTGACGGAGCCGGGTGCGTCGCCGGTCAGGATGAACGGGTTGAGCGAATTGAACGTGCCCTGCGTGTCCTGCGAGAAAACGCCGCCTTTCGGCGCGCCGACGCGCACGTAGGGGAACGCCTTGAAATCGGCCGGCATGGCGAGGTCGCCGAACACGGACATGCCGTGCGCCGTCGTCCATTGTTCGGCGCGCGCGACGCCGGGAAGGATCAGCGCCGAAGCGGCAGCGCCAGAGCCGAGAAGAAGGTCGCGGCGCGTCGATCCGTCGGTTGTTTTTGTGCGATGCAAGAGGTCCTCGCCCGGTTGAATTGCTCGTGTTCTTGTGTGCTTCGATTCACAATATGTCGCATTTTGGCTGTCATGCGAGTCCTAAGCAAACAAGCAAAGAGCCGGGCGTTGGGCCCGGCTCTTGAAACCTATCCGACTGAGGTGACTTTCTTACTTCGGCAGCGGGGCGGGGTTGTCCGACAGGCTGCGGAGATAGGCGAGAATGTCGGCGCGCTTGGCGGCGTCCGCCTCGCCGGCGAAGGCCATCTTGGTGCCGGGCGCGAACGCCTTCGGGCTCTGGATGAAGGCGTTGAGGTCCTCGAAGCTCCAGTTGCCGCCCTTGCCCTTGATGGCGTCGGAATAGCTGAAGCCGGCTTCCGAAGCCTTGGGCCGGCCGACCACGCCGTAGAGCGCCGGACCGACCTTGTTCGGGCCGCCCTTGTCGAAGGAATGGCAGGTCGTGCAGGGCTTGGCGCTGGCCTGGCCCTTCTGGGCGTCGGCCTTGGCCAGCAGGACCGGCAGGGGCTCGGCCGGAGCGGCGGGGGCCGCCGCCGTCGCGTGGCCGCCGGCCGCATCGCCGGCCGGCAGCGCGTAGCCGGGCTTCTTCATCGGGTCGGGGGCATAGAGCGCGTCGGAGAAAAAGCCGAGACCCATGACGACCAGCAGCGAGCCAAGCACAGCGCCGGCCATCTTGTTGACTTCGAAGTTCATAATTCCCGGCGCTCCGATGCTTCGATGCGATCTTCTGGGGAAACCCCGCGCGTGCATGTTCCGCGGCGCTGGGCCGCAGCTTGGGGCGTTGCTTACATGTTTTGCCGGCGGCTTGGCAACAGCCTATAAATCCGCGCGATTGCTCCTTTCGGCCCGGTCGGACCGGGTTCCAGCGCCATGTCCCGCCCCGTCGTCATCATCCCCGCCCGCCTGGCTTCGCAGCGCCTGCCCGGCAAGGCTCTCGCCGAAATCGCGGGTCGTCCGATGATCGCCCATGTGATCGCCCGGGCGAGGGCGGCGGGCGCCGGCCCGGTATGGGTCGCCACCGATTCGACCGAGATCGCGGGGGCGGCGGAAGCGGCCGGCGCAGCGGCGGTCCTGACCTCGTCCGCCCACGTATCGGGCTCCGACCGCATTGCCGAGGCGCTGGACAAGATCGACCCCGGCGGTCTCCACGACGTGGTGGTCAACGTGCAGGGCGACGAACCCCAGATCGAGGCCGCCGCCATCGCCGCCGCCGTGGCGCTGATGGCCGAACCGGCGGTGGACGTCGGCACGCTGGCGACGCCGGCCGCGCCGGCCGAGCGCGAGGATCCCGACGCGGTGAAGCTGGTGGGAACCGAAATTGCGCCCGGCCGGCTGCGCGCTCTTTATTTTACGCGGGCGCCCGCCCCCTGGGGCGAGGGGCCCGTCCTGCGGCATGTCGGCCTCTATGCATGGCGGCGCGCGGCGCTCGCCCGTTTCGTCGCCCTGCCGCCCTCGGCGCTCGAGAAACGCGAGCGGCTCGAGCAATTGCGGGCGCTGGAAGCCGGGATGCGGATCGACGCGGCGCTGGTGGAAGAGGCGGCGCGCGGTGTAGACACGCCCGCAGACCTCGAACGTGTGCGCGGGATTCTCGCGCCGGAAAAGAAGACATGAGCAGGAAGAAGATCGCCTACCAGGGCGAGCCGGGCGCAAATTCGCACATCGCCTGCGCCGACGTGTATCCGGACATGGAGCCGCTCGCCTGCCCGACCTTCGAGGATGCGCTGACGGCGATCGCCGACGGCACGGCGGCGCTCGGCATGATCCCGATCGAGAATTCGCTCGCCGGCCGCGTCGCCGACATCCACCATTTCCTGCCGACGTCGGGGCTGCACATCATCGGCGAATATTTCCTGCCGATCCATTTCCAGCTCATGGCGCCGAAGGGCGCCACGCTCGGCGGGCTGACGGATGTCTACAGCCACGTGCATGCGCTCGGCCAGTGCCGCCGCGTGATCCGCGAGCACGGATTGCGCGGCCATGTGGCGGGCGACACGGCGGGCGCCGCCAGGCAGGTGGCCGAATGGAACGATCCGACGCGCGCCGCGCTCGCGCCGCGCATGTCGGCGTCGATCTACGGCCTCGACATTCTCGCCGAGGACGTCGAGGACGCCGCGCACAACACGACGCGCTTCGTCATCCTGTCGAAGGACGCGGACTGGGCGGCGCCGCGCAACGGCCCGATGGTCACGTCCTTCGTGTTCCGCGTGCGCAACGTGCCGGCCGCGCTCTACAAGGCGCTCGGCGGCTTCGCGACCAACGGCGTGAACATGACGAAGCTCGAATCCTACATGCTGGAAGGCGAATTCACGGCGACGCAATTCCTGGCCGACGTAGACGGCCATCCCGACGACCGCTCGCTGGCGCTGGCGCTGGAAGAGCTGGAGTTCTTTTCCAAGGAAGTGCGCATCCTCGGCGTCTATCCGGCCCACCCGTTCCGCATCGAGGCGCAGAAGAAGGCGGTCTAGGCGCCGGTCGAACCGGTGACGCTGCGCCTGGCTTCGGGCGCCGCAGCCGGTTCGTCGCCGAACTGCGCCTCGAAATATTCGCGATAGGCGGGATCGCGCGCCAGCAGTTCGGCGTGGCGGCCCTGCGCGACGATGCGGCCGTGGTCCATCACCACGACCTGGTCGGCGGCGAGGATCGTCTGCAGGCGATGGGCGATGACGATGGTCGTGCGGCCGGCGCGCAGGGCGTCGAGCGCGCGGCGCACCTCGCGCTCGGATTCGGCGTCGAGCGCGGCGGTCGGCTCGTCGAGCACGAGAACCGGCGCGTCCTTCAGCATGGCGCGGGCGATGGCGATGCGCTGCTTCTGTCCGCCCGACAGCGACGTACCCATTTCGCCGACGTCGGTGTCGTAGCCGTCGTGGAAGCCGCGCACGAAATCGTCGACATAGGCGCGCCGCGCCGCCAGCATGATTTCATCCTCGCTGGCGCCTATGCGGCCGAGCGCGATGTTGTCGCGGATCGACGTCTGGAACAGGAATACGTCCTGCGGCACGTAGGCGATGGATTCGCGCACCGACGCGAGCGCCACTGTCGCAATGTCCTGGCCGTCGACGAGGATGCGGCCGGAGGTCGGCGCGTAGAACCGCTGCAGCAGCGCGACTGTCGTCGACTTGCCGGCGCCGGAATGGCCGACCAGCGCCGTGGTGCGGCCGGGAGCGATGACGAGGTCGATGTTATCGAGCGCGGGTTCGTCCGGCCGGTAGGAAAAGCAGACGCGCTCGAAGACGATGCGGCCCTCGCCGACCTGCAGGCGCGGCAGGCCGGGGACGGGCGCCTCGACGGGCGGACGGTCCAGCACCTCGTACACCAGCCGCGCATTGGCGAGGTTCTGCTGCATCTCGAGATGGACGCGGGCCAGCCTTTTGCCCGGCTCGTAGGCCATCAGCATGGCGACGACGAAGGAGAAGAAGGCGCCGGCATCGGCGCTGGCGACGGTGACGCGCCACGAACCGTAGAAGAGGATCACGGCGATCGCCATGCCCGCCAGGAAATCGGCGAGCGGGCTGGCGAGCGCCATGCGCACCGCGGCGCGATCGGCGGCGCGCGCCACATCCAGAACCGCGTGTCCCATGCGGGCGCGCATCTCGTCCTCCAGACCGAAGGACTTGACGATCGAAATGCCCTGCATCGTCTCCTGCAGGCTTTTCAGCATCTGCGCGGAACCGTCGAACGAGCGCCGCGCCAGACGCCGCACGGCGCCGATCAGCGCGCCGAGGCCGAAGCCGGCGACCGGCATGATGGAGACGGCGATCAAAGCCAGCGCCGTGTCCTGCACGAACATGACGACGATCAGGCAGAACAGCGTCATGCCGTCGCGCCCGACCGACAGCGCCGCCACCTGGAATGTGTCGCGGATGCTGCCCGTGGCGATGGCGAGACGCGCCAGCATCGCGCTGGAATGGCCGTCGCGCAGCCATGCGATGTCCTGGTCGAGCAGTCGGTCGAACAGACGCAACTGCATGTTGGCGGTGATGCGCGCGCCAGCCCGCGCCAGCAGGACCTGCGAGAAGTACGAGCAGACGCCGCGCACCGCGAACAGCATCGCCACGGCGCCCGACAGGACGCGCATGTTCCTCAGCCCGTCCTGCTCGACCATGTGGTTGAGCACGGGCTTCAGCAGGTAGGCGACCAGAGCCGTCGCCGCCGAGCCCACGCCCATGAAGACGAGAGCGGCGAGATAGGCGATCCCGTAGCGCCGGCCGTGGTCGAACACGAGCCGGCGAAGGATCTGGAAGCTGGTCGCCGGAAGTGGTTCGACGCTGGTCGTCACGGCCCGACTTGCTTGGCTTCGCTCGCCTTCGAGGCCTAGGACCTCGCAGCGGCGCAAACAAGGCGAAAGCCGGCGACCGTCGCATTTCGGCAACGGGCGTTGTCGGGATGCATCACTTTTGCGCCCGACGCTCTACCAGCGCGCGCTCCAGCGCGGTCCGCCCCGGAACAGGCGGATGATCAGCAGGAGCACGACCGCGCCGAGCGTGGCATTGACGATGGCGGCCACCAGTCCGGCGCCGAGATGCACGCCGAGACGCGGCAGCAGCGCGGCGCCGATGAAGGCGCCGACGACGCCGACCAGGATGTCGCCGATCAGGCCGAAGCCCGCGCCGCGCACCAGCTGGCCGGACAGCCATCCGGCGACCAGGCCGACCAGAATCGTGACGATGAGCCCCTCGTTGGACATATGCATGAGAATTCCTCCCGGAAATCGTCTCCCGCCCTGAAACCGCGAGCGGGGCCAAGCCGTTCCCGGGAGCCCCAAAGGAGCGACGAAATGACGAGACGCGAGATCGAACCGGACATGCCCGAAATCGCCGTCGACAAGGTCTGCTTCGTCGTCGCCAAGGCGCACGAATTGCTCGCCGTCGACGAGGGCGAAACCCCGGATGCGTCCAACCCGGCCGACGACCGGGACAGGGCGGCGCTGACGGACGAGGCGGTTGCGCCCAACCGTCGCGAATTCGTCGAATTCGTCGCTGCGCTCGACGCCGACGAACAGAATGCGCTTGTGGCGCTCGCCTGGATCGGCCGGGGCGATTTCGAGCCTGCGGACTGGCGCGCGGCGGTCGCGGAAGCCGCCGGACGGCGCGAAACCTCGACCGCCCGATACCTGCTCGGCATGCCGCTCCTGCCCGACTATCTCGAGGACGCCCTGTCGGCTTTCGACCGCTCCTGCGGCGATTTCATCGAACGCGAGGCGCCGGGCGCCTGATTCTCAGCCCTCGATTTCCTCGCGCAGCATTTCCAGTTCGAGCCAGCGATCCTCGGCGGCGGCAAGATCGCTCTCGACCTTCGCCAGCGCGGCGGAGGCCTGTTCGAATTTCTTCGGTTCGCGCGAAAAGAGATCGGGATCGGCGAGGATCGCCTGCGCCTTGTCGCGCAGCGCGCGCAGGCGGTCCATCTCCGCCGGCAGCGTTTCGAGCGCGCGTTTCTCGTTGAAATTCAGCTTGCGTTTCGGCTTGTCGTCGCGCGCGCGCGGCTCGGCCTTCGGTTTCGGCGCGGCGACCTGCTCCGAAACGCGCGCCGACACGCCCGAGCCGCGCTGCGCCACCATGTCGGAATAGCCGCCGGCATATTCGATCCACGCGCCGTCGCCTTCCGAGACGAGGACGGAGGTCGCGACGCGATCGAGAAAGTCGCGGTCGTGGCTGACGACGAGTACGGTGCCCGGATAATCGGCGAGCATTTCCTCGACGAGATCGAGCGTCTCGAGATCGAGATCGTTGGTCGGTTCGTCGAGCACGAGGAAGTTCGAGGGCAGCGACAGGGCGCGGGCCAGCATGAGACGCGCCCGCTCGCCGCCGGACAGCCGCGACACCGGCGTGCGCGCCTGTTCTGGGCGGAACAGGAAGTCCTGCATGTAGCCGACGACGTGTTTCTTCTTGCCTGCGACCTCGACCCAGTCGCCGCCGCCGCCGGTGAGAAAATTCTGCAATGTGTCGTTGGGATCGAGCGCGGCGCGCTTCTGGTCGAGGCTCGCCATCTCGACATTTGCGCCGAGTTTCGCGCGGCCGGAATCGGGCGCGAGTTCGCCGGTGAGGAGATTGACCAGCGTCGTCTTGCCGGCGCCGTTGGCGCCGACGAGTCCGAGCCGGTCGCCGCGCAGCACGCGCAGCGAAAGATTCCTGACGATCGGCCTGTCGCCCCAGCTCTTGGACAGGCCTTCGGCGTCGACGACGAGGCGGCCGGACAATTGCGCCTCGCTGACTTCGAGATTGACGGTCGAATCGGGTCTTCGCGCCTCGCGCTTGCGGCGTCGCAATTCGCCGAGTTCGGCCATGCGCCGCATGTTGCGCTTGCGCCGGCCGCTGACGCCGTAGCGCACCCAATGTTCTTCCGCCACGATCTTGCGGCCGAGCTTGTGCGCGGCCGCTTCTTCCTCTTCCAGAAGCTTGTCGCGCCAGGCTTCGAATTCGCCGAAGCCACGGTCGAGGCGGCGCGTCGCGCCGCGGTCGAGCCAGACCGTGGCGCGCGAAAGATTCTGCAGGAAACGCCGGTCGTGGCTGACGATGACGAGCGCGCCGCGCGCCTGTTTCAGCTCGTCTTCCAGCCATTCGATGGCCGGAAGATCGAGATGGTTGGTCGGTTCGTCAAGCAGCAGGATGTCGGGATCGGGCGCGAGCGCCCGGGCGAGCGCGGCGCGGCGCGCCTCGCCGCCCGAAAGGGTCGCGGGATCTTCGGCGCCCGTCATGCCGAGCCGTTCCAGCAGGTAGCGGGCGCGATGCGGATCGTCGGTCGGACCGAGACCGGCCTCGACCCAGGACAGGACGTCTGCGTGGCCGGAAAAATCCGGTTCCTGCGCGAGGTAGCGCACGCTGGTCCCCGGTTGCAGGAAGCGCTGGCCGCCGTCGGCTTCCAGCGCGCCGGCCGCGATCTTCAGCAGCGTCGACTTGCCCGAGCCATTGCGCCCGACGAGACAGATCCGGTCGCCGGCCTCGACAGCGAGCTCGGCGCCTTCGAGCAGCGGCGCGCCGCCGAGGGTGAGCATTGTATTCTGGAGATGGAGAAGCGGCGGGGCCATGGCGAGGGGGTTTGGCCCATCGCCATGGCCGAAGCAAGCCTACTTGTGCGCGCCGTCCTCGAGGCTGGAATCATGGCCCAGCGCCACGACGAGCAGGCCGGCGGCGATCATGAAGCCGCCGATGACCGCCACCGACAGCGCATTGGCGCCGGTCTGGTCGACGACGATCTTCATGGCGAGCGCATTGTCCTTGATCCAGCCGACCAGATAGGGGCCGACGAAGCCGCCGACATTGCCGATGGCGTTGATGAGCGCGATGCCGCCCGCCGCCGCCGTGCCTGTCAGCAGGGCCGTCGGCAAGGTCCAGAAGGTCGGCAGCGCGGCGAAGGTGCCGACGGAGCCGAGCGTCAGGAACAGCATCGCGATGTAGGGATTGCCCATGTAGGAGCCGACGATCAGTCCGAACCCGCCGAGGAAGGCCGGCAGGGCCACATGCCAGACGCGTTCGCGCGTGCGGTCGGAATGATGCGTCCACGGCACCATGACGAGAGCGCCCGCAAGGAACGGAATGGCCGCGACCCATCCGGTCTGCGCGATCGTCAGGCCGAAGGCCTTGATGATCTGCGGCGCCCAGAAGCCGAAACCGTAGAGGCCCGTGACGATGCCGAAATAGACGAGCGCCAGTCCGAGCACGCGCGGATTTGTGAGCGCTTCGCCGAGCGTGAACTTGCGGATCGCCTCGCGGCTTTCGCGTTCGCCGGCCAGATGCGCGATGACCGCCTGCTTCTCCTCGACGGTCAGCCATTTCGCTTCGGCCGGGCCGTCGTCGAGATAGAACCAGACGATGATGCCGAAGAGGATGGCCGGCAGCGCCTCGATGATGAACAGCCATTGCCAGGAGGCAAGGCCGCCGGTTCCCTCGAAAGCATTGAGGATCCAGCTCGACAACGGCGAACCGATCGCAGACGACAGCGGCACCGCGACCATGAACATGCCGACGACCTTGGCCCGCTCGGCGGCCGTGTACCAATAGGTGAGATACAGGATGATGCCGGGGAAGAAGCCGGCCTCGGCGAGACCGAGCAGGAAGCGGACCGAGTAGAAGCTGATCTCGCCCTGCACCAGCGCCATGGCGGCGGAGATCAGGCCCCAGGTGATCATGATGCGTGCGATCCAGATGCGCGCGCCGACCTTTTCCAGAAGCAGGTTAGAGGGCACCTCGAACAGGAAGTAACCGAGGAAGAAGATGCCGGCGCCCAGCCCGAAAACTTCGGCTGAAATCGCCAGATCCTTGCGGAATGTGAGCGCGGCGAAGCCGAGATTGACGCGATCGAGATAGGAAATGAAATAACAGACGATCAGGAACGGAATGAGCCGTTTCGCGATCTTCGCCGACGCGCTCTGCGCGGCTGTTTGCGGCGTGGTCGCCATGATTGTCTCCTTGCCCGGGGGCCTGCGCTTTCTGAAAGGAGCGTCTGGCCGCGGTCACGCCATCACGAGCTTGTGAGCGAGGCAAGGGGATTCTTGCAACCGGCGCTGCAATGGCGGCGTATTGAAATCGATGAGCAACAATTTTCTCTCCTCTCTTGCGCTGTGGCGCGACCGCTCGGGCGCCTTTTCTCCACCACGCGCGCTGGCGCTGGCGCTCGCCATTGCGCCGGCCCTGCCGCTGTTCTGGCGCATTGCGACGCATGACCTCGGCGCGCGGCCGCTGACGGAAATCTCCCACGTCACAGGCCTTTGGGCGATAAGGCTGCTGGCCGCGACGCTCGCCGTCACGCCGCTGATCGCGCTGTTGCGCCGACCGCGGCTTGCGCCGGCGCGCCGCATTCTCGGAGTCGCGGTTTTTGTCTGGATGATGGCTCACTTCCTGGCCTTCGTGGCCGACAAGACGTTCGATCCGGTCGTTCTCGCGCGCGAGATCGTGCTGCGCATCTACCTGCTGATCGGCATGGTGGCGCTGCTGATGCTGGGCGCGCTGGCCGCGACCTCGACAGACGGCATGATCGCGCGGCTCGGCGCCGAGCGCTGGCGCAGGCTGCACCTGCTCGTCTATCCGATCGCCATTCTCGGCCTTGCGCATTATTTCATGCAATCGAAGCAGGATGTCTCGGCGCCGACGGCGCTGTCCGGCGTGTTCCTGCTGCTGGGCCTGATGCGCGTGGCGCGACGTTTCGGCGCGCAGCTCACGCCGCTCGTCGCGCTCGGCCTCGCGATCGCCGCGACGCTCGCAACGGCGCTTGCGGAAGCAATCTACATCGCCGTCAAGTTCGGCGCGCCGCTGACGGCTGCGCTGCAGTCCGACATCGACTTCTCCTACGAGATCCGTCCGTGCTGGCTGCCGCTCGGCATCGGAACGATCATGGCGGTCGCCGGCTTCGTGCGCGCCCGGATGCAGGGCGAGGACGCGCGCGCAAAGCGCGCCGCCGAACCTATCTCTTCAGCACGTCCGCGTTGAGCACACGCAGCGGCTTTCCGTCTAGGAAGGCGCGAATGTTCTCGACCGTTTCAGTGTAATAGGTCTGGTAGACCTCGCGCGTCACGAAGCCCTGGTGCGGCGACAGGACGACATTCTCCAGAGAGCGCAAAGGATGCGTCGGCGGCAGGGGCTCGATGTCATAGACGTCGAGGCCGACGGCGGCGATCTTCCTGGCGCGCATCGCCTCGATCATGTCGGCCTCGTTGACCAGCGGTCCGCGCGACGTGTTGATGAGCACCGCGTGCTTCTGCATCCAGCCGAATTCCTGCGCCGCGACGACGTTGCGGCTGCGATCGCCGAGCACGAGGTGCAGCGAGATCACGTCGCTGGTGCTGAACAATGTCTTCTTGTCGACGAGAGTCGCGCCGAATTCCGCGGCGGTCTCGGCCTTCATGTTCTGGCTCCAGGCCTGCACCTTCATGCCGAAAGCCTGCGCCAGTCGCGCGACGCGGCCGCCGATGCGGCCGAGGCCGACGACGCCCAGCGTGCGGCCTTCCAGGCTCATGCCGAGTTCGGTCTGCCACAGGCCGTTGCGCATGGCGCGATCCTCGCGCGTGAGATTGCGGGCGGCAGCCAGCATCAGCGCGAAGCAGATTTCGACCGTCGTGGCGACAGAATTGCCGCTCGACGTATGCGAGACGACGATGCCGCGCTTCGTGGCGCCGGCCTGGTCGAGCAGGCGGTGATGGCCGCCGGTGATGCAGATCAGCTTCAGTTTCGGCAGGCGCGCCAGCAGCGATTCCGGCAGTTCCATGCGCTCGCGCATCGTGCAGAGCACGTCGAAGGGCGCGAGTTTCGCGACCGTGTCCTCTTCGTTCAGGAACGGCTTGTCGAAGACTGTGATCGAGGCGCCGGGAATGCTCTTCCAGTCGGCGAGCGACAGCGCGACGTTCTGGTAATCGTCCGTGATGGCGATGGCGATCATGCGGGCTCCTCCAAAGTCCTTGCGAGGAGCGCAGCGACGAAGCAATCCAGGGTCGGGACCGGACCCTGGATTGCTTCGCTGCGCTCGCAATGACGGGCAATCTTCATCTGCGCTGTCAGAACGTCAGGACGATCTTGCCGAAATGCGCATTGGCGCGCATGTGCGCGAAGGCGGCGTCGGCGTCCTCGAATGCGAAGGTGCGGTCGATCGGCAGGCGCAGGCGGCCGGCCTCGACGGCCGGCAGGAGATCGGCGCGCATGAGGCGAACGATCTCGCGCACTTCCTCGGCGCTGCGCGTGCGAAAAGTGACGCCGACATAATCGATGCGCTTCATCGCATGCAGGTCGAAATCGAATTCGCCCTTCATGCCGCCGAGTCGCCCGACATTGACGATGCGGCCGAGCACGCGCGCGGCGCGCATGTTGTCGTTCGCGACATAGCCGGAAATCTGGTCGACGATCAGGTCGACGCCCTTGCCGCCCGTCGCCTTCAGGACTTCGTCGACCCATTGCGGATCGCGGGAATCGAGGGCGAGATCCGCACCGAAATCCTTGAGCTTCGCGCGGCGTTCGGGATTTGTGGACGTGCCGATCACGAGGCCGGCGCCCATTTCCTTCGCGATCATCTGCGCCATCAGGCCGACGCCGGAACTCGCGCCCTGGATGAGGACGACGTCGCCCTTCTTCAGCCGGCCGGCGGTGACGAGCGCATTGTGCATCGTCTGAAGCGCGACAGGCAGCGTCGTCGCTTCCGAAAAGCTCATGTTGCCTTTCGCCGGGATTTTCGTGGCGCGGCCGGCGTCGGTGACGACGAATTCGGCCAGCGCATGGCGGGCCGAACACAGGACGCGGTCGCCGACGGCGAAACCGGTCACGCCCGCGCCGAGGCTCTCCACCTCGCCCGCGCATTCCAGCCCAACGATGGCGCCGGCGCCGCCGACCGCGCCATGCTGATGACCAGCGAGCACGAGCAGGTCCGCGCGATTGAGCGCGGCGGCCTTCGTCCGCACGCGGATTTCGCCGGGTCCCGGCGCGGGCGTCTCGACTTCGCCGACGGCTGCCTTGTTCTTATCGGCGACGATTGTGGCGCGCATGTTTGTCTCCTTGCCCCCTCCCACCCCTCCCCCGCTTCGCGGGAGAGGGAGAGATCGCTGCGCTCGATACATTAGTGACCACGCATGTCTGCCGTCCCCTCTCCCGCGAGCGCAGCGAGCGGGGGAGGGAAAGGGAGGGGGCTATCTCAATACGATCTCGGCATGCCGAGCACATGCTCGGCGACGAAGGACAGGATGAGGTTGGTCGAGATCGGCGCCACCTGGTAGAGGCGCGTCTCGCGGAACTTGCGCTCGACGTCGTATTCTTCCGCGAAGCCGAAGCCGCCGTGCGTCTGGATGCAGACGTTGGCCGCCTCGTTGGAGGCGTCGGCGGCCAGCATCTTCGCCATATTGGCTTCCGCGCCGCAATTCTGGCCGGCCTCGTAGAGGCGCGCCGCCTCGCGCGCCATCAGTTCGGCGGCGCGCATGTTGGCGTAGGCGCGCGCGATCGGGAACTGGATGCCCTGGTTCTGGCCGATCGGCCGGCCGAACACGCTGCGCTCGCGCGCATAATTCGTCGCCTTGTCGATGAACCATTTGGCGTCGCCGATGCACTCGTAGGCGATCAGGATGCGCTCGGCGTTCATGCCCGAGAGAATGTAGCGGAAGCCCTGCCCTTCCTCGCCGACGAGGTTCTCGGCCGGCACTTCCATATTGTCGAAGAACACTTCCGTCGTGCCGTGGTTCATCATCGTGCGGATCGGCCGGATCGTGAGGCCGTTTCCGAGCGCCTTGCGCATGTCGACGATGAAGACCGAAAGCCCGTCGGTCTTCTTCTTGGCCTGCTCGCGCGGCGTGGTGCGGGCGAGCAGGATCATCAGGTCGGAATGTTCGGCGCGCGAGGTCCAGATCTTCTGGCCGTTGACGATGTATCTGTCGCCCTCGCGCCGCGCGAAGGTCTTGAGCGAGGTCGTGTCGGTGCCCGACGTCGGCTCGGTCACGCCGAAGGCCTGCAGGCGCAGCCGACCGGACGCGACTTCCGGCAGATACTTGCGCTTCTGCTCTTCCGAGCCGTGACGCAGCACCGTGCCCATCACGTACATCTGCGCGTGGCAGGCCGCGCCGTTGCAGCCGGCCGCCTGCACTTCCTCGAGGATGGCGGCGGCCGCCGACAGGCCGAGGCCCGCGCCGCCGTAGGCTTCCGGGATCAGGGCCGAGAGGAAACCCGATTCCGTCAGCGCGCGGACGAAGGCGGTCGGATATTCCCCGACGCGATCGAGCTTGCGCCAGTATTCGCCGGGATATTCCGCGCAGAGCTTGCGCACCGCATCGCGGATTTCCTGGTGCGGATCGGCGGGATGGGCGTCGGCGGACATGAGCGTTCCTCGTTTTTCTCCCCTTCTGTCTAGCCGACGGCCCGCCCCGCGCAAGCCCGCCCCACGCAGGCCCGGCCTGCGCAAGTGGGCCGTCGGTGTTGAACAGGCCGGCCATTGGACCTATGACCGCCGCCATGACCGCTTTTCTCGCCAGCGTCGTCGATGCGAAGGAAGCCGCGCTCGCGCTGGATTGCGGCGCGGACATCGTCGATTGCACCGATCCGTCGCGCGGGGCGCTCGGCGCCCCGTCGCCTGAGACGGTCGCGGCCATCGCCGGCGTGGTCGGCGGCCAGCGGCCGGTCAGCGCCGCGGCCGGCGCGCCCGACCTGTCGGCGGCTGAACTCGGCCCGGCTGTCCAGCGGATGTGCGCGGCCGGCGCCGACATGGTCAAGATCGGCCTCGGCGCCGCGCCCGAAGCGCGGACGCGGATCGCGGCGCTGGCGCCGCTGGCGCGCGCGGCGCGGCTCGTCGGCGTCTTCTTCGCCGACCGCGAACCGCAATTCGATCTCGTCGCAGACATGGCGCAGGCGGGATTCGCCGGCGCCATGCTGGATACGGTCGACAAGACGCACGGCCGCTTCCTGCAGACGCTCGAAGCCAGCGACGCCGTGCGTTTCATCGAGGCCTGCCGCGCGACCGGTCTCGTCAGCGGCGTCGCCGGTTCGCTCGAGCCGCCCGACGTGCCGCGTCTGGTGGCGCTCGGCCCAGACTTTCTCGGATTTCGCAGCGCGCTCTGCGGATCTGGCGATCGCGGCGCAGCCCTCGATCGGGACGCCGTCCTCTCCATCCGCGCGCTGATCGACGCCGGTACGCGCCAGGACGCGACGCCCGGCGAATGCGACCGCATCTTCGTGCGCGACTTTCTCATCGACGCCTCGATCGGCGTCTACAATTACGAGAAGCGCGCGCCGCAGCGCATGCGCTTCAACGTGGAAGCGGACGTGCCGCGCGCGGCCCGCGTAGCCGACGATTTCCGCGACGTGGTGTCCTACGACGTGTTCATCGACGCGATCCGCGTCGCCACGCAGAGCGGCCATGTGAAGCTGGTGGAAACTGTAGCGGAAGAAATCGCCGCCGCCGCGCTGCGCGACCGTCGCGTGCAGCGCGTGCAGGTGCGCGTGGAAAAACTCGACATCGTCGACGGCTCGGTCGGCGTCGAGATCGAACGCCGCCAGACGGGCGCGCCCGCGCGTTCGCCGGCGCTGGCGCGCCTCTTCCAGAAGCACGGGGCATGAGCGGCCTGCTCGTCGCCAAGATCGGCGGCGGACTTGCCGGCGACCCGTCGCTGCCGCACTGGCTCGAGGCGCTCGCGGCCTGGCCCGGACCCCTCGTGATTGCACCGGGCGGCGGCCCGTTCGCAGCCGCCGTCCGTCACGCGCAGCGCGAGATGGGCCTGAACGATCTCGTCGCGCAGAAGATGATGCTGCTGGCGCAGGAGCAGTTTGGCCTCGCGCTCGCCGCGTTGCGGCCGTCGCCCGTGATCTGCGCCAGCGAGGACGAGTTGCGCGCGGCGATCGAAGGCCTGCGGATCGCGATCTGGGCGCCCGCGCGGATGGCGGGCGCGGCGACCGATATTCCGGCGACCGGGCGTCTTTCGTCGGATTCGCTCAGCGCATGGCTGGCCGGAAAGCTCGGCGCCGCGCATCTGCTGCTCGTCAAGAATTTCGACGCGGCTGGCCCGGTCTCGACCGAAGGCCTGTCGCGACGCGATCTGGTGGATGGAACGTTTCCGGATTTCGCGGCGCTCGCACGCTGTCCGATTTCGATAGCCGGACCATCCGCGCTGGCGGACGCCAGGGAGAAACTCGTGGCAGGCCAATTGCCAGGCGCGCGCGTTACGTCGCTGCGCCGCGCCTGACCCGGAACATCGGGCCGCGGCTTCGTGCGAACGGGGACTTACCAATCCTTCACCACGTTCGGCGCCCGACCGTTAAGATTAACGTGCGACCTTTGACGCTTCGAATGGCGTACAGGGTTTCCACGACTAGATGATCGCTTTCCGTTTCCGTGTCCCCGGCATTGTCGCCGCCCTGACCCTCTCCATCCCGTCCGCGCCGCTTCTCGCAGCCGAAACGCCCTCGCAGGGCTGGACGGTCACGGTGCGCGGCAACGCCGGCATGTCTCCGGCGTGGGAGGGCTCGAGCGACCTTTCCCCGTTCCTCGTCCCCGGAATTTCGATCAGGCGCGCTGGAACGCCGGCTGCCTTTTCTGCGCCCGACGATGCGCCGAGCATCGCCATCTTCGACGAAAAATGGCTCAGGGCCGGCCCCGCCGTTCGCCTGAAAGGGCCACGTCGATCCGGCGATTATTCGGAACTGCGCGGCGTACAGGACATCGACTGGACACTCGAAGCCGGCGCCTTCGCTGAATTCTGGCCGATGGAAAAGTTGAGGGCGCGCCTCGATATCCGCCACGGCCTGACCGGTCATCACGGCAATATCGCCGATGTGTCGGTCGACTGGGTCGAACGCATCGGCCGGTGGACCATTTCGGTCGGCCCCCGCCTTTCGCTCGGAAACACGAGCTACATGAACAAGCTCTTCGGCGTGACGCCTTATGAAGCGTTCTGGAACGGCAGGATCACGCCATATCTTGCAGACGGCGGCGCCAAATCGGTCGGGCTGACGGCCGCCGTCGCATACAAGTGGTCGAAGGAATGGACCACGACAGGCTACATGAAATACAACCGGCTGGTCGGGTCGGCGGGCGCCAGCCCGCTGACGAACAATCTCGGCTCGGCCAACCAGTTCACCGTGGGCGCGATCGTCGCCTATTCGTTCGACTGGAACGGCGCGATCGACTGGCCGAAATTCTAGCCTGCAGAAATCGACGGTCCGCGAGGCGTCGCGATCAGTTCAGGGCCACGCCGTCGTCACGCAGGAAGACGTAGATCGCCGGGATCACGAGGATCGTCAGCGCGGTCGACGAAATCAGGCCGAACACCATGGAGATCGCAAGGCCCTGGAAGATAGGGTCGGTGAGGATGAAGGCCGCGCCGATCACGGCGGCCGCCGCCGTCAGGAAGATCGGCTTGAAGCGGATCGCGCCGGCGTCGATCAGGGCGCGGCGCAGGGGCGCGCCCTCCGCGCGCCGATGGCGGATGAAATCGACCAGCAGGATCGAATTTCGCACGATGATGCCGGCCAATGCGATGAAGCCGATCATCGACGTCGCGGTGAAGGCCGCGCCGAGCATCCAGTGGCCGATGAGGATGCCGATGAGGGTGAGCGGCACCGGCACGAGGATGACGAGCGGCAGCTTGAAGGAGCCGAACTGCCCGACCACCAGCAGGTAGATGCCGAGGATCGCCACCATGAAGGCCGCGCCCATGTCGCGGAAGGTCACGTAGGTGACTTCCCATTCGCCGTCCCACAGCAGGGTCGGCTTGCGGTCGTCGAGCGGCTGGCCATGATATCTGATCTGCGGCCTGGGCGTCGCGCCGAAATCCATCTTCGCGATCTCGTCGTTGACGGCGAGGATGCCATAGACCGGCGACTCGAAACGTCCCGCGACTTCCGCCGACACCATTTCGGCGAAACGTCCGTTGTGACGAAAGATCGGATAGGAGGTCTTTTCCCGACTGACCTTCACCACGTCGCCGAGTTCGACATTCGATCCCTGTCGCGGCGTTCCGCCGGCAGGCAGAGGCGTCGTCAACAGCCGTTCGCCCGGCGTGAGCGCGCCGCGCGGCAAGGCGATCGAAATGTCGATCGGCTTCTGGCCGCCTCCTCTCTGTGAATAGCCGATCTTCACGCCGCCGAGCAGCGCGCCGAGCGTGTCATAGACCGCCTGTTCCTGCACGCCGTGGAATTCCAGCGCCTCCTGATCGAGCGAATAGCGGATGCGTTCGCCGGGAACGCCGAAGCTGTCGTCGACGTCGACCACGAAATCCACCGCCTCGAAAGCCTTGCGCACTTTCGAGGCGATCTCGCGCGTCGTGTCTGCGTCGGGTCCGTAGATTTCCGCCAGCAGGGTCGAGAGGACGGGGGGCCCGGGCGGCACTTCGACGGTCTTCAGTGCGGAATGCGGCGGCAGCGGCAGGTCGGCCAGGCGCCTGCGGATGTCCAGCGCGATCTCGTGGCTCGCCCGCTTGCGTTCGCCCTTCGGCTTGAGGTTGATCGAAAGATCGCCGGCCTCGGGCGTCGAACGCATGTAATAGTGGCGAACGAGCCCGTTGAAATTGAACGGCGCCGACGTTCCGGCATAGGCCTGAATCGAGACCAGTTCCGGCAGGTCCTTCAGGCGTTCCGCCGCGGCGTTGAGGGCGCGCTCCGTCTGTTCGAGCGACGCGCCGCGCGGCAGGTCCAGCACGACCTGCACTTCCGACTTGTTGTCGAAGGGCAGCAGCTTCACGCGCACGCTCTTCGTGTAGAACAGGCCCATCGAGGCGAGCGTCAGTCCGCCGACGACGAACAGGAAGACTTTGGATCGCTTGCGGCCTTCCAGCAGCCAGCTGGCTATGCGCGCATAGGCGCGCCCCATGGCGCCGGGATCGTCGTGATCGTGCGCCGGCGCGGCGTCGCTCGCCTCGAAGCGCCTGCGCGCGATCTTCAGGAGCAGCCAGGGCGTGATCGTCACGGCGACGAAGAACGAGAACAGCATCGCCATGGACGCGTTGGCGGGGATCGGGCTCATGTACGGTCCCATCATCCCGGACACGAACATCATCGGCAGCAGGGCGGCGACGATGGTGAGCGTCGCGACGATCGTCGGATTGCCGACTTCCGCGACAGCCTCGACGGCGGTCTCGACCAGCCCGCGCTCGCCGCGCATGTTCCAGTGGCGAACGATGTTTTCCACGACGACGATGGCGTCGTCCACGAGGATGCCGATCGAGAAGATCAGCGCGAACAGGCTGACGCGGTTGATCGTGTAGCCCATCAGCCAGGAGGCGAAGAGCGTCAGCAGGATCGTCGTGGGAATAATGACGAGGACGACGATTCCTTCGCGCCAGCCGATGGTCAATGTGATGAGGACGACGATCGAGACAGTCGCCAGCGCGAGATGGAAGAGCAGCTCGTCGGCCTTCTCGGTGGCCGTCTCGCCGTAGTTGCGCGTGACATCGATGACGATGTCGGCGGGGACGACGCGTCCGCGCACTGCTTCCAGCCGCTGCAGAATGTCGTGCGCGACGACGACCGCGTTCGCGCCCTTGCGCTTGGCCAGCGCGAGGCTGACGGTCGGCCGTCGGTCGAGGCCGCCGTCGGCGCCGGGCGTCATCGTCCAGGCGCGTCGTTCGAGCTGGGCCGAACCAACCCGCACGTCAGCCACATCCTTCAGATAGACGGGCCGCCCGTCGCGCGTCGTGAGCAGCAGAAGCCCGATGTCCGGCACGCCCTGAAGCGTCTGGCCAGCGACCACCGGAAGCGACCTGTCGTTCTGCCGCAACGCGCCGGCCTGGAACGAGCGGTTCGCATTGGCGAGCTTGTCGGCGACCTGCGCCAGCGTCATGCCGTAGAGCGCGAGACGATCGGGATCCGGTTCGATCCTGATCTGGCTCGGGCTGCCGCCGACGATATAGGTTGCGCCGATGTCGTCGACCTTGGCGAGTTCGTGCTGCAGTTCCTCCGCGACGCGATAGAGCGCATTGTCATTCCAGCGGGCGGCGGCCTTCGGGTCGGCGGATAAAGTGAGAACGACGGTCGCCACATCGTCGATCCCTCGGCCGACGATCAAGGGCTCGGGCAGACCTTTCGGCAGTTCGCCAATGTGAGAGCGGATTTTCTCGTGGACGCGCAGGACGGCAGTGTCCTCGTTCGTGCCGACGAAGAACCGGGCCGTGACGACCACATTATCGTCGTTCGATTGCGAATAGACGTGCTCGACGCCGTTGATGCCCTTGACGATGTCTTCCAGCGGGCGCGTCACCAGTTCGACGGCGTCCGGCGCCTTGTAGCCGTTCGCCTGCACGATGATGTCGACCATCGGCACGCTGATCTGCGGCTCCTCCTCGCGCGGCAGGGCGACGAGCGCGATCGCGCCGACGATGAGAGCCGCCAGCAAGAGGAGGGGCGTGAGCGGCGAGGCGATGAACGTCCTTGTCAGCCGACCCGAGATGCCGAGATCCTTCATGGCGTGCGGACCACGTCGCCGGCCTTGAGGCCGGAGAGGATTTCGACGCCTTCCGGCCGCGTCTCGCCGGTCTGCACGATGATTTCCGCGCCGTCCCCGAGCGTGACGAATTCGACGCCCGATCGTTCGTGGACGGCGTTTCGCGGCGCAATCAAGGTCGTGCGCGTTCCGGTCGGCACGTAGACCCGCGTGCGCTCGCCGACGAAATAATCGCCGAGCCCGTTCACCTCCACGTCGGCGACGACGCGACCGCCCGCGATCTCCGGATAGACGAGACGCACGGTCCCGAACTCGTCGGCGCCCTTCGCTTCGCCGGCGCCGCGCGCGGCAATGCGCACCTTGTCGCCCGCACGCATGAATTGCGCGTGGCGCTCCGGCAATTGCAGCCGCAGGATGTATTGGTCTTCGGCCAGCGTCGCCACCGTTTCGCCGGGCATAAGCACACGGCCGACGGAAACGGGCACGGTCAGCACGCGCCCCGCGGCCGGGGCGAGAACGGCGCCCTCGGCGCTCTGCTGCACGATGACGTCGCGATCGGATTGCATTGCTGTGAGATTGCGACCGGCGACATCCAGCGCGGTGCGCGCCTGGTCGACCTGCGCCTGGGTGCTCACGCCGCGCCGGAACAATTCGTTCACGCGATCGGAATCGATTCTCGCCTGGTCGCGTTGCGCCTGAAGCGACCTGATGCGGGAATCGAGCGCCTGCATCTGAAGGGCGAGCTTCTGGTCGACAATGCGCGCGATCTCCGCGCCGGCCTCGACCCGGTCGCCTTCCCTGACGCCGAGTCGCACGATCGTGCCGCCGATGCGGGCGCGGGCGACGAGCTGGCGGACGGGCTCCACTGTCGCGACGACTGCTTTCAGATCCGCGACGCTGACCGATCGGACGGTGAACTCGCCGGCACTCGCGCCGCCGCACAGGCCGCCCAGAGCCATGATGAGCCATAGGAACTGTCGCATTGCCCGCCTCGCCATCTCAGGTCTTGACAAAGATATAGAAACATTCGAATATTGCAATATGAAATCGAACGCCCTCAGCGAAAAGGCGGCGGAAGCGGAAGCCTTCCTGAAAGCGCTGGGCCACCGGGACCGCCTGACGGCCCTGTGCGCATTGCGCGATGCGGAGCGGTCCGTGAACGACCTCGCCGGGGATTTGAATCTCGGCCAGGCGACGCTGTCGCAACACCTGGCGCGGCTGCGGATCGACGGCCTCGTGCAGACGCGTCGCGAGGGACAGCGCATCGTCTATTCGCTGTCGGACCCGCGCGTCGAGAAACTGATCGGCGCCCTCTACGAGTGCTTCTGCGCCGACGAATGTGGAAGCGAAGAAATCAACAGGAGACGAAAATGATCGACGCGGTGGTGATGCGCTTTGCAGGACTTTTCATCCTTGCATCGCTGGCTCTGGCCCATTGGCATTCGCCGAACTGGCTGTGGTTCACGGCCTTCGTCGGCGCGAACCTGTTCCAGGCGTCGTTCACGGGCTTCTGCCCGCTGGCGATCATCCTGAAACGGTTCGGCCTGAAGCCGGGCTGCGCATTCAACTGAGTTTGCGCGGCGCGTCTGCGAAGCTGGCCGGCCTGAGGCCGGCCTCGAGCGCGATCGGGAAGACCGCCTACTTCGCGATCTTGACCATCATCTCCGAATAGCCGTGCACGAAGGACGAATAGACGCGCTTGGGCGGCGACAGCACTTCGATCTTCATGTCGCGCTTCAGGATCTCTTCCCAGAGAATCTTGAGCTGCAGTTCGCCGAGACGGTTGCCGACGCAGCGGTGGATGCCGAAGCCGAAGGACAGGTGCTGGCGCGGACGGGCGCGGTCGATGATGAACTGGTCGGGGTTCTCGATCGATTCCTCGTCGCGGTTGCCCGAGATGTACCACATGGCGACCTTGTCGCCCTTCCTGATCGTCTTGCCGCCGACTTCGCAATCCTCCAGCGCGGTACGGCGCATGTAGGCGAGCGGCGTCTGGTAGCGGATGATCTCCGGCACGGCGGATTCGATCAGGCCGGGATTGGCGCGCAGCTTCGCGAACTCGGCAGGGTTCTGGTTGAAGAACCAGACGCTGCCGGTCATCGAATTGCGCGTCGTGTCGTTGCCGCCGACGATCAGCAGCACGACATTGCCGAGATATTCGCGCGGATTCATGTTCCGCGTCGCCGCGCCATGCGCCAGCATGGAGATCAGGTCGCCGCCCGGCTCCTTGGCGTTCACGCGCTCGTTCCAGAGCTTCATGAAATAGCCGAGGCATTCGCCGAACACAGCCTCGCGCTCCTCCTCGGAATTGATGAGGCGCTCGGGATTGTTGAGATCGGTCGTGGCGACGTCCGACCAGTAGGTGAGCTTGCGACGATCCTCGAAGGGGAAGTCGAACAGCGTCGCCAGCATCTGGCCGGTCAGTTCGATCGACACGCGATCGACCCAGTCGAAGGCTTCGCCGCGCGGCAGGCTGTCGAGCGTCTTGCCGATGCGGCTGCGGATCAGTCCCTCGAAGCTCTCGAGATTGGCGGGCGAGACGATCGGCTGCACGATCTTGCGCTGCTCGTCGTGCTTGGGCTGGTCCATCGCGATGAACATCGGCAGTTCGAGATCGCCGGTGCGGTCGCGCAGCGTGATGCCGCCGAAGGACGACGACGAGGAGAAGACCTTGTGGTTCACCTCGATCGAGATGATGTCCTTGTACTTCGTGACCGACCAGAACGGGCCGATCGGGCTGTCCTTGCAGAAATGGACAGGATCCTCGCGACGCAGGCGGCGGAAATAGTGCATCCACACGTCCTGCTGGTAGATCTTCGGGTCGCTGACGTTGATGTCCTCGAGACGAATGGTTTCGGCGAGCGCGGCGTGGTCGATCGGGGCGTTCATCGGCTTCCTCCCAGAAATCCGGCGATAGCGTGTTGCGAGATTGCGTTTGTCGGCGCCGCAGGCGGCGTCAGGCTGCGGCTGTCACGCCGGCGCATCTCGCGCCGGACGGCATTCAGTGCTGCGATTTCGGCAGTTTGACGACCAGGCCGTCGAGCGCCGCCGTCACCTCGATCTGGCACGACAGGCGCGAATTGTCTTCGACGCCGTCGACGAAGCCGAGCATGCTCGCTTCCATTTCGGACGCCGGTTCGACCTTTCCGACCCAGGCGGGATCGACATAGACGTGGCAGGTGGCGCAGGCGCACTGGCCGCCGCAATCGGCGTCGATGCCGGGAATGGAATTGGCGACAGCGCCACGCATCACGGATTCTCCGACGGGCACGTCGACGACGCGCTCCGTTCCGTCGTGCGCGACGTAACGTACCTTGGGCATTCTGTTGTCTTCCCTGTGAACTTCTTGTTCTTGGCAGCAAAATAGTACAGGGGCGAACGGTTTTTGCAACCGTTCGCCCCTGTTGATCTGGTCTGGCCCGCGACCGCCGGGTCAGTAACGATAGTGATCCGGCTTGTAGGGACCCTGGGCCGGCAGGCCGAGATAGTTCGCCTGGGCCTCGGTCAGCTTGGTCAGCTTCACGCCGATCTTGCCGAGGTGGAGCGAGGCGACCTTCTCGTCGAGGTGCTTGGGCAGGGTGTAGACGCCGACCGGATACTGGCCCTGCTTCGTCCAGAGTTCGATCTGGGCGAGCGTCTGGTTGGTGAAGGAGGCCGACATCACGAAGGACGGATGGCCCGTCGCGTTGCCGAGGTTCACAAGACGGCCTTCCGACAGGAGGATGATGCGCTTGCCGTCGGCGAACTCGATCTCGTCGACCTGCGGCTTCACGTTGTGCCACTTCAGGTTCTTCAGGCCCGCGACCTGGATCTCGGAATCGAAGTGCCCGATGTTGCAGACGATCGCGCGGTCCTTCATGGCGCGCATATGGTCGACGGTGATGACGTCGACATTGCCGGTCGCGGTGCAGAAGATGTCGGCGCGGGGCGCGGCGTCTTCCATTGTGGTGACCTCGTAGCCTTCCATCGCGGCCTGGAGGGCGCAGATCGGATCGATCTCGGTGACGATCACACGGCAGCCGGCGTTGCGCAGCGAAGCGGCCGAACCCTTGCCGACATCGCCGTAGCCGGCGATGCAGGCGACCTTGCCAGCCATCATCACGTCGGTGCCGCGGCGGATGCCGTCGACCAGCGATTCACGGCAGCCGTAGAGGTTGTCGAACTTCGACTTGGTGACCGAATCGTTGACGTTGATGGCCGGCCACAGGAGCTTGCCTTCCTTGTGCATGACGTAGAGACGATGCACGCCCGTGGTGGTCTCTTCCGTCACGCCCTTGATGCTCTCGGCGTTGCGCTTGTACCAGCCGGGATTGGACTTGAGGCGCTTCTTGATCGAGGCGAAGAGCACTTCCTCTTCCTCGTTGGTGGCCTTGTCGAGGAAGGCGACATCCCCGCCCTCGGCGCGCAGGCCGAGATGGATCAGCAGCGTCGCGTCGCCGCCGTCGTCGAGGATCATGTTCGGGCAGCCGCCGTCGCCCCATTCGAAGATCTTGTGGGTGTAGTCCCAGTAATCCTCGAGGCTCTCGCCCTTGATCGCGAAGACCGGCGTGCCGGCGGCGGCGATGGCGGCCGCGGCATGGTCCTGCGTCGAATAGATGTTGCACGATGCCCAGCGCACGTCGGCGCCGAGCGCCTTCAGCGTCTCGATGAGAACGCCGGTCTGGATGGTCATGTGAAGGGAGCCGGCGATGCGGGCGCCCTTCAGCGGCTGCGACGGGCCGAATTCGGCGCGGGTCGACATCAGGCCGGGCATTTCCGTCTCGGCGATCGTCAGTTCCTTGCGGCCCCAATCGGCGAGGCCGATGTCGGCTACGGCGTAGTCGTTGAAATGCTTGGTCATCGGTCGATCCCTGATCTTGCGGATTGCTGCTGGTGTTCGGCTTGGGCGGTCCTATAGCAGCGGGAACGAGATAGCGCAATAAACATATAAAGATTTCTTTATGTGTAATTGGCGAGCAGACGCGCTTCATCGCCCGCCTGGCGGCAAAACCCGAGCAAGATCAGAAAGGAAGACTTATTCCGCGGCCTGCGCGAAGGGAACGGCCGTCTCGATCTCCGCAGGCGCGGCGATCGGCTCGAGCCGGATCACGACGTCGACGCCGGCGATCCGCATGCCGGGCGGGGCCGGCACGTTGAGGTTCGGCACGTGCTCCTCGGGGATGTCGAACAACTCGTTCCGCTCCTCGAGGAAATAGTGGAAGTGGGGGCCCGATTTGGTGTCGTACCAGGTGCGCGAACCGTAGAGGGCGATTTCCCGAACGAGCCCGCAGGCCGCGAAATCGCGCAGCGCATTGTAGATGGTGGCCAGAGACGGCGGGTAACGCGTGTTCTTCGCCTCGGCGTAGAGCATTTCGGCGGTCAGGTGACGGTCGCCCTTGGCGAAAAGCAGGTTGGCGATATGCAGGCGCTGACGCGTCGGCCGCAGGCCAACGGCCTTCAGTCTGTGCTTCAGTTCGAACCCGTTGACGTCCATCGCCCTTCAGCCTGTGCTCGGCAATCGGGCGTCCGCCCTGCCGTCGTCGCCCGCCTCCGCAGGAAAACCCACCCAGCTAAACCAAGCCGCGACGGGCATTTCAAGCGAAAACGCCTTCGCCAAAATAGTCGCGATCCTCCGCAATCGCAAGGAAGCCCGGCATTTGCGGCGATTCCGGCCGTTCTTCGACCGGCTCTAATCTGCGCTTCGCCCCGCAAATTCAGGGTTTCAGACGGTAACCCGTGCGGAAGATCCACCAGAGGGCGCAAAGGCACAGCAGGATGAACAGGCAGGTGAAGCCGAGCGAGGCTTCCACGCTGACGTCGCCCTGGCCGTAGAAGCTCCAGCGGAAGCCGCTGATCAGATAGACGACCGGATTGAACAGGCTGACCGCCCGCCAGAACGGCGGCAGCATGTCGATGGAATAGAAGGCGCCGCCGAGAAAGGTCAGAGGGGTGACGACGAGCGAGGGGATGAGCGCGAGCTGTTCGAAATTTTTCGCCCAGATGCCGATGATGAATCCGAACAGGCTGAAGGCGACCGACGTCAGGACCAGGAAGGCCGCCATCCAGAAGGGATGGAGAATGTGGACCGGCGTGAAGACCGCCGCCGTGGCGAGAATGATGAGGCCGATGACGACCGACTTCGTCGTGGCGGCGCCGACATAGCCGATCACGACTTCCACGTAAGAGAGCGGCGCGGACAGGATCTCGTAGACCGTGCCGGTGAATTTCGGAAAATAGATCGCGATCGAGGCGTTGGAGATGCTCTGCGTCAGCAGCGACAGCATCATCAGGCCGGGCACGATGAAGGCGCCGTAGTCGACGCCGCCTACCTGCTGGATGCGCGAGCCGATGGCGCTGCCGAACACGACGAAATAAAGCGCGGTCGTGATGACCGGCGTCGCCACGCTCTGCAGGATGGTGCGGCGCGTGCGCGCCATCTCCGCGGTGAAGATCGCCCAGATTCCACGCGGGTTGAGAGCCGGCGCGCTCATGCGCGTTCTCCCACCAGATCGACGAAAATTTCCTCGAGCGACGAGCGATGCATGTCGAGGTCGGAATAGGCGATGCCGAGGTCGGACAGGCGGCGCAGGAAGGCGGGCGCCGCGCCTTTCTCGTCGCCGGCGAAGGAATAGACGAGGCGACGCCCGCCCTCCTCGACGGAAATCGGCAGGTCCGCGAATTCGGCCGGCGCGCCGACGATCGGCCTGTCGAGCGTCACGGCGAGACGTCGTTTGCCGAGCTTGCGCATCAGCGCCGACTTCTCCTCGACGAGCAGGATACGGCCGCCCTTCATCACGCCCACGCGGTCGGCCATTTCTTCCGCTTCCTCGATGTAATGCGTGGTGAGCACGATGGTGACGCCTTCGGCGCGCAGGCGGCGCACGAGCGCCCACATGTCGCGGCGCAATTCGACGTCGACGCCGGCGGTGGGTTCGTCGAGAAAGAGAATGTCGGGCCTGTGGCTCAGCGCCTTGGCGATCATCACGCGACGCTTCATGCCGCCCGACAATTCAATGATGCGGGAGTCGCGTTTTTCCCAGAGAGCCAGATCGCGAAGCAGCTGTTCGACATAGTCCGGATCGGCCGGCCTGCCGAACAGCGCACGGCTGAACGTCACCGTGTTGCGGACGGTGGCGAAAATGTCGAGCGCGATTTCCTGCGGCACGAGACCGATACGTCGTCGCGTCTCGCGAAAATCGTCGCGCACGTCGCGCCCCTCGACCAGAACGCGGCCGGAGGCGAGGGAGACGGTCCCGCAGATGATGCTGATGAGCGTCGTCTTGCCGGCGCCGTTGGGCCCGAGCAGCGCGAATATCTCGCCCCTGCCGATCTGCAGGTCGACGGCATCGAGCGCCTTGAACCCGTCGTAGATCTTGCTGACGGCCTCGACGGAAATAACGGGTTTCAATTCATCCTTCTCCGCGACGCTCCGACCGCTCCTGATATGGGGCCGCGATCGCGCGGGCAAACCGGCCGGCGACGGAAATAGGATCCCGGATCAGGCGCGGCGAAGACAAAAGGAAAGGGCGGGGCTTTCGGCCCCGCCCTTCCAAGACCCGAAGGTCGATGTGATTACTTGCAGTCCGACGAGGCGGAAGCGGTCGTCACGTTGCCGTTGCCCTGGGGCGCAGCAGCCGAAGCCGTCGCAACCGAGCCGTTGCCCTGCGGAGCAGCCGCCGAAGCGGTCGTCACGTTGCCGTTGCCCTGAGGAGCGGCGGCCGAGGCGGTCGTCACGTTGCCATTGCCCTGCGGCGCAGCAGCCGAAGCCGTCGCAACCGAGCCGTTGCCCTGCGGAGCGGCCGCCGAGGCGGTCGTCACGTTGCCGTTGCCCTGGGGCGCAGCGGCCGAAGCCGTCGCAACCGAGCCGTTGCCCTGCGGAGCGGCCGCCGAGGCGGTCGTCACGTTGCCATTGCCCTGCGGCGCAGCAGCCGAAGCCGTCGCAACCGAGCCGTTGCCCTGCGGAGCAGCCGCCGAGGCGGTCGTCACGTTGCCGTTGCCCTGCGGCGCAGCAGCCGAAGCGGTCGCAACCGAGCCGTTGCCCTGCGGAGCAGCCGCAGAAGCGGTCGTCACGTTGCCATTGCCCTGGGGCGCAGCGGCCGAAGCCGTGGCAACCGAGCCATTGCCCTGCGGAGCGGCCGCAGAAGCGGTCGTGACATTGCCGTTGCCCTGCGGGGCGGCGGCGGAAGCGGTGGTGACGCTCTGACCGGTCGGGCAGGGGCCGGCGGCGAACGCGGGAGCGGAGATAGCGAGGGCCCCGCACAACAGAGCAAGCTTCAGCGATTTCATAGAACTCTCCATCGTGAACCGGCTCCGGGAGAACCGGGATGCGCTTTCGTGGGCGCTCATATGTCCTTACGGGGGGGGACACTAAAAGGTTTCGACGCCGAAAAAAAGTTTTTAAGCGGCTTGGGAAGAAGAATCGCCGCCTGATCGTAAAGGAAAGATCGCTGCATTCCCCCTAGTGCGATGCAAAAGCCGCCGTTTTTCAACGGCGGCCCTGTTTCATTCCCGTGCGAGGCGCCCTCGCAAGACAAACGGCCCGCGAGGGTCCGAATCCGGCGGAACCGGCTGCGATTCGACCGAGACGGCGATTTCCGCGGCGTCGATCGCAAGATTCGCCGGCAGCGGGAAGCTGCCGTTGGCGCCAGCCAGGAAACCGACCGCGACCGGCGCGCCGCCAGCCGGCACGATCCAGATTTCGAGGGACTGGGCGAGGTCGCCGCCGACCCGCGACACGGAAACAAGGCCGGCCGCCGGATCGACGCGGAAGGACAGTTCCGGCGTGGCCGAACCCGACAGCGCCGCGACATAGAAGGAGGCCGGCGCCGGATTGCCCGTCGCGGCCGGGCGCTGTTCGCCACCGACCGAAATGCCGCCATCGCGGCCGCCGATCGCCAGCGAGACGCCCGCGCCCTGCGGGGCGGCGGCGGATGCAGTGGCGACCGAGCCATTGCCCTGCGGGGCGGCGGCCGAAGCGGTCGCCACGGAACCATTGCCCTGCGGCGCGGCGGCCGAAGCCGTGGCGACGGAACCGTTGCCCTGCGGGGCGGCGGAGGATGCGGTGGCTACCGAGCCGTTGCCCTGGGGGGCGGCGGCCGAAGCCGTCGCCACCGAGCCGTTGCCCTGGGGCGCGGCGGCCGAAGCGGCGACGGTCGCAGACGAGGAATTGGCGGTCGCAGTCGCGGAGGCCGTGGCGACGGACGGCGCGGGCTGCGGCTTGATGTCGGCCTGGGCGACCTGCTGGGTTCCCGGCTTCACGATGGGCTGCTGCGTCGGCATCGAGACGACGGCGAAAACCGCCAGGCCGGCGGCGATGGCGCCGAGCATGGCGGTGCGCAGGCCCCAGCGGGGCGCGCGTTTCAACTGGACCACATTCGAGCCCGAGGCGATGGAGTCCACCTCCCGGTCGATGCGAGCCCAAAGGTCGGGCGAGGGTTCGACCGGCGCGGCGAGGTCGGCCATCGGCGCGAGCCGGTCTTCCCATTCGGACAGGGCCGCGCGGGCGGCGGGATCGGTCGCAAGCAGACGCGCGAACGCCGTCCGCTCCTGCGGGTCCAGCGTTCCGAGCGCGTATTCAGCCGCTCTGAGGGAGAGTTCGTCGCTCATCATTCGCCGTCCAGGCAAGACTTGAGAGCGGAAAGCCCGCGGTGCAGCCGGGTCTTGATCGTGTTGACCGGCATGTCGAAGCGCTCGGCGAGTTCCTCGCGCGACAGGCCGTCGACGTAAGCCAGAACCACCATGTTGCGGGTGGTCGGGTCGAGAGCGTCCAGGCATTTCGACAGAGCATTCCTGTCCATGATCTCGCCCTCGAGGTTGCCGGCCGAAGCCAGCGTGTCGAAAAACTCGCTTTCGGTCGCTTCGGTCGCCGCCGCCCTCTTGGAACGGATGTGATCGATCGCCCGGTTGCGGGTCACCGAAACGAGCCACCCCATGCCCGATCCGGCTTCCGGAGAAAAAGACGCCGCGCTGGTCCAGACCTTCAGGAACACGTCCTGCAAGACTTCTTCGGCGTCTGTTCTCGACTTGGTGATACGGGTGGCGACGCCAAGAAGTTTCGCGGAGGCGATAAGATAGATTTGACGGAATGCCGCACGGTCGCCCTTGCCGGCGGCCAGCAGCAACAGCCCGATCTGGTCTCCCTGTTGCGCCAAAGCCGTCCCCATGCGCCTCTTTTTTGGCTATATCCCGCCCGGGAACGGCCTCCCAGCCCTGTCCGGCCGGGAATCACGCCTCCGCCCTGAGCGCCACTATAGATTAAACGAGCACGGGTTTGGCCCTCATGCCCTGTCCGCCAAAGATTTTCCTGTAGCGGGCGACTTCCTTGTCCGGCCCGGTCGCCTTGACCGGATTGTCGGAAAGCTTGACCGCCGGCCGTCCCGCAGCCTCGATGACCTTGCAGACGAGGGAGATAGCATTCAGCCGGTCGCCCCCGCGCGGGTCGCAACCTGAAAAGTCGTTGGTCAGGTTCGTGCCCCAGCCGTAGCTGACGCGCACCTCGCCGTTGAAGCGCCGGAAACTCGTCTCGATGGAATCGATGTCCATCGCATCGGAGAAGACGAGCAGCTTGTCCCTCGGGTCCTTGCCGCGCGACTTCCACCAGGCGATCAGTTCGCCGCCGGCCTCGATCGGGTCCTTGGAATCGGGACGGGCGCCGGTCCAGCTGGCGACCCAGTCCGGCGCGTCGCGCAGGAATTCGGTGGTGCCGTAGGTGTCGGGCAGCATGACCAGCAGGTTGCCGGAATAGGTGTCGGACCAGGATTCCAATACCGTGTAGCGGGCGTCGCGCACCTTCTTCGGGTCGTCGCCGGCCAGCACCGCATAGACCATCGGCAGTTCATGGGCGTTGGTGCCGATCGCCTCCGCGCCGATCTCCATGGCGATATGCACGTTCGATGTGCCGGTGAAGGCGTCGCCGACGCCTTCCTGCAGGGCCTCGCAGCACCAGCGCTGCCAGAGATAGCCATGACGGCGCCGGGTGCCGAAATCGCCGACGCGCAGCGGGCCTTCGCCCTTCAGCTTCCGCAAGCGCTCGATCTTGGTCCAGAGCTTCGCCTTGGCGCGGGCGTAGAGCACGTCCAGTTCGAAGCGGCCCATGCCGTGCAGGACCGTGCGCGCCCGCAATTCGTTGACGATGGCCAGCGCCGGGATTTCCCACATGGTCGTGTAGGCCCATGGGCCGTGGAAATTCAGCTCGTACTGGCCATCGCTTTTGGCGAGCTCGTATTCGGGCAGCTGGAAATTGGCGAGCCATTCGATGAAATCGGGCTCGAATATCTGCTTCACGCCATAGAAGGTGTTGCCCGCCAGCCAGATCCTCTCGCGCGAGGTGAAGCGCAGCGAGCGAGCGTGGTCGAGCTGGGCGCGCAATTCCTCTTCCGGGATCTCGTCGGCGATCCGCACGTTGGCCGAGCGGTTGACGATGCCGAAGGTGACCGGCGTGTCGCGGTGCTTCTTCCAGATGAGCTGCAGCATGAGCAGCTTGTAGAAGTCGGTATCGAGCAGCGTCCGCACGACCGGGTCGAGGCGGAACGAATGGTTGTAGGTGCGGGTCGCAATGTCGGTGAAACTCATGAACCCCTGCGCCCGCCCCGCGGCCCTGTTTTTTCAGAGCATAGGCGATCGGGGGGCGGGCTGGCAAAGCGGGGGGCGTCTGCCGGCGCGATGCACCTTAACTCCCCGCTCGCGGGGAGGTCGATCATCCGCGCAGCGGATGTCGGGTGGGGTCAGACGGACGCCGTGGCGAATTGGTCCGCGTCATGCGCCGATCCCCACCCGTCCGGCTACGCCGGCCACCCTCCCCGCAAGCGGGGAGGGAACGACTCGCGTCAGGCCGCACGGAATTCTCGTGCGACCCCCGGAGCGAGCGCAGTTGCAACGCGCAATCGTGCGAACGACGCAGGGGCGATCCGGGATGACAGAGCCTTGCGCTCGCCCCCAACCGGCCGCATTCCCTCCTCAACTATCCATCTTCAACGCCGCAATGAACGCTTCCTGCGGGATTTCGACCTTGCCGAACTGCCGCATCCGCTTCTTGCCTTCCTTCTGCTTCTCCAGAAGCTTCCGCTTGCGGGTGGCGTCGCCGCCGTAGCATTTCGCCGTCACGTCCTTGCGCAGGGCGCGCACCGTCTCGCGCGCGATGATCTTGGCGCCGATGGCCGCCTGGATCGGGATCTGGAACATGTGCGGCGGGATCAGTTCCTTCAGCTTCTCCACCATGGCGCGGCCGCGTGAATCGGCGCGCGTGCGATGGACGAGCATCGACAGCGCGTCGACCGGTTCGGCGTTGACGAGAATGTTCATCTTCACGAGGTCGCCCTCGCGATAGTCGGTGATCTGGTAGTCGAAGGACGCGTAGCCCTTCGAGATCGACTTCAGCCGGTCGTAGAAATCGAACACGACCTCGTTGAGCGGCAGGTCGTAGGTGACCATGGCGCGCTTGCCGACATAGTTGAGATCGACCTGCACGCCGCGCCGGTCCTGGCAGAGTTTCAGCACGGCGCCGAGATAATCGTCGGGCGTCAGGATCGTCGCCTTGATCCACGGCTCCTCGATGTGGTCGATCTTGACCACGTCGGGCATGTCGACGGGATTGTGCATCTCCATCACGTCGCCGTTGGTCATGAAGATCTTGTAGATGACGGAGGGCGCGGTCGCGATCAGGTCGAGATTGAACTCGCGATGCAGGCGCTCCTGGATGATCTCCAGATGCAGCAGGCCGAGAAATCCGCAGCGGAAGCCGAAGCCGAGCGCGGCGGAGGATTCCATCTCGTAGGAGAAGCTGGCGTCGTTGAGACGCAGCTTGCCCATGGCGGCGCGCAATTCCTCGAAATCGGCCGCGTCGACCGGGAACAGGCCGCAGAAGACGACGGGCTGCGCCGGCTTGAAGCCCGGCAGCGCTTCCGCGCATTGCCTCTTCTCGTCGGTGATCGTGTCGCCGACGCGCGTATCGGCCACCTGCTTGATCTGCGCGGTGATGAAGCCGACCTCGCCGGGACCGAGCTTCTCGACATTCTCCATCTTCGGACGGAAGACGCCGATGCGGTCGACGTCGTAATGGGCGTCGGCGCCCATCATCACGATCTTCTGGCCCTTCCTCAGCGAACCGTCGATGACGCGCACCAGCACGACGACGCCGAGATAGGCGTCGTACCAGCTGTCGACCAGCAGCGCCTTGAGCGGCGCGTTCTCGTCGCCCTTGGGCGCGGGCAGGCGTGTGACGATGGCTTCGAGCACATCGGGAATGCCGAGGCCGGTCTTGGCGGAAATCGGCACGGCGTCCGACGCGTCGAGACCGATCACGTCCTCGATCTGCTGCTTGATGCGGTCGGGCTCGGCGGCCGGCAGGTCGATCTTGTTCAGGACCGGCACGATCTCGTGGCCGGCGTCGAGCGCGTGATAGACGTTGGCGAGCGTCTGGGCTTCCACGCCCTGCGAGGCGTCGACCACCAGCAGCGAGCCTTCGCAGGCGGCCAGCGACCGCGACACCTCATAGGCGAAGTCGACGTGGCCGGGCGTGTCCATCAGGTTGAGGATGTAGGTCTTGCCGTCCTTGGCCTTGTAGTCGAGGCGCACCGTCTGGGCCTTGATGGTGATCCCGCGCTCGCGCTCGATGTCCATGGAATCGAGCACCTGCTCGACCATCTCGCGCTCGGCCAGACCGCCGCAGGTCTGGATCAGCCGGTCGGCGAGCGTCGACTTGCCGTGGTCGATATGCGCGACAATCGAGAAATTGCGGATGTTGTCGATCGGGTGCGTCGTCATGCGCGCCAGATAACAGTGGTTAACCCGGAAAGAAAGGCGCGCCGCGCCGATAAACCCCACCCGCTCCGTAAACGTTCGGGAAACCATGCCGCGGGAGCCGTCAACTTTACCCTACGGCATTAATTTTCATTTATTTTCACTAGCTTAGCTTGTTGTCGGCATTCAGCGACATGAGCGGCCCTATTTGACGTCTCCTGCCCCACCCACGACCCGCATTTCGCCCGGCCGCGGCCTGCGACGCCTGATCCGGACTCTGGCCCGTCCGTTCGACACGGAGGGCGTCGGAAGGTTGGAGGAGAGCGTCGCGGCCAGACTGCGCGCGGCGCAGCTGGCGCCGATCATCCGGTATTCGCCGGGCATGGCGACCGCCAATGTCCTCATCGCCCTGCTGGTTGCGGGCGTGCTCGCGCAACGGCCGGGCGAGAAGGGCGGTTGGCTGTGGTTGGCCGCCGTCCTCGCCTATTTCTCGCCTCTGGTCGTCAACCTGTTTCGCCGCCGGCGCAAGGCGGCGCCGAGCGAGATCGGCCCGCAGCCCATCCGCCGCGCCGTCATTCACGCCTGCGTGCTCGGGACGATCTGGGGCGCGGAGCCCGCCTTCTTCTTCGACGGCGGGCAGGCCGATCAATTGCTGATCGCCTGTGTCGCGGTCGGCATGTTGAGCGGCGGCGCGCTGGCGCTGGCTACCCTGCCGCAGGCGCTGCTCGCCTATTCGATTCCGCTCGGCTTCGGCAGCCTGATCGGCCTGCTGCACGGCGGACACGGACCGACCCATCTCGTGCTGGTGCCGCTGCTGTTCATCTACTTTCTGGTGATCGTGCTCGCAGCGCTCGCCCATTCGCGCCAGTTCGCGCGACGCGTCGTCGCCCAGGCCTTCGCCGAATCGGCGGCGCGCCACGATCCTCTGACCGGCCTGCCGAACCGCACGGCTTTCAACATCGAACTGACCGAGGCCTATCGCCGCCTCGAGCGCTACGGCGAGAAATTCGCGCTGCTCTACATCGACCTCGACGATTTCAAGGCGGTGAACGATCGGCTCGGGCATTTGGCCGGCGACCAATTGCTGCTGCAGATGGCGGGCCGCCTCGCCGGCCGGCTGCGCGACAGGGACATCCTGTGCCGGCTCGGCGGCGATGAATTCGTGCTGCTGGCGCGCGGGCTGAGCGACGCGTACGAAGCCTCCGCCATGGCCGCCGCCCTCGCGCTGGTGTTCGATCCGCCGTTCGTGCTCGACGGCGGCGCAGCCTATTGCCGGGCGAGCATCGGCGTCGCTCTCGCGCCGGCTGACGGCGCAAACCCGGCGGCGCTCGTCGCCCACGCCGACGCGGCGCTCTACATGGCCAAGCGCGACCGCGCCTTCCGCTCGCATCTCTATCGCGCCGGCGAGGACATCGAGACCCGCGACCGGCGCGCGCTGGCCGCCGACATGAAGGGCGCGCTGGCGCGCGGCGAGTTCTTCCTGCAGTTCCAGCCCATCGTCGAACTGGCGACCGGTCGAATCGAGGCCAACGAGGCGCTGGTGCGCTGGCGGCATCCGGCGCACGGCCTCGTGCCGCCGTCGCTTTTCGTGCCGGTCGCCGAACAGTCCAGCGCGATCCACGAGATCGGCGAATGGATCATGTACGAGGCCTGCCGCACGGCGCGCCAATGGCCCGACGACGTGCGCATCGCCGTCAACGTGTCGGCCGACCAGATCTGCGATCGTTCCATCGTCGCCATTGTCGAAGGCGCGCTGCGCGAGGCGAAACTCGCGCCGCAGCGGTTGCATGTGGAAGTGACCGAATCGGCGGCTCTCGGCTCGGCGCTCGGGACAGCGGCGGCGCTCGACCAATTGCACGAGATCGGCGCGGCGATCGTGCTCGACGATTTCGGCACGGGCTTTTCCTCTTTCGATCACATACGGCGCCTGCAGGTCAGCCGGCTGAAGATCGACCGGTCCTTCGTCGCCGCGCTGCCGGAGCGCAAGAGCATGGCGATCGTGCAGTCCGTCGCGCATCTCGCCCGCATGCTGGAAATCGAGGTGACAGCGGAAGGCATAGAGACGGCGATGCAGCTCGAATTGCTGAAGGCGGCGGGATGCGGATCGGGCCAGGGCTACCTGCTGTCGCGACCGCAGGACGGCGCCGCCATCCTCGATCTGCTGCGCCGGCGCAACGCGGCCTGAATTCAGCCCGCGACGAAGCCGAACAACGCACACGCCGCCACCACCAGGATCGGCGGCGCGCGGCCGGCGACCAGCGCGACGAAGGCGGCCGCAGCGACGGCAAAATCGAGCCGGGAATGTACGGCGCTCGTCCAGACGGGATCGTAGAGCGCGGCTCCGAGCACGCCGACCACGGCCGCGTTGATCCCCGCCATGGCCGCCTGCGCGCTGGGCCGGCCATGCAGGACCTGCCAGAAGGGCAGCGTCCCCGCCAGCGCCAGCAGGCCCGGCAGGAAGATGGCCACAAGCGCCAGCGCGGCCCCGCCGAAGCCGGGCGCGCGCGACGCCAGCGCGCCGAGGTAGGCCGCGAATGTGAAGAGCGGGCCGGGCAGCACCTGCGCCGCGCCGTAGCCCGCAAGAAAGCCCGAATCGGACAACCAGCCCGGCGCGACGACGGCGTCGCGCAGCAGCGGCAGCACGACATGGCCGCCGCCGAAGACCAGCGCGCCGGAACGGTACATGGCGCCGGCGAGACCGGCCGCGCCTGCGCCGAGCGGCAGGAAGGACGCCGCCAGCAGCAGGAAAAAGGCCGCCAGACATGCAAGGCCCACCCGGCGCGACAGCGGGACGGCGAGGCCCGACCAGGCGTTTGCCGCCGCATGGCGCAGGACGAACAGGCCGATGGCGCCGCCGGCAAGGATGGCGGCGACCTGACCGCTTGACCCCGGCAGGAGCACCAGCATGAACAGCGCCAGGACAGCGATCGTTGCGCGTGGAACATCCGGGCAAAGCGACCGCGCCATGCCGAGCACGGCCTGTGCGACGATGGCCACCGCCACGAGTTTCAGCCCGTGCAGAAGGCCCTCGCCGCGCGCCGTGTCGCCGATCGCGCCGGCGCCCGAGGCGAAAGCCAGCATCAACAGCGCCGACGGCAGGGTGAAGGCGATCCATGCCGCCAGCGCGCCGGGCAGACCGGCGCGCATCAGGCCGAGGCCGAAGCCCGTCTGGCTGGAGGCGGGGCCGGGCAGGAACTGGGAGAGCGCCACGAGTTCGGCATAGGCCTGCTCGCCGAGCCATTTTCGTCGCTCGACGAATTCGGCCCTGAAATAGCCGAGATGAGCGACCGGACCGCCGAAAGAGGTCAGCCCGAGCTTCAGGAATGCTCCGAACACCTCGGAAACCGTTCCGCGCCGAAACGCTTCGTCAGGCATGACGTTCTCGTGATCTTGCCCCGCTTCTGGCGCAGCTTGACGGAATCGTGACCCGTTCATACGTTCGCTGCCCTGTGTGCGGAAGCCTCCGCCCCCTCCATGAGGCAGACATGTCCACCTCCAAAGTCACCGACGCCAGCTTCGAAGCCGACGTCCTCAAGTCGGCCGAACCCGTCGTCGTCGATTTCTGGGCCGAATGGTGCGGTCCCTGCAAGATGATCGGGCCTTCGCTCGAAGAGATCGCCACCGAAATGGCCGGCAAGGTCAAGATCGCCAAGGTCAACGTCGACGAGAATCCCGGCGTCGCCGGCAAGCTCGGCATCCGTTCGATCCCCACGCTGATGCTGTTCAAGGACGGCAAGCTCGCCGCCCAGAAGGTCGGCGCGGCGCCGAAGGGCGAACTGGTCAAGTGGATCAACAGCGCGGTGTGAACCGTGGCGGATCGCTGATCTGGAACAGGGCCGCGCGAGCGGCCCTTTCTGTTTCGACGACGCAAGAAAATCGAACGAAGCAGGAGGACGCGGATGAAGACGCATGTGCAGCACGCGCGCGACAGCGGTTTCGAACAGGGCCTGAGGCAATATTTCGAATATCGCAATCTCGGCTATCACGACGCGACAGGCGGCAGGTTCGGCGTGAACGTGATCCGCGCCATTCCCGGCGAACATCCGCACGGCAAGTGGCACGTGCACGAACTCGACTTCCAGTTCGTCTATGTCCTGAAGGGCTGGGTGGAGTTAGAGTACGAGGACATCGGCTTCGTGCGCCTGGAAGCCGGCGACACGGTCATGCAGCCGCCACGCGTGAGGCATCGCGAGTTCCGCCACAGCGACGACGTGGAAATTCTCGAACTGACGTCGCCCGCCGAATTCGCCACGCATGAAGTCGAGGCACCGCAGGCGGCCGCGGAATAGCTATTCGATGATGGTCCCGTTCGCCGCCAGCGCGGCGCCGGCGAGATAGAGCGAACCGCAGACGAGAATGCGCGGCGGCTTGCGCCAGTTCATTCTCCCGATCGTACGAAAAGCCTCCTCGACGGTCTCGGCCTCGCTCGCGAACAGGCCGAGATCGCGCGCGGCTTCCGCCACATCGGCCGGCGCCCGGCCGTAATTGTCGCTCGGCGGCGGAACGGCGACGATGCGATTGGCCAGATCCGTGAATTGCGCGAGATAGGCGCGGGCGTCCTTCGTCGCCAGCAATCCGCAGACGAGAACGAGCGGCGCGTCGGACAGAGCCGCGCGCTCGCCCATGGCTTCCGCCGCGACGCGGGCGCCGTCCTCGTTGTGGCCGCCGTCGATCCAGATTTCCGCGCCCGGCGGCGCCGCTTCCACGAGCGGCCCGCGCGAAAGACGCTGCAGGCGCCCCGGCCAGTCGACGGATTTCATGGCGGCGTCGAACGCGCTTGCCGGAATATCCGGAGCGATGGCGCGCAGCGTCGCGATGGCGGTGGCGGCGTTCTGGTACTGGTGACGACCGGCCAGGCGCGGCGGCGGAAGATCGAGCAGGCCGCGCTCGTCTTCGAAGATCAGGCGGCCATTCTCCTCGCGAACGTCGAAGTCGCGTTCCGCGACGATGCACGGAGCGCCGGCGCGCCGGGCGCAGCCTTGCAGCACGCGCAACGCATCGTCGGACTGCCAGCCAATCACGCCCTGCGCGCCACGCTTGAATATGCCGCCTTTTTCCGATGCGATGCTTTCGATCGTGTCGCCCAGAAATTCGGCGTGATCGAACGAGACCGGCGTCACCACGCTGGCGGCGGGATGCTCGACGACATTGGTCGAATCGAAACGTCCGCCGAGGCCGACCTCCAGCAGCAGCCAGTCGGCTGGCGTCTCCGCAAAGAGATCGAAGGCCGCCGCCGTACCCGCCTCGAAAAAGGTGATGGGCGCGCCGGCATTCGCCTTTTCGCACTTCTCGAGCGCGGCGAGCAAAACGGCGTTGTCGACGATCCTTCCCGCGAGCCGGATGCGCTCGTTGAATTTCAGGAGATGAGGCGAGGTATAGACATGCACGCTCTGGCCGGCGGCCTCGAGGACGGCGCGCAGGAAAGCGATCGTCGAGCCCTTGCCGTTGGTGCCGGCGACATGGATCGTTTTCGGCAGTCGTTTGTGGGGATCGCCCAATGTGGCGAGCAGACGCAGCGTGCGATTGATCGAAAGATCGATCTTGCGCGGGTGAAGCTCGAACAGGCGCGCAAGAATGGCGTCAATGGCGCGGTCAGTCATGTCGAAGCACGCTCTTTCGACGCTGCGTCATGCCCGGGCCAAATCCACGCTCCAAGCCGTCGCAATCAC
This sequence comes from Beijerinckiaceae bacterium, assembly GCA_046349215.1. GTDB lineage: Bacteria > Pseudomonadota > Alphaproteobacteria > Rhizobiales > Beijerinckiaceae > JAJXWB01. Next base: position 183,791 of record JAXMCV010000003.1, read on the forward strand.
GCCGCCTGTTCGCGCGCCGGCTGCTTCGTCAGCATCGCGACGACGCGCGCCAGCGTGTCGCGCATTTCGGCGCGCGGCACGACCATGTCGACCATGCCGTGCTCGACCAGATATTCCGAACGCTGGAATCCCTCCGGCAGTTTCTCGCGGATCGTCTGCTCGATGACGCGGGCGCCGGCGAAGCCGATGACCGCGCCGGGTTCGGCGATGTGGATGTCGCCCAGCATGGCGTAGGAGGCGGTGACGCCGCCGGTCGTCGGATTGGTGAGCACGACGATGTAGGGCAGTTTCGCCGCGCGCAGGCGCTGCACGGCGACCGTCGTGCGCGGCATCTGCATCAGCGAGAACATGCCTTCCTGCATGCGCGCGCCGCCCGATGCGGTAAAGATGATGAAGGGCATCTTGCGTTCCACCGCCTGCGTCATGCCGGCGATGATCGCCTCGCCCGCTGCCATGCCGAGCGAGCCGCCGAGGAATTCGAAATCCTGCAGCGCCACGACCACATCCATGGCGTGGAGCTTGCCGGCGGCGAGCCGCACCGCGTCCTGCACGCCGGTCTTCGCACGGTTTTCCTTGAGGCGGTCGGTGTAGCGCTTCACGTCACGGAACTTCAGCGGATCGAGCGGCACGTCCGGCGTCGGCAGCGTGTCATACTGGCCGTTGTCGAACACGCTCTTCAGCCGCGCCTCGGCGGGCATGCGCATGTGATAGCCGGAACCCGGCACGACCCAGAAATTGCTCTCGAGGTCCTTGTGGAAGACGAGTTCGCCGCTGTCCGGGCATTTCACCCAGAGATTGTCCGGCGTATCGCGCTTGAGGATCGAACGGATCTTCGGCGGAACGACGTTGGATATCCAGTTCATGTCCGTTCTCGCTTCTGTGTCATGCCCGCGAAAGCGGGCATCCAGTTCCCGGCGTCGCGGCGCTTGCTTCTGTATCCCCGCTTTCGCGGGGATGACAATTATGAACGACTACTCCGCTGCAACCTTCCGCGCGCTGCGCACGCCGGCGGACAGGTCGCGCACGAGCGAGGCGACGGCTTCGACTGTCTTGCCCGTAGCCCTGTTCTGCGCGTCGAGCGAATTCTTCAGCGCATCCACGAGCGCCGTTCCGACGACGACGCCATCGGCCTGAGCGCCGATCGTGCGCGCATTGTCGGCCGTCTTGACCCCGAAGCCGACCGCGACGGGCAGCTTCGTGTGGCCCTTGATGCGCTTCACCGCGGCGCCGACCTTGGAATAATCGGCGATGGCCGCGCCGGTGATGCCGGTCAGCGACACGTAATAGACGAAGCCGGACGTGTTGCTGAGGACGCTCGGCAGACGCCTGTCGTCGGTCGTCGGCGTGGCGAGACGGATGAAATTGAGGCCCGCCTTCAACGCCGGCCGGCACAATTCGTCATCTTCTTCCGGCGGCAGGTCGACGACGATCAGGCCGTCGACGCCGGCTTCCTTCGCCTCGACCAGAAATTTTTCGACGCCGTGCACGTAGATCGGATTGTAATAGCCCATCAGGACGATCGGCGTTTCTGAATCCGACTTGCGAAATTCCGTGACGAGGTGAAGCGTCTTGTTCAGCGTCATGCCGGCGTGCAGCGCGCGCAGGCCAGCCGCCTGGATCGACGGGCCGTCGGCCATCGGATCGGTGAAGGGCATGCCGACCTCGATCACGTCGGCGCCGGCCGCAGGCAAAGCCTTGACGATTGCAAGCGAAGTCGCGGGATCGGGATCGCCGCCCATCACGAAAGTAACGAGGGCGGCGCGATTTTCGCGCGCCAGGTGCGCAAAACGGCGGTCTATACGGGTTGGCGTCGCAGAGGTGCTCATGGCCGGTCGATTATCATGGAACGATGCAACGCGAAATCGCGAGGCGTTTGCAAAAGGGCGGGGCAGAGCTTATCTTGGTCAGACTTAGCCAAGGTGATGCGAAATGCCTACGGTAAACATGCTGGACGCGAAGACACAGCTCTCGAAACTTGTGCAGCAGGTCGAATCCGGCGCGGAAACGGAGATCGTGATCGCGCGCAACGGGCGGGCGGTAGCGAAGCTTGTGCCGGTGAATGCGCGGCCCAAAGGCCGGCGACCGCTCGGCTTCCTGGCCGGCCGCTATCCGAGCTTCACGCTTGAAGAATTCAACGCCAGCGACGCAGAGATCGCCCGCCTGTTTGGCGTCGAGCCGTGAGGCTGCTGCTGGACACGCATATAGCGATCTGGTCCATCACGCACCCCGAAAAGCTCTCGGGCGCTGTGATCGATCTGCTGGGCGGCCACGACAACGACGTATTCGTCTCCGCCTGCAGCATCTGGGAAATCGCGATCAAACATTCGCTCGGTCGCCCTGGCGGCGGCCTGCCGTTCGGCCCAATGGACGCGATCGGTAATTTCAGGCATGTGGGCTACGAATTCCTCGCGGTTACGCCTGAACACGCCGCCGCGGTCGAGACATTGCCGATGCATCATGGCGATCCCTTCGACCGGTTGCTCATCGCGCAGGCGCTGACCGAACCGATGCGGCTCGTCACGAGCGATGCGCAGGTCTGGCGCTATGGCGAGATGATTCTTCGCGCGTAACCGGCTCCCGGCCTACATCCCGCCCAAATGTTCGGCCACCGCGAAGATGTCCTTGTCGCCACGGCCGCACATGTTCATCACCATCAGGTGATCGCGCGGCAGTTTCGGCGCGAGTTCCATCACCTTGGCGAGCGCGTGCGCCGGTTCGAGCGCGGGGATGATGCCTTCGAGCTGCGAGCAGAGCTGGAAGGCGGCGAGCGCCTCCTTGTCGGTCGCGGAAAGATAGGTGACGCGGCCGACGTCGCGCAGCCATGCGTGTTCGGGGCCGATGCCGGGATAGTCGAGGCCGGCCGAGATCGAATGGCCTTCGAGGATCTGGCCGTCGTCGTCCATCAGGAGATAGGTGCGATTGCCGTGCAGGACGCCGGGCTTGCCGCCGGCGAGCGAGGCGGCATGGCCGTTCTCGACGCTCAGTCCGTGGCCGGCCGCCTCGACGCCGTAGATGGCGACGCCATGATCGTCGAGGAAGGGATGGAACAGGCCGATCGCGTTGGAGCCGCCGCCGATGCAGGCGACGAGAGAATCCGGCAGGCGGCCTTCGGCCGCCATCATCTGCTCGCGCACTTCCCTGCCGATGATCGACTGGAAATCGCGCACCATGGCCGGATAGGGATGCGGACCCGCCGCCGTGCCGATGCAGTAGAACGTGTCGTGGACGTTGGTGACCCAGTCGCGCAGCGCCTCGTTCATGGCGTCCTTCAGCGTGCGCGCGCCGGATTGCACGGGCACGACCTTGGCGCCCAGCATTTTCATGCGGAAGACGTTCGGCTTCTGCCGCTCGACGTCGACCGCGCCCATGTAGACGATGCATTCGAGGCCGTATTTGGCGCAGGCCGTGGCGGTGGCGACGCCGTGCTGGCCGGCGCCGGTCTCGGCGATGATCCGCTTCTTGCCCATGCGGCGGGCGAGCAGGATCTGGCCCAGCACGTTGTTGATCTTGTGCGCGCCGGTGTGATTGAGCTCGTCGCGCTTGAAATAGATTTTCGCGCCGCCGAGATGCCCGGTCATCCGTTCCGCGAAATAGAGCGGACTCGGCCGGCCGACGTAATGGGTATGCAGATGCGCGATCTCGGCGTGGAAGGCCGGATCGGCCTTGGCGACCTCGTAGGCCTTCTCCAGGTCGAGGATCAGCGGCATCAGCGTTTCCGCGACGAAACGGCCGCCGAACAGGCCGAAGCGGCCGTGGTCGTCGGGACCGGTGCGGAAGGAATTCGGGGTCTGCTGGTTCAACGTCCTGCATCCGGTGTTGGCATTGCGGCTTTGCCCCCTCCCCTGCCCTCCCCCGCTTCGCGGGAGAGGGAGAAGATCGCCGGCTTCATCGGGATACGAGATCGCGAATGCTTGCCGTCCCCTCTCCCGTGAGCGAAGCGAACGGGCGAGGGCAAGGGAGGGGGCCCGCCCGAGGTGGCGTCTCTCTTACCCTCTCATGCCGGCTTAAGAAAGGCCGCGCGCCGCCGCCACGAAGGCGCGGATTTTCGCTTCGTCCTTGACGCCGGGCGCGGATTCCACCCCCGAAGAGACGTCGACGCCCGGCGCGCCGGTGCGGGCCAGCGCCTCCGCCACATTGGCGGGATCGAGCCCACCCGACAGCAGCCATGGTTTCCGGGTCCGAAAGGCGTCGAGGATCGCCCAATCGAAGGAAAAGGCGTTGCCGCCGGGCCGGGTGGCTTCCTTCGGCGGCTTGGCGTCGAACAGCAGCCAGTCGGCAATCGGTTCATAGACGGCGACTGCCGCAAGGTCGTCCGCCGTCGAGACGCCCAGCGCCTTCATGATCGGCAGGCTGGCGCGGGCGCGGATTTCGGCCGTGCGGGCCGGCGTTTCCCTGCCGTGCAATTGCAGGATGTCGGGCTCGAGCGCCGCGAGAATGGCGTCCAGCGTGGCGTCGTCGGCGTCCACCGTGAGCGCGACCTTTTTTGCGCGGCCGTTCACGCGCCGGGCCAGTTGGGAGGCGAGCGCAGGCGTCACGTTGCGCGGGCTCGGACCGAAGAAGACGAAGCCGACCATGTCGGCGCCGGCGGCGAGCGCGGCGTCGAGCGTGGGGGCGGTCGAAAGACCGCAGATCTTGACGATGGGCGGGGCTTGCATGGGGTTTTCCATCCGGCGTGACGCATCGCCGCGAACCGGCCCTGGGTCAATCCCTGAAAACGCCTGCGATCAGGCGGCGTCGCGGCGCGGCGCCGGCAGGGTCCGCGACGTATCGAGGGCCGAAAGGCGGTCGCGCAGGTCGTTGGCCTGGCCGCGCGCCTCGGTCGCCTCGTCGCGCGCGTCGCGCAACTGGCGGCGATAGCGCCCCTGCCGCCACCATACGACCATGCCGCCGGCCAGCACGCCGAGCATGCCGCAGACAAACATCAGCACGAACAGGGGAAGCTGGATCGACGGCGCGTCGATGTCGTTGCCGGGGAACGGGTCGAAGGAAACGGACACCCAATGGCGATTGGCCACCGCGAAGGCGACGATGACGAGCGCAACCGGCAGGACGACGAGGAGACGGAAAATCGTGCGCATGCTTACTCCGGACGGAGGCGCGATGCTCCGGGCGCGTCCGCCTAGACGCCGCCCTCGTTCAGGCGTTCGCGCATCTCCTTGCCGGTCTTGAAGAACGGAACGGACTTGCCGTCAACCTCGACCGGCGCGCCCGTACGCGGATTGCGCCCCACGCGCGGATCGCGGCGCTTGACGGAGAAGGCGCCGAAGCCGCGCAGCTCGACACGGTCGCCGCGCGTCAGCGCATTGGTGATCTCGTCGAGGATGGCGTTGACGATGTTCTCGACGTCGCGCTGGTAGAGCTGGGGATTGCGGGTGGAGATGCGTTGAACGAGTTCGGATTTGATCACGTGATGGCCTCGCGCAAAAAAGTCCCTGACAATGGGCCCGAAAAACGATTTTCAATCAATCTGCGGACCCTGCCAAACCGCCTGAAGACCGTCAAGCTTACGTCTCAGCGCTATATTTCCGATTGGCGCCAATATGTTCGCGACGTCTTCGAGCCCGAGCCAGCCAGCCGCGACGCCGAGCAGATCGAGCCGGTCGATCCGGCGCGGCCGCTTCCAATCGCGGACCGGCAAATCCTTCTTCACGCCGCGTTCGGTCTCGAGCCAGGCTATGGCCTCGCGCTCTCCCCCGATGCGATCGGCCAGCCTGAGGCCGACGCCCTGGCGGCCGGTGAAGACGCGGCCGTCGGCGACATTCGCCAGCTCCTGATCGCTCATCTTGCGGCGGTCCTGCACGAGCTTGCGGAACCATTGATAGGAATCGGCGATAAGGGCGGCCGTGGCGGCCCGGGCCTCCGGCGTGACCGGTTCATAGGGGTTGGGCGCGGCCTTGAGCGGCGAGGATTTGATCTCCTCCATCTTCACCCCGACCGTCTCCATGAGTTTCGAGGCGTTGGGCATCTGCATCAGCACGCCGATCGAGCCGACGATGGAATTGCCCCGCACCACGATGCCGTCGGCGGCGAGCGCGGCGATATAGGCGCCCGACGCGGCGACGCCGTCGACGACGGCGACGGTCGGCTTCTTCTCGGCGAGACGGCGCAATTCGTCATAGAGCGCTTCGGCGCCTGTGGTCGTGCCGCCGGGGCTGTCGACCGACAGGATCACGGCGCTGGCGGAGGACTTTTCCAGATCCTTCACCAGCTTCAGCATCAGCTTGTCGTCGGTGATGACGCCTTCGATGCGCAGCCGTGCGACATGGGGGCCAAGATGCGTGGCGTCGTCGCCGGCAAGCCGGAGCCCGAGCGCGCCGATCCCCGCCAGCGCGAGAACGGCCGCAGCCACGCGCCAGAAGGTGAGCTTGCGCGTCAGAAGATTGCGTTCGGCGAGATGCCCGTAACCAGCAGTCTGCATGTCGTCGATCCTGCCCGGCCTATCCGACGCTAGCCTACCGGGCGGTCGCCCAGCAAGTCCGGGTAGTGCCTCAGTTTGAAATTGAATCGCGCTTGAGCGATCGAAGTATGAATGCGGGTCGAAAACGGTGCGGATTTGGCGTTAGTCGCCGTATCCGCCGCGTCCGCTAGGCTTATGCGGTGTGATTTTGCCGCGTCCTGAAGATCCGTTTGGAGTATCGTCAGAATCGCCGTCGCCCAGAGAAGGCTCGTGAAATGTAAATTTCTGCCCGGGTTTTGGTATTGGCTTTGGTAGATTTACTGCGAGGCCAAAGAATATTTGATTCTGTGTTCGAGCGGCAAACTGGTTGCCAGAAACGCCGACAAATTGGACGGTTTTGGTTTCACCAGGGGTGAAAGTTGTCATATATATTTCGTTTGGATCAAACCGCGTCCCGTGCTTGTCGTATGCTTGGATGAGGCGCATCAAGCCATCTTCGAGCAGAAGGCCACGGCTTTGATCGCTAATTTCTAAGAAAAGGCGTTCGAACATGCTGTTGTCGCCTTTTTCATGTGATGAAATCGATGCGAGCGTCATTCGTTCTTTTGTGACACCCGCAAAGTTCAAGGGATGCCCAGCTTCTTTCGCGAGGAGTTGGAAAAACAGACGCTGAACGCGTCCGTTTCCCTCTCTAAAAGGATGGATGGAGTTCAAAAGGCCGAACAGTGCGGACGCTTCTTTTGCGAAGTCAGCCCGCGATAGGCCGGTGAGATTGTTGCTGGACGTAAGGGCAGTGTTGAATGCCTGTAATTCGTGAGCAATTTGATTGCCGGTCGAAAATGACTTGCCGTCAATCTTTCTCATGACTGGCTCGTGAGCGATTGATCCGTCGGATAGACGAACAGGTTCATCTCGGGTGTGGCCGGACCACTCGAACACATCTTGGAAAAGATGATGGTGGAGGTGCTTGAGCACAGATGGATCGCCGACGTCGATTTTCTTTTTGCCGAGCAGTATTTCGGTTGACCGCCGCTGTACTCTGGCGGACTCCCCGCGCTCAAGCATCTCGTGGCTTGTTGCAGCGAGCTTGTTCTTAAGCGTTACACCGTCGGGTAGAGTGTATCCGGCCATTTTTAGTGCGGCAGCGGCAAAGCGTCGATGTGCCGACCAAGTTCATCAATGTCGATCTCGCCATTGATAAAGGCCTCAAAGATTGGCTCGGCGCTTGGATCTGTAGGGATACCTTCGATGCGATTATGAGCATGCGCTTGCGCTACAGCCTGACGACGTCGCGTCTGCTCTTCGGTCGAAATCGGGGAGGCGTTTGCCTTTGATCTGAAAGCTGGTGCCGTCATGGAAACGTCCATCGGATATTGTTCCTTAGAATATAGAGCTTCGTGACTGTTTGGTCGACAGGTGTGTGAGGTTTATTGATCTATGGGCCTTTGGGACTGCGCGGCTTGTAAGGCCCGCGGGGTTTTGGCGGCGGTGCCATCGCGTCGATCCGGTCAATGACGTTCTCCCATGACCAGAGGGTCTTGGAAACGCCGGCGGCCATGGCAGGTGAGACCCTCAAGGTCTTGTGAATCCTGATGAAATTGTAGTGGATCGCCTGGACAGCGAACGCGTGGATATGGTTTTCGAGCCGCTTGCTGAAACCGTTGGTGAGACGGGTAAACCGGCGCAGAGACATCCGGATCGTGAGATTGTGGCGCTCGACCATTGAGGTCGAGATATGGGCGGGGTCCGGCGAACCTTCGATCCGCTTGCGTTCGGCCGCGACGATCTGGGCCGGGCTGTAGCGGGCCTGGCCTGGCGCGGCCGGAGCTTCGCCGTATATCTTGACGAGCTGGGCGTAGTCGATGTCGGCGCCGAAGGCGTCCTCGACCGCCTGAAGATACGGGCTGTGGCCGTCTGTCGTCAGCTGGACGCGGTTGGCGAGCCGGGTCTTGAGATCCTCCATCAGGAGAACAGCGCTGACGACGGTTCGGTCACCGACGAACCAGGAGATGAGGAGCTTGGACTGGGCCTCGATCGCGGTCCATGTCCAGACGTCGCCAGCTTCTGGCGGGGCCGCCTTGGCATTCGGGACGTTCTTCTGTTTGGCGTAGCAAAACGACCAGATTTCATCGCATTGCACGCGAGTCGCGGTGACGTTGCGGACCTCTTGGTCGTGGATCGCTAGGCATGCCTTGCCGGCTTCGCGCAGGAGCTTGTCGACCGAGTTCGGGCTGACATCGGCGATGCGCGCGATAGAGCGCATTGAGACGCCCTCGACCAGCATATTCAGGATGTTAATGCGAGTTGCTATTGGCAGACGGTTCATCGGCCGCCGTCGATTGGTAAGTTCGGCATTTGTGGCTTTTCAGATGACGTTATGACCAGAAACGAGCGTGGCTTTGAAGAATGCCAGAGCAAGCTCGATCGGGATGACATAGGTGGCGCAGCCGCAGCGCGAGGTGGAGAAAACGATCCCGATCGCTTCTGCGACGCCGTTATTGTCACGAGTGACGAGCGATCCGGAGTCGCCGGGTGCGGCGAACGGCGTTTCGTGGTTGTAGACCGTCAGCACGTACGGAAAATGGACGTCGAAGCGCTTGGGTCCGTCGACCATTGGAACGACAACTCGTTTCGTATTGTGACCAAGAAGATCTCCGGATGTCAGGCCGGTCGTTCGCCCGACCTTGGTCGCGCGTGTATTTGGCGTCGCCATGACGGCGGAGACGCTTGCGTATAGCGCCGGCGTGTCGTGATAATGACCTTGGAACGATGTGACGGCGTCTTCGTCCTTGATCCGGAAGATCGCGAGGTCGAGGTTTTCTTTGATCGAGACATTCTCTGGCGTGCCATGCCGCCATGTCGAGCAGCCGGCATGGTAGCCGATGATGAATGGATCGAGTTGTCTAGGGCCCACATCGAGCAAGCCGGGCGCCGAGATCGGCATGCCAGGCGGCAGGCTGCTTAGGCCTGCCGTGACGTGATTGTTCGAAAGACCGTGGAGAACGCCGTCGATACGGACAAGGCAGCCCATTGTGCCTGTCCGGCTGCTGTTGGCGACGGAGATCGAAGAACCGCAGGGGTAACGGCTGTTTTGTAGCGAAGCTGGATATGAGCTCGCAGCGGCCGGCGTTGCCGCCGCAGCGCCCTTGATCCGGTAGTAGGCGATTGCGTTGCCACGGAAGAATCGGCGGGGCAGCCGTTCTTTGTCGCGCGTCGATTTTGGTAGGTTTTCGAGACCGACACGAACCTCGCGAAGGCCGGGCGCGACGCAGATGACATTGACTTTCGATCCTAAAAGAATGTCGCGAGCTGCACGCTCATCGATTTGGGGAAGAAAAAGACGTTCGCTTTCAGATAGTTGGTGAGGCGACGGATTATCAATCCAGTTTTCAAAAGCGCGCGCCTGCTCGTAAATGTCGGTCGGCATGAATGTCTCCGGAATTTAGAGACATCATCCTCGACGGCGGTTAACCGCCGGTGGTCAGTCGTTCGGGGAGCGTAAGCGTCGGCTGACTGCACGCCCGCGCTCGTCTTCCGGGGAGGGGCGTCGTTGCTTGGCCTGTGCGATTGCGCGACCAGTCTCAATCGCCTCGGTGCTTTCGCCAGTTGCGATCCTGAGGATCGCGGCCGCGGCCGCGATCGGATCGTTTGGTCGGCATTCGCCTTTGGGGCCGCGCGCCATGAAATCGGTTCCCAGATGATTCTGGGGCCTCATGGTGCCTGATGGCGGCCGACGGTCAAGAAGAATGGTCATGCGGCGGCCGACAAGGCGTCGTTGTAGCGGCCCGCGTATCCACAGCGATCGAGGATGTCGCACAGGATTGGATGCCGTTCACGAGAGATCGGAAACATCGGTTGTCCGTGGAATTCCGCCTGTTCGATATTGAGGATCGCGCAGTTAGCGTCCTTGAACGCCGAGAAATATGCCGAACCGAGGGCTCGGATTTCGGCGACATCGACAAGTCCGCCGGCCCAGCCGGCCGCTTCGTGATTTCGGAGATCCGCGTCGGCGAGGGCCGATGGGACATGGCCGTGCGAGGCGTTCGAGCCGATGCGCCAGGCGATGCCTGACGGTTCGATCGTTCTTGTGAGAAGGCCTGCGTTCGCGAGAATGCAGGTTTCGTCGTCGACGGTCGAAATCGTTTCGGGCTGCCAGTCCGGGGCGTCCGGATCGGCAGGATCCGTCGTCAGCGTGGCAACGGGAAAGCCGATGTCTTTTGTTTCGGGGCTTTCCGCGGCAACGCAGATGAGCCGGCAGGCATCGGCGCGGGCGAATATGGCGCGCTGATGAAGGCCGTCGGAGGCGCAATAGTTGAGAGGCCGCAACTCGAAGAGTGCTCTTACGAGCTGCTGCTCAAGCCAGTTGGATGGTGCGGCGGTCCTCGTGGGCTGATTATATCCGTGCATGATTACTCCTGCGACGGTTTGACAAAATTTTGGGGGATGAGCGACCGAAGGGTCACGAAACCGAGAAAAGAAAATTAGAATTCAAACTGAGGCACTACCCAAGTCCGGAATTGCTTGCAATTCAAAGCAAAGCCCGCGCGATTGCATCGCGCGGGCCTGAATTGTCCGCAAAGCCGAAGGCCGACGATTACTCGTCGCCCTTCTTCTTGCCGGTCTCGCGCGCCTTGAGGGCCGCGCCGAGAATGTCGCCGAGCGACGCGCCGGAATCGGCGGAGCCGTACTGGGCGATGGCTTCCTTTTCCTCGGCCACTTCGAGCGCCTTGATCGACACGGCGATCTTGCGCGCCTTGCGGTCGAACAGGGTGACGCGGGCGTCGACCTTCTCGCCGACGGCGAAGCGCTCGGGGCGCTGGTCGCCGCGGTCGCGGGCGAGTTCGGAACGCTTGATGAAGGCCGACAGATCGGTGCCGACGATCTTCACGGCGAGACCGCCGTCCTTCACTTCGGTCACTTCGCAGGTGACGACAGCGCCCTTGCGGACATCGCCGCCTTCTTCGCCAGCGCCGGCGGCCGACTGGAACGGATCGCTCGCCATCTGCTTGATGCCGAGCGAAATGCGCTCCTTCTCGACGTCGACGTCGAGAACCTTGGCCTGCACCATCTCGCCCTTCTTGAACTCGTCGATGACCTGTTCGCCAGGACGGTTCCAGTCGAGATCGGAGAGATGGACCATGCCGTCCACGTCGCCTTCGAGACCGAGGAACAGACCGAATTCGGTCTTGTTCTTGACCTCGCCCTCGACGGTCGAGCCGACGGGATGCTTCTCGGCGAAGGCTTCCCACGGGTTCTGCAGCGTCTGCTTGAGGCCGAGCGAGATGCGGCGCTTGACCGGATCGACCTCGAGCACCTGCACGTCCACTTCCTGGCTCGTCGAGACGATCTTGCCGGGGTGCACGTTCTTCTTCGTCCAGGACATTTCGGACACGTGGACGAGACCCTCGATGCCCGGCTCCAGTTCAACGAAGGCGCCGTAATCCGTGATGTTGGTGACGCGGCCGTGCAGGCGGGCCTGCAGCGGATACTTCGCCTCGATGCCGTGCCACGGATCCTCGAGCAGCTGCTTCATGCCGAGCGAGATGCGGTGCGTGTCGTGATTGATCTTGATGACCTTCACCTTCACCGTCTGGCCGATGTTGAGCACTTCGGTCGGATGGTTGACGCGGCGCCAGGCGATGTCGGTGACATGCAGCAGGCCGTCGATGCCGCCGAGGTCGACGAACGCGCCGTAGTCCGTGATGTTCTTCACGACGCCTTCGATCACCTGACCCTCTTCGAGGTTGGCGACGATCTCGTGGCGCTGCTCGGCGCGGCTCTCTTCGAGAACGGTGCGGCGCGACACGACGATGTTGCCGCGACGGCGATCCATCTTGAGGATCTGGAACGGCTGGGCGACGCCGATGAGCGGCGTGACGTCGCGGATCGGACGGATATCGACCTGCGAACGCGGCAGGAAGGCCACGGCGCCGTCGAGATCGACGGTGAAGCCGCCCTTGACCTGGTTGAAGATGATGCCTTCGACCTTCTCGTTGGCCTCGAAGGCCTTCTCGAGCTTGACCCAGCTTTCTTCGCGGCGCGCCTTGTCACGCGAGATGACGGCTTCGCCCAGCGCGTTCTCGACGCGCTCGAGATAGACTTCCACGGTGTCGCCGACGACAGGCGCCGGATCGCGGCCGTGGCCGGTGAATTCCTTGAGGGCGACGCGGCCTTCGGTCTTCAGGCCGAGATCGACGACGGCGACGTCCTTTTCGATCGCGACGACCTTGCCCTTGATTACCGAGCCTTCGAAAGCCTCGTTCTCGCCGTAGGTCTCTTCGAGCATGGCGGCGAAATCGTCGCGCGTGGGAGCGCGTTCAGCAGTAGCGGACATTTGTTCTCCTAAAGGAGCCCTGACGGGCGGCGCCGGCGAGGGTTTGTGTTGCGGATGCCCTTTTTCGCCGGCGGAGGGGCGGGCCTCGCGGCCTCGGCTCCCACCGTCATGGACGGGCCGGCGCTGGGCCGGCGAAATCGGACGGTTGACGCAAAAAGGCGCCCGGACGGGCCGGACGCACTGTTCGCGCAGGCGGATATAGCGGGGAGCGCCCGGCGGAGCAAGCGGAAAGGGCGCTCCGCAGGAGCGCACGGCCGGGCCCGAGCCGCCTTGCATTCGGGGGCGAGGCGCTCTTGTATCGGGACCATTGCGGCAGCCAAAACGATTTCATGGAGTTGTTTATGAACAGACTGACCCTGGGCCTTTCGATCGCCCTGCTTCTCTCCAGTCCGATCTTCGCCCAGACGCCTTTGCTCGGCTCGCGCTCGGCGCGGCCAGGGACGCCGCCGGGGCGGCGACCGACGCGGCGAAGGCGGCCGCAGACAAGGCGGCCGTAGACGCCAAAACCGCAGCCGACAAGGCGGCGGCCGACGCCAAGGCCGCCGCTGCGAAGAAGCCGAGGAACTGAAAGCCGCCGCGGCCAAGGCCGCCGAGGCGAAGGCCGCTGCAGCGAAAAAGGCGGAGGAACTGAAGGCCGCCGCCGCGAAAGCGGCCGAAGACGCAAAAGCCGCCGCTGCGAAGAAGGCCGAGGACCTCAAGGCGACTGCAGCCAGGGCCGCAGCAGGCGCCGCCGCCGCGGGGGCTGCCGCCAAGGACGCCGCGAAGGGGGGCGGCCGCCACGGGCGCTGCAAAGGTCCAGGGCGCCGCGACGGCGGCCAAGGACGCGATGGCGTCCGGAAAGGGCAAGGCGCGCGCCGCGATGGGCAAGGTCCGGTCGGCCGAGCAGCGCTTCATGACCCGCTGGCGCGCCCGCAACGCAGTCTGTAACCAGAGAGCCAATGCTCGCGGGCTGGCCGGCTGGCCGCGCCGCAAGTTCAAGGTCGCCTGCCGGGCGCGGGGCGGCTTCTATTGAACGGATGAAAGGAAACGGTGCCCTCGGGCGCCGTTTTCGAACTCGCCGGGCTCGGTCCCTGCCGTCCCTAGAACTTGTAATTGACCGCCGCGCCGCCGCCGACCGGCTGCTTGCGCGGGTTCGGATTGGGATTGTTCAGGTATTGGTCGACCGGCGTCTTCCGCATCTGCGCGGGATCGGCGCCCGACACGGTCATTTCGTCGTTGATCCGCATGTCGTCCGACTTGTCGCGCCAGATGGCGCTGGCAGCCGGGGTCGGCAGCGACTTGCCGTCCTCCTCGCCGAAGCAGACCGGATCGCCCTTGTAGGATGCGCGCGGACAATCGGGCGCGGCGACGGGCGCGGCTTTCGCCTTGCGGGCAGGCCTCGTTTCAGCGGCGGCGCTGGCGGCGAAAAGGGCCGCGCAGGCGACCAGCAAAAATCGTCTCATCGGGGCGCTTCGTCTCGTCGGGCCAATCTCCGCCTGCTACCGCAGCAGCATGGCGGAAACGCGTCCGGAAATCGGCCGGGCAGGCATCGCTAGGACTTTTGGCCGCCCGAGGCAACCGCCGGCCGCGGGGCGCTAGACCGGCGCCTGCGGCCTCACGTGGACGCCTGCAATATGAAAAGCGCCGGCGAAGGGCACGTAGCCCCGGCTGGCCGCGCGACGCAGCACGCCATCCGGATCGGCGCAGTCGACGACGAGCGCGCCGATGCATTCGGGCGCGCCGTCCGCGACCGGCACGAATCTCATGTCCGATTCCGCGAAGCGCAGGACGGGCGTCTTTCCGTCGGTCTCGACCGGCCGCTGGACGATGTTCGCCCAATGCGCGGCAAGGCCTTCCGGGTCCGGCGTCTCGACCTCGATCGCCGCGATCCGGCGCGTGTGGTCGCGCCGCACGTGGCGGGTCCAGCCGGTTCCGGCCGGCGCATAATTGGAGGGATCGCTGTCGCCGCCTTCGGTGCGGTTGAACTCGATCATCGCGGCGCGGCAGTCGCGCGGATGCAATTGCACGCCGGTATAGGCGCCATGCGTGTGGTCGACGATCTTGTTGACGCCGATCTTCTCGCAATGCGCGCCGCGCGCGCGCGGATCGTCGCAATCGAAGATCGCCATATAGCCGCCGTGCCCCTTGGAGCGCGCGAGAAAACGACCGGCCGCCGTATCGGGCTTCACCGGCGCGACGATCTCCAGAAACATGTCGCCGATCGGCCAGAGCGCATTCTCGAGGCCGTATTTGCCGACCGCCGGATCGCGGAAGCAGATTTCGAGACCGAGAATGAACGACAGGTCGCTGGCGACAGGTTCGAGCGCGGGCGCGACGAGGCACACCTGGCGGAAACGCAGATAGGGCGCCATTTCAGCGCCCCTTGAACGCGGGCTTTCTCTTCTCGACGAAAGCCTTGGACGCTTCCTTGTGATCCTCTGTGGCCGAGGCCAGCGAGTGATGCAGCGCCTCCGCGTCGAAAGCGGCCTTCAGCGTGCCGGCTTCGGCGGCCATGAAATTGCGCTTGATGAGGCCGTAGGTGACGGTCGGGCCGTCGGCGAGCTGGCGGGCGAGCGCGCCCGCTTCCTTCTGGACATCAGCATCCGGCACGGCGCGCGAAACGATGCCCATCTGCTGCGCCTGCTCGCCGCTCAGCACCGGCGACAGCATGTAGAGTTCGCGGGCCTTCGCAGGACCGACGAGCTGCGAAAGAAAATACGTGCCGCCGAAATCGCCCGACAGTCCGACCTTGGCGAAGGCCGTCGTGATCTTTGCGGTCGCCCCGGCGATGCGGAAATCGCAGGCCATGGCCATCGACAGGCCGGCGCCGGCCGCCGCGCCCTCGATCGCGGCGATCGTCGGCTTCGGCATTTCATGCAGCAGGCGCGAGGATTCCATGCTGTTGCGCAGGCCCGCGGCGCGCTGGTCCATCGGCAGGCCGCCGCCGGCGCCGCCGCCCGCCGCAAAACCCTTCACGTCGCCGCCGACGCAGAACGAACCCTCGGCGCCCGTCAGCACGACGCAACGCACGGCCGGATCGAGGGCCGCCTTCTGCAGCGCCGCCAGCAGCATTTCGAGCATTTCCGCATTGAGCGCGTTCTTGCGCTCCGGGCGGTTGAGGGTGAGCGTCAGAACGCCGTTTTCGAGCTGCTGCAGAAGCGCGGCCATGTTTCCTCTCCGTTATTCTTGTCGGACAGGATCATAGAGCGAAATCGCAGGACCGCGCCAGCCCGGCTATTCGATCGACACGTGCACGGCCTTCGACGCGCCGGGCTGCAGAGGCAGGCGCGCCTGGAAGCGATGCGCGCCGGGACGCATCGGCCAATAAACGGGTTGATCCGGGTCCGTGATCGCGAAGGGCTCGCCGTCGACATACCAGACGATCTGCTCGACGCGCGGTTCGACACGCGCCTTCAGCACGAGCCGGTTGAGGTTCGTCGGCTGCTCCGGATTTGACCAGACGCGGCTGTTGTTCTCCGGCGTCGAGACGATCAGCCGCACGTTCTCGCTGGCCGGAACGGGCGCCGCCACGCGATAGCCGTTTTCGCGCGCCCAGCCGCGCGAAGCGGCCGAGGCCGCGAGCGTCTCGCTTTCCGGGGCAGGCATTTCGTTCGGCTTCACCCATTCCGAAAGCGTCTGCCCGCAATTGCCCGTGCTGAGCCTGCCGGTCGTCGCGCAGATTTCGGCCGCCACGCGTCCAGCCGGCGGCGGGAAGCGGCTGGCCTCGATGTCGCCGGGCTTCACGCCGTGGATCTCGTTGAGAATGGCGTGGGCGATGCGCGCCGGCGCCGTCGCGCCGCTGACGTTGCGCATGGGGCCGGCGTCGCCGCGCCCGACCCACACGCCGATCACCACCTTCTGCGACCAGGCGAGAATCCATGCGTCGCGATAGCCCTGCGACGTGCCGGTCTTCAGCGCGACGGCGTAATTGTATTCGGTCGGCCCGTAGCGCGGGAAGGACGGCAGCCGCGCCAGCGGATCGGACAGGAAAGAGCCGATCAGCCGCGACGAATCGACGGACAATGCGCGTGTCTCGTCGCGCCGCATTTGCTCGCGCGCCTGCACGAGTTCGCCGAGCCTGCCGTCCTCGGCCAGCGCCGAATAGGCGCGCACGAGGCTCTCGAGGCGCGTCGGCAGAGATCCGATCGCCATCGACAGGCCGAAATTCTCGGCGGGCGCTTCCACATTGTGCAGCCCGAGATCATGCAGGAAACGAAAATTCGTCTCGAGCCCGACCTGTTTCAGGAGGTTCGTCGCCGGCACGTTGCGCGAATTGGCGAGCGCCTGACGCGGCAGCAGCGGGCCGAGGAACATGCCGTCGGCGTTGTTGACCCCCGACGCGCCTTCCGGCAGGTCGGCGAGAATGTCGGTCGGCCTGATGGCGCCGCGCTCCAGCGCGAGCGCATAGATGAAGGGCTTCAGCGTGGAACCCGGCGACCGCAGCACGCGCGTGAAATCGAAGGCGCCGGCCTTGTCGCCATAGTCGATGGAGCCCACACGCGCCAGAACCTCACGCGTCCCGCGCTCGACGATCATGACGGCCGCCTGCTGCGCGCCGGCGTCGCGCCATGGCGCGAGCATCTTCCGCGCCAGAACCTTTGCGCGCGCCTGCAGCGCAAGATCGATGGTGGCGTGGATACGCGGATCGGCGGGCGAAGCCGGCGCGATCTTCCCATCGCGCGCCAGGTTCTCGTAGAGCAGCGCGACATGCAGGGCGTCGGGCCGGCGAAGGATCGTCGGCGTCCGGATAGCGGCGAGCTGGCGACGCGCGTCAGTGAATTCGACTGGATTGATGACGCCCTGCCGCGCCAGTTCCTCCAGCGCGCGCTGGCCGCGGCGGATGGCGCGATTGAGGCCGTCGGGCTTGAGCAGGTTCATGCGCGTCGGCGATTGCGGGACGGCCGAGAGCAGCGCGATCTCCGCCCAGGAGAGATCGTCGACCGGCTTGTCGAAGTAGAACCGCGCGGCGTGCGATATGCCATGGCTGGCGTTGCCGTAGGGCGTCAGCCGCAGGTAATGGGCAAGCAAGGCCTCGCGGCCGTAGCGCAGGGTCAGAGCGATGGCGGTCGCGCCCTCTATCGTCTTGTTGAGGAACGTACGCGGCGCCGGGTTCTGCATCCGCGCGATCTGCATGGCGATTGTCGAGGCGCCGGAGCGGCGCGCTTTCGCGCGTGAATTTTTCCAGATGGCGCGAACGACGGCCTGCGGATCGACGCCGAAATGTTCGGCGAAGCGACGGTCTTCCAGCGCCAGCGTCGCCCGCACGACCCTGTCGGGCGCACGCTCGAGCGACCAGTAGCCGAAGTCGGTGCGCGCCGCCTCGTCCCTTGCAAAGGACACCTGCGTGATGAAGGCGTCGCGGCGGTCATAGACGATGACAGTCGGCTTCGGCGCGACGAGCTGCGCGCGGGAGAGGGCGATGGCGGAGAGGGCGGACAGGGCGCAACCGAGAGCCAAAAAGAGGACTGACGCATAGCGACGGAAGCGCCGGCGTCTCCTACCCCCTTGTGGGGGAGGGTTAGGGTGGGGGGTCGCACGTACTTGCAAGATTCCCCGACCCCCTCCCCTTCCCCTCCCCACAAGGGGGAGGGGTAGAGACCCGAGCAATCGGAAAGCGGCACGGAGAAGGCTCATCGCACCCTTGCTCACCGCGTCACGACGACCTGCGCGCCGGCGCTCGAACCCTGCAGCCCCTTCTGGTACATGGTCTCGATTGTGCCCGGCGGTTGCGTGAAGGTTCCTGCCGTCTGCGCGCGCATCCGGTAGGTGAAGCGGTAATTGCCCTTCGGCAGCGAATCGTAGGCGTAGAAGACCCGGTCGTCGCCGAACGAGACCCATGTCGGGGCAAGCGTGGGCGCAGACGAGGGCTGCGCTTCCGCAGGCGCTGTCGCGAGATTCGGGTTGAGCGGCTCGAAGCCCGCCGCCAGCGGCAGAGCGATGGCGACGAAAGTGCGATCCTCCGGATTGACGACCTCGACCGTCTCCTCGATCACGTCGCCGACCTTCGTCTGCAGCGCGCCGGCGGGATCGGCCACGAGTTTCTGCGGCGGAGCGCCGGCCGAAATTTTCGCCATCGAACGCGAGATGGCGAAGCCGTTCGAGAAGGCCTGCGCCTTGGCGCCCGATTCCGCCGGCTCCCAGCGCTGGTCGACGAGCGCGATCACCGGCTCGGAACCGGAATTGACGATCGCCATCGCGCCGGTTTCGTCGCTGGTCACGCGCACGACCGGCGTGTTGGCGTCCAGCGTGACGTTCTGCTGCCCGACCTTGACGGCAATCGGCTTGGCCGGGCGACGCCAGGCCGAAGCCAGGGCGCGCACGGCCGCCGAGGTGGCGTTGGTCGAGCCCCAGCCGTCGCCTTCGCCGAGACGCATCAGGCCGTCGCGCAGGACGGGGAAGCGCGGGTCATCGGGCGCAGCCAGAGCGACGGCGCGCGTCATTTCCGCAAGCGAGCGCGCCTCGGAGGGAAGAATGCGCGGATTGCCGCCGTCAGCGGCCTGCCCGCCGTAAGCCGGCTGGCCGTTGCGCGAGACGATGCGCACGCGCGACCACATCGTGTCGAGCAATTGCGCGACCGTGCGCTTGTGAACATTGGGCGTGCGCGCAGCGGCCGAGGTCATTTCCGCCACGGAAATATTCGGCATGAAATCGGCGCGGCGCGACAGTTCCGCGACATAGGCTTCGTCCAGCCTGCCGCCATCGGTCAGCGCGATCAGGGCCTCGACGCGCTCGCGCAATTCCTCGCCGGTCATCAGGCGCGGATAGTCGGAGCGCAGCGATTGCTTCAGCACGGCGGCCAGACGTTCGGCGAGCTTCTCGTCGATCGGTTCGCCGGCGCGCTTGGCGCCGACGAGGAAGGAATAGGCCCAGGCTGTGAGCGAGACATTGCCGCGCGCGCGCGGCCAGAAGGCGACGAGACCGTCCGCATCCACCGCCTGGTCGATCGCCGTCTGCGTGTTCTTGACGTCGAGCGCGATGCGCTTGTCGAGGCCGGTCGACATCATGATCGGCGTGAAGTTCTTCAAGGCGACGCCGGCCGACGCCAGCGAGATGCGCTGTTCGGTGCATCCGTACGGATATTCGATCAGCGCATCGAGGCCGGCGACGAGCCGGACGATGGCCGGATCGGAGGCGATGGCGAGCGTGCGCCTGTAGGTTCCGGCGCGCGCGTCGGCAGGCGCCGCCGGCAGGTTGACCGTCGCGCCTGGCGCGACTTCCACAATGTCGTAGCGGCGCACGGGAGAACGGTCGGGCTTTACCGGCAGGTCGATCTCGACCGCGTCGCGCGCCTTGTCGGCGTCGCGCGTCACCGAGAAGCGCAATTTCACATTGTCGATTCCGGGTTTCGGTTCGAGCGTGGATGCAAGCGCCGACAGACGGGCCGGCTTGCTGTCCCAGGTGAAATTCTGCGCGATCCCCTGGGCGCCGGCGCCTTCGAGCGCCAGCCCCTGCGCCGCGAAAGTCGCGACGCCCGCGCCGCCCGGTCCCTCGACGACGCGGGCGATCAGGCCGACGTCGAACCTGTCGCCGGGTCGCAGGAAACGCGGCAGCGCCGGCTGCGCGACGATCTCCTGGCGGATCAGCATTTCGCCGGTCGCGAAGCCGAAGCGGTCGGGACCGCTCACCGCCTTGGCGCGCAGCTTGAACACGGTGAGCGTGTCCGGCAGCTTCACCTTGATCTTCGCGACGCCGTCGGCACCGACCTTCACGCTGGGCAAATAGATCGGCACCGGCGTGAAATTCTTGCGCACGGAAATGTTGGTCTCCGCGCCCCATTCGTCGAGGCCGGCGTCGCCGCCGGGAATTTCCTCGAGCGGCAGCACGCCGAAAGCCATGTTGCGCGTATCGCGCAAGGCCATCGTGGACGGACGTTCGACGATGAAATTCGGCAGCGGGTCGAGCGGACGCTCCTTGGCGAGCGACAGCACGGCCTGGTCGACCATCCAGAATGTCGCCTCGCCCGAGAGCGGCGCGCCGGTCTCGTCGGACAGGCGCAGCGTGACTTCGACTTCCTGCCCCGGCCGCGCCTTGCCCGGATTTTCCAGCTTCGCGGTGACGATGTTTTTCACCGGCGTGACGTTGACCCATTTGGTCGCGGCGATCGTGACGGGCTTGCCCTGGTCGAAGGGCGCGGAGGAATTCGGCGCCGTATCGGGCAGGCGCCCGCGCATGATCAGGAAATGCACGGCGAGCTTCGGCATCTCCTCCTTGGCGAGAACCAGCGGGAAGCGGCCGAAGCCGTTGGCGATGTCGATCCACTCGTAGCGGAAGGCGCCCGACGGCTCCTCGACGATGGCGAGCGCACGCGCATTCTGGAAAGGCGACTGCACGACGAGCGTCGCCGTTTCGCCCGGCGCGTAGGCGTCCTTCTCCGTCGTGACGGTCGCGGTCTGCGCGGGCGCGCGCGCCCAGGTGACCGGCGTCTGGCCGCCGACGAAAAAGTCCACGCTCACCTGCTGGCGGCGGCCGATCCTGTCGTAGGCTTCGAGCTGCACGACATAGACGCCGGCTTCCTTCGCCTCGAACGACAGCTTCTGCACGTCCTTCGCGCTGGCGACCTTGCGTTCGACCAATGTCTCGTCGATCGTCTGCGTCACGTATTTCGCTGCGCCCTGGCTGAAGTCGCTCGCCTGCAGCGTCGAGACCCAGTTGCGCTTGATGAAGCGCGCCGTCATTTCCAGACCTTCGACCAGATCGCCCTTGCCGTTGACGGCGATGACCTGCGGTTCGATCGCGCCCGGCTTCTCGACATAGCGCGGCGTCTTGACGCCGAGCGCGAAGGGCGGCGTCGCGATGATGTTGATGACGTTGCGGACCGTCGTGTCGTCGTCGCCGGCCACGGTCGCCTCTATGGAATAGCGACGCGGCTGCGCCGTCGGCTCGATCGTCGTATCGAAGGTCATGCGCGAGGCGCCGCCGGCGTCGGTGCGGCCGTCGCGTTCGAGCACCGGCGAAGACTTGAACTTCTGCTCGCCCGAGAAGCGCGAATCCGTCGAGAACAGGAATCCCTCGCGGCCGGGCGGCGTCCAGACGTGCGGGAATTGCGCGGCGCGCCACTTGACGGGACGCTCCGCCACGAGACCGCCCGCGAAATAGCGGGCGATCAGGTCGACGGAGAATTCGCCGTCGAGCGGAACCATCTGCGGCCCGTTGAGCACGAGTTCGAAGGTCGGCAGCTTGTAGGCTTCCTTCTTGAAGGCCGTGTCGCCGCAGGTCTGCGGTCCGGCGTCGGCCTGCGCATCGCCGCCGCCCTCGTCGGCCGTATCCTCCGAGTCGTCCCCGTCTTTCTTGCCGTCCTGCTTCCCGTCGTCCTTTTTCGCTTTCGGCTTCGCGCCGTCCGGTTCGAATTTTGCCGTGTAGTCGCCGGTCGCGGGCGTCGCCACATCGAACTTGTGATAGAAGCCGCCCGCCGCATCCGGCTTCACGGGAATGCGCCATTCCTGGTTATTGGGTCCGGCGACGACCAGCGTGCCGCCCTTCTTCGTCAGCGCGATTTTTCCGCCGACATAGTCGCGCACATAGCCCTTGAACAGCACCGGCTCTTCCGGCCGGTAGATCGGCCGTTCGGTAAAGACGTGGCAGAGCGTGCGCGTCAGCGGCTTGCGCTCGTCCTCCATGTTGGTCGTCCAGGACAGCCAGGAATCCTCTGGCTTGGTCCAGTTCTCCTGCGCATATTGCGAGGGCGCCTCGTCGGGCGACAGGACCAGCATGTCGAGGCCCTTTGACACGACAATGCGCCTGATGTCGGCTTCGGCGCGCTTTTCCAGCGGCCAGTTCGCCTGTCCCTTCGCATCCGTCGTCGCCTGCATCAGCGTGACGAACTTGTCGTCCTTGACGCCTTCGATCCGGATCGTCGCGCCTTCGACCGGCGCGGCGCTCGACAGCGCGGTCACGACGAAGCGCACCGACTTCAATTCTTCCACGGCGGCGAGCGACAGGTCGGTCACCTGCACGCGCAGCCAGTTGCGTTTGGCGCCGTCGGTGGCGCGCAATCCCACGAGATAGGCGCCCGGCTGGTCGGCGCCGGCGATCTGGGAAAACTGCTTTTTCAGATCGAGGCCGAACTTGGAATCGACGCCGCCGCGCCTGATCGGCAGGCGCACGAGTTCGGAAATCGCCGGCGAGCCGAGATTGCGGATGCGCTCGGCGATGACGTCGGCGGCCGCATTGTCGTTGTCGGTCCAGTGGCCCGGCGCCTTGCCGGGCAGCGCGGGCGCATCGGAATCGTCGGTCTGCACGCCGTCCCCGGGGAAAGGCCAGAAGTCGCGCGAAAGCGGATCGATACGATGGATGCGCACGTCGGCTCGGTCGTAGCCGCGACCGCGCAAGGGCAGGAATTGCGGGCCCAGACGCTCGACGATGCCGCTTCCAGCGTCCCATGAGATCGCCGGCGCATCCGCCTTGAAGGCGAATTTCTGCGACCAGCTTTCTGCAAGCGGACGCTTGCGATCGTCGACGAGCGCGCCCTGTTTGAGCGAAATCTCGTAGACGCGATCGGACAGGAAGCGACCCGTGAGGCGAACCGTCGTTCCGTCCTGTTCGACGGCGAGATCGTCGACGGGCGGGCTGATGCGCAAGGCGTCGCGGGCTTTCAGGATGTCGATGTCCTGCGGCTCCGCGCTGAAGCTGAGATTGAGCCGGCGTTTGGCGGCCGGCGAATAGGAGGGCGACTGCTTTTCGGAATCCCCGTCGCTCTGCGCATCCGTGTCCGAGCCGAGCGCGTTGCATTGCAGGACTTCGTCGCGACGGTCGCCGTTCCAGCCACGGCCGCAATCGGCGTCGCTGACGACGAAGGGGCGAGCGGTGCGCGCCCGCATTTCGAAGATCGGATCGTCGAGGCCGGCCTCGTCAGACAGTTTGAGGCGCAGCACGGCGACGCGGCCGTCCGGGATCGGCGAACGAAAGCGCACGACATAGGTCGGCTTGTCGTCGCGCTTGGCGCGTTCGAGCGCGCGGATCTCGAAGTCGCGCGCGCCCAGCGTCTGGCCTCCTTCAGGCGAAATGCCCGGCGCCTTGCGCAATTCGACGGTGACGAGGCGCGCCAGCGCCGCAACGTCTACGGGCTCTGCGAAGGTCAGCGCGATCTGGTCGAGATCGGCGATGGGGTCGGCGCCTTCCGAAGGGTTGGTCGATTCCGGCGCCGGCAGCAGCGCGACGAGCTTCGTGCTGGAATCCTTCGCCTTGATCTCGATTCGCTGCAGCGGCTTCCATGAAGCGGCGGGCCGGAACTGCAGGGCGCGCGCCCCGAGCCACCGCCATTCGCCATTGACCTTCGGACTCATCGTCACGAGGCGCTCCGGACGGTCCTCGGGACCGCCGGCCGCGGGGCCGGAATCGGCATCGAAGAAGATCGTCACCGGATCCCAGTCGCGCAGGAAACGGTCGGGCACGATGCGCTGGCCGTCGGCGCGCGACAGCGCGTAGTTCGGCTGCGGCGCGGGCGCGGGCGCGACCGCAGGCTGCGCGGCGGGCGCGTGCTGCGCGGGCGTTGCGGGTTTCGCGGCGGGCGCCGTCTGCGTTTGCGCGGCGAGCGGCGAGACGAGCGCCGTTGCGAGAAGGAGGGCGAGGAGATTGCGCTGCATGTCGCTCACTGGGCCTTCGAGTTCGTCTTCAGTCCCGCCGCAGCGAGATACTTCGCGATTTCTTCCGGCGGCGGGCCGGCGGGCGGCGGATCGAGACCGATCAGCGCCGGACGCAGGATCGTCGCGCTCGTGTCGACGGGGGCGCGCGCCTCGAGGAAATAGCGACCCGGTTCGAGTTTCACGATCTGCGCCAGGCCTTCGCCGACGAGCTTGCCGGAGGCGTCCAGCAGGCGCGCTTCGACACGGTCCGGTTCTGCACGCAGGCCAACGCCGATCTCGCCCGCGCGCTTCACCTCGAAGCCGAACAGCATGCTTGCGCCCGGCGACAGCGCGACGGGATCGCCGATCCCGTCCCTGGCGGGCGTGACGGGACTCAAGATCACGTCGAGCGCGCCGGACAGGGGACCGTCGTGCGGCGAATAGACCGAGATCGTCGCATCGCCCGCCGCGACATAGCGGTGGAAATCGGCGCCGGCGGCAAAAAGCTTCAGTTCGCGACGGCCGTTCTGTTCCAGCGCCACGGCGACCGGCGCGCTCGACCTGAGGCCGACCAGCGACGGCTTGTCAGGCTTCAAGGCGAAAGCCATCGCCGCGCCTTCGAGCTTCGTCGAGACAGGCGGCGCGAGCGCGCGCGCTTCCGCCTTCGGCCAGGGCGAAGCGCCGCCACGCTCGATCCATGCCGCAACGAGCCCCGGCTGGTAATCGAGCGTCAGTTCGCCGGGGCCGTCGACGATCAGCGACGCGCCGCGCAGGATCGAACCGGATTGCGACAGCCATGTCGCCTCGGCGCCTTCGACGCGCAGCACGTCGCCCTTCGCCGCCTCGACGCGCATGGCGGTTGAACCCGCGGCGCCGAAGAAGCGCTTGGCGATGCGATCTTGAGTCAGGATTTCCGGCTTGCCCGGCGCGGAGACGACGCGCACGGGCTGTGGCTGGTCGCTCGTGTTCACAAGCCAGATTTCGTTGGCGCTGGTCGCGACCATGCGCGCCAGCGCGCCGCTGACCGCCGCAAGCGCAAGGCGATCGTTCTCGCCGGGCGCCGCGAAGGCCGCGGTATCCGGACCGAGATCTATCTCCAGCTTCTTGTCGCCCGACGGCAAGGCCAGCGGCAGCGCCGTGCGCGGCGCGAGCAGCGCGAGATGTTCGGGACCGGCCTGGACCTTCGGCGCGAGCGTGACGTCGACGGAATCGAGATCGATGCGCAGCGCGTCGGCGCCGCCGGCGTTCCAGACGCGGATCGGTTTGCCGGCGTCGAGCGCTGCGGCGAAACTCTCGGCGACCGCCATGCCACGGGACGTGTCGAGACCTGGCTGGCCGAAGGCGGAACGGGCGCGCCAGACGCGGGCCTTGCCCGAGCCGAGCGCAGGCGGCGGCAGATGCGCCGCGTCGTCGCCGTCGAGCGCCAGCGCGATCTGCTCGCCCTTCCAGACGAGCGCCGGCGCCTTGACGGCTCGCGGACCGCCTTCGCGCGCCACGAACCACAGGCGTTCGGACTGTGGCGCGAGCGGGCCGGCGTCGGCGCGCGACAGCGCATGGCCTTCGCTCGAGCCGGCGTAAACGCCGGCGCTGGACTCGGCGAGAGCAACGATGGCCGATGCAGGCGCGCGCGCAAGGCCGATGAGAAGCTTCGGCCCATCGGCGTCGCCCGCAGCGGCCGGCAGCGGCTCCAGCGCGACATCGTTCGAATCCTGCGGCGAACGAATCGCCGCGCGGGCTGCGACGGCGATCGGCGCCGAGGCGCCGTCGATCGACCACGCCACCGCGCGCCATTGCGCGCCTTGTTTCGCCGGCACCGGCCAGGCGACGAGCGGGGACTGGCCGCGCTCGAAACCGACGACGCGCCACGCCGCGCCGTCCGCCTCGCGCGTCTCGACCGAGAGCGCGAGTTCGGCCGGCGAATGCGCCGTCACGAGCGCCAGCGATCCGGCGGGCATGGCGGGCAGCGGAAAGGCCATCGCGCCGGACGGCGGCTTCGACACGGCGCTGTCGAGCGCCAGCGGCGGATTGTCGATCTCCTTCGGCAGCGCCAGCCTCACCTCGACGCCGCTCTCGTCCTGTTCGGCCGGCGTATCGGGCGCATCGGAAGAATTGTCGGCCTGGTCGCCGCCTTCCTCGTCGCCGTCCTCGTCGGATGGCTCCTGGGCCGGCGTCGGATCGGCGGTCATGGCGGTGAGCAGCAGCGAATAGCGGCCGGCCTTGAGGCGGCGCGCCAGCGCGATGTTCCAGTCGTCCTTGCGGCCGGCGATGCGCTCGACGACGGCGCCGTTTTCGTCGCGCAGCACGCCCTTGAGATCGGCGCGGCCGAAGGTCGTGAGATTGACGACGCGATCCTGCGCGATGACGAAATCGAGTTTCGTCGGCAGGCCGACGAAGCGCGGCGCATCAGGTTGCAATTCGTCGGCGTTGAGCGAGATCGTATAGTCGAGCCGGTCGTCGCGGCCGAGCGCGCGCGCCTCGACGCGGTATTCGCCAGCCGCGAGCTTGCCCGAGAACGGACGCGTCGCGGTGAACTTGCCGACGCTCGCCTTCTCGCCGCGGATGATCTCGCCGACCATGCCTTCGGTGAGCGACAGATCGACATTGGCTTCGCCCGACAGGGCGAAGGTCCAGACATCCGGCGTGCGCGGCATGTCGCGCGCAGCGGGCTCGCGCCACTGGAACTTGCGGTCGGCGCCGAAGGCGAGCGGATGCGGGCCGTGCCCTTCGAGCAAGGCTGGCGCGACGACCGGGCGCAGCCGCGCCACCATGCGCGCGTCGACGTCGACCGGCGGCACGACGAGGCGATACCTGCCGGCTTCGAGCTTCACGTCGAGACGCGTCAGCGGGCCGGGCGCGGTGATCGGCCAGCCCTCGGAATCCTCGAGCCGCGCGGAAAGATCGCGGCCGAGCGCATAGAGATCGAGTCGATAGGTTCCCGCGCTCGCGATCTCGATCGGCGCGATGGCGCCGCGCCCGTTGGAAAGGCTCGCGCGCACGCTGCCGTCGGGGCTGAGCGTCCCGGTCGTGGTCATTTCGGCCGGCGTCGCCGACACGCCGGCGCGACCCGACGATTCCTTCGCCGAAACGGCCAGACGATATTGGCCGGCGCGCAGATAGGTCTGGATCAGGGCGTTGTGGCCGGCGCCATTGTCAGCGCCTTCCCCGATGCGCGGCAGGAAATTGGTGCCGATGCTCATCGACGTGTTGAGACGGCCCTGCGTCTCGATGCGATAGAGTCCGCCGTCCTTCGCCTCGATGCGGAACTCGCGGCGCTGGTTTTCCGCGAGGTCGAAGAATTTCGTTTCGCCTGCCGCGATCGTTTCGAGCGCGCGGGGCTGCGTCGCCGGCGTCGCCTGCGCGTGCGTGTCGCCGCGCCACGTGAGACTCAAGGCTCGCGCCGCGCCGCCGGCGGGAATTTTCAGCGTGAACGTACGGAACGTCGGCTGCGCCTGTTCGTCGCTGACGGAAAAGGGAACGTCGGCGCCGTTCTGATCGCGCACGACGATCGTTCCGCCGAGCGGCGCGCGCGCGGAGAATTGCAGATCGGCGGAGACGGGCCGCGAAGCCTGCGGGGCGGCAGGCGCGGGCGCCTGTTGGGCCGCGGGCGCTTGTTGAGCCGCGGGCGCTTGCGCAACCACAGGCGGTTTCGCCGCAGCGCCCTGCAGCGCGGCGGGCTTTGCGGGCGCGGGCGCCGATCCCTGCTTTTGCGGCGCTGGCGCAGGCGCGGGCGGCGCGGGTTGCGGCGCTTGCGGCGCGGGCGCAACGGGCGTTGCGACCGGCAGTCCCTGCCACAGCGACACCGGGCCCTTCGACAGGTCGATCGGCGACGTCAACGTGCGCACGCCGACGAGCAGACCAGGCGCGCTGTTGGCGAGCACCTGATAGGTCGCGTTGCGATCGAGTTGCTGCTGGCCGAACGAGATCGCCTGGCGCGGCGCGGGCGGCGGCACGAGATAGGGCAATTGGCCGGGTTGGCCGAACGTCAGGTCGAACACGCCCGCCGCATCGTTCACCGGCGTGATGCGGATCTGATAGACGCCGGCTTCGAGATTGTAGAGGTTCGGCGTCGTTCCATCGGCGCGCGGCGGCAGCGAACCGGCCACAGGTTCGATGACGACGCGGGCCGCAGGCCCCTGCGTACGCAAGGCCACGGGACCCGGGCTCGTCATCTCGAACAGCAGCGTGCTCGGGCCGCGCAGGTTGAAACGTCCGCGCCACGCCTGTCCGGCGCCGATGCGCGGCGCATCCGCCGCGACGACGCGGCTCTTGCCGCCGTCGAAGCGCACGAACAGCGCCGTCGCCGGAATTTCGTCGCCGCCCTCGCCCGCCACGTCGACAATGACGAAAGCCGGGCCGGCGCCCGCGACGCCCGTGACGCGCGTGTCGCTGGACTGGTGCAGGGCGCGCAGGCGAAACGCCTGTCCCTCAAGGCCCGACACTTCGACGACCGCGGAATCCTTGCCATTGGCGGCGAGCGTCGCGACGGCGAAGGGATCGCGGCTGTTCTTCGCAACGATCGCGGTCGCCGAGGCGCCGCCCCGGCGCGCCATCATGCGCACGGGCGCGGGCTCCTTCAGTTCGATGCGGAACGCGTCCATGGCCGGCGGCGCGAGGAAGCGGGCCGAACCGAACGGACCGACGGCGCCTTCCGCCACGCCGGTCGCAAGGCTCGCCGGCGTCAGATGACGGATCATGAAGGGGCGCTCCGCGCCGCCCTCCGGCCAGACCGCGCTCTCGCCGCCATAGGCGGTCGCCAGGTAACGGCCGGGTTCGACCTTGCCTTCCAGACGCACGCGCGTCATCGGCCGGCCGGCCTTCGTTTCGATCGTCGCGATCTGGGGGCTTAGATCGGCTAGTTCCTCGCCGTTGCGCCACAGGCGCAGATCCTGCAGCGCGCGGCCGAGCGCCTCGATGGCGACCTGGCCGGACGAATCGACATCTATCCAGAACGCGCGCTGTTGCAGGTCGCCGAGATCGCCCGACTGAGGCGCGCCGGGCGCGAGTTGCGCGGGCGCAGCTGCGTCGCGGAAACCTTCGACACGGATCGCCGCCTGCCCGCTCGCGCCTTTCGACCCGAATGTGCGCAGCTTGTACACGCCCCTGTCGAGCAGCAGATCGAGACGGCCGTCACGGACGCCGGATGCGCCCGCCATGTCGCCGGGCCCGGCGATCATGTCGACGAGCTGGATGGCCACGCCGCTGCCGCTCTGCGTGCGAATGGAATAGCGGCCGGGCGTCTGGATCGTCACCAGGGCGCTTGAATCGCGATCGGCGGGAACGGAGGCGGGCTGCGTCGCGACCGGCGTTCCCACGGCGACGGGCGCGGCGGCCTGCTGCGCGGGCGCGGGAGCCGCCGGAGCTTGCGCGACGGGCCGCGGCGCGGGCGGCGCGCTCTGCTGGGGCGCGGGCGGCGCCGGCGGAGGGGCGGCCTGCACGGGCGTCGGCTGCGGATGCGCCTGCGTGGCCTGTTGCGGCGGGGCGGACATCGCCGGGCTGGCGGGCGGCTGCGCAGCCGCATTGGCGGCGGGCGCGGGCTGGCCCGGCGCAGCGGCGGCGGGCGCCGGCGCAGTCGCCGCAGCCAGCGCGTGCGAAATGGCCGAGAGCCGCGAGGCATAGGCGGCGGCGAGACAGGCTTCGATCCTGTCGGGCTCGGCGCCGCAGCGCCGGTTGCGGTCGGCTATCCAGGCGCGCTGCGCCTGTCGCAGCGCGTCGAGTTTCGGCTGATCCTCGCGCATCGCGAATTGCGCGCGCGAATAGGCGCCGGCGAGCGCATTGTCCTTCGCGCGCAGATCGGCGGAAGCGCAGATGGCCGTCTCGACCGGCGTCGAGGCTTTCGAACAGTCGAAGGATTGTGCGCGGGCTGTCGCGCCGAGCGCGAGAATGCCGAGGGGGAGAGCAAGAGCGCCGCGCCACACGCCGCCTTCCCTGCGCGTGGAATCATATCCAGACATGCGTCCCCCATCTGCGGGCGCCGCGCGCGTCGCCGGACGCGCGCGCCCTCCCGGCCCTATCGTGAGCCAACGAAAAGAGTGAAGCAATAAAACGGCGGCCCGTGTGACAAATCGCACCCGGCCGCGCGCATATCCCGCGTCAGTGATTGTTTCCGTCGGACTTCTTGTGCCCGCCTTCCGACACGCGGTCGGACAGGGCGAGAACCAAAGCGGAAATGACGAAGGACAGATGGATGCCGACGCCCCAGGCGAGATCGCGGTCGCTGGTGTTGCGCAGGTCCATGAAGGCGCGCAGCACCTGGATCGCCGAGATGGCGACGATCGACGACATCAGCTTGAGTTTCAGCCCCGCGAAATCGATGTCGCCCATCCAGTTCGGCCAGGTGCGCGGCTTGCTGGAATCGACGGGCGAAACGAAATTCTCGTAGCCCGAGAAGATCACCAGCACGATCAGCGAGCCAACGAGCGTCATGTCGATCAGCGACAGGATGTCGAGCGTCACTTCCGATTCGGAGGACGTGGCGAGGAAGGTCACCATGTGCGCCGAATGCTGGACGAGCTTGAAGAGCAGCGCGAACAGGCTCGCGACCAGGCAGAAGTAGAAGGGCGCCAGCAGCCAGCGGCTCGAGAACAGGATCGTCTGCAGAATGCGCGGAAGGTTCGACATCGAGATCTCCGTGGCGTTCAGAGATGCCACGGAGCGCCGGCGGCCGGCAAGCCGCGCAGGCGGAAACCGCTCACGCCTGTACGCCGGTCCCGATCGGGCAGGCGACGCCGGTGCCGCCGAGCCCGCAATAGCCGTTCGGATTCTTGGCGAGATATTGCTGGTGATAATCCTCGGCGAAATAGAACGGCGGCGCGGGTTCGATTTCAGTGGTGATCGAACCATGGCGATCAGCGGCCAGCGCCGCCCCGTAGATGGCTTCGGAACCTTTCGCTTCCATCAAATCGGCCTCGCTCTCCGCGTAGATCGCGGATCGATATTGGGTGCCGATATCGTTGCCCTGCCGCATGCCCTGGGTCGGGTCGTGATTCTCCCAGAAGGTCTTCAGGAGCCGCGCATATGAAATCTTCGCCGGATCGTAGACGACGAGCACGACCTCCGTATGTCCGGTCATGCCGGAGCAGACCTCCTCGTAGGTGGGATTCGGCGTATGGCCGCCCGCATAGCCGACGGCTGTGATCCAGATCCCGTCGCCGAGCTGCCAGAACTTGCGTTCCGCGCCCCAGAAACAACCCATGCCGAAGACGGCGACCTTCATGCCTTCGGGATAAGGACCCTCGAGCGGACGGCCGAACACGAAATGCTTTTCCGCGGTTTGGATCGGATCGGGTCTTCCGGGCAGCGCCTGGGCGGCGGTCGGCAGGGCGGTGCGTTTGCGCAGCAGGAACATCGAGGCCTCCAGTCCCCGATAATCTAATTCGCGCGCGCCGATCTCAAAGGCGTCCGGCGTTCAATTTCGCGTCAGCGGCCGGAATAGCCGATCTGGACCTGGCGGCGCCGCGTCAGCAGGAACAGGAGCGCGCCGAGCGCCGCGGCCGCCAGCCAGTTGGGCATGGCGAGCAGGGTCGTCATGAACGGATCCCAGGCCCAGGGGCCGAATTTCTTGTCGATCGCCGATTGCCAGCCCGGAAAGCTCTTCGGCATGGCCTGCGCGAACATCTCGCCGAGGGAGGTCAGGACGATGGCGTTGGAGGCGATCGACCGCGCGCCGTCGATCACCAGCGCAGCGAAGCCGGCGGCGAGCAGCATCAGGCCTATGAACCGGACGATCACGCGAAGCATCGGGTCACCGCGGCGCGAACGGAAAGGCGCGGCCGTCGCGCCCCGGTCCGCGGGCGAGACGGACGCCACAGTTCGCGGCCCCCGTCAAGGCCGCCGTCACGGACGGGCGCGGCCCATGTGGATCATCGGCCAGGGGCTCGGCATCTCGCCGCAGGGGACATGCACCAGCGCCGGCTTGCGCAGGGCGAAGACCTTTTCGAGCGCCGTCTGGAGTTCGGGGCCGTCGCCAGCGCGAAACGACGCAACGCCAAAGCTTTCGGCCAGCTTGCAAAAATCGGGGTTACGCAGGTCGCAGGCGATGAAATGGCTGTCGAAACGCTCCTTCTGCAGCAACTTCACGTTGCCGAAGGCGCTATTGTCGAACACGACGACGACAACCGGCAGATCATGCAGCGCGGCGGTCGCCAGTTCCTGAACCTGGTACATGAAGCCGCCATCGCCGGCGATCGACAGGACCGCGCGGTCCGGCATGGCCGCCTGGACGCCGAGCGCCGTGCCGTAGCCCCAGCCGAGATTGTCCTGGTAGCCAGGCGACAGGAAGGTGCGCGGCGCGTAGACCGGGAAGGCGAGGCGGCTGGCGAAGCCGATCTGCGTCACCTCGTCGACGAGAATGCCGTCGTCGGGCAGCGCGTTGCGCATGGCCCGGACAAAGGAAAGCTGCGGCTCGAGCTTGCCGATCTGCGCGTCGTACGCCGCCTTGTGACGGCCGATCTCCTCGTCGCGGTTGTCGCGCTTGGACAGGTGTTTCGGCAGGCGCGCGAGCACGGCGCGAACGCCCTCGGCCGCATCCGCCACCAGCGAGGCGGCGGCGCGCGCAAAACGGTTCGGCTCCTGCGGGTCGATGTCGATGCGCAGGACCTTGAGATCCTTGTCGAGCCCCCATTCGTTCTGGCCGGTGAGAAGCCGCGTGCCGATGCCGAGCACCACGTCGGCGTCGCGCCAGAGCTTGTGGGCGACGGGCATCTTCACCGAGAGGCGGTTACGCGCCGAGACGACGCCCTGCCCCCGCCGGTAGCCCATGACGGGCGCCTCGATCATCTCCGCGAGCGCGAGAATCTCCGCGCTGGCGTCCTGCGCGCCGCCGCCCAGAACGATCAGCGGCTTCTTCGCGCTGCCGAGAATTTTCGCCATGGCCTCGGCGGCGTCCTCGTCGACCGGCGGCAAAACGCGGTCGGCGATCAGAGGCGCCTGCTTCGGCGTCGGCTTGCCCCAGATGTCGAGCGCGCATTCCAGCATGACCGGCCGCTGGCAGCCGGACAGCGCCGCCGACAGCGCGGCATGCGTCAGTTGCGCGGCCTCGTGCGGCGCGCCGATGCGCGCGGCGAATTTGGTGATGTGGCGGCCGAGGCCGACCTGGTCGTGAATCTCGTGCAGCTGGCCGAGGCCGCGGTCGATGGCGTCGTTCGGGATCTGCCCGACCAGAGCCATGACCGGCGCGTTCATGCCGTAGGCGGTCAGGAGGGCCGCGCCGGCGTTGAGGAAGCCCGGTCCCGGCACGACGGCGAAGGCCTGCGGCTTGCCGGTCGCCAGCGCTGCGCCGAGCGCCATGTAGGCCGCGCCCTGCTCGTGACGCGTGTGCAGCGTCCGCAGCCGGTTCTTCTGCCGCCAGAAGGCGTCGTAGAGCGGATCGTTGTGGACGCCCGGCAGCCCGTAGATCGTGTCGAAGCCGTTGGCGAGAAGCGTGTCGACGACGGCGTCGGCGGCGCGGTGCGTTTCCATGTCTTACCCCGGATTTTGATTAACAAGTTAAATTGTTTGCGGGGGAATGCAAGCTCAACCCGATACGATCGCCTCGAGGAACGCCGCCAGGTCGTCGGTGACGAAATCGACATGCGGCTCGCTTCCGGTGGCGATTTCCCATTGCTCGCGCTCGACCTGGTCGTCGGCGCGCGGCGTGACCAGCGTCGTGACCATGCCGCGCTGATGCGGAACGAGCAGGTTGTGGGCGATGTCCTCGAACATGGCGGCGCCAGCCGGATCGACGCCGTGACGTTCGAAGAAAAGCTCGTATGTCTCGGCATGCGGCTTGGGCAGGAGATTGGCCGCCACGATGTCGAACACGTCCTCGAACAGGTCGTGGATGCCGATCTGCTCGGCGGTGCGCAGGGCATGGTCGCGCGAGCCGTTGGTGAGGATGAGCTTGCGGCCGGGCAAAGCGGCGATGCCCTGGGCCAGCGAATGGTCGGGCTTGAGCGAGGAACGGTCGATGTCGTGGACGAAGGACAGGAATTCCTCGGCCGTGATCTCGTGCTCGGTCATCAGGCCGCGCAGGGTCGTGCCGTAGCGCTGGTAGTAATATTTCTGCAGCGCGCGCGACGACATGCCGTCGAGCCCGAACAATTGCGCCATGAACAGGGTGATGCGCTGGTCGATCTTCGGCCAGACGTCGGAGCCTGCGGGATAGAGCGTGTTGTCGAGGTCGAAAACCCAGGTCCTGACATGCGCAAACCGCGCGGCGACGGGCGCCGGCAGATGCGGATCGTGGACCGGAAGCTGCTTCTTCACCGCGTGATCAGCGTGCCGGCGCCGTGGTCCGTCAGCAGTTCGACCAGGACCGCGTGCGGGATCTTCCCGTCCACGATCACGACGCCCTCGACACCCTGCTCGATCGCGTAGATGCACGTCTCGACCTTGGGGATCATCCCGCCGGTGATGGTGCCGTCGGCGATCAGGGCGGGGATGTCGGAAACGCGCAATTCCTTGATCAGTTGCTTCTGCTTGTCGAGCACGCCGGGTACGTCGGTGAGGAAGATGAGGCGCTTGGCCTTGAGCGCGCCCGCGATGGCGCCTGCAAACGTGTCGGCGTTGATGTTGTAGGTCTGGCTGTCGGCGCCCTGCGCGACGGGCGCCAGCACAGGGATCAGTTCGCGGCCGAGCACCTGGTCGAGCACGGTCGTATCGACCTTGGACGGTTCGCCGACGAAGCCGAGATCGACATGCTTCTCGATGTTGGAATCCGGATCGACCACGGTGCGGCTGACCTTGGTCGCCGTCACCATGTTGCCGTCCTTGCCGCAGAGGCCGATGGCGCGGCCGCCCTCGGCGTTGATGAAGCCGACGATCTGCTTGTTGATCGAACCGGCCAGCACCATCTCGACGATCTCGACCGTCGCCTTGTCGGTGATGCGCAGGCCGCCGGCGAATTCCGACTTGATGCCGAGCTTGTTCAGCATGGCGCCGATCTGCGGGCCGCCGCCGTGCACGACGACCGGGTTCACGCCGGATTGTTCGAGCAGCACCATGTCGCGGGCGAAATCGCGGGCGACCTTGTCGTCGCCCATCGCGTGGCCGCCGTATTTCACCACCACGATCGCATCGTCGTAGCGCAGCATGTGGGGCAACGCGCGCACGAGCGTCTGCGCCTGGGTGTGGGCTGCTTCGGGATGCGACGTGTCGGTCATGGCGTTTCCGATGGGCTTTGTTCCCGGCCTATCTAGCGGCTGGAGACGACGATCTCAATGCGCCCCACGCTCCGCCAGCAATTGCGCCACCGCAGCGCGCAGTTCCGGCACGCCCTCGCCTGTGCGGCTGGAGGTGAACAGCACGTGCGGGTAAGCCGCCGGCCTTTTGGCGATGCCGGCCTCGACCTCGGCGACGCGGGCGTCGATCTCGGACTTCTTCACCTCGTCCTTCTTGGTGAGGACGATCGCGTAGGACACGGCGGATGCGTCCAGCATGTCGAACATGGCCTTGTCCGGCGGCATCAGGCCGCGCCGGCCGTCGACCAGCACATAGACGCGCAGCAATTGCGCGCGGCCGCGCAGATAGTCGCGCATCAGGATTTCCCATGACGCGGACTTGGTCTTGGAGACGGCGGCGTAGCCGTAGCCCGGCATGTCGACGAGACGGGCGCGCTCGCCGAGATCGAAGAAGTTCAGTTGCTGCGTGCGGCCAGGCGTATGCGAGACGCGGGCCAGCGTCTTGCGACCGGTCAGCGCGTTGACCAGCGACGACTTGCCGACGTTGGAACGGCCGGCGAAAGCGAATTCCGGCGCGCCGGGGGGCGGCAGGTCCTTCGCGCTCGCCGACGCCCAGATGAATTCGCACGAGCCCGCGAAAAGCTTGCGGCCGATTTCGGCGAAGTCGGGTTCGTCCGGCCCGGTCAAGGACTAGGCCGGCTTGCGCTTGAACGTCGCGACGAGATTGTCCCAGAGCTCGAACTTCACGCCGGCGCGCTTCATGATGAACCATTGCTGCGCGACGGACAGGATGTTGTTCCACGTCCAGTAGATGACGAGGCCGGCCGGGAACGAACCCATCATGAAGGTGAAGATCACCGGCATCCACGCGAACATCTGGCGCTGGACGGGATCGGTCGCCTCCGGGTTCATCTTCATCTGCACCCACATCGACACGCCCATCAGCAGCGGCCAGACGCCGAGCCACAGGAACGAGCCGAACAGCGGAATGTGCGTCGGATCGAACGGGATCAGTCCGAACAGGTTGAAGACGTTGGTGGGATCGGGCTGCGAGAGGTCCTTGATCCAGCCATAGAAAGGCGCCTGGCGCATTTCGATGGTGACGAACAGCACCTTGTACAGCGAGAAGAACACCGGGATCTGAACCAGCATCGGCAGGCAGCCGGCCACGGGATTGACCTTCTCCCGCTTGAACAATTCCATCTGTTCCTGCTGCTGCTTCACCTTGTCGTCGGCGTAGCGCGTCTGGATTTCCTTGAGCTGCGGCTGCAAGGCCTTCATGCGCGCCATCGACATGTAGGACTTGTTGGCGAGCGGCAGGAACGCCAGCTTGACGATGACGGTGACCGCGAGGATCGCGAGGCCGAAATTGCCGAGCAGCTTGTAGAGCCAGTCGATCAGCTTAAACATCGGCCGGGTGATGAAATAGAACCAGCCCCAGTCGATCAGCAGGTCGAAATGCGCAATGCCCGGCTTCTGCGCATAGTGGTCGAGCAGTTCGGAAATCTTGGCGCCGGCGAACACATAGGTCTTGGCGCCGCCGGTCTTGCCCGGTTCGATCGTCTGCGCGGGCCCGAGCGCATCGGCCTGGTAGGTCTTGGCGGTCGCGCCGCCGCCCGACAGGCGTCCGTCGAAAGGCTGCGACTGGTCGGGCGCGACCACGGCCGCCCAGTACTTGTCGGTGAAGCCGACCCAGCCGCCGGTTCCCTTCCAGCTCTTCTGGCCGCCCTTTTCCTTTTCGATCGCGTCGTAGTGGAATTCCTGGATGCCGCTGTCGCCGACATAGCCGATCAGGCCCTCGTGCAGGACGGAGTAACCGGACGTGGCGGGCTTGCCGTGACGGGACACAAGCGAGAACGGGTAGAGCGTGACGGGCGCGGCGCCCGTGTTCTCGACCTTGTCCTCGACGGTGAACAGGTAATCGTCGTCGACCGAGATGCGGCGGTGGAAGACGAGGCCCTTGCCATTGTCCCAGGTCAGATCGAGCGGCGTCGTCGTGGTCAGCTTGCCGCCGGTCGTCGTCCAGAGCGTATCGGGACCGGGCAGGGAGGCATTCGCGCCCGCCGCCGGAACGTAGCCGATCTCGGCGTAGAACGGCTCGGGCGAACCCGAAGGCGACAGCAGCGTGATGATCGGGCTCTTGGGGTCGATCGTCTCGCGATAGTTCCGGAGCTTCAGGTCGTCGATGCGGGCGCCCTTGAGCGAGATGGAGCCGACGAGGCTCTTGGTCTCGATCGCGACGCGCGGGCTGGCGGCGAGCGCCTCCTCGCGGGTGCGCGCGGCCGGCGCGACCGGACTTGCGGGATTGGCCGGGGTTGCGGGCGTTGCCGCGCCCGGCGGGACCGGCGCCGCCGTGGTTCCGTCGGCATTGGGACGGACGGTGGCGACCTGCTGGGCCTGCTGCTGCTCGGCGCGCTGCTTGTCGAGCTTCGGCGCGCCGACGAAATACTGCCAGCCGACCAGAACCACGATCGACAGGGCGATCGCCAGGAACAGGTTCTTGGTTTCGTCTTTCATCGGGACTCTGGCCTGTTCTTGCGCCGACCGGCGCGCGGGGGAGCGGCGAGGGCGGCGGTTACGTCTTCCCTGAGGGCGGCAAAGGGCGCGGCGAGCGCCTCGGTCCGGGCCACGAGCACATAGTCATGGCCGGGGATGGCGGAAAGGGCTGCGCCGGTCCGCAGGATTTCGCGCAGTCGGCGCCGTATGCGGTTGCGATGGACGGCGAGCGGGGCGGTCTTCTTGGACACCGTGAGGCCGAAGCGCGGCGGGGCGTCGTCGTCGCGAACCGCCACCTGCAGCACGAAAGACCGGCCGTGGCGGCGTCCGCCCTGGCCGGCTGCAAGGAAATCCTTACGTTTCTTGAGCCGGAGGGGAGCCGCGCCGCCGGTGGTCATTTCAGCTCCGTTCCCCGAAATTCCGCGCCTTCGCGGCGCGAAACGGCCTGCCTCAGGCCGAGAGGCGCTTGCGGCCGCGGGCGCGGCGGGCGGCGATGACCTTGCGGCCGCCGACGGTCGCCATGCGCGCGCGGAAGCCGTGACGGCGCTTGCGCACGAGTTTCGAGGGTTGATAGGTCCGCTTCACGGTCGTTCTCCGAAATTTTCGCGGGAAGGATCGGAAGGCGCAAATAGCCGTATCCGACGCCGGCGCCGCCGAAATCGCTGCGGGCTTATAGGGGCAAGGGCGGCCCGAAGTCAACGCGCCAGACTGTCATAAAGCCGACACCCCCGGGACATAAGGCGCGCTGGACAGGACCGGCGCAGCCGGAAAGAAGGTCGCACGATCGACCGGAGGCCCCCATGACGAATGCTCCGCAAGACAAAGCGCTTGGCCCCGATCAGGCGGACGTGCACGACCTCGACGACGAGATGGACGCCCACGACCTCGAGACCGGCGAGGATGGCGGCGACGACCACGAGACGGTCGACGGCGACGCGCCGGCCAGGAGCGGTCGATCCCGCACGCGCAAGCAGCCCTCCGCGCTCAGCGGCCGCAAATACCGCAAGCGCGACCTCGTCCGCATCGACGGACTTCGCCCCTCGCTGGCCGAGCGCATCCGACGCGACTATCCGGACCTGCCGCCCAACGCCAAGATCAGCATCGGCGAACTCGCGCGCTACCGGATGCTCTATGTGGAGGAACTTCTGCAGCAGGAGCACGGCGAATTTTCCGAACTCGACCGCGAGGTCGCGGAAAGCATCGCCCGGCAGGACACGATCGCCGAAAACACCGAAGAGGAATTCGAGGAACACCGGACCTTCGGCGAAAGGCTGTCGGATCACCTCGCCAGTTTCGGCGGCTCGTGGGCGTTCCTCATGTCGTTCGCGCTGCTGCTGTTCGTGTGGATGACCATCAACGTCATCCGGGGCGAAAAGGACGCCTTCGATCCCTATCCGTTCATCCTGCTCAACCTGATCCTTTCGTGCCTCGCCGCCATCCAGGCGCCGATCATCATGATGAGCCAGAAGCGCCAGGAAGAGAAAGATCGCGCGCGGTCGCTCAACGACTATCGCGTCAACCTGAAGGCGGAACTGGAAATCCGGCACCTGCACGAGAAGATCGACTACCTGATCTCGCGCCAGTGGCAGCGCCTGTCGGAAATCCAGCAGGTGCAGATCGAGATGCTGCACGAGGGCGGCCGGCGCAAGAAAGTGAAATTGCCGAAGGCCGGCGACGCAGGCTCGAGCGAAGAAGGCGCGACCGACGCAGACGAAGGCGCGGCGGACGGCGACTGAGGTTCAGCCGCCGCCGACGATGCGCGCGATCACGCGGGCCGTGTAATCGACCATCGGCACGACGCGCGCATAATTCAGCCGCGTCGGCCCGATGACGCCGAGCACGCCGACGACGCGCTTCTCGCTGTCGCGGAAAGGCGCCGCGATCATCGACGAGCCGGACAGGGAGAACAGCTTGTTCTCCGAGCCGATGAAGATGCGCACGCCCTCGCCCTGCTCGGCGCGCGACAGGAGGTCGATCACCTCCGTCTTGGTTTCGAGATCGTCGAACAGGAGCCGGATGCGCTCCAGATCTTCGAGCGCAGTCAGATCGCCGAGCAGGTTCGCCTGGCCGCGCACGATCAACTGGCGGCGCGGGCCTTCGAGCCCGGCCCAGCTTGCGAGCCCGGCTTCCACGAGCCGCGCGGTCAGTTCGTCCAGTTCGGCCTCGACGGCGCGGCGGCTCGTCTCCATCTCGGCGCGCACGTCGCGCAGCGTGCGGGCGCGGATGCGGGCGTTGAGATAATTGCCGGCCGCCACCAGCGCCGATTGCGGCAGGTCGCGCGGGATGGCCAGCACACGGTTCTCGACCGATCCATCCTCGGAGACGAGCACGGCCAGCGCGCGCTCCGGATCGAGCCGCACGAATTCGATCTGGCGCAGGCGCCGGTCGTCCTTGCCGGTCGTCACGACGCCCGCGCCGCGGGTGAGGCCCGACAGCAGGCTCGAGGCCTGCGCGAGAAGATTTTCGAGGCCCTGGTCGGCGGGCTGCGCGCCGACCTGCGCCTCGATGCGGGCGCGCTCCGTATCCGACAGGTCGCCGACCTGGAGCATGGAATCGACGAAGAAGCGCAGCCCGATCTCGGTCGGCAGGCGGCCGGCGCTGGTGTGGGGCGCGAAGATCAGCCCCGCCTCTTCCAGATCCTGCATGACGTTGCGGACCGAGGCGGGCGACAGCGCCATGGGCAGGATGCGCGAGAGGTGGCGGGAGCCGACCGGCTCGCCGGAATCCAGATAGCTCTCGACGATCTGCCGGAAAATTTCGCGCGAGCGCGCGTCGAGGGCGGCCAAAGCCCCCATCTCGCCGCGTGCCTGCATGTCTGTGATCCTGCCGCCATAGGACATGCGAAAAAGATGGCGGGCCACGGCGCGGGTGGCAAGCCCGTCGGTCACGCGCGTCGGAAAGCCGCCGAAACGCCGCCTATTGACGCTGCGGGCCGCCCTCTCTAGCGTCTGACATGCTAGCACGGAGATCTCGGCGCGGCGTCAAGACCGCGCGCGGATCACAGGGGCGGATCAGCGCGGATGGCGAAGAAGGCGGCGGCCCACAAGAGGCTGGTAGGGGAGCAGGCGCGGCGGACCTCCAAGGCCGACCAGGTCTATCAGGACATCAAGGAATCGATCCTCGCCGGCACGCTCGCGCCCGGCGCGGCAATAGACAAGCTCGCGCTGTGCGAGAAGCTCGGCGTCTCCCGCTTTCCCGTCACGGCGGCCATCAACCGGCTGGCCTTCGAGCGGCTCGTGGTGATCGAACCGCAGCACGGCTCGTTCGTCGCCAAGATCGCCTCCTCCGACGTGCGCGAATGGATGCTGATCCGTCGCGCGCTGGAAGCCGAGATCGCGCGCGAGGCGGGGCGCGGCGCGCTGCCCGCAGCGGCAATGGGCGAACTCGAACGCAATTTGCGCTACCAGCAGGCAGCCGCGGAGGCCGCCGACGTCGCCGGCTTCTACGCGCTCGATGTCGAATTCCACAAGATCATCGCCGAAGCGCTGGCGCTGAAGCACGCGCGCGAAATCCTCGACGGGCTGCGCGCGCATCTCGAGCGCGTGCGCCGCATCGTGCTGGCGCCGCCCGGCCGCCTGCCCAAGGCCTATGCGCAACATCGCGCCGTGTTCGAAGCGATCGAGAAGCACAATGCCGCCGGCGCTGCGGAGGCGATGCGCGCCCATCTCGACGACACGACCGCCATGTTCGAGCGCGTCGCCGCCGACAATCCCGAAACCTTCATCGGCTGACATCATGCTGGACCAGAAGAACCCGCGCGCGCTGA
Organism: Beijerinckiaceae bacterium; assembly: GCA_046349215.1. Lineage (GTDB taxonomy): Bacteria > Pseudomonadota > Alphaproteobacteria > Rhizobiales > Beijerinckiaceae > JAJXWB01. The sequence goes on from JAXMCV010000003.1 coordinate 225,480, forward strand.
AACTCAACGCCGCCGACAATGTCGTGATCGCCGTCGACGCCTTTGCGCCGGGGTTCGCGTTCGAAGGCGCGAGCGCGCGCGAACGCGTGCCGCGCGGCCACAAGATGGCGCTGACGACGATTGCGGCGGGCGAACCGATCCGCAAGTTCGGCCAGATCATCGGCTTCGCCGCGCAGGAGATTCCTGCCGGCGCGTGGGTGCACGAGCACAATGTCGAGATGCGCGATTTCGCGCGCGACTACGCCTTTGCCCAGGACGCGCGACAGGAAGCGCTGCTGCCGGACGCGCAACGCGCGACGTTCGAGGGCTATCGCCGCGCCAACGGCAAGGTCGGCACGCGCAATTACATTGCCATCCTGACGAGCGTGAACTGCTCGGCGTCGGTCGCGCGCTTCATGGCGCAGGAGATCGAGCGCTCAGGGATACTCGCCGCCTATCCCAACATCGACGGCGTGATCCCGCTCGTGCATGGCGGCGGCTGCGCGCTGGACGTGAAGGGCGAGGGCTACGACGTCCTCAAGCGCACGCAATGGGGCTACGCCACCAATCCGAATGTCGGCGGCGTCGTGATGGTCGGGCTCGGCTGCGAAGGCTTCCAGATCTCGCGCTTCAAGGAAGCCTATGGCGTGCAGGAATCCGACACGTTCCGCACCATGACGATCCAGGAAGTCGGCGGCACGAGAAAGACGGTCATGAAGGGCGTGGAGGCGATCCGCGACATGCTGGCGCAAGTGAACGGCGCAAGGCGCGAGACATGCCCGGCGTCCGAAATCACGCTCGCCCTGCAATGCGGCGGCTCGGACGGCTATTCCGGCATAACCGCCAATCCGGCGCTGGGCGCGGCCGTCGACATTCTCGTGCGGCACGGCGGCACGGGCATTCTCTCCGAGACGCCGGAAATCTACGGCGCCGAACATCTGCTGACGCGCCGCGCGGCGACGCGCGAGGTCGGCGAGAAGCTCGTCTCGATGATCCGCTGGTGGGAGGATTACACCGCCCGCAACAGGATGGAGATGAACAACAACCCTTCGCCCGGCAACAAGGCGGGCGGGCTGACGACGATCCTGGAAAAGTCGCTCGGCGCCGCCGCCAAGGGCGGCACGACGACGCTGCAGGCGGTCTATCATTATGCCGAAAAGGTCGACGCCAAGGGCTTCGTCTACATGGACACGCCCGGCTACGATCCGGTCGGCGCGACGGGCCAGGTCGCCGGCGGCGCAAATCTGCTCGCCTTCACGACGGGACGCGGCTCGGCCTACGGCTGCAAGCCCACGCCTTCGCTCAAGCTCGCCACCAATTCCGAAATCTATCGTCACATGATCGACGACATGGACATAGACTGCGGCGAGGTGCTCGACGGCGTATCGATCGAGGCCAAGGGCCAGGAGATTTTCGAGACGCTGCTGAAGGTCGCCTCGGGCGAACGCACCAAGTCGGAACAACTCGGCTACGGCGACGCCGAATTCGCGCCGTGGACGATCGGCGCGACGATGTAGGATCGCCATCCTGTGACGACTTGAAGCACGGCCGATGTGCGCGCGCAGGCCTCGCATTGCGACGTGGCCGCGCTATAGATTCCACCACACTTCGAATGGGGAGGTTCAACGGATGAAACTCGGTTCTCTTGCGGCATTCGCCGCCACGCTGCTCGCCTCGACGAGCGCTTTCGCGCAGCAGCCGGTCAAGATCGGCATTCTCAACGACCAGTCCGGCGTCTACGCCGACTTCGGCGGCAAGTGGTCGCTGGAAGCCGCGAAAATGGCGGTGGAGGATTTCGGCGGCAAGGTGCTCGACCGGCCGATCGAGATCGTCAGCGCCGACCACCAGAACAAGCCGGACATCGCCACGACGATCGCGCGCAAATGGTACGAGGTCGACGGCGTCGACGCGATCATGGAACTGACGACGTCCTCGGTCGCGCTCGCCGTCCAGGACCTGTCGAAGGAGAAGAAGAAGATCAACATCGTCACCGGCGCGGCGACGACGGCGCTGACCGGCAAGAACTGCTCCCCCTACGGATTCCACTGGGCCTACGACACGCATGCGCTGGCTGTCGGCACCGGCGGTTCGCTGGTCGAGAACGGCGGCGACACCTGGTTCTTCGTGACGGTGGACTACGCCTTCGGTCATGCGCTCGAAGCCGACACCGCGAAATTCGTGCAGTCCAAGGGCGGCAAGATCGTCGGGTCGGTGCGCCATCCGCTGAACTCGCCCGACTTCTCGTCCTTCATCCTGCAGGCGCAATCCTCGGGCGCGAAAGTCGTCGGCCTCGCCAACGCCGGCCTCGACACGATCAACTCGATCAAGCAGTCCTCGGAATTCGGCGTGACGCAGGGCGGCAAGCAGCGCCTCGCCGCGCTCCTGTTCACGCTGGCCGAAGTGCACGGCCTCGGCCTGAAGGCGGCGCAGGGCACGGTGCTGACGGAAGGCTGGTACTGGGACCAGAACGACGAGAACCGCGCCTTTGGCAAGCGTTTCATGGCCAAGATGGGCCGCATGCCGAACATGGTGCAGGCCGGCACCTATTCCGCCGTGACGAGCTACCTGAAGGCGGTGAAGGCCGCCGGCACGACGGAGACGGAAGCGGTCGCCAAGAAGATGCACGAGACGCCGGTCAACGACGTGTTCGCGAAAAACGGCAAGGTGCTCGCCAATGGCTCGATGATCCACGACATGTATCTGTTCCAGGTAAAGACGCCGGAAGAGAGCAAGGCGCCGTGGGATTATTACAAGCAGCTCGCCGTCATTCCGGGCGCGCAGGCGTTCGAGACGGTCGAAGAGAGCGGCTGCAAGGTTCAGTAAGATTCAACGCGCGGGCGCGCCGGCCTTCAGCCAAGCTGCAAGGACGGCGCGCTCGTCTTCGCTCATGCCGATGTCGGCGCCCGGCGGCGGCATCGCATTGGTCCAGACCGCATTGATCGCAATGTCGTGCGCATGGGCTCGGATCGCCTGCGCATCGTCGAGCCGCACGCCGCGCGGCGCAGCCGCCAGTCCCGCCCAGGCGGGCTGGCCGGCGTGACAGACGACGCAGCGCGCCGACACCACGTCCTCGACATCCGAAAAGCGCGGCGCGGTGACCGAAAAGATCGCCGCAATCGCGTCGCGGGGTTCGGCGCGCGCATAATCTGTCCGCGCGCCTGCATATGACAACGCGGCCATCGCGACGGCGCCTGCGACGGCGACGGCCCATGTCCACCAGAGATTCCCTTCGCCGCGATGGCGCGCGACGAAGAAATGCCGGATCGCCGCGCCGACGACGAGCGCAAGGATCGCGACGAGCCAGTTGAAGCGGCCCGCATAGGCCAGCGGATAATGCACCGACAGCATGAGGAACAGGACGGGAAGGACGAGATAATTGTTGTGCAGGGCGCGCTGGCGCGAGGCGGCGAAGCGCGCCTCGTCCTGCGCCTCGCTTGCCCTTGCCGCGGCGAGCATCCGCCGCTGGTTCGGCACGAGAACATGCGCGACATTCGCCGCCATGATCGTGCCGACGATCGCGCCCGTGACGATGAAGGCGCCGCGGCCGGAAAAGACCTGCGTGGCGGCGAAGGCGCAGGCGGCGAGCAGCAGGAAGATCGCGATGCGGCGCGTCGTCTCGCTCCAGCCCGTCTTCGCCTTGCACAGAAAATCGTAGGCGAGCCACGAGACCACAAGAAAGACGATCACAAGCGCGATCGCCTGCCATGTGGCGAGCGGCAGGCGCGCGGGATCGATCAGATAGAGATCGGCCTGCCAGAAATAGCGCAGGACGAGCAGCGCCATGCCGGAGAGCCAGACGACATAGGCCTCCCAGCGGAACCAGCCGATCTGCGGCTCGATCTCCTCGGGCGGCGCCATCGTGCGCGCGATGATGAAGAAGCCATCGTCAGCGGCGCGCACGGTCGCTGTCCTGCGCGACTTGATGTTCAGGTTGAGGCGCAGGAAGCCGAGCGCGAGACCGACCCAGAAGATGGCGGCGACGACATGCAGCCAGCGCAGGAAGAAATCGGCCCAGTCGGAGAGGATGGCGGTCAGCATGGCGAACGGGCGCCGACGGGAGCCGACTCCCCTCCCCCTTGAGGGGAGGGGCAGGGGGAGGGGGTCGGGAAACTTCGCAGGACTGCCCGACCCCCCACCCTGGCCCTCCCCCTCAAGGGGGGAGGGAACTGGCGCGCCGCAGACATTCGTCAATCACTCCGCCAGCTTTACGCGATGCTGGGCAACCGGAATCATCTGCCGCGCTTTCGCAATGCGCTTCGGATCGATGCGCGCAGACGTAATGCCCGGCCCGTCCGAGGCTTTCGCCACCACATGGCCCCAGGGATCGGCGATCAGCGAATGGCCGTAGGTCTGGCGCGTCTCGTTGCCGGCCGTATGCGCGCCGGTCTGAGCGGCGGCGAGAAAATAGGTTTCCGTCTCGATGGCGCGCGCGCGGCACAGAACCTCCCAATGGTCCTTGCCGGTCTGCATCGTGAATGCCGAGGGCAGCGCGATCAGTTCCGCGCCTTTCTCGACCAGCGCCGAGAAGAGATAGGGGAAGCGCACGTCGTAGCAGATGGCGCAGCCGACCGTGACACCCTCGCAATCGTAGGTCACGACCGCGTCGCCCGGCTTGAAGGCCGCGCTCTCGCGATAGGGCGTGCCGTCGGGCGCCGTAATGTCGAACATGTGGATCTTGCGATAGCGCGCGACCTCGCGCCCCTCGCGATCGAACGCGACAGTCGTGTTGTGGATGCGCTCGTCGTCGCCGGGAATTTTCTCGAGGATGGAGCCGGCGTGAATGAACACGCGATGCGTCTTCGCCAGTTCCTGCATCAGCGTATAGGCGGGGCCACCGGGAATGATCTCGGCGGCCTCCATCTTGGTGCGGCGATTGCCGCCGATGTAGTCCCAGACTTCCGGCAGGCCGATCCAGTCGGGCTTTTCTTCCGCCACCGCCTGCTCGATCAGCTTTCGCGCCGCCTCGAGATTGGCGGCCTTGTCGCTGACCGAATTCATCTGGATGAGCGAGACTTTCATCGGGACCCCGTTTGTCATTCCCGACGCTCGCGGAGCGAGCGATCGGGAATCCAGCACCTTGCCGGTTATTGCCTCGGCTGTTCTGGATCCCCGCTTTCGCGGGGATGACAGCGCCCCCTCACTTGCCCTTCAGTTCGCCCGGCTTGATGTCCGCGAACTTCTTGTTGTTCGCGACCATCCATTCCAGCACCGACGACGGCTCGAAGCCCTTGCCGGCGGTCTTGTACACTTCCTTGACGGTGGCCAGCACCTTGTCGATGCCGACTCGGTCGGCTTCCTGCATCGGGCCGCCGCGCCACACCGGAAAACCGTAGCCGTTGAGCTTGACGATATCGACGTCGAGCGGACGCGACACGATGTTCTCGGACAGGATCTTCGCAGCCTCGTTGACCATGGTCGCGTGGATGCGCGAGGTGATCTCGTCCGCCGAGATCGGCTTGCGCGTGATGCCCTTGTCCTTCGAGACCTTCTCGATGATCTCGTTGGTCGAGGGATCGATCGTGCGCTTGCCGTCGACATATTTGTAGTAGCCGTGGCCCGTCTTCTGGCCGTAGCGGCCGAGCGCGCAGATGGCGTCGGCGATGGCGCCCGTGTCGCGCTTCTGGTTGTCGCGCAGATGCGCGAATTCCTTGCGACGGCGCATGCCGATGTCGAGGCCGGCGAGATCGCCGACCGCGTACGGACCCATCGCCATGCCCCACTTCTCCATCGCGGCGTCGATGTCCTGCGGATAGGCGCCCTCTTCCAGCATCATGTCGGCGACCTGGCGCCATGCGGCGAGAATGCGATTGCCGACGAAGCCGTCGCAATTGCCCATCACGACCGGCAGCTTGCCCATGCGCTTGCCGACGGCGACGCCGGTGGCGAGCGCGTCCTTCGAGGAACGGCCGCCGTCGATGACTTCCACGAGGCGCATGATGTTGGCCGGCGAGAAGAAGTGCATGCCGATGACGTCGGCGGGACGGCCCGCCGCCTCGCCGATGGCGTCGATGTCGAGATAGGACGTGTTGGAGGCGAGCACGGCGCCGGCCTTCACGATCTTGCCGAGCTTGCCGAAGATTTCCTTCTTCAGCGCCATTTCCTCGAACACCGCCTCGATGACGATGTCCTTGTCGGCAAGCGCCTCGAACTGCGTGGTGAGGGTGAGAAGCGCGAGGCGCTTGTCCATCGTCGCCTGGTCGATGCGGCCGAGCTTCACGTCGCGCTCCCAGGTCGACTTGAAGCGCGCCATGGCGCGGTCGAGCGCTTCCTGGTTGTTCTCGACCACCGTCACCGGCATGCCGGAATTGACCAGCGAAATGGTGATGCCCGCGCCCATCGTGCCGGAGCCGATGACGCCCGCGCTCATGACGGGACGCTCCTTGACGCCTTCCAGATGCGGCACCTTGAGGACTTCGCGCTCGGCGAAGAAGACGTAGCGCATCGCCTTCGACTGGTCGGAGACGAGCAGTTCCATGAACTTGGCGCGCTCGACCGCCTCGCCTTCCTTGAAGTCGCCCTTGGTGGAGGCGCGCACGCAATCGATGATGCTGGCCGGCGCCATCGCGCCGCGCGACTTCTTCAGCACTTCGGCGGCGGCCTTGTCGAAGGCGGCGGCGTCGAAGGGCTGCTGCTGCTGCGAGGAACGCTTCAGCGGCTTGCCGACGAGCGTGCGGGCATAGGCTATCGCATCTTCGCGCAGGTCGCCCTCGGCGATCTTGTCGACGAGGCCGAGCTTGAGGGCTTCGGCGGCCGGAACCATGCGGCCCGAGGTGCAGAGGTCGAGACCGACCAGCGCGCCGGCGACGCGCGGCACGCGCTGGGTGCCGCCCGCGCCCGGCAGCAGGCCGAGCTTCACTTCAGGCAGGCCGACGCGCGCTTCCTTGACGGCGACGCGGCCGTGACAGGCCATGCAGATCTCGAAGCCGCCGCCGAGCGCGGTGCCGTGGATGGCGGCGACCACCGGCTTGTCGCCAGCTTCCATGCCGTTCAGCAGTTCCTGCAGCGAGGGGCCGGCCGGCGGCTTGCCGAATTCGCGGATATCGGCGCCGGCGACGAAGGTGCGACCCTCGCAGGCGATGACGATCGCCTTGGTGCCGGCGTCCTTCAGACCCTTCTCGACATGCTCCTTGAGCCCGGCGCGCACGGCCTGCGAAATGGCGTTGACCGGCGGATTGTCGACCAGGACGAGAAGGACGTCGCCCTTCTGGACGGACGAAACGGCGGGCTTGTCGGACATGGAGCTTTCCTTGGGTGGCGGCCGCCTCGTGGCGGCTCGTTGTCGAGAGGCGCGAAATCTAGTCCGCGGCGGCGCCCCGGCGCAACGCCAAACAGCAAGAATTTGCGCGCGTTGACCCGTTTCGACGCCCATGCGATCCAGCACGCCGGATTTTCGCAGCCGCAAGGGTCATGTTTCGCAGTGCGGATCATGGCCGGGAGAATGTCACGGATGGAGCCACGGGAGATCGCGCGCGCCTGCGCGGACAGGATGTGGGACGGCGACCAGGTGCGCCGGGCGCTCGGCATGGATTTCGTGGCGATCGACGAAGGCTCCGCCACGCTGTCGATGGTCGTGCGCCAGGACATGCTGAATTCGCACGAGATGTGCCATGGCGGCATGATCTTCACGCTGGCAGACGCAGCCTTCGCCTATGCCTGCAATTCGCGCGACGTCTCCACCGTCGCCCAGAATTGCACTGTGACATTCCTGGCCCCGGGCCGGCTCGGCGACGTGCTGACGGCCAGCGCCCGAGAAACGGCGCTCGCGGGCCGATCGGGGATCTACGACGTGACGGTGACGCGGCAGGACGGGACGACGATCGCGGAATTCCGCGGCCTGTCGCGAGCGATCGGCGGGCGGGTTCAGGAAGACGTCCGGCCGGCGCGCGGTTGACGACGGTCGGGAATTGTCGTGCAAGACGATCAGATTTCGAGCGTTCCGGAAAAATGCCCCAGTCCGAAGCCCAGTACATTCTCACCCTGTCCTGCCCGAACCGTCCCGGCATCGTCGCGGCCGTCTCGACGTGCCTGTTCCAGCACGGCTGCAACATTCTCGACGCGCAGCAGTTCGACTCGCTGGAGACGGGCACTTTTTTCGCCCGCGTGATGTTCGACCGCGTGGCGGACGAAACCTCCTTCAAGGCGCTCGATGCGGACATCGCCAGGATGGCGGCGGAATTCTCGTTCAGGTGGCAGATGAGGGCCCGCGCGAAAACGAAGCGGGTGATGATGCTCGTCTCGAAGTCCGACCATTGCCTCGCCGACCTCGTCTATCGCTGGCGGATCGGTGAAATCGCCATGGAGCCGGTCGGAATCATCGCCAACCATCCGCGCGAGACCTATGCGCATATCGATCTCGGCGACATCCCCTTCCACTACCTGCCCGTGACGCGCGAGACGAAAATGGAACAGGAGGCGGAGGTCTGGAAGCTGATCCGCGAGGCGCAGACGGACGTCGTCGTGCTCGCCCGCTACATGCAGGTCCTGTCCGACGGCCTCGCCGCCAAGCTCGCCGGACGCTGCATCAACATTCACCATTCCTTCCTGCCGGGCTTCAAGGGCGCGAAGCCCTATCACCAGGCCCATGCGCGCGGCGTGAAGCTGATCGGCGCGACCGCCCATTACGTGACCAGCGACCTCGACGAAGGGCCGATCATCGAGCAGGACGTGGAGCGCATTTCGCATCGCGACACGCCAGACGACCTCGTCCGCAAGGGCCGCGACATCGAGCGTCGGGTGCTGGCGCGCGCGCTGCGCAAGCACATCGAGGACCGCGTGCTGCTGGACGGCCGCCGGACCGTCGTGTTCGCGGATTGACCGCGCGCACGCCGCCGCTGCGCGACTTGCAATTCCGATAGCGCGGCGGACGGGGCGCGCGTGTTCTAAATTGCGTTTTCTTCTGTGTTCAGAAGCCCTTGGCTTCCGAGTGAGATGATTCGGGGCCAGCAGGCTTTCGCGAATCCCGCTGTTTCGTTCAGTAATCGCATGTGATATGATGGACTTACTTTCAGGTATAGATTCGTCGATCGCGTTTGAGGCTTCATTTCGAGCGTGTCCGCCCTGGCGGATGACACGCGAAGCTGCGGTTCGCCGTGTGATTTGGGCAAGTTCATTTCAGCTAGGGGCGCCCGGCGTTCGTCCGGGCGGATTTCAAAATGAATTTCATGACCAAGGGCAATGCCCACAAGCTCCAGAATCTCGATACGGCCGCGAACGGCGGCAAGGGCGCAAATGTCACACGCGCCGATCTCGCCACGGCGGTCTACGGCGTCGCGCCGATGACCCGTCGCGAGGCCGCGCAATTCGTGGACGACATCCTCGAGGATATCGCCGCCGCGCTGGTCAGGGGCGAGCACGTCCTCCTCTCCGGCTTCGGCAAGTTCAGCGTGCGCCAGAAGGGTCCGCGCATCGGCCGCAATCCCAAGACGAAGGTCGAGACGGCCATCCCCCCGCAGAAGTCGCCGGTGTTCCGGCCGTCGCACATCATGAAGCGCCGCGTCGCCGGGCTGCCCGTCGACGGCGAATAAAGCCCGGCGAAAACGCAATCCCAGGACGCCGGCGTGCGTCAGGCGCGACCGCGCTGGTCAGAGCGCAGGCACGCTCGCGCCGACATTGCGTGCGCTCGTCTTGATCGCCTGCCACGTTTCGTCTGACAGCGGCACGCCGTTGGCCGTGCGCTCGGCGCGCATGGCGCGTTCGGGCTCGCCCGGCACGAGCACTTCCTTCACGCCTTTCGCGGGCTTCGCCGACTTGAAATAGCCGATGTAGCGCGCGACATCGGCGTCGAAGACGTGATCGGGATCGATGCGCTTCGGGTCGACATAGATCGAGAACATCCCGTTGCAGAAACGCCGGCCGGGTCCCGTCGCCTTGGCGCCGGTCAGCGAGCCGCCGAGAATTTCGCACATGAAGGCGAGGCCCGAGCCCTTGTGCTCGCCGAAGGCGCGGATCGCGCCCCTGCCCTTCGTCGCGTCGCGCGGCCCGCCCTCGACGAGGGGACCGTAGAGCTGCGCGGGATCGGTGGAGAGTTCGCCGTCGGGCGTGACCAGCGCGCCTTCCGGCAATTTCTTGCCGCCCTGGCTCGCCACCATCACCTTGCCTTCGGCGACGACCGATGTCGCAAAATCGAGAATGACCGGCTCGGTGTTTTCGCGCGGGATGCCGACCGAGAAGGGCGCGGTCGAAAGCCGCCGTTCCGCCGCGCCGAAGGGCGCGACGAGGATCGAGCCGGACGCCGTCACGAAGTGGATGGAGACAAGGCCTTCGGCCGCCGCCATCTCGGCCCATTCGCCGATGCGGCCGATATGGCCGGCGTCGCGCAGCGAGATCGCCGACAATCCCTGTTCCCTGCACTTGGCGATGCCGACGCGCACGGCCTCCGGGGCGACGGACTGGCCGAAGCCGTATTGCCCGTCGACGACGGCGAGCGAAGGCAGGTCGACGAGAAGCTTCACCTTCTGGTTGGGGACGATGTCGCCGGTCTTCACCCAGTCGACGTAGCGCGGCACGCGGATGACGCCGTGGCTGTCGTGGCCGGTGAGATTGGCGCCGATGAGGGAGCGCGCGACGCGCAGCGCTTCTTCTCTCGAAGAACCGACGCGTTCGAACGTATCGGCGCAGACCTGTTCAAGAGCGGAGACGGGGATGGAGATCATGTTCGAATGTCCCTGTGTCGGAACGGCCCCCTCCCTTTCCCTCCCCCACGCGTTGCGCGGGAGAGGGGACGGGAGGCGCCGGTGTTTACGAGTCTGGATGCGGTCGAAAATCTGCTCCCTCTCCCGCAAGGCGGGGGAGGGCTGGGGAGGGGGCCGTCACGCGCTCTTCTTGCCGCCGCCGAGGTAGGCGGCCGCGATGCTCTCGTCGGCCCACAATTGCTCGGGCGTGCCGCCGAGCGCGAGGCGTCCGGTTTCGAGCACGTGACCGTAGTCGGCGACCTTCAGCGCCATGCGCGCGTTCTGTTCGACCAGCAGCACGGTCGCGCCGCGGCGCCTGATCTCCTCGATGATCTTGAACACGGCCTGCACGATGACCGGCGCGAGGCCGAGCGAAGGCTCGTCGAGCAGCAGCAGGCGCGGGCGCGCCATCAGGCCGCGCGCGACGGCGACCATCTGCTGCTGTCCGCCCGACAGCGTCCAGCCGAGCGCATCGGCGAAAGGCCGGATATCAGGAAACAGGTCGAACATGTCGTCGGCCTCTTTCCTGATCGTCGCCGTGGCGTCTCGCCTGTTGGAGGCGCCGAGCATGATGTTCTCGCGCACGCTCAGGCCAGGAAAGACGCGGCGGCCTTCCGGCACATGCGCGATGCCCTTGCGCACGATGTCTTCGGGGCCGAGGCCGGCGATCGAGTGTCCATCGAAGACGATCTCGCCGGAGGCGGGCTGCGCGAGCCCCGAAATGGCGCGCAGCGTCGTCGACTTGCCGGCGCCGTTGGAGCCCAGCAGCGTCACGACCTTGCCCTCGTCGACGCTGAACGTGACGCCGCGCAGGGCCTCGATCTCGCCGTAGCGCACGGACAGGTCGGTGATCTCGAGCAAGGCCATCATTCAGCTCCGAGATATGCCGAGATGACGTCCGGGTGCCGCAGCACCGCCATCGACTCGCCGTCGGCGATGCGGCGACCGAAGTTGAGCACCGTGATGTGGCTTGCGGCGTTCGAAACGAGCGTCATGTCGTGGTCGATGATGAGAATGGTGAGGCCGGAAGCCGCGATCCGTTCGAGCAATTCGTGCAGGCTCTGCTTTTCCGTCGAATTGAGGCCGGCCGCCGGTTCATCGAGCAGCAGCAGCGTCGGATTTGCGGCAAGCGCGCGGGCGATCTCGATCAGCCGCTGGTGACCGTAGCTGAAAGCGGTGACGAGTTCGTTGGCGCGGGAAGCGAGTCCGACGAAATCGAGCGCGGCCAGCGCGCGTTCCTCCAGCGCGGCGCGGCTGCCGCCTTCCACCAGCCGGTTGCCCGGACGCTCGGCGCCGATGACGACGTTTTCGAGCGCCGTCATCGAACGGAACAGGCGTATGTTCTGGAAGGTGCGGCCGAGGCCGGCTTCCGTGCGCTTGTGCGCCGGCAGCTTCGTGATGTCGCGCCCATCCAGCATGACGCTGCCGGACGTGGCCGTATAGAGGCCCGACAGCACGTTCAGCGTCGTCGTCTTGCCCGAGCCGTTGGGGCCGATCAGCGCGTGGACCGAACCGCGCCTGACGGCGATGTCGACTTCGTCGACGGCTTTCAGGCCGCCGAAATGCTTCGACAGCTTCTGCGTCTCGAGCACGCTCGCGCCGCCGGCGTCGGCCGGCGCGAGTTTCAGCGGCGCGGGCGTCGGGCGGGCGGGCGGCGCGCGTTCGAAGAACTTGGCGATGAAGCCCCAGATGCCATCCGGCATGAAGACGACGATGAGAATGACCGCCAAGCCGTAGATGGCGAGGTAGAGGCCCGGCACGCTCTTCAGGAAACGCAGCCATTCCGGAATGAGGATGAGCAGGCCGGTGCCGATCGCCGAACCGACGGGCGAGGCGACGCCGCCGAGCAGCGACATGGTGAGGAAGACGACCGATTCCGCGAAGGAGAACTGGTCGGGGCTGACATAGGCGAAGCCGCCGGCGAACAGGCCGCCGCCGAGGCCGCCGAGCATCGCGCAGAGCGCGAAGGCCGTGACCTTGGTGCGATAGACGTCGACGCCGGCGACGCCCGCCGCCAGTTCGTTGTCGCGCACCGCGCGCATGGCGCGGCCGAGTTTCGTATCGGCGAGACGCCAGACGAGCCAGCCGACGCCGGCCAGAACCGCGACGCAGAGCGCCAGATAAGTCTGCTGATTGGAAAACAGCGCGGGACGGGCGATGTCGCGCACGCCGTCCGGTCCGTGCGTGAAGCCGATGGCGTTGACCATGACGAGCGTGAGGATCTGCTGGAAGGAGATCGTCACCATCGCGAGATAATGGCCGCCGAGCCGCAGCGTCGAGGCGCCGAGCAATGCGCCGGCCAGCAGCGACACGACCATGCCGACGACGAGGCATATCCAGAAGGATATATGCGCATCCGTCGTGCCGAGGCCCACCGCATAGGCGCCAAGACCGAAGAAGGCCGCCTGCGCCAGGTTGATCTGGCCGCACAGGCCGAGAACGACGGACAGGCCGAAGACGGCGATCGAATAGGTCGCCGCCTGCATGAGGATGTTGAGGACGTAGCCGTCGAATTTCATCGTCGCGGCGAGGAAGACCGCAACGATCGCCAGCGCGGCGTAGGCGAGATGGCCGAGCATGCCGGACCGGGGGTTCGGATTTGCCGCGCTCATGCCTTCTCCGCCACGCGTTCGCCGAAAATGCCCTGCGGGCGGAAGACGAGGAATGCCACGAGCACCAGGAAGGCGAAGCCGTCCTTGTAGGGCACGGACACGTAGGCCGCGCCGAAGGTCTCGATGATGCCGAGCGCCAGCCCGCCGATGATCGCGCCGGCCACGTCGCCGAAGCCGCCGATGATCGTGGCTGCGAAGGCCTTGAGCGCGATGGTGCCGCCCATCTGGATCGACACGAACAGGATGGGCGCGACGAGAATGCCGGCCAGACCGCCGAGCATGGCGCTGTAGACGAAGGTGATCATGATCATGGTCGAGACGGAAATGCCGAGCAGCGAGGCCATTTCCTTGTCCTGGCTGGTCGCCTGCAATTTCTTGCCGAGCAGCGTGTGCTCGAAGAACCAGTAGTTGAAGGCGACCAGCGCCATCGTGACGGCGATGATCAGCAGATACTGGCTGTCGAGATAGACCGGGCCGAGCTGGATGCCGGGCGTATCGAACCATCCCGGAATCACCTGCGGCTGCGGGCCGTAGAGCGCCAGCGTCGAATTGGCGATGAGGATCGAGGCGCCGATCGTCGAGATGATGACGGGCAGGTAGGTGCGGTGGCGCAGCGGGTAATAGACGCCGAGATTGAAGATCGCGCCCAGCACGGCCATGCCGCCGAGCGCGATCAGGAAGGACAGCCAGTAGGGCCAGCCGAGATCGACCGCGAAGACGACCATGAGATAGGCGGCGACCATCGAGAATTCGCCCTGCGCGAAATTCACGACGTTGGTGGCGCGGAAAATGAGCACGAAGCCCAGCGCCACGAGCGCATAGACCGCGCCTATGCCGACGCCCTGGAAGAGGAGCTGGAGGAAGAGATCCATGAGGAGGCTACCGGGCAAGCGAGAGAAAGATCGAGCGCGTCCCGGCTACGTCATGCCCGCGCTTGTCGCGGGCATCCACGCCGGGCCGAGCAGCGGACCATGCGAATGCGAACAGCATCACATGGCCCGGCCAATCAGAGCGGGTCGGCGTGGATGGCCGGGACAAAGGCGCGCGAAGCGCCGCCGTCTTTCGACGGCTATTGCCCGGCCAGGACGCTCGCAGCGCACGTTGCGCAACCGCCCGGATTCCGCGCTCAGTCCTTGAACTCGATGTGCTTGTCGAAGACGATCACGCCCTTGTCGTTCTTCACGATGTTGTAGCCGTGGAGCCCGTCGCCGTTGGCGTCGAAATTGTATTCGCCCTCGGCGCCCTTGTAGCCCTTGATGGCGATGATCGCCTCGCGGATCTTCTGCGGATCGGTCGACTTGGCGTCGTTGATCGCCTTGGCGAGCACGCCGATCGCGTCATAGGTCCACGAGCCGTAATTGTCGGCGTTGATGCCGCCGGACGCCGCCTTGTAGAGCCGGGCGAATTCCTTGGCTTCCGGATTGGAATCCTCGGCATAGTCGGCGACGCCATATGTGCCGTAAAGCGCCGGACCGGCGAGTTTCACCGCGCCTGCCACCGTGATCGACGGCGAGCCGACCCAGGGAATCGTGACGCCGAGCTGGCGCAGCTGGCGGGCGAAGATCGCCAGATCGTTGTCGAAGGTGAAGTAGGAGCCGATGATGTCGGCGCCCGAGCTCTTGATGGCGAGCACGACGGCCGAGAAGTCCTGGCTCTGGTTGGGATAGCCCTGGTCGATGGCGACCGAGCCGCCGATCTTGCCGAGCGATTCCGTCAGCGCCTTGGCGCCGTTGGTGCCGAAGGCGTCGGTCGAATGGACGACCGCCCATTTCTTCTTGCCGAGCGTCTCGACGCCGTAGCTGGCGATCACGCGGCCCGAATAAGTGTCGTTCGGACGGAAACGGAAGAGCCAGGGATTGCCGAGCTTGGTCAGCGTCGGATCGGTGCCGCCGAAGCAGACCGGCTTGCCGGTCTTGAGAATGTCCGGCGCCATCGCATGGTTCTGCGTCGAGCGGATCGAACCGAGGAAGGCGACGATGTCCGGCTGGGAAGCGAGCTTGGAGAAGGCGAGCACCGCGCCGGGATTGGTCGTCTGGTCGTCCTCGGTGACGAGTTCGAGCTGCTTGCCGAGAACGCCGCCAGCCTTGTTCACGCGATCGAGTGCGAGCTTGGCGCCGGTGAGCGAGTATTTTCCCGAATCGGCCGCAGGCCCCGTCACCGGCAGCACCATGCCGATCTTGATCGTCTGGCCCTGCGCATGGGCGCTGCGCAACACCGCGGGCATGGCGACGCCCGAAGCGAGCCCCGTCGTGAAATGACGCCGTGTGAGCTTCATCTAGATCCTCCCGATCGACCTCTGCGTGTCGTGCCGGGATTAGACGATGATCGGTTTCGCCTGTCTAGCTGAAATTCTAGCAGGCGCCTGCGTCCGGACAGCGCGCGTCGCGCTCACGCGACCGGCGCGCGCCATCCTTCCGGTTTCAGCATCGTCAGGTCGCGAGGGCGGGCGGCCTGCGCGGTATTCTCAATACCGCGTCGGATCGCGCTGCCATGCCTTCGCGCCGCCGCTGCCGCGCGAGGTTGGCGCGTAGGCCATCGGCGCCTGACCGCGCCGCGAGGCGACATAGGTCTTCTTGCCGTGCGAACGCTTCGCGAAATGCTGCTTCTTCTTGCCGCCGGCGGCATAGTAACGGCCGGGGGGCGAACCCGAGATCGAGATGCTGGCGCCTTCGCGCTGCACCATCTGGAAGAGCGCGGCGGCATTGCCGGGCGCCAGGCGGATGCAGCCGTGCGAGGCCGGGCGGCCGAGGGCGCCGACCGCGTAGGTGCCGTGGATCGCATAACCGCCGCGGAAGAAGATCGAATGGGGCATCGGCGACATGTGATACTTGCGCGAGTAATGCATGCGCTGGAGGCTGTAGGGCGCATAGGAGCCGCGCGGCGTGACGTAGCCCGAGCGCGCGGTCGAGACCGGCCAGACATAGCTGCCGCTCGAGGAATTGACCGTCATGCGCTGGCTGGAGAGATCGATGTGGATCTGGACGCGGGCCTGGGCCGCTGTCGCGTGAATGGCGCAAAGAGAGAAAAGGGCCAAAAAGGCCAGTACGAAACGCTTCATGATAACGCCCCTGCAAGAAAACAACGCTGCAGCATCCGCTTTCAGTATTCCCGGGCGCCGGGCCAATGGCAACCGCGCGCGTCCGTAAAGGTTGACATCACGTCGCGAATCGAAGGGACTTCGCCGGAATTACTGGCCGGAGGGCGGATATTGCGCGCGGCTTTGGCGACGTTTCTCGTCGCATTCTGTTGCGGCGCCGCACAGGCGCAGGACAAGGGTTCGGTCGATCCGAAGCCCTTGCCGCCGATCGCGGAAACCGCCTTGACGCCCGCCAAGGAATTGTTCGGCCGGGCGCGCACGCCGGCCGACATGGAATCCCGCTCGATCGGCTTCTACGCCAAGGGGTGCCTGGCCGGCGGCGAGGCGCTGCCGGTCAACGGGCCGGCCTGGCAGGTGATGCGCCTGTCGCGCAACCGCAACTGGGGCAATCCCGAACTGATCGCCTTCCTGGAGAGGCTGGCGAAGATCGTCCCGAAGGTCTCGGACTGGCCTGGCCTGCTTGTCGGCGACATGTCGCAACCGCGCGGCGGCCCGATGCTGACCGGCCACGCCTCGCACCAGATCGGGCTCGACGCCGACATCTGGCTGACCCCGATGCCCAGGCGCGAACTCTCCCGCGAGGAGCGCGAGGAAATGTCGGCCACCATGATGGTGCGCCAGGACCGGCTCGACATCGACCCGAGGGTCTGGACCGGCGACCAGACGGCGGTGATCCGCGCGGCGGCGAAGCAGAAGGAGGTGCAACGCATCTTCGTCAATGCCGCCATCAAGAAGGCCTTGTGCCGGGAGGCCGGCAGCGACCGCGACTGGCTGAACAAGGTCCGGCCGATGTGGGGCCACGACTACCATTTCCACATCCGGCTGCATTGCCCCTCCGGCGAGGAGACCTGCGACAGCCAGGACCCGGTGCCGCCCGGCGACGGCTGCGACCAGCTCGGCTGGTGGTTCACCGACGCGGTGCTGCACCCCAGGCGCGACCCCAACGCCAAGCCGAAACCCGGCATGACGCTGGCCGCGCTGCCGGCGGAATGCCGGGTGGTGCTGAAGTCGAAATAAGGCCGACCGCCGGCCGGGCGCATGGCCGCCCAGCGCCGCCGACGCTTGCTTTTGCGCGCCTGCCGCGCGAAACCGGTCCGAATATCGCGGGCGTTGTTTCGCCAAGTGAAATCGAGACCGAAGCGAAAAGCTGAAATGAACGATCAATCCGGCCCCAAGACGGCCACCTCCGCGACGGCCATCGCCGATATCCAGGCGCGGCTGGAAGCCGAGAGCTACATCTGCAATCCGGCGATCGCGACTTCGCTGTTCCTGGCGCAGGCGCTGGACAAGCCGCTGCTGATCGAGGGCCCGCCCGGCGTCGGCAAGACCGAACTCGCCAAGGCCGCCGCCGCCATGACCGGCAAGCCGCTCATCCGCCTGCAATGCTACGAGGGGCTGGACGAGACCAAGGCCCTCTACGAGTGGAAGTACGGCAAGCAGCTTCTCTATACGCAGGTGCTGAAGGAGAAGCTCGGCGACCTGTTGCAGGGCGCGAAGGGCCTGAAAGAATCGATCGGCCGCCTGCACGAATTCGACGACACGTTCTTCTCGGAAGAGTTTCTGGAGCCGCGACCGCTGCTCAAGGCGCTCTGGGAGCCGGGCGGCGCCGTGCTGCTGATCGACGAGATCGACAAGGCCGACGACGAATTCGAGGCCTTCCTGCTCGAACTCCTGTCCGACTACCAGATCTCGGTGCCCGAACTCGGCACGATCAAGGCGAAGTCGACGCCGCTCGTCTTTCTGACGTCCAACAACAAGCGCGAACTCGGCGACGCGCTGAAGCGCCGCTGCCTGCACCTGCACATTCCCTTCCCCGACGCGGCGCTCGAACAGTCGATCGTGCGCAAGCGCGTGCCGGAGGCCGAAGCGCGCCTCAACGCGCAACTCGTCGCCTTCGTGCAGGGCCTGCGCAAGCTCGATCTCAAGAAGGTCCCGGCGATCAGCGAGACGCTCGACTGGGCGCGCACGCTGGTGCTGATGCATGCGCGCGAACTCGACGCCGATCTCGTGCGCGCGACGCTCAACGTGCTGCTGAAATACCAGGACGACATCGAGGCGGTCGAACCGGAGGTCATGGGCCTGATCGTCGCCGCGAAGAAGGAATCGGAGTGGCGCGTTCCCCGGGGGTGATCGTGGACTTCTGGGGTCGTCATGCCCGGGCTTGTCCCGGCCATGACCATCGGAAAGATTGTCGTCAGACGGGCCTCATCGCATGACCCAGATGCTCTCCGACTTCATCCGCGCGCTGCGCGCGCAGGATGTGCGCATCTCGCCGTCGGAGGCGATCGACGCCGGCGCGGCGCTCGAGATCATCGGCTACGAGAATCGCGAGATCCTGAAACAGGGGCTGAGCCACGCGCTCGCCAAGAGCATCGACGAAAAGCAGGCCTTCGACGAGACATTCGAGAAATTCTTCGCGTTTCGCTCCTTCTCCGGCCGCAACGAGGCCGGCGCGCCGCAGCACCGCGACCCCGACGGCAAGGATGGTTCGGATCAGCAGGGCGAGAGCGACGAATCGCAAGGCGATTCCCTCGATCACACCGACGCGCAGGGCGGACAGGGTGGGCAGGCCGAAGGCGGGTCCGGCGGCGGGCAGGGTCAATCGACTGGCCAGTCGCAGGCGTCCGCGAGCGAGGCCGCGCAGGCCGACCTGATCGAATTGCTCGAAAGCGGCGACCGCGCCGAATTGCAGCGCAGGCTGGCCGAAGCCGCCCGCAGCGCCGGCGTGACAGACATTCGCTTCTTCACGCAGCGCGGCATGTATGCGCTGCGCATCCAGCGCGAGATGGGTTCGGAAAAGCTCGACGATTTGATCGCCGACGCGCGCGAGAGCGCCGATCCGGCCGTGCAGGCCGGGGGCGAGCGCCTGCGCGCCTTGCGCGAGGATTTTCGCGCGGAAGTGCGCGACTATGTCGAGCGCCAGCTCGCGCTGTTCGCGGCCAACGCCGGACGCCGGCTGCGCGAGGAAATCCTCGAGAGCGTGCGCCTGTCGAGCGTCGAGCGCTCCGACATGAAGCTGATGCACGAACTGGTCCGCAAGATGGCGAAGCGCCTCGTCTCGCTGCATTCGCGACGCAGGAAGACGGCGCGGCGCGGCCAGCTCGACGTGCGCAAGACGATCCGCGTCAACATCGAATACGACGGCCTGCTGTTCCACACGGTCTGGAAGAAGCGCAAGATCGACCGGCCGAAAGTGATGGCGATCTGCGACGTGTCAGGCTCGGTCGCGCAGGTCTCGCGCTTTCTGCTGATGTTCCTCTATTCGCTGCACGACGTCATCCCGAACGTGCGCTCCTTCGCCTTTTCCGGCCAGCTCGGCGAGGTGACGGACCTGTTCGAGACGATGGACGTGGAGCGCGCCATCGCCGAGACGCTCGACCGGTTCGGCGGCTCGACCGACTACGGCGAGGCGTTCGAGACGTTCGAGTCCTTGTGCATGGACGAGATCGACCGCAAGACGACGGTGCTGATCCTCGGCGACGCGCGCAACAACAATGCCGAACCGCGCGCCGACATATTGCGCAAGATCCACGACCGCGCGCGGCGCGTCATCTTCCTCAATCCCGAGCCGAAAGTGTCGTGGAACACCGGCGACAGCGTGATGAAGACCTACGAGCCCTGCGTCGACCGGGCCATCGTCTGCGCCTCGCTGAAGGATCTGGAGCGGGTGGTGTCGGACCTGTTGCGCACGGCGGTGTGAGCGGCAGGCCGGGAAACGGACATTCCGTGGGGCAGGAACGGGCGGATTGCAGACATTCGCTAGCGGTCGCCGGGGCTCTTGGCCCCCCTTTGGATGGATGGAATTTTTGCTCCGCGGGGATCCGCAAGAAAAGCATTGCAAAGCGACGACCGAAAGCCGTCGGCTTGATATTGCCGTCTAGTTTCGAAACCTAGCCGCGCGCTCACCCTATCGTCGCACCGATACATGCATTAATATAAATGATCAGCTGCATTGGAACCCGAAGGCCGCGAATTGCCGAGTGACTCTTCCCGCCGGGATCGGCTGCGCGTATCGCCCATGTTTGCGCTCGCCTTCTCGATCGAGGGGGCGCCTTACGTGATCAGGGAGTGCGAGCCCTACGACCAATATTGGTTGAGTGAAGCGGAACGCATTCTCCATTCGTTGTTTTCTGCAAAGGGCGGTCGGACCGTCGAGCAATGCTTGTCCGAATATGCGCGGCTGACCGAGATCCCGCTGACGCCATCGCGCCGGAGGTCCCTGGAGAAGGCGATAGCAGGGATGAAGCAGGCGCATGTCCTGCTTGGTTCTGACGACGACGTCTCGCGTTACGATCGCAAGATGGCGAAGGACTATCTTCTCTATCGGCCATTTCCGGAGGAAATCACCACGCATATTGTGCGTTCTGCGCCGATCGCTCGGGATAGTCGCGTGCTCGACCTTGCCGGCGGCCCCGGCGACCTCGCGGTACAATTGGCACGATATTGCGACCGGGTGACACTCATGGAGTTGTCGGGTGGATTTGTCCGTGCCGCCAGAGCCAAAGCGCGGGAGGAGGAAGTACATCTCGAGACCTTGCAGGAATCCTGCAACCGCCTCGCGCACAATTCAGAACCGCTCGATGTCGTGACGGTAAGCCAGGCGCTGCACTGGCTCGACGATGTCGCGATATGCCGCGGTCTGTGCAAGTTGCTGCGCCAGAACGGCAGCTTCTTTGTCGTGGTTGGCGGCTTCGATGTTCCCGACACTCATCCGCTCGCCTATCTCTTCGGCCGCAAATCGATCCTCGGCCACGCCCCGGACCGGTCCTTCGCAGAAGGTGTCGACGCGCTCAATCGAAGGTTGACGCTCCTGTTCGAAGCGCTTCACGCGCCGGATGTGGATCGTATCGATCCCTTGGAGGGCGAGTCCGCCCAGGGGCAAACCGGCATAGTTCCGGTCGAAACGCGTCTATATCGACAATCACGGCCATTCGGACCCGGATTTGCGCGCGGCTTTCTCTCTCCGCGTCATATCGAATCGTCAGGCCTTCCGATTCAGGAATTCTGGGCGGATGTGGACGGAAGATGCCGGGGAAAGACTCCTTCGGACATTGCCGGCGTGTTCAATTGGGGACTGCTGCACTTTCGACGTACTAGCGCGTCGCCGGACAAGACCCTTGCGCTCGGTTTGCGCCCGCACGATCTAACGTATCGCGGCCCGTCGGAGGTCTCACGAAACAAAACGGGACAGCCGTGAGGCTGCCCCGGATTACGCATCAATTCTGAGATCAGATGCCGACGCAGCGCTTGCTGCCGCCGCCACCACCACCACCGCCGCCGCCGGTGGCGCCGCCGCCATTGACGCCGCCGGAATTGACCGACGAAGAGGTCGATGTCGACGTCGAGTCGGTGGACGTGCTATTGCCCGATCCGGCCCGAAGGTTGGTCTTGATCTTCATGCTATGCCTCCAATTTGCGCCGCAGCGCTGCCTTCGGCCGGACAATATCCGGTCGAATTCCGGGAACTCTTCTGATCGTTTTTGAGAACGACGATCGAGGTTGCGTCGATGTGGATGCGCAGGTCGAGCGCATCGGAAAGCTCGTCGAGCAGATAGGGAATCGTGCGCCCTTCGTCGCCCTGCAGCAGATTGTGAACGTTCAGATCCGCGGCCGTTAGCGGACGTGTGGGCCGGGGGCGGTGGAGCAATCGGTTAATTCGGTCTTGCTGCGCGGTGGCCGCGCGGACGATCGCCCGGGTCCGGCGGGCGAAGTCCATGACGGCGTCGACAATTTGTTCGACGAATGTGTGATCTTTCATGCCTCGCATGAAATTGCTGCGGAGAAATTCGGAGATGTTTCCTGCCGCGACAAGATCCGCCGCCTCGCGCCGCGGAGCCAGCAATTCGGGCAAGTCGGACCCGCAGGCTTCGTCTTGACGAAGCGCGCGACCGCAGGCGCGATACATGTCGGCATAGACATGATCGCGATCTGCTCGCCATTTCTCGCGAGCGAGATAAGGCGAGGATCTGAGATTTTCGCGATGAAGACGCATGCGACTGGCCAGGGGCGCAAATCCAGACGCGTCGGCTGCAACCGCCTGCGCGCAGATATCGGCGATCTGCTCGTAAGCCCGGGTCATTTGCGGCCACAGGGAAAAGGTTATCGCATAGGTCTGGAGGCCAAGCAGCGCGTAGTCGAGGCCGTTGTCGACCTCGCTGATCGCCCGCGCCACAGCCGGTTCGGGAACAACGACGGAATATGTTTCGGCCCTCGCGCCATCCAGAAGAACGGAGAGAAATTCCTGCACCATGATCTTCGGACCGGCGCAGACGCCACTATCGGAATGAAAGGAATAGTTGCGTTCGGCGTAATCGTAGATGGCGGCCGCAGACATTGGCGCATCTGGATGCAATGTTGGCTCGCCGACTGGAACGAACATCATCTGATGCATCACCATGCGCAGCCCGTCGGTGACGCGGAACAGCGATGAAAGCGCGGGATGCAAGGGTTCTTCATCCGCATCCTCACCCCAGCGAACGGCGGACAGCGACACCAGCGCCAGTACGGCGGTCGAAAGCCGTTCGATATGCCCGACCGTCCATCCCCGGGCGGCATCCGGACAACGTCTGAGATAGGCGGCGCGAACGTGCAGCAAGGCCGTCATCATCTGCGGCCAGTGAGTCCGCATCGCCTTGAGCGCGGTGGCGTTCATTGGCGCTTCGGCCATGAAGCGTGTGCCAGGATAGATGCAGGCGAGCCATTGGGTCGGCATGTCAGTGCGCATCGGTCGCGGAAATACGTTGGCCTCGCCCACCTGACGGCCATCTGCATCGAGCGTCATATGTGCGACCCGAAAGATCGGCACGAAAATCTCAAGATATCCCGGCTCGACTGAGCGTCCGGTCAGTTCATACGTGATCGTTTCGGCTTCGCGCCAGCTTCGTGGCCTTTCGCAATGTGCCGGAGGAAGCGGCGAAGCGCGTTCGCGATCCGCGCCGATGAAAGCCGCTTCCTGCTCGCCGGTCGCGCGACGCAGAACGCCTGCCGAAAGCAATTCGTCGAGCAGGGGGCTAACGCGCGTCCAGGCGTATCCAGAGCCCCATTGTATCGCGTCTTGGGCCACGAACCGCGTCTGACGCCCAAGCGTCTCGCCGAATGCGAACATGTCCGGGTCGTCGAACGAAATTTCCCGCGCGCCATAGTACAGGCAGAGCTCGCGCGCCTCAGCCGTCGGTCTGTATTGTATGACCATGCGCTGCGCCATCGGCAATTCGAGCAGGTCATTTGGCTGCACGTGAAAGTCCGTCGTCCGAGCCGCCTCGGAGGAGACTTCTTGCGTTTCGTCGATCAATGTGTCGTGCGTTTCAAAGTGCATGTGCGCTCGATTGCTTCGTTTCGGTAGGAGCAATGGATGTGCCAGAGCGAGCGAGATGGGCGATAATATTGTTCGCCTGCAATTTCAGTCGGTTCGATTGAAGCTTTGCCGATTGCACGAATAGGGGAGGCATCGCTTGTGGGGTAACACCCGGTGTGCGGGTGATTTGCCCCACCCAATCGGGCTCACGGATGCGCAATCACGACGAGCGTGCGCGCACGGCGGAAAACACATGTCACGCAACGCTCCAGAGTTTGCGGGTCGAGCGCAGCGAAGCTCTCGTCGAGAATCGTGACGGCCGCGTTCTGCAAGATCGCGCGCGCAAGAAATATCCGGCCGCGTTCGCCATGCGACAATTGCCAGCCGGTTTCGCCGACGATCTGCATCAATCCTCCCGGCATACGAGCCAGAAGATCGCCAAGGCCCAGTTCAACGCAGATGTCCTCGGCCTCCGCGAGGTCGGCGGCGTTTGCCGGCCATCGACGTCCCATGAGCAGATTGAAGGCGAGGCTGCCGGTGAATATGTGATTTTCGTGGAATTGCGGCGCCTGCGCCACGAACTCGTTCCATGAATCCCCGAGCGTCTGCCGGTCCAATCCATTGAGAAATAGAAGACCTGCCGAAGGCGCCCGCAAGCCGGAGAGCAAGGCCGCGAATGTCGATTTGCCGCCGCCAGAGGGGCCCTGGATCAGGATGCGGTCGCCCTGCGATATGACAAGAGAGGCGTCACGCAATACCGGTCTGGTTCGGGTAGAGAACCCGAATGCAAGATTCTCCGCATCGAGGACGGGCGCGGCGCTGCCTGCCTGCTGGCGCCGCTCAATCGGCGTAAACGGACCGCGCGCACCCTTTGCGCCCGCAGCAGCGAGGATCGGCGCGATGCGGCTCCATGTCACGCCCGCGCCAATCAGCGCCACGCCGCTCGATGTCAGCGCCGCGAGCGCTCGCGCAGCGAACATGACGCCGCCCACACCGATTGCCATGCTGACGGGGTCCGCTGTTCCGCCAATGAAGGCAGGCGCAAGTCCGGCAAGACCGACTATTGTCCAGCCCGCCGATGCGGCGAGAGCGAGCGGCGCCGAAGATTTGTCGAGTGCGCGGCTCGCCCCGAAATAACCGAGCGTTCCGACATCTTCCCGTTGGTCCCGGTCGATAGCATGATCCTGAGCCAGAACCGTTCTGTGCCCGGTCATCCGCTCGACGAGTTCGTGCGTCATCTGCTCGCGCGTGCTCGTCCAGTGCGTCATACGTCCGCGATAGCGTCGGGCGAGCGCAATCGTGACGGCGCACCAGAAGGCGAGTAGGCCGGCTTGCATGATGCCGCCCGCGCCGCTGCATATCACCGCGAACGCCGCAAACAGTTCCACGATCGCGAGAAGCCCGGAAAGTCCACCGCCAATGATCAGGCTTTCGAAAGCCTGGGAATCCATGACGCGCGCCAGCAGGCGCCCGACGCCGCTTGCCCTTATGCCGTCGATATCCGAGCGGAGCGAGCCCAGAAAGAGCCGCGTCTTGAGGATCGTCGCCAGCCGCAGGGCGGTTGTCGAACTCAGGAACGAAGCACTGCAGCGAACGGGAATTGCGGTCAGCACGACCAGGCTCCAGGCGACGAGCAAACCGCGATCCAGCCGCCCGCCGAGCGCTGCGCCTCCTATCAGGGCCCAGCCCAGTATCTCGAGCACATAGCCGAAGGCGGTCAACGCGACGAGCGCGCCGATGCGGGCGGGAATTGCGGCCGCAGTGACATGTTTCACGATGTCAGCCGAGGCGGCGCGGCGAAACATCACCAGCCCATCGATGGTCGAAAACCTGAGACGGTCCCGTGCGAGATACGTCGACGCCCGCTCACGCCGCGGACCGGTCAGGCCTGCCGCGTCAAGAACCCGCTCGACTTCCTGCATTACCGGCGCCTGGCGCGTCGCAGACAGAAAGCGCGCGAGATCGTCGGCATCGCAGGTTCTCACGGTCAGGTCCGCGCCAAGGATCTGCGGCCGGCCGCGCCTGGCACCCAGCAATGTCAGAAAGCCGGATTCGCCCGCGTGGTGAAACGGTATGATGGTGGGTGCGCCCGCGCGCAAAAGGCCCACGATGTCCGAAATCGGACAAGAGACCGTTTCGGCTTCCATTCCCAGGCCCGCCGCCGCCCAGTCGATCCAGCGCTGCAGATCTTCTCCTCCCGCCGTCGCTGCTTCTTGCGGCAGTGCGAGCGCCTCTTCCGTCGCCGCGCATCGAAGACGCGACGACAGGATCCGCATGGCGTCGCCCAGCGCGATCAGCGGCCAAGCGCTCGCGCGGATGTCATTCAGGGGGCTCGTTGCGGTGCGTCGTCCGCGCGCAGTCGCAAGAGCTTCCCGCCAGAAGGCGCCGCGCGCCTCAATGCGCGCCAGCGACACGACCATCCTCCACGCGCACCCGGCGCCATGCGCCGGCATTCGTCCAGATGGACATTCGCGCCTCGGCTTCAGCGTCAAGCATCCGGCGATATCTACTGTTGCTCGCCGCGAGCCGCGCGGGACGGTCGTCTTCGACGATCTTGCCGCGTTCGATCAGGATCACACGGTCGAAGTCCTGCGTCTCGGCGATGTCGTGGCTGACGCAAATCAGGGTCGAGGAACGCCACAAGCTGCGCGCTTCCCCGAGCAGGCGCCGTCTCTGGCCGCGGTCGATGCCGCGAAATGGTTCGTCGAGCAATACGAGATCGGGAGAGGCCTGCATCAATGCGCGACCAAGCCGCAGTCGTTGCCCCTCGCCACCAGAAATCGCAGCGCCGCTTTCCCCCACCGCTTCCTGCAATCCCAGTGGCAACGATTGCAGTACATGACGCAGATCGGCGGCACCGATGACGGACGAAACGCGACTGAGGTCTGCATCCGGCGCGCTAAATGTGAGATTGTCGAGAAGCGTGCGGTTCCACAATTGCAGGCCCGGATCGACCCAGGCCGTGCGACGGCGCAATTGCTCGAGTTCTCCTGCCCCGAGCCTGCGGCCGTTGACCTCAATTTCGCCCTCCGAAAGCCTGTGCCATCCCAGAAGCAGGCCGAGCAGGCTGGATTTTCCGGCTCCAGAGCGACCGACGATGGCCACGTGTTCGCCGGCCCGGATCGTCAGGTCGATGTCGCTCAATATGCTCTGACCAGAGGCGGCGACGTGACCGCGAACGATACGAAGGTTGATCGGACCGGACGGCAGGCGCGCTGATACGTCCGGTCCAGGCACGGGGTCTTCGGGCGCGGCCATCGGTTCGAGCAGTCGCAGAAGCGCGTTGCGTTGCGCTGGGTAAGCAAGCGCCAGCTGATAGACGCCATGGCCGAGCGCGGGGAGCTTTACGACCCAGAACACGAACAGGAGGTCTGCTCCGGTCACGCCGCTCGACTTCAGGAAATGAAATGCGATCACGACGCATGCGAGGGTGAGGCAAAGCGTCTGCTGCACGCCGTCCACAGCAAGCGCGAGGGTTGCTTGGCGGCGCGCGGCGCGGCTCCATTCGACAAGAATGGATTCGTGTACCCTTCGCAACGGGCGCTGCGCGCGATGGACCCGCACAGGAGCGCAACCCAGAAGTGCGTCAAGCTGGATCGCATTCAGCGCGGTCGTATGATTTCTGACGCGCAGATCAGCCTCGTTCGTCAGGTGCTGCGTCGCCAGGGGAACGCCGACTGCGGCGACGACGATTGCGGCGCACAGGAGCGCGCTCGATGGATCGACGATCGCGAGCCCTATCAGGGTGAGAACGAGTTCGCAGATCGTCTGGAGCGCTTGCGCGGCGAGCGCGGGTACGCCACGCAACATGTGCAGGTTGTGAGCCCGCTCCGCCATGTCGGACACCGCACGACTCTGGAAGTATCGGTCATTGAGGCGCGGAATCTTGCGCAGCAGCGCCATGCGCAGCCTGACGTCTAGCCTGCGCCCCAGACGCGCGGATTCGTCAGCGATCGGCAGGCGGAACGCAAAGAGCGCGCCCAAAAACACGAGCAACGCAAGAACTGCGAACAGCCGCTGCGATCCGACGTGAAGAAATGATCCGAGCTCGAAGATGCCTCTGAAGAGAAGCGCTTCTGCGATCACTGCAGCGACCGCAACGCCAAGCGCCGCACACATGGCTACGGGTGCGAGCATGCCGTCGATCTTCAGGAGACGCCACAACGCCTCCAGAGGTCGTGGCGATTTCTCGCGCAATGCAGCGACCAGTTCAGGCGAAAGGCTCTCGTCGAGACGCCCGGCCTCCACTCGGACTGGTCCCAGGATGCGGACGAGGACTGCGCCTCGCACGCGGATAGTCTGGCTGTCGCCATGCGAAGGCGGGATCGCTGACCAATAATGTTCGGGCGCCGTTCCGAAGGGGTCGTGCGGCCGCGTGGTGATCTCGCCGAGGCAATGTTCGAGGAAGGCAAGAGGCGCATTCGTCGATGTGCCGAACGCGCCGCCCTCGCGCATCATGCGTGTCAGTCTGATACTTGCGTCGAGACCGGAAAGGGCGATCCAGCTGTTTCGGGCTTCGACCTTCGCGATAAGTGCTTCGGCCTGCGCGGGGGACGCGCCGAGCGCTGCGATGCGGGCCGCAAGCGCGCGTCTATTTTCTTCGCCAGCCGCCCATGCGAACCAATCGTCGGCCGCGACCTGCGTTTCGTGCTCGAATATCTCGGCCATGAATTTCCGCTGGTCGACCCAGCGCCGGCCGACCGCCGGATCCATGACCTGGAGCCAGCGGCCGACGCGCCGCCAGACGAGCACGAGATGCGGCGGTCCTTCCGTCTGCCGCACAACGAGAATGTATGGAAAGACGGCGTTTTCCAGCAGAAGGTAATCCGCCGGGAGCATCGCCTGCTCCGCCGGCGCGCCAATGTCGTTGAGCAGTGTCTCGATCGCATCGACCGACGTGCCATCGATGTCGGTCTGGCAGGCCTCGCGCAAGCGCCCGTAGCTTGCAGGCGCGCGATAGCCATCCAGCAGGCATTTGAGCGTCGCCGGTCCGCAATCCATCGCCGAAGTCTGGACGACCTCGGGGGCCAGCCAGCGCCGGCCGCGGATCTCGCGCTCCGCGCTCAACGTGCGGCTTCCGCGCGCGCGCCACCGGAGAGCGCCATACCTGCGGTACGAAGAGCGAGCTGCGCGGGCGAGACGCTCTCAACCATCACTTCGACGCTGCCGGGCAATCCATGCTGGGGACGGATGCCGGTAGGCGGAACATCGCCTACAGCAAGTTCCACGCGCACCAACCCGTCGCGTATCTCGCCGGCGACGTTGGTCACGCGCGCAGTTATCACGCCATATTGTCCCCAGGGGAAGCCGTCGAGGCGTAGTTTCGCGGATTGTCCTGTTGCGACACGGCCGAACGCGACCGATGGGGCGAATTCGCCGACGATCATCAATTCGTCGATGGGCAGGATGGTCGCGAGTTTCTGCCCTTCAGCCACGTAGGCGCCGATGCGTAGCGGGCTGACATCGGCAAGCTGCCCCGAGATCGGCGCCTTCAGGCGTTGTTTTTCCAGTTCGGCGCGCAGGCGCTCCACGGCAGCTCCGGTCGCCGCCTGATCGGTGCGTAGTGCAGCGACAGCCTGCTTGAGCGACTCGATCTGGGCTTCGGACTGCGAATGGCGCGCGGCCGCCTCCCTGTCGATACGCTGCGCCTCGGCTTCCCAACCGGC
The DNA here is from genome assembly GCA_046349215.1 of Beijerinckiaceae bacterium. Classification (GTDB taxonomy): domain Bacteria; phylum Pseudomonadota; class Alphaproteobacteria; order Rhizobiales; family Beijerinckiaceae; genus JAJXWB01. The sequence continues at coordinate 254,798 of JAXMCV010000003.1, forward strand.
AAGGCTCGCCTGGGATTTTTGAAGTTCCGCGGCGGCTTTCAACGATTCGACCGGCGAGCCGGAGCGAACAGAAGAGAGATAGTCCGCTCTTTGCGCCGCTCCCTTCGCGAATTCGAGAGTGGCCAGTGCCTCCTGTGCGCGGGCGCGCGCTACTTCGGTCGCGGCCCTCGCCGTCTCGGCGTCTTCGGCCATCGACCTGCCGCGCGCGTCTATCTCGCGCAGGAGCGACTCCATCCGCGCGTCCATTCCGACGAGCCGCGCCTGTTCCTCCGCCAGCCGATGGCGGTCGCGCGTAGAGTCGAGCTCAATCAGAACGTCTCCGGCGTTCACGTGCTTCCCTATCAGCAGCTCCGAGCGTGCGATCTGGCCTGCGGCAAGAGCGTCTAGTTGATGTGGCGCCCTGCGCACTTCGATCCGCGCGCGCTGTGATACTTCCAGTATGTCAATTGACGAAAAGGCAAACCACGCCGTCCACCCCAACAGGAAAAGGCCGGCGGTGCCCCACGCGACATGCGCGGATCTCGGAGAATCGACGCGAAGCGCGCCTATAGTTTGCGAAAATTGCAATGCCACGATCTGCCTCGGAGCCGCCGCCAGGTGACTGCAGGGGTAGGCTTTCAGCGGATACGGGAGCAATCGTGGGGCATATCCCCCACCGGAGCGGGTCAAATCGCCAGCCGCTTCCTCAGACAGCGGAAAATGAATAGATTTTCATAAAATCGCACGACCGATTGCGCCGGCGGGCGGAACATTTGTGTGGCAGTTGCTCTCCAGACTAGATTGCGGAGCCGCATAGCGGCGATCGCCCCAAAGGGTATGATGAGTAAGAAATCGTTCAATCTGCGTTTGTGGTTTGCCATATGCAGCTTCGGCGTAATTGTCGCCGTCGCATCCGGAAGCGCATGGTGGCTGACCAATTACATGACGAACAGCTTGTTGCAACGGGAAGGCAAACTGGCGCAGGAATTCCTCGAATCCATCGTCAACGTAAATGGCGCAGTGACATTCGAGGACCGCAAGGCGAAAGAGCCCGCCAACCCGATGCTGCTCGATCTTGCGCAACATTTGATGGGTATGCCGGGTATTAGCCGTATCAATATCTATTCGCTCTCACGTCGCGTCATCTGGTCGAACGAGCCTCAACTGGTCGGAACTATCGGCGAGCGAAACGGAGAACTCGAGGAGGCATTCGAAGGCCAGATAGTGACGGAACTCAGCGATCTCGGACACGAGAAGGGCGAGCATGTCGCACTCGGCAAGAGCGGGTTCATGATCGAAGCCTATGTTCCGATCCGCTCCAATGCCGGCAAGGGCCCCATCCTGGGCGTCATCGAACTCTATCGCCTGCCTGTCGAACTCGACGTTATGCTGCGAAATGGGCGCATGGTCGTATGGCTAGGGGCAGCTACGGCTGCCCTGCTGCTTTTTCTGGCGCTCTATGGAATCGTCCAGCGAGGCGCATTGGTAATCGAGCGTCAGCAAGACAGCCTGAGTCGCATGGAAACCTTGGCGGCGATCGGCCAGATGGCGAGCGCCGTCGCGCACAGCCTCCGCAATCCGATGTCGTCGATCAGGTCCACCGCCGAATTATGGCGCGATCATTTGACCCCCGAAACACGATTTATCGCGACCGAGACAATAGCGGAAGTCGATCGAATGGATCGATACGTGAAGGACCTTTTGGCCTATGCGCAATCGGAGCGGTCGCAACTCGCGCCGATCGACACGGTGAGAGTAGTGGACGCGATCATCGAAACTCATCAGCGCACCGCCGAACGAGCCAACGTCACGATCCGCAGGACCGGGGGCGACGAAGCGGTTGTCATCGCCAACGAGAGACTGCTCGAGCAATCGTTGACCAGTATCGTTACCAACGCTATCGAGGCGATGCCTTCGGGCGGAACCCTGGAGATCGTCGTGGCTCCGAAACGCCGCGGGCGGGTGAAGCTCACATTCGTAGATACGGGCCGCGGAATTCCACCCGATCTCTTGAAAAGGGTCGCGGATTCCTACTTTACGACAAAATCGAGAGGCCTCGGTCTCGGCCTTGTTCTGGCGAGGGGCATCATCGAGAAATTCGGAGGCAGCATGGAGATCGCCAGCGTCGTCGGCGCGGGCACGCGTGTCACTGTAAATTTGAGAGCCGCCTGATGTCGTCTCTGGTTCTGATTGTCGAGGATGAACCGCTGCTTGGGCGAAACATGAAAGTGTTTCTAGAACGAAACGGCTACGAGGCGGTCCATGCCGAAACCGTGAGTGACGGATTTCGCCTTTACCTTGAACTTCAGCCAGACATAGTGCTGGTGGACCACAATCTGGGCGACGGCACCGGTCTTTCCCTGATTGAACGAATCCGCGCAACGGACAGGTGGAGCAAGCTTGTGATGATCACGGCGCATGGCGGCGTAGATCTTGCGGTAACAGCGATGAAAGCCGGCGCAGACGATTATCTGACGAAACCGGTGGCGCTTCAGGAAATCGTGCTGATCTGCGACAAGCTGCGCGAACAGGCGCGCCAACAAAACTCGCTCACCGTCTTGAGGAAGCGGGAGGAAATGGACGGCGGCCTCGACCAGATCGTCGGCAAATCCCCGACTGTCCTGGAACTGAAGCGCCGGATCAAATCTCTCACGACGGCCGAGAATGCAGCAAGTCCCGACGGCAAGGAACCGGGCCCGCCGGTCTTGATTCTTGGCGAGACAGGAAGCGGCAAGGAACTCGTTGCGCGAGCCCTGCATTTCGAGGGCCCACGCGCCACGCAACCATTTGTCGCGGTGAATTGCGCGGCGCTACCTGAGCAACTCGTCGAATCCGAATTGTTTGGACATGAGCGCGGCGCTTTCACGGGCGCGACCGACAAGCGGGTCGGTCTGTTCCAGGCAGCCGATGGCGGCACCCTGTTTCTCGACGAGATCGGGGAGTTACCGCTCGCCCAGCAAGCCAAGCTTCTGCGCGCGATCGAAACAATGTCTATCCGGCCCGTTGGAAGCGCCCGCGACCGCAAGGTCAATGTCCGCTTCGTCGCGGCTACCAACGCGTTGATCGAGGAACGCGCGCGACAGAGCGAATTCCGAGGCGATCTGATGTATCGGCTCAATACCGTCACGATCGAGATCCCACCCTTGCGGGAGCGCGGCGCCGACGTGGTCCTGATAGCTGAAACATTCATTTCCGAGTTTCAGCGACGGTACGGACGCGTGGGCCTCACGCTATCAGAAGACGCCAGGAAGGCCCTGCACCGCCATCCCTGGCCGGGAAACATCCGCGAATTGCGCAATGTCATTCAGCAGGCCTGCCTCATGTGCGCGCGCAACGAGATTACGCCCGCTGACCTGAGCCTACGGGAACTGCCGCCGCTGACCTTGCCGGACGAAACGGTCGGCGTTGGCGTCGCGGGACACAGCGGCGCAGGCGGACTGAACGATGCGGAATGCCGCCTTATCGTAGATGCTTTGCGCAAGCATGCCGGAAACGTGACGATCGCGGCTCGTACGCTGGGCGTGTCGAGAGATACCCTTCGCTACAGGATGGAAAAGCACGCGCTGAAGCGGGAAAACTATCTCTAGGTTGGCGTTCGGCCGATTTTCAAGTTGCAACGAGGCCTCCCACCCTGATTTCTGCTCACGGGTGGCCAGTGCTCGCGCGGCTGGGTCGATGCGCCGATTGAGAGGAGCAATGTCTGCTAACGGTCGGCAATCCCCGGTCAATCGGAGCCAGTAGCCGGTCATTCGTGTCGCGCGAGCCCGGATCAGCAGGGGGCGGAAAGCTAACTTGGAAATGCAGCGCATCCACCCGCGGCGTTGGCAGTCGCCATTGGAAGCAGTTCGCTGCAGCGCACCAAGCCGCCATTCTTGTTCGTTGCCCATGATCGAGCTCGCGGAACGACAGCCGCATGATTTTCGAAAATCTGCCATGTGGCGGAGTAATGGTTCGATTCGTTGACGCATCGTCTCCCGGCAGGCACTCTGCCGGCATAGCGGCGCGCAAAACGCACGAAAATAACGGGGGAAGCGATGTCTAAATCGACCGATGGACATGACCTCACGCGCGTAGGCCCGGGAACGGTTATGGGCGAGCTGATGCGGCAATATTGGCTGCCCGCGGCGCTTTCGTCCGAACTTGTTGCGGATGGCGATCCGATGCGCCTCATGCTGCTCGGCGAAAAGCTCATCGCATTCCGTGACAGTTCTGGCCGCGTTGGCGTGATGGAACATCAATGCCCGCACCGTTGCGCTTCCTTGTTCCTCGGCCGCAATGAGGAAAACGGCATCCGGTGTGTCTATCACGGTTGGAAATTCGACGTGGACGGACAGTGCGTCGACATGCCGAACGTTCCGCCGCCGCAGGATTTCAAGGAGAAGGTGCGCGCAAAGGCGTACAAGGTCCGCGAATGTGCGGGCCTGATCTGGGTCTATATGGGATCTCGCGCGCAGGCGCCCGAAATGCCGGAACTCGAAGCTTTGTTCGTGCCGGAGGCGGATCGAACAGTCACGATACTGCAGAGAGAGGCAAACTGGCTGCAGGGACTCGAAGGCGACATAGACACGTCGCATTTCGGCTTCCTGCATGCAGGACACATCAAGGCCGAGGATTTCGAGGAAGGGCACCCGGCCCGCCACACCGTCGCCAACCGGGCGCCCGAATACAAGGTCGCCGACGCTGGATGGGGCACCATGTACGGCGCCTATCGCAGTGAGCCGAATGGCCAGATGCATTGGCGCATGGCGCACTTCTGCCTGCCGTTCTGGACGCAGACCCCCAACGCGGACTTCGCCGATCATGTCGTCGCCAAGGCATGGGTGCCAATGGACGACGAGCACACGTTGCTTATTTCCATTTACGGCGGGCCCGCAAAGGGGGCGACCTACTCGACCTCGAAACTGAAATCTGGCGCCGGCATTCCGGGCGCCGAGGGATTCGATTACCTGCCCAACACCACCGACTGGTTCGGGCGCTGGCGGTCCGCGCAGAATGCCGGAAATGATTGGCAGATCGACCGCGACGCGCAACGGTCCAACCGGATCTACTCGGGTATCCACAATATCGTGATGCAGGATCAGGCCGTCACGGAAAGCATGGGGCCGATCGTCGATCACGAGAAGGAGCACCTTGCGCCGAGCGACATAATGATCACGCGGACGCGTCGTCGCCTGCTCAATGCCGCGCGCGCCTTCGCGGAAACGGGCGCGGTTCCGCCCGGCGTCGACGATGCAGGCATCTTCTTCGGGGCTCGCGCCGGTTCCTTCTATTGCGACGGAGCGACCGACTGGCTTGACGCCTACCGGGACAAGCTGAAGTCGGCATTGCGCTGGCGTCCACAGAGCGCACAGGCGGCGGAGTAGACGGCATGTCATTCGATAGCGCGAAAGCGCGCATCACGCGGCGCGCCGCTCTCGCCGGACTTGCGCTCGGCGCTGCCGCGCCTGCGCTGTCGACCCGCGCCGAGGGCGAATGGGCGCGTGTTGTCGAGGCGGCGAAAAAGGAAGGCCGCGTCACGCTCTATTCAGCCTTCGTCGGCCTTGCGACCCACAACGACCTGAAGAAGAGCTTCGAGTCGACCTACGGCATTCAGGTCGAAATTCTCGAGGGGCGCGCAAGCGAGATACGCGAGCGCATCCGCATCGAGCAGGCGGCGGGTCATTTTACCGCCGATGTTTCTGAAAACGGCCGCACGACGACGACCCTGCAGATCAAGGAAGAGAAAGCGTTCGAGCCGCACGGTCCGCTGCCGAGCCTGTCGCGGTTGAAGTCTGAGTTTCCGAGCGACAGCATCCGGCTGCCGACTTTCGCGATCGTCTACGGCATTCTGGTCAATACACGACTCGTAAAGCCGGCGGACGAGCCGAAAAGCTGGCAGGATCTGCTGGACCCAAGATGGAAGGGCAAGATTCTCGCCGACGACCTTCGCACGCTCGGCGGCGGCGGGGTGTTGTTCTCCGTTCTGCAGGACAAGTTTGGTCGCGAATTTCATGAGAAGCTCGCGGCGCAAGAGCTGAAATTCAGTCGCGAGATTCCGGCCAACGAGCGTCGCGTCGCGCGCGGCGAGATGCCCATCTACATTCCCGACAGCCTGACGTCGCTAGCTGAACTGAAGGGCCTGCCCGTCAAGTTCATCGCGCCGGTCGAAGGATTGCCCTATGTGGGGTACGATCTGGCGCTGGCGAAGGGCGCGCCTCATCCCAATGCAGCACGGTTGCTGATGGAGCATTGCATCGGGCTGCAAATGCAGAACGGCTACGCGCGCCTCGGGCTCGTTCCGACGACACGCGATGCGCTCGCAGGAGTCGACCCGGTTATCGCGGAACTCGAAAACAGCAAGCTGCTCGGCACGACCGACCCGGAGCGCATGAACGCAGTGCTGGCGCTGGCAAAGGAAATCTACAAGTAACGCGCGGCCGGGCGAGCCTTTCGTTCAGCCGGGGACCGCCCAGGCGCAGTCCTTCGTGGCTGCGACGATCACCGCGTCGCCTGCTGCGTAAGATGCTGCCGGCGTCGCGTCCACGTTGACGACGCCGACTTCGGTCTCGATGAAAATGGACCGTGACGATCCGCGAAATATGGTGTTCACGATACGGCCCGGCCAGCCGAACTGATCGGCAGCCAGGGTTTGGCCGGGCGGAAGAATCAGCGCGTCCTCCGGCCGTACGACGACGACGACGCCTTGGCCAGGGCCAAACGCGTCGCCCGCTCGACAGACGCCGCGCCAGCCGGGACCCGCGACCTCGAGTAGCGCGCGTCCGGAACCGGCAGGCGTCGCGCGTTCGACCTGAGCATGAAACAGGTTTGGCGTTCCGAAAAAGGCGGCCACCGTCCGGTTGGCGGGGTAATGATATATGTCCTCGGGTGCCCCCACCTGCTGTATGCGCCCCTTGTCCATGACGACGACCCGGTCGGAGAGGGCCATCGCTTCGGCCTGGTCATGGGTGACATAGAGGCTGGTCATGCCGAGCCGCTTCTGGATCGCACGAAATTCGTCGCCCATCTGCAGGCGGAGCTTCGCATCGAGATTGCTCAGCGGTTCGTCCAGCAGCAGCACTTTCGGTTCGAAGACCAGTGCGCGCGCGATCGCGACGCGTTGCTGCTGTCCCCCTGAAAGCGCCGGGGCGGGGCGCTCCGCAAAGCCCTCCATCTCGACGAGACGCAAGGCGTTCGTCACAAGATCGCGAATCTCGGCAGCAGGACGGCGCCGCACCCGCAGGGGATAGGCGACATTCTCGAAAACAGTCATATGCGGCCAGATCGCATAGGACTGGAATACCATGCCGAGACGGCGCCGTTCCGGTGGCGTGAATATCCCGTGCGCGGGATCGCTCACGGGCTCGTCGCCGATCGAAATACAGCCCGCCGTATTCTGTTCAAGTCCTGCAACCATGCGCAGCGTGGTCGTCTTGCCGCAGCCGGAGGGGCCAAGCAGCGTGACGAATTCGCCTTCGGCGACGTGCAGGTCTATCCCGTCGACCGCGACGAATTCGCCGAATTGGCGAGTAACTTTTTCGAGCGAGACGTTGGACATGAATACCCTGCCCGTTCAGAGCGCGCCGACGCGGGCGTTTAGGAATTTGATCTGCGCCCAGCGAAACAGAATGACAAGCGCCATCATGATGAGACCGATGACGCTGACCTGTTCCGCATTGCCGTTGGCCCAGAGCTTGAGGAGAACCACCGAGAGGACTTCCGATCCGACGGAATATAGGAGGATCGAGGCGCTCAGCTCGCGCATGATGCCGAAGAAGATCAAGACCCAACCGACGGCAAAAGAAGGCCAGGCGAGAACGAGAACAATGCGGCGCATTGTCTGGAACCAGTTCGCGCCGTGCACCCTCGAGCATTCCTCGAGATCAAACGATAGTTGCGCGTAGGCGCTCGACATCGTGCGTACCGATAGTGGCGTGCCGAGCGAAATGTAGGCGAGCAACAGCGCCCAGATCGTTCCGTAAATTGGAATTGCGTGCGGCAACAGGGCGAAACCCCACAAAAACCCGACGCCGAGCACAATGCCGGGCATCATCCAGGGCAGCCATGCCATGAGGTCGATTAACAGCCGGCCACGATATCTTGTACGGACAGATATGTATGCGACGGCTCCGCCGAGCAGCATCGTTAGCGCCGCGCCGACAAGACCAAGGAACATGGTGTTCGCAAAGCCGCGCCAGAACGCGCCGCTGCCGAACACTGCCTGGTAGTGTTCGAGCGTCAGCATGTCCAAGGTGTAAAAGCCAAAGAACTTGAAGAAGGATCCGAGCAGGAGTTGTCCGACCGGCAGGGCGACGGTTGCGACGAAGAATATGATGCAGAACGCGAAGGTCGCCCACCGCCAGGGCCCGAGTTTCATGACTGCCGGCGAATAACCTTTACCGGTGACAGTCTCGAACCGCCGCCCGCGAAGCATGCGTCGTTGAATCAGGACGATCAGGAAGAGAAGCGCCATGATAACGAAGCTGATCGCGGTGGCGAACTGGTATTGCGGCGGCGACCTCTGGTTGATCGAATCGTAGATGTCAGTGGTGATGACGTGAATGCCGGCAGGCGACCCGAAGAATAGCGGCGATTCGAAATTCTCGATGCCGCGAATGAAGCTGAGGATTGCGGCGCCCGTCAGCGCCGGCAGCATGAGTTGCAGCGTCACAGTGAAGAATGTACGCAGCCTTGACGCCCCGCACATCCGCGCCGCCTCTTCGAGGCTCGGGTCCATGGCGCGAAAGGCGTCTACGATCAGCAGGAAGAGGAATGGCGTCGAATATTGCATCATATGCCAGACGACGCCGCCGTAAGAATAGACGTTGATCGGTCCGCTCTCGGCGCCGCTGGCCCATTGCCAGAGCTGGTTGAGCAGGCCCACTTGCGGATTGCCGAGCATGCCCCACGCCATGGCCGTGAGGATTGGCGGTATGAAAAATGGCAGCGTGACGAGCGTCTCAAGCACACGCGCGAACGGTGTGTCGGTGCGTGCGAGAATCCACGCGAGCAGGAGTGCGAGTACGAGGGACGGAACCGTCTTAGCCAGCGATATGCCGATTGTATTCGCGAGGATCACGATATTCTGGATAGCGAAGACCTCGCGGTAGCCGGCGAGGTCGAAGGCACCGGCCATGCCAGGCGGGGTCGAGTGCAGGCTTCCGTACAGAAGCATCGCGAGTGGATAGACGGACAGGAACGCGAGGATCGCGCCGATGGCGATCATCGCCCCAATGCGTCCCACGGCGCTGTTGCGGAAATGCGACGGTCTCCTGACGCGCAGGGACCCCGTCGCGTCCGAAGACTGATCGGACGAGATGTCCATCTTAAGGATAGAGCTTCTTCGCAAGCGACATCATGTCGGGGCGTTCGGACAATTTGGCCGGGCCGATCAGCTTGGCATTGGCGAAGGGCTGCGCCTCGGCATCGGCGCGCTTCGCCGCTTCCTCGTTGACCGGGGGCATCCAGGCATTGGCGTAGAGCAATTGCGAATCGACGTCGAGGAAATGCTGGATGAACAGACGCGCGGCGTTAGGATGCGGCGCATTCTTCAGAACCGCCATGTCCATCTGCGCGAAGGGAGCGCCTTCCTTCGGAATGATCACCTTGACTGGCAGACCCTTGAGGTCCGAGGTGAAGGCGAAGATCTGCGGCACATAGATCGGATATTCGCCTCTCGCGACCCGCCGGGCGTCGTTGCGCATGTCCCGTGAGAAGGTCGGCTTCTGCTCGGCGAGCTGCTGGTTGAACTGCGGCCCCATGTTTTTTTCTAGGATTGCGAACATGGTGTTGCCGCTGCCGAGCGGACGCATGTCGTCGGAGAGGATCTTGCCTTTCCATTTGGGATTGTTGAGATCGGCCCAGCTCTTCGGCACATCTTCATCCTTGACGAGCCGCGTGTTGATAAGAATGCCCATCGGCTGGACATAGGCGGGCACGCTGTACTCGCTCGCCTTGAACGGCGGCCTCAGCTTCGCCGCATTGGGAATTTCGGGCAACTTCTGGATGAAGTCGCCGTTCTTCAATTGCTCTTCGACCATGGTCGTCGTGATGATCTCGGCGTCGCCGAGAAAACGTCCCGCCGCCTGTTCGGTGCGGATGCGTTCGGCGAGTTCGCTTGCGCGTAGATCGAGACTTTCGACAGGAATTCCATATTTGGCTTCGAAGGATTTGAGAACGGCGACGAAATAGGGCGCGCCGAGCGCCATGTTGTACACGACGACCTTGCCTTCCTTCTTGGCGGCGTCGATAACGGCATTCCAATCGTCTGCGCGCCCCTGGGGCGCGAGGCAGGTCATGCAAGCGGCGAAGAGCGCCGCCATCCTCAGATTCGACAAAGCATCCTCCCGTATTCCAACACTTTCGGACGTGCTTCTTTTTCAGAGCTCGAGCACGACGTATTGTTTGTCGATTGAGACCGGGAAGGTCTCGGCGCGCAACTCGCCTTCGACCAGCGCGCCGCCGGCCTCCACCTTCAATTCGTAGCTTCGCACCTTGGTGCGATCCGGCTCACACCAGGATTTTCCGGTGCGCAGGTCGAATTCCCAGCCATGCCAGGGACAGCGCAACAACTCGCCCTTGCGGCTCAGGCGATAGTCGCCTGGCGCGCTCGCCTCGACGAGGCCGACCACGCGCCCCTTGCACAACGACGCCCCTTCATGCGGACACCGGTTCCCGATCGCGAAATATTCACCGCCTACGTTGAATATCCCGATCTCTCGTCCGTTGACTTCAACGAGTAGGCGCTGACCTGGCGCAATCTGATCGACGGTCGCTACAACATGCCGCGTCATTGGGCGAAACCGTAGAAATGCTGCGCATTGGCGTACAGCAACTGATGCCTTTGACCATCTGACAGCGGGGCCCGGAAGGCATAGCGCGGATCGTCGAAATCCCAGTGCGGATAATCGGTAGAGAAGAGCAGGCGGTCCCAGCCGATCCGGTCAAACAAGTCGAGAAGCTCGGTCGCGTTCGCCGGCTCTTCCATCGGCTGAGTCGTAAACCAGACGTGCTCGCGCACGTATTCGGACGGCGGTCGCCGGACATGCGGCGTCTCGCTCCTCAATCGCGCCCAGTGCTTGTCCATGCGTCCGTTGAGGGATGGGACCCAACCGAGGCCGCCCTCCATGATGACGAGACGCAAGGCTGGAAATCGTTCGAAAACGCCTTCGAAGATGAAGCTCGCGACGACCGCCTGCATCGCCTGAGCGACAGAATGATGCTCTTCCATATAATAGGAGGGCCAGCCGCTGCCGGTCGAGGGATGGCCGTTGGTTCCGCCGACATGCACGGTGACAGGCAGGCCCGCGCGCACGGCTGCTTCGTAAATCGGCCAGTACCGACGTCGGCCCAATGGCTCGTCGGTTCGCGGCAGCAGCAAGACCTGCGAGAAATTCCGATCGCCTGCGCGCGCGTCGATTTCGGCAACGGACGCGAGCGTGTCCTCCTGTGCGACCAGCACCGAGGCGCGCAGGCGAGGCTCGCGTTTGACCCAGTTTTCGACCTGCCATGTGTTCATTGCGCGTGTGAGCGCGGCTCCAAAATCGAGATTGCGTTGGCTTCCTGGATTCCAGCGCAGCGGGATCAGCATTCCGGTCTCGATCCCGTTGGGATCGAGATGTTGCTGCTGCATCAACGCTAGGCTGGACCCCGGCGGGCCGCCTTCCGGGGGATAGGCGTCGGTGCGCGCAGCGTCTGGCGACATGCGGGGATGCGAGAGCGCTTCGGAGAAGGCGTGCCGCAGATGGCTGCCGTAGACCGAAAGATGTTCGATCCAGCGCTTCTCGAGGTAGGGGTGTATTTCCGTCCAGGACGTCATCGCCGGATGGATGTCGCAGTCGATGACCTTCAGCTTCGACGCCGCGGCGCGCGGCCGGTCCAGGTCTGCGAGAGTCATGGCGTGGCCTCCAGAGGACGATCGGCGCGGGCGAGGCGCTTGTATGTGGCAAGCGCGTTTTCGCACGCGATCTTGCGGAAAAGCCGGTCGGGCAATCCTTCGGGAAGTGCGCTGTCGCCCTCGAACTGCCAGTGCGGATAGTCGGTCGAGAACAGGAACAGCTCGTCCGATTGCAGATGGTCCGTCAGCCGGAGAATGGCGTCGCGTTCGTTGGGATCGTCGATCGGTTGCACGGTGAAGCGGACATTATTCCGGATGATCTCGGACGGCGCACACGTCACCCATGGCGTCTCGGCACGTACGCCCTTCCATGTCTTGTCGGCGCGCCAGACGAAGCCGCTGAGCCATGTCAGCCCGGATTCGATGGCGACCACTTTCAGGGACGGATATTTCGCGAACGCGCCTTCGGAAATCAGGCTCTGCAACTGGCTTTCGAAAGCGGCGGATTGCGCGACATAGTCCTCGACATAATATGACGGCCAGCCCGCAGCCGTCGGGGCGTAGCGATAGGCGCTGCCGGCGTGTATGCCGATGGTCAGGCCGAGCCTTTCAGCGCGCTCGTAGATCGGCCAGAAGCGCTTGCGGCCGAGCGTCGTCTCGCCCGAAACGAGCAGCAGAACCTGCACGAAACGCGGATCGCTGGCCAGCCGGTCGATCTCGTCGATTGCGCGATCCGTATCGTGAACCGCGACGACGATTGAGGCGCGCAGCCGTTCGTCGCGATCGAGCCAGTCGGTGCGGAGCCAGTCGTTGGTCGCACGACAGAAGGCCGCCGCCATGTCCTCGCTGTGCAGGACCTGCGCTCCATAGAGACAATTGAGTATGCCGAAGCGCGGTCTGTAGCGGTCGAGAATGTGCGCCTTCACCGCATCGTAGGATGATCCGGCCTTTGCGCCGCCGTCCAACCGCCAGTCCGGGCGACAGGAGAGCGGCGCATTCTCGGGATAGCTTGTCAGGCTGAGATTGAGCCGGTCCAATGCACGAACCGAAACCATCTCGCGCCAATAATCGTCCAGATAGGGCAGCAAAACCTTCATGCCGGGCACGGCCGGATGAATGTCGCAATCTATTGCGCCCTGGTATTTCGCGGACGGAGTCGAGCCCACGGTTCAGCGTTCTCCCGATGCCGAATCCGCGTCGAATGAAGCTCGATCTCGTGAAAATCCGGCCGAGAAAATTGACGACGGGCACAAGGGTTTGTCAAGGAAACCCTTCCTTGCGCGCATTGTGCTCATGTTCGCCGCGCAGGGCGAAACGCCGCGTTGCTGCCTGAGTGTGCGCGTTGTCCCGTTTGGAGCTTACCGCGCCAGGTCAAAAGCTGTTTTGGGCGGCCGTCTCCGCAAGGTCCTCATCTCGATCAGCTGGCGCGCGCCGCCTTGAGAATGCGCGCGATCACCGGCCAGTAGAGATGGCCATTGCCTTCGTCGATCGCATCGCCCAACAGTTTGTCTGCGAGTTCCGCGCCTCGCAGCCTGATGTCGACCGATCTCGCCAGATCGAGCGCATAGGTCAGGTCCTTGCGGGCGTATTCGACCGAGAAGGCACGCTCCGGAAACGTGTCGGGCAGGATCGCCTTCATGCCGTGGTTCCGGAGTGCGAAACTGTCGGCGGAGCCCTTGGCCAAGGTCTCAAACAGGACTTTGCCCTCGAGGCCCGCCCGCCTGGCGGTTTCCAGCGCCTCGCTGAGCGCGACGACGGTCTCCATCAGGACCATATTGTTGAGGATCTTGACGATCTGACCAGAACCGGCCGGCCCGCAGTGGGTGATATCCGTCGCGAAATTCGAGATCAGCGGCTGCAACCGCGAGAAGACAGCTTCGCTCGCCCCCACCATGACGCTCAAGGTGCCGTCTTCCGCCGCCTGCCGCGTGCGCGCTATCGGCGCATCCGCGTAGTCGGCGCCGATGGCGGCAAAGCGACCGGCGAGTTCGCGGGTGACCTCGATCGGAGACGTGCCAAGATCAACGACAGTGTGACGCGGGCTCACATGCGACAGCAGACCGTTCGTGCCCTCGCACACCGCCTGAACGTGCTTGCCGCTCGGCAGCGCCATGAAGATCACGTCGCACCGGCGGGCAAGCTCCGCCAACGATGGGGCGCGGTCGACCCCGTCGCCGGCGAGACGCTCCAGCGGCCCATCTGATTGGTCAAAACCAGTGACAGGCAGTCCGGACTTGCGGGCAAGATTCCGGCATATCGGTTCGCCCATTACGCCAAGACCGATAAACCCGATTGCAGACGACATGCAAAATGCTCCACCCGTCATGGACGGACGTTGGACAGCGCGCCTCATAGAGGCGCAGCGACTAATTCTGGACCAGCGGGCCGTCGCCCTCGTTCATCGGCCGAGGGCGTTCTTGTTATACGGCAGAAAAGGACGTCTCTAAAAATTTCGCATAACGTGGAAGGCGGGTTGCCGGCAAGCGGATCAGGGAAAGTAGTCATGAACTGGCAGGTCTATGCGCTACGGTACGCTCTGCAAGAGCGCTTTGGTCGAGACAATTTCCTGCGCACATCGGATCTGCACGACCTGCCGATGCCGATGGACTATTTCGTCTGGGTCGCACGGGCAGGCGATCGATCCATCGTCATCGATACCGGTTTCTCGGCTGAAACTGCGCGCAAGCGCGACCGTAGCTTGCTCACGCCTGTCGAGCTTGCCCTGTCCAGGATTGGCGTCGATCCCGGCGGCGTCGAGGATGTGATAGTTACGCATCTGCACTACGACCACGCCGGGAATCTCGATCTCTTCCCCCGCGCCCGCTTCCATCTGCAGGATCGCGAAATGGGCTTTGCGACCGGCCGCAACATGTGTCACTCGTGCCTACGCTATGCCTTCGAGGTGGAGGACGTCGTGCGTATGGTGCGCGCCGTCTATGCCGATCGAGTCTCGTTCCACAACGGCGACGCAGAGATCGCGGACGGGGTCAGCGTGCATCATGTTGGCGGCCACACAGACGGCCTGCAGATGGTGCGCATCACGACAGAGCGCGGCCCCATCGTGCTCGCGAGCGACGCCGCGCACTATTACGCCAACATCGAGACCGGAAATCCTTTCCCGATTTTCTACAATATCGGCGACATGGCGGAAGGTTGGCGTAGGGCGACGCGTCTTGCCGGCGATCCGCGGCGCGTCGTGCCAGGTCATGATCCCAAAGTGCGCGAGAGATACCCCGCCCTAGAGGGATCGAATGGGGAAATTGTCGCCCTGCACCTGAAGCCCAAGGCCTAACACTTCACCCCGGGAACCGGAGCTTCCGCAGGTAGCGCGGCTGCATTGTGGATGCGCAAGAGCCGGTCTCAAGAAATGTCGCATGGAACGTTCCCGCCCGGTAGACACCCGGGCCGTGAATGTCTGAGAACGGTCGATAGCCCGCGTCGCATCGAAAACCGAAAGCCGCCATTCACCAGCGCCGTTACCCCCTCGCTCCGCTCTTGACTATTTTCCTATTTTATGCATGATGCCGCCATCCCCGCCCGCCGAGGGCGCATCCGGAGCGGTCTGCTTGCGTGGTCGGGGAGCGGCGCCCGCGTCGCGCGGTTGACCGGACCGCGCGGCCCGGGAGGGAGTGCGAAACCCGCCCGTCGGGCACTACGACCCGTCTGCGAGGAGCTCGCTGGGGATGGATGTTCGCTTCGGCGGAAATCCATGGAAGCGCGGAACGCACATGCCCAGAAATCGCCGCGTCGGGACCGACGTCGCCGGCACAAAAAAATTACATGACCGGCGACGCCGGTCCCGACCCTCAATCCATTGCAACCCGCCGAAAGGCCGGGCGCGTACGCGTACGCCTTGACGGGGGGCGCTTGCCGGATGGCCCGCAAGGTGTCATCCCGGCCGGAACGAAGCAGAAAAACATCGTCCGGGATGACGTCCATGACCGACACTTTCGACTTCATCGTCTGCGGCGCGGGATCGGCCGGCTGCGTGCTCGCCAACAGGCTGAGCGAGGGCGGCAGATATTCGGTCGGCGTGCTGGAAGGCGGCGGCAAGGACAACTGGATCTGGTTCCACATTCCCGTCGGCTACCTGTTCGCGATCGGCAATCCGCGCGCCGACTGGATGTTCAAGACCGAGCCGGATCCGGGCCTCAACGGCCGCTCGCTCGCCTATCCTCGTGGAAAAACACTCGGCGGCTCGTCGGCGATCAACGGGATGCTCTACCTGCGCGGCCAGGCGCGCGACTACGACGGCTGGCGGCAGATGGGCCTCGAGGGCTGGGGCTGGGACGACGTGCTGCCCTATTTCAGGCGGCACGAGGATCATCACGGCGGGTCGAACGAGCACCACGGCGGCGGCGGCGAATGGCGCGTCGACCGCCTGCGCGTCAAATGGGACATCCTCGAATCCTTCATCGAGGCGGCCGAGCAATCAGGCATTCCGCGCACGAAGGATTTCAACCGCGGCGACAACGAGGGCGTCGATTATTTCGAGGTGAACCAGAAGGCCGGCTGGCGCTGGTCGGCGGCCAGCGCCTTTCTCAAGCCGGCCATGTCGCGGCCGAACCTGCATGTCGAGACCGGCGCGCTGATCGAACGCCTGATCCTCGACGGCAAGCGGGTGACGGGCGTTTCGTTTCGCAAGGACGGGCAGCAGAGGACATGGACCGCGCGGCGCGAGGTGATCGTGGCGACCGGCGCGGTCGCCACGCCGGCGCTGCTGGAACGCTCCGGCATCGGCGCCGGCGAGCAGGTGAAACGCATCGGCGTCGACGTGCTGCACGAGATGCCGGGCGTCGGCGAGAATTTGCAGGACCACCTGCAGATCAGGCCGATCTTCAAGGTGCATGGCGTCAAGACGCTCAACACCGAATACGCCTCGCTGTGGCGGCGCGCGATGATGGGCGTCGAATATGCGCTGAAGCGCTCCGGCCCGCTGTCCATGGCGCCCTCGCAGCTCTGCGCCTTCACGCGTTCGTCGCCGGAATACGAGACGCCGAACGTCGAGTTCCACGTGCAGCCGCTGTCGCTCGAAAAGTTCGGCGAGCCGCTGCATTCTTTCGGCGCCATTACGGTCAGCGTCTGCAACCTCCGGCCGACCAGCCGCGGTTCGATCCACGCCCGCTCGGCCGATCCGTCCGACGCGCCCGTGATCCGGCCGAATTATCTTTCGACCGACGAGGACCGAAGGGTGGCGGCCGATTCGCTCAGGCTCGCGCGGCGCGTCGTCGCAGCGCCGGCCCTGAAGAAGTACCAGCCCGAGGAATTCCGGCCAGGCGCCGACATCGTCAGCGAGGAAGGTCTGGTCAAGGCGGCCGGCGATTATTCCTCGACCATCTTCCATCCGGTCGGGGTCGCGAAGATGGGCCGCAAGGACGACCCGAACGCCGTGGTCGATGCGCACATGAAGGTTTTCGGGCTGGAGGGCCTGCGGATCGTCGACGCCTCGGTCATGCCGACGATCACGTCGGGCAACACCAATTCGCCGACCATGATGATCGCGGAGCGCGCGGCGGAGTTCATCCGGGCCGATGCGGGCTGAATCGTCGCGCCGATCATTGCGTTGGCTCAATGCCCGGCCCGCCGCCCGGGGGGAAGGTCGCGCGTGGACAAACGCGAAAAAAATGCGTCGCCATATCGAGGCTTTGCGCGCTAGGCTTGCGCCGGCGTGGCGGCGTCTGCCGGAATCAGGCGCCCCGAGAGGAATGGAACCGGCGGCATGAACAGCCTCGCTCCCCATGATTTTCGACCTGATGTCGCGGATGCGGGCGTCGACCTGACCGGGATTTCAGGCGCGGCCGCCCTGTCGCCCGACCAGGTGCCGGCCTATCTGCGCGACCATTACTGGTGGGCCTATGTCCATCCGAACGCCGTGCGCGTGTTCGAACGGCAATGGCTGGTCAACGCCATCGTGTGGGGCAACTACCCTCGCCTGCGCGACCTGGCGCTGGACACGCTGGGCGACAGCCTGACCGGCCGCACGCTGCAGATCGCCTGCGCCTACGGCGACCTGACGAACCTGCTCGCGGAGCGGATCGCCGCCGACGGCGGCAAGCTCGATGTCGTCGACGTGCTGGAAGTGCAGACCGAAAACCTGCGCGGCAAGCTGGCGCCCGGCCTGCCGGTGCGGCTCATCAACATGGATTCGTCCGACCTCGATTACGACGAGGCGACCTTCGACCGTACGCTGCTGTTCTTCCTGCTGCACGAACAGCCCGAAGACGTCCGCCGGCGCACCATCGCGGAGGCCCTGCGCGTGACCAGGCCCGGCGGCAAGCTGGTCATCGTCGATTACGCGCGCCCCTATGCCTGGAACCCGCTGCGCTGGCTGTTCCAGCCGGTGCTGGCGCGGCTCGAGCCGTTCGCGCTCGACCTGTGGCGCAACGATCTTTCCGCGTGGACGCCGCCGGCCTGGGCCGACGAGGCGAGCCGGCCGAAGCGCTTCTTCGGCGGGCTCTACCAGATGGTGACCCTGACGCGCTGAGGCGCGCGCGTCCGTCAGGCGCTGCGGCGCCGCCCTGCGGCCACGAGCCGCGCGACGCCGCTCCATCCGCCAGCCGCCACGGCGAGAGCGAGGCTCGCCGCGAGCCATTCGACAGGCGGCCTTTCGAACCGGAACAGCGGCGCGACGGCCGGCGCCTCGACGATCACCGCCACGATGGTCGCAGCCGCGCCGGCGATGAGCCAGAAGTTCCGCCGCCGCTTGTCGAAGAAGGACGTGCCTGGCTCGGCCACGGACGCGAAGGCCAGCGCAAGGTTGCCGGCGGTGAGGCACACGAAAGCGAGCGCGCGCGCGTCGTCCGCCGGCAGCTTCGCGTACAGGGCCGCCAGATAGACGCCGAAGACGCAGGCCAGCAGGACGAGACCTTCCAGCAGGCCCTGCAACAGGTGGCGCGGGCCGAACAGGGATTCCGTCGCCGGGCGCGGCGGACGCGTCATCGCGTGGCTTTCGCTCGGCTCGCTCTCGAACACCAGCGCGCAGACCGGGTCGATCACGAGTTCCAGCAGCATCACATGCGCGGGATAGAGGACAGGCGGCAGGCCCATGAGGATCGGCAGCAGGGCGAGCCCCGCGACCGACACGTGAATGGCGCATATATAGACCAGAGCCTTGCGCAGGTTGGCGAAGATCCGCCGTCCGAGCCGCACGCCGCCGACGATCGAGGCGAAGCTGTCGTCGAGCAGAACAATATCCGCCGCCTCCCGCGCCACATCGGCGCCCCGCTGCCCCATCGCGACGCCGACATGTGCGGCCTTCAGCGCCGGCGCATCGTTGACGCCGTCTCCGGTCATGGCGACGACATGGCCGCCCGCACGGAACGCGTCGACCAGCGCGAGCTTCTGTTCGGGCCTGATCCGCGCAAAGACACGCACGCCGCCGACGCGCGCGCGCAACTCGTCGGCGGTCATCGTGTCGATCTCCGCGCCTGTCAGAGCCCCGGACGCGGTATCGATGCCGGCTTCCGCGGCGATGGCCCGCGCAGTCGCCGGATGATCGCCCGTGATCATCGCGACCTGAACGCCGGCCTGCGCGCAGAGCCCTATCGCCTGACGCACGTCGCCGCGCAGAGGATCGCGAAAGGCGACCAGACCCTCGAACACAAAGGGCATGCCGACGGGATCGACTTCGGCGTCGGCGTCGGTCGCGGCGGAGGCGACGGCGAGAACCCGCAGACCGTCCCGCGCAAACGTCTCGATATCGCGGAGGATGCGCCCCCGGCGCGCTTCATCCAGCCGGCAAAGCGCGAAGATCGCCTCCGGCGCGCCCTTGGCCGCCGCGAAGCCGCCTTCGCTCTCGCGCCACACATGGACGAAGGCAAGTCGATCCGGCCGCAGGGGCCAGGTCCGCACCGATCTGTACGCATCGGGTTCGGAGCCGCGCGCCGCCGCCAGCCTGTGCAACGCCCGGTCCATCGGATCCGACGCCTGGATGGCGCTGGCGCGCACGGCGACAGACAAGGCGCGCGCCAATGCCGGCGGCCAGATCCCCTGGTCGCGCGCGTCGCAGCAGGCATCGCCCATGCGAAGCGCGGCGACTTCCATCCGGTTTTCGGTCAACGTGCCCGTCTTGTCGACGCAGAGCATGCTCACCGCGCCCAGCGTCTCGACGACCGCTGACCGACGCACCAGCACGTTGTGACGCGCCAGCCGCCACGAACCAAGCGCCAGGAACACCACGAGCACCATCGGGAATTCTTCAGGCGTGAGCGCGATCGCGAGCGTCACGCCGGCCAGAGCCGCTTCGATCCAGTCGCCGCGGAACCACCAATAGGCGAATGCGACAAATGCGCAGAAGCCGAGCGCCGCCACGCCGAGCCATCCCACGACGCGGTGCATCGTTTGCTGCAGCGGCGTCTGTTCAGGCTCGATTTCCGACAGGGAGCGACCGATGCGGCCGAGCCGCGTCGCCGCGCCGGTGCGGCGGGCAAGCAGCGTCGCCTGCCCGCGTGTCGCCATCGCGCCGGCAAAGACGAAGGGCGCGTCGGCGCCCGGCTCCGGATCCATGTCCGGGTCGTCGCCGGCGCGCGCCGGCGGCGCGAGCAGCGGCGCGGATTCGCCGGTCAGGACGGAGAGATCGATCGAGAGAACGTCGCCGGACAGGACGAGCGCGTCGGCCGGAATGCGCTCGCCTTCCCCGATCAATATGTGATCGCCGGGCGCGATGTCGCGTGCGGGAATGCGCATCTCGCCTTCGGCGCGCAGCACGCGCGCCGAAGGCGCCGAAAGCGAACGAAGGGCGGCAAGCGCGCGCTCGTTGCGCGATTCCTGGACGATGACCAGGCCGATCGACAGCAGCGCGCCGCCGACGAGCAACATGCCTTCCGCGACATCGCCGAGCAGCCAATACAGAAACGCCGCCGCCAGCAGCATCGCGAACATCGGCTCCTTGAGAGTCGTGCGCGCGATCTCGAGGAGGCTGCGCCGCTGCGGCGGCGCCGGTTCGTTCGGTCCGGCCTCGGCGAGGCGACGGGCCGCTTCGTCGGCCGACAGCGGACGAAACTCGGAAAAGGCTGGGAAGCCGGGCATGGCGGTTTCGACCTCAGACGCCGAAACACTGCGCCAGAGTGCCCCGGCGCGCCACGATGCAGGTCAACGCGGCGGCGAAGCTCGCCGCCGCCGCTGCATCCACTCAGGCTTCCGGCTTCTTGCCCAGCACTTCGTCGCGCAACTCGCGGCGCAGGATCTTGCCGACGTTGGTCTTGGGCAGCGTGTCGCGGAATTCGACGCGCTTGGGCGCCTTGTAGCCGGTGAGTTGCTGCTTGTAGAAGCCGGCGAGTTCGTCCTTCGTCAGCTTCGGATCCTTCGAAACGACGAACAGCATGACCGCCTCGCCGGAATTGTCGTCCGGCACGCCGACCGCCGCGCATTCCAGCACGTCCGGATGTTCGGCGACGACCGCTTCGACCTCGTTCGGATAGACGTTGAAGCCCGAGACGATGATCATGTCCTTCTTGCGGTCGACGATGCGCAGGTAACCCTGCTCATCGAGGATGCCGATGTCGCCCGACTTGAAGAAACCGTCGGCGGTCATCGCCTTCGCCGTTTCGTCCGGCCGGTTCCAGTAGTTCGCCATGACCTGCGGGCCGCGGATCGCCACTTCGCCGGCCGTGCCGATCGGCACGGGATTGCCGTCGTCGTCGAGAATGCGTATCTCGACGCCCGGCATCGGCAGGCCGACCGTGCCGTTGAACGTATCCATCGTCACGGGATTGCAGACGACGCCCGAGCAGGTCTCGGACAGGCCGTAGCCCTCGACGATCGGCACGCCGGTAATGCCCTTCCACTTGCGGGCGACCGGCTCCTGCACGGCCATGCCGCCGCCGTTCGACACCATGAGTTCCTTGAAGTCGAGCTTCGCGAATTCCGGATTGTTGAGCAGGCCGTTGAACAGCGTGTTGACCGCCGGCAGCAGGTGGAACTTGCGCTTCGACAATTCCTTCACGAAGCCCGGAATGTCGCGCGGATTGGGAATGAGCACGCACAGCGCGCCGGCGCGCAGCGCCAGCAGCGAGCAGGAGACGAAGGCGAAGACGTGATAGAGCGGCAGCGCGCAGATCGCCGTCAGCTGGGTGCTGATCGGCTTGGCGGTCAGCGCCGGCTGCAGCCAGGCCTCGGAGGCGAGCACGGCGGCCAGCAGCGCGCCATGCGTGAGGGTCGCGCCCTTCGAGACGCCGGTCGTGCCGCCCGTATATTGCAGGACCGCGGCGTCGGAATGCGTCAGTTGCGGTTCGTCGATCCGCTTTCCGGCGCCGGCCTTCAGCGCGGCGGCGAAGCGCACGGCGCCGGGCAACGAATAGGGCGGCACCATCTTCCGGCGCACCACGAAATCGACGATCAGGCCCTTCGGGAAGCCGAGCATTTCGCCCATGCTGGCCAGCACGACGTGCTTGACCTGCGTCTTGCCGATCACCTGCTGCAAAGTGGCTGCGAAATTCTCGAGGATGAAGATCGCCTTCGAGCCGGAATCCTTGAGCTGGTGCTCGAGTTCGCGCGGCGTGTAGAGCGGATTGACGTTCACCGCGATGAAGCCGGCCCGCAGGATGGCGCCGACGACGATCGGATATTGCAGGACGTTGGGCATCATGACGGCGATGCGATCGCCGCGCTGCAGGCCGAGCGTCTGGAGCCATGCGCCGAGATCGCGCGACAGGCGGTCGATGTCGCCGAAGGTGATCGACTTGCCCATGCATTCGTAGGCCGGCAGGTCGCGATACTTGCTGTAGCTCTCGGCGGCGAGCGCCACCAGCGACGGATATGCGGATATGTCGACGTCGGCAGGGACGCCCTGCGGATAGCTGGCAAGCCAGGGACGGTCGGTCATCTTGTCTCCCCTTCAGGTTCGCGCTCTTGTCCGGCGCTCGATCGTTCACTCATAATCTACCCAATTGACGCCGGGTCAATGCTCCCGCTCAAGTGCGGGCGGCGGCCGATTCGGGGCCGCCGATCGTGCGGGGGCCCGATGCGCTACCAGATCAACGGAACGATCATGCAGACCGTGGCGGTCGACCTTTCGCCCGGCGAGACCGTCTACAGCCAGACCAATACGATGTGCTGGATGAACGACCAGGTCCAGATGGACACGCACACGGGCGGCGGCCTGTTTGCCGGGCTGAAGCGCACGTTCGGCGGCGGCTCGCTGTTCATCACCGATTTCACGGCGACCGGGAACGGCCATGTCGCCTTCGCGCCGCGCTTCCCCGGCACGATCATCCCCGTGCAACTGGTCGCCGGGCAATCGCTGATCTGCCGGAAGGAAACGTTCCTCTGCGCGGAGAAATCCGTGACGCTGGAAATCGCCTGGCAGAAGAAATTCGGGGCCGGATTTTTCGGCGGCGACGGATTCATCCTGCAGAAGGTGACGGGGCCCGGCGTCGTCTTCCTCGACCTGTCGGGGGAAGTCGTCGAGAAAGACCTCGCGCCGGGCGAAAAGCTGCTGGTTCACGCCGGCCACGTCGGCGTGTTCGATCCCTCGATCGATTTCGACATCCAGATGGTGAAGGGCTTCAAGAACATCCTGTTCGGCGGCGAGGGGCTGTTCCTGGCGACGCTGACCGGCCCCGGCCACGTGGCGCTGCAGAGCATGCCCATCGTCAATCTCGCCGAGGAGATCGGCCGCTTCCTGCCAACGGCGAGCAGCGCGCCGTCGATCGGCGCGGGCGGGGCGGCTGGCGGCGTGGTCGGCGGCGTGCTGGGCGGCATGTTCGGCGGCTCGTCCGACGACGGTTCGAGCGGCGACAGCGACAATTCCTGACGGCTCGCCGCGGCCGCCGCCACCGCTATATCCGCTTCCGGCATCCGGGAGCGGACAGATGAAAAGCCTGATCTTCGCCGCAGCCTGCGCGGCTGCGGCCTGCACGCCGGCCGCAGCCGCCAGCATTCCGCGCTTCGACTTCGAGAAGACGTGCCGCGCCGCGCCCCCGGCCATGGCGAGCGGGGTCTCGGCCTTCAGCCAGTGCATGACCGACGAAAGGCAGGCGCGCGACCAGTTGCAAAAGACGTGGTCCAAGGCCGGCTCGCGGGCCCGCGGGCAATGCGCGTCGCTGACGCGGCTCGGCGGCCAGCCGAGCTACGTCGAACTCATCACCTGCCTGGAAATGGAAAATTCGGCAGGCGCCGCCGCGCGCAACGACAGGCTCGCGCCGCGCGATCGCTAGACCGGCCAGCTCGCCGGCAGGCGTTCGAGGCGGCGCAACGTGATCGTCGGCTTCCAGTCCGGCGCATCAATGTTGTCGAGGCGCATGGCGGGAATCCGCCGGGCCAGTTCGCGGAAGGCGATCTCGCCCTCGAGCCGGGCGAGTTGCGCGCCGAGGCATGTGTGGATGCCCCCGCCGAACGACAGCGGCCGCACGTTCCTGCGCGTGATGTCGAGATTCTCGGGATCGACATAGACGCGCGGGTCGCGATTGCCCGCGCCGAGCAGGCACATCACGTCCTCGCCGCGACGGATCGTCTGGCCGCCGATCTCGGTGTCGGCGGAAGCCTTGCGCGCGGTGAGCTGCACGGACGAATCGTAGCGCAGCAATTCCTCGACCGCGCCGGATGCCAGCGACGGATCGTCGGTCAAGAGCTTCCACTGGTCGGGATTGCGATGCAGGGCCAGCAGGCCGTTGCCGATCAGATTGGTCGTGGTCTCGTGGCCGGCGGCGAACAGGAGTGAGATGTTCGCCACCAGTTCCTCGTCGCTCAGGCGCCCGTCGGCGTCGTCGCGGACCTGCAGGAGCGCGGTGATGAGATCTTCGCCCGGCGTCTTGCGGCGGCGCTCGAACAGATCCTCGAAATAGGCGCGGCTGCGCAGCGTGTTCGTGTTGACGACATCGAGTTCGGCGCGCGTCATCGGATTGGGGTCGAGCGCGCGGCCCGACACGCGATAGTCGGGCCCCAGGAAGCGCGCCCGGTCTTCTTCGGGAATGCCGAGCATGTCGCAGATGACGATGACCGGCAGCTTGTGCGAAAAATCCTCGATCACGTCCATGCGGCCGCGCGGGACGATCCCGTCGAGAAGCGCCGTCACGATCCTGTCGATCTGCGGACGCATCTCCTCGACGCGGCGCGCGGTAAAGGCTTTCGCGACCAGGCCGCGCAGGCGCGTGTGGTCGGGCGGGTCGCGCAGCAGCATCGAATGGCCGAGCGACTTGAACACCGGCTCCTCGGCGAGCGCGCGGCGGTTGCGCGGATCGGATATCTCGCCGTCGAAATCGTGAACGAAGGAATTGTCCTTGAGCACGCGCTGAATGTCCTCGTGGCGGGTCAGCACCCATACGCCCAGCGGCGACTTCCACACGGGCGCGCCCTCGCGCAGCATCCGATAGAAGGGATAGGGATCGCGCACGAAGGCGGGGTCGGTCAGGCTGAAGGCGGGCGCAGCTTGGGACATGTCGTTTCCGGGTCGGTTTTTGTGGTTTGGTTGTGAACCAATCTAGCGGAGAGCGCCGCCAAAGGCGAATATGATCGAAGGGACAGGCGCCTGCCGGGTTTTGCAATGCATAAGAAGTCGTTTCGTTTCTGGCCGCGCGAATTGCCGCGCGAACTGGTCTACCCGCAGACGAGTTTCGACAAGAACCTGTCGGTCTCGGCCCTGCGCTATCCCGACCGATGCTTCATCGATTTCTACGGCCGCGGCCTCTCCTATGGCGAGGCCGAGCGGATCGCCACGCGGCTTGCGGCCTTCCTGCAGCGCGAGGGCGTCGAACGCGGCGACCGAATCGTTCTCTACATGCAGAATTGTCCGCAGTTCATGCTCGCCTTCCAGGCCATCCTGCGGGCCGGCGGTGTGGTCGTTCCCGTCAATCCGATGAACATGGCGCCGGAACTGGCCTACATCATCGAAAATTCCGGCGCGGAACTGGCCTTCGTGGGCGAGGAATTGCTGGAGCGCGCGGCCGGGCCGCTCGCGGGATTGCGAAAGATCGTCAGCATCCGATACGGCGACAGCGCGCCGGCTGAGGCGGATTTCACCTTGCCCGAATTGCTGCGCGCTCCGCCGCGCAAGGTACTGCCGTCCAATGCAATGCGCTGGGCGCAAGCCGTGTCGGCCGCCGGGGATTTCGAGGCTCCCGAGATCGGCACGCAGGACATGGCCGCGCTCGTGTATTCTTCCGGCACGACCGGCGCGCCCAAGGGATGCGTGCATACGCATTCCTCCATGACGGCGACAGCAATCGCCGGCGCGCTCTGGCAACGCGTGAGCGCGGAAGCCGTACATCTCACCGTCGCGCCGCTGTTCCACGTCACGGGCGTGCAACTCGGCATGAACCGCTGCATATGGGCCGGCGCGACAATCGTCCTGATGCAGCGCTGGGACGTGAAGCTCGCTGCCCTGCTCGCCGAGCAGCGGCGCGTGACGCACTGGAACGGCGTGCCGCTGCTGGTCGCCGAACTGCTCGCCGATCCCGACGCTTCCCGGCGCGACCTGTCTTCGATCCGCATGTTCTCGGGCGGCGGCGCGGCGATGCCGGCCGCCGTCGCGGCGCAGGTGAAGGAGCGGTTCGGCGTCGATTTTGTCGAAGGCTACGGCCTGACCGAAACGATGGCGCAGACGCACGAGAATCCGCCGGATCGCGCCAAGCGGCAATGCCTGGGCATTCCGACGTTCGGGGTCGAGGCGATCATCGTCGATCCATCGTCGATGACGATCCTGCCGCCCGGCGAAACCGGCGAAATCCTCGTGCGCGGGCCGGGCCTGTTCCAAGGCTATTGGAAGAACGAGGACGCGACGCGCGCCGCCTTTGCCGAGGTCGACGGGCGCACATGGTTTCGCACCGGCGATCTCGGCCGCACCGACGAAGACGGCTATTTCTTCTTCGCCGACCGGTTGAAACGCATGATCAATGCCGGCGGCTACAAGGTCTGGCCGGCGGAGGTCGAAAACCTGATGTTCTCGCATCCGGCGATCCAGGAATGCTGCATCGTGGCGGCGCCCGACGAAAGGCGCGGCGAGATCGTGAAGGCGATCATCGCGCCGAAAGCGGGCGTCGCGCCCACCGAGGATCTGGCGCGCGAGATCATCGAATGGTGCCGCCAGAACATGTCGGCCTACAAGGTACCCCGACAGATCAGTTTCGTCGAGGCGCTGCCGCGCGGCGGCACGGGCAAGGTCGACTGGCGGCGCCTGCAGGAAAAGGAATTCGTGAACTAGCTACGTCGCACGACCGTAGTACAACATAGCGACGTGCGTCGCCTCGGCGAAGAACAGCCAGCGTTCGACGATGACGCCGAACGCCGCCGAGATCGTCGCCAGGATCATGAGCGGCAGGACCGGCAGGCCGAGCGGCGCGAGCGCCAGAAGAAGCGCCAGCGCCGGAAACAGAAACAGGGACACCGCCGAAATCGTTCGCAGCTTCAGCGCATGCTTCCGGGCGATCTGGAATCCCATCTCGCGCATGATGAAATTTTCTTCCGTGTGCGGCGCCTCGAGCATCCGAACTTCGCGCGCCTTCGGCATTCCGATGGCGCTGGCGAGCGTACTGAGCGCCGGCGCGCGATCAGCGCTCTTCCGCCACGCGCGCTTCATCGGATATGCGACGACCAGCAGCGCAAGCGCAAGCCAGCCGACCGCCGGCCGCCAAAGGCCGAAGCCCGACGCAACGAGGCACAGCAGGAGCGCGCCGGTCGCCAGAGCCAACGCGAGATAGACCGGCAGCGTCAACGGCGAGCGCCATTGGCGGATCGTCTTCAGGCTCGCGTAGATCATCGCCGTGCAGGCGACGGTGATCGCGCACATGATGGCCGTCGCGACGCCGGCCAACGCGAAAAGGCCGCCCGTCCTGCCGAGCCAGACCCAGCCGAACGCAAAGAGCGCTAGCGGAAAGAAGGCCGTGGCCGCCGCCACGCCCTCGCGCGACAGCCATGACGAGCGCCATTGCGAGAAGGCGCGCCAGGCGCGTTCGGGCCGGCCGAGATGGAACGTGGACGAGAGGAGACCGAACACGACCAGGGCCGCGCCGAGGCCGAGCGCGACGAGTCCGAACAGCCGATCGGGCGGCAGCAGGCCGAAGACGGACAACAGGGACAGCAGGAACAGCAACCCATAGCCTGCGCCGGAGGCTGTCGTGAAGAATATGACGGAAAGGGCGGGATGCATGGCTTACCGCGACAGCACGCGATCGACCCAGCGCAGGAATTTGCCCGCGCCTTCGAACGAGGTTTCATCGGAAGGCGCGAGACGCGTCGGCGCGCCGGCGCGGCCGGATCGCGGCGGCAGATACTTGCTGACCGGCGCGTAGCCCAGCTCAGGCATCAGGTCGACGCCGCCGCGTTCGCGCGTCAGTTTCGAGACACTGGATTGGGGGTCCGCGAAATCGCCAAAATGCCGCGCCTTCGACGGGCATGTGGACACGCAGGCAGGCGTCCTGTCCGCCTCGGGCAAGTTCTCGTTGTAGATGCGGTCGATGCAGAGCGTGCATTTTTTCATGACGCCTACATCCTCGTCCATTTCGCGCGCGCCGTATGGACAAGCCCACGAGCAGAGGCCGCAGCCGATGCACTTGTCGTGATCGACGAGCACGATTCCGTCCTTGGCGCGCTTGTAGGAGGCGCCGGTCGGGCACACGGTGACGCAATCCGGTTTGTCGCAATGCAGACAGTTCTTGGGGAAGTGAACCGTGCGCGCGTCGGCGCCGCGCCCGCCGGTCTCATAGGTAAAGACGCGGTTGAACCAGACGCCACGCTGTTCGGCCTGGTAAGCGTTGATGTCGGTCAGCGGCGCCGAATGGCCGCCGGCGTTCCATTCCTTGCAATTGGTGGCGCAGGCGTGACAGCCGACGCAGGTGTCGAGGTCGATCACGAGGCCGAGACGCCGGGCCGGCGGCGCTGAAGGAAGACTGGTCATCGCGTCGCGCTCAGCCTCGCCCGCGGCGGAAGAAGCCGCCGTAATCGTTGACGCTCGGCGGCGCGTCCAAGCCCGGCGGCAGCGGCAGCGCAGGGAATTGCGGTTCGCAAGTCTGCGTGGCGTCCGTGCATTTCTCGATGCGCACGCGCAGGTCGAACCATGCGGCCTGTCCCGTGACCGGATCGGAATTCGACAGGGCTCGAACGCCGCCCTCGTGCGGCAAGGTTTCGCCGATCAGGTGATTGAGCAGGAAGCCTTCGCGCGATTCGGGCGCGTCGGCGCTGAGGTTCCATGCGCCCGCGCGCTTGCCGATGGCGTTCCATGTCCAGACCGTATCGGGATTGACGCCGTCCATGGCCTTGATGCGCGCCCGGATGGAGCCATTGGCGCTCGTCACGCGCGCCCAGTCGCCATCCTTCAGGCCGAGCTCGTCCGCTTTCTCGCGCGCCATGTAGAGAGAATTGCGCCCTAGAATCTGACGCAGCCAGGCGTTCTGCGATCCCCACGAGTGATACATGATCATCGGGCGCTGCGTGATCGCATGCAGCGGGAAGCTTTCTTCATCGACCAGCGATTCCTCGAACGGCGCATACCATATCGGCAGCGGATCGAACGCCTGCTGCACGCGCGCGCGCAGGTCGTCGGGCGGCTGAACCTTGCCGTGCCCTTCCGCTGCGAGACGGAATTTCTGCAACGGTTCGGAATAGAGCTGCAGCACAATCTGGTCGCTCGTCGCCAGGAAGCCCATGTGGCAGGCGAATTTCAGATAGGACTGATTGGCGAATTTGTAGAAGCGCTGGTCGTCGGGAAATTCGTGGCGCCAGTGGCAGTCGTTATCGATGTAGGATTGCAATTGCGCCGGGTTCGGCGCGCCGCGTCCGCTCTCCTCGCCCTTGGGTCCGCGCCAGCCGGCAAGCGGTCCGATGCCCGGCGCGCGTTCATGGCTGACGATGTAATCCGCGTAGCCGCCGGGAAATTTCGGGGGGCCGTCGGCATTCGTCATGCCCGGCAGTTTGAGCCGCGCGCCAATGTCGAGCAGTACGCTCTGGAACGGCCGCACGTCGCGATCCGGTTCGACGATCGGCTGGCGGATGGCGTCGGCAGCGCCGTCGGCGTCGCAGATCGGACGGTCGAGCAGCGATATGCAGTCCCAGCGTTCGAGATAGGTCGTGTCTGGCAGCACGAGGTCGGCATAGGCGACCATCTCGGAGGCGAAAGCGTCGGAATAGATGATGCGCGGTATCTTGTACTCGCCCGTCGACGGATCCTTGTCCGTCAGCATTTCCATGACGCCCTTGGTGTTCATCGAGCTGTTCCAGCTCATGTTCGCCATGTACAGGAACAGCGTATCTATCCTGTAGGGATCGCCCTTCCAGGCGTTGGCGATCGCCATGTGCATCAACCCGTGCGCGGCGAGCGGCGCCTCCCACGAATAGGCCTTGTCGAGACGCACCGGTGTCCCGTCGTCGTCGAGCAGGAGGTCTTCCGGGGCGGCGACAAAGCCGAGCGGCATGCCCGTGAGCGGCGTCATCGGTTTGGAATTGCGGCCAGACGGCTTCGGCCCCGGCGGAACAGGCTTCGGAAAGGGCGGCTTGAACCGGAAGCCGCCGGGACATTCGACCGCGCCGAGCAGAACCTGGAGGAGATGGATGGCGCGGCAGGTGTGGAAGCCGTTGGAATGAGCCGATATGCCGCGCATGGCGTGCATGGCGACGGGGCGACCGACGAATTTTTCGTGGCGGCGCCCGGCCCAGTCGGTCCATGGCGTATCGATCTCGATCTGCTGCTCGAAGGCGACCTCGGCAATCTCCGCGGCGATGCGGCGGATGGTCTCGGCGGACAGGCCGCAACGCGCGGCGACGGCGTCCGGGCTGTAGCTCGCATCCATGTAGCGTTGTGCGATGTGCTGGAACGACGGAACGGCCTTGCGCCCGTCGGCCAGCTTGAACTCGCCGACCAGCGCCGGCGAAATGTCCGGCAGTTTCGCGCGAGCCAGAGCGTCGACGCCCTTGTCGAAGACGAGAGGCTCGCCGGCCTCGTCGCGCGCAAACAGGCCGTGGTCGGCGGCGCCAGGCGCGTCGATGACGAGCCAGGGGGCGTTGGTGTAGCGCACGAGATAATCGAGATCGATCTTGTCCGCATGCAGGAGTTCGTGAACGAGAGCGAGGACGAACAGGCCGTCGGTTCCCGGCCTCACGCCGATCCATTCGTCCGCCACCGCCGAATAGCCGGTGCGCACCGGATTGACCGACACGAATTTCGCGCCGCGCGCCTTCATCTTGCCGATGCCCGTCTTGATCGGATTGGAATCGTGGTCCTCAGCGACGCCGAACATCAAAAGGTATTTCGCGCGCTCCCAGTCCGGCTCGCCGAATTCCCAGAACGAGCCGCCAATCGTATAGATGCCCGCAGCCGCCATGTTGACCGAGCAGAAGCCGCCATGTGCGGCGAAATTCGGCGTGCCGTATTGCATCGCCCACCAGCCGGTCAGCGACTGGCTCTGGTCGCGACCAGTGAAGAAGGCGAGCTTCTTCGGATCGGTCTTGCGGATATTTCCGAGCCATTCGACGGCGATTGCGAGCGCCTCATCCCATTCGATCTCGACAAAGGCGTTGCGGCCGCGCTCGCCGACCCGCTTCAGCGGCTTCTTCAGGCGCGCCGGCGAATAATGATGCATGATGCCGGACGAACCCTTGCCGCAGAGCACGCCCTTGTTGACCGGATGATTGCGATTGCCGGCGATGTACCGGATGCGTCCGTCCTTCACGTGGACGTCGATCCCGCAACGGCAGGCGCACATGTAGCAGGTGGTCTGCTTCACCTCGTCCGAGACGGGCGGCGACAATTCGATCGCAGGTTCTTGCGACATGCGTTTCCCGGTTTCCTTCCCGGCGAGAGTGTCGCAAAGGCCGAGGCGAATGTCATGGGGCGCCCGAACGAGGGGGCCCAGCCGCCGGAGCATGGCTGAGGTACTAGCGCCGCGCTTGAGGCGCGATAGCTCGGGTCGCAGGAATTCGGCAGGGCGGTTTGGCGAAAGTCCGTTTCAGGCTTTCAGAAATTTGGTGGAGCCAGACGGAATCGAACCGACGACCTCTTCAATGCCATTGAAGCGCTCTCCCAACTGAGCTATGGCCCCATCATTGTGCGCCGCGGCCTTGGGCAGCCGCGGCGGGTGTCCGTATAGTGGAAAGCTTCCGGCTCCACAAGCCTCTGCTTCAACCTTCCTCGTCGTCCTCGATATCGCCGTCGATCAGGTCGGAAACATCGTCGTTATCCTCTTCCTCCTCCTCAAGGAAGGTATCGTCCGCCGCCTCGTCGTCCTCGATCTCAATGTCGTCGTCGGTCGTTTCGACCTTCTCTGCCCCGGCCTCGGCGTCCGCATCCTCCAGCGACACCATCTCAGGTCCGGCGTCCGTTTCGCTGTCTTCATCCTGGGCTGCAGCGGCCGCCGCACGCTGTGCGGCGCGCGTCGGCATGGCCACCTGGAACACCGTCCCGCACTTCGGGCAGAGGATCGGGTCTCTGCCCAGGTCGAAGAATTTCGTGCCGCAACTGAGGCACTGTCTCTTGCTGCCGAGTTCCGGTTTCACCACGTTTCTCGTCCCCTCGCGGTCGGCGCGGCGGCGCCCATCTGCGGCGCTTCGGTTAAATAGGCGCGCCGCGCCTGTCAAATGGGAAAATCGGCCGGCCGCGCGGCCGGCCGGCCGATGCCCAGCGCCTTTACATGACAGGCCGGGAGGCCTCGTGCTATGGCGCCGGCGCAACATTGCCCGAGGGAAATAATTTGTCGCACGCTGCAGCGCCGCAACGCCTCGCCGCCCGCCGCTCCGGGCCGCTGAAGGGCCGCCTGCGCGTTCCCGGCGACAAGTCGATTTCGCACCGCGCCTTCATCTTCGGCCTGCTGACCGTCGGGACGACCGAAATCGAGGGGCTTCTGGAAGGCGACGACGTGCTGCGCACGGGCGCGGCTTGCCAGGCGCTGGGGGCTAGGATCGACAGGTTCGGCGAGGGGCGCTGGCGCGTCGAGGGCGCTGGCCTGGGCTCGCTACTCGGCCCGGTCGCGACGCTCGATTTCGGAAATGCCGGCACCGGTTCGCGCCTGATGATGGGTGTGGTCGGCGGCCACGACGTGACCGCCCGATTCGACGGCGACGCCTCCCTCCGCAAGCGCCCGATGCGAAGGATTCTCGATCCGCTGGCGCTGATGGGCGCGCGCGTTCTGGAACAGGCCGAGGGTGGACGCTGCCCGATCCTGCTTCAAGGCTCGCCCGAGCCGGCGCCGATCGAATATCGCACGCCGGTCGCATCGGCGCAGATCAAATCGGCGGTCCTGCTCGCCGGGCTCAATTCGCCGGGTCGGACCGTGGTGATCGAGAGCGAGGCGAGCCGCGACCATACTGAGAAGATGCTCGCGCATTTCGGCGCGACGGTGAAAAGCGAGCCGTTCGGCGATGCTGGCCGCAAGATCACGCTCGAAGGCCGCCCGAAACTCGTTCCCCGCCCGGTTATCGTGCCTGCCGATCCCTCGTCGGCGGCCTTCCCGATCGTCGCGGCCCTCATCACGCCGGGGTCGGAGGTCGTCATCGAAGGCATGATGATGAACCCGTTGCGGATCGGTCTGTTGACCACTCTGATCGAGATGGGCGCCGACATCGTCGAACTCGACAGGCGCGTCGAAGGCGGCGAAAACGTCGCCGACCTGCGCGTGCGCGCCAGCGCGCTGAAGGGCGTCGACGTGCCGGCGGCGCGCGCGCCGTCGATGATCGACGAATATCCCGTGCTCGCGGTGGCCGCAGCCTTCGCGACAGGCGAGACGCGGATGCGCGGCCTGCATGAATTGCGCGTGAAGGAATCCGACCGCCTCGCCGCCGTCGCCGACGGGCTGAAGGCGAATCGAATCGATTGCGAGATCGACGGCGACGATCTTCTCGTGCGGGGCGCCGGCGCGCCCCCTGCGGGCGGCGGGCTGGTCGCCACCCATCTCGACCATCGCATCGCCATGAGTTTCCTCGTCATGGGTCTTGCTTCGGAAAAGGACGTGACCGTCGACGACGAGACGATGATCGCCACCAGCTTCCCGACCTTCAAGGCGCTGATGGCCTCCCTCGGGGCTCAATTCGCATGATCATCGCCATCGACGGACCGGCGGCCTCCGGCAAGGGCACGATCGCGCGAAGGCTGGCGAAGCATTTCGACCTGCCGCATCTCGACACGGGCCTGCTCTATCGCGCCACCGCGCTGGCGCTGATGGACGAGGGAGGTCCGCTTGACGATGTGGAACGCGCGGTGGCGGCGGCGCGGGGCCTCGCGCTGACCGATTTCGACGAACAGCGCTTGCGCGGCCGCGAGATGGGCGAAGGCGCGTCGATCGTGGCCGCCATGCCGCCGGTGCGCGCCGCGCTGGTGGAAATGCAGCAGCGCTTCACGCGCCATCCGCGCGGCGCGGTGCTCGACGGACGCGACATCGGTACAGTGATCGCGCCCGGCGCAGACGTGAAGATATTCGTCACCGCGGCTCCGGAAACCCGGGCTCAGCGCCGCGCACTCGAACTGAAGAGCCGCGGCGAAGCGGTCGACTATCCGGAAATTCTCGCCGACATACGCAAGCGCGACGAACGCGATTCGCACCGTTCGGCAGCGCCGCTGAAGCCGGCGGCCGACGCGCATATCCTCGACACGACCGACCTAGACATCGAAGGCGCCTTCGCCGCAGCCCTCTCCATAGTGGAAAAGGCGAGGGCCTGATCTGGACCGGGCGATCCCGCGCCCGCATTATCGGCTCCCGAGAGACCAGACGGACGGAGCAGCCGGCCGCATCGGTCTTGCCGGAGAGATTCCCATGAGCCTGGCCACAGCAATCGCCGACGAACGGCCCGATTCCTATGCGCGCAAGGCGCTTCTCGCGTCTGCGGTCGGCTATGCGATGGACGGTTTCGACCTGCTGATCCTCGGCTTCATGCTGGGCGACATCGGCAAGGAGTTGAAGCTGACGCCGGCCGAAAGCGGCTCGCTCGTCACCATGACGCTGGTCGGCGCCGTCGTCGGCGGCATTCTGTTCGGCATGCTCTCCGACCGATTCGGTCGAATCCGCGTATTGACCTGGACTATCCTGATCTTTGCTGTCTTCACCGGTCTCTGCGCCTTCGCGCAAGGATACTGGGACCTTCTGTTCTACCGCACCATCGCGGGTCTCGGACTCGGCGGCGAGTTCGGCATCGGCATGGCGCTGGTGGCGGAGGCGTGGCCCGCCTCGCAGCGGGCGCGGGCGTCCTCGTATGTCGGCCTCGGTTGGCAGGCCGGCGTGCTCCTCGCCGGTCTCGCCACCGTGTTCCTCAAGCCGGTCATCGGCTGGCGCGGCATGTTCCTGCTGGGCCTGATCCCTGCGGTCGTGTCCTTCTTCATCCGCCGCACGGTCGGCGAGCCGGAGGGCTATATCGAGAAGATCCGCGCCTCGAAGAGCGCGCTGCCGATCGGCCTGCTGGTGAAGGACGCGGAGACGACGCGCATCTCGCTCGGCATGTTCATCCTCTGCTCCGTCCAGAACTTCGGCTATTACGGCATCATGATCTGGATGCCGAACTACCTCGCCAACCAGTTCAAGTTCGGCCTGACGAAATCCGTGACATGGACTCTGGTCACCGTCGTCGGCATGGCCTTCGGCATCTGGCTGTTCGGCCAGCTCGCCGACCGTTTCGGACGCAAGCCAATATTCACCGCCTACATGCTCGGCGCCATCGTCAGCGTGCTCGCCTATTCGCAACTGACGAGCGAGAGCGCGCTTCTGGTCGGCGGCGCCATCATGGGCATTTTCGTCAACGGCATGCTCGGCGGCTACGGCGCGCTGATGAGCGAACTCTATCCGACCGAAGCGCGCGCCACGGCCCAGAACGTCCTGTTCAATCTCGGGCGCGGCGTCGGCGGCTTCGGACCGGTCGTGATGCTGACCCTCGCCTCGACCTATTCCTTCTCGGCGGCGATCGCGATTCTCGCCATCATCTACGCCATCGACCTCGTGGCGCTCTGGACCTGCATTCCCGAACGCAAGGGCGCGAAACTGACATGAGCGCGCTGGCGTGAGCGCGATCGTCCGCGCGGCAACCGAAAGCGACGTTCCGGCGATCGCCGACATTCTCAACGAGGCGATCGTCAACACGCTCGCCACATGGATGCATCATCCATTCTCGCTGGAAGACCGCTACGAATGGTTTTCCATCCGGCACGCGCAGGATTTTCCGATTCTCGTCGCCGACGTCGATGGCGTCGTCGCGGGCTATTCGACCTTCGGTCCGTTTCGCGCCTATGACGGCTATGCGCGCACGGTCGAACATTCGGTTTACATCCACAAGCACTTCCGTCGGCGCGGGCTTGGACGTGCGCTGATGCTGCCGCTGATCGAGACGGGACGCGCGCGTGGCGATCACGTCATGGTCGGGGCAATCGGCCTGCCGAACGAGGCGTCGGTCGCGCTGCACACGGAACTGGGTTTCGTCGAGGTCGGGCGCATGCCGGAAGTCGGCTGGAAGTTCGACGCCTGGCGCGACCTCTTACTGATGCAAAAGATTTTGTGAAAGCGCATGGTCATGGCCGGGCCAGTCCCGGCCCTCCACGTCTTAGGGAGCAGCGCTCCCTGGCGTAGATGCCCGGGTCGAGCCCGGGCATGACGTGCGCGCAGTCAACCCAACCGCTTTACACCCGTCACCGCCCCGAATGAGTTCTTCGCGATACGGTCGCGCGCCACCGCGAGCGGTTCGCTTGCGACCAGCATGTGAAAGCCATTGGCGTGCAGCAGCGTTTCCGCGTCGCGCATAATTCCAACGTGGCCTTTCCAGAAGATGAGGTCGCCTCGCCGCAATGCCGGCAGGTCGTCGCCCGACGACGGCGCATTGCCCAGACCGCGCGCCTGCATGTCGGTGTCGCGCGGCGACGACTTGCCCGCCATCAAGAGCGAAAGCTGCACAAGGCCGGAACAGTCGAGGCCTGCAGGCGTCTTGCCGCCCCACAGATATGGCGTGCCGATCACGCTTTCGGCCACGGCGACGAAATCGGGCGCGGCTGCGCCTTTCTCCGCGAGATGCCGAGCAAAGACGAATCCGCCGCGCGCCAGTTTCGCGAAATCGCCGGATATGTCGACCACGGCGACCTCGGCGCCCAGCGGCAGGCGCGCATCGACCGGCAGCTTCATGCTCGCGCCGGGATAGACGAAGGTCCCTGCGACACAGACGCGATGCGTGGTCTCGATCACGCATGCGGCGAGCGCTATGGCCGGCAGGTAGCCAACGTAGGAATCGCGTTCGAGCTGGCCCCAGGCCCAACCTTCCTCGTCCTCGTAGATCGTGACGATCTCCCCGCACAAAGCCTGCGTGTCGAGACCGGCGTCCGGCGACGGCGCCGATTTCACATCGGCGAATGGCGCGACGATTTGCATCCGCCTTCCCGCCGCGAATCGGGTCGCCTGAACCTTGCCTTCGAGATGGGCCGCCGCGAGGTCGGGGCGCGCCGGCGTCAGGCGTCGGTCGAAAGTGCTCATGATTTCAGTTCCTGCGCGCGCTGCACGACGAGGTCGCCGAGCTGTTCGACGAACAGCGCGCCCTTGACCGTGCGCATGACGATGACGTTGCGCCTGTCGTTTTCGTCGCGGCGGCGCGTGACGAGGTCGATTGCGCCAAGCGAATCCAGCGCTCGGGTAATGACCGGCTTGGTGACGCCGAGACGCGCCGCCAGTGCGCGCACCGTGTGCGGCGGTCGTTCCAGATAGATCGTCATCAGCACTGACAATTGCCGGAAAGTGAAGTCCGGGTGGCCCTTCGGTCCCCGGTCGCGCACCACGTCGAGCGCGACCGTGTTCAGGAGATCGAGCGCCTGTTGCGGCGTGAGGGCGACCGACATGGAGGAAGCTGGGTCCGGATTGTTTCGGTCCCGTATTAATCTACGTCTTGCGACGCGCGGCAAGCCTGCCGCCAGCGACGCGATGGCGCAGCAGTTCGAAAACCAGGCGCGCGACCTGGATCTCGCCGCCCTCCGGACGGCCCGGTTTGGCGCTCTGGCTCCAGTTGTAGACGTCGAAATGCGCCCAGGCGGCCCGCGACTTCTTCACGAAACGCTGCAGGAATAGTGCGGCGACGATGGCGCCGCCGAACGAACCGCCCGAAACATTGTTGAGATCGGCCGTCTTGCCCTCGATCAAGCCGTCGTATGGCGCCCAAAGCGGCAGCCGCCAGACGGGATCGTTGACAGCCTCGCCGGCGCCAGCAATCTCCTGCGCCAAAGCGTCGTCGCCGCAGAACATGGCCGGCAGATCCGGACCGAGCGCAACGCGCGCCGCGCCGGTCAGCGTCGCGAAGTCGAACAGCAGGTCCGGTTCGTCTTCGTCCGCCAGCGACAGCGCATCGGCGAGAATGAGCCGCCCTTCGGCGTCGGTATTGCCGATCTCGACGCTGACGCCGGCTCGCGACATATATACATCGCCCGGGCGGAAGGCGGTCGCTGAAACGGAATTCTCGACAATCGGCAGGATGATGCGCAAACGCAGGTCGAGACCCTCCTGCATGATCATGGAAGCCGCGGCGAGCGCCGTAGCCGCGCCGCCCATGTCCTTTTTCATCAGAAGCATGGCGGCGTCGGGCTTGATGTCGAGGCCGCCGGTGTCGAAGCAGACGCCCTTGCCGACGAGCGTGACCTTCGGGCCCTTGCTGCGCTGGTTCCAGCGGATGTCTAAGAGGCGCGGTCCTTCGGCCGCGCCCTTGCCGACGGCATGGACGAGCGGAAAGCCTTTCGCGAGCGCCGCGCCCTGGATCGTCTGGACGCGCGCGCCATGCTTGCGAGCGAGCGCCGCGGCGGCCGCGGCGAGCGCCGACGGCCCCAGATCATTG
The DNA here is from genome assembly GCA_046349215.1 of Beijerinckiaceae bacterium. Classification (GTDB taxonomy): domain Bacteria; phylum Pseudomonadota; class Alphaproteobacteria; order Rhizobiales; family Beijerinckiaceae; genus JAJXWB01. The sequence goes on from JAXMCV010000003.1 coordinate 293,286, forward strand.
GCCGGTGTGTTGATTAGGTCGCGGCCCATCGCGACCGCGCTCGACTGCGCCTCGATGCGGGCCCGCTCGGGCCCGCGTGGCATTTCGAGCACAATATCGCGCGCCCGCCACTTGCGGTAGCGGCCGAATTTATAGCCGCTCAGCAGCAGGCCGAGCGCTGCGAGGTCCGCATCCGCCATCTCGCCCTCGAACCGGTAGCGGCCGGTAGGCAGCAGGGTTGCGAGCTTGCCCGGCAGGAAGGGATCGCGCCGGGCGCCTGGTTCGGCGACTGCGAACAACACGGCCGCCACGCCGCCGTCGGCCTCCGGGACCACAAGATGCGCTCCAGGGCCCGCATCGAAGCCGCAGGCCGCGACGAAGGCGCGGGCGGCCGGGGATAGGCGCTTCTGCGTCTGCTGCCAGGCCTTGCGATGGGTAACGATAATGGGTGTCGAGCCGCGGGTCGGATCGCCGATCGAAATGGACATGGGTTGCTCCGGTCAGGCCCGTTAACACTCGATTAGGGTTAACGCTTTATTGCTTTGGCGTTCGTCCTCCAAGTCCGGATCGAAACACGTGACCGTATCGAATGCGCGCCGGCCCGCCTTCCGTCTTCTCATGCTCCTATCCGCCGCCACGCTGGCTGGCCTGCCCCTGGCGGGCTGCAATCGCCCGAACGCCGAAGATGTCACCGGTTCGATCCCCACCCAGGAAAGCCTGCCGAAACAGGATGCGGAACTCCGGCAATATTCCGAAGAGATGGGTCGTCGCTACGATTCCGACCGCAACAACAAGAAGGTCGCGATGAGCTACGCGCGTTCGCTGCGCCTGCTGTCGCAGCACGCGCAGGCTGTCGCCGTGATGCAGGGACTGGCCGTCAAATATCCGCGCGACATGGAAGTGCTCGGCCTTTACGGCAAGACGCTGGCCGACGCGGGCCGCATGCAGGAAGCCGCCAAGGTTCTGGAAAACGCGCATACGCCGGAGCGGCCGAACTGGTCGATCCTCTCCGCGCAAGGGTCCGTCGCCGACCAGATGGGCGATCACGAGCAGGCGCAGAATTATTATGCGGCGGCGCTGAAGATCCGCCCGAACGACCCGACCGTCCTGTCCAATCTCGGCCTGTCCTATGCGCTCTCGCGCAATCTGCCCCGCGCCGAGACGACGTTGCGCGAGGCAGTCGCGCAGCCTGGCGCCGACATGCGCGTGCGACAAAATCTCGCACTGGTTCTGGCCCTGCAGGGCAAGTTCGCGGAAGCCGAAGAAGTGTCTCGGCGCGACCTTTCGGCCATCGACGCCTCTGCCAATGTCGCATCGATCCGGCGCATGATCTCGCAATCGAACACATGGCGCGACATCAAGAAGATCGACGGCGCCGCAAAGCCGGCGAAGGCGACTGCGCCTAACGGCTGACCGGCATCGTCCGGCGGTTTCGCCGAGACGCTGCAGCCGGCCCTAGCTGAACTTCTCCGACATCTGGATCGCCGCCGGCGTGATGATGACCGCGAACAGGATCGGCAGGAAAAATACGATCATCGGAACGGTCAGCTTCGGCGGCAGCGCGGCGGCCTTTTTCTCGGCCTCGAGCAGACGCTGATCGCGACCTTCCTGCGCGACGACGCGCATCGCCTGGCCGAGCGGCGTTCCGTATTTCTCGGCCTGGATCAACACCGTCGAAATCTGCTTCAAGCCGTCTACGCCGGTGCGGATCGCAAGATTCTCGTAAGCCGTGCGGCGGTCCGGCAAATAGGACAATTCGGCCGTCGTCAGCGCGAATTCCTCGGCGAGTTCCAGCGACTGCACGCCGATCTCCGCGCTTACCTTGCGGAACGAAGGCTCGATGGACATGCCGGATTCGACGCAGATCAGGATCAAGTCCATCGCGTCGGGGAAGGCGCGACGCATATTCGCCTGTCGCTTCTTGATCTTGTTCTTGAGAAAGATTTCCGGGGCCTTGATTCCGAGATACGCGCCGCCGATCGAGACGCCGAGCTTCATGACCACCGTCCAGTCCGTGTCGATGATCAGGAACACGTAGAGGGCGGTGAACAGGAACAAGCCAATCGGCGCGATCGCCCGGAAGAAGATGAAAGCGACTTCCGCCTGGCGGCCGCGGAAGCCGGCCATCGTGAGTTGCGCCTTCGCCTCGTCGGTTCCGAGCCATTTTTCCAGGCTGAAACTGTCGACGAGCTGCTTCATGTAGGTCTTGGGCTGCACGCGCAGCGCAGCGCGCTTTTCCTTCTGCGCCAGCCGCTCGCGCTCACGGGCGCGGATGCGTTCGCGTTCGCTCGCCACCGCTTTCATGCGCTTCGACATCATGTCGTTGTCGAGCAGCGGCATGGCGAGCGTCATGATCGTCGCCATCACGGCGATCGCCACGAGAAGCGCGACCACCGTGTGGGAATCGCTGAGCTTGAGATAGAGCTGGTCGAGCATGTGAGTCCGGCCTGCCGCCCCTCAGTAATCGAAACTGATCATGCGCTTCATGATGAATACGCCGACCGACATCCAGACGCCCGATACGCCGAGCACCATGTGGCCGGTCTGCGTCGTGAAGAGAAGCATGATGTAATCAGGCGCCGAGAAGTAGACGAGGCCAGCGACAGCGAACGGCAGGGCTGCGATGATCGCGGCCGACGCCTTGGCTTCGGAGGACAGCGCAGCGACCTTCAGGCGCATTTTCTTGCGGTCGCGCAATACACGCGCCAGATTGCTGAGCGCCTCGGCCAGATTGCCGCCGGACTTCTGCTGCAGATTGATGACGATCGAAAAGAAGCTGGCTTCCGCGACTGGCATGCTCTCCGGCAGGCGCTCGACCGCCTCGCCGACCGACAGACCGATCGCCTGCGATTCGACGATGCGCTGGAATTCAGTGCGGACGGGTTCGCCTGCCTCCTGCGCGATCACCTGCAGACACTGTCCGAGTGGCAGGCCGGCCTTGACGCCGCGGATGATGATTTCGATCGCTACGGGAAATTCAGCGAGGAATTTGCTGAGACGGCGACGGCTGAGAAACCAGAGCACCCATCGCGGCATGCCGAGGCCGCAGACGACGCCTGCGCCGAGGCCGATCAACGGATTCAGGCTCATGACGGTGACGAATCCGGCGGAGCCGACGCCGACGACCGCCGAAACGATCAGGAATTTGCGGACGTCCATCGTCAGGCCGGCCTGCAGAAGCTTGTTCTGGAGGCTGTTCTTTCTCTTCTTGCTCGAGCCCTCGATGTCGCGCACGCTCTCGAGGATTTGCTGGCGACGCTTGTTCTGATCGATCGCGCGGTCGTTGGCCCGCTTGTTCGTTTTCGAGAGCTGGAATTGCGCCTTGCGCTTGTCGGCGGCGACCTGCCCCGACAGATGCGGATAGACGAACACATAGAAGACGCCGGCGGCGGCCAGCATCAGCAAACCCACGAAGATGATTGCCTGGAAATTCATCCGAGAACCATTCCGCGCCTCAGTTTTCCATCGGGTCGGCGGCGTCGAGCGCGGCCGCAAGGCGCTCTTCGTCCCCGTAGTATTTCGCGCGCTCCCAGAAACGCGGCTTGCCGACCCCTGTGGAGCGATGCCGGCCGATCAGGCGCCCGTTCGCGTCCTCGCCGACGATATGATAGACGAGCAAATCCTGGGTGATGATGACGTCGCCTTCCAGCCCCATCACCTCCGTGATGTGCGTGATACGACGGGAGCCGTCGCGAAGGCGCGTCGCCTGCACGATCACGTCGACGGACGAGACGATCATCTCGCGGATCGTGCGCGCCGGCAGCGAAAAGCCACCCATGGTGATCATCGATTCCAGACGACTTAGCGCCTCGCGCGGGGAGTTGGCGTGAAGCGTGCCCATCGATCCGTCGTGGCCCGTGTTCATCGCCTGCAACAGGTCGAATGCTTCGGGGCCGCGGACTTCGCCGACGATGATCCGTTCGGGTCGCATACGCAGACAATTCTTGACAAGATCGCGCATGGTGACCGCGCCCGTGCCTTCCAGATTCGGCGGTCGCGTTTCTAGCCGCACCACATGCGGCTGCTGTAGCTGGAGCTCCGCAGCGTCTTCGCAAGTGATGACTCGTTCGTCGGTCTCGATATAGTTCGTGAGGCAATTCAGCAGCGTCGTCTTGCCAGAGCCTGTGCCGCCGGAGATCAGCGTGTTGCAGCGGACGCGCCCGATGATCTTGAGCAGTTCGCCACCGGGTTCGGAGATCGAGCCGAACTTGACGAGTTGATCCAGCGTCAGTTTGTCCTTGCGGAATTTGCGAATCGTGAGGGCCGGGCCATCGATCGCCAGCGGCGGCGCGATGACGTTGACACGGGAACCGTCGGCGAGGCGCGCGTCGCAGATTGGCGAGGCTTCGTCGACGCGACGGCCTACCTGGCTGACGATCCGCTGGCAGATGTTCATGAGCTGCGCATTGTCGCGAAAGCGGATGCTTGTCAGCTGAATTTTTCCGGCCACTTCGATGTAGGTCTTGAGCGCGCCGTTGACCATGATATCGGCGATGTCGTCACGCGCCAACAGCGGCTCGAGAGGGCCGTAGCCGAGGACGTCGTTGCAGATGTCGTCGAGCAGTTCTTCCTGCTCCGAGATCGACATCACGACATTCTTGATCGAGATGATCTCGTTGACGATGTCGCGAATTTCCTCGCGCGCGTTCTCTGGCTCGAGCTTCGACAATTGAGCGAGATCGATGGCTTCGATCAGCGCGCCGAAGATCATGCTCTTCGTAAGATAGTATTCGTCGGAACGCCGGACTTCCGGCTGCATCGGCGCGGACGGCGCGGACGGCGCGGATGGTTTCTGCGCAGACGGCGACGAACCGCCGGCGGGCCGGGACTCCGGCGCCGATGCTGCGGGTCTGGCGGCGGCTCCGCCGCCAAAAGCCGGCCTCTTGCCGAACATTCACTCTGCTCCCGGGCCTTGCCCTACGCTAACAACTAAGACGCCTTGCGCTTGATGAAGCGCGACATGATCGGATCGAGAAGGGGCAACGACTTCTTCGTTTTTTTCACTTCCGCCCGGCCCATAATGATCCGACCGATGTCGGCCAGGATTTCCGTTGTCTTGCTGGCGGCGTCGACCTCGGCGATCATCTGTCCGTTGTTGGTCGCCGTACCGAACAGCTTCGCGTCGAACGGGATCACACCGATCGGCTCCGCTTCGACCGCGGAAGCGAAATCGCCGAGCTCGATCTCCGGACGCTTCAGCATGCCGACATTGTTGAGAACGAGCCTGGGCTTGTGGTCGTTGGGACGCGCCGCGCGCAAGACGTCGAGCAGACCCTTGGCGTTGCGCAGGTTTGCGAGGTCCGGGGTAGCGACAACGACGACATCGTCGGCGCTTGTGAGCACGCGCTTCGACCAGGACGTCCAGACGTGCGGCACGTCGAGAACGATGCATGGTACGCTTTCCCGCAGGAAGTCGAAGACGATATCGAACGCGTTTTCCTCGAAGTCGTAGACACGGTCGAGGGTCGCGGAGGCCGCCAGCATGCTGAGATGATCGCTGCACTTTGACAGCAGGCGATCTATCATGTTGGCGTCGAGACGTTCCGGCGCAAAGACGGCGTCGGCGATGCCCTGCGGTGGATCCTGGTTGAAATCGAGGCCTGCCGTGCCGTAGGCGAGGTCCATGTCGACGATGACGGTCTGGATCTGGTGTTCGCGGGCAATCGACCAGGCGACATTGTGGGCAATTGTGGACGAACCTACTCCGCCCTTAGCGCCGACGAAAGCCAGAACACGGCCGAGCGGCTCGGCGCCATCGCCGTTGTAGAGCATAGAAACATGACGAACAAAGTCGAGGACGCTGAACGGCATCACAAGGTATTCGCTTATGCCCCGCGACATCAGTTCTCGATAGAGCGAAATGTCGTTTGCGCGGCCGACGACGATGACCTTGGTTCCCGAATCGCAGAACTGCGACAGTTCGTCGAGGTCGGCGTGCAACTTGGCACGATCGTGGCCCGCTTCCAGCAGGATCAGGTTCGGCGTGGGCGCCGTGCGGTATGCCTCGATCGCCGCCGGCGCGCCGCCCATGTGTACTTTCACATGCGCCTTGTCCATGCGACGATCGTCCGCCGCCTCGGAAATGAGCGAGGCAAGTTCCGACGTCTCGCAAAACGCCTGCATCGAGATGCGCGGCACATGCGCGATCTGCACTGGTCCGGCATGCGGCGTCGACGGTATTTCAGGCGACTCTAATTCGCTCATCGTCAGTTTCCAACGGATCCGATGCTGGAGTTCTTGGTCGTCCAGGTGGTGGTCGGGTCGGCGCCCTTGCGAACGTTGTTGATGGCGCGCATACGCATTGCGGCGTCAGCCGGGGTCTCGCCTTGTGGCGCAGCTATATCGCGCGGATCGGCGACCTGAGCCGCGAGCATGGCCTGGCTGGCGCAGCCGAAGTTCCAGTAGCTCTTGTTCTCCCATCCGGCCGTCGACGAGCCGGAGGCGAGGTCCCTCGGCCAGTCCCCGCAGCGATGCGTGACAGTCGCCTTGATGCCGTCGAATGAAAGGCGGACCGGAGAGGCGAGCGCCGGGTTCTCGATCGGATAATGACTGACAGCAACCGGCGTGTTCGCGCCGGAGCGTCCAAGTTCCCGTCGAATCTGGTCGAGCGCGCGCGTGTCGACAAGCTGCCTGTGGCCGGATTGCGGAACGATCATGGCGATCGGTCCATGGCCGAGCTGCTTGTAGCGCTGCGCGAAGCTGGCGATCTGGGTGATTGTGCGATCGTCGAGCGTTGCGCCGCCCGTCGGAAAGAGATCGGTCGAATAGGGCTGTTCGACCAGCGCGATCGGATGACGCAGCCGAGCGTCGGCGCCGCGATCGTTATCCTGCACGATGCGGTTGTTTCCACAGCCGGCGAGCGATGCGCCGATGAGCGCGGCGGCGAACGCAAGACCGACTCTCGCCCTGTCTCGACTGCGCGGATCGCGTACCAAACGAATTGCCATCACGGTCATTTCCTTCTGCGCTCAGTCCTGGATGAAGCCGAAGCGGCCCTTCCAGTCCTGCACAGCCTGGGGATTGGATTTGCTGGAGTAGAGTCTGTTGACGCGGCCGAGCAGCCAGGCCTGCGGATCGCTGGCGTCGGCGAAGCCGTCGTCGGGCCTCGTAACCTCGCCCGGCGCGACCGACCGCGCGATATAGGGCGTAACGACGATCATCAGCTCGGTTTCCTGACGCAGATAGTCGCGTGATCGAAACAACGCGCCGAGAATCGGCAGGTTCAGGAGGCCGGGAAGGCCGGTGATCGAGTGGCGAGAATTGTTGGTGATGAGGCCGGCGCTGGCGAGCGAACCGCCGGACGGCAATTCCACCGAAGTCTCGTGCTTGCGCGTACGGAAGCCAGGCACCGAAATCGAGTTGATCGTCACAGTCTGCGTCGTATCGACTTCGGTAACTTCCGTTGCGAGCCGAAGCAGGATACGGCCCTCGCCGACAACGACGGGCGTCATGTTGAGCGTGATGCCGTAGGGCTTGAAAGTGACCGTGTTCTGGCAGGTCGTGATGCCGAGACTTGTAGAACAGGCGGAATTGGCCGGCACCGGCAATTCGCCGCCGACCGTGAATTTGGCGGACTCGCCCGAAACGGCCGTCACTGTCGGCTCGGCGAGGATCTTCGACACACCGTAACGTTCGAATGCCGTGACGGTCGCCGTGAGCTGGTTGCCGACCGGAAAGGTCAGGCCGCTGTTGCTCATCTGCCCGTTGAGGCCATAGGCGTTTTGCTGGTTGAGCGTAGTTCCGAAGGCCTTGAAGATCGTGTCGCCGGTCGAGGAGGTCGACACGCCGAGCTGCTTGAGCACGGTACGTTGGACTTCGGCGATGGTCAGCTTCACCATCACCTGTTCCTGACCGCGGATGACGATGGCATTGACGACGGCATTGTCGGTCGCCGGGCCGGAGGCAGCCGATGCGCCCACTCGGGTGACGTAAGCCTTGGCGATGTCGAGCGCCGTGGCTGCTTCGCCGGCGGATTGCGCTTCGCCCGTCAGCACGATCGAATCGCTGACCTGCTTGGCGAAGATGCGGGTGCGCGGCAGGGCGACGCGCAGCAGCTTGTCGAGTTCATCGAGGTCGCGGCCGACGTTCATTTCGAGATTGGCGACCTGTCGACCGGCGGAATCGACGGCGAGGATGGTCGTCTGGCCGGTGGCGAGACCCATCACGTACAGCTTGCGCGTGGAGCGCACGACTGCATTGGCGACCTTGGGATCTCCCACCACGATTTCGCTGGCTTCCGCCGGCAGGTCGACGATGATCGTACGTCCGACGCCGAGCGTGATGCGCTTGGAGAACATCGCCGAGGCGGCGCTTTCCACACCGACCTTCTGCGCTTGCGCCGGGGCGCCGGCCGGGACGACCGAAGTCAGCGCCGCTGCAAACACGGCTATAGCGAATTTGGCGCCCAAACCCCTCATGCCCGCTCTTTCGCCGATGTTCGAGTTGTTTTTCGCGCGTCCTGCCGGCCTGGTCATTTCGCCCTCGCCGTCGAAGAGACGCCATAACGGATGATGGTCAGCGACTTGTCGTCGGCGGCCTTGTTGTCGAACACGTTCTCTGCCGCGGCCTTGTCGGGAGCGGCGTCGGTGAGGGCGCGCAGGATCAGTGAAAGCTGACCGGTGCGCTGCGCCTGGATGATGAATTCGGCCTGCCGAGGGTCGAGTTCGAGCGTCGCGTTCGATCCGACGATCACGGATTTGCCGTTCTCGGTCTGGACATTGGGACCGATCGCCAGAACCTTGACGTTGCGCAGAATGGTTTCGGTGATGAATGCGTCGCCCTGTCCAGCCTTGACCGCGTCTTCGTCGCGCGAAGTGCGCAGGATGTCGACGCGATCGTTTGGGAGCACGAAGCCGCCGGCCGTCGATGCGCCGCTGGAATCAATGTTGATCGCCACGGCGCGGTAACCGGGAGATACGAGCGTCGACATCAACCCCGCGGTCGGACCCTTGACCAGGCGTTCCCGGCGGATTGGTTCGTCGGCCATGAAGTGCCCGCGCACGATCGAACCCTTGAGTTCTTCCACGGCGTTGGGAACGGCGCTCTTGCGGATAACGCCGGCGATCGGGCTTGACTTGGGCCAGGTCTGCCAGCGGACGGCCTGTTCGTTCAGCGTCGTGCCGTAGTCGAGCGCGTTGGCCGCGACGAGCACGTCGTCGTTCTCGATGATGGGCGGCGCGACCGCGTTAACCACCTGCACCTGAGGCGGCTCCTGGCCGGGCATCAACGCGTAAGCCGCGACGCCCGCCGCGATCGCAACGCCCAGAACGGCGATTTGCGCTTTCTTCATGAGAACCGGACCTACAGCTTTAAACGCCTGTCGATAGGCCCGATTTGATCAGTGAAACGTCAAATTAAGGTTAACCGAATCTGTCCAAGTCGAGCTTTCGCGCCGGCCTGGCCAAGTCAAATTGCCTTGATGGCCAACCAGATAGCGCTGTCGGGATAGACGACGAGGCCGGCGATCGCCAACGCGATGCCATAGGGAACGCCGACCTTGCTGTCGAGCAGGCGCGCGCTCCAGGCGTGCGCTGTAAAGACCTTAGGCAATTCGAGACGGCGCAATTGAAGAAGGGCCAGCGTAAGCACGCCACCGCAGATCGCCGCAAGGATTCCGTAGCGCGGGAGCGCGCCGAAGCCGAGCCAGAGCGAGGTCGCGGCCGCCAGCTTGGCGTCCCCGCCGCCGATCCAGCCCAGATTGAAAAGCACGAAGGCGATCGCCAGCACCATCACGCCGGCCAGCGCGTGCCAACCGATCGCCGCCAGCGGAAGGCCCGCCAGGATGGCCATGAGGAAAAATCCGAGGACAAGGACGACCGAAACCCGGTTGGGAATGGTCATCGTAAGCATGTCGGAAACGGCGGCGAAAACCATGAGCCCTGGAAACAGGGCGAGAACCGCGAAATCCATCATGCGCATCTTCCTTGGGCGATTCGCGAATGTGTGGCGGTCAGAATAGTTAAGAAGGCTTGATCGATAGTTACCGTCGGGGGGCTGCTCAAAAGAAAACGGCCCCGTAGACCGGGGCCGTTCTGTTCGTCCGGATCGGACAGAAACTAGGTCACCGCGTTGGCGATGGTGTTGAACTTCGTCGACAGGCTCGTGCCGAGCTTGGTGACGGCCGTGATGATGACGACGCCGATGAGAGCGGCGATGAGCGAGTACTCGATCGACGTGGCGCCGGACTCGTCCTTCAGAAAACGGGCAAAAGACTTCATAGATGGCTCCAGCATTTCATCCGTCGACCATTGGCTCGTCGGCGGATTGGCTCCGTTATAGGCGGCACGCGTTGCGATAGTCTTAATTCCGGCGCGCCAGTTCGACGCAAGCCGGAATCGACGGGTCGCAGTTAACGCTGCGTGAATCCGGTGCTCCGAACTGCGATCTCCTGTTTCCATAGCAGGTTCACGTCAATTCGAATTGTGCGTTTCAGGGTTCATTCACCTTTCCATGATGAATTGCGGCGAAGTGTCTGCGGAGTGAGTTCCATGTCGATAAAGGCGTTTGTGGCGGTCCGATCGCTTTCTGCCGCTTTGCTCGCCGTCGCGGTTTCCTCGACCGGAGCATTTGCGGATGGCAAGGCGATCCTCGTCGCGCTCGACCGCGCCAAGATCGTCAAGGTGCCGCCGGGCGTGCAGACGATGATTATCGGCAACCCGCTGGTCGCGGACGTGACCATGCTGAAGGGCAACACGTCAATGATCGTGACTGGCCGCAGCTTCGGTTCGACGAACCTCATCTCGCTCGACGCCGCCGGCAATCCCATCGACGAAAGCCTCATCAAGGTGACGGCGAGCGAGCAATCCGTTGTCGTCCTGCGCGGCACCGCACAGGAATCCTATTCCTGCAATCCGCGCTGCGCGCCGACGATCGCGCTCGGCGACGATCCGAAGTTCATGAACGACGGCATCGCCAATGTTAAGACGCGCAACGGCGCGGCGCTGACCGGCGGCAAGTGAGCGGTTTGCGGAGGATTTCGGGATCGAAGCAACTGACCTTTAAATAATTTCCATCTCTCTACGATGTGCGGGGATACGCCCCGCGGAGAACAGGCCAGAATTGCAGATGCCGCTTCGTGCGCCGTTCGAGACCGCCGCCGCCAGGATGCGCGCCATGATTGCGCGCAGCCGTACCTTCGTCGCCGACGCCAGGGCCGCCACCGCCGTGGAATTCGCGATGATCGGGCTGCCGTTCTTCCTGCTGTTCTGCGCCATATTCGAATCCGCGTTCCTCGCCTTCAACCAGGGCAACCTGGAAGCTGCGACCTATGCGATCTCGCGCTACATGCTGACCGGGCAGGCGCAGGGCGCGTCGTGGAGTTCGGCGACGTTTCGCACGAACTTCTGCAACTCGAGCATCACCGGCATCCTCGGCACGTTCGACTGCAACAACACCAGCAAGATGTACTTCGACGTGCGTAGCGCGGCCGACTTCACGACCAATCCGGCAGCCGGCCAGACCTTGTTCGCCGGCGGCAATTCCTTCTCCATGGGCAATTCCGGCGATGTGATCGTCATGCGGGTCGGCTACGTCTATCCGCTCTATTTTACCGGCTGGATGAACAGCTGGGGCACCGGCGGCAGCAGGACGCGCAACATGGTCGCGACCGCGGTCTTCAAGACGGAATGACGATCGCTATGCGCGCCGGCCTCACCCCCGCTTCGATCCGCGCCGCCGCCAGGAAAGCTGCGACGCGCCTGCGCATGAAGGACGAGCGGGGCGTCGCAGCGGTCGAATTCGCCCTGATCGCACCGGTCATGATCGGCCTGTACCTCTCGACCGTCATCACCACGCAGGCCTACATGTCGTCGCGCAAGGTGGCGCTGGTCGCACGCTCGCTTGCCGACGTGGCGTCGCGCCAGGCGGTCGGCACCGCCGGCTGCACCCCGACCACATCGGGCAATCCCTGCCTGTCCAACACGGACATGGTCAACATCCTGGACGCTGCGGCGCTGATCATGGCGCCCTATTCGCTGTCGACCTTGAAGATGACGCTTTCGCGCATCGACATCGTCAAGGACACCAGCGCATCGCCGCAAACCTGGGCTGTCACCAAATGGTCGGTCGGCTACAACAGCGGCGTCGCGCGGCCCTGCAACGGCGCCAACGCGGCCTTCACGTCCAAGACGGCCTTCCCCGGCGTCACGAACAGCACGACGGACAAGCCACTGCAGGTCGGCAACTACCAGACGACGCAGGCCAACTACCAGAACTACCTGCCCTCGCAATATACGACGTCGACATCGCCGACCGGCTTCCTGATCCTGGCCGACGTTGTCTATACCTATTCGCCGGGCTTCAGCTTCAAGGCCTTCAACTGGTCGAACCTGACGACGGTCACCTCCGGCTGGACCCAGGGCTTCTGGTCGCGCACCGGCCTGCCGATCGATGGCCACAATTTGACCGCGCAGAGCTTCACGCCGCCTGGCGCCTCGAGCGCCGTCGCGACGACGGTCACGCTCTGCGCGTCGAACGATCCGTCGAACACATAAGGCGGCCGACCGTCGTTCCGATCTTTCGGCGGACTTTCCGACATCGAGCCGTGCAGAACGAAACGGCGGCCCGGAGGCCGCCGTCTGACTTCTTCATCCTTCAATGGCGCCTGACATTCGACCGACCGCCGGCTGCCTGACGCCCCAATCTCAGATGGTCTGGTTGTAGGCGCCCACTTCGGGATTCTCGCGCAGTACGCCGTCCACTGCCTTGAACATGTCCCGCATCGCCTGTTCCGACGCCGGGCTCTCGACCACGACCACCAGTTCAGGCTTGTTCGACGACGCGCGCACCAGACCCCAGGTGCCGTCCTCGACCGTCACGCGCACGCCGTTGACGGTGACGAGATCGCGGATCTTCTGGCCGATCACTTTTTCGCCCTTCGCCTGCATATCCTCGAAGCGCGCTTTCACGCGATCCACCACGCCGTACTTCTTCTCGTCGTCGCAATGCGGCGACATGGTCGGCGAACCCCAGGTCTTGGGCAGGTCGTTGTAGAGATCGCTCATCGACTTGGTCGGGTTGCGGTCGAGCATGTCGAGGACATGGATCGCGGTCACGAGACCGTCGTCATAGCCGCGGCCGACGGGCGAATTGAAGAAGAAGTGCCCGGACTTCTCGAAGCCCGCCAGCGCCTTCAGGTCGGTGACGCGACGTTTGATATAGGAATGGCCGGTCTTCCAGTAATCGGCCCTCGCGCCGGTCGCCTTCAGCGCAGGGTCGGTCGCGAACAGGCCGGTCGACTTGACGTCGACCACGAAGGTTGAATTCGGGTAGAGTTTCGACAGGTCGCGCGCCAGCATCACGCCGATCTTGTCGGCGAAGATTTCCTCGCCGTGATTGTCGACAACGCCGCAACGGTCGCCGTCGCCGTCGAAGCCGAGACCGACGTCCGCGCCGGTCGCCTTCACCTTCGCCGCCATGGCGTGCAGCATTTCCAGGTCTTCCGGATTGGGATTGTAGTGCGGGAAGTTCCAGTCGAGATCGGTGTCCATCGGGATCACCTCGACGCCGAGCCGTTCCAGCATCTTCGGCGCGAAGGCGCCGGCCGTGCCGTTGCCGCAGGCCGCGACGACCTTCAGCTTGCGCTTGATCTTCGGACGGTCGGTCAGGTCCTTCAGATAAACTTCCGGAAAATTCTCGACAAAGCGATAGGAGCCGCCGTCCGCATAGCGGAACCGGCCGCCGAGCACGATGTCGCGCAACCGGCCCATTTCGTCGGGGCCGAAGGTGACGGGGCGTTGTGCGCCCATCTTCACGCCCGTCCAGCCGTTGTCGTTGTGCGAGGCGGTGACCATTGCCACGGCTGGGCAATCCAGCGCGAATTGCGCGAAATAGGCCATCGGCGACAGCGCCAGGCCGATATCGTGCACCTTGACGCCGGCCGCCATGAGGCCGGTGACCAGCGCATACTTGATCGAGGCCGAATAGGAACGGAAGTCGTGACCCGTCGCCAGCTTCGGCTCGACGCCCATCTCGTGCAGCAGCGTGCCGAGGCCGAGGCCCAGCGCCTGCACGCCCATCAGATTGATTTCCTTCTCGAACAGCCAGCGCGCGTCGTATTCGCGGAAGCCGGTCGCCTTCACCATCGGCGCAGATTCGTATTCGTAGGTGTTGGTCTTCAGGAACGGCGCCGGGGTCGGATACATGGAAAGTCCTGTCGTCTTCGGTGGCAAAACAAGCGTGCGGAATTGGTCCGCGCCGATATAGCGCGACGCGCGAGACAGGATAATGGCGGCGCCTGAAGGATTTCTGAACCTTCGGAACCTCGGGCATTGGCCTGCGCTGCGACATTTTCGCCCGCTCGCTCTGAATATCATCGAATAATTCTCCTTATTTCAGAAGATATTAATGGCCAAAAAGCAAAGCTCGGGCTGGGGGAACCGGACCATGCGGACGCCGCGAGGCAAGACGCAGATCACCTGGGCGGCCATAACCATCGCGATCCTGGCGATCGCGGGCGTGACATTCGCGCGCTTCAACGAGCGCCGCGACACAATCGAACTTGCCACGAATACGATCGACAATTACGCGTCGATCATTGCCGAGCAGGTCAACAATGGCGTGGTGGGCGTCGACCTGACGCTTCAGGAAATCGTCGACCACTGGCTCGCGCGCGAATCCCGGCAAACCTTTGCCGCCTCTGCGAGCGGAGGCGATTTCGGACGCCATCTGGACGGCGACGTCATCGCGCTGCCTCTCGCGGACTTTGTCGCAGTGGTCGATGACGGAGGCAATGTCATCGCGTCATCGAGGGACGCATTTGCGGCAGGGGCAAATATCGGGGAACTGTCGGCCTTCAGGTCGATCCGCGATTCGAGCAGCGACAAACTGCTGATATGCAAACCCGACAATGAAATTCGCCCCGGCGCGTGGACGATCCTGTTTTCAAGACGCATCACGACCGAGAAGGGCGTATTCCTCGGCGCCGTCATTGCCGGCGTTCGACCACGAATGCTGCTTTGGACCCACAACCCGCTGTCGAGCACGCTCGGACAATCCTACGGCGTCTTCAGGAAGGACGGGATCACGCTGATCCGCGACCTGGAAGGCCGCGACATGACCGGCGCGAAGATCGACCAGTCTTCGCCGTGGTATGCCGCGGTGCAGGCGGGCGGCGGCAGGTATCGCGTCGATGTGGCCTTCGACGGCCAGGAGCGTTACGTCTCCACCAGACCGCTGCCGCAGTACCCTCTTGTCGTTACCGCATCCGCAAGCGCGGACGTGGTCCTGCACGAATGGCGCAAGCGGACGGCGCTCATCGGCCTTCTGCTGGCGGGCTACCTGGCCGTGGGATTTGTGGCGGTGCGCATCGTGCGCAACCGCTACGATGCGCTGGAGTTAAGCCGCGCCCGCACGCAGGCGCTCGCAGAACAGGATTCGCTCTGCGCGATCGCCAACAGATCGTACTTCCTCGAGCATCTGCAGCGGCTGCTCGCCGACGCGCGGGGCGGCGACGCGCAGATCGCGCTGGTTCTTCTCGACGTGGATGCGTTCAAGGACATCAACGACACATTCGGCCATGTGGCGGGCGACAAGGTGATACAGGCGATCGCCAACGGGCTCAGCGAAATCTGCCCGGAAGGGTTGCCGGCGCGGCTCGGTGGCGATGAATTCGCTCTGGTCTGCCGCGCGCCATCTCTACACGAGCTGAACGCAAAGGCCGAGGAAATCCGCGAGGCGGCCAGCAGGCCGGTGGTCTGCGATCACAATCGCATTGCCGTGCATATGTCTGCGGGCGTCAAGATTCTCGTTTCGCCCGAGCTCGATATCGAGCGGATCCTGCGCCGCGCCGACCTCGCCCTGTACGCCGCGAAAAGGCGCGGCGGGAATTGCCATGTTGTTTTCGAACCCTCGCTCGAGGCGGAATATCTGGAAAGATCGACGCTCGCAGAGGAACTTCGCAACGCCGTCACGAACGGACAACTGGCGGTCCACTACCAGCCGATCGTAAGACTCGGCGACAGCACGACCGTCGCGATCGAGGCGCTGGCGCGCTGGCCTCATCCAACGCGCGGCGCCGTCGGTCCCGATCTTTTCATACCCCTTGCCGAGGACATCGGCTTGATCAGCGAACTCGGCGCCTATGTGCTCGACCGCGCCTGCCGGGACCTGACGAAATTGCAGCCGGGCCTGCGTGTCTGCGTCAACGTTTCGCCGCTGCAACTCGCCCAGGACGGGTTCGTGGGAATGGTGGAAGCGGTGCTGATGCGCTACGGCATTTGCCCGAATGCGCTGGAAATGGAGGTCACAGAGACCATCCTGCTGCAGAATACCGCGCACAACATGAAAATACTGGACGACCTGCGCGCTCTGGGCGTGCATGTCGCGCTGGACGATTTCGGGACGGGGTATTCGTCGCTCGGCTACCTCAAGAATTACGCCTTCGACACGATCAAGATCGACCGGAGCTTCGTCATCGACGCGCACGAAAGCATCGCAAGCGCGAAGATCATCGCCGCCACGACGATGCTCGCAGAGAGCCTCGGACTGCGAACGATCGCGGAAGGCATCGAGACGGCGGAACATCTCGAAGCCGTTCGCGCAGCCGGCGTGACCTGCGGACAAGGCTATCTTCTGGGTCGTCCCGTTCCGATTGCCGAAATCGAAAAGACCCTCGGCCGATCCGAGAGCACAGCAACCGCTGCGGCCTGAGGCTTCACGTTCCGCGCGGCTTGGCGCGCGTCGTCGGCGCGGCGTTCGCCGGATCGTCGGGCCAGACATGCCGGGGATAGCGGCCCTTCATGTCCTTCTTCACATCGGACCATGCGCCCGCCCAGAAACGCGCGAGATCTCCGGTCGTCTGGATCGGCCGGTGCGCCGGGGAAAGCAGATGCAGCACCGGCTTCACCCGGCCGCCCGCCAGCGTCGGATGCGACTTCAGCCCGTAGAGTTCCTGAACGCGCACATGGATCGCCGGCTCGTCGCCGGATTCGTAGTCGATGGCGATCTGCGATCCGGCCGGGGTCGGAAAATGCGTCGGCGCCTCGGCGTCGAGACGCCGGCGCATGTCCCATGGCAGCAACGCGTCGAGCGCCGCCGACAATTTCTCATCGCCGATCTCGGCGAGCGACCGCGCGCCCGCCACGAACGGCGCGAGCCATTGCGTTGCGCCATCGGCCAGCGCAGCGTCGCTCACGTCGGGCCATTCGTCGCCTTCGGCGCGCCGCAGGAAGGCCATGCGCGCACGCAACTGCTTCAGGCGCGGCGTCCACGCCAGGCGGTCGACGCCGAGCGCGGCGACGCCCTCCGACAGTTTTCTGGCAGCTATCTCGTCAGGTTCGATCGGCAGGTTGCGCGCCGAAAGCGTGATGGCGCCCAGCCTGCGCGTCTCGCGCGCCTGCAGCGCGGCGCGGGCGCGGTCGAACGACACGTCGTTGCGGCGTTCGATCCTGTCGGCGAACAGCATTTCGATTTCGGCGATGTCGATGGCGGCCGCAGCCAGAATTCTCGCCTGCGCGGCGCGGCCGGTCGCTTCCGCGACGGCGACATAATCCGTCGCGGCCAGCCGGTCGTGCGGTTCGACCGACGCCGCGCGGCCGTTGGCCATCAGGAACTCGCCGTTGCGACCGCGCGATTGCGCCACACGTTCGGGATAGGCCAGCGCGAGAAGCGCGCCGCAAGAAAGGTCGCGAGGCTCCGCGAGGGCGGCCGCCTGTCGCGCCCAGCCCCGCGCCATATTGCGCGCCGCGTCCGCGCGGTGCGAACGTTCCCGGCGAAAGCGATCGAGCCGGTCGGCGAGATCGACGGCGTTTCCGCCCAGACCGCGCTCTGACACGAGCACGGCAAGCTCCGCGGCTGTCGCGCCCGCGCCGTAGCGACCCGCGTCGAGCACCATGCGCGCCAGCCGTGGCGGCAAAGGCAGGTTGCGGATCGCCTTGCCTTCCTCCGTGATCGCGCCGTCTTCATCCAGCGCGCCCAGGGCCTGCAGCAGCTTGACCGCCTCGTTCCACGCGGGCGAGGGCGGCGGGTCGAGGAAGGCGAGCGCCGTGCGTCCGCGGACGCCCCACGCAGCCAGGTCGAGCACGAGCCCGGCCAGATCGGCGCTGAGTATTTCCGGCGCGCTGAATGCCGGCAGGGCGCCCGTCGCAGCCTCCTCCCAAAGGCGATAGCAGACGCCCGGCTCCGTTCGTCCGGCGCGGCCGCGCCGCTGGTCGACCGAGGCGCGCGATGCGCGAACGGTTTCCAGCCGCGTCAGGCCAATGTCGGGTTCGAAGACGGGGACGCGCGCGAGGCCGCTGTCGATGACGACGCGGACGCCCTCGATGGTGAGCGAGGTTTCGGCCACCGAGGTCGCGAGCACGATCTTGCGTTCGCCGGCTTTCGACGGGAGCACGGCGCGGTCCTGCTCGCGACGATCGAGCGCGCCGTAGAGCGGCGCCACGAGGATCGACGGATCGCGGGTTTTTTCCGAGAGCGCGCGTGCGACGCGTTCGATCTCCCCCTGACCGGGCAGGAAGACGAGGATCGAGCCCTTTTCCCGGTCGAGCGCGCGCAGGATCGCCCGTTCGACGGCCGCCTCCATGCGTTCGTTGGGATCGCGACCGAGATAGAGAGTCTCGACGGGAAAGGCGCGTCCCTGGCTTTCGACGACCGGCGCGTCGTTCATGAGCTTGCCGACGCGCGCGCCGTCGAGCGTCGCCGACATGGCGAGAAGGCGGAGATCCTCGCGCAGGCCGGCCTGCGCATCGAGCGCCAGCGCCAGGCCGAGATCGGCGTCGAGCGAGCGTTCGTGGAACTCGTCGAACAGGATCGCGCCGACGCCCTCCAGCATCGGATCGTCGGAAATCATGCGCGTGAACACGCCCTCGGTGACGACGAGGATGCGGGTGCGCGCGGTGACCTTGCGCTCCATGCGGACGACGAGGCCGACCGTCTCGCCGACCTGCTCGCCGAGCGTTTGCGCCATGCGGGCGGCCGCGGCGCGCGCGGCGAGCCGGCGCGGTTCAAGCAGGACGATGCGGCGGCCTTCCAGCCATGCCTCGTCCAGAAGCGCCAGCGGGACACGCGTGGTCTTGCCGGCGCCGGGCGGGGCGACCAGCACGGCGCTCGGTCCGGCGCGCAAGGCCGCGAGCAGGCCGGGCAGGGCCTCGTCGATCGGCAGGGAGGCGGAAAATCGCTTCATGCCCGGCCCTTTTGCCGGGACCATGCATTATGCGCAACATTGGGCGCCCGACCCCCGGACCGGCTTCTCAGGGCGGGGCAAAGGGCGTATATGGCCGCGCCGGTCTCCGGCGTGACACAAGGCGACACCATGTCCGATTCCCCGCCCAATTCCGCGCCCGCCGCAACCGCCGAGGCGGGGCATGGCGGACACGGCCAGGGCTTCTGGGCGATGGCGCTGGGTTCGGTCGGCGTCGTCTATGGCGATATCGGCACCAGCCCGCTCTACGCGCTGAAGGCCTCGCTCGAACATGTGCGTCAGACGGGCGCGCAGGCGTCCGACATCATTGGCATCGTTTCACTGCTGATCTGGGCGCTGATCTTCATCGTCACCGTCAAGTACGTGATGTTCATCATGCGCGCCGACAACAAGGGCGAGGGCGGCACGCTTTCGCTGATGGCGCTGGCGCAGCACGCGGTCGGCCGCCGTACTCTGCCGATCTTCCTGCTGGGCGTCGCCGGCGCGGCGCTGTTCTCCGGCGACGCGATCATCACGCCGGCGATCTCTGTGCTGTCGGCGGTGGAAGGCCTGAAGCTGCCTGCGGTCAAGCAATACATCGACCTGTCGCCCTATATCCTGCCGATCACCATCGTCATCCTCGTCACGCTATTCGTCGTGCAGAGCCGCGGCACAGCGAAGGTCGCCGCTTTCTTCGGCCCGATCATGGTCGTCTTTTTCTGCGTCATCGCCGTCATGGGCATGTCGCACATCTTCGACGAGCCGCGGATCTTCCAGGCGCTCAATCCCGCGCCGGGAATCGTCTTCCTGTTCTCGCACGGCGCGCAAAGCTTCACGACTCTAGGCCTGGTATTTCTGGCCGTCACCGGCGCGGAAGCGCTCTATGCCGACATGGGCCATTTTGGCCGCAAGCCGATCCAGATCGCCTGGGTCGTATTCGTGCTGCCGTCACTGATCCTCTGCTATCTCGGGCAGGGCGCCCTCGTGCTGGCCCATCCTGACATGGTGATGCGGGAAGATTTCAATCCGTTCTTCCAGCTCGCTCCAGACTGGGCGCTGATCCCGCTGATCGGGCTGGCCACCCTTGCCACGATCATCGCCAGCCAGGCGGTCATCACGGGCGCCTATTCGATCGTGCGGCAGGCGATCCAGCTCGGCCTGCTGCCGCGTCTGGAAATCCATCACACGTCCGAGACGACTGAAGGCCAGATCTTCATCCCGCGCGTCAACCGGCTGCTGCTGATCGGCGTGCTGATCCTGGTCATGATGTTCAAGAATTCGGACGCGCTGGCCAACGCCTACGGCATCGCCGTGACGGGCACGATGGTCGTGACGACAGCGCTATCGTTCATGGTGGTGTGGAAACTCTGGAACAAACCGCTCTGGGCGTCCGTCATCTTCGTCGGCGTGTTCCTCGCCGTCGACCTGGCGTTCCTGGCCGCCAATCTCGTGAAGGTTTTCGACGGCGGCTGGGTGCCGATCCTGCTCGGCGCCTCGGCAATGATCGTGATGTGGACATGGACGCGCGGCACGGCGCAGCTCGCCGCCAAGAGTCGACGCGATTCGATTCCGATGGCCGACCTCCTGCGCATGTTCGTGAAATCGAAGCCGACCCGCGTGCCGGGGACCGCCGTGTTCCTGACCGGTTCGCCCGAGGTCGCGCCGCCCGCCCTCATGCACAATCTCAAGCACAACAAGGTCCTGCACGAGCGGGTGGTGCTGATGAGCGTGGTCACGGAAGACATACCGCGGGTCGATCCGGCGCGCCGGTTCGAGACGCAGAAACTCTCCGACGACTTCCTCTCGGTGACCTTGCATTTCGGGTTCATGGAAAGCCCGCGCATACCCTCGGCCCTCGCGGCGATGCGCAAGTCCGGCTACAAGTTCGACATCATGACGACGTCTTTCTTTCTGGGCCGGCGCTCACTCAAGCCAAGCCCCTCGTCGGGGATGCCGCTGTGGCAAGACAAGTTGTTCATCAGCCTGTCTAAGCAGGCGGCCACCGCGACGGACTTCTTCGCCATCCCCTCCGATCGCGTGGTGGAACTCGGCGCGCAGGTGACGATCTAGCCTGCGCTCAGACGCGCGCAAGCGCCGCGTCGAGTTCTGCGGATTCCGCCTCGTGGAGGCGCGCGTTAGACGTCCACAGGATGAAGGCGCGCACCCTGCGGCCCGGATATAGCATCTGCGTGGCGGCGCGATAGAGCGCGAGTTGGCCGACATACGCGTCCGGCAGCGCCGCCTGCGGCGCGCCCGTCTTGAAATCGGCGATCCAGATTTCGTCGCCCGCCTCCGCGAGGCGGTCGAGACGACCGACAATCTCGACGGGGCTCCTGCCCTTGCGTTCGACGCGCGCGGCAATCCCGACCTCGGCGCGCGAGCGCTCGCCGAACAGCGGCGCGCAATCGGTTGCATCGAGCACCGACAGGGCTTCCGCGGCGAGCGAATCCGCCTCGGCGACCGAAAGGCCTTCGGCGCGCGCGCGCGCGTATCGGGAGGCGAGCGCGCTGCGGATCGCCGGCTCTACGCCCGGCAGGAATTGCAGCAATGTATGGACGATCGCGCCGCGCAGGATCGCCTTGTCTCCACCGCCTGCGCCCGCGCGCTCCGGTTCGAACCCATCCGCCCCGGCGAGCGCGCTGGACGGCCGCAGCGGCGGCGCCGGCGCAGGCTCGGGCGGCGCAGGTCGCGTCAGCCAGGCCGGCGCGTCGCAAGCGCCGGTTGCGGATTTCGGCGGGGCGGCCGCGCCCCCGTGCAGGGGCGCGCCCATGCGCAATATCTTTTCGCCCGGCCAGTCCTCGGCCTCGATCTCTTCGTATCGACCATGCAATCCCGAGAAAACGAGATTGTGCCAGCAACCCGGCGCCGGACCACTGACGCCGCAATGGCCAGCCACATAGAGGCGCTCCTCGGCGCGGGTCATCGCCACGTACAGAAGCCGACGATATTCGCGATCCATTGCCACGAGCGCCGCATTGCGCGCGGCCTCGACACGCGCGCCGCCGTCGTTCTTGCGCGCGGACCAGACGAGCGTCGGACCTGAGACGGACTCCAGCCTGTAGACCACCGGCGCATGGCCGGGCGGCGGGACGCTGCACGTGTCGGGAAGGAAGACGATGGGCGCTTCCAGGCCCTTGGCCGCGTGCGCCGTCATCACGCGCACGAGGCCGCCGGCGGTTTCCATGTCGCGCTTGACCGTCAGCTCGATGGTCTCGATCTCATGGGCGAAGGCCAGCAGGGATGGCGTCTCCTGGCGTTCGTGCGCGAGCGCCTGCGCCAGCAATTCGTCGAGCGCGTCACTCGCTTCGAGCCCCATGCGTTCGACGAAACGCTTGCGGCCGCCTTCCGGACCGAGCAGCCGTTGGAAAAAATCGAAGGGACGCGCATCCTCCGCCAGCTTTCGCCAGGTCACGATCTGCGCGGCGACGCGTCGATGCTGCGGCTTCGGTGATGCGCAGAGCGCGTCCCAAAGGCTCGATTTTCGTCTCGGCGCGAGTTCGATCAGATCGTCGTCGGTCAATTCGCAAAGCGGCGACTTCAGGACGCAGGCGAGCGACAGGTCGTCTTCCGGCAGAAGCGCCGCGCGCGCCGCCGCCAGCATGTCCATGACCGCGATATGCTGGGCGATATTCAGACGATCGGCGCCGGCGACCGGAACATTGTTCTCCTTCAGCGCGCGCACCATCGCCTCGAAGAAGGCGCCGCGACGTCGAACCAGGATCATCACGTCTCCCGGCGTTATCGGGCGCGTGGCGCCAATCCGCGCGCCGGATATGCGCTCGCTGGAGCGTTCGTCGGTCATCGCCTTGATGCGTGCCGCAATGCGCCGCGCGAGTTCGACCGGTGGATCGCTCTCGCGCGGCATGTCGAGCGGCGTCACCCATTCCTGCGGCGGTTCCGTCTTCTGCGCGACGATCGGCGGCCAGATTTCGACCATGCCAAGCACATCGTCCTTGAACGCCCTGTGTTGCGGCGGCTGGTCCGGCGTCGCCGTCAGCCCGTCGAGCGCATGCGGTTGCGCGAAGACGGCGTCGACGGCTTCGAGAATATTCTTGCCCGAGCGGAAGGAGAGATCGAGTTGCACCGGCTCGAACGCCTTGCCCGCATCCCGCGCCTTGCCGTGAAAATAGCGACTCATTTCGTCGAATTTTTCCGGCGCGGCGCCCTGGAAGGAGAAGATCGACTGCTTTTCGTCGCCGACGGCGAAGAAGGTACGCTCCACCTTCGTCGCGCCCGAACCGGTGGTGAATTCGGCGGCGAGCGATTGCAGGATCTGCCATTGCGCGGCGCTCGTGTCTTGCGCCTCGTCGACGAGAATGTGATCGATGCCGCCGTCGAGCTTGTAATTGACCCAGCCGCTCGCGCCGTCGCGCGCGAGCAGATCGCGCGTAACGGTGATCAGGTCGTCGAAATCGAGAAGCGACCGCGCCTGCTTGTCGACCGTGTAGCGGGCGAGCACATCGGCGGCGAGACGGATGATCGCGGCGCTGCGGGTTCGCGCGCGCGCGATGACGAGACGCGCGCAGAGCGCATGAACGCGGGCGGCTTCGGCCTGAAGCGCTGGGGGTAGAGAAGAATCGATCTTCTCGACCGCTTTAGTGGCGATGGCCGCCCTGATCTCGCGTTTGTCGGTGAAGAGGAAGTCGAAATAGTGTTCGAGGCAATCGCTGTGCGGCGCCAGCGCGAACGCCGCGCGCAAGCGCTCCGCCGCCTTGCCGTCGTTCGTACTGCCCTGGGCCATCGTGCCGGCGATCGCTTTCCAGTCCCGCCAGTGCAGGCCATCCTCGAGGATGCGCCGCTCTATCTCCGCCTCGGTCTCCTCCGGCGCCAGTCCGAGCGCATCGGGCAACCGGGCGATCAGGATTTCCGGATCAGCGAGCAGATCGCGCTGCGCCAGCACTCCGTCGAGCGCCTCTTCGAACCCGCCGTCCCAGGTCGCGCGCGCCACCAGCGCCAACGCATCGGCAAGTCTTCCGTCGCCGCGCGCCTGCTGCATCGTCGCAATGCGCGCCGCCTTCATCAGTTCATCGCGCTCGAGATCCTCGACGACTCGGAAGTCGGCCGGGACATTGGCCTCGAAGGGAAAGAGATGCAGCACGCGCTCGCAGAAAGCGTGAATGGTCTGTATCTTCAGGCCGCCGGGCGTCTCGACGGCGCGGGCGAACAGGCGACGCGCGACATCGAGATCATCAGGCGGTTGCGCGCCCATGCCGACGATTTCCTCGCGCAGCTTTTCGTCGGACGCGAGCGTCCATTCCGCCAGCTTGCGGAAGACGCGTTCCGACATGTTGGCTGCCGCCGCCTTGGTGAAGGTGAGACAGATGAGACGCGACGGCGGAACGCCGGCCAGCAGGAGACGGATCACGCGCTGCGTCAGGACGTGCGTCTTGCCCGACCCGGCATGCGCCGACACCCAGGCGGAGGTCCTCGGGTCGGAAGCGACCTGCTGGCGTTTTCGGGTCAGGAGAGGGACGGCGCGGCTCATTCGTCGCTCTCTCCGCCCGACGCCGACCATTCCTTGACGCGCGCCAGATGATCGTAGTCGCTGTAGCGCAGCGCATATTGCACGACTGGCCGCGAGGCGTAGCCGCGCGCGGGATCACGCCAGGCCTCCAGCATCTTCACCAGTTCGCTCCAGTGATCGCGCACGATATCGTCGAACGGCTTGTCCTTCGACCCGACCTTGACGATCTTGCCGCCTTCCGCGCCGCCGACCTTCATGTAGATGGCCGAATCCGGCGTGGCGGCGATGCCTTCGAAGGCGTCGCGCGCGATCATATAGGACTCGATGGTGATCTGCGTGTTCAGGCCGGCGAGGATCTGCGGTAGGGTCGGCGCCTGCCCCGTCTTGTAGTCGACGACGCGAGCGCGGCTGCTTCGGTCGACCTCGATGCGGTCGGCGCGCGCCGAAAGGCGAAATACGCTTCCATCCGTCAGCGGAATTTCAAGTCGGCCGCTCGCCTCGCCATGAACGGATAGCAGGTCGGGGCGCCGCTTGCGCTCGTAGTCGATCACATAGGCGAGGCCGGCGCGGATGCGTGGCCACTGGAACGCCTCCCAAGCTGGATCTGCGAAGAAACCCGCCAGGTTTTCGCGCGCGCGCGCCTCGAGTCGATCCAGCGCGTCGACGGGGAAATTGTCGTCGGGCCATTCGCTGGCCAGCAGATGCAGCGCATCGTGGACCGCCGAGCCCTGCTCGGCCGGACCGGGTTCGTCGTCGAGCGCGCCGACCGCCTTCAATTCGAGAATACAGTCGGCGTAGATCGCATAGGGATCGCGACGCAGGGTCTCGATTTTGGTGACGCTCAGCGCCTCGGGACGCAAATCGAGCGGCGGCTTGGGATGCGGACGGGCGAGCGGTTTCGACTGCTCGCCCGCATCGAGTGTACGGGCGAGTTCCAGCCATTCAGCGCCGCGCGCACGTGCGGAATCGAAGTCCGCGTCGGCCAGCGCCGCCATGCGCTGCAACAGCCGCGAAGGAACAGTTGGCGAGCCGCCCCGCTTGGCGGCGCGCGTCAGGACAACGTCAGGCGCGCCGAAACCCATCCAGAAATCGTGGGCGCTCTGGCCGATGCGCCGCTCCGGCGGAGTGAGGCCGATCTGCTGGCGCATGGGACGATTGAGGAATGCATCCGACTTCGGCTGCGGAGGCCAGACGTTCTCGTCCAGCCCGGCCAGCACGAGCGTATCGACGTCGATCAGGCGCGCCTCGAGCGGGCCGAGAATCTTCAGCCTTGCATGACTGCGCTGCGGACCGCGCACCACGATTCCGGCGCACAGATGATCGAACAGGCGGGCGTAGTCGTCGAGCGACAGCGCGAAATTCGCCGTGGACGCGGCACCCGCGCTTTCAAGTTCGGCGAGCAATGCATCCAGCGCCTGCCGATCGTCGCCGGCAGGGACGGAGGCATTTGCGCCGAGCGCCTCAATGCATTCGCGGTGCGCGCGCGCGAGATCCGGGATCGACATCGGCGCATCGATTCGCATGGGAGCGAGCGCGCTTTCGATTGCGTCGGCGAGCGCATCCATGTCGCGCCAGTCCGCGTCGGCGATGCGCCTGACGGCGGGATGGGCATGATAATCCGCCGCGGCCTGACGCGCCGCAGCGATGCGACGGCGTAGGTCCGGATCGTGGGGCATGGCGCGGAGCACGCCGATCTCGAGCGCGCGCGCCAGCTTTTCGGTCCTGGAGCGGTCCTGTGCAGGCGCGACTTCGGGACGGGCGAGAAGGCGCATCAGCGCGACGTCGCTGTCTTCCAGCGCTGCCGCGAGCGCCGCGCGCGCCAGGCCGCCGGCCGCGGTCTGTCCAAGAGGCTCGCCGCCGGAATCGTCGATGTCGATGTTCCAGCGTCTCAGTTC
This sequence comes from Beijerinckiaceae bacterium, assembly GCA_046349215.1. Lineage (GTDB taxonomy): Bacteria > Pseudomonadota > Alphaproteobacteria > Rhizobiales > Beijerinckiaceae > JAJXWB01. The sequence continues at coordinate 319,738 of JAXMCV010000003.1, forward strand.
GGCCTGCACGCGACGCGCGATCGAACGGTCCGGCGTCACCAGCGCGGCGACGCGGTCCTTCTCCTCGAGGACGGCGCGCAAGCGCACGGCGATGGCCAGGGCCTCGATATTCTCGTCCGGCGCTTCGATCAGGCTGACGCCAGAGAGCGCGTCGGCGATTTCGCCGTCATGCCGCTCGCGCCAGGGTCGCCATTTCGCTGTCGATTCCTCGGGCACGAGGGCTTGCGATGCGAAGGCCATGCGGCGTGCGACGGTGGCCGATCGCGCGCCAATCTCGACGATGTCAGCACGCCCGCATTCGAGAATGCCGAGAAGACGCGCCAGCATGGCCTGCGGGTGGCCCCAGGCGGGCTGGATGCTCTCGCCCTTGCCGGCGACGATTCGCCAGTCCGTCTCGTCCATGCCGCAGTCGAGTCCCGGCAGGACGACTGCGCCGCGCGGCATGCGCGCGATGGCGCGCATCAGCCGGGCCGTCGCCTTGTTCGTTCCGGTCGAACCCAGCACGATCATCGGTTCGTCGCGCTGCGCGACGCGCAGGCGTTCGATCTCGCGGTCGATCAGCCGGGCGCGCCGTTCTGCTGCGTCCAGCAACCCGAGCTTCTCGCGAATGCCGGGCCATGCCGCGATAGCGATCTTGAGAAACTCGGCGGTGACGCCCCAGTAGCGGTCGTTGTTCTCGACATCGAGGCGCGAGACATCCGACCATTCGGCGCCTTCGATGATAAATTCGTCGATGAGACGACCGAGATCGCCGGCCAACGCAATGGCGTCCGTCGGAGTCGCGCCGACGAGCAGCGGACGTTGCTCGTCGGTAACCAGCGCGCCGTCCGCTCCCACGCCGACGATGGCGCCGCGCAGGCCTTGCGCCCATTTATGCACCAGTTGCGCCAGCACGAAGCGGCGCGGCAGTTCGCCGATCGCATCGGGAATGTCAGGATCGAAACCGAAAGCCTCTTCCTGCGGCGCGCCGAACATTTCCGCGTCTTCGTCGACGGCGCCGAGCGGCCTGATCTTCGGCAGCAATGTCGCGCCGGACTCCTCGGCTTGGGCGAATTCCGTCAGCAGGGCGCGCGCGGCACGGCGCGTCGGCACGAAGATCGTCGCGTCGGCGAGAGCGAGCGGCCCGTCGGCCTGCGACAATCCGGGAACGATCCCGCCGGACCGCAGCGCCGCGACAAAGGAGGGCAGGAACCGCGCCCCGGCGGGAATGGAAAAGACGCGCGGGGCGCTCATAGCGACGAGCGCGCATAGGCGCGCTCAGCATCGACGATCGCCTGTGGCGTTCCGACATGCAGCCACGTTCCATCGAGGCGCACGCCATACAGGCGGCCGGCAGCGGCGGCGGCGAAGAAATAAGGCGCAAGACGAAACACTTCGTCCTTCGCTTCGGCGAACAGCGACGACTTGATAATGCCGACGCCGGCATAGACGAAAGCCGCGACTTCGCTCTCTGCGCGTTTCGTCAGGCGACCATCCGGCGCCATATGGAAATCGCCGGGCCAGTCGACGCCGACCGCATTCGCCGTCGATACGACGAGCAGCAGCACGTCCATGATTTCTGGGTTCCACGCGGCCTGCATGGCGGAGAGCGCGGAACGCGGTCCCTCCGTCCAGACAGCATCGGTGTTGCAGATGAAGAAGTCGCGGCCGGCGATGACGGGCAGGACCTTCCTGATGCCGCCGCCCTGGTCGAGCAGCTTCCCGCGCTCGTCCGAAATCACGATCTTCGGATTCGTGCGGTGGATGAGGCTTGCCTCGACCTGATCGGCCAGATGATGCACGTTGACGATCGCCGTCTCGACACCGGCGTCGTCGAGCCGGTCGAGCATGTGGTCCAGCATCGTGCGTCCGCCGATCCGGACGAGCGGCTTGGGCAGGGTGTCAGTGATGGGGCGCATGCGCGTGCCCAGGCCGGCCGCAAAGACCATGGCGACATCGACGGCCGCAGCCGTCTTCTTTCCCGCACGAAATCCGTTCAATCAGGCGTCCTCGAACAGGCGCGGCAAATTGGCCACATACCAGTCCCTGAGCTGCGACATCGCGGGATGCGTCAGATTCTTGCGCAGATATCGCGAGACTCGCGGCAGGTGCGCGAGATATTGCGGCTTGCCGTCGCGCTTGTCGAGGCGCGCGAAAATGCCCAGAATCTTTGTAGCGCGCTGCGCGCCGAGGATAGCGTAGGCCCGCGCAAACGCGGCCATGTCGAAATCGGGCGTCGCCGCCCGGCGCGCCTGCGCGTAATGTCCGAGGAGGCGTATTTCCACATCGTCCGGCACCGTTACGCGCGCATCCTGCAGGAGCGACGCGACGTCGTAGGCCGGATGGCCCATTACGCAATCCTGGAAGTCGATGATTCCGATGCGCTGATAACCCTCGCGATCGTCCAGCCAGATCAGGTTCGGGGAGTGATAGTCGCGGAGCGTCCAGGTCGGCGCTGCTGCGACGACGCCGATTACAGTCTGACGCCACAGGTTGACGAAAGTTGCGCGGGCGCCGGACGAGAGATTGGCGCCTGCGAATGGCGCGTACCATTCGGTCAGCAATTCGACCTCGATCAGCAACGCGTCGAGATCGTAGGGAGGAATCGTGTAGTTGCGATCGAGCGTCAGCGGGGCGACATCCGACAATTCCATGCCGTGCAGGTAGGCGAGCACGTCGAGCGCGACGGCATAGCGTTCGCGGATCGGGCCGTTACCGTCGACGACGCCTTCGGCGCCGAGGTCCTCCAGTACGGCGAACCCGCTGTCGAGATCGGCCGCATAGATTTCCGGCGCTGACAGGCCTTTGGAGCGCAGAGCGTTGTCGATGGCGACGAAGGGGCGAATGTCCTCGGCCAGGCGCGCAATCGCGCTGTAGGGCTTGCCGAAACGCACGGGCGGCCCGTCGGGACGCGGCGGCGAGATCATCAGGATAGCGCGCTCGCCATCCGGCTTTTCGAGCCGTTCGTAGGCGCGCGTCGACGCGTCGCCGAGCATGAAGGTGCGGTTCGCCCCGCTCCAGCCGGAACGACGCAGCACTTCGGTCGCGCCGCGGGCGCGCATGAGGCGCGGCCCGAAGCCGCCGTGGCCCGTCACCTCGGCGATTCGCGCCTCGTCGTGTCCGGGCGGAATCGTCAATCGTATGTCGAGGCGGTCCGGCGGCATGAGTTCGCCTGCACGCTCCGCCCATTCGACGAGAACGAGCGCACTGTCGGTCGCCTCGTCCCAACCGAGATCGGCGAGTTCGTCCGGCGAACCGATGCGATAGAGATCGGCGTGGACGATCGGGTATTTTTCCGTCTCGTAGACCTGCATCAGCGTGAAGGTCGGGCTCGGCACTTCGAGAGCCGCGTCCTCGGTCAGGCTGCGGATGAGCGCGCGGGCAAAGGCGGTCTTGCCCGCACCGAGGTCGCCGGAAAGCGTGACGAGATCGCCCGCGCCGACGAAAGAAGCGACTGTCTGCGCAAAATCGCGCGTCTGGTCCTCGTTCGCCAGATCGAGCCGCCAGACGTTGGCCTGATCGCTCATACCGGTTTCCGATGCGGCTCGGCGCCTAGCGCAAGCTCGGGGCGCAGGGGAAACATGCAGGTGACCGACGTCCCCTCGCCCGGCGCGGAATCGATGTGCACGCGTCCGCCATGCAATTCGACGAGCGCCTTGACGATCGACAGGCCTAGACCGACGCCGCGATGGCGCGTGCCTATCGTATGGCTCTTGAAGCGGTCGAATACCTTGTCGAGCACATCGGGCGGAATTCCGCGGCCGGAATCGCTGACCTTGAAGACAATTTCGTTGTCGCGGCGCAGGGCCGCCAGCGTGACGGTCTGGCCCGGCTCGGAAAAACCGATGGCGTTGGAAAGCAGGTTGAACAGAACCTGCCGCAACCGCTTTCCGTCGGCGCGCATCATGCCGACGTTGTCGCGCATGACGACGGAAAGATGAATGCCCGATTCGGACAGGCGGTCCTGTACGCCGGCGGACGCGGCGCGGATCGTCTCGGCGATGTCGACGTCTTCGATCTCGAGTTGCATGCCATCCTTGTCGATGGTGGCGAGGTCGAGAATGTCGTTGATGATGGCGAGCAGCGCCGACGACGAGTTCATCACGAAGCCGACGTATTCACGCTGGCGTGGGTTGAGCGGGCCGACCGTCTCTTCGGCGAGCAGCTGGATGAAGCCGATAATGTTGGTGAGCGGCGAGCGCAGCTCATAGGAAATATGATGCACGAAATCGTTGCGGAGGTTTTCCGCTTCGATAAGCGCCTGGTTGCGATCGGTGAGCGCGCGCTCGACGGCGATCTGCGCCGTAACGTCGATGAAAGTGACGAGCGTGGCGCCATCGGGCAGCGGCAGCGCGGCGCAATCGAGAACGACTCCGTCAGACCTCTCGACACGACTGTCGAAACCCTTGCGCTCCTCGTGCAGGCCGGTGACGACTTCGCGGATCTTGCCGAATGCCGCCCTGTCGCCGCAGATCTTCAGCGCCTCGTCGGCGATCCAGTCGTAGTGCGGCTTGTCCGCCAGCGCCTCGTTGTCGAGCCGCCAGAGCTGGCCGAACGACGGGTTGTAGAGCTTGAGCCGACCGTCGGTGCCGAACACGGCGACGGCTTCCTGCAGCGTGTCGAGCGTTTCGCCCTGCACGCGCACAAGCGCATTGAACTGCGACTCGATCTGGAAGCGCTCGCTTACGTCGTCGTAAAGATAGGTGACGCCGCCATGCGGGCCGGGATGCGAGACGACGCGCAAGGTGCGACCGTCCGGCAGATACCAGACGTGCTCGCGCGTCTCCTGCGACTGGTAGGCGCCGAGCACGCCGGCCTTCCAGGTTCGGAAATCGGCCTGTTCGGGCAGGCGACGCTCGGCGCGCAGCCGGTCCAGAATTTCGGAATCCGTCGGGTTCTGGTCGAGAAAACCCTGCGGCAGCCCCCAGACCTGCCGATACGCGGCATTGTGGAACACGAGGCGCTTGCGTCCGTCGAAGATCGCCACCGCCGTCGGCAATTGGTCCAGCGTGCGCGTATGCGATTCCATCTGCTGTTCGAGACTGTCGCGCACGGCCTCTAGTTCGCTGAGATCCTGGGCGATGCCGACCGAGCCGCCGCGCGCCGGCACGTCGACGATGTCGAGCAGATGGCGTTCGCCGGACACGAGCGCCGGCAGGCGGGCGCGCCAGACGTCGCCCGCCGCCACCGCGCGAGCGGCGACGTCACGGGCGTCGCGATCGAGCAATTCGACCTTCTTCGTCGTCGCCTCGGCTGCGTCCTTTGCATCGACAGCGCGGGCGTAGGCAGCGTTCACCCAGGTGAGCTTGCCCTGCCCGTCGCGCATCCAGACCGGCGCCGCAATGGAATCGAGCATGGTGCGCAGCGCCTCGGTCTGCGCGCCGAGATCGGCGTGACGCTGGCGCAACGACAGCAATTCCATGCGATCGCCGGACACGTCGCGAATACGCAGCACGGCGCGCCCGGCGATGGCGCGGCCTTCGGCTTCGAGATGACGGCCGGCCATGCTGACCAGCGACATGCGGAAACCCTCGCCGCGCGACCGCAGGCGCTCGACGCATTGATCGAGACGCTGGGCGGTGGCCGGTTCGAGCCAGGAGCCGAAGCCGAGCACGCGACGCGGCACGGGCGCATCGGTGACGAGGCCGATCTCCCCCTCGATGTCGGGTTCGGCGTTTGCCGACCCCCAGGCGACGATGATCTGCGGCTCGGCGGAGAGAAACAGATGCGCACGCTCGAGTTTAGCGCGCGCGGATTCCAGTTCGCCGACCAGGGAATTCTCGCGCAGGGTCCATTGCTTGCGGCCCGCCAGATGCAGCAGCGCGGTGATGGTCGAGAAGATCGTGAGACCGACGACGAGCGAGACGCCGAGAACGTTCGGCTCCTGGATGGGCGCGGCGGCAATGTCGCCGACGCCCGCCAGGGCGGGCGAAGCCGCCAGAACGGCAAGCGGAGAAACGGAATGGCCGAGCCTGGACAGACCAGCGACCCAATATTCGCCAAGTCGCCGCTGCCGCCCCATAAGTTTCCCTTCCGAGGCATGACCATGCGACGGCGGCGAAGCCGACCCGTATGCGCCTCCCGGGGCGGCGTCCGCCACACCGCCCGAATCACGTCAATTTATCCTCGGACGAGGGTCCTGAGAAAGTGGTTAACGGAAGGGAAACATCGTCGCAGGCGGGGCGGCGGTTCGCCCGGAATATGACAGTGTGCTGATTGACAGCATACGGAATATATGGCTGTCTGCTCCGGAACGACAGGTTGCTGGGAGGGGAAAATGAGCGGATCGCAGGATAGCCGGGAGATCATCGTCGTCGGCGGCGGCATCGGCGGACTGGCCGCGGCGCTGGCTCTGGTGCGCCAGGGTTTCTCCGTGAAGGTGCTGGAACAGGCGCCAGAGATCGGCGAAATCGGCGCCGGCATCCAGCTCGGCCCGAACGCCTTCCACGCCTTCGACGCGCTCGGCGTCGGCGACCGGACGCGCGCCCGCGCCGTCTATACCGACGAAATGATCATGCACGACGCGCTGGACGAGACGCTGGTCGGCCGGATCGAGACGGGCGAGGCCTTCCGCAAGCGCTTTGGCAATCCCTATGCCGTCATCCATCGCGTGGACATCCATACGTCGCTTCTGGAAGGCGCTGTGGAAACGGGCCGCATCACGTTCCAGACCTCCACACGGATCGAGCGGGTCGAGCAGGACGAGAAGGGCGTCACCGCCTGGGATCAGGACGGCAAGCCGCATCGCGGGGTGGCGCTGATCGGCGCCGACGGCGGCCGCTCGGTCGTGCGCGCGCAATATGTCAACGATCCGCCGCGCGTGACCGGCCATGTCGTCTATCGCGCCGTGGTGGAGAAGAAGGATTTTCCGAAGGAATTGCAGTGGAACGCCGCCAGCATCTGGGTCGGCCCGAACTGCCACCTCGTGCATTACCCGCTGCGCGGCGGCGAGCAATACAATGTCGTCGTCACCTTCCACAGCCGCGGCAAGGAAGACTGGGGCGTCACCGACGGCTCCAAGGAAGAGGTGCAGTCCTATTTCACCGATGTCTGCCCCAGGGCGCGGCAGCTGATCGACCTGCCCAAGAGCTGGCGGCGCTGGGCGACGGCCGACAAGGAGCCGATCGACACATGGACCTTCGGCCGCGTGACCATTCTCGGCGACGCCGCCCATCCGACCACGCAATACATGGCGCAGGGCGCCTGCATGGCGCTGGAGGACGCGGTGACGCTCGGCGAAGCGCTGCGCGTCAACAACAACGACATTCCCAAGGCGCTTCTCATGTACCAGAATTGCCGGACGACGCGCACGGCGCGGATCGTGCTGTCGGGACGCGAGATGGGCCGCATCTATCATGCGAAGGGCATGGAGCGGAAAATCCGCAATTCATGGTGGCAGGGCCGGCCGCAGGAGCGTTTCTACGACGCGATGGAATGGCTGTACGGCTGGAACGTGTCGAATTGCCTGGATCAGTAACGAAGGCGCAACGAGCGCCACAGGAAACGACAAGGAGGAACGCATGTCCGAACTCGGACGCCTGGAGGATCTGCCGCTCGAATACCGGCAGGACCTGACCGCCAACAATCTCGTCGCCTTGTGGCCGAACCTGCGCGCGGCGCTGCCCTACGCCATTCCCAGCCGCAAGACGAAGCCGACGATGTGGCGCTATGCCGACGTCAGGCCGCGCCTGCTGCGGGCCGGCGAACTGACGCCGATCGAAAAGGCGGAACGCCGCGTACTGGTGCTCGCCAATCCCGGCCTCGGCCTCGACAACATGCAGGCGACGCCGTCGATCTATCTCGGCCTGCAGCTGATCCTGCCGCAGGAGACGGCGCCCAACCATCGTCACAGCCCGAGCGCCGTACGCTTCGTGGTGGAAGGCGAGGGCGGCTTCACCATGGTCGAGGGCGAGCGACTGCCTATGGAAGTCGGCGATCTCATCCTGACGCCTTCGGGCCTGTGGCACGAGCACGGCCATCACGGCAAAGGTCCTGTCGTGTGGCTCGATGCGCTCGACCTGCCGATGGTCTATGGGCTCGAAGCCTCCTATTGCACGGAGGGACCGCCACAGGTCCAGCGCAACGAGGCGGATTCCTCCCAGACGCGCTACCGTCGCTCGGGGCTCATTCCCTACAAGTCGCTTTCCTCGCCGCGCGGCAATTATCCGCTGCTGCGCTTCCCCTGGAAGGAAGTGCGCGCCGCGCTCGCCGATCTCGCGCAGGTTACGGACAAGGGCCAGCCCGTGCAACTCGCCTACGTCAACCCGGAAACGGGCCGCGAGTGCATGCCTATCCTCGGCTTCTCGGCGATCATGCTGCGCGCCGGCGAGACGATCGCGCCGGGCAAGCGCTCGGCCTCCTGCGTGTACCACGTGATCGAAGGGGAAGGCGAAGCCGAGATCGACGGGGTGACGCTGAAGTTCACGAAGAACGACACGATCGCGGCCCCGACGCATGCGAAGATCAGGATCGCCAACGCATCGTCGAAGGCGCCGGCCTACCTGTTCCAGATCGACGATGCGCCGATGCAGAGGAAGCTCGGGTTCTACGAAGAATTCGGATGAGCGGCATCGTAGAAGCGGTCGACGGTCTATCCGGCCGTCATGCCCGGCCTTGTGCCGGGCATCCACGCCGAACCGCTTGCGCGCTTTCAAAACAACGCGCGCATCGCTACGCCTTGGTGGCCTGACCCTTTGCGGTGAACGTCCGGCCCGACGTGGATGGCCGGGACAAGCCCGGCCATGACGCGCGGGACAGATTGGCGCTTTCTCTATTCGCTACTCACTTCACCCATAGGCGCGCGCGACACTTCGTTGTTGCCCTCGACGATGTCGCCGAGCAGTTTCATGAATATCTTTCTGTCGGCCGGATTGAGCGGTTTCAGCAATCTCTTCTGTGTGGCGACGACGCCCGGTTCGATGGCGTCGAGCAATTGCTCGCCCGCTTCAGTGATATGCAGCAGCTTGACACGACGATCCTCGGGCGAAGGCTTGCGCTCTACCCAGCCCTTCGTCTCCAGCCGCTCCAGTACGTTGCCGAGCGTCGAGCGATCGAAGGCGACGGCGGCGGCGAGACGCGTCGCATCAACGCCGGGCTGGCGCGCGATCTGCGCGAGGCAGGCGTATTGAACCGGGGTGACGTTATTGGCCGCGCATTCCTCGATGAAGATCGCAACCGAAATCTGGTGCGCGCGGCGGATCAGATGGCCGGGCATGAGGTGGAAATCGCTGCGCGTTTTCATGTTGTCGCTTCCTGATCCTCAGACGCTGAGATAGGCGTCCTGCACCCTGGCGTCGGCCTGCAATGCGGCGCTGTCGCCCTTCCAGACGATTTCGCCCTTCTCGATGACGTAATGCCGGTCGGCGAAGCGCAGCAGCGCGTCGAGTTCCTTGTCGATGACGATCATCGCCAGTCCGGTCGACTTCAACGCTTCCAGCTTCGTCCAGATCTGCTGGCGGATCAGCGGCGCGAGTCCCTCGGTCGCCTCGTCGAGTACGAGCAGGTCCGGGTTGGTCATGAGCGCGCGGCCGATCGCCAGCATCTGCTGTTCGCCGCCCGACAATTGATTGCCGCCATTGGCGAGACGCTCGGCGAGGCGTGGAAAAAAGTCGAGAACACGTTCCAGAGTCCATGGATCGCGGCGGCCCGGCCGGCGGATCGCCGCCATGACGAGGTTCTCGCGCACCGTGAGATTGGCGAAGATGTGCCGGCCTTCCGGCACGAGACCGAGGCCCGCGTGCGCGATCGCGTGCGGCGGCGCGCCGTCGATGCGCGCGCCCTTGAAGCGGATTTCGCCCGATGTCGGCTTCAGGAGGCCGGACAGGCACCGCACGGTGGTCGTCTTGCCCATGCCGTTACGGCCGAGCAGCGTCGCGATCTCGCCCTCGGCGACGGCAAGGCTCGGCCCGAACAGAACCTGGCTCGTCCCGTAGCCTGCCTCGATTGCGCGGACGTCGAGCAGCATGGCGTCCTCAATGTCCGAGATAGGCGGCGCGCACGTCCGCATCGGTGCGGATCTCGTCGGGCGCGCCGGTCTTGATGATGTGGCCGGCGACCAGCACGCTTATGCGATCGGCCAGCGAAAACACGGCCTGCATGTCGTGCTCGATCAGGACGATCGTATAGTCGCGCTTCAGGCTGCGTATGAGTTCGGTCATCACCGCGCCGTCCTTGCGACCCATGCCGGCCATCGGCTCGTCCAGCAACAGGAGTTGCGGTTTCTGGGCGATGGCGATGGCGAGTTCCAGTTGCCGCGCTTCGCCATGCGACAGATCGCGCGCGAGCGTTTTGGCGCGCGCGCTGAGGCCCACCGCCTCGATCGATTCGCGGGCGGGTCCCAGCAGAGCCGGATCGCGACGCGCATTGCGCCAGAAGCGGAAGGAATGACCGTAGCGCGCCTGCACGGCGAGCGCGGCATGATCCAGCGCGGAAAAATCCGGCACGAGCGAGGTGATCTGGAAGGAGCGCGCAATGCCGAGCCGCGCCCGCCGGTGCGCCGGCTCGCGTGTGACATCGGCGCCGTTGAGCATAATCTTTCCGGCGTCGGGCTGCAGGAACCCCTGCAATTGCGAAATGAAAGTCGTCTTGCCGGCGCCGTTCGGCCCGATGATGGCGTGGCACTCGCCGCGTGCGACTTCCATCGTCAGATCGTTGGTGGCGCGCAGGCCGCCGAAACTCTTCATCAGCGACTGAACGGCGAGAATGGGCTCAGCCATGCGCCGCCTCCCCGCGCGCGCCGAAGAGGGCGCGGCCGATATCCGCCAGGCCGCCGCGCAAGAGGACGACGATCAGAACGACAAGCAGTCCGAAGGCGAGCTGCCAGTGCTGCGTCCACGACGACAGGACGAGTTCGAGAATGACGAAGGCTGCGGCGCCGATCGCCGGTCCCCACACGACGCCGACGCCGCCGAGCACGGCCATGACCACGAGATCGCCGGAGCGGTCCCAACCCATGTCGACGGGCGAGATGAATTGCTGGCCCGCGGCCAGCAGCGCGCCAGCTATGCCGGTCAGAACGCCCGAAATGACGAAGGCTACGAGGCGATAGATCCACGGGTCGAGACCGACGGAGACGACGCGAATCTCGTTCTTCGAGGCGGCGCGCAACACCATGCCGAAACGGCTCGATACGAAATGGCCGATCAGGAAAAGCGTCAGCGCGAGGAAGAACAGCGCGAGATAGAAGAAGCGATAGCGATTGGAGACGTCGATCGGCCCGAGCGTCATCGTGCTCATGATCTGCAAGCCGTCCTCGCCGCCGTATTTCTGCAGCGCGACCGCGCCGTAATAGAACATCTGGTTGAAGGCCAGCGTGATCATCAGGAAATAGGGCCCGCTGGTGCGCAGCGAAATCGCGCCGACGATGGCCGAGACGAACGCGCAGAACAGCGCAGCCGCCGGCAGCGCAACGACAAGGTTGGACGTGCCGGGAAGGAACCAGAGCGGCTCGGCATTGAAGTCATGCCAGGCGAGAATGCCGACGACATACCCACCGATCCCGAACAGGCCGGCGTGGCAGAGGCTGACGAGACCGCCGAAGCCTACGATGAAATTCAGCGCCGTCGCGGCGATGGCGAAGATGACGACGCGCGTCGCGACCTTGACGATGAACGGCTGTCCCAGCCATTGCGCGACGAGCGGCACGGCGGCGAGCAGCGCGAGGATGACAAGCGCAGGAAGCGCGTCGCGGAGCGCGGAGCGGGCGGAAGCGTCAGCCATGGGCCGGGAACAATCCTCTCGGCCGGAAGGCGAGAATCGCGGCCATCATCATGAAGATCGCCATGCCACCCAGCGCCGGCGTCAGCAGAACGCGTCCGAATGTGTCGACGAGTCCTACCATGAGCGCAGCGACGAAGGCGCCGCGGATCGATCCGATTCCCCCGATGACGGTGACGACGAGCGCGAGAATGAGGATCGGTTCGCCCATGCCGACCTGCACCGACAGGATAGGGCCGGCCATGACGCCGGCAAGCCCCGCCAGAGCGGCGCCGACGCCGAACAGGGCGGCGAAGACGAGCGGCACGTTGACGCCCATCGCGGAGGCGATCGGCCGATCGCTCGCGCCGGCGCGCACCCACATGCCGATGCGCGTGCGCATGATGATGAAATAGAGCAGCAGCGCCACCGCCAGTCCCGTCAGCAGGATGGCGAGGCGGAAGGCGGGATAGGGAACGCCCGGGATGATCTCGACGTGACCGGACAGGGCCGGCGGCAGGTTCATGCGCAAAGGCGTGAGGCCGAAGGCGATGCGCGTCGTCTCGTTGAGCGCGAGGATCGTCCCGAAAGTGACGAGCACCTGGTCGAGGTGATCGCGCCCGTAGAAGCGACGCAGCAAGCCGCTCTCCAGCGCGAGGCCCGCGAGCGCGGCGGCGACGGGCGCTGCGAGCACGGCGAGCGCGAAGCTGCCGGTCGCCGCCTGCACGGCGGCGCCGGCAAAGGCGCCGATCATGTAAAGCGAGCCGTGCGCCAGGTTGATGAAGTTCATGATGCCGAAGACGAGCGTCAGGCCCGCCGACATCAGGAACAGCATCACGCCGAACTGCACGCCGTTGAGCGCCTGCTCGACGAGGAGGGCGGCTGTCATGGCGCGCTGCGTCCGGCGATCAGTTCGCCGGCATCTTGCACTGGCCGACGTAGGCGTCCTGATGATCGCTGTCGATCTGCTCGCGCATCGCCATCACGGGCCTGCCCTTCGCGTCCTTGACGATCTCGGTCAGGTAATAGTCCTGGATCGGATAGTGGTTGGCGTTGAACTTGAACTTGCCGCGCAGCGACGTGAACTTCACGTTCTCGAGCGCCTTCTGGAAGGCGGCCTTATCCTCGATCTTGCCGCCGATGGCAGTGGCGGCCGCATCGAGCGCGCGCGCCGTGTCGTAGGCGACCGCCGCGTTGGGCGAAGGAACGCGGCCGTACTTCGCCTCGAAGTCGGCGACGAACTTCTTGCTCTGCGCATTGTCCATCGTCTCGCTCCAGAAAGCGGACGCGAAGGCGCCGACCGCCGCGTCGCCGATCGCCGGCAGCACGGTCTGGTCGAGCGAGAAGGACGGACCGTAAAGCGGCACGCTCTTCTTCAGGCCGGCCTGGTCGTATTGCTTGACGAAATTGATGCCCATGCCGCCCGGATAGAAGAAATAGACGGCTTCGGGATTGGCGGCGCGCACCTGCGCGATCTCGGCGGCGTAATCGAGCTGGCCGAAGGTCGTGTAGACCTCGCCGACCACCTCGCCCTTGAACGTGCGCTTGAAGCCCGCGAGGAAATCCTTGCCGGCCGGATAGTTCGGCGCGAGCAGGTAGATCTTCTTCACGCCTTTTTTCGTCAGATAGAGGCCCATCGCCTCCGAGGCCGTGTCGTTCTGGAAGGACGCCGCGAAGAAACGCGGATTGCATTGCGCGCCGGCGTATTGCGACGGGCCGGCGTTGGACGAGACGATAAACACGCCGGCGTCGAGCGCGGGCTTGGCCACCGCAAGCATGACGTTCGAGAAATTGATCCCGGTGAGGATCTGCACCTTGTTCTGCTCGATCATCTTGTCGGCGACCTGGCGACCGACGTCCGGCTTGGCCTGGTCGTCGCCGGTGATGACCTCGACCGGTCTGCCGCCGATCGTCTTGCCGTTCTGTTCGAGCGCGAGGTTGAAGCCGTCGAGCAATTCCTGGCCGAGCTGGCCGAACGGACCGGAGAAGGTCGAGAGGAAACCTATCTTGACCGGATCGGCGGCGAGCGCCGTGCCCGACATGAATGCGAGCGCCAGCGCCGGCGCGATGATGTTCCGCATGTTCTCCTCCCGAATGTCGCGCTGCTTCCGAGCGCCTTGAGTGCTAGCTGCGCGGCGTGATCGTGATCGCGATCTTGCCGACTCCGTCGACGCCGCCTTCCACCTTGTCGCCCGCGACAATCGCGCCGACGCCGGCCGGCGTGCCGGTCATGATGACGTCGCCCGCCTTCAGCCGGATCGAGCGCGAGCAGATCGAGACAATCTCCGGCACGCTCCAGATGAGGTCGGCGATATCGGCGTCCTGCTTCACCGTTCCGTTCACGGAAAGCCAGATGCGCCCCTTCGCGGGATGACCCACCTTGGCGACGGGCTGGATCGGCGCGATCGGCGCGGAATCGTCGAAGGCCTTGCCCCAGTCCCAGGGCCGGCCGAGTTCGCGCGCCGCCATCTGCAGGTCGCGGCGCGTCAGATCGATGCCGACGGCATAGCCGAACACGTGCTCGAGCGCCTTGTCTTCCGGGATCTCGAAACCGTCCTTGCCGATCACCACGACGAGTTCGATCTCGTAGTGCAGGTTGGCGGTCTCGGGGGGATAGGCGACGGCCGAACCGTCGGGGATCACGGCGTCGGCCGGCTTGGTGAAGAAGAAGGGCGGCTCGCGCGTCGGGTCGCGACCCATCTCGCGCGCATGGGCCTCGTAATTGCGGCCGACGCAGATGACGCGCCGCACCGGAAATTCTCCACCGCCGACGACAGGAATGGACGTGACTTTGGGCGGCGCGACCACGTAGCTCATGCGAGTCCCTTCGAATTGCGTATCTGGAAAGAAAGGGGCGCGTCGGCGTGAAGCCGCGCCAAGCGCATTCCTCCCCATCGTTGTTTTTTGCCAGCATACTGAATATCAGCTTGCTGTCAAACCGGCTTGACTGCCGACCCGGCTCCGGCAATGTGCGGGAAAGACGGCTGCGGCCGCAACGAAAAAGGGATCAGGGATGCGCCTACACGGATATTTCCGCTCGTCCGCCGCCTGGCGCGTGCGCATCGCGCTCAACCTGAAGGGCACGAGCGCCGATCACCTGTTCCACCACCTGCGCAAAGGCGAGCAGGTCGCGCCGGATTATCTGAAGCTCAACCCGCAGGGATTGCTGCCGACGCTCGAGACCGACGACGGCCGCGCGCTGACCCAGTCGCTGGCCATCATCGAATGGCTCGACGAAACGCATCCCGACCCGCCGCTCCTGCCGAAGGATGCATTCCAGCGGGCGCGCGTTCGCGCCTTCGCGCTGGCCATCGCCTGCGACATCCATCCCGTGCAGAATCTGAAAGTGCTAGCGCGGTTGCGCAGCCTGGGCCTCGCCGAAGAGCAGGTTCAGGACTGGGCGAAATGGGCGAATGCCGAAGGCCTCGCCGCCTGCGAGAAACTCGTCGCGCGGGAACCCGGCCCGTTCTGCTTCGGCGCGGCGCCGACGCTTGCCGACATCTGTCTCGTGCCGCAACTCGGCAACGCGCGGCGCTTCGGCGTCGATGTATCCGCCTTCCCGCGATTGCTGCAGGCCGAAGCTGCGGCGAAGGCGCTCCCGGCCTTCGCCGAGGCGGCGCCGGACAGGCAGGCCGACGCCGAATAGCCCGGCTATTTCGTCGCCGCCTCGTCGAACATCGAGAGCCAGTCGCCATAGCCCGCCGCCTCGAGTTCGCGCACCGGGATGAAGCGCAGCGAGGCGGAATTGATGCAATAGCGCAAGCCGCCGCGATCTCGTGGACCGTCGTCGAAAACGTGGCCGAGATGGCTGTCGCCGTGCTTCGAGCGCACTTCCGTGCGGATCATGCCGTGACTTAAATCGCGCTTCTCGATCACGTGTTCATCGACCACGGGCTTGGTGAAGCTCGGCCAGCCGCAACCGGAATCGAACTTGTCGTGCGAGGTGAACAGCGGTTCGCCGGAAACCACGTCGACGTAGAGCCCTTCCTCCTTGTTGTTCCAGAACGTATTGTAGAAAGGCCGCTCGGTTCCGTTCTGCTGGGTCACCCGGTATTGCTCGGGATCGAGGCGGGCGATCGCCTCGCGGGTCTTCCTGTATTCGGCCATCTCACACCTCCGCTGCCGCGGAATATGGCTTGCCGGCGGCGTGTCTTCCAGCCCGGCTCCCGCCTTCGTGATCGCGGGCCGGAACGAGCCACCCGGGCCTTGCGCTTACCCCCTCCTTGGTCCACATAGAGGCCGGGAGGTTGGCGGTGGACGCACCACTCGCCAACCGGGTCAGGTCCGGAAGGAAGCAGCCCTAACGAGACCGGGCGGGTCTCTGTCCAGCCTCCCACCTCAGGCCCGTTCGCGGCGTGCGCCGGGCCGGGCCTCCCCGAGCGAAGGCCAGACCTGATCCACGCATGATGGACGACAGCCCGCAGACAGACGACGCCGCGGGAGACGGCCTGTTTCCCGGCGGTCTCGCGCCGGCGCCCGAATCCACGCCTTCGTCGGCCTACCGCGTCCTGGCGCGAAAATACCGGCCGAAGAGCTTCGAGGAACTGATCGGCCAGGACCTGATGGTCCGCATCCTGACCAACGCCTTCGAACTCGGCCGCGTCCACCAAGCCTACATGCTCACCGGCGTGCGCGGAGTCGGCAAGACGACGACGGCCCGCATCCTGGCGCGCGCCCTCAACTACCATCTGCCGGCGAAGGACGGCCGGCCGGAAATCGACAGGCCGACCGTGCACATGCCGGAACTCGGCACGCATTGCCAGGCGATCATCGAGAGCCGGCATGTCGATGTCATCGAGATGGACGCCGCATCGCACACCGGCGTCGACGACGTGCGGGAGATCATCGAGGGCGCACGCTACAAGCCGGCGGTGGCGCGCACCAAGGTCTACATCATCGACGAAGTGCACATGCTCTCGAAGTCGGCCTTCAACGCCCTGTTGAAGACGCTGGAGGAGCCGCCGGAACACGTGAAATTCGTGTTCGCGACCACCGAGATCGAAAAGGTGCCGGTGACCGTGCGCTCGCGCTGCCTGCGCTTCGACCTGAGGCGCGTCGAGCCCGCGGTCCTTACCGGACATCTCGACCGCATCTGCAAGGCCGAGCACGTCGGCATAGAACCCGACGCGCTGTCGATGATCGCACGCGCGGCGGAAGGCTCGGTGCGCGATTCCCTGTCGCTGCTCGACCAGGCGATCGCGCATGGCGGGCCGGAGCGCACGATCCCTGCCGAAGAAGTGCGCTCCATGCTCGGTCTGGCCGACAAGGCGCGCGTGATCGAGCTGTTCGACGCCGTGATGCGCGGCGACATCGCCCGCGCCATCGCCAACCTGCAGCAGCAATACGACGAGGGCGCCGATCCCGCGCAGGTGCTGGTGGAGGTCGCGGAATTCGTTCACCTGGTGACGCGCGCCAAGATCACGCCGGACGCCGCCCTTTCCGCCGCGCCGCCGGACGAGGCGAAGGCGGCTAAGGAATATGCGCCGCAACTGGCCATGACCGTGCTGAACCGCGCCTGGCAGATATTGATGAAGGGCGTCGCCGAGGCGCGCGAGGCGGCGCGGCCGCTGGCCGCCGCCGACATGGTTCTGGTTCGGCTCGCCTATGCGGCCGACCTGCCCACGCCCGATGACGCCTTGCGCAAGCTCGGCTTCGGTTCGCCCGAAGGCGGCGCCGGTCCCGCGCCGACCCCCGGTCGTTCCGCGCCGACGATGCCGTCAGCGCCTCGCGCCTCCTATGGCGGCGATGGCGGCGGCCGCGCGGCGGCCGCGCAGGCGCCCGTGCAATCGTCGGCGCAACCGTCGATGCAGGCGGCCCCGGACAGCGCGCCGCGCGCGACATTCGCGCGCTTCGAGGATGTGGTGGCGCGCGCCGCGGCCGAGCGCGACGTGCAATTGAAGATCATGCTCGAGCGCGACGTGCGGCTGGTGCGCTTCGAACAGGGTCAGGTGGAATTCTCGCTCGCGCCCGGCGGCTCGTCGCATCTGCCGCAAGTGCTGATGCGACGCCTGCAGGAATGGACGGGCGAGCGCTGGATCGTCGCCCTGTCGAGCCGCGAGGGCTTCGCGAGCATCGCCGAGCGGCGCGCCGAGGAAGAACGGGAGCGCCAGCGCGGCGTCGCGGCCGATCCGTTTGTGCGCGCCGTTCTCGACAGATTTCCAGGCGCGGAGATCGTTTCGGTGAAGAATGCGAACGAAGCGGTCGACGCCATCGCGGCGCCGGCCGGGCCGGACAGCGCCGACGACGTCATCTATGTGGACGACGACGAACCGGGCGACGACGACTAGGAGTTCAGGAGAACGTTATGAAGGACATCATGGGCCTGATGAAGCAGGCGCAGGCGATGCAGGCGAAGATGGCCGACCTGCAGGCGGAACTGGAAAATGTTATGGTGGAAGGCCAGTCCGGCGGCGGAATGGTGAAGGTGACGATGAACGCCAAGGGCGGCATGAAGGGCATATCGATCGATCCGGCGCTGTTCAAACCGGAAGAACGCGAGATCGTCGAGGACCTCATCGTCGCGGCGGCCGAGGATGCGCGCCGCAAGGGCGAGGAAGCCGCCGCGGAGAAGATGAAGTCGATCACCGCCGGCCTGCCGCTGCCGCCCGGCATGAAGCTGCCGTTCTAGCGCTGCAATGGCCGAACGCGTCGCAGGACCTGAAATCGAACGCATGATCCAGTTGCTGGCGCGGCTGCCGGGGCTGGGGCCGCGCTCGGCGCGGCGCGCGGCGCTGCACCTGATCCGCAAGCGCGAGGAATTGCTGGGTCCGCTGGCCGATGCGCTCGCTGTGGCGCGCGACAGGATCATGGTCTGTTCGACCTGCGGCAACATCGACACGAGCGACCCCTGCAACCTGTGCCGGGATGAACGACGCGAGTCGTCCATCCTGGTCGTGGTGGAGACAGTCGCCGATCTCTGGGCGCTGGAGCGCGCGGGGGCGACGCGCGGTCGTTATCACGTGCTCGGCGGCGTGCTGTCGCCGCTCGACGGCGTCGGCCCGAAAGAGCTCAATCTCGAGAAGCTGACCGGGCGCGTGCGCGACGAAAGCGTGCGCGAAGTGATCCTGGCGGTCAACGCCACGGTCGACGGCCAGACGACCGCGCATTACATCGTCGACCTGCTCGTCAACATGGACGTGAAGGTTACGCGGCTCGCGCATGGCGTGCCGGTCGGAGGCGAACTCGACTATCTCGACGAGGGCACGCTGTCGGCGGCGCTCAGGCAGCGGACGGCGGTGTAAAAAGCCGGCCACGAAGGCCGGCTTTCATCGCATAAAGCTTGCGGCCTATTCCACCGCGACTTCACCCTTGAGGATCGGACCGAAGCGCACCCAGCGCTCGCCGTCGAACTTCTGCATCTGCATCTGCTTCAGCGGGAAGTGATCCTGCGGGCCGGTCGTGACCTTGATGCCCGGGAGCAGCATCGGCAGTTCGACGTCGAGGCTTTCGGCGGCTTTCAGTACGTTCTCGCGCGTCAGGTTGTCGCCCGCCTTCTTCAGCGTCTCGACCATCGTCTGCGCCGCCATGACGCCGTACACGTAGTTCGAGTTGCTCTTGTCGGCGCCCGGCATGTACTTGTCCATGAAGGCGATCCAGGACTTCACGCCCGCGTCGTCCTTGAAGGCCGGATCGTCCGGATCCTTGTAGTAGGCGGCGGTGACGATGCCCTTGGCGTTTTCGAGGCCCGCCGGCTTCATGACGGCGCCGACCGACAGCGAAACCGAATGGACGATCTGGTTCGGCTTCCAGCCCAGTTCGCCGATCTTCTTGATCGCCATGGCCGCGAATTTCGGGGTCGAGAAATTGGCGAAGAAGTCCGCGCCCGAATCCTTGATCTTGAGGATCTGCGAATCGACGGTCGGATCGCTGCTCTCGTAGGTCGTCTTGACGACGACCATGCTGTTGGCCTTGTCGCCGAGACCGTCCAGGAAGCCCTTCAGCGCGTCCTTGCCGAAATCGTCGTTGGCCGAGAGGATGCCGATCTTGGCGTTCGGGAAATTGTCCAGAATGTATTTCGCATAGATGCGGCCTTCGCTCTGGTAGTTCGGCTGCCAGCCCATCGACCAGGGATATTGCTTGTAATTGCCGAACATCGTGCCGCCGGCCGCGATGAACAGGTGCGGCACTTTCTTCGCGTTGAGGTACTTGATGATCGACACGTTGGTCGGCGTACCGAGCGGGTTGAAGATCGTCAGGACTTCATCCGATTCCACCAGCTTGCGCGCCTGCTCGACAGTCTTGGGCGGGCTGTAGCCGTCGTCGTAGGAGATGAAGTTGATCTTGCGGCCGTTGATGCCGCCCTGATCGTTGATCATCTTGAAATAGGCTTCCTCGGTCTTGCCGATCACGCCATAGGCTGAGGCGGGACCGGAATAGGCCTCGATGTTGCCGACCTTGATCTCGGTGTCGCTGGCGCCGACATCGTACTTCTTCTGCGCCTGCGCCGCGCCGGCCATCGCCAGCGAAAACGCGCCGACGACGCCGGCTGCAATCAACTTCCTACCGCGCATTCTTTCCTCCTTCCGCGGCGCTGTCGCGCCGACGCCCCATATTCGTCGACAAGATTGTCGGACCGTCTGGATTGACCCTACACGTTCTCTGAGGCAACCTCAAAATCAAAAAAACGACGGCCGCGCAGGCGGAGAGCGAGGAAACATGTCATTCGCCTATTTCGACTGGATCTCCCATCATGCCGAGGCTCGCGGGCATCGCACGGCGGCGATCGACCTGTCGACCGAGCGTCGCTTCACCTATCGCGAATGGGACGAGCGGATTGACCGGCTTGCCGCGCATCTGTCGTCGCTCGGTGTGAAGAAGGGCGAACGCGTTGTCGTGCTGGCCGCCAATTCCACCGATTTCCTCGAAACGCAATTCGCCTGCTTCCGCCTCGGCGCGATCTTCACCCCTGTGAACATCCGACTGACCGTGCACGAACTCGCCTTCATCGTGTCCGATTCGGCGCCCGTCGTTCTCGTCCACGACATCGACTTTGCGGGCATGGCGAGCGATCTGCAAAAGCAGTGCGGCGTGCCGCATCTGCTCGCATTCGGTCCGGACTACGAGAAGACGATCGCCGGTTCGAAGCGCCTCGCGCACCGCGCGGCGGTCTCGATGGATGACGTGTGCACGATCATGTACACCTCGGGCACGACCGGGAAACCAAAGGGATCCCAGACGACGCACCTGATGAATTTCATCAATGCGATCAACCTCGGCATACCCGTGTTCCTGTCGCAGCGCACGGTGCATCTGTGCGTATTGCCGCTGTTCCACACCGGCGGTCTCAACTGCTACGTCAATCCGATCTTCCACGCCGGCGGCTGCAACATCATCATGCGCGCCTTCGACCCCGGGGAGGCCTTGCGCATCATCGGCGATCCGGCGATCGGCCTGACGCATTTCTTCGGCGTTCCGTCGATATACCAGTTCATGTG
The DNA here is from genome assembly GCA_046349215.1 of Beijerinckiaceae bacterium. Lineage (GTDB taxonomy): Bacteria > Pseudomonadota > Alphaproteobacteria > Rhizobiales > Beijerinckiaceae > JAJXWB01. The sequence continues at coordinate 340,845 of JAXMCV010000003.1, forward strand.
CCAGCATCCGGCTTTCGAGCACACCGACTTTTCGCGCCTGCAGGTGGCGGGCGTCGGCGGCGCGCCCATGCCGGTGCCGCTGCTGAAGATATGGGAAGGCCGCGGCTGCACGCTGATGCAGGGCTACGGCATGACGGAGACGAGTCCGGCCGTGCTGTTTCTCGACGCCGAGGACGCCGAACGCAAGGCGGGCTCAGCCGGTCGACCGGTTCTGCACGGCGAACTGAAGATAGTCGACGAGAACGGGGACCGCGTGAAGCCCGGCGAAATGGGCGAGCTCTGGGTGAAGGGTCCGAACATCACGCCGGGCTACTGGAACCGTCCCGACGCCAACAGGACATCCTTCACCGACGGCTGGCTGCACACCGGCGACGCCGCGCGGCAGGACGAGGAAGGCTTCTACTACATCGTCGACCGCACCAAGGACATGTACATATCGGGCGGCGAGAACGTCTATCCGGCGGAGGTCGAGGACGTGCTCTATCAACTGCCGCAGGTCGCGGAAGCCGCGATCATCGGCCAGCCCGACGAGACATGGGGCGAGACGGGCCTCGCCATCGTCGTGAGGAAGCCCGGGCAGGACCTCACCGAGACGCAGGTCATCGCCCATTGCCGCGAGCGCCTCGCGCGATTCAAATGTCCGACACGCGTCATGTTCATCGATGCCCTGCCCCGCAACGCCACCGGAAAGGTGCACAAGCCGACGCTGCGCACGAGCTTCCTGGAAAACGCCAAGGCCTAGACGGCGCGCGGTCGATCACTCCGCCAACGCCTGCACTGCGATCGTTATCTCGATCTTCAGGCCGGCCCTTCGCCAGTCGTAACGGATGGCGCCGCCGAGCTGGCCAGTGATGCTTCGGCGCGTCAAGGCGCTGCCGAAGCCCGCAGCCTGCGGCGGCGCGTCGATCGCAGGGCCGCCGCTCTCCTCCCAATCGAGGTGCAGCAGATCGCCGCGCACGTCCCAGACGATCCGCACGTCGCCATCGGCGCTGCTGAGCGCGCCGTATTTGGCGGCGTTGGTCGCGATCTCGTGCAAGGCTAGCGCAAGGCTCGTCACCGCTTTCGGCCCGACCGGGACATCGGGGCCGCGCACGACGAAACGCGTCTGCGACCCGTCGTATGGCGCGAGCACCGTGCGCGCCAATGTTTCCACATTGGTCTGTTCGCCTTGCGCATTTTCGGCGCCCATCAGCGCGGGCCGCACGAGTTCCTTGGCCTGGGTAAGCGCATCGAGGCGGCCTGTCAGCGATTCTCCCATATCCTGCGGCGAACGCGCCGAACGCGCGCTCAATGCGATCAAGCCTCGGAATACCGCGAGCAGATTCTTGACGCGATGGTTCATCTCCTGAAGCAGCAATTGCTGCCGTTCCTGCAACTCCCTGCTGCTGGTAATGTCGACCACGACGCCGACGAAACGCGACGGCTCGCCGTAGGCGTCGCGCAGACACTCGCCGCGCGCGTCCACCCACGCGACCGCGCCATCCCCGCGCAGCAGCCGATATTGCTGCGCATAACGCTCGCCGGTCGCCAACGTGCGATCAACCGCGGCCTGTATCCTGTCGACGTCGTCGGGATGAACGCTTGCCAGATATTCGCTGAGCGGCGCGCCCTGTTCGCCCTTTTCGGGAGCGACGGAAAATTTCTCGGCAAAATAGGCGTCCGAATAGAACGTGTCGGTCGCGATATACCAGTCGAACGTGCCGACCATGCCGCCGGCGCTGAGCGCCTGCGTCAGCCGCTCCTGCGCGCGCGCCAGTTCACGCTGCGCGACAACGCGCGAGGTCGTTTCGGCGACGATACACAGAACGCCGTCGATCGACTCGTCGTCGCCACGCACCGGCGAATATGAAATATCGAAATAGACGGTCTCGGGATAGCCGTGGCGTTCGATGTAGAACGGACGGTCCTTGGCGACGACGGTCTCGCCGGTCTCGCGCACGCTGCGCAGCAGCGGCTCGAGGTCGTCCCACAATTCTTCCCAGTTCTCCCGCGCCGACCGGCCGAGCGCGCGCGGATGCTTTTCTCCGATGGTCGGCGCGTATGCGTCGTTGTAGATGGCGATGAACTGCGCTCCCCAGAACAGGACGATTTCCGCCTGCGCTGGAAGTATGAGACCGACCGCCGCCTTGAGATTCGCAGGCCAGGATGCGCGCGGTCCGAGCCCGGTCTTCGACCAGTCGAGCGCGGCGATGCGCGCGGCCATTCCGACGTGAGCGGAAGCATTCGCGCTCTCGCTTCGCGGGACAGTCTGCATTTCCGACGAAGCGAGCCTCTCTGCCATTCCCAGCTTATGCACTCGCGTTCTGCGCCATTGCAAGCTGAGCCGTTGCGTTCACGCGCGCTTGAGACACGCCGGAGTCGCAATTGGCTTCACGAAGCATTGCGCCGAAGCATTCAGGCGCGCGTCTTCTTCTCGCGCGCAAGGTAGGCGCACGTTTCGGGCCTCTCCTGGAGCCACCGCGTCCACTTGCCGAAGACTTTCGCCATCCGCTCCGGCGCGACGCCGAGTTGAGACATGGCGACGCCGCCGTTCACGGATTCGGCATAGTCGCAGATCAGGCCGTCGCGCAGACGGAAGCGGCTCATGCCGTCGATCACGACCCGCCGTCCCTTGAACTCGTCGCGCGTCGAGGTGAAGCTCGACAGGGACCATGCGTAGGCGATGTCGCCGTTCACCACGGGATCGAACATTTCCCAGCGATAGTCGGGACCCGCATCGCCGTGAAACAGATGCGCCATCATGTGGGCGATTTCTGGCCGTCCCACATGATCGCCGTAGATGTAGTCGTGATAGACCGCGTCCTCCGTGAAGCAGGCGGCGAAGGCTTCGCCGTCGCCGGCTTCGGCGGCGGCGGTGAAGCGATCGAGCAGAGTCTTGAAATCCGCGAGGTCCATGATTTCTCCATGCGACCGGCCGTCGACGCACCTGTGCGATTGCCGACTTTCGATTGCCCGCCGCCTTAGCTCTGCAGCGCCGCCCACATCTCGCGGTCGCGCTTGTCCGTCCAGATGACCGGATCGTCGATGCCGGACGCCTCGTCATAGGCGCGCGACACGTTGAACGGCAGGCAATGCTCGTAGATGGCGAAAGACGAGAATTTCGGATCCATCACCTGGCGCGTCGCGGCCATCGTCTCCTTCAGCGTGCGGCCCTTCGCCACCGACAATTCCGCCGTGCCGTAGAGGCTGGTGACGAAGTCGCGCGTCATGGCGATCGCCTCGCCGACCGTCTGCGTGCCGACGAGCGCGTCGCCGCGGCCGGGCGCGATCGCACGCGCGTCGAAGCTCTTGATCTCGTCGAGAGTGGTCGGCCATTCGCGCAGCAGCGCGTCGCCGCAATAGCAGGCCGAGTGATATTCGATGAGATCGCCGGTGAACATCACCTCGGCGTCCGGTACCCAGGCGACGATGTCGCCCGACGTATGGCCGGCGCCGAGATGCATCAGCTTGACCTCGCGCTTGCCGAGCCACAGCGACATTTCCGTTTCGAACGCCATGTTCGGCCAGGTGAGGCCGGGAATGCTCTCGGCGTCCTGGAAGAGACGCGGGAAGCGGCCATATTCGGAATCCCAGTCCTGCTTGCCGCGTTCGGCGATCAGGCGGCGCGTCTCAAGCGAGGAGACAACGCCCTGCGCATTGTAGGCGGAGGCGCCGAGCACGCGCACCGCGTGATAATGTGAGAGCACGACGTATTTGATCGGCTTGTCGGTGACGGCTTTCACGCGCGCAATGACATCCTTCGCCATGGCCGGCGTGGCCTGCGCATCGAAGACGATGCAGCCGTCGTCGCCAACGATCACGCCGGTGTTGGGATCGCCCTGCGCCGTGAAGGCGTAGAGGTCCGGTCCGATTTCCTTGAAGCTGATCTCCTTCGCGGCCATGTCGCCGGTCGAAGCGAAAGATTTGCCCGTCATGTGCTGGCGCACTCCCTGATGATTTGTGGCGGCAGAATACAGGCTTAGCCGCCGTGTGCGACAGACGGACGATGTTCTTGAAATGTTCTTGCACGCTGGCGCGTGGCCGGTTACCATCACGCTGATTTCAGACGTTCATTTCAGCGGAGCATGGCCATGGTTGTGTTTCGGCGTGCAATTTTGACCCCCTGACGGGGTGAATCGGCGTCCAAAATTGACCCCCTCGATATTGATCGATCTGGCAGCCTGCTCGTTTGGACCGAGCGAGCGGGCGGTGGGGGATGCTGATTGTGGAGACGATCGGCCGGATACGGCGTGAGCGGTTCGTCAAGGGCAAGTCGATCAAGCAGATCGCGCGCGATCTCGGCCTGTCGCGCAACACGGTCCGGAAGGTCTTGCGATCTGAGGAGACCTCGTTCGCCTACGAGCGCGAAGTCCAACCACGCCCGAAGCTTGGGCGCTGGACGGCCGATCTGGATCGCTTGCTGACAGCAAACACGAGCAGTTCGGCCCGGGAGCGACTGACGCTGATCCGCCTGTTCGAGGAGCTGCGGGCTCTAGGCTACGAGGGCGGGTACGACGCGGTTCGGCGATATGCCCGCCACTGGAGCGAAGAGCACGCCGGACAGACAGCGGCGGCCTTCGTGCCTTTGTCGTTTGCGCCGGGCGAGGCCTACCAGTTCGACTGGAGCCACGAGATCGTCATGATGAACGGCGCGACGATCACGGTGAAGGTCGCCCACATGCGGCTTTGCCACAGCCGGATGTTCATCGCCCGCGCCTATCCACGTGAGACGCAGGAGATGGTGTTCGACGCGCACGAGCGCGCCTTCGCCTTCTTCAAGGGCGCCTGCGCGCGCGGCATCTACGACAACATGAAGACGGCGGTCGACACGATCTTTGTCGGCAAGGACCGCCAGTACAATCGCCGCTTCCTGCAGATGTGCTCGCATCATCTGGTCGACCCGGTCGCCTGTACGCCGGCGTCTGGCTGGGAGAAGGGACAGGTCGAGAACCAGGTCGGCCTGGTACGCGAGCGCTTCTTCACCCCGCGATTGCGGTTCAAGACCTACGACGAGCTGAACGCCTGGCTTTTGGACAAGTGCATCGCCTATGCGAAGACGCATGCCCATCCGGAGCGCCCGGACACGACGGTCTGGGCGGCGTTCGAGGAAGAGCGTCCCCACCTCGTGCCCTACCGCGGCCGCTTCGATGGCTTCCATGCATTGCCGGCCTCGGTGTCGAAGACCTGTCTGGTCCGGTTCGACAACAACAAGTACTCGGTCAGCGCCAGCGCCGTCGGGCGACCGGTCGAGATCCATGCCTATGCCGACCGGATCGTGATCCGGCAGGACGGCCGCATCGTCGCCGAACATGCCCGCTGCTACGGGCGTGGCGAGACGGTCTACGACCCTTGGCATTACGTGCCGGTGCTGGCGCGCAAGCCCGGCGCGTTGCGCAACGGGGCGCCGTTCAAGGACTGGGTCCTGCCTGCGGCGCTGGAGCGCGTGCGGCGCAAGCTCTCCGGCAGCGACGACGGCGACCGTCAGATGGTCTCGATATTGGCAGCAGTCCTGACCGACGGCTTGCCCGCGGTCGAGGCCGCTTGTGCCGAGGCGCTTGCCGAGGGCGTCCACTCCGCCGACGTGATCATCAACATCCTGGCGCGCCGCCGCGATCCGCCGCCGATCGGTCCGATCGCGACGCCGGCGTCGTTGACGTTGCGTCACGCGCCAATCGCCGACTGCGCCAGATACGACCAACTCAGGAGGGCCTGACCATGGAGCGCACCGAAGTTCTCGACCTGATGGGATCTCTCAAGCTCTTCGGCATGCGGACCGCCTACGACGAGACGCTCGCCGTGGCGGTCAAGCGCAAGCACGAACCGCAGCGCTTCGTCGGCGACCTCCTGAAGGCCGAGATCTCGGAGAAGCAAGCGCGCTCCATCAAGTATCAGCTCACCGTCGCCAAACTGCCGCTCGCCAAGGACGTCGACGACTTTGCCTTCAAGGACACCCCGATCAACGAGGCGCTGGTCCGCGATCTCGCGGGCGGGGGCTTCATCGTCCAGCAGCGCAACGTCGTACTCGTTGGCGGCACGGGAACCGGCAAAACTCATCTGGCGATCGCCATCGCCCGCGCCTGCATCCGTGCTGGCTCGCGCGGCCGCTTCTTTACGACCGTCGATCTCGTCAACCGGCTGGAGGCGGAGACACGTGGAGGCCGGCAGGGGCGGCTTGCTGACTATCTCACGCGCCTCGACTTCGTCATCCTCGACGAACTGGGCTATCTGCCCTTCGCCCAGGCTGGCGGCCAACTCCTGTTCCATCTGATCAGCCGGCTCTACGAACGCACGTCCGTCATCGTCACGACCAACCTTGCCTTCGGCGAATGGCCGAGCGTGTTCGGGGACCCGAAAATGACAACCGCGCTGCTCGACCGGCTCACGCATCACTGCGACATCGTTGAGACCGGCAACGAGAGCTGGCGCTTCAAGCACCGCGTCTGAATCCCCGCGACCTCGGTCCCGCACGCGCGACGCCGCCGCAACCCCCACCAGCCGCGGCGACGCGCGCGCTCGCATCCGTGTCTATGACAAGGGGGTCAACTTTGGACGCCGATCAGGGGGCAATATTGCAAGCCGATTGACAATTGCAGTCGATGCGGTTGCAAGTCTCACATCGTGCTTCGAGCTTGTAGAGCGCTGCGATAGCGCTTTCGATTTCCCGCCTTGGAATGCGTTCGCCGTTCGGGCCGGCGATGTTCGAGGGTTCTCGCCCCTGCCGCCACAAGCGCGACGCCGTCTCAATCGCGCGAACGACCGTGTCATGCCGCGACACAATCGTATCGCGCCTGCCGACCGCAAATCTGGAATACAGCGTCCAGTTTTCCTTCATGGCGGGTCGACCATTACGACCGCGAAGACAGACTGCGATTTCGCAGCCTTCGGCGCAAAGGCATTTGGCCTCTGCGTAATAGCGAGCCAGCATCCAAACGCGAGGCATGCGATCAAGAGCAGGACCGCGAGCGACAGCAACGCCTCAAGGAGAACGGTCGCGGGCCGCCAGCGCTGCGTCGGTTCAAAGGTGTTACCCTCATGGTTCAAGGGCGCATTCATGGCGGGTCGAAACCCATTCCCAAAACGTCAACCTCGGCCGGCGCCGAGCACTTGACGCATGCGAGTCGTCGGAGTTTTGGGATCGCGGTGAGGGGCGTCTCACCCGGCAAATCGATTGCGGCCAAGGGAACGGTGAAACGCTCGCCGCACTCTGTGCATACGACCAGCAGGTCACGTACGCCGATTGAGCGGACGTGGTCGATTGTGGGGGCAATCATAGCTAGAGCATAGCTGATATGCGAAAATATCGCACCGACAGCTTTGGCTGCGCCTTTGACCAAATCGGACAAACGTTATGCGGCAATAGGCCGCCATCGAAGACCGCTTTCCGCCGCTTTCAGCAGTTCGGAAAGTCCGCTGCTGAGCGCTTTTTCAGGGTCGATTATGAGGATCAGAAGGACATCGTCAGTAAGTTCGGTATCAGGATCAACTGCCACGCAGATTTTGGGGGGACGCCTTGCTATCGCACTAACGCCACCGAAGTGAGCAACAGCGCGACGACGGCGGCCATAGAAACCAGAATCAGCCCCATGAAGGCCAGCGGCTGCCATGCCTTCGTGGGTTCAAACGAGTTTCCCTTGTGGTCGAAGGGCTCTTTCATTTCTGACGGAACCCCATTGCCTGCACGTCCACTTCGCAGGGCTCCGAGCACTGCTCGCAGACGATGGGCTGAAGCGGCAACTAGATCCAGAGCGTTATCGCCGGGGAGGTTTATGGCCGACTGAGGAACAATGGAACGATGCCCGCAGCGACTGCACACTGCCGCCACCTGCCGGATACCGAGCGAGCGCGCGTAGTCGAGGCTGGGAGTCCTCATACAGAGAGATTGCCGAACGGCTCCGGTCAAGTCGTTGATGCTCCTCAATGGTGCCCAGCGTTCCCGGCGAGAGAATGACGGTCTGAGGAAGCCTAGGGAGGCGGAGGATGACGACCAAGAAAAGAGGATTCGCGGCCATGTCTCCCGACCAGCAACGTCAGATAGCCGCGATGGGCGGTCGCGCCGTTCCGAACGAAAAGCGTTCGTTCGCAAAGAATCGAGAACTTGCGGCGGCTGCGGGAACAAAGGGCGGCTCCGCGGTTCCCGCAGAGAAGCGGAGCTTCGCGATGTCAACGAAACTGGCGAGCAAGTCGGGCCGGAAGGGTGGACTCGCAGCAAGACGGAACAGGAACAAATCTGCTGGCGAGAAGTAGACCTTGTGAGCGACGACTCTGGCGGCCGCTCATCAAGAGAGTCTGCTATCCGCCCCTCCTGGCGGTTGGGAAGGTCCGCTGCCGGGCGCGTCGGCTCGAAAGGTTGGTTTCGGTCCTCGAGCCAAGGGGGATTTCCGACCGGTTGCGGTCATTCGCGCCCTGCGCGGCGTCGGCCGAGGGCACGAGTGCAATTGTTGATCACCAACAAAGCCCCGGGGGCCCATGGTTGATACGCTTCCTATAATCAGGCGGGGGTTGCTCAGTTCATGTATAAACATATCCTCGTGCCGGTGGATCCCGAAGGCTTGTCGGACACTGCTCTAGCGCACGCTACCGGGCTGGCTACAGCGTTCGGATCGCGGGTCAGCCTGATGACGATGGCAGAGCCAGTCTATGCTCATCTGGCGCAAGCTGGCGAGATTCATGATGCGTTTGAACATGAAGCATCTTCTACAGCCCGCGCGGCTGGCCTGCTTCAGGTGGCTTCGCGCAAGCTTCGCGCCGCAAATGTCGACTTCGACACCATCATCTTTTCCGGTGAGCGCCCGTGGGAAAGCATTGCGAAAGCCGCAGAAGATCATGACTGCGACCTGATCGTCATGGCGACGCGGGGCGGCAAGCATATCGACGGTTTTGTTTTCGGGAGCGTAGCAGCTTCCGTCCTCACGCGAAGCAACGTACCGCTGCTTGTCATTAGAGATGACCAGGATTTCTAAGGGTGCATCATACGCGGTTGGAACATTGGACGAGAAGGAGCTGAGAAATGAGAACCACGATCATAATGGCAGGCATCGCTACGGTGGCCGCGCTTATCTCCGCCAACGCCGCTTATGCGGCGCAAGATATGGCCACTCGAATGGCTGCCGTTGAGCAATGCGTCGCGCAGGCCCAGCAGCAAGTGGCGGATCCTACAGGCGCCAGAAGCTCATCGGTTCAAACGGCTCGCACGCAGGTCTACTCCGCTTGCATGCGCAAAAAAGGCCTCCGGCCGTAGGGGTCCCAAATATAAGAACTTCGCCGAGAGGTCAGGTCGGAAAACATTCGCTTTCTACCTCGGCTCGAGATGTCAGCGTCGCACGCGCCGCGGCTCGGTGCGTTGGGATGCGCCCAACGTTCCGGCGAAAACGCAAGGAAGGTCCGCTGCCGGACGCGTCGGCCCGAATGGCAGCTTCCGGGGCTGGCGCCAATGGGCGAGAACGACCGCTGCGGACATTCTCTACCTGTCTCAATCTATTTTTTCGCCACCTCGATCGGCTTCGGTCGCGCCTCCGGGAACAAAAAGCTGAGTTGCGCCCGCAATTGCCATTTCGCGCCTTCGTGTGGTCGAACGGCGTTGTAGTATGCGCCGATCTGCGCATTAACCGGTTGCTCGCCAATGCGGAACACACGCCCGACACCGCCGCCAAATGGGACGGTCCACTGCTGGCCAGGCTTTGCTACCCAGTTTGCGGTAACGATTGGGGCGGACACTAGGTACCAGCCGCCGGGCATATTGTAGTTGATAAAGTATTGCGCCGTCATCTGGCTGACGCGCTTGCGGTCCCAGTCCCCTGCGAACGACCACATGTTGTTGATGAGCAAGCCGATCACCCAGTGGCCGGGCATGATCACTGCTACGGCTGCGGGACCTGCGCTCCATTTGCCTGTTCCAAGCAACTTGTCGGTTGCCGTGGGTGCCGAGAGCGTCGGGCCGACACCCCAGATAAGTCCATCAGGATGGGATGGAGACAGGAAGAAGGTCGGATTGATGTCGCCGAGGCCGAAGAAGCTGTGCTCGGTGGGCGACATGCGCGGAATGCCGATCACGGGGATGATCGTTCGCGTAATGAGATTCCAGTCCTCGCCCAGATGGAAAGGAACGACTGGTTCAATGTTCGTCACGTTGGACGTGCCGCGGTACTTGCCCGTCAGGAAGTTCGTATTGTTCTGGAACGGTACGCTGATCATGTCAGCAAGAGGATTTTGCGCCGCCTTCGCCAGATGTTCAGTCGAAGTTTCCTCGGCGCTCGCGGACGTGGCGAACAACATCGCGACAGCAGCCGCACAGGTTGAAATTATCGCCTTCATGGATTCCCCTGACTTCGCCTCAAGAGACTAGGTCTGTGCCGCTCGGCACTGACCTGGACTTCGAGCTAAATGCCTACGCGGAGTGAGCGTTCGCTGTGGGCTTGATTGCGTCATCTATCCCGCTTCTTAGCGAGTTCCTCCATCATCGCTTTGATCGAAGCTGGCGAGACGCTCGACTCGCCAAGGTCGAAGACGACCTTTCCGAACTTGCCTGTGAAGGCAAACGGCACCTGATAGTCGCTGTCGTCTACCGATGTACCCGTGTCCAGCCCGACGTCGAATGTCTCGTCCCATGCCCAAATGAAGGGAATGGTTTTCGGCAACGAACGTTGCGCTACTGAGCGGCCGTCAACGCTAAGCGTACCGCTGCCGCCCCGCGCTACGGCCATCCCCTGCGGGTCCATCTTCCACTCGAACACCACAGTATGTTTACCAGGCGCGAGTGGCTCGGCGGCCTGCCACTTGAAGCGTTCGACGCCCAAAGCGTTGTAAGTGAAAGTCGGCTTACCGTCTTTTAGATACAGGCCGTAGCCGGCGAAACGTCCGCCCTGCGTCACAAGGACCCCATTCGCTCCGCCTTGTGGGACTTCGAACTCGGCAGTGATTTTGAATGAGCGGTTAAGAATGGAGGGCGCCGCAGCAAACTGCGTCGACGCCATCGGCGTAGTATAGACGAACTGCGTGCGCCCAGCCGCCGGTCCAGGCCGTTCGTTGGTGATGATCGGCACTTGTGAATTGTTCAACGGGAAGACGTTGTTGCGGGTCGCCTCGATCGTCCACAACTCTTGCATCATCCGCAGCCTCTCCGGCTCTTTCGCAGCGAGATCATTGGTCTGCGTTGGATCTTCAACGAGGTTGTAGAGCTCCCACACGTAGCCATTCATGACGTCAACTGGCGGCTTGCCAGCGACGCCTTCCCAAGGCGTCACTACCGGCGTCGTATTCGCCATCCACCCGTCATGGTAGATGGCGCGGTTGCCGAAGATTTCGAAATATTGTGTCCTGCGCGTCGAAGGCGCTTTGGCGTTTGCTGGGTCCCATGTGTAGGTCATGCTTACGCCGTCATAAGGGCGCTGCTGGATGCCGTTGATGAAAGTCGGCTGCGGGATACCGATCGCCTCAAGAACTGTTGGCGCGACATCGATCACGTGGTGGAATTGGTGTCGGATTGTTCCGACATCTTTGATCCGACTAGGCCACGAGATGACCATCCCGGTACGCGTGCCGCCGAGATGGGACGCCACCTGCTTGACCCAGCGGTATGGAGTGTCCATGGCGAAAGCCCACGGAACCGCGAAGTGGTTATAGGTCCGATCGGTGCCCCACATAGGAATCAGAGGCAACATCTGTTCGACCGTGAACGTGGCGCCGTTGAAATAAGCGACTTCATTAGGCGTACCGTTAAGCGAACCTTCGGCGCTCATGCCGTTATCGCCAGCAACCCAGATGATCAGGGTATTGTCGAGTTGGCCTAGCTTTTCAATTGAGTCGATTACACGTCCAATCTCCGCATCCACGTAGGCCATATACGCAGCCCATACGTTTATCTGTCGCAGATACAGTCGCTTTTGGTCAGCGTTTAAACTTTCCCAACGCGGCAGCAAGCCGTCTGGCCATGGCGGCAAAATCGAATTCGCAGGAATGACTCCCAGGCGCTTCTGGTTGGCGAAAATCTTCTCCGCAACTTTGTTCCAACCCTCGTCAAACAGCTTCATGTCGGAAATCTTGTCCACCCACTCCTTGGTTGGATGATGCGGTGCGTGGGTGGCGCCCGGCGCATAGTGCATGAACCACGGCCGGTTAGGATTGGTCGCCGTCTGCGTACGGATGTACTCAATGGCGTCGTCGGCCATTGCTGTGACAAGATTCCACTGCCCCTGCTTGCCGTTATATGGATGTATAGGCGTGGTGTTGCGGAACAGATTGCCAGGCTCCCACTGGCTAGTGTCGCCACCAATAAAACCATAGAAATAATCGTAACCTTGTCCGATCGGGAAGTTTGTGAACGGTCCTGTTGGGGTGGCTTCCCAGACCGGCACGTTGTGGTTCTTGCCGAACCAAGATGTCGCGTAGCCGTTTTGCCTGAGCGTCATCGCCATGTGCGCGCTCTCAGGGCCAGTGACCGTGTCATATCCGGGGTATCCGCTCGAGCCCTCGGCTACGTTGCCAAATGCCACGGCATGATGATTGCGACCGGTAAGCAGCGCGGCACGGGTCGGCGAACACAGCGCCGTATTGTGCATTTGCGTGTAGCGGATCCCACGCTGCGCCAGTTGATCCAGCGTCGGCGTGGGCACGATGCCCCCGAACGCGGAGTTGGAGCCGAAGCCCGCATCGTCGATCAACACCAGAAGCACGTTTGGCGCACCCTTCGGGGGCGCGAGGGTAGAAGGCCAACCCGGCTTGCTATCGACCAGATTTGGTTGGATGTCGCCGCTGAAAGGAGCCGTCGGAACCGGCAATACGCGAGAAGCAGGGAACTCGCGAGTGTCAGGTGCCCCGGGGACGCCTTGGAACACCTGGGCGTCGGCGGCGCCTGCGGAGAGGACGAGAACAGTGGCCAGCGCTTTCAATGCGGTCGCGCAGCGGATTGTGAAAGGAAACATTGAAGCCTCGTCGACGCCGAAGTTCGATGAGCGCAATTTGTCCCTGACGCACAGCCGATCCTATGCCAGATTCCAATTGGTTTTTGACATCCTTGGACTGCGCCGCCTACGTCTCCGCTCAGTTTGCGCCAAATCAATGGGCCGTTTCCGCCGCGCGCCGCCTCAGCGCCGCGAGCGATATTCCCCGGGCGGAACGCCCTCCAGCTTAAGGAAAGCGCGGGAAAACGCGCCATGATCAGAATAGCCAAGAACTATTGCGATCCGGGTTACGCTCAGTCCCGTATTCAGCAGCAATTCCTTTGCGTGTTGGTGTCGGATATCGCTTATGACGCTCCGGAGACTCTTTCCCGACCGCCGAAGCTCTTTTGCGAGCTCCCCGGTCGTTATGCCAAGGGCTTCCGCGACCTTTTCTGCTTTGACTGAGCGATTTGCGACGGCGAAGCTGACATGTCGTTTTACTCGTAGCGGCAATGACGCTTTGTGCCGAGGCAGCTGAGCGATGTTCTTTAGGAACTTATACAAGGAGGAGTCCGCATCCTTTTTGACAAACTCCAAGGCTTCCGGGCTGAAATCCAAAGCTGCTTCATCAGCGTCGAAAGTCAGTTTGGCGCCGGTAAAATGCTTCCTGTATGGCTTCAGGTCTGCTGGATGCTCCCGTGGCAGCCGGACCTCTTTCAGGTGATAATGCGGGCCGCAATATCTCAAGATGCAGGAATGCATCTGAGCAATGACGCAATCATTTACGTGCCGGGCGCCCCTTAGGGCCGGAGCAACGCTCGAATATCTAATGGTCGCCAGTTCTTTCGTTTCGACCAACTCGAAAGCGCCGCCTTCGTGCATGAAGTGAATCAATCCGAAAAAGTCTCGAAGACCGGTTCGCAAGTCGGGCGCGTTGAATAGGAGGTAAGATGGGAGGCCAAGGTCAGCCGGATGCGCACCGACCAGTAATCCTATGTGATCACACCCCGACAAAATCTCAGCTTCAGATGCGATTTGATCGAGCGCGTGGAGGGAAACGCGCGTCTCGGAATCGCAAAATACCTCCTCCGCTAGTCCTGCTTTTTCCAGCAGCTCAGACACGTTGATATTCAACGACTGTAGGACGGGGCCAATTGCGGCGATATTTCCCACGCGAACGTCCGGAGTATCCATCTCGGAACTCGCCAAGCTGAAGCGTAGCATTTTCAGTCGAATTCGATTCGGTAGATACTCTTCAACCACGGACAACCAATCAAGACTTCTTCTGAGACAAGGAGGCGACGCGGTTTCATTGCGGGCTGTCAGAGGCTACCGATCTGGTATTCGGGAATGTCCGCTAACCGCCCGAGGACGAAGCCGCTCCGCGGCAGGAGCTGCCCGATTGGGGGCGGCTGAGGTCTGACACTCGGGATTGCACGATCATGTGGGGTTTCTCTTGAACGGGAGAGCCCCATGGAAGACCACAGCAATGCCCAAGGATCCGTCAGCCCGCTTCGCCAGCGGATGCTCGAGGACATGACCATCCGCGGTTTCGGCGAGCAGACGAAGCGCGACTACGTCCGGCAGGTGCGTATGTTTGCGGCGTTCATCGACCGCAAGCCGGCCCTTGCCGAGCCGGAGGATCTGCGTCGCTACCAGCTGCACATGGCGGCCAGCGGCGCGAGCGCCTCCACAATGAACCAGGCCTGCGCGGCCCTTCGGTTCTTCTTCCATGTGACGCTCGGCCGCCCTGGCTTCGGCGATCGGATGGCGCGGATCTCGACGCCCGAACGCTTACCCGTCGTATTGAGCCCGGAGGAGGTCGCACTGCTGCTGGCGCATGCCTCGAACCTGAAGCACCGGGCGGCGCTCAGCGTCGCCTATGGTTGCGGCCTGCGCGTTTCCGAGATCGCCAACCTCAAAGTCTCGGATATCGACAGCGCCCGGATGCTGATCCGCGTCGAACAGGGCAAGGGACGCAAGGATCGCTATGTCATGCTGTCGCCCGATCTGCTCGCGCTGTTACGGCAGTGGTGGCGGGAGAAGCGGCCGAAGGGATGGCTGTTCCCAGGCCAACAGCCAGGCCAGCCGATCACCTCACGCCAGCTCAGCCGCGCCTGCGTTGCCGCCGCGGCGAGCGCGAGGCTCGGCAAGCGCGTCTCCATGCACACGCTGCGGCACAGCTTCGCCACGCATCTTCTGGAGCAGAAGGTCGATATCCGCGTCATCCAGACGCTGCTCGGCCACAGGAAGCTCGACACAACGGCGATCTACACGCGCGTTGCCCTCAAGACGATCCGCGACGTCGAGAGCCCGCTCGCGCTGCTCGCGCCCCCGCACTCCTGAAGACCGCGCCGTCATGGCGCGGCCTCGCCTCGAGGTCGCAGACGTCTTTCGTCGGCATGGGGAGGCATATCTTGCCGCCCACGCCGGCCGTCTGAGCCTCGGCCAACTCAAGGTCGTCTCGGCGATCCGGGCTTGTCGCACCGCGGCGCTCGGTGGCCATGTCGCGCGCTGCGACGGCTGCGGCCATGTCGAGATCGGATACAACTCCTGTCGCAACCGGCATTGTCCGAAGTGCCAGGGATTTGCCGCGCGCGCCTGGCTCGACAAGCGTCAAGCCGATCTACTGCCGCTCGCCTACTATCACGTCGTCTTCACCCTGCCGGCGGCGATCGCCGCAATCGCTTTCCAAAACAAGGCGGCGCTCTACGACCTGCTCATGAAGACCGCTGCCGAGACGCTGACGACGATCGCCGTCGATCCGAAGCGGCTCGGCGTCAGAATCGGATTCACCAGCGTGCTGCACACTTGGGGATCGGCGCTCACTCACCATCCGCACGTCCACATCATCGTCCCCGGCGGCGGCCTGTCGCCGGACGGCGAACGCTGGATCGCCTGCAAGCCCGGCTTCTTTCTGCCCGTGCGTGTCCTGTCGCGCTTCTTCCGTCGCCGCTTCCTGGAAGGCTTGCTCGCCCTTCATGAGGGCGGCCGGCTGACCTTCTTCGGCGACCTCGCCGGGCTCGCCAACCCCGGTGTGTTCAGAGCCCGTCTCGCGCCGCTGCGCCGCGCCGAATGGGTCATCTACGCCAAGCGCCCGTTCGGCGGCCCTCAGGCCGTCCTCGCCTATCTGTCGCGCTACACCCACCGCGTCGCCATCTCAGACAGCCGCATCGTCGCATTCGACGGTCATCGCGTCTCCTTCCGCTGGAAGGACTATCGCGCTCGGGCGAGCGCGCCGGGCGCATGGATCAAGACCATGACGCTGCCCGTCGACGAGTTCATGCGCCGCTTCCTGCTGCACGTTCTCCCCGATGGCTTCCACCGCATCCGCCATTACGGCTTCCTCGCCGGCGCCGCGCGCGTCAAGAACGTCGCGCGCATCAGACAGATGATTGCCGACGTCAGTGGCGCACCGCAGGCCCGACAGAACGTCGGCGAGCCGCATGCCGAACCGGCAGAAGCGGGTGTCGACGATGAGCGCGAGGAATCCTTCCCCTGCCGCTGCTGTGGTGGTCGCATGACCATCGTCGAGCGCTTCGCCCGCGGCGGCGCTCCGCAAACGTCGTTCGCAGCCGGATGGAGCGATACATCATGATCTGCCCGCGGACCGTCTGCCCCAACCACGATTCCGAACGCACGCAAATTACCGGCGCAACGCAGCCGCTCGCTTCATGCTCGACAAAATCGACTGCCCAGACGAGCTCGCCGAGCCGGCGCTTCGATCAACGCATCATCCGCAGAAATCATCCACGACCGAAGCGCGCCCGTCGCCGCGACACAACCGCAGTCGGCGACACACCGTTCGCGAAAGCCCCATAGCGCCGGCCAATCTGAAACGCCCAACCACTGGGCCGCGGCTTCCTCCATCGGAGGATTGCCGACGCCGGCCCGCGCGCCGTCACGCACATCCGGGTCGGGCCGGCGTCCGCAATCCTTCACGCTTCCGGCGGTTGGGAAGGTCCGCAAAGGGGATAACGGCAGGCGTCAGACCCTAGCCTTCTGGCTGTTGTCGACCGAAAGACGACCTAATGAAGCCGCGCTTTCGGCCGAGAGTTGAGGATGAGCGCTTCAAATTTCCCTTGTGTCGAACATGATCATATCGACGCCACCCGTCGCGAACTTTCCAACATCCGCGGCCGCGGCTTGGCCCTCCGGGCTGGCAAATGCGGCTTGGATTGCGTCCATGCTGTCGAATGTCAACGTCGCTACTAAATGTATGCCCGATGCGCCTGCAGGCGAGGCGACAGCACCTCGGCTGATTTCGTATTTTCGCAGGCCGCCGATCCTCTTTGCGATAGGCACGTGAGTTTCAGCGTAGTACTTGTCGAACGCAGCCGGGTCGGCCGGCGTCTTATAGAGAACTAGAAGCTGAGCCATGTTTCTCTCCCTGCCTCGGTCTTGTGTCTGAACGAGGACGGGCGGAATAGTGTAAGTCTTTGCAACGAACAGCAACCAACTCGTCGCGTTCCAAATTTTCGCCGATTCTGAGGCCCAAGCCCGCGGCTTTGGCGTACAAGAGTATCCCCCTCGCGAGAAGGCTTTGGGTAGTGCCTACTTTGGGGCAGGCTCACCACCTCCAGGCAGAATCTTCCCAACAGCCATTTTAGCCGAAACGTGATCTGAAGCTCGGCAGGATTCAAACATAAATTCTTGAAAGTGCGGCTCTAGGTATAACTGGAGCGCCTTCGGAAAGTCAGCTTCTGAGAGTAAGTAGTGCCTAAACATACCGAGGAAAACTCGGACTGTTTGCTCCCAGTTCTGATCGTAGCGGAGATTGATGGAAAGATAGAGTTCTTGAAGCGCAAAACAGGTGTGCGTTGCCAGCAATCGATAACGCCGAAATGGCGCGATATCATTTCGTAGTTCGGCGTAACCTTCAGCTTTCACGCCTCGATAGAGAACGTCAGTGTTGAGGAGGAGTTGCTCCAACGCTTCTCTATAATGATTTTTCGCGATCGTCTCCGCGCTTATTCGTCGGACGGTAGGGATGGTCAGCTGGTTTCAGATCGGAGAGCCCTAGGGGATCCCTGCCGCCTTAAGCGCCTTACCATAGCGGGCAACATCGTCAGCATTACGCCAACGGAAATTCTTCAAGTGTTGGTCGACCGTGAACCCCGGCGCTTGCACAAGAATTTCGGTCGCAGCCTCAGCCGCCTCGTCCAGTCGCCCAAGTTCCGCGAGCGCGGCGGCCCGAACGCCAAGACACTGCAGATGCGTTGGGTTTCGCAGGAGCGCCTTCTGGCCCCACGATAGCGATGCGTCGAAATTTCCGAGCAGAAAATGGCAGAACGCACAAAATACCGCCCAATGGTAATTGTCCGGGTGATTGGGACTGAGTGCGATCGCCCGGGATAAATGCTCGATTCCCAACTGATGATCACCAGCAATGAAGTGGCACATCCCAAGCATCGCAGGATTTGCTGGGTCGAACGGGTTTATCTCGACGGCTCTTTGCGCCGCGTTGAGAGCTCCAATCGTGTCCCCAGAGAACGCGCTTATGAAGGCAAGATACGCGTATGAGTCCGCTGAATTTGGAGCGCCTGCGACGCATTCGAGTGCGAGCTGACGAGCCTCTGCCCAAGTTTCTCTGGTGCTCTTGGCGAGACCAAGCTGAAACCTGTGAATCAATGTAATTCCCAACCAGCCTTTCGGGTTCGACAAATTTGGGTCCAGCTTGATTGCGTTCCTGAAGCACCGAACCGCGATGTCAAAATCGCCGGGCCCCGCGGAGTAGAAATGGAACAGACCCTTCAGATAATCGTCCCAAGCTGAGAGTTCGTTTGACGTCGGCTTGCGACGCGTTCTGGCCTCGGCCCATCGGATTTCGGGCGTGATGTTCGCTGAGATTTGTTGGGTGATTTCATCCTGGAGTTCAAAGAGATCGTCTATTGGTCGGTCGTATCTAGCTGACCAAAGCTGGCTGCCACTCTCCGGTTCGACTAGCTCCGCGGTCACCCGAATTTTTCCCGCACCCCGTCGGATGGAGCCGCGGACCAGGTATGTGGCGTCGAGCTCGCGTGCGAGGATACGGGGCGGCTTGTCGCTATCTTTGAAATGGAATGTTGCGTGGCGGCCCAACACTCTGAATAGGTCTTGACGCGCGAGGACATTTATCAGGTCCTCGGTCATACCGTCTGAAAAATATTCGTCCTCCGCATTGCCGCCCAAATTCTGGAAGGGAAGGACTCCGACAACGGCGATGCGACCGGCCCCCGTTTTGGGCTGCTCTTTTTCGCCGTCGCTGCTCGCACCGCCCTCACCCCAAGACCAGACGCGCACCGCTGCTTCGATATTCTTGAGCCTTTGCGGCCCGGTGTCCCTGAATATCGGCCCAATTGAGCGAACGGCTTCAGCATGCGCCGCGTCGGACAATGCGACGCCCCCCGGAGGCGCAACCGATTCCACACGCGCGGCAACATTCACGCCGTCGCCATAAAGGTCGCCGTCATCAGCGATGACATCGCCCATGTGAATGCCGAGGCGGAACCGCATACGGCGATCTTCTGGGATCTCGCTGTTTCGTAGCGCCATCGCTTTCTGGACTTCAAGGGCCGCGTTGGTGGCAAGAACAACGCTTGGGAACTCGACCAGAAGACCATCGCCGGTTGTCTTAAACACCCGTCCGCCGTGATTGAGGATGATTGGCTCGATCGCGCCACGATGGGCCTTCAGAGTTGCAAGCGTTCCGGCTTCGTCGGCGCCCATCATCCGGGAGTAGCCAACGACATCCGCGCAGACGATCGCGGCTAGACGACGCTCCATTCTGCCCCCATGTACCCGCCTCTCCCTGGCAGGTTGCATAGGATTGCAAGCCAAGTCGCCCTTCCGCAAGGTCGGATTTGGCCCTCGCCCCCCGGATTCGTAGACTAAACCGATGTGCAACCTCTACTCGATCATCAAGGGCCAGGCGGCGATCCGCGAGTGGTTCCGCGTCCAGCGCGACCTAACGGGCAACCTCCCGCCGATGCCGGGGGTGTTCCCAGACTATCCGGCTCCCATCGTGCGAGCGCCGAGCGGCGAGCGCGAGTTGACCATGGCGCGATGGGGAATGCCGTCGCCAGTGTTCGCCCTCAAGGGCCGCACGACCGATCCCGGCGTAACGAACGTCCGCAACACGGCCTCGCCGCACTGGCGTCGGTGGCTCGGCGTCGAAGCGCGTTGCATTGTGCCTTTCACCTCCTTCTCCGAGTACGAAACGACCGCCGACGGCAAGAAGCAGCCGGTGTGGTTCGCGCTAAGCGAGGATCGGCCGCTCGCCGCCTTCGCGGGGATCTGGACCAACTGGACCTCAGTGCGGAAGGCAAAGGAAGGCGAGGTGACGTGCGACGTGTTCGCGTTCCTCACCACCGAGCCGAACGCCGAGGTCGGCGCCATCCATCCGAAGGCGATGCCGGCAATCCTGACCGAGCCGGAAGAGATCGACGCTTGGCTACGCGCGCCAGCGAAGGACGCCCTCGCATTGCAGAGGCCACTCCCGGACGGTGCGCTCCAGATCGTCGCTCGAGGGGCCAAGCAGGATGGCGCGGCTGGATAGGCTGCTTTCGGACGCGAAGGTAACGGGGACGAACGACCGAGAGCGACCTATTTGCTGGGTCGGCTTTGGAGTTTCGCTAGATTACTTGCCAAGGAAGTCGAGGTCGGGGCAGATTTGTACCTTGATCTGCCTGCGTCGGGGGGCGCGATGAAACGTCGCGAGTTTATTGGTCTCGTCGGCGCCTCAATGGCATGCCCAGTTATTGCGCGAGCTCAATCTGACAAAAGGCGCCGGATCGGCATGTTGATGGCCTATGCTGCCAGCGATCCGGAAGCACAGTTGTTCCTCCGGACCTTCTTTCAGGGGCTTTCGGAATTTGGATGGGCCGACGGCAAGAACTTGCTGGTGGACATTCGTTGGTCCGGCGGCGACGTCGAGAAGATTCAAGCTCACGCCAAACAGTTGGTCGCAACCAGTCCGGATCTCATTCTCGCGAACACGACGCCGGTGATCGCGGCGTTGCACCGAGAAACCAGAACCATCCCAATAGTGTTCGCGATTGCCGCCGATCCAGTTGGCGACGGCTTCATACAATCGCTCGCGCATCCAGGCGGCAACATCACTGGATTTATCAATACAGAAGCTGCTATGGGCGCCAAATGGCTTGAGTTGCTGAAAGAAGCCGTACCACAAGTGCAACGCGCTGCGTTGATCTTCAATCCCGATACAGCGGCCGGAAGAGGCAACTATTTTCTGCCATCCTTCGAAGCTGCGGCACGAGACCTCAAAGTTGAGCCTATAATTTCGCCGGTGCGCACCGATGCCGATATCGAATTGGTCATCGCGAACCTCGCGCGCGAGCCGGGTGGCGGTCTGGCAGTAATGAACGAGAGTTTTGTGCGGGTACATCGAGGCCCAATCGTCGCCCTTTGCGCGAAGCACAAAGTACCAGCCGTTTATCCCACACGTATTTTCGCGCTTGACGGAGGTCTTGTAGCGTACGGACCGCAAAATGCAGACTTGTTTCGTCGTGCGGCATCCTACGTGGACCGCGTCTTGAGAGGCAGTCATCCGGCGGACCTGCCGGCACAGCTTCCAACGAAATTCGAACTAGTCCTGAATTTCAAGACGGCCAAAGAGCTCGGGTTGGAGTTTCCTCCAACGGTCATCGCCCGCGCGGACGAGGTGATCGAATGAGGCGTCGCGAGTTCATCGGCCTCGTAGGTGGGACGGCGCTTTCGCCGCTTCTTGCGTATGCCCAGCAAGGGGCTGGCAATCCGGTCGTCGGGATTCTCAGTAGTGGAAGCGAAGCAACCACGCCGGAGGGTATTCGCTTCGGGCTAGAGGAGGCCGGCTACTTCGAAGGCCGCAACCTGAAAATTGTCTCACGCTGGTCCGACGGACACTACGAGAGATTGCCTGCCCTAGCGGAAGAACTTTTGAAGGTCGGTGTATCTGTCATCATCGCAGGCGACCTACCGGCTACGTTAGCTGCGAGAGTCGCCACCAAAACAACTCCCATCGTGTTCATCATGGGCGCTGACCCTGTGACACAGGGGATCGTGGAAAACTTGAATCGGCCGGGCGGCAATACAACTGGCCTCAGCCAAGTTTTGGGAATCGTGGGTGGTAAACGCCTCGAACTTCTGCGCGAGGTGATGCCCAACCCAGGGTTGATTGCTCTACTAACCAATCCGAGAAATCCCAACATGAGGGATAACCTCGGTATGGTCCTAGAGGCCGCGCGCCGTATCGGCCAGCCAGTGGAAGCATTCAGTGCCAGCACTGACCTAGAGATCGATGCCGCCTTTGCAGCCGTCGTCGCGAGCGGCGCACGGGGTCTGCAGATATTGGACGATCCGGTTTTTAGAACTCAGGGCAATCAACTGGTAAGATTGGCCGCGCAGCGTGCGATTCCAACGATTTATTACGCGCGGAGTTTTACTTTAGCTGGCGGCCTGATCAGCTACGGCAGCAACGTTCGCGACAATTATCGGCAAGTCGGCATCTATGCCGGCAGAATCCTGCAAGGGGTCAAGCCCGCCGATCTGCCAGTAATTCAGCCGGCAAAGTTCGAACTGTCTATCAATCTCAAGACCGCAAAGGACCTCGGGATCACGGTTCCGCCGATGCTGTTGAGCCGCGCAGATGAGGTGATCGAATGAGGCGGCGGGAGTTCATCGCGGGAATTGCCAGCGCGTCCTTGCCCCATGCCGCATACGCGCAACAGGTAAACAGCAGAGTCTGGCGCATCGGTTTCTTGGGATCAGCAGCGCCTACGCCCGAAATGATAAGCGCGCTACGAGAGGGACTCCGCGAACGCGGTTACATAGAAGGCAACAACCTTATTCTCGATATTCGCTGGCTGATGGACGACAATCCGAACGTTGCAGCCGAACTGGTTCGCAGCGGAGTTGACCTCGTCGTGGCATGGGCGACGCAAGCCGCCGTCGCTGCTAGCCGCGCTACATCGACGATTCCCATCGTGATGGTTTCTGTTGCCGATCCCTTACGTTCTGGTTTGGCGGTTGAGCTTGCCCGACCCGGCCGTAATGTCACTGGGACCAGCAATATGGCCACGGAACTCAGTGGTAAGCTTGTGAATCTGCTCGTACAGATTGTGCCTGGCACGAAACATATCGGAGTGGTGCGCAATCCTGGCAATTTGGCGACAAGCACGGCCAGTCTAAAGGAAACAATGGATGTGAGCCGCGCTCTTGGCCTACGCACCACGCTGGTCGATGCCGAGTCTGTCGAAGACTTCGAAAGGGCGTTCGCAACGCTGAGTGACGCGCGCGTCGACGGCGTCGTAATGCTTCCGGACGCGATACTCGTCAGGCACCGAGCCAAAATTGCTGAAATCGCAAAGAACGTTCGACTGCCAACCGCGTTCCAGCGTCGGGAAAATGCAGAGGCCGGCGGACTGCTGGCATACGGTTCGGACCTGAGCGACTTGCTTCGACAATCATCGCGCTTCGTCGATCGTATATTCAAAGGCGCAAAGCCAGCTGAATTGCCGGTAGAACAGCCGACGAAATTCACGTTGGTCGTCAACCTGAAGACTGCCAAGGCCATTGGCGTCAGCATTCCCCCAACTTTGCTTGCCAGTGCAGACGAAGTGATCGAGTAGGACAGGTGGTTGTAGCCTGTGGCCGTCCAACTTCCGCTTTCCGCCCCTTCCGGCGGTTGGGAAGGTCCGCTGCCGAGGCGTCGGCCCGAACGGCAGTTTCCGGGGCTGGCGCTAATGGGCGAGAATGACCCTGGCTGTGTGAAAACGCGCGAGTCAGGTAGGATTCGTCCATTGTCGACGGGAGATGGCGATGGGGCGTTTCGTAGAAGGCGCGGACCGATCCCAGCTGACGCTGCTGCCGGAATGTCTGGAAGATTGGATCGCCGACGACAACGCGGTTCACGTGATCGACGCGTTCGTCGAAACGCTCGATTTGCACGCGATAGGCTTTTCCGGAGTTGTCGCGAAGGAGACCGGTCGGCCTTCGTATCATCCCTCGGTCCTCTTGAAGCTATACATCTACGGCTATCTCAATCGGGTTCAGTCGAGCCGGCGGCTGGAGCGTGAAGCCGGCCGCAATGTCGAGGTGATGTGGCTCACGGGCCGTCTGACGCCCGATCACAAGACGATCGCCGACTTCAGAAAGGATAATGGCGCGGCGATCAGGAAGGTCTGCGCGCGGTTCGTCGCGCTCTGCCGTCAGATGGGACTCTTACAGACGCCGAGCGTTGCGATCGATGGCAGCAAGTTCAAGGCGGTGAACAACCGCGACCGCAACTTTACGCATGCCAAGATGGCGCGGCGAATGATGCAGATCGAGGAGAGCGTATCCCGGTATCTCAGCCAGCTCGACAGCGCCGATCGCCAGGAGCCGTCGGAGGCGCTGGAGATCAAGACAACGCGGATCAAGGAGAAGATCGCCCGCCTGCAGCAGGAGATGGCACGTCTGCAGGCGCTCGACCAGCAAATGCGCGAAGCGCCAGATCAGCAGATATCGCTCACGGACCCTGACGCACGCTCGATGGCTACCAGCGGACGGGGCTCGGGCGTCGTCGGCTACAACGTTCAGGTCGCTGTCGACACCGAGCACCATCTGATCGTCACGCACGATGTCATCAACATCGGCAACGACCGCGCGCAGCTGGCGCGCATGTCGAAGCTCGCCAAGGAGATGCTCGATGTCGAGGAACTCGAAGCGGTTGCCGACCGCGGCTACTTCGATAGCCAGGAGATACTGGCATGCGAACAGGCCGGCGTGATCGCCACCTTGCCGAAGCCGATGTCATCGGGCGCGAAGGCGAAGGGCCGGTTCGGCAAGCAGGACTTCGTGTACCTGCCGGACAAGGACGTTTATCGATGCCCATCAGGTGAGCTGCTGCCGTATCATTGCACCAGCGTCGAGAACGACATGGCCCTGCGCCGATACTGGTCGACGGCCGGCTGCAACGCTTGCAAGATCAAGAATCAGTGTACGACGTCCAAGGAGCGGCGCGTTACACGCTGGGAGCACGAGGAAGTGGTCGAACGCGTTCAGAAGCGACTCGACGCCAACCCTGACGCCATGCGGACTCGACGGGAAACCGTCGAACATCCGTTCGGCACGTTGAAAGCGCGCATGGGCGCAACGCACTTCCTGATGAAGCGATTGCCGAACGTCGCCGCCGAAATGGCGCTGCACATCCTCGCTTACAATCTCACGCGGGTTATGAACATCCTCGGAAACCAGGCGCTCCTGACGGCCATCCACGCCACCTGAGGAGCCGAGCTCCACATGCTGCAAGCCGCCCTGCAGCGCATTCAGGGCTCTCTTGCCGGCCGATCTGGCCGACTAGCGATCTCGGCGTGGCAATCGGCGCGCGGATTACCCGTGGCAAGTCTCCAGACGCCGGTTTTTACACAACCAAGACCCTAGGCGGAAGTTCGGAATGGCTGCTTTCAGGAGGTTTCGTGGCCGTCAACCAGCGGAGATAGAGCCTGTCGATTGCGACTTCGGTTTTGGCCGCGTCGCCGGAGACACGTTAAAGGACCGCCGCCTGGCGCGTTCCAAATATCGATGGAGTCGTGAACCATCTTTGCCAGGAAGTGAGTTCGCGATCAGCTAGCCTGGCCCGGCACCGACCAGGCATCCGCCGCTTGGCGACCTCGCGGTCTGCGGGAGCGAGCGGCTAGCAATGTGTCTATCGTGTCGCAGTAAAGCCGCCGAGGCCCACCATGTCAGGAATTGCTCATTTCCGCGTCGACGCTGCCGCAGGCGTGGAAACCTCCTCGACGAGAATCATCGCGACGCAGTCGATATCCTTGAGCCTGCAGTCCTGCCCAAACACTGACGGGGGCTCGCCAGTTTGCGCCTTTCCAGGTTTGTTGCTCCCTCCGTAAGTTCCACTATTTGGCTCGCGTTCGGCGCATGGTCTAATATGGAGCGCAGGCTTTCGCCTCGCAGAGGCGCCGAGTCGCAGCCAGCCATTCACCGTGATTTCATGAAAGATCACCCCACGCATACTCCGGCCTCGATACCGAGACGCAAGAACGATCCTGAACGCGTGAAGAACGACATCATCCGCGTCGCGACTTAAGAATTCGCCGCGAACGGGCTCTCAGGCGCACGGGTCGACGAAATAGCGGCAAAGACGGCGACGCAAGCGGATGATCTATTATTACTACGGCAGCAAGCAAGGCCTCTATCTGGCCGCGCTCGAACAGGCCTATTCCGGCATCCGAAGTCTCGACAGCGGGGTCGAACTCGGCGATCTCGCGCCGCGCCAAGCGATGCGGCAGAAGGGCGTCGCCTTTCTGGAAATGTCGTCAAACTATTACGACGATCTCGATGCGCGCTACGGCCCCGCGCCCGAGGTTCTGGAAGCCCTGCGCGCCAATCGTATCCTCTACGATCGCGACGCCGACGGCCAATTCTTCCAGATCTACACGCGCACCTTCGAGGACAGGCTCTTCTTCGAGATCGTGCAGCGCGTCGGCTATCGCGGATTCGGCGCTTCCAACGCGCCGATCCGGCTGTCCGCGCAGACGCGCGAATTGCCGCCGGGCATGCCGCGCCACTGAAGATGCGGCATTTGTCGATCAGCCCTCGAGAATGCGGCGCGCGGCCGCCAGCGCTTCGCGCGACCACGCCTCGACGCCGGCCTGCGCCTTGCGCTCGTGATGCGGAATTTCGATGCTGATCGGCAGATCCGCCGGCAGCGCGCCGAATATTCCCTTCAGGTCGATGCCGCCTTCGCCCGGCAGGAGCCGTGCGCAGCGCGCCGTATAGATCAGTTCCTCGTCCGTCTTCGGGGTCGGAACGGGCGCGTCGCAGATCTGCGCGTAGTGCAGCATGGAGCGCGGAACGGCGGCGATGTCGTCTGGCGTCGTTGCGGAGCGGCCCGCATGTAGCGAGTCGACAAGAACGCCGCCATTGGCGCAACCGGCCGCCTCGACGATGCGCAGCGCCGACCTGCAATCGGGAATCCTGGTCCACGGCATGAACTCGAGATCGGCCGACAATCCGTATTCCGCCGCCGCCGCGCAGAACGCGGCATAGGACGCCGTCAATCGCGCCTCGTCCGCATCGTCGCCGGCCACCAGCACGGCTTTCGCGCCCAATGCGCCGCAGACATCGAGGAAGGGTCGGAATTTCTCGACGCTGAAATCGGCCGCGATGCGCACGATCTCGACATCGAAGACCTCGACGCCGGTGTCCCTGATCCGCGCCGCCGTCTCGCGCAGCAGCGTCTTGTCCTCGATCAGCGGATCGAAATCGCCGCCGGGCGCGGCCGGCAGCGCGCGCACGCCGACCGCGCCATAGCCGAGCTTGCTAGCGAGCGTCACCACGTCGGGCGGCGACAGCGGCGCTGCGGTCAGGTAGGCGAGCGAATAGACGCGCGACATTGCAAACCTCAGGCGAGCGGCGAGATGGCGGTCGGCAGCGCCAGCGTCGAGCGCATGTCGCCCGTCAGCCAGTCCGGCCCGCCCTTCGGCGGCCAGATTCCCCTGGCGACGGATTCGGCGCGAATGGCGGCGCGCGAATTGGCGTCGGCGAAAGGCCAGATATGCGTGAAGCGCGGCGCGCCGTCGAGCGCGTACATGACGATGGAGAGTGGCGACAGCTTGCCGCGCTCGACCATCGCTGCTTTCCACGCCTCGACCGTCGGCGGTACGCCGCCATGCTTCAATTTATAGGTGCGGATTTCATAGACCGAACCGTATTTGCCGGGCTGTGGCGCCGGGCACCACGGAAACGGCGCATAGCTGTCGAAATTCATCGAGACGATCGCCTCGCCCGCATTGAACGGATTTGTCGTCGACAGAATGCGCCAGCGCTCGGCCTGCAAATCGGCGTCGCTCGCGAACGAACGCAGCACGATCATCTCGTTCAGCTCGCCGATCTCGTTCATCCAGCAGCCGAGCAACGTTCCCTTTGCTTCGGCCGACTTGGTCCAGGCCTCGAGGCCGGCCGTCGCCGCGCCGGCGCCGCCGAGCCTGATCTTCAACGTGGCGATTTCGTAGCGCATGAAAGCTCCGTCAGGTCCTGTTGTTGTCGAGCGGCACGCCGCTGGCGTGATGAGCCGCGATATATCCGAATGTCATTCCCGGTCCGAGCGTTATGCCGCCTGCGGGATAGCGTCCGCCCATCATGCTCGACATGTCGTTGCCGACGGCATAGAGGCCGCCGACCGGCTCTCCCGTCTTGTTCAGGACGCGCGCGAATTCGTCGGTGCGCAATCCTGCGAACGTGCCGAGACTGCCGGCCACGATCTTAACCGCGTAGAACGGCCCCCTGTCGATCGGCGCCACGCACGGGTTGGGCTTGTTCTCCGGATCGCCCTGCACCTTGTTGTAGGCGCTCTCGCCTCGGTGGAATTGCGGATCGCGTCCTTGCGTCGCATCTCGATTGTAGTCGGCGACCGTCTGCGCGAGGCATACGGGATCGAGACCGCATTCGGCGGCAAGTCCTTCGATCGTCGCGGCGCGCTTGAGGTAGCCGTTCGAAAGCCAGGGACGGATCGAATAGGGACGCGGCCGCGCGCGCCCAAGTCCGTATCGGCGCTGGAAGGGATGGTCGCAGATCATCCACGCTTCCGGCCTTTCGCCGGCGGGCGTGACGGCGAACAAGGCCTGCATGACATCGTGATAGGAATCGGCTTCGTTGGCGAAGCGCACCGCCTTGTTCGTCACCATGACGAGGCCGGGCTTCGCCCGTTCGACCAGATGCGGAAAGGTTCCGAAATCGCCGCGGCGTGTCGGCGCGAGCGACACCGGGGCCCAGGCGCCGGCGTTTGAGAGATCTTCGCGCACATTGCCGCCGGCGCTTTCGCCGAGCCGCAACCCGTCCCCCGTATTCGAACGCGGCGCCGCCGACCAGTGCTCGCGACCGGTCGGCGCATGCGCAAACATCTTCGCCTTGCGCGCGACATCGTGCGGAAAGCCGCCGGCCGCCAGCACAACGCCCCTGCGCGCGCGAAACGTCCGGCGCCCGGCGGGCGTGTCGGCGATTGCGCCCGTCGCCTTGCCCTCTTCGACGAGTATGTCGACGACCGGCGTCGAGGTTTCGAGCCTCACACGGCCGTCCAGCGCCGCCTTGAACAATTGTGCGACGAGGCCGTTGCCGTTCACCAGATGCATGCCGCGGCCGTGCAGCGCCACGTCGCGCCAATGCGTCAGGATGCGCCGCGCCACATGGACGAACGAGTCCGGCTTGCGCGTCGCGTTCAGAAAATGCGCCATGTCCGCGCCCGACGCGATGCCCATGCCGAACGGCGACACCTGATCGAGCGGCGGCTTCAGGCGGCGAATTTCCTTGCCGAGCCTTCTGCCATCGAACGGCGCCGAACAGATCGACCTGTTGCCGAAGCCCGCGCCATCGGACGTGTCGTGAAAATCCGGAATGCCTGCGCCGGCGACGAAGGCGATGCCGAGATCGTCGCGCAGGAAACGCACCATGCGCGGCGCCTGTTCGAGAAACATGGTCGACAGCGCGTCGTCGTAGGCCGGGCCGAGCTCGGCGCGCAGATAGCGTCGCGGCGCCTCGATGCCCTCGACGAAGCCGCTTTCCGTCGCCAGCGGATTGCGCGGAACCCACATCCAGCCGCCGGACCACGCGCTCGTGCCGCCGAGCTGCGGCTCCTTCTCGAGCACGATCACGTCGAGCCCGAGGAACGCCGCCGTCGCCGCCGCCGTCAGGCCCGCAGCGCCGGAGCCGACGACGACGAGATCGCAATCGTGCGTTTCGCCTTCAGGCGGCATCGGCCTCGTCCGCAAGACCGAGCGCATTCTGGATCGCGCGATAGGCGAAGACGATCGCCGGGCCGATGGTGATGCCGGGACCCGGATAGACGCCGCCCATGATCGAATTCGCCTCGGCGCCGCAGGCGTAGAGCCGGCCGATGGGGCGATTGTCGGCTTTCGTCACTCGCGCCCATTCGTCGATCGCCAGGCCCGTGGCCGCGCCGATGTCGCCGGGATAGAGACGCACGGCGTAGAACGGCGCAGTGCCGATCGGACCCAGCGTCGGGTTCTTGCCCGTGTGCGTCGCGTCGCCGTTGATCCGATGATAATCCGTCACGCCGCGACCGAAGTCCGGATCGACGCCGGCTTTCGCATATTCGTTCATGACCGCGACCGTGCGCGCCAGCGCGCCGGCGGGAATGTCGAGTTTCGCTTCCAGATCGCCGATGCTCTCGCCTTCGACCAGATAGCCGTCGGCGATGAACGGCGCATAATCGCGGTCTGTCATGCGCACCATGCCGAGCCCGTATTTCTTCAGCCCTTCGGAATCGGTGATGAGGTAGCAGGGGATGCAGGGCGAGACCTTGTTCGCCTCGAACATGGCGCGGCCGA
Organism: Beijerinckiaceae bacterium; assembly: GCA_046349215.1. Classification (GTDB taxonomy): domain Bacteria; phylum Pseudomonadota; class Alphaproteobacteria; order Rhizobiales; family Beijerinckiaceae; genus JAJXWB01. Next base: position 371,017 of record JAXMCV010000003.1, read on the forward strand.
ACAGGTGGTAGGACGAGGATTCGTTGGTGAAGCGTTCTCCCGCCTGGTTGACACAGACCGTTCCTGGCTTCGAGCGATCCATCACGAAATGCGGGAAGACGGCCGTCGTGCCATCCTTGCGCTTGCGCACCGACACGGGCGCCCAGAAGGCATTGTCGGCATTGCTTTCGCCAAAGCGCGCGCCGAGCGTCAGCGCCAGATCCTGCATCGCGCCGGTATGGCCGGGCGCGGCCGGGCTGTAGGCCGGTGTCGGCTGGTGCAGCATTTCGGCGCGCCGCGGCCCGCGGCCGAAACCGCCGGCGGCGAGCACGACGGCGGACTTCGCCATGACCTTGCGTTCGACGCCGCCGCTTTCCAGCACGAGGCCGCTGACGCCGCTTTCGTCCGTGAGAAAGGATTTCGTCGACGTGTCCGTCAGGATCGCGACGCCGGCCTTCTGCAAGGTGAGCAGCATGCGTCCGATCAGCGCGTTGCCCATGACGAGCCGCGATGCGCGCCGGCCCGCCAGCCGGTCGAGCCCATAATGGCCGAGGATTTTCACTGCATGGGCGAAGCTCTTCGCCGACTTCTTGATGGCCAGCAGGTGATTGATGTCGGTGCGGTCGATCATCATGCCGCCGAACACGGTGAATTCCGGATGCGGCGGACGGATGCGGTTCAGACCGTCGCCGAGCTGGCGACCGTCGAAGGGCACGGGCTCCAGCGCGCGGCCGCGCATCGTCGCGCCTTCGTGTTGCTGCTCGTAGTCCGGATGCGTCGCATAGGGACGGAAATGCACGTCCGATTTCGATTCCAGCGTGGCTATGGCTTTCGGCGCGGAACGCAGGAAGGCTTCGCGCAGCGCGGCCGAGGAATGGTTGCCGACCGCGGAATCGAGAAAGCGCTTCGCCTTGTCGAAACTGTCCTCGCCCGGCACGGACCTGGCGTGTTGCGAATTCGGCGCCCAGGTCGTGGCGGCCGAAAGCGCCGACGTGCCGCCGACATATTCCGTGCGCTCGACCAGCAGGACCTTGCGGCCGGCGATCGCCGCGAAGACCGCAGCGGCCATGCCGCCGGCCCCGGCGCCGACGACGATCACATCATAGGTCTCGCCGTCGGCGATCCTGTCGAGCGCGACGAACATTCACGCCTCCTCGTCGGCGAACAGCAGGAAGTCGACCATCTTGCCCTGCAGCGACTCGTACATCTCCCTTCCTGTACCGGTTACGCAGCCTTTCGCGCGCGCCGCGGCGACGAAGGGCGAGACCGACGGCTTGGTGATCACGCAGCCGCAATAGGAGGAGGGCGAGAGCCGCGAGATGTCGACCGGCAGCGGATCGCCATCGCGCATGCCGGCCGGCGTGGCGTTGCAGACCATGTCGAAGCCGGACGGATCGTTCGACCCGGCGATTGCGCGTCCCTTGCCGCGCCGGTTCAATCGTTCGATCAGCGCGTCGCGCCGCGCAGAATCCTCGTCGTGGATCGCCAGTTCGCGCACGCCGGCGTCGATCAGGGCGAGCGCGATCGCCGAGCCTGCTCCGCCTGCGCCCACGAGCAGCGCGCGCTTTCCTGCCGGATCGACGCCCTTCGAGACGGCGGCGCCGACGAAGCCGAGCCCGTCGACCATTTCGCCATGCCATCTGCCGTCGGGCCGACGGCGCATGATATTCACGGCGCCGATGAATTCGGCCCTGTCGGTCGCGCTGGCGCAATGCCCGTAGCACGCGAACTTGTGCGGCACGGTGACGATGATCCCGTCCAGGTTCTTCAGCCTTGTCGCCGCGTCCACGAATGCAGCGAGATCGGAGGTCGCTACCTGCACCGGCGCGAGAATGCCGTCGTGGCCGCGATCGATGAAGGCCTGCGTGACGCCGCCGGGCGAACGCACCTGCGCGATGGGGTCTCCTACGATCACATTCAATCGGGTCGCGCCGGTCAATTCGAGGTTCATCGTTCCGATCCGCTTTTCGTCTATTGCGCCGCGACCATGTCCTCGCTCTGCACCACGCCCAGGAGGCGTTTCTGCAGATCGTGGTCGGCTTCGAGTTTCCCGGCGTCGCCGTCGAAGGCGACAGCGCCGTTGACCAGCACGCAAGCCCGGTCGACGATCGGCAGCACGCTCTCGGCGTGATGCTCGACGATCACCATCGCCACGCGGCCGCGCAGCTTCATCAGCGCTTCCATCACCTCGTTGACGACGGCGGGCGCGAGGCCCTCGAACGGTTCATCGAGCAGGATGAGCTTGCTCGGCACGACCAGCGAGCGCGCGATCGCTACCATCTGCCGCTCGCCGCCGGAGATGTTTTCCGCTTTCGCCTTCTGCCGCGCCCGCAGGCGCGGGAACAGGTCGAAGGCCTCGTCGATGCTGATGCCGCCCGGCCGCGCAGCCAGCAGCAGGTTCTCGGCGATGGTCAGGTTCGGGAACAGGCGTCGTCCTTCAGGCACCAGCGACACGCCGAGCCGGTTGATCTCGTAGGTGCGCTTGCGGTCGATACGCTCGCCGCGGAATGACACTTCGCCCGCAGACAACGGAATGCGGCCCGTCAGCGCCGACAGCAGCGTCGTCTTGCCAACGCCGTTGCGCCCGAGCAGCGCGACGGCCTCGCCTTCGTGCACCGTGAAATTGACGTCGTTCAGGACGGCGCTGCCGCTGTAGCCGGCCGTGACGTTCGACGCCTGCAGGATGACCGGGGCCTGCGCATGCGCGCGGCGCTCGATCGATGGCGGCGCGGCGCGCTCGTGCCCATCCTTCGCGGCGCCGAGATAGGCGGCGATCACCTGCGGATCGCCCGCCACTTCGGCCGGCTTGCCGTCGGCGATGATGCGGCCCTGATGCAGGACGGAGATGCGATCCGAGATCGCCAGCACGCGGTCGATGTCGTGCTCGATCAGCAGGACGGCGTGGGTCTCGGCGAGCTTGCGGATCAGCGCGGCGACGATGACGCGATCGGCCTCCGCCAGGCCCGCCAGCGGCTCGTCGAGCAGCATGACCTTGGATTCCACCGCCAGCGTCATGGCGATCTCGAGCAGTCGCTTGGCGCCGTGCGGCAGGCTGGCGCTGGGTTCCGCCGCCTTGTCGGCGAGCCCGACCGCATCGAGGATCGACCATGTGCGCGCGTTGACCGCCTCCAGCCCGTAGGCGTCGAAGAAGAAGCCGCGCGCGCCGACATGCTGGCGCTGGACCGCGACGCGCACGTTCTCGAAGACCGTCAGGTTTTCGAAGATGGACAGGATCTGGAAGGAACGGCTTATGCCGAGGCGGGCGCGCGCATGGATCGGCAGCCTCGTGATGTCGCGGCCGTCGAAATGGATGCGTCCGGCGCTCGGCGGCAGCACGCCGGCGATCATGTTGAAGAACGTGGTCTTGCCCGCGCCGTTCGGGCCGATCAGGCTGTGCAGCACGAAGGGCCGCACGTCGAGGTCGATGTCGCTCGCCGTGACGAGGCTGCCGAAGCGCTTCGACAGCGCGCGCACCGACAGGATCGGCTTGTCGCGATCCATATTGGCGGCATGGCTCGCATAGGGCGCGATGACTGCCGGGCGCGCCGGCGTATTATTCCGCGTCAGCGTCCAGCGCTCGCGCCGCAGCAGGCGCTGCGCCAGTCCCTGGATGCCTTCCGGCGACAACAAGGCGAAGGCGATCAGGATCGGCGCGAAGATCAGCCACCAGTTCTCGGTGACCGCCGATAGACGGTCCTGCATCAGGATGAAGGCGATCGCGCCCCATAGCGGGCCGAGGAAATGGTGCACGCCGCCGAGGACGTTCATCAGCAGGCTGTCGCCGGCGTGCTGCCAGCTCAGATTGTCGGCATAGACGCCCTGCAGCAGGAAGGTCAGCAGCGCGCCGCCGCATCCGAGCGCCGCGGCGGTGACCGCCATGGCGCCGAGACGTACGGCATAGACATTGTAGCCGATGCTGCGCGCGCGCTGTTCGTTGTCGCGAATGGCCTGCAGCACGCGGCCGAACGGCGCATGCGCCAGCCGCCACAACAGCCACATCGAGGCGAGCACGACAACGCAGACGAAGAGATGATAGGCGCCGTCCGACACGAAGATGCGCCGCTCGATCCCCTGCATGCCGTTCTCGCCGCCGGTCACGCTGGTCCATTTGAAGGCGAGTTCGAAGGCGATCTGCGAGAAGGCGAGCGTCAGCAGCGAGAAATAAAGCCCGCGTCGCCGCAGGATGATCGCGCCGATGACGAGCGCCAAAAGCACCGAGAACACGATCGAGGTGCCGATCGCGGCGATCTCGTTGCCCAGGCGCGCGTTGATGAAGAAGGCCGCGGCATAGCTGGCGCATCCGAAGAAGACGGAAGCGCCGAACGGCACGAGGCCCGTGTAGCCGACCAGCAGGTTCACGCCCGCGCCGTAGAGCGTGTAGATCGCGATCTGCGTGATCAGCGACACGGGCGAGTTCATCGACGACCACAGGATCGTCAGGGCGGCGAGGGTGACGCCGATCCAGACGACAGGGTGGCGCAGGAGTTCGGCGGGCTTCATTCGAAGCGTTCCCAGCGCTCGCCGAACAGGCCGCGCGGCCTCACCAGCAGCACGAGCGCCATCAGCACGTACATCGCCGCGCTCGACCAGTCCGGCGCGAACTGGATGGTGATCGCCGTCACCACGCCTACCATCAGGCCGGCGACGATCGCGCCCGCGTAGGAGCCGAGGCCGCCTATCGTGACGATCACGAAGGCCGGCATGATCGCGCCGGCCGACATGGATGGATTGATGGTCCACAAGGGACCGGCGAGCATGCCGGCCAGACCCGCCAGCAGGCAGCCGAGGCCGAACACTGCAGTCAGCACGACAGGCAGGTTGATGCCGAGCAGGCCGACCATTTCAGGATCGCGCGAACCGGCGCGGATGATGCGCCCGTAGGGCGTGAACGCCATGAAGGCCCAGAAGGCGACGAGCGCGCAGACCGTGACGGTGAGCACCGTCAGGCGGTACTTGGTGATGAGGATCGGCCCGTATTCGACGAAGCCGGCGAACACCTTCGGCGCGCTGAAGGGGATCGACGCGCCGCCGAACACCAGCCGCAGGATCGCCTCGATCAGGAGGGCGAGCGCGAAGGTGAGGATGAGGCCGAGCAGCGGTTCCTTGCCGTAGAGACGCCGCACCAGCGTCAGTTCGACGACGACGCCGATCAGGCCGACGAGCACGGGCGCCAGAAGCGCGGCGCCCCAGCCGAATTCACGGCCCAGCACCAGCGCCAGATAGGCGCCGATGGCGAAGAAGGCGCCGTGCGCGAAATTGACGATGCCGAGCATGCCGAAAATGATCGACAGGCCGACGGCTATCAGCACATAGAGAAATCCGAGCACGAGGCCGTTCACGGCCTGCGAGATGATCATGTCGAGCACGGCGCGTCCTCCGGACGTCAGTCGGCATGAACTCCCGGAGCGAGGCTCCGGGAGACGCGGTTTGCGCAGCCGGGGCTGCGGTCGGCTAGAGGGAATCCATCTTGCAGGCTGATTCCGCCGCGCCGCCGAAGGTTTTCTCGATGTCGGCCTGCGTCGCGGGCAGTTCGGCCTTCACGTCGAAATAGTCCCACTTGTCGGTGATCTTCGGCTTGATGCCGGCGACGAGCAGGCGGTTGGTCATCTGGTGGTCGAAAGGCCGGAAGGCGGCGGTTATGTCGCCGCGCTTGGCGCTCCAGCTTTCCAGCGCATTGACGACGGCCGCCGGATCCGTCGACTTCGCCGCCTCGATCGAGTCGAGCAAAGCTTTCATCGACATCCAGCCCATCCACGTCTTGTCGGCGGCGGGGCGGTTGTATTTCTTCTCGTAGGCCGCCGCCATCGCCTGCTCTTCCGGCGGGTTGTTCGGATTCTTGTAGTACCAGGTGAGCGTGAACAGGCCGTCCGCCGCTTCAGGACCCACGCCCCACAGGTCGGTATTGCCGACGGCGATTTCCGCGAACGGAATCTTGCCGCGCATGCCGAGTTCGTTCCATTGCTTCAGGAAGGTCGTGAGATCGCTCGCTGCGATGCCGCCGATGACGACGTCCGGCTTTGCGGCGCGGATCTTCAGGATGAAGGACGAATAGTCGGCTGTGTTGACCGGCACTTCGTCGGCGCCGACGACCTGGCCGCCGTTGGCGGTAATGTAGTCGGTGAAGGACTTCTTGATATCCTGGCCGAAGGCGTAGGCCGCCGTCAGCATGTACCATTTCTTGCCGATGCCGGCGCAATACGGCGCGAGCACCTTGGTGTGAACGTCGACCGGCGGCTGCAGGCGGAACGTGTACTTGTTGCAGGACGCGCCGGTCAGCGCGCCGGCCGCCGCATTGCCGGCGATGAAGGGCGTCTTCGATTTCTTGGCGACGGCCGAGATCGCCAGCGCGAAGGACGAGAGCGCGCCGCCGACGATGCCGGCCACCTTGTGTTCGCCAACGAGACGCTCCGCGCTCTGCTGCGCGCCTTGCGGATTGGGTTCGTCCAGCCAGACGATTTCGGCGGGACGGCCGAGCAGCATGTTGTTGCGTTGCTCGAGCGCGAGCATGCCGCCCTGCGCGAGATATTCGGCCTGGTCGACGATCGAGCCGGTCTTGGCCCAGATCATGCCGATCTTGATCGGCTCGGCCGCAGCCGCATTGCCGATGTAGGGCATGGCGATTCCGGTCGCCGCCGCGCTGGCGCCGCCCAGCAACAGGCCGCGCCGTCCGATGGCCGTGCGCGCGGGCGCGCTTCCGCTTGTCTTGTCCACGCTCATGTCTTCCTCCCCGGCGGCTTTTGGCAGCCGCGTCGCCCGGCCGCGGGCCGGAAACGGGACGGACTATAAATGGAACTCAATTCCATTTGCAATTCATAAAATGGAATTGCATTCCAATTTTGCTTGACCGGCCTGCCGGCCGGGTTCATCGTCCCGGCCGGAGAGGAAAAATGGAGAAGCTCGCCATTGCCGTCGTCGGCGCCGGCGCGATCGGCCGCATGCATGCGGAATTGATCGCCGGCAGCGACGTCGCGCGTCTCGCAGCCATCGCCGATCCGGCCGACGCGGCGCGCGATCTGGCCGCGCGGCTCGGCGTTCCCTGCTTCGGCGACCATCGCGACATGCTCGCAAAGTCCGGAGCCGGGGCGGTGATTGTCGCGACGCCCAACGAATTGCATCTGCCCGTCGCGCTGGATTCGATCGCCGCAGGCCTGCCGACGCTCGTGGAAAAGCCGATCGCCGCCGCCGTCCCGCAGGGAGAGGCGATCGCCTCGGCGGCGCGCAAGGCCGGCGTCGCGGTTCTCGTCGGCCATCACCGCCGCCACAACCCGATCGTGCAGGAAGCCCAGCGTCTGGTGCGCGGCGGCGCGATCGGCGCGCCGACCTCGATCGCCGTGATGTCCAACGTCTATAAGCCCGACGATTATTTCGCGCCGGAATGGCGCAGGCGTTCGGGCGCCGGGCCGGTGCTCGTCAACATGATCCACGAGATCGATCTCTTGCGCTTCGTCTGCGGCGAGATCGCTTCGGTTCAGGCCATGACCTCGAACGCCCGGCGCGGTTTCGAGATCGAGGACACGGCCGCGGTGCTTCTGCGCTTCGTCAACGATGCGCTGGCGACCATCTCCCTCTCCGACACGGCCGTATCGCCTTGGTCGTGGGACCTCTCGTCAGGCGAACTTGCGCCCTATCCGCCGCAACCCGCGCCTGCGCCGAGCCATTATTTTTCGGGTACGGAAGGCGCGTTCGCGCTTCCGACGCTCGAACGCTGGACCTATCGGGGGCAGAAGAGCTGGTATGCGCCGCTGACCCTGGAGCGAGCCACAGTCGCGCGCGAAAATCCCTACATCGGGCAATTGCGCCATTTCTGCGCGGTCGCGCGCGGCGACGAGCGACCCTTGATCGACGCCGACGACGGCCTGCGCACGTTGCGCGCGACCATCGCCGTCCACGAATCGGCGCGCACGGGCGCGCCTGTCCATCTCCGGGATTGAACCATGCCCCGCCCCTCGGCCGAAACGCACGACACCGAAACCGACGCCCCTCACGGACTGCTCGAACGTACCCTCGGCGTGCTCGAACTGCTGTCTGCGCATGCGCGCGGATTGCAATTGTACGAGATCGCCGAAAGCCTGCAGATTCCACGCAGCGCGACGCATCGCGTGCTCGCGGCCTTGATCGAGCGCGGCTACGTGCGTCAGGAGCGGCAGCACGGCGCCTATCAGCTCACCGCGCGCATCGCCTCGCTCGCCTTCACTTTTCTGGCAGGATCGGGCGTCACCGATTTCGCGCAACCGGTGCTCGACCGCCTGGCGGCGGAAGCCGGCGAACTGGTTCGTCTCGCGCTGATCGACGGCCGCGAACTGATCTTCGTGGCCAAGTCGCAAGGTTCGCAATTCGGCCTGCGCTACGATCCGGACATGGGCCAGATCGGCCGCCTCTCCTGCACGGCGAGCGGCCACGCCTGGCTGTCCTGCCTGCCGGAGAACGAAGCTTTGGCGCTGGTGGACAAGCAGGGCATTGGCCTGCGCAAGGACTACGGGCCGCGCGCGCCGGAAACGAAGTCTGCGCTGCTCAAATATCTGCGCAATGCGCGCAAGCTCGGCGTGGCGATTACCGAACGCACCTATACGCCGTGGATGAATTCCATCGCCGCGGCCGTTCGCGATCCCGGAACGGGGGAAGTCGTTGGCGCGGTCGTCATCGCCGGTCCGCACATCAGGCTGACCGACAAAAGGATGCAGGAACTGGCGCCCTCGGTCATCGACGCCGCGCGCGAACTTGCGCTGGCCATCGTCGCCTCGCCGGGTCTTGCGCCGCGCGGTCGCGCGACCGGCAGCTTCTTCGTCACTTCGGCGAAGTGAGGGGCGATGCGCGTACTCGTCACCGGCGGCAAGGGCTTTCTCGGCGCATGGATCATGCGCCGGCTGGCGCGCCGCGGGTGCGCGCTGCGCGTTTTCGATATTGCCGAGGATCGCAGGTTGATCGCCCGCATCGCCGGGGCTGATGTCGCCTCGCGTCTCGACTGGTGGACAGGCGACATCGTGTCCAGCGGACAGGTTCATGCGGCAGCCGAAGGTTGCGACGCCGTCGTGCATCTGGCCGGCGTGCTGACGCCCGATTGCGCCGCCGATCCCGTGCGCGGCGCAAGCATCAACCTGATCGGCACGCTGAACGTCTTCGAGGCGGCGCGCGCCCATGGTATCGCGCGCATCGTCTATACGAGCAGCGGCGGCGTATTCGGCCCCGGCAATGGCCGGACTCCCCTGCCGCAATCGCATTACGGGGCGTTCAAGCTCGCCTGCGAAGGCAGCGCGCGCGCCTGCTGGAACGACCACGGCCTGGCCAGCGTCGGGCTCCGGCCCTACATCGTCTACGGTCCCGGCCGCGAGACCGGATTGACGGCGGGCCCGACGCTCGCCTGCCGCGCCGCCGCGCGTGGCGAGGCGTACACGATCGGCTACAGCGGTGTCGCAGGTCTCGTGCATGTCGACGACGTGGCCGCCGCCTATGAAGCCGCCGTTCTGCATGCGCCCGACGGCGCCCATGTTTTCAACCTGAACGGCGTGTCGGCTTCCACGAGCGAGGTCGTCGAGGAAATCCGTCGCATTGCGCCGGGCGCGCGCATTTCCGCCAGCGGACCGCGGCTCCTGATGCCGGAACGGCTTGCCGACGACGATCTCGATCGCGTGCTGCCGGGCCTGCCGAAGACGGATCTGCGCGACGGTCTCGCGCAGACGATCCGTTGGTATCGCGAGGCGGCCTGACATGAAGGCCGCAGCGCTCGGCGCGCATACGTTCGGCTTCATATGGAGCCACTCGCCCGAGGCGGCCTTCGCGGCCATCGCCGCGCGGGGTTGCACATGCGTGCAATTGATGGCGACGCCGCCGCACTTCGATCCGTGGCGAACGGACGCCGCGCGGACGAGAGCGCTGCGCGACGCCTTGTCGAAGAATTCCCTGTCCTTGCTGGCGCTCGACCTCGCCAGCAACGACGTCAATCTCGCAAGTCCGTCGGCCGACGTGCGCGCCTTCGCGGTGGCGGCTTACGCGGAAGCGATCGCGCGCGCTGTCGAACTGGGCGCGCCCGCCGTCTGCATCGGCTCCGGCCGGCGGCATGCGTTGTTTCCCGGCGCCGACGCTAAATTGATGGATGATTTCCGGCGCGCCTTCGCAGACGTGCAAGCGCATGCTGCACGCGCCGGCGTCGGTCTCGCGCTGGAAAATCATCCGCAGGGTCTGCTAGCGCGCGCCGATGCGATCGACGCATTTCTCGCAGCGGAAGGCTACGACGACATCGGAATCATCTACGACGTCGCCAATGCGTTCGCGGCAGGCGAGGAGCCTGCGGACGGCGTCGCGCGTCTCGCAACGCGCCTGAGCATCGTGCATCTCTCGGACAGCCCGCGCGGCGGATGGCGCCACGACCCGATCGGGAGAGGCGATGTCGACTTCCGCAGCGTCGGCGCCGCGCTGGAAGCGGTCGGCTTCGCAGGACCGGTCGTCCTCGAGATCATCGCCGACGATCCGGCGCAGGGCATAGCGGACGGCTTGGCCGAACTCGCGCGCGCCGGATGGACATTTCCGAAATGAAGACTTCGGCAGGAGGATCGCCATGACGGCGCAACGCAGTCGCGAATGCGATGTACTGGTTCTGGGTTCCGGCGTCGGCGGACTGTCGACGGCCATCGTGGCGCGCAAGCACGGCCTCGACTGCATCATTGCCGAGAAGGAACCGGTCTTCGGCGGCACCACGGCCTTTTCCGGCGGCGTCTTGTGGATCCCCGGCAATCGCCATTGCAGGCATCTCGCGCCGAACGACACGCGCGAGGCGGCGCGCGAATATCTGAAGAACGAGACCGGCAATTTCTATCAGGCCGAAGCGGTCGAGGCGCTGCTCGACAAGGGGCCGGAAATGCTCGACTGGTTCGAGCGCGAGACCGAAGCGAAATTCGTCCCCACCCTCTATCCCGACTATCACCCAACCGTCGGCGGCGGCGTCGATGTCGGCCGCTCGGTGCTCGCCGCGCCCTACGATTCGTCGGTGCTGGGACCGGACCTGCATCGTCTGCGGCCCGCGCTGTCGACGATCACCTTCATCGGCATGATGTTCAATTCGTCCAACGCCGATCTCAAGCATTTCTTCAACGCGACGAAATCGCTGACGTCGTTCCTCTACGTCGCCAGGCGCCTCGCCCTGCACATGAAGGACCTGGCGATCTATCGCCGCGGCGTGCAGGTCACGAGCGGCAATGCGCTGGTCGCGCGTCTTGCGAAGACCGCCCTCGACCTGAAGATCCCGCTGCTGACATCGACCGGCGGAAAGCGGCTTCTCGTCGAGAACGGCGCCGTGACGGGCGCGATTCTCGAGGACAAGGACGGCGAGATCGCGGTCAAGGCGCGCAGGGCCGTCGTTCTGGCCTGCGGCGGCTTTCCGCACGATCTCGAACGCCTGAAGAAAGCCTATCCGCATGTCGCGCGCGGCGGCGAACACGTGTCGCCGACGCCGGAAGGCAATACAGGCGACGGCGTGAAGCTCGGCGAACAGGCCGGCGGCCGCTGCGAATTGCGCTTCCCCAGCGCGGCCGCCTGGATGCCTGTGTCGCGCGTGCCGCGCCGCGACGGCTCGTTCGGCGCCTTCCCGCACCTGCTCGACCGCTACAAGCCCGGCGTGATCGCCGTCACGCGCAAGGGCGTGCGCTTCTGCAACGAATCCGAATCCTACCACGATGTCGGCGCCGCGATGATCGCGGCCTGCGAAGGCGAGTCGGAGACCGCCGCCTGGCTGATCGCCGATCACCCGACCATCCGCAAATATGGGCTCGGCTACGCCAAGCCGGCGCCGGTGCCGCTGCAGCCGCATCTGGCGAGCGGCTATCTCGCGAAGGGCGCCACCCTGCGCGAGCTCGCAGACAAGGCCGGCATCGACGGCGCCGCGCTCGAAAGAACGGTCGCCGACTACAATGCCGGCGCACGAAGGGGCGAGGACGCGCAATTCGGTCGCGGCTCGACCTCGTTCAACCGCTATCTCGCCGATCCCGAGCGGAAGCCGAACCCCTGCGTCGGCCCGATCGAGAAGGGACCGTTCTACGCGCTGAAGATCGTCATGGGCGATCTCGGCAGCTTCGACGGCCTGACGACCGACGTGTCCGGGCAGATGCTGAACGAGTCCGGTCAGCCGATTTCCGGCCTCTATGCCGTCGGCAACGATCGCGCCAGCATGATGGGCGGAAATTATCCGGGTGCCGGCATCACGCTCGGCCCGATCATGACCTTCGGCTATATCGCCGGCCGCAAGCTGGCCGGCGTCGCAGATTGAGCGAGGAGCGAAGAATGTATCCGGACAAGCCCGTCGTCGACCTGCGCGTCTATACGATCCGCCTGCGCAGGATGGCGGAATTCATCGACGTGTTCGACCGTCTCGCCATGCCCGTGCAGATCAAATATCTCGGCCTGCCGCTCGGCATGTACACCAGCGCCGTCGGCGCGCTGAACCAGGTCGTGCATCTCTGGGGCTTCGACGACATGGGCGCCTTCGAGGCCGCGCATGCCGCGCGCGACAAGGACCCTGATTGGCCCGCCTATCTCAAGGCGTCGGCCGACCTGATCGTCGCGCAGGAGACGCGCCTCATTCGTCGCGTCGACATGCCCTTCGTCCGCGCTCATCTGGCGGGAGCCGATAAATGAGCGGCGACTGGCTGGGCCTGTCCGGCAAGACGGTCGTCGTGACAGGCGCGGGCGGCGGCATCGGACGTTCGATGGCCGTCAATTTCGCGAAGGCCGGCGCCCGCATCGTCCTGCTCGATCGCAGCGAAGCGGAAGCGAACGAGAGCGCGTCGGACGTCCGGCAGGCCGGCGGCGCCGCGCATGTCGCCGCCTGCGACGTGTCCGATCCGCAGAGCGTCGCAGCGGCGGCCGCCGTGTCGCTGGCCGCCTTCGGCCCGGCCGACATTCTCGTCAACAATGCGGCGCTGCTGCGTCCCGGTTCGCTCGACACATTGTCGTTTGCCGAATGGAATGCGCTGCTGTCGGTCAATCTCACCGGCTATTTCCTGTGCGCGCAGGCTTTCGGCGCACAGATGCGCGCGAAGGGCGGCGGCGCCATCGTGCATGTCGCCTCGATCTCCGGCTCGCATCCGCAAGCCGCCAGCGGCGCCTACAGCGTCAGCAAGGCCGGCATAATCATGCTTTCTCGCCAGATCGCCGTGGAATGGGGACCCTCCGGCGTGCGCAGCAACGTCGTCAGCCCCGGCATGGTCGAGACGCCGATGAGCCGGCCATTCTACGAGACGCCGGGCGTGCGCGAGAAACGCAGCGCCGTCGTGCCGATGCGCCGCATCGCGCAGCCGCAGGACATGGCGGACGCAGCTTTGTTCCTGGCGAGCGAACGCGCGTCCTATGTCACCGGCGAGGAAATCCTCGTCGACGGCGGCTACGGCCGCATGATCATGAACATGATTCCGCGGCCGGGATACGATTGATCAATACGTCGCGCGGCCGCCCGTCAGGTCGAACGTGAAGCCGGTCGTGAAGCTGCATTTCGGGCTCGCGACGAACGCGACCATCTCGGCGATCTCGTCGATCCGCACGAAGCGACCCATCGGAATCTTGGCTTTCATCGAGGCGATATGTTCCGGTGTCATCTCCCGCATCAATTCCGTCTCGGCCATGGCGGAGGCGATGCAATTGACGGTCACGCCGTCCTGCACGACTTCCTTGGCGAGCGCCTTGGAAAAAGCGATCACGCCGGCCTTCGACGCCGAATAGGGCGCGATGAACGGCACGCCTTCCTTGCCGGCGATCGAGGCCACGTTGACGATGCGGCCGTAGCCATTGTCACGCATGTGCTGAATGACTGCGTGGCAGCAGTTGAATACACCGGTCATATTGACCGCAACGACGCGGTCCCATTCGTCGCTGCAATACTCCCAGACCGGCTTCACGGGACCGTTCACGCCTGCGTTGTTGACCATGATCTCGATCCGACCGACTTTCGCCATGGCGTTAACGAAGGCGGCCTTTGCTTGTGCGAGATCCGAAACATCCACTTTGCACACGGCCCGCGGCTCGAAGCCCGCCTCCCTAGGGTCGAATAATTCTGGCGCTATGTCCCAACCGATCACCCGGCATCCGTCCGCAGCAAGTCGCGCAGCGACGCCGCAGCCTATGCCTCGAGCGAACCCAGTTACGATCGCCGTCTGACCGTCAAGACGTCCCATCTGGCGCCCAAAGCAGGAGTGACAAGGTTCGTCTATTGAACAGATAACACTTGGTCGCGCAACCAACCCCAAGTCGATTGGTGCGCTGCCAGATAGCGACTCGCCGTGCTCTTCTTAGAGGCTCACAAGAAGCGGTCGGTCGTAACCATCGCACGGCGGGTCGAATGTCTGCTTGTGGACATAGTGCGAAGGTCCATTCCTGGCGCATTGCAGCCGTCGTAAACTCACTTTCCTTGCGTCTCGTTCTTAGCGCAGACCGCCATCGCGTTCTGGGGCAGGGCGTCGCAAGCGCTTGGTGCGCGAACGGGGTATGAGCGTCGCGCAGGCGTCGCGGGACTTTGATGTCCACGAAAACGTTGGGGTGAGGGGGTTCGGCTCTGATCCCAAACAGGCTTTCCCGGGCCACGGGCAGCAGAAGCCCGAGCAGCTGGAGATCGAGCGTCTGCGGCGCGAAGGGACGAAGCTGAAGGCGGAGCGCGACATCCTAAAAAGGCCGCTGCCTACTTCGCGAAGGAGTCGATATGAAGTTCGGCTTTATCGCGAAGCACCGTTCGATCCGGCCCGTGGCATGGCTATGCGAAGCGCTGGGCGTGTCGAGATCCGGGTTCCACGCGTGGCTGCGTCGCGGACCGAGCGCCCGGACGATGGCCGACGAGGACCTGATGGCAAAGGTGCGGACGAGCTTCATCGCCAGCGCCCGCACCTACGGCGCGCGACTCCCATCGATGCACACGAAGAAAGCTGTGTTCACCCGGACGCCCATCAGGCTGGCAGCTTCTCTTCCGCGCCCCAGCGAATGAATTAGGTAAGCTATATATTGCAAAGGTAAGCTATCTATTAGACGTCCACACCCGGCGAGATTTCGCTCGCCCATCACGGCGTACTCTTTCTCGACGAATTGCCGGAGTTCCAGCCTCAGGTGCTGGATTCGCTGCGCCAGCCGATGGAGACGGGCGAAGTGGCGATCGCCCGCGCCAATCATCGCATCGTCTATCCCGCACGCTTCCAGCTGGTCGCCGCAATGAACCCGTGCCGCTGCGGGCATGCGCTCGATCCGGGCTATTCCTGCGGGCGCGGGCCCGTGCAGCGCTGCGCCTCGCAATACCAGGCCCGCCTGTCGGGGCCGCTGCTCGACCGGATCGACCTGCAGATAGAGGTTCCCGCCGTTTCCGCGGCCGATCTCATCCTGCCGGCGCCGACGGAAGGCTCGACGGAAGTCGCCCGCCGCGTCGCCGCCGCGCGCGCCCGGCAGGCCGAGCGCTATTCGGCGATCGGGCTTTCGGGCGTCACAACCAACGCCGCCGCGACCACCCGCGCCATCGAGGACCTCGCCGCGCCCGACGCCAGCGCGCAGGCGCTGGTGCGGGAAGCCGCCGAGCGGTTCGCACTGTCGGCGCGCGGCTATCACCGCGTTCTCAAGCTCGCGCGCACCATCGCCGATCTCGACGGTTCGACCGCCGTGCGCCGTCCGCACCTGGCCGAGGCGCTCGCCTACCGGACGGGCCTGGACCGCAGGTCGAGCGTGGCGGCCTAGGCCGTTCCGACCCGCAATCGCAAGCCTTTCTTCACCATGAGCGTTCATCCTGACCGCTGCGCCGGGTTCCGGCGCGCCGGACCGGATTCATGATCGAAACTCTTCTGGCGGCGGGGATTGCCGTCGTCGCCGCGCTGATCGTGGGCTTCGCCTTCGGGCGCCGGCTTGCCTTCGCGGAAAGCCGCTCCGACACGCTCGCCACGACAGTGCGCGAGTGCGAGCGGCTGCGCGACGAGGTATGGGAACTGAAGGCAGCCGCCGCCGCCGGCGAACGCGCCGAAGCCGCCAGCGAAGCGAAGTCGCGGTTCCTCGCCACCGTCAGCCACGAGATTCGCACGCCGCTCAACGGCATTCTCGGCATGACCGATCTCCTGTCCTCCATGCCGCTGGAGGCGGAGGCGCAATCCTATCTGGCGGCCATCCGCACGTCGGGCGTGGCGCTGACCAACCTCATCGACGAAATCCTGGACTTCTCGCGCATCGAGGCCGGTCGTCTCGACCTCGAAAGCGCGCCGTTCGAAATCGCGCCGCTGGTGGAGGGCGTGATTGAACTTCTGGCGCCGCGCGCGCAGGGCAAGGGCATCGAGATTGCAGCGGCGATTGCGGCCGACGTTCCGGCGCGCGTGACGGGCGATGCGGCGCGGCTGCGCCAGATTCTCATCAATCTCGCCGGCAATGCCGTGAAATTCACCGAAGCCGGCGGCGTCGGCCTGCGCGTCGAGGCGGGCTTCGGCGGCGCGCTCGTGTTTCGGGTCGAGGACACCGGACCCGGCGTCCCCGAGGGTCGTCGTGCGGCGATCTTCGACGAGTTCGAGCGTGGCGACGGTTCCGCGAGCGCCGCGCATGGCGGCGCCGGCCTCGGGCTGGCGATTTCCCGGGCGCTCGCCAAGCTCATGGGCGGCGCGCTGGAACTCGAGAAATCCGACGCCGCCGGCTCGACCTTCATACTCACCCTGCCGCTCGAAGCCGAACCGGTCGCAAGCAAGGACAGTCGCTCGCTGGAAGGCAGGCGCGCCTTGATCGTCGCGCATTCGCGCTTCGAGGCGCCCTATCTCGGCGAAAGGCTCGCCGCGGTCGGCGCGACCGTCGAACGCGCCGAGGGCGAAGACGAGGCCATGCTGTCGCTCGCCCAGAATGCGGCGCCTGAAGTGGTGATCGTCGATTGCGCGCTCGGCGAACGGGCCGCGCGCCGCATCGCCGACGCGGCGCGCGCCGCACATGCCGGTCGCACGCTCGTGCTGGTCTCGCCGTTCGAACGGCGCACGATCGGCCAGAACGTGCTGGGCGCGTTCGACGGCTGGCTCGTAAAGCCAGTCCGCCACGCCTCGCTGCTGGCGCGGCTGAACGATGGCCTCGCGAATGCGCAGGGCGCGAGCGCGCTCGCGCGCACAGCGGCGCCCGCGCGCCAGAGCCTGCGCGGATTGCGCGTTCTGGTCGCCGAGGACAACGACATCAACGCGCTGATCGCCCAGAGATGCCTGGAGCGCGCGGGCGCAATGGCCGAACGCGTGGTGGACGGGCTCGCCGCCGTCTCGGAAGTCGAGGAAGCGGCGCAGGGAAGACGAACCCCTTTCGACGCCATCCTGCTCGACATACGGATGCCGCGGCTCGACGGACTGGCTGCCGCCCGGCGCATCCGCACGCTGCAGGCGACGTTGGGCGCGCCGGCGACGCCGCTGATCGCGCTGACCGCCAATGCGGCCGGCGAGGATCGCACGGCGGCGCTCGATGCGGGCTTCGCTGATTTCATTGTCAAGCCGTTCGAGGCCGATGCGCTGGTGGAGTCCATCGCCCGGGTCTGCTCCGCCCGGCGCGACCCGCAATTGCGCGCCCGGGACAATTGAACCGTCACATTGCCGTTGGCAAAAGATGCGATTGCCGTCTCGATAGAGACGAGGTGATTCGCATGAGAAAGCGCCACCGCGCCGACGACAAGTCTGGACCGCTCGCGAAGCTGCTGACCTTCCCCAAGCGCAAGAAAAAACGCGACGGGTTCGGCGGGTCGCTCCTGCGCATGGGGTCGCTGGAACTGCGGCTCGCGGAGACGAAGAAGGAAATCCGGCGCGCCCAGCGCCTGCGCTACAAGGTCTTCTACGAGGAAGGCGGCGCCATCCCCGACCGCACGGCCGCGATCATCCGGCGCGACGTCTGCCGCTTCGACGCCGTCTGCGATCACCTGCTGGTGGTCGATCACGACGCGCTCAACCGCTTCGGCCGTCGCAAGCCGAAGGTGGTCGGAACGTACCGGCTGTTGCGGCAGGAGGTTGCGGACAGGAATGCCGGCTTCTACAGCGCCGGCGAATTCGATATTGCGCCCCTGCTGGCGCGCCATTCCGGCAAGCGCTTTCTCGAACTTGGCCGCTCCTGCGTGCTCGCGCCCTATCGGTCGAAACGCACCCTCGACCTGCTGTGGCGCGGTATTGGCTTGTACATCGACCATCACCAGATCGATGTGATGTTCGGCTGCGCGAGCTTTCCGGGCGTTGATGCGGCGCGCCACACCCACGCGCTGAGCTTCCTGAAGCATTGCGCGGCGAGCGCCGTCGACTGGAGCGTCGAGGCGCTGACGTCCTGCCGCGCGGATGTGACGCTGATCGACCGGGACGCGCTCGACATACGGCGCGCGCTGGCCGAACTGCCGCCGTTGGTGAAAGGCTATCTGCGATGCGGCGCACGTTTCGGCGACGGAGCGGTGGTCGACCGCCAATTCAATACGTCCGACGTCTTCGTCGTCATGCCGGTCAAGGACATCGACCCGCGCATTCTCGGACGGTTCAGCGCGCCGGCGGCGCAGGCCGCGGCCTGATGCGCTTGCCTTGAAGGCTTCGGACCGCGATCCTCTCGCAAACGGGAGGAGAAATGACCAAGGTTCTCTATGAAAAGGACGGCCGGATCGGCCGCATCACGCTAAATCGTCCCGAGCGGATGAACGCGATCGACGACGAAGTCCCGCAGATGCTCGCCGATTGCGTCGCGCGCGCCAATGCGGATCGCAACGTGCACGTCATCGTTCTGTCAGGCAATGGCCCGGGCTTCTGCGCCGGCTACGATCTCACCTATTACGCGCAATCGAAGGAAAGGCATTCCGCTGACGACATCCCGCTCTGGGATCCGATGCAGGACTATGCCTTCATGATGCGCAACACGGAGCTCTTCATGAGCCTGTGGCGCTCCTACCGGCCGGTGATCTGCAAGGTGCACGGCTATGCAGTAGCCGGCGGCTCCGACATCGCGCTTTGCAGCGATATCGTGGTCATGGAGGACAAGGCGCAGATCGGCTACATGCCGGCGCGCGTCTGGGGCTGCCCGACAACGGCCATGTGGGTGTATCGGCTCGGCGCCGAACGCGCCAAGCGCATGCTGTTTACCGGCGACAAGATCGACGGCGTGGAAGCCGAGCGAATCGGCCTCGTCCACAAGGCGGTTCCTCGCGACAGGCTCGACGCGGAGGTCGAGGCGCTCGCTGTGCGCATGTCGACCGTCCCTACGAACCAGCTCATGATGCAGAAGCTGATGATCAACCAGGCGATCGAGGCGATGGGCCTGAAGACGACGCAGATGTTCGCCACGCTGTTCGACGGCATAACGCGGCATTCGCCGGAAGGATTCAACTTCAAGACGCGCGCCGAAGAAGTCGGCTGGAAGGAAGCCGTGCGCAACCGCGACCAGGGCACATGGGACTGGACCGAGAACCGGCCGATCAATCCCGGCGGCTGAGGCGCGTCAGCGAAGCTGCGTCGGCGGGCGATAGCTGCCGGCGTAGACGAAGCTGCGACCAGGCCAGCAATCGGCGATCGTGTGCGTGACGGGCGCGCCCTGCGGCGGCCGGAACAGGCCGGGCGGCGTCGCGAAGCTCGAGGACGAGGCGAGATAGAGCGCCTGCTCAGGCGGCTCGATCAGCGCGTCGACCAGTGTGCAGGCGCTGGCTGCATAGGACTTCTGCGTGACGTTCCGCATGATTTCGACACCGGGCGTGATTGCGCCCATGAGGACGAACCCTGCGACGATCGCGCGGCGCGATACCGGTTCGGCGCCGAGCGCGGCAAGCGCGGGGACCACGCGCAGACAGAGCAGCGCCAGCGCCGGGATCGATACGCGCATCGCGAAATCGTTGGCGAAGCCCATTTTGTAAGTAGGAATGACGACGAGCGCAGCGACGATCAGCCAGAATTCCGAAACGCTGCGCTTGTCGCGGCGATCGACCGCCTGCCAGGCGACCGCGAGCCACGGCGCGACCTTCAGCATGAGCATCGCGAAATAGGAGCGCAGCACTTCCATGTCCGCGAAGTTCAGGAAGCCTTTCTCCACAGCGGCGCCGTCGCGCGTGAAATAGACGAGCACGGGCAGCGCCGCGGCGCCGGCGGCGAAGGACGCCGCGAAATCGGCGAGGCGCAGCTTGCCGTCCTTCACGTCCCAGACGAAAGCGAAGACGAGGAAGGGAATGGCGCCGAGCGCCGCCAAGGGCGACCAGAAGATCGAGGCGGCCCACACAGGTCCCATCAGCAGCGCGGGAATGCGGCCGGCGCGCCAAGCCAGATAGAAGACGACGAGCGCCCAGCCGGCCAGCGCGTGATTGGGCGCCCAGAAGAATTGCGTGACATGCGAGGAGAATTGCAGCGCGCCGGGCCAGGGATCGAGATGCGGCAAGACGAGATTGGACGGCACGCCGTCGACCAGCCTTTTCGCCCACGCGATCGAATCGAGGCCGGAAAAGACGACGAAGAAGGGAATGGCGATCCAGCGGGCCCGCGCGCTGTCGAACGAGGATGCGAAGGCGTAGAGGCAGAGTGCGAACAGACCGGCGTTCTGCGCGAACAGCGCCGCGTCGCCGGCGACCGAACCGAACATTCGCCCGAAGGCGGCCGGAACGAGATACATGCCGAGCGGCGCGCGCAGGAGCGCCTCGCCGCGTTCCGTCGCATAGGCGACCGGCCATGAATTGCGCTCGAGATCGAGCAGGACCGCCTCGCGCGTCGTCCAGTCGTCGGTCTGGAAAAAGACGTGGCCGACGCCGGCAAACAGCGTCAGCGCCACGGCGGCGGCGAGCGCGACCATCGCCAGCGACAGGTCGGGCCTGCCCCATTGCGCGCGCCGAACGAGCGGAACGATCGAAGCCAGCGCCAGCACACAGACGAGCGCGCCAAGCGGTTGCTGCAGGAAGCTCGCCTGGAAGATCAGGGACGGCGCGACAACGAGGCCGGCAATCAGGGTCAGACTGGCTGGAATCATCGGAAGCGCCCGGAAGAAACGGCCGAATCCTAGCCGGGGGCTGTGAATGCGCTGTTAAAGGCCGGGGAGCGCCTTGACGGGGCGGCGTCCGCCTCCCCAAATAGGCCGTAGCCAAGGAGATCCCCGGCAGGGGGCTGAGAGGCCGACAGCGCGAAGGCGGGAAACCCGCCGGAACGGCTCGGCGATCCTTAGAACCTGATCCAGTTCGCACTGGCGGAGGGATGGCGTGGACCAAGGGTCCTCTCCCCCGTCGGCCGAACTTTCGAACCGGAGCGCGTGATGCGCGTGCAAGTGATCGGCGCGGGTATCGTCGGCCTCACCGCGGCCTTCGAGCTGGCGCGCCGCGGCGTCGATGTCGAAATGTTCGAACGCCGCGAGGGGCCGGGACTCGGTTGCTCCTACTATGCCGGCGGCATGATCTCGCCCTGGTGCGAACGGCAGGCGGCCGAACCGATCGTCACCGAACTGGGGATCGAAGCGCTCGATTTCTGGACGAAGACGCTCCCGGTCGCGGTCATCAAGGGAAGCCTCGTCGTGGCGCCGCCGCGCGACAGGCCCGACGTGAAGAGCTTCGCGAAACGGACGTCCGAATTCGAGGAATGCGACGCGCGACGCATCGGCGAAATCGAGCCGGACCTGGCCGACCGCTTTCCCTACGGCCTCTATTTTCCGAAAGAAGCGCATCTCGAACCGCGCGAGGCGACCGCCGCGCTCGCCGACGCGCTGGCCGGCATGGCGAACGTGAAGCTGCATTTTTCGACGGAAGCGGACGAGCAGGCGAAGGGCTTCGACTGGACCCTCGATTGCCGCGGCTTTTCGGCCAAGCGCGATCTTCCCGACCTGCGCGGGGTGAAGGGCGAGATGCTCGTCCTGCGGACGAAGGACGTGTCGCTGTCGCGGCCTATCCGGATGCTGCATCCGCGCCGTCCCGTCTATATCGTGCCGCGCGTCGATCCACATGAATTCATGGTTGGCGCATCGATGGTCGAGAACGAGGAACCCGGTCGCATCACTGGCCGCGCGATGATGGAATTGCTCGGTTCGGCCTACACGATCCATCCGGCCTTCGCGGAAGCCGAGATTGTCGAGATCGGCGGCGACGTGCGCCCGACCTATCCCGATAATTTGCCGCGCATCACGCTGCGAGACCGCAGAATCGCGATCAACGGGCTTTATCGCCACGGCTTCCTGCTGTCGCCGGCGCTCGCGTCGCGGGCCGCCGACATCGTGACGAAGGGCGCCAATTTTCCGGAGCTGATGCATTGAACATCCGCGTCAACGGCGAGGCCTGCGAAGTCAGATCGGACACGCTTGCGGCCCTTCTCGAAGAGCTCGACTACGGCGAGACCACCGTCGCGACCGCGCACAACAGGAATTTCGTGCGCAGGAAGGACCGCGCGGCGACAAAAATCGTCGAGGGCGACGAGGTCGAAATCCTCACGCCGCGGCAGGGAGGTTGAGATGAAGGAAAACGCCAGCGCGACAGCGGCGGACGACTCGCTCGTCGTCTATGGCACGCGGCTCGGATCGCGGCTTCTGGTCGGCACCTCCATGTACGATTCTCCGGCCATTCTCGCCGATTCGGTACGCGCCTCGGCCTGCGAGATCGTGACGGTCTCGCTCAGGCGCGAGGCCGGGGGTTCGCGCGCCGGTCAATCCTTCTGGGACCTGATCAAGAGCATGAATGTGCGGGTTCTGCCTAACACGGCCGGCTGCAGGACGGTGAAGGAAGCCGTCACGACGGCGCAGATGGCGCGCGAGATTTTCAACACGCCGTGGATCAAGCTGGAAGTGATCGGCGAGGACGACACGCTGCAACCCGATGTGTTCGGCCTCGTCGAAGCGGCGCGCATCCTCAGCGACGACGGCTTCCAGGTCTTTCCCTACACGACGGAAGACCTCATCGTCGCCGAAAGGCTCATCGGCGCGGGCTGCGAAGTTCTGATGCCATGGGGGGCGCCGATCGGGTCCGGCCGCGGGCTGAACAACGTCTTCGGCCTTAAGGCCATGCGCGCGCATTTTCCCGACATTCCGCTCGTCGTCGACGCCGGTATCGGCGCGCCGTCGCATGCGGCTCACGCGATGGAACTTGGCTACGACGCGGTTCTTCTCAACACGGCGATCGCAAAGGCCGGCGACGCGGTGGCCATGGCGCATGCGTTCAAACTGGCGGTCGCCGCCGGCCGCGAAGCGTTTCTCGCAAGCCCCATGGAACCGCGCGACATGGCGGCGCCTTCGACACCGGTGTTCGGAAAGGCGTTCACGTGAACGGAAAGATGAAGCTCGATCCTTTCTACCCGATTGTCGACAATGCCGACTGGGTGTTGCGCATCGTCGGCGCAGGCGCGAAACTCATCCAGTTGCGGATGAAGGATGCGACCGAATTCGATATTCGCCGCGATATCGAGCGTGCGAAGAATTTCTGCGAGGCGGCCGGCGCCCAGCTCATCGTCAACGATTACTGGCGGGCGGCGATCGAAGCCGGTTGTGACTATGTGCATCTCGGCCAGGAAGATCTCGAAACGGCCGACATGAAGGCTATCCGCAAGGCCGGCATTCGCGTCGGCGTTTCGACACACGACCATGCCGAACTCGAGCGCGCCATGTCGTTCGATCCTGACTATGTCGCGCTGGGTCCGATCTATCCGACGCTTCTGAAGCAGATGCCGTGGGCGCCGCAGGGTCTCGACCGCATCGGCGAATGGAAGAAGCTGGTCGGCGCGCGTCCTCTGGTGGCGATCGGCGGGCTGACGATCGAGCGCGCGAAACTCTGTGTCGCCGCCGGCGCCGATTCCGCCGCGGTCGTGACCGACATCGTGCGCGCCGAAAATCCCGAAGCGCAGACAAAGGCATGGATTGCCGCGCTTCGCTAGACGACCCGGGGCAGCCGCGCGGGCATCATCGCGAGAAGCCCGCGACAGGGATTACCTAACGCACGAGGCCGCCGGATTTTTTCCACGCCGCCATTCCGCCTTCGATATGCCGGGCTGTTTCAATGCCTCGATCCTGTGCGGCCTGCACGGCCATGGCGGACCGTTCCCCGAACGCGCAGTAGAAGAGCAACGTCTTGCCCGTCGACTGCGCCAGCGCATGCAGCATGCCGCCGGCGTTCAGATTTTCCTGGAGCGTCGGATACGGTGCGTGAACCGCGCCGGGAATGGCGCCGTGCCGTTCCCGCTCCTCGGATTCCCGCAGATCGACAAAGACGACATTGCTGCGCTCCAGCGCCTCTGTCGCCTGCTCGACGGAATAGGCCCAGCCGCGGCGCGCGACCTCCTCCTGGTGTAGTCCCTGATGCATGTTGGCGGGTACGGCGACATCCATCATCTTGGGGTTGGGCAGATGCAGGCTGTCCATCAACGCGACATATTCGTCGGCATTGCGGACGCGCAAGCGCGGGTTGAAGCGCTTTTCCTCGCCGATGGTGCTGACCGTGTCCCCCTTGTAGTCGTGGGCAGGAAATACAAGCGTTTCCTCGGGCAGTCGCAGCAGGCGTTGAAGACTGTCGAACTGGGCGCGGGCGTCTCCGTTCTGAAAATCTGTCCGTCCCGTGCCCCGGATCAGCAGGGTGTCGCCGGTAAAGACGCGATCGCCCATCAGAAAGCTGTAGGAATCGTCGGTGTGGCCCGGCGTATAGATGACATCCAGACTGATGCCCTCGACATGGAGCTTGTCGCCATCCGCGATCCGCATCGCGACCACGTCGACATTGCTTTGTTCGCCCATGACCGTGATGCACTGCGTCCGGTCACGTAACGCGCCGAGGCCGGTAATGTGGTCCGCGTGCAGGTGCGTGTCGACGGCCTTGATCAGCCGCAGGTCCAGCTCTTCCATAAGCGTCAGGTAGCGGTCGACCCTTTCCAGGACCGGGTCGATGATCAGCGCTTCGCCGCCGCGGCGACTGGCCAGAAGATAGCTGTAAGTGCTCGACGCCGCGTCGAACAATTGCCGGAAAATCATGAGCGTTCCCCCACGCACAGACGCGTCAGCGTGCGCTGCGCCCATTGTCGCGTCAAGGCTCCGAAAGATTGCCGGACAGCAGCCGACCCGACGACTGCGGCGACCAGGCCTTTGGAATGCGGAAGCGAGGCGGGGGTTGTCAGGCCGGCTCGCGAAAGCTCAACACTTTCTCTTGTGGAAAGTCATAGAGCTTGCCGGTCTCCGTCCATTCGGGCGCGCACATGGAAAGAATTTTCGGCGCGGCTTCCTCGGGCGTGCGCAAGGTCATCGGATCTTCGCCCGGCATCGCCTTGGCGCGCATGGTCGTGCGCAGGGGGCCGGGCTGGAAGAGGTTGACGCGCACGTTCGAAATATTCCGCGTCTCCGCGGCGTAGAAACGCGCCAGCGCATCGAGCGCCGCCTTGGTCGTGCCGTAGAGCCCCCAATAGGCGCGAAGCTCCGCGCGATGCCCGGCGCCCGACGACAGGAAGACGACCCGGCCAGCGTCCGATTTCTTCAGCAGCGGATCGAGCGAACGGATCAGCCGCCAGTTGGCGGTGACGTTCACCGAGAAGACTTTGTCCCATTCCTTGGGATCGATGTGCCCGAGCGGCGAGAGCACGCCGAGCAGGCCGGCGTTGCCGACGAGGATGTCCAGCTTGCCCCAGCGTTCGTGGATCGCCGCGCCGAGCCGGTCCAGCGCATCGTGATCGGCAAGGTCGCAAGGCACGAGCGTCGCCTCGCCGCCCGCAGCGCGAATGGCGTCGTCGAGTTCCTCCAGCGCGCCCTGTGTGCGCGCCAGCGCGATCACATGCGCGCCGGCGCGCGCCAGTTCGAGCGCGACGACGCGGCCGATGCCGCGCGAAGCGCCGGTCACGAGCGCAATGCGCCCGGAGAGCGAGGATGTCATCAAGATCTCCGGACTAGCCGGTTTCCGCCAGCAGCGAGAGCTGCTGCTTCACCGTCTCGCCGCCGACGTCGGTGAGGTTCGTCGGGTAGTCGCCAGTGAAGCAATGGTCGGTGAATTGCGGACGTTGCGCATTGCGGCCAGGCTCGCCCATCGCCCTGTAGATGCCGTCGACCGACAGGAAGGCGAGCGAATCGCACCCGATGTACTCGCGCATCTCCTCGAGCGAATGGGTCGCCGCCAGCAGCTTTTCGCGCTGCGGGGTGTCGATGCCGTAATAATCGGGATGAGTGATCGGCGGCGAGGAGATGCGGAAATGCACTTCCTTCGCGCCCGCTTCGCGCATCATGCGCACGATCTTGACCGACGTGGTGCCGCGCACGATCGAATCGTCGATCAGCACGATGCGCTTGCCTTCCACAACGCTGCGATTGGCGTTGTGCTTCATGCGGACGCCGAGTTCGCGCACGTTCTGCGTCGGCTGGATGAAGGTGCGGCCGACGTAGTGGTTTCTGATGATGCCCAGTTCGAAGGGAACGCCCGCCTGCTGCGCATATCCGATCGCCGCCGGCACACCGGAATCGGGAACCGGCACGATCACGTCGGCGTCGACGCCCGATTCACGCGCGAGCTGCGCGCCCATCGCCTTGCGCACAGCATAGACATGACGGCCGTGCACGATGGAATCGGGACGCGCGAAATAGATGTATTCGAAGATGCAGGGGCGCATCTGCTGCGGCGGGAAGGGCTTCAGGCTCTCGATGCCATCCTCGGTGATGACGACGACCTCGCCGTTCTGCACGTCGCGCACGAAGTGGGCGCCGATGATGTCGAGCGCCACCGTCTCGGACGCGAGGATATACTTGCCGTCGAGTTCGCCGATCACCAGGGGGCGGATGCCCAGGGGATCGCGCGCGCCGATCAGCTTCTTGTTGGTGAGCGCGACCAGCGAATAGGCGCCCTCGATCTGCCGCAGCGCCTCGATGAAGCGCTCGATGATGCGCTGCTTGCGGCTGCGGGCGACCAGATGGAGCACGACTTCGGTGTCGGAGGTCGATTGATAGATCGCGCCGTCGCGGATCAGTTCGCGGCGCAGCGTCAGGCCGTTCGTCAGGTTGCCGTTGTGGGCGACGGCGAATCCGCCCGACGAGATTTCCGAGAACAGCGGCTGGACGTTGCGCAGGATGGTCTCACCGGTCGTCGAATAGCGGACATGGCCGATCGCCGTGTCGCCCGGCAGTTTCTCGATCGTGCTGGTGCGGGAGAAATGATCGCCGACGAGGCCCAGACGGCGTTCCGAATGGAAACGCTGGCCGTCGAAGGAGACGATGCCGGCGGCTTCCTGGCCGCGATGCTGCAGGGCGTGCAGACCGAGCGCTGTGATGGCGGCTGCGTCGGGGTGCCCGAAGATGCCGAAGACGCCGCATTCCTCGCGCAACCGGTCGGCGTCCAGGTCGATGAGATGCTCGTCGTCATCGCGCCAGCCGTCGGTCTGCGTCATCGTCTGCACTCCTCGCGGCGTTCAAGGCGCCGCAAAACTCGCAATGGCCGACGCGGGACGCTGCTAGCGTCGCGCCGGCGCCGAGCCTGTCGCAAGCGCGTCGAGGCCCTTGCGATCAGCGTTCTGGTAGCCCGGGGCGGCATCGGTGCGCCGCGCGGGCGCAGGCCGGGCCGGCGGTGTCGGGGCCGCGGGCTTGGAATCTTCGCTCTCGGCCGGCGCATCCTCGGAAGGCGCGCCGCCCTTCTTCTTGAACTTGGCCAGGATGCCCTCGGGATCATCGGGCAGGAAGGCCATGATCTGGTCGCCGGTGACCGCCAGCAGCGGCTTCATCTTGGCGTTCTTCACCCATTCCGGCTGCGACTTGTCCGGCACCAGCCAGTTGAAGAACACAAAGGCGACGGCGCAGAGCAGCAGTCCCCGCCCGGCGCCGAACACGAAGCCGAGCGACCGATCGAGCGCGCCCACCTTGGAATCGAGGATCATGTCCGAAATCCGGACGGTGACGATCGAGACCACGACGAGAGCGACGAAGAAGACGGCTGCGGCCGCGGCCGCCAGCGCCAGAGTGTCCTTCGCTATGTAGGGTTTCACATAGGGAAGCACGAGGGGGTGCAGGTAAAGGGCGGCGACGGCGGCCAGCGCCCAGGACGCGATCGCCAGCACCTCGCGCGTAAAGCCGCGCAGCATGGCGAGCAACGCCGAAACGAGAATGACGCCGATCAGACCGAGATCGAGATAGGAAGGCATATAAAGGCCTCGCGCCCCCAGTGATCGCCGAACGACGGACCCGCCCTCCGTCGGCGCCGGGAATCAAGCACTTGGACCCAAGCACCTGGACCGCCCGACACGTTGGGCGCCTTATATCGGACGGCGCCGGCCGCGTCACTATCGCGCAGGGCCGGAATCCGTGGAAAGCCGGCCGGCGTGGCGGGACGGCTTCATTGCGCGGCGCACGACGCGCGGGCTAGCCTGCCCGAAAGGGAGAAACGCATGTCCGCACAGGGATTCGATACGCCACTTACCCTCGCCGGGCCCCTGCGCCGGCCGCACCAGATGCTGGCCGACCAGGAATATGGCGGACACGCCTCGATCCACGACGATTCCATGGCCGAAAAGCTGGGCTTCCGGGCCGGCCCGATCGAGGGGCCGACGCATTTTTCGATGTTTCCGCCCCTGCTGGAACGGATTTTCGGCCGGGAATGGTACGAAAATGGCTGCCTGTCGGCCCATTACCAGAACATGGTGGTCGAGGGCGAGGAGGTCCGGGCCTTCGCCGACATGCCGGCGCCGGGCGCCCGCCGGACGCTGGTCCGGGCGGAAAAGGCCGACGGGACGCCTGTGCTGGAAGCGTCCGCCTCGCTCGGCCCCGACCATGGCGAAACCCTGCTCGAAGCCCGGCTGAAAAAGCTCCAGCCGCCGGGGAAGCTGGTGATCCTCGCCGACCTGAAGGTCGGCATGAAGGGCGCCGAGGAGGAGCGCGTCCGCATGGACCCCGACCAGCACATGGGCAAGCTCTACCCGTTCTCGCTCAATCAGAAGCTGAAGGTCATCACCGAGAATTCGCCCTGGTATTCGGACGCGAAGGCCTCCCCGTGGGGTCGGGCGATCGTGCCGCTCGAAATGGTGAGCGTCCTCGCCGAATATTCCAGCGCGAAGGCGAAATTCCCGGTGAAGGGTCCGGCGGTCGGCCTGTTCGCCGACCAGGAGATCCGGATGATCGAGGGGCCGCTGTTCGTCGGCGAGGAATATGTCATCCGCCGCGAGATCGCCGCGCTGTCGGAGAGCAAGCGTACGGAGAGCTATTGGGTGCGTTCGCGCATCTTCGATGCGAGCGGGAAAAAGCAGGTCGCAGAAATGCTGCTCAATCACGCGACGCTGAAGCATTCGTATGCGGGTTATGACGCGGCGGCGGGGTGACCTGTCATTCCCGCTTGCGCGGGAATGACACACCCTACTTCCGCTCGAACTCCATCACATCCATCAGCGATTCATATTCCGGCTGCGGAAATTCCAGCCTGAATCGATTCTTGGACAGCCAATAGCCATAGGCGACCTGGTCGCGCGCCCTGTCCTTCCCGTAGAGCATGCGCGCATCGCCGCCGTAATGCAGCGCGCCGAGATAGATCATCCGTTTCGGATCGTCGTCGTCGTAGAAATAGCCCGACGTGCGCTGCGAGCCGCCGGTCTTTTCCAGCCGCAGGCTGTAATCGTCCTCAAACGCGCGGCACGAAAACCAGGGATAGACGACGATCGGCAGGCCCTTGCCGAGTTTCAGCACGCGGCAGCGCCAGTTTCCCTTGAAATCGAAATCATGGACGGGCTTCGGCGTTCCGGAGAGCGCCTTGTCCAGTTCGGCGAGATCGATGGGCGAACCGCCGGCCCGCGCCTCGGCGATCGCCTTCGCGCGGGTGGCGTCGAAACCCGCGAGTTTCGCCTTGTCGGCCGCCGTCATCTTGCTCAACACTTCGCCGTCGGCGCGCGCGGACGTCGCGCCGAGACAGGCCAACAGGGCAAGGAAGACGACGCGCATCACGACTTCAGGAAATTCTCGACCAGCGCGATCTGCTCGGGCACGTTCAGCGCCGGCGCATGGCCGCAGCCCTTCACGTCGATCACGCGGCAGCGCGGATTTTCCCTGGGCATCCGTTCGGCGATTTCCTTCAGCAGCAGGTCGGAACTTTCGCCGCGCAGGCAGAGGATCGGACAGTCGATCTTCTTCCATTGCTCCCATTGCAGATTGTCGTCGGGGTGATGGATGAATTGCATCACCATGTTCGGATCGTAATGCGTCGTGACGCCGCCATCGGGCAGGCGACGCACGGACGTCTCCGTCATGCGGCGCCATTGCGGATCGGTGATGAAGCCGTAGGGCAGGTAGATCTGTCGCAGATAGGCTTCCAGTTCGCTCACACGGTCGAAGCGCGGCGGCCGGCCGGCATAGGAGCGGATGCGCTCGACCGCTGCCGGATTGATCTCCGGCCCCATGTCGTTCAGCACGATTTTCTTGATGCGGCCGGCGAGCGGACCGGCGGCCGCGCGGATGGCGATGGCGCCGCCCATCGACGTGCCGACCCAGTCGAACGATTTCCAGCCGAGCGCATCGACGAAAGCCGTCGCCAGCTTCGCGTAGAAATCGTAGCAATATTCTTCTTCCGGCTCGGGGCTCCATTGCGACAGTCCGCGGCCGATCGTGTCGGGCGCGACGATGTTCCAGTCGCGCGACAGAGGCGCGGCGAGGTCATCGAAATCGCGGCCGGTGCGCGCCAGCCCGTGCCACATGACGAGCTTCGGCCTGGACGGATCGCCCCATTCCACATAGTGGATTTCGCGATCGAGGACGGTCACGTATTTCGAGACGGGTCCGGTCATTTGTCTTGTCACTTTTCTTGCGCCCGCAGTCTTCCCACGATGCCCGTCGGGAAGAAATAGACGGAGAGGATGAAGAGAACGCCGAGCCAGAGCAGCCAGCGGTCGGGATTGAAGAAATTGGCGACGAGAGGTAGGCCGGCGGCGCCCAGCGACTTGAAGGCCGCGCCCATCAGCGTCTGCAGGTAATTCTGCGCCAGCACGAAGAAGGCTGCGCCGATGATCGCGCCATAAAGCGTGCCCATGCCGCCGATGACGACCATGACCAGAATGTCGAGCATGATCGAGAAGGCAAGCGATGTGTCGGGGCCGGTGTAGCGCAGCCAGATGGCGTTGAGCGCGCCGGCGCAGGCGGCGAACAATGCGCCGAGAACCGTCGCCGTCGTGCGGTGGACAACGATGCGGTAGCCGAGCGCCTCCGAGCGGAACGGGTTTTCGCGGATCGCCTGCAGCACGCGGCCGAACGGCGATTCGACGATGCGCAGCAGCAGCAGGAAAAGGACCGCGACAGAGAGGAACACGAGGTAATAGGCGAGCGTGCGGCCGTTGATCTCGATGCCGAGCGGGCCGTTCTCGAGCAGCTTGAATCCCGGGCGCAGCGCTTCCGGCACGCGATAGGTGCGGCCGTCCTCGCCGCCGGTCAGCCAGGACAATTGCGAGGCCAGAACGAGAAAGGCTGACGCGACCGCGAGCGTCACCATGGCGAAGAATATCGTCTGCACGCGCAGCGAGAACAGGCCGATGGCGAGCGCCAGCAAGCCTGACAAGACGAGCGCGGCAAGGACGCCGATGCCGATCGCGCCCCAGCCGGGACCAAGTCCATAGAGCGCGATGGCGACGCCGTACGACCCGATGCCGAAGAACATCGTATGCGCGAAGGAGACGATGCCGGCATAGCCGAGCAGCAGGTCGTAGGACGCGACCAGCAGCGCGAAGACGCAGATCTTTGCCGCGACGTTGAGCGGCTTCGCGCCCTCGAAGATGAAGGGCGCAAGCGCGAGCACGCCGACCGTGACGACGAGCAGCAGGGTGAGGATTTTCCCGCGGGGCGGGTTGCCGGAGAAGATCATCATGAAGCGATCCTCATCGGCTCGTGATGGCGTAGAGGCCGCGCGGCCGCCAGAGCAGCACGACGACCATGAGCAGGATGGTGGAAACGAGCGCGGCCTTCGGCAGGAGGAAGGCGGCGTAATTGTCGAGCAGTGCGACGAGGATCGCGCCGATGAAGCAGCCGCCGATCGAACCCAGGCCGCCGATGATGATGACGATGAAGGTGAGCACCATCATCTCTTGGCCCATCGAGGCGTGCGCCTGTTCCTGGTTGAAGGCCCACATCAGGCCGCCGAGGCCGGCGAGGCCGGAACCCGCCATGAACACGCCGACGAACAGGCGCTGGATGCGATAGCCGAGCGCCTCGACCATTTCCTTGTTCTCGACGCCGGCGCGGATCAATAGGCCGATCTTGGTGCGCGTCAGAACGTATTGCAGCGCGCCGAAGACGATCAGCCCGACGACGACGGCGAGCAGGCGATATTTCTCGACAGCAGCGCCGAGAAAATCGATCGAGCCATGAAAGGCGGCGGGACGCGGCAGCGGATTGATCTGCGGTCCGAAGAAGGCATAGAGCAATTGCTCGGCGACGATCAGGCCGCCCATGGTGATGAGGATCTGCTTGAGGTGCTGGCCATAGACCGGCCGCACGAGCAGGCGTTCGAAGACGTAACCCGCCGCCGCCGCGCCGATCATGGCGAGCGCCAGCGGCGGCAGCAGCGCCAACAGGCCGGGGCCGAGACCGTCGACATGCGCGTAAGACGCCATCGGCGCAAAGGCGATCATGGCCAGATAGGCGCCGACGGAAATGAAGGCGCCGTGGCCGAAGTTCATGACGTCCATCAGGCCGAAGACGAGCGTGAGGCCCGAAGCCATGGCGAAGATCATCATGCCCATCGCGAGGCCGGCAATGGTCAGCGTCGCCCATGTCGAATAGGAGCCGATGAGCGGATAGGCGACGATGGCCAGGATGAACGGCAAGAGGATCGGCAGATAGTCGGTCTTCTGCTGCGGCAAGGCAGCGCCGACATCGTCCTTCGTGGCTTCGACCGCGCTCATTGATGGCTGTCCAGTGAAAGGCCGAGCAGGCGCTGCTGCAGTCTGTCGTCCGCGGCAAGCTCCGCCATCGCGCCGGAATGGATGATGCGGCCGGTATCCATCACATGTACCTGGTCGCCCACTTCCTGGGCGACTCGGAAATTCTGTTCGACAAGTAGTATGGTCGCGCCGTCGCGCTTGATCTCGCGCAGGCATTCGATCAGCGCGCCGACGATGGCCGGCGACAGGCCCTTGGTCGGCTCGTCGATCAGGATAAGGCGGCGCTCCTCGACGATGGCGCGGGCAATCGACAGCATCTGCTTCTGCCCGCCCGACAGTGTTCCGGCGCGCGACAACCAGAATTTCCTCAGCGCCGGAAAGAAGCCGAAGATCCATTCGAGCCGCTTCTCGTCAGGCGCGCCGGCGCGTGCCGCGAGCACGAGATTCTCCCGCACAGTGAGGTCGGAGAAGATCGCCATCGTCTCCGGCACGTAGGCGACGCCGGACATGGAGATGTCGGGGGTGGCTCGCTTCTCGATCGCCGCGCCGTCGAAATGGATCGCGCCCTGCGAGGCCTGCCACAGGCCCATTATGGTGCGCAACGTCGTCGTCTTGCCGGCGCCGTTGCGGCCGAGCAGCATGGTGACGCCGCCCTTCGGCACGGAGAAGTCGACGCCCTGCAATATGTGGTAGCGGCCGATGTGCGTGTGCACGCCGGAGAGCGTGAGCAGCGCGTCGGTCATGACGCCGCCTTCTTCGGCGATATGCCGAGATAGGCTTCCTGCACGACGGGGCTGGCGATCACTGTCGCCGGTTCGCCGTCGGCGACGCAGGCGCCGTTGGTGAGCACGATGATGCGGTCTGCCAGTGAGCGCACGACATCCATCTTGTGCTCGACCAGCATGATGATTTTCGATGTGTCTTTCTTCAATCGCGCGATGAGATCGAGCACAACAGGCGCCTCGTCGACGCTCATACCGGCGGTCGGCTCGTCGAACATGAAGACGCGCGGTTCGAGCGCGATCATCAGCGCCACTTCGAGCTTGCGCTGGTCGCCGTGCGAGAGGGCGGCGGCGGCATGCGCGCGCTTCTGCTCGAGCGCCACCTCCTGCAGGATTTCGTCGGCCCGCGCGATGAGATCGCGCCGCGTGATCCACGGCCGCAGCATCTCGTAATGCACACCGCGCGCGGCCTGGACAGCGAGCCGCACGTTCTCGGCGACCGTGAGATTGGGAAAGAGATT
This sequence comes from Beijerinckiaceae bacterium, assembly GCA_046349215.1. Classification (GTDB taxonomy): domain Bacteria; phylum Pseudomonadota; class Alphaproteobacteria; order Rhizobiales; family Beijerinckiaceae; genus JAJXWB01. Next base: position 404,959 of record JAXMCV010000003.1, read on the forward strand.
GGTGAGCTGGAAGGCGCGACCGAGGCCGCGTCGGGCGCGCAGCGGCGCGCTCTCGGCGGTGATGTCCTGCCCGTCGAGCAGGACCTGGCCTGCGCTGGCGCGCAGCTGGCCGGAGATCAGGTTGAAATAGGTCGTCTTGCCGGCGCCGTTGGGGCCGACGATGGCGGTGAGTTCGCCCGGCCGGAACGTACAGGAAACCCGGTCGACGGCCACATGGCCGCCGAACCTGATCGTCAGATCGCGCGTCTCGAGCGAGACGGCCATCGGATTTCCCCCGCCGAGAAGATCAACGCTTGTTGCGGATCGGAATCTGCATGTCGTCGATCTTGAGCTCCTTCGTGAGCACGAGTTCGGCCCACGGCGTCGGCACGTCGGCGTTGACCTTGAAGCCGTACATCGACTGCAAGGCCTGATGGTCTTCCTTGCGGAAAATCATCTTGCCCTTGGGCGTGTCGAATTCCATGCCTTCCATCGCGGCGATCAGCTTCTCGGTATCGAGAGACTTGGCCTTCTGCACGGCGGCGACGACGGACATTGCAGCGGAGAAGCCTCCGGCCGTGAAAAAGTCCGGCGGCGAGTTGAAGCGCTTCTGGTGCTCGGCGACGAGCCAGTCGTTCACCGGGTTCTTCGGGATCGAATAGAAATAATAGGTCGCGCCTTCCATGCCAGGCAGAGCCTTGTAGGCCGCCAGAACCGGGAGAATGTTTCCGCCGGTCGCGAGTTCGATCCCATAGCGCTTGGGATCCATGTCCTGCAGCTTGAACGGATTGCCGGCGCCGGCCCAGACGATCCAGATGATCTTGCGGCCGGGCTTGTCCTTGAGCGCATCGAACAGGCGCTGGCCGACGGCCGTGAAATCCGCCGTCGCCAGCGGCGCGTATTCTTCCGCCACCAGAGTCGCGCCGGTCTTGCCGAGCGCCTCCTTGAAGGCGGCGACGCCGTCGCGGCCGAAGGCGTAGTCCTGCGCCAGTGTGGCGATGTACGTGTCCTTCTTGCCGATGGCCAGCGCGTTGGAGATCGCGTCCTGCGAGGAATTGCGCGCGGTGCGGAATATGTAGCGGTTCCACTTGTCGCCGGTGATCTGGTCGGCGACCGCCGGCTCGACGATCAGGATCTTCTTCTGCTCTTCGGCAACCGGCAGCATCGCGAGAGCTGCGGCCGACGACGACGTGCCGATGGCGAGCGCCACCTTGTCGTCCTCATAGGCTTCCTGCAGCGCGGTCTTGGCAATATCGGGCTTCGACTGGTCGTCCTTCAGGACGATGACGATCTTGCGGCCATCGATCTCCATCGTACCCTTGGTCGCATATTCGAAACCCATGCGCAGGCCGGTCTCGGTCTGCTTGGCGTAGGCTTCCAGCGGACCGGTTCGGCCGTGGACGAGAGCAATCTTGAGATCCTCGGCGATGGCGGCGCCGGCGGTCAGCGACGCGCCCGCCGCAAGTGCAAGAAGAAGCCTGCGCATTCCCGTTCCGTCCTTCTGTTGTCGCCGTCCGGTGAAGACGACGAACGAGATCGTTCATGTCTAGACGACCGCATTCGGAAGGGAATGGCAAGGGCTTAGGCCGTCTTTTTTCCCGCCGGTCTATCCTCCATCGAGAAGCCCGACAGCATCTGTCGCAAGCCGTCGAGCAGCGACCATTTCTGCCGCGCCTCGGAGAGACGCGAAAGAAATTCATTCGCCCATCTGTCGATGTCGTCCTCGACAACGGACCGCAGCATTTTCCTGTGTCGCTCGATGCGCTCGACAAGCGGCATTTCCAGGGCGCGACGTATGGCGCCTGCCATTCCTTCCTTCTCGTGTGGATTGACGATCATCGCGCCGTCGAGTTGCGCCGCCGCGCCGGCGAATTGCGACAGGATCAGCACGCCGGGATCGGCTTCGTCCTGCGCGGCGACGAATTCCTTCGCGACGAGATTCATGCCGTCGCGCAGCGGCGTCACCAGCGCCACGTCGGCGATGCGATAGACGCCTGCGAGCGTCTTCCGCGAATGCGACCGGTTGACGTAGCGGATCGGCGTCCATGACGCCTCGCCGAAACGACCGTTGATCTGGCCGACGAGGCCGGTGACGCTCTGCTCCATCTCCCTGTAGCCTCGCGCCTCCTCCCTGCTCTTGGGCGTGATCTGCAGGAAGGTGACGCGATTGCGCCAGTCCTCGGACTTTTCGAGAAAATGTTCGAATGCCTGCATCCGCTGGACAATGCCTTTCGAATAATCGAGCCGATCGACTCCCAGCAGAAGCTTGCGGCCGCCGAGGCTGTCCAGGACGTCCTGGATGAATTGCGTATGCTCGGCGCTGCGCGCCGCGCGCGCATAGATGGCGCCGGAAATGCCGACCGGGAACGCGCCGATGTGGATACGACGGCCGTCGAGTTCGTAGATGCGGCCGGCGCGCACGACGGTCGCGCCGCAGGTTTCCAGATAGGCTCCGAAATTCGTCGCGTCGTTCTCGGTCTGAAACCCGACGAGGTCGAAGGCGGCGAGCGCGCCGATGGTTTCGGCGTGCTGGGGCAGCGCCAGCAGAATATCGGGCGGCGGGCAGGGAATGTGCAGGAAGAAGCCGATCGGATTGTCGTGTCCGGCCGCCCGCAATTTCCTTGCAAAGCGCATCAGATGGTAGTCGTGCACCCACACGACGTCGTCCGGGCGCAGGAAGCGCGACACCTGATCTGCGAAATAGGAATTGACGCGGATGTAGCCGGTGAGGTCAGAGCGTGTGTATTCCGCAAGATCGGTCCGATAGTGCAGCACCGGCCACAGCACGCTGTTGGCGAAGCCGTTGTAATATTCATGATAGTCCGCCGTGGAGAGATCGAGCGCCACGTAGTTCAAATTCTTGCCCTCGATCACCTCCGGGGTGACGGGCGCATCCTCGGTCACGCGGCCGCTCCAGCCGCACCATACGCCCTGGCGACCGCGCAGCGCGGCCTTCACAGCGACCACGAGCCCGCCCGCCTGCCGCGATCCGGGAAGCGCGACGCGATTCGAGACGATCACCAGCCGCGCCACCATGCGTCCTCCCAACGGTTCGACAGATGCATGGCGGAATTGATGACGCCGGCCATGGAATAGGTTTGCGGAATGTTGCCCCAGAGCTGGCCGCTCGCCGGATGGATGTCTTCCGAGAGCAAACCGTATGCGTTGGTATGAGTGAGTATGTCCTGAAAAATTTCGCGCGCGTGGTCGCGCTTTCCTGTTGCGGCGAGCGCATCGGCATACCAGAAATTGCAGACGATGAAGGCGGTCTCGGGCTCGCCGAAATCGTCTGCCGCCGTGTAGCGCATGATGCGGCCGTTGCGCTTGAGATCGCGGCCGATGGCCGCGACCGTCATCACGAAGCGTGGATCGGTGGGCGGAATGAGGCCGAGGTCGGCGATCAGCAAAACAGACGCGTCGAGATCCTCGTGTCCGAAGGCGCCGACAATCGCGCTGCGCTTCTCGCTCCAGGCCTCGTCGAGAATGGCGCGCTTGATCGGCGCGGCCTTGTCGCGCCAGTAGGCGCAACGCGCCGGCATGCCGAGGTAGCTCGCGATCTGCGCCAGCCTGTCGCAAGCGGCCCAGCAGAGCGCTGCCGAGTAGGTATGGATGCGGGTGCGACCGCGATATTCCCATATGCCGGCGTCGGGCGTCAGCGCGAGCGCCGCCGCGCGTTCGCCGAGTTGTTCGAGACGACGGAAGAGGGCCTCGTCGCCCATCTTCGGCAGGCGATGGTCGACGAACATCTGCTTGGCGCCGAGAACGACGCTGCCGTAGACGTCGTGCTGCGCCTGCTCTGCGGCGGCATTGCCGATGCGCACGGGACCCTGACCGCGATAGCCTTGCAGGTCTGCCGCGACGTGCTCGTCCAGCGGCTCGCCCGGCACGATGGAATGCAGAGGCGACAGCATGCCGTCGGGATCGGCGACCGCCGTGGTGAGGTAATTGATGTAGGATTCCATCGTCTGCGTCGCGCCGAGCCTGTTCAACGCGGCGACCACGAAAAAGGCGTCGCGTAGCCAGCAGAAGCGATAATCCCAGTTGCGCATCGTACCCGGCGCTTCGGGGACCGATGTCGTGTGTGCGGCGATGATCGCGCCCGTCTCCTCGAAGCTGCACAATTTCAGCGTGATCGCCGAACGGATCGTTTCGCTCTGCCATTCGAACGGCACGCCGAGCGTGCGTGACCATTCGAGCCAGTAGGCGCGGGTGCGCGTCTCGAAATCCTTGGCGGTCGAATCGATGTCGCTGAGGAACGGTTCGTCCACGCCGAACACGAGCGTGACGGGCCGCGTCAGCGCGAACATCGTCTCGCCCTGGATGAAGGACAGCGGCGCGTCACTCGTCAGGCGCAACACGTCGCGGTCGCCGATGTAGCGGATGTGGTTCGATCCGATGACGACCTGCGCCGGCTTCTGGCCATAGTTGAAGGTCGGTCGAACGCGGATAGCGACGCGGGGCAGGCCTGCCACGGGCTCTATCCTGCGAACGAGTTGCGGCGGGCGGAAGACACGCTCGTAGCGACCGAAGCGCGGCATGAAGTCGGTAATCTTGACGATACCGCCGTGTTCGTCTTCGAGAAATGTCTCCAGCACCGCCGTGTTGCGGGCGTAGGCCGAACGGCAAGACGCGCGACCGTGCATGACGACGTCGCAAAAGCCTTTCTCCTCATCGCCGGCGAGCAGGCGGCTGAAGACCGGGTCGCCGTCGAAGCGCGGAAAGCACCACCAGACGATGCGCGCCGACGAATCGACGAGCGCCGCGACCCGGCAATTGCCGAGCAGTGCGAGATCGAGCGGTTGCGCGGCTTTCATGAATTGTTGCTCCGGACGAAATCAACAAGCCAGGCGCGCACGGCCGCAGGCGCTTCGAAGCAGCCGTCGGCGCCCGGCAATGCGCCGCTTACGGAGAACGCCAGGCCGCCGAGCGCCTTTGCGGCGGCCATGCCATCGACGTCGGTGACGTCGTCGCCGATGAAAACAGGCATGCGCCCGAGAAAAGGCGGTTCGCGCATGAAGGCGCGGACAGCCGCTCCCTTGTCGACGTCGGCGCGTTTGATCTCGAAGACGCAATGTCCGCGCATCAACGCAAGATCGGAGGCGCCCGCTTTCTCAAGGAGGCGGACGAGGGCGGCGCGGATGTCGTCCGCCAGCGCAGGGCGCAGCCGCCAGTGAACAGCGATCGCCTCGCCCTTGTCCTCGACCAGCACGCCGGGGAACACGTCGGCGAGCGCCGTCGCCGCCTCGACGATGTGCGCGGGGATGCGGAAAGCCGGTTCGACGATCGTTCCGCGATCGAACCGCATCTGTGCGCCATGCACTCCGCTGGCCGGGAAACAAGCGGGCGCAAAATACGGTCCAGGTCCTCGATGCGCCTGCCGCTGACGATCGCCAGCGCGCCGCCCAATGCATCGCAGGCGCGTGACAGCGTCGTCGCCAGACCGGCCGGCGCGGCGGCGGCGGCCGGCGACGGCGCAATGTCCAGCAACGTGCCGTCTGCGTCGAGAAACAACGCCATCTGCGCGGCGGACAGACGCGGCGCGCGCGCATGTCGGGCGACCTCGCGAACCCGGCTCGGCTTTTCCCGCGTGGACATGACGATCAGGCGCGCCTATCTCTCGTGAAATCGTTCGCCCGTCGGGGCGACCGGCGGAGCGCTGCTTGAATTTTCCCCACCCTCTGCTGGTCTGCGATATCGGCGGCACCAACGTCCGCATCGGCGCGGTCGCGCGGCCCGGCGACAGCGTTCGGAGACTCGGCAACGCGCCAACGGCTTCCCATTCCAGCTTCCTTGCGACGATCAAGGTTGTGGAGGAACGCGCGAAGGTCCGCCCCCGTTCCCTTCTGATCAGCGCGGCGGGACCGATCGACGGCGCCCGGGTGCGGCTGACCAATGCCGACTGGACGATCGACGGCCCGGAGTTGGCCGACGCCCTCGATCTGGAAAGCGGATTGCTGTTCAATGATTTCGAGGCGCAGGCGATCGCCCTGCCCCATCTCGGGCCGGACTGGACGCGCCAGATCGGCGCAACGCGAGCGGAGCCGTTCGGGCCGCAGCTCGTGCTCGGTCCCGGAACGGGACTTGGCGCAGCGGCCCTGCTGCGGGCTGGCGGCGGGTGGCTGCCCGTCACGACCGAGGCGGGGCATATGGATCTCGGACCGACGGATTCCCTCGAAGACGCAATCTGGACGCATCTGCCGCGCGTCGAGGGGCGCGTGACGTTCGAATCGGTCCTTTCAGGACCCGGCCTCGCGCGCCTTTATGCCGCTTTGCGCGCCTCGCGCGGCCTGCATCCGCTGGCCCGCGATCCGGCCGAAGTGACGGCCGCCGCGGAAGGCGGCGAGAGTCTGGCGGTCGAGACGATTGGCCTGTTCTGGAAATTTGCGGCGCGCTGCGCCGGCGACCTGGCGCTCGCCTTCCTGCCACGCGGCGGCGTGACCCTCGGCGGCGGCGTTCTTCCGCGCCTCGCGCGCTGGCTGGATGCCGAATCATTTCGGCGCGTCTTCGAGGCAAAGGCGCCGATGGACATGCTGATGCGCGCCATTCCGACGCGGCTTCTGGTGGAAACGGATTCGGCGCTGGCGGGCATGGCGGCGCTGGCCGCGCGCCCCGACGATTATGTCATCGATTACGAAGCCAGAGCCTGGCGCAGGTGATCAGGCGGCGTTCGGCGTCGGCGATCGCACCAGCACCGAATAGAGCGCGGAAGCATCGCGGGTCGAGCGCAGCGTGGCGACCAGCGACTGGTCGCGGAAGGCGCGCGCGACGCGCGACAGCGCGTTGAGATGATCAGCGCCGGCCGACTCCGGCGCGATCAGCAGAAAGACCAGATCGACCGGCGCATCGTCGAGCGCCTCGAAATCCACAGGGCGTTCCAGCCGCGCGAACATGCCGAATATGCGCTGGCAAGAGGCGAGCTTACCGTGCGGAATGGCTATGCCTGCGCCGATGCCGGTCGAACCAAGCCGCTCGCGCTGCACGAGCGCGTCGAGAATCTCGCGCGCGTCGAAGCCGGAGACGGCGGCCGCCTTCTCGCTCAGCTCCTGCAGAATCTGCTTCTTGTTGGCGCCGTGCAGCGACGGGATCACCGTCTCGGGCTTCACAAGATCGATCAACGGCATGGTGCAAACCATCCTGTCCAGTCGCGAGGAGCAGACGCAAATAGCGTGCCGCAGGCTCGCGATCGAGCGCTATGCGCCCTGCTGTTGTTCGCCAGTCGGGTCGAGCCAGCCGATATTGCCGTCGCCCCGGCGGTAAATGATGTTCACACGGCCGGTCGCGGCATGCCGGAACGGCAGCACCGTCACGCCGGTCATGTCGAGCTCCATCACAGCGGCGGCGATCGTCATCGCATCGAGCCGCTTCGTGGTCTCGGCGATGACGGTGGGTGAGAATTCGGTTTCGACGGGCGCGTCACGCTCCTCATCGATCGCCTCCAGAACGTAATAGCTGGCCGTCTCGCCGGTGTCCGCTGGCGCCTTCTTCTGGCCCTTGATGCGCGTCTTGTAGCGGCGCAGCCGCTTCTCTATCCGCTCCGCGGCCTGGTCGAAGCAGGCGTAGGGCTCCTGAGCGCGGCCGTCCGCCTGAAGCGAGACGCCGGAGCCAAGATGCAGCGTACAGTCAGCCCGGAACCCCGAGCCCTCGGGGGCGATCGTCACATGGCCCGAGACGGCGCCATCGAAATATTTGGTCGTCGCGGCGCTGAGCTTCGTCTGCACGTGCTGGCGCAGCGCTTCGCCAATGTTCATGTTCTTGCCGGAAACCCGCAGCGACATCTCTTCCTCGGTTCTCTTGTTTGCCTGTCGAGTCGACCGGTGCCGGCCGTGTTTCTTGACGAGGCGCAGCGAGGCGCGACACCGTTAAGGGGGCGGCGGGTTCAAGTCAACATCGCCGCCGCCGTCGCGAAATATGTTCCGGATCAATAGTTTATAAGTTGACGATCAAGCGGGCTGCGCCTGCATGGCCATTTTTTCGCGGCGCCGCTCTACGGACGAGGGAATGCGCAGGCTCTCCCGGTACTTGGCGACGGTGCGGCGGGCGATATCGATATTCGCGCCCTTGAGCCTGGAGACGATCGCGTCGTCGGAGAGGACGTTTTCCGGGGATTCCTGCTCGATCATCTGCTTGATGCGGAAGCGGACCGCTTCGGCCGAGTGCGCCTCGGCGCCCGCCTGGGCCGGAATCGAGGCCGTGAAGAAATATTTCATCTCGAACAGGCCGCGAGGGGTCGCCATGTACTTATTGGAAGTGACCCGAGACACGGTCGATTCGTGCATGCCGATGGCGTCGGCGATCATCCTGAGATTGAGCGGGCGCAAATGCTCGACGCCATGCGCCAGGAAGCCGTCCTGCTGGCGGACAATTTCCGTCGACACTTTCAGGATGGTCCGTGCACGCTGCTCCAGGCTTTTCGTCAGCCAGCTCGCGTTTTGCAGGCAGTTTGCGATGAAACTCCTGTCAGCGTCGCTGCCCTTCGCCTTGCCGACGGTGGCCGCATAGGTCTGGTTCACCAGCACTCGCGGCAGCACCTCCGTGTTCAGTTCGACACGCCAGCCGCCGTCGGCCGCCGCGCGCACGATGACGTCGGGCGCGACCGGCTGGATGGGTTCGCCTCCGAAGGCGCGACCCGGCTTGGGATCGAGGCTGCGGATTTCCGACACCATGTCGGCGATGTCCTCGTCGTCGACCCCGCACAGCCTTTTCAGCGTCGTGAATTCGCGGCGGGCCAGCAGCGGCAGGTTGGCGATCAGCGCCTGCATCGCCGGATCGAAACGGTCACGCTCGCGCAGCTGGATCGACAGGCATTCGGCGAGATCGCGCGCGCCGACGCCGCTCGGATCGAAGGTCTGGACAACCTGCAGCATCTCGGCGACGCGCGGTTCGGGCGCGCCCAACCTGTGTGCGACCTCCGCAATGCTGTCGCGGAAGTAGCCGTTCTCATCGAGAGAATCGATCAGGGCCTGGCCGACCAGCCGATCGGTCGGGTCGGCGCGTGCGACAACGAGCTGTCCGGAAAGGTGTTCGGCAAGCGTCGGCTTCGCGGCGATATAGGCTTCGAGATTGGCTGCCTCGCCGTCGCCGCCCGATCCGGATCCGGGCGAACCGGTCCAGGCGCCGGCCGAAAGGCCGGGATCGTCCGGCGTCGTCGCGGCGGCTGGCGTCGGAGGCGCGTCGGCGTCGAAGGCGTTCGAGACGTCGGTGCCCAGATCGGCGGATAACTGCCCGGCATCGACAGCAAGGTCCGGACTGCTCCAGTCCGGGGCGTCGGGGGCTTCTCCCCTTTCCGCCTCGCCGTAGCGGTCGATTGCCGGCTGCGCGTCGGCAGCGCCCGCGCCTTCGTCGACGCGCTCCAGCAACGGATTGCGGTCCAGCTCGTCCTGGACGAAGGCGTTGAGTTCGAGGTGAGAAAATTGCAGCAGCTTGATCGCCTGCAGCAATTGCGGCGTCATCACCAGGGACTGGCCCTGTCGCATCATGAGGCGGGTGGATAACGCCATACCTTGTACTCGAAGCCCGCTGCCAGCGATTGTTGCGCCGCACAATCTTATGCGGCCCGGTTTTTGCTTCAAGCACTTTATCGCGTGGAGGGACCGGCCGGAAACATTTTTCCGGGCCGGCCTGTGGAAGGGTTAAGAAGCCCGCCTCCGGAGAATTTTTTCCTCAGGGGTTGGGCGAGGCCAGGAACGAGCGATTCCAGGTCGGCGAAATCACGATCTCGTTGACGCAGACATGCTGCGGGGCCTCGGCGACATAGACGATGGCGCTGGCGAGGTCGTCCGGTTGCAGCATACGGGCCATGTCCTCCTCGCTCGGCACGATCGGCCGCGACTTCAGGATCGGCGTGGCGACTTCAGCCGGACAGATACAGCAGGCGCGCAGGTTGTCGCGGAAATTCTCCATGTTGAAGGAATGGGTGAGCGCCACGACCGCGTGTTTCGACGCGGAATAGGCAGGGCCCGTGAGCGGCGAGACGTGTTTGCCGGCCCACGAGGAGACGTTGACGATCGTGCCGGACTTCTGCGCGCGCATGACGGGCAGGACCGCGTGCATGCAGTACATCAGGCCATCGAGGTTGATGCCTATCACCTGGTCCCAACCGTCGAGAGACACGTCGGGCCAGTTGCGCTGACGGACGTTGATCCCGGCGGAATTGACGAGGAGGTCTATGCGCCCCCATTTCGCCGCGATCTCCTTCGCGGCCTTCTCCACGCCCGTCGCGTCCGAGACGTCGAGGGGCAAGCCGATCACGTCGGCCTTGTCCTTCGCCTTCGCCGCGGTCTTCGCCACCGCCTCGTCGACATTGGCTGCGCGGCGCGAGGAAATGGCGACGCGCCAGCCGCGCTCGGCCAGCATTTCGCAGGTCGCCAACCCGATGCCGGTCGCCCCGCCCGTCACCCACGCCACGCGCTTGTCGGTCATGATTTCCTCCAGTCTTCGTGTTGACCGGAGCATCGCACGCGCTTCAGGCGAAAACTACATCCGGAAATCTTCGCCGAGATAGAACCGCCGCGCATTGGGATCGGCGATGATCGCCTCCGGCGGGCCTTCGGTAAGGATACGCCCGGCGTGCACGATATAGGCGCGGTCGGTCATGCCGAGCGTCTCGCGCACCGAATGGTCGGTGATGAGCACGCCGATGCCGCGATGCTTGAGATGCGCGACGAGGCCCTGGATGTCGGCGACCGCAATCGGGTCGATGCCTGCGAAGGGTTCGTCGAGCAGCATGAACGAGGGATGCCCCGCCAGCGCGCGGGCGATCTCGCAGCGTCGACGCTCGCCGCCGGACAGCGCCAGCGAATTCACCGACCGCAGCCGCTTGATGTCGAACTCGTCGAGCAGCGCCTCGAGTTCGTCGGCCCGCTTTTCGGGGTCTGGCTGCGCGATCTCGAGGACGGCGCGGATATTGTCCTCGACGCTGAGGCCCCGGAAGATCGAGGGTTCCTGCGGCAGATAGCCGACGCCGAGTCGCGCGCGGCGATACATCGGCAAGGTCGTGACGTCGTTGCCATCGAGTTCGATCATGCCGGCGTCGGGCCGGATGAGGCCGGTGATCATGTAGAACAGCGTCGTCTTGCCCGCGCCATTTGGGCCGAGCAGGCCCACGACCTCGCCGCGGCGCAGGTAGAGGCTGACGTCCTCGATGACGCGGCGGCCGCGATAGGACTTGCCGATGTGATGGACGCCGAGCACGTCCTCCTCGGTCGGCACGTCGGGCGAGCGTTCGAACGGAACCTCCAGGCCGGCAGCCGGATCTTCGCCGTAAGGCGCGGCATAGCCGGCGCTCTCCCGGCGGCCGGTCAACCGCTCGAGCGTGCGCGCCGCCAGGCCCCAGAGCGCGCCCGACCAGGCCGCCACGACCGGTGGCCGGCTCTCGTCCGGCGAGGGCGGGGGAACAGGGGCGTGCAAGGGGCGCGAGACCTCTTTTGATCGGATTTGGCCTACAGCGACGGAAGCTTGCTGGCAACCGCGCGGCCGGGGGCGCGAGCGGCTATTGTCTTTCCCGGGCGTCGCGACCGGTGTCCTTGCTGGCCGAATCCTTCGGCGTGAGGACAGTGCGGGCGCCGCCCATCACGGTCGCGCGTCCCGTACCAAGGTCGTAGATGAGGCGATCGCCCTGGGTGACCGTCGTGCCCTGCGTCAGCGTAACGTTGCCGATCAGGTACCACTTGTTCTCGGCCTTGTCGTAGATGCCGGAATTGCCGGTGCCGACCCGGTCCTTCTGCACGACGGTGACAGGCCCCTTCATCTCGACGCGCCTCACGTCCTGCTGGCCGCCGGCGCCGCTCTTGTCGAGGTAAACGGTCATCACGGTGCTGCGGACCTTGGTCTGACCTTGCGTCGCGATGACGTCGCCGGTGTAGACGAGCTTCTGCTCCTTGTCGAAATAGTCGAGCTTCGCCGCGTCGATCGTGTAGGGCTCCTTCGAGGCGGCGCCCGGCAGCAGGCTCGCGGCCGACGCCGCGCCGGCCGCCAGAACGAGCGCCATAAGAGCGAGAAGCGGCGTTTTCACTGGGAAGCCTCTGCGGCAGGCGCTTCGGCGTCCTCCTCCTTCGATCCCTCGAACGTGGAATGGACGGGTCCTGCGAAAGTGACGCGGGATTCGGGTTCCGACATTTCGATGCCTGCGCCCTCGACGAGGCCGCCCGGAATGGCGACCGAGACAGGGTCCTCGCTCGTCACCTTGGAGACGCGCATGTCGACAAGCGCGCTTTTCAGCGTCATGTCGTAATGGCCTTCGTTGCGGACGCGCACGATGCCGGAAAGTTCGAGCCGGTCGATCTCGGAATTGTAGAGGCCCTTGAGCGCCTCGATGCGGATCGTCGACCCGTCCTTGTCGCCGAGCTTGGCGTCGACCCGGTCGAGTTCGAACACCTTGGCCTTGCGCGTGTCCTGGACGACGCTCTTGGCCTTGATCTCATAGGGCTGGCCATCGGCGCGGGCGCCGGCGAGGCGCGGACGCTCCATGGTGATGCGGGTGCCGTCGAGCCCGACGCTGCCGACGCTGAAGCCGAGTTGCAGGCGGTGCAGCGGATCGAAAACGAGCAGGAAGCCGATCAGGCTGACGGCCGAGACGCAGCAGACGACGATGGCGCGGCGCAGGAACTGGACGCGAGCGGTGTGACGCCGCGAATCGACGAACGCCGTCGGCCGCCTCGCGCCGAAATCGGCGAGGGCGGCGCGCGGGTCGGCGTGCTGCGAGACTTCAGTCATCCTGCATTTTCCACGGGCGGACGCCCGTTCCGCGCTGCGGTAAAGACGAGGCCTTTGGCGAAGATAAGGCGAAGCCCGGTAAGGAATCCTTATTCGTGGCTGAATATGTCGGTCTCGCCCCAGCCCATCAAGTCGAGCCGGGCCCTGGTCGGCAGGAAGGCGAAGCAGGCCGCCGCCGTCTCGGCGCGCTCCTCGCGCCGAAGCATGTCGTCGAGGCGTTCGCGCACCCGATGCAGGTGCAGCACGTCCGAAGCCGCGTAGGCGAGTTGAGCTTCGCTCAGGCTGTCGGCGCCCCAGTCGGACGATTGCTGCTGCTTGGAGATTTCGATGCCGAGCAATTCGCGCAGCAGGTCCTTGAGGCCGTGGCGGTCGGTATAGGTGCGCACCAGCTTCGAGGCGATCTTGGTGCAATAGACCGGCGTCGTCATGACGCCGAAGCGGTTGAACAGCGCGGCGATATCGAACCGGGCGAAGTGGAAGATCTTCACGACCTTCGGATCGGCCAGCAGCGCCTCGAGGTTGGGCGCCCGTTTCTGGCCGCGGGCGATGCGCACGACATCGGCCGTGCCGTCGCCGCCCGACAATTGCACCACGCAAAGGCGGTCGCGGAACGGGTTGAGTCCCATCGTCTCGGTGTCGATGGCGACGGAGCCGCCGTAATCGGTCCCGGCGGGCAGGTCGCCTTCGTGAAAGCGGATGCTGGTGTGCTGCGGCGCGCTCATGTTCCCGCGGGAATACCAGCCGCGCCGGTGCTTGTCGATGCGGCCTCAGGCGCGCTTCATCCGCGCGGGAATCGCAGCGAGAAGACGGTTCCGCCGTTCGACCGCCATTCCGGCGTCCCGCCCAGTTGGCCGGACAGGCTGCCGAGAATGCGGGCGCCGAGGCTCTCGCCGTCTAGCGCTGCGCCTGTCAGGCCGACGCCATTGTCTGCGACCTGCAAAAGATAGTCCGGCCCGTCGCCTGCGACCGATACGCGTATTTCGCCGCGCGCATCGTCAGGGAAGGCGTATTTCAGCGCGTTGACCACCGCCTCGTTGACGATCAGCGACAGGGTCAGCGCGCGTTCGGGCGGCAGGATCGCCGAGGCCTCGGCGTCGACGCGGCCGACGATTCCCGCGCGGCCCGACGAGGCCAGGATGTCGGCGACCAGCGCTCGAAGATTCTTGTCGAGGTCGACGCTCTGGTTGGCAGGGTCGTAGAGGCGCCGGTGCAGCGCGCCGATGGCGGCGAGACGACCGCCGGCGTCGCGCAAGGCCGCGCGGCCCGTGTCCCCATCGACGATATCGCGCTCCTGCAGGCGCAGGATGGTCGAGACGGTCTGCAGATTGTTGGCGACGCGATGCTGCAATTCGCGAAACAGGCTCTCCGAGCGCTCGCGTTCGGCGATCAGCCGCTCGAACTCGTCATCGAGCACATGCATGACCCACAGGATCAGCAGCGACGAAAGCACGTAGGTCGCCAGCACGACGAGGTTCGCGCCGTCCGACGGCAAGGGGTTGGCGGGCAGGAAGAGGAACCAGGCCGACAGGCCCGACAGGATCACGACCAGCAGGCCGGCCGGAAAGCCGCCGACCAGAGGCGCGACCAGCACGGCCGGCGCGAAGGTTGCGAAAGGCAGCGGCGCCTTCAGGCCGAGGGCGCCCAGCGCAAGCCGCGCCGCGAAGGCGACCGCAAACAGCGCGAGCGCCGCGGCCATGCCCGCCACCGGTCGCCGCCGCAACCGGCGCGTCGCCATCAGCAATCGCGACAGGCCGCCGCTTCCGCGGCCGTCCGGTCCAAGGTCCATCATGAGCCGAAGGCTGGCGCCCGAGTGCGGCCCCGTAAAGGCGGCGCACCAAGATATTGATTCTAAATAAAATTCACGACCGGAAAGAGATTCCCGGCCAAGCGCAGCCGAGACGCTCCGGAATGACGTATGGACGAATTCCCGAAACCCGATCCGGGCAGGATCGTTGCTGGCGGCATCAACAGTCTGAAGCTGTTGGTGCCCAGGAGAGGACTCGAACCTCCACGGCTTGCACCACTGGTACCTGAAACCAGCGCGTCTACCAATTCCGCCACCTGGGCCCGGGCGGGTTCATACGGGCGGCGCCGGGGCCTGTCAACGCGGCGCCCGCGACTTTCGGGCGTATGGCCTTGAACGGCGTCAGGTTGTATAGGCGGCCCAACCGGAATCTACAGGCGCGGAGCGGCCATGGCTGACAATCTCGAGAGCGACCGGCTGGTCGTCGTATTCGGCGGGTCGGGCTTCGTCGGCCGCCATGTCGTGCGCCGCTTCGCCAACCGCGGCTGGCGCGTCCGCGTCGCCTGCCGCCGTCCCGATCTTGCCTTCTTCCTGCAACCGCTCGGCCGCGTCGGCCAGGTGACCGCCGTGCAGGCCAATGTCCGCTATCCCGATTCGGTCGCCCAGGCGCTACGCGACGCGGACGCCGTCGTGAACCTCGTCGGCGTTCTGGCCGAAGGCGGCCGGCAGAGCTTCGAGGCGGTGCACGCCTTCGGCGCCGGCGTCATCGCGCGCGCCGCAGCTGCGGCGGGCATCAGGAATTTCGTGCATGTCTCGGCCATCGGCGCCGATGCGGCGTCTGCGTCCGGCTACGCCAGCACCAAGGCGAAGGGCGAGGCCGCCGTGCGCGAGGCGATTCCCGGCGCAATCGTCCTGCGTCCTTCCGTCATGTTCGGACCCGACGACGATTTCTTCAACCGCTTCGCCGGAATGGCGCGCTTCATGCCGGTGTTGCCGATTGTGGGCGGCGACACGAAATTCCAGCCGGTGTTCGTTGGCGACGTGGCGCAGGCCGTCGTGAAGGCGGTGGAAGGCGAGGCGAAGGCCGGCGCGACCTACGAGATCGGCGGGCCGGAGGTCGCGAGCTTCGCGGACCTGGTCGGCTATTGCTGCAAGGAGACCGAGCGCAAGCGCCTCGTCCTGCCGCTCGGCTTCGCGCCGGGCCGCGTCATGGCGCTCGGCATGGAGATCGCCAACAAGGTTTCGTTCGGCATCGTGCCGCCGATGCTGACGCGCGACCAGTGCGAGATGCTGCGCCACGACAATGTCGTCTCGCAGGCCGCCGAGAACGAGGGTCGCACGCTGAAGGGCCTCGGCATCGAGCCGGAATCCTTCCGCGCCATCGTGCCGAGCTATCTGTGGCGCTATCGCCGCGCCGGCCAGTTCGACCGCGACGCCACCGTCTCGTAATTTTCAGCGCTGCGCGGTCACGCGCGGCGGCGCAGGGTTGGGCAAAGCCTCGACCTCTGGCGGCGCAAGCTGCCGGTGCAGCCGCACCATGAAGGCGACGCCGAACAACGGCGTCAGCAGATTGACGATCGGCACGGCGACGAAGGCCGCGATGAAGAATCCCGCCAGAAACAGCGTCAGCGCGTGACGCTTGCGCAATTCGCGCACCTCTTCCAGCGGACGAAAGCGCAGCGCGGCGAGTTCGAAATATTCGCGGCCGAGCAGGTAGGCGTTGGCGACGAAGAAGACGAGGGCGTTGAAGCCCGGCAGCAGGAAGACGATGAGCGCGGCGATATTCACCGCCAGCGAGACGAGCGCGAATTTCGCGGCGAGCCAGGTCGCCTGTCCGACCGGCAATGCCCTGCCGCGCCCGTCCGGGGGATAGACTTCCGCCTCCGCGAGATCGGCGAGATCGTCGAGATAGAAGCCTGCGACCAGCGAGGAGGCCGGCGCGACGATGAAGGCGAGGCCGACGAACAGGCCGAGGCCGAGCGCCACCGAAATCGCTGTCAGCATCCACGGATAGGGAAACCACGACGGATCGGTCAGGAAATGCACGGCCAGCCGGTCGAGGCCGACCCACAGCAGCGCGAGCACGGCGAGCGTCAGCGCCAGCACTTTCCACAAAGTCGCGCGGAACGGCGGCGTGAAGATCTGGTTAAGCGCCGCAAACGCGGCGGAAAGCATGTCCATCGGGCGCTCCTGCGGCGTCGCGCGCAAGATGGGGATGCGCAGGGCGGTGCGCAAGCGTCAGGGCGCGTTCAGCGCCTCCACCGTCTCGCGCACCAGGCGCGCCGTTCCCTCGATGTCGAAATCCGGCCAGCGCGCGACGCGGCCGAGCCGCACGATCGTCAGCTTCTGGGAGGGGACGATCACGACGCGCTGGCCCATGCTGCCCGAGGCAAACCAGGAATCGGCGGGAAAGCCCATCTTCACGCGCGCAAGCGCGCCGAAACTGTCGCCGCGATTGGTCCAGAAGCCCACGCCGTAACCGTAACGAGCCGAAGACGTCGGGCTGGCTGAGAAATCCGCCCAGCCCTGCGGCAGGATGCGCGTTTGCCCCGCCATGCCGTCGTTGCGGAACAATTCGCCGAAGCGCGCCCAGTCGCGCGCGGTCGCGGCCGCATGGGTCGAGCCGACGAAGGTTCCCGTCGCATCGAAGCCCAGCGCGAAACTGGTCATGCCGGCCGGAACGAAAAGTCTTTCGCGCGCAAAGGCCGCGAGCTTATCCGGTCCGCCGATCTGCGCGCGCAGCAGCGCGTCCACGACCATGATGCTGGAGGACGAATAGGCCCAGCGTTCGCCGGGCGCGGCGATCCGTCGCGCGCCTTCCGAAAACGCTGCCATGTCGTCTTCGAGATCGAGCATGCGCGTGTTGGCGTCGAAGCCCGAGTTCGTCTCGTCGAAATCGAGGCCGCTGTCCATGCGCAGCAGGTTCTCGACCGTGATGGCGCGGCGCGGGTCTTCGGGCCTGCTCCATGCGGCGATCAGGCCCGGGGCCTTCACGTCCAGCGCGCCGTCGCGCACGAGCACGCCGACGAGGGCGTTCGTCAGCGATTTGGTGAGCGATATTCCCGACACGCGCGTTTGCGGCGTCACGTCGTCGGCATAGCGTTCGGCGACGAGCGCGCCGTCCTTCAGGACGACCACGGCCTGCGTGCCGCGCGGCGCGCCATCCTCGAAGGGCGCAAAGACATGATCGAGCGCCAGCGCCAGCTTCGAGCCGGCCGGCGGCGCGACAAGCGCAGGCCCCTCGGGCGCCAGCGGAGGCGACGCTGCGCGTGGTGGCGGCAGTGGCGCGCCATGATCGAGCAGGCAGCCATAGCCTTCGATGAAGACGGCGCGTGCGGAGAGGAGTCGTGCGAGCGCGGCGTGCGCCTCGCGCTTCTCGCGATCGACTCGCCACGCGATCGCCCCGGCGACGGGATTCATGCCGGGCTGCTTTGCGACGATCTGTTCGAAAGCGAGCGACGGATCGCGACCGCTCAGGAAGGTTTCGATGCAGAGCATCTCCGCCGCGAAATTCGGCACGACGCGAACCGGGCGGTCGATGCGGAACCATAACGCGGCGGCGAACGCGAGAACGAACGCAGCGAACGCCAGCCTACGGATCAAAGCCGCACGCCGGTCTTCCGGTCGAACAGATGCACGGCGTCGGCTGATATGGCGAGCTTCTGCGCCTCGCCCGCCGGCGCGGAATGGGCGGCGGGCAGCGCGACGGTGAAGGCGCCGCCGGCGACGATGCCGTGCACGAGCTGGCCGAGGCCGAGTTCTTCCACCAGTTCGACCTTGAAGGCGAGGCCGGCGCCGTCGCTTGCAAAACTCACGCGCTCCGGCCGAACGCCGGCTTTCACTTTGGTGCCGACGGCGGGACCGAAATGCCCGGGGTCGTAGGCGAGCGTTGCGCCGTCGGGCAGGCGCAACACGCCCGGCTTCTCCACAGTCGCGTCGAGAAAGTTCATCGGCGGCGAACCCAGGAATCCCGCGACGAAGACGGTCGCCGGCCGTTCGTAGAGTTCGAGCGGCGCGCCGACCTGCTCGACGCGTCCGGCATTCATCACGACCAGCATGTCGGCGAGCGTCATGGCTTCCAGCTGGTCGTGCGTGACATAGACCGACGTCGTCTTCAGGCGGCGCTGCAGCTTCCGTATCTCGATGCGCATCTGCACGCGCAATTTCGCGTCCAGGTTCGAGAGCGGTTCGTCAAACAGGAAGACGGAGGGCTTGCGCACGATGGCGCGGCCCATCGCGACCCGCTGGCGCTGGCCGCCGGAAAGCTGGCGCGGCTTGCGCTTCAGCATGTCCTGATCGAGCTCGAGTATCTTCGCAGCCTCGTTCACCCGCGCGAGAATTTCCGGCTCGGGCGTCTTCAGGTTGCGCAGGCCATAGGCCATGTTGTCGTACACGCTCATGTGCGGGTAGAGCGCGTAATTCTGGAACACCATGGCGATGTCGCGCTCCATCGGCTCGAGATCGTTGACCTTGCGCTCGCCGATGGAGATCGCGCCGCCGGTGATCGTCTCGAGGCCGGCAATCATGCGTAGCAACGTCGACTTGCCGCAGCCCGAGGGTCCGACGAGCACGCAGAAGCCGCCGTCGGGCACGGCGAAGGACACGCCCTTCACGGCGTTGAAGCCGCCGGGATACACCTTCTGCACATTGTCGAGCAGGACGCCCGCCATATTATTTCTCCGTCTCGACGAGACCCTTGACGAACAATTTCTGCATGAACACGACGACCGCGACGGGCGGCAGCATGGCCAGCATGGCGGTCGCCATGGCGAGCTGCCATTCCGTCAGCGCATCCTGCACGGCGACGATCTTCTTGATGCCGATGACGATCGTCTGCATGTCGTCGCGCGTGGTGATGAGCAGCGGCCAGAGATACTGGTTCCAGCCGTAGATGAAGAGAATGACGAAGAGCGCCGCGAGATTGGTGCGCGACAGCGGCAGCAGCACGTCCTTGAAGAAGCGGAAAGGGCCGGCGGCGTCGATCTTGGCGGCCTCCAGCAATTCGTCCGGCACGGTCATGAAGAACTGGCGGAACAGCAGCGTCGCGGTGGCCGAGGCGATCAGCGGCACGGAGAGGCCGGCGTAGGTGTCGAGCATCTTGAGATCGGCGACGATCTTGTAGGTCGGATAGATGCGCACCTCGACCGGGAACATCAGCGTGAGAAAGATCAGCCAGAAGGCCGCCATGCGCAGGGGGAAGCGGAAATAGACGATGGCGTAGGCCGACAGCAGTGAGATCGCGATCTTGCCGATCGAGATGACGAGCGCCGAGACCAGCGAGTTGAACAGCATGGTCGAGACATGGGCGCGCGTCGTCGAACCCGTGCCTTCGAACAGGACGCGGCTGTAATTCTCGATGAAATGCGAGCCGGGCATCAGGCCGAGCTTGCCGTTGGAGATGGTCGCGGGATCGACGGTCGAGGCGACGAAAGCGATCCAGACCGGAAAGACGACGATCAGCACGCCGACGACAAGAATGAAATGCGACAGGAGATCGCCGAAGCGCCGGTTCTCTACCATTGCGCCCCCTCCCTTGCCGCAACTTTCCCTCCCCCCCTGTGGGGGAGGGCTAGGGTGGGGGGTCGCGAAATCTGGCGAGATTGCCCGCCCCCCTCCCCCTGCCCCTCCCCACAAGGGGGAGGGGAGTTCGTGTGCGACGCCGGCATCAATACGTCACCTTGCGTTCGACATAGCGGAACTGGATCGAGGTCAGCACGATGACGATGATCATCAGCACGACGGATTGCGCGTTGGAGCCGCCGAGGTCGCCGCCGAGGCGTCCGTCCGAGAAGACCTTGTAGACCAGCGTTTCCGTGGCCTTGGCGGGACCGCCGCCGGTCATGGCGTCGATGATGCCGAACGTGTCGAAGAAGACATAGACGACGTTGACGACGACGAGAAAGAACGTCGTGGGCGAGAGCAGCGGGAAAACGATCGTCCAGAAGCGCCGCGCCGGGCGCGCGCCGTCGATGGCCGCCGCCTCGATCAGCGATTTCGGAATGGCCTGCAGGCCTGCGAGGAAGAACAGGAAATTGTAGCTGATCTGCTTCCAGACCGACGCCATGATGACCAGCGTCATCGCCTGGCCGCCGTTGAGCGTCGGGTTCCAGTCGATGCCGATGCTCGTCAGCACATGCGCGAAATAACCGAGCGAGGGCTGGAAGAGGAACCCCCAGATCACGCCGGCCACGGCCGGCGCCACCGCATAGGGCCAGACCAGAAGCGTGCGATAGGCGGTCGCGCCCTTGATGCCGCGGTCTGCCTGCACGGCGAGCGCCAGCGCGATCGACAATGAGAAGAAGGTGACGGCGGCGGCAAATACCGCGGTCGTGCGCATGGCGTGGAAGTAATAGGGATCGGAGAACAGGTTGCGATAGTTTTCGAGCCCGACGAATTCGGAACTCGTTCCGAACGCGTCCTGGATGAAGAAGCTCTCCTTCACCGCCTGCGACGCCGGCCAGTAGAAAAATATGAAAGTGATCGCGAGCTGCGGCGCGAGCAACGCGTAGGGGAGAAGCTTGCCGGAGAAGGTGGAGCGTTTTTCCATGACCATCCGCAATGTCCCCTCTCCCGCCTTGCGGGAGAGGGTGCGCCTGCAACGCAGGCGTCGGGTGAGGGCGCTGCTCCTGCCCAAGGCCTATGAAGCGACCATCCCCCTCATCCGTCACGCGTCCCGCGTGACACCTTCTCCCGCTCTCGCGGGAGAAGGAAGGCGCGACTCACTTTCCAGCGGTGCGTTCGAACTGCCGCAGCATCGTGTCGCCGCGCGACACGGCGTCGTCGAGCGCCTGCTTCGCCGTCTTCTTGCCGGCCAGAGCCTGCTCGATCTCTTCCGACCAGACGTCGCGCATCTGCACCATGTTGCCGAAGCGCAGGCCGCGCGAATTCTCGGTCGGCTCCTTGTTGGTCAGTTCCTTCAGCGGCGTCTCGAGCAGCGGGTTCTCCTTGTAGAAGCCCGAGGCCTTGGTCTTCTCATAGGCCGCCTTGGTGATCGGCAGGTAGCCGGACTTGGTGTGCAGCTCCACCTGCCGGTCCGTGTCGGACAGGAAGGACAGGAATTTCGCGACGCCCTTGTATTCGTCGGCGCTCTTGCCGCCCATGATCCACAGCGAGGCGCCGCCGATGATCGAGTTCTGCGGCGCGCCCTGCACGTCGGGGAAATACGGCATGGCCGCATTGGTATAGGCGAATTTCGCGTTGGCCTTCACGTTGCCGTAGAAGGCCGACGACGTGAGGAAGATCGGGCATTCGCCCGAGGTAAAGCGGCCCTCGCCCGAATTGGTGCGGCCGGAATAATCGTAGGTCTTGTCCTTCTGGAGTTCGGCCAGCGTCGAC
The DNA here is from genome assembly GCA_046349215.1 of Beijerinckiaceae bacterium. Lineage (GTDB taxonomy): Bacteria > Pseudomonadota > Alphaproteobacteria > Rhizobiales > Beijerinckiaceae > JAJXWB01. The sequence continues at coordinate 426,728 of JAXMCV010000003.1, forward strand.
AACAGGCGCTCGTGCAGCGGCGTGTTGAACTTCAGCTGCGTGTCGAAGCCGTCGAGCCCGTTCGCCTTCGTGCCGATCGGCACGTTGTGCCAGGCGGAGAATTGCTCGATCAGCGCCCAGGGAGCCCAGGCGTTGGAGAGGCCGCAGGTCGGCGACGTCGCGTGCAGCTTCTTCGCTGCCTCGAAGACCTCCGGCCATGTCTTGAGCTTATCGGGATCGACGCCGGCCTTGGCGAGCGCGTCCTTGTTCAGCCACATGACCATGGACGACGAGTTGAACGGGAAGGACAGCATCTCGCCCTTCACGGTCGAGTAATAACCGGTGATGGTGGGCAGGTAGGCCTGCGGGTCGAATTTCTCGCCCGTCTCTTTCATCAATTGGTAGACCGGCTTAACAGCGCCCTTGGCGGCCATCATCGTCGCCGTGCCGACCTCGAACACCTGCATGATGTGCGGGGCGTTGCCGGCGCGGAAGGCGGCGATGCCGGCGTTCATGGTGTCGGCGTAGCCGCCCTTGTAGGAGGGCACGACCTTGTAGTCGGGCTGCGCCTTGTTGAAATCCTCGGCCAGCTTGACGATCAGGTCGTTGTTGGCGCCGGTCATGGCGTGCCACCACTGGATTTCCGTGGCGGCCAGCGCATGCTGACTCACGCCGGCCAGAACGAGGGCGGCGAAGGCGGTTTTCTTCATGGTCGATCTCCCTGAACGCCGGCTGCTTCTATGGGGCGCCGTCTTCATATCCGTGACGTATTCATGACGAAGCTGCGACGATCCGGCAAGCGGCCAGCGGCCCGCCTGATCGCCATGGTCACGCCGCGCCGCGGATCATGTCGGCGGCCTTTTCGCCGATCATGATGGACGGCGCGTTGGTGTTGCCGCCGACGAGAGTCGGCATGATCGAGGCGTCGACGACGCGCAGCCCCTCGAGCCCATGCACGCGCAAGTGCGCGTCGACGACGGCGCTCGCCGGGTCCGGCCCCATCATGCAGGTGCCGACGGGGTGATAGACCGTGTCGACGCGCTTCCGGAGGAAATCCCGGATCTGTTCGTCGGTCTCGACGCCTTCGGTGAATTCGTCGCGCTTGCGGATCGCCTTCATGGCGGGCGCATCCATGATGCGACGCGTCATCTTGAAGCCCGCGACCATCGTTTCCAGGTCCTCCGGCTCGCCGAGGAAATTCGGATCGATCAGCGGCGCGGCCAAAGGATCGGCGCTGGTGAGCTTCACGCTGCCGCGCGAAACCGGGCGCAACAGGCAGACGTGGCAAGAATAGCCGTGGCCGAGGTGACGCTTGCGCGCATGATCGTCGACGAGGCCGACGATGAAATGCAGCTGTATGTCCGGGATCTCGAGATCGGGGCGCGTCTTGAGGAAGCCGCCTGCCTCCGCGAAATTCGTCGAGATCATCCCCTTGCGTTCGGCGCGATAGCGTTTGATCTCGCGGAAGAGCTTGCCCATTCCCTTCACGGAATAGCCCAGCGCGTCGAGCGAATCCGTCTTGTAGCCGAAGGCGAAGTCCGGATGATCCTGCAGGTTGAGGCCGACGCCCGGCAGATGATGGACAGGCGCAACGCCGGCCTGTTTCAGCGCCGCAGAATCGCCGACGCCCGACAGCATCAGCAATTGCGGGCTGCCGAAGGCGCCACCCGACACGATCACCTCGCGGCGCGCGCGCACGACCTTCTTTTCGGATCCGACCTGGAATTCCGCGCCGACCGCGCGCTTGCCGTCGAAAATGATGCGAAGCACCTGCGCGCCGGTCTGCACGAACAGGTTCGGGCGCTTGCCGATATGGGGATGGATGTAGGCGCGTGCGGCGCTGCAGCGTTCGCCGTTGATCTGCGTGACCTGATAGATTCCGCAGCCTTCCTGCTTCGCGCCGTTGAAGTCGCTGGTCATCGGCATCTGGCATTCGCGCGCCGCGTCCAGGAAGGTTTCCTGCAGCGGATTGCCGGTGCGCAATTCGGCGACATTCAGCGGCCCGCCCTTGCCGTGGAATTCGTCGGCGCGCGTCTCGTTGTTTTCCGACTTGCGGAAATAGGGCAGCACGTCGGCGTAGGACCAGCCGGGATTTCCGAGCGAGGCCCAGTGGTCGTAGTCCCACTTGTGGCCGCGGATATAGACCATGGCGTTGATGCCGGAGGAGCCGCCGAGCGTCTTGCCGCGCGGCTGGTAGCCGATGCGGCCGCCGAGCCCCTTCTGCGGCACGGTGTCATAGGCCCAGTTGCGGATTTTGCCGGGCACCATGATTGCGCCGGCCAGCGGCGTCCACACCATCCAGTGCTTGCCGTCGTCGCCGGCCTCGAACAGGGCGACGCTCGTTCCGGGGTCTTCGCTCAGCCGACCCGCCACGGCGCAACCCGCCGAACCGCCGCCCAGCACGATGAAGTCGAATTCGTCCATGGCGCTTCCCCTGTGTTGTTTAGGCGTAAACTATACGGGTTCGACCGGCTCGGGGAGTCCCGGCCCGCATTGTCTTCCGCCCGCCGGCGCGGCAGGATCGCAGTCCTTTCGCGAGCAAATCAATGACCCCTCTCGTACTTACCCTCATCGGCGACGACCGGCCGGGCCTCGTCGCCGCGGTTTCGCAGGCTGTCGCAGCGCAGGGCGGCACCTGGCTCGAAAGCCGGCTTGCCCGGCTTTCAGGCAAGTTCGCCGGCATCGTGCTGGTCGGCGCGCCGCCTGAAAAGGCGCAGGCGATCGCCGGGGCGCTGGAGGGGCTGGCGGTCGAAGGGCTGAAGGTGACGGTCGAGAGCGGGGCCGAACCCGTCGCTGCGGCGGCTCCCGGCGAACGGCTCGACCTCGAGATCGTCGGCAACGAGCGGCCGGGCATCGTGCGCGACCTGACCCAGGCGCTGAAGGCGCTCGGCGCCAATATCGAGGAATTTTCGTCAGGCCTCGAAAGCGCGCCCTTCACCGGTCAGGACATGTTCCGCGCGAAAGCCCGCGTCACCCTGCCGGCCGGGCTGAAACCCGCCGAAGTCGGCCGGACGCTGGAACGGCTGGCCGGCGAGATCATGGTGGATCTGACGCTCGGCGAGGGGTGAGGGGCCGTCGCCGCATCCCCTTCCTTAACCGGCCCTTAATTCGCCCTCGTTAATCCTCATGACCGCCGTCTCTGAGAGCGGAACGGACGGACATGCTGGGCTGGGGCAAGGGCAGGAAGGAGGCTGGCCGCGAGCGTCGCGAGCCGGGTTTCGACGACCCGCGTGGGGAAATCCTGCGCGCCGAGCCTGACGATCGCGTGTCCGGCGGCAGGCGCCGCAAGGCGTCGGGCGACGGCCGCCGCGAACCGCGGCTCGACGACCGCGACGATCTGCGAGCCGACCCGCGGGAGAACAGTTTGGCGCGGGGCAAATCCAACCGGCAGGACGACAAGGGGGCCCGTCGGCGCAAGAGGCGTCGGCGTTCGGGCTCCGTTGTCGGCGGCCTCGTCTACTGGACTCTGGTGCTTGGCGTCTGGTCGACAATCGGTCTCGCCGCGCTCTTTGCCTATCACGCCTCGCGGCTGCCGCCGATCGACCAACTGGCGATCCCGAAGCGCCCGCCCAACATCGCCATTCTCGCCGAGGACGGCGAGGTGCTGGCCAATCGCGGCGACACGGGCGGCCCGGCGATCCGGCTCGGCGAATTGCCACCCTACCTGCCGAAAGCCTTCATCGCCATCGAGGACCGGCGCTTCTTCGCGCATTGGGGCATCGATCCCGTCGGCATCGGCCGCGCGCTTCTCGCCAACGCCATGCATCGCGGCGGCGTGCAGGGCGGCTCGACGCTCACCCAGCAGCTGGCGAAAAACCTGTTCCTGACGCAGGAACGCACGATGAGCCGCAAGATCCAGGAAGCGATCCTGGCCCTGTGGCTCGAGCACAAATATTCGAAGGACCAGATCCTCGAGCTCTACCTGAACCGCGTCTATTTCGGTTCGGGCGCCTATGGCGTCGAAGCCGCCGCGCAGAAATATTTCGGACACGGCGCGCGCGAAACGACGCTGGCGGAATCGGCAATGCTCGCAGGCCTGATGAAGGCGCCGACCAAGCTCGCGCCCAACCGCAACCCCGAAGGCGCAAGCGAACGCGCGCAGCAGGTCGTGATGGCCATGCTGCAGGAAGGACACATTACCGAGGCGATGGCGAAGGTCGCATTGGGACGGCCCGCCGTCGCGGTGCACGAGACGGCGGGCTCGATCAACTACGCCGCCGACTACGTCATGGACACGCTGAACGACACCGTCGGCGCGATTGACGAGGATCTCGTCGTGACGACCTCGCTCAACGGCAAGATGCAGGCGGCGGCCGAGAAGGCGCTGACCGAAGAACTCGACAAGAAGGGCGTGAAATTCAACGTCGGCCAGGGCGCGCTGGTGGCGATGGACCCCGGCGGCGGCGTGCGCGCGCTGGTCGGCGGCCGCAATTATTCGGACAGCCAGTTCAATCGGGCGGTCGCCGCGAAACGACAGCCGGGCTCGGCCTTCAAGCCGTTCGTGTATCTGACCGCGCTGGAGCGCGGCCTGACGCCGGAGACGGTGCGCGACGACGCGCCGATCAACGTCAGGGGCTGGCGTCCGGAGAATTACAGCCGCGAATATTTCGGGCCGATCACGCTCACCAATGCGCTCGCCCTGTCCCTGAACACGGTCGCGGTGCGGCTTGGCCTCGAAGTCGGACCGAAAGCCGTCATCGCGACGGCGCATCGTCTCGGGATCCAGTCGGAACTGCAGCCGAATGCATCCATTGCGCTCGGCACGAGCGAAGTGACGCCGCTCGAACTGACATCCGCCTACGCGCCCTTCGCCAACGGCGGCCTCGGCGCGGCGCCCTTCGTCATCACGCGCGTGCGCACCGCCGACGGCAAGCTGCTGTACCAGCGGCGCGGCGTCTCTGGCGGACGCATCGTCGAGCCGCAATACGTGGCGATGATGAATGCGATGATGCAGGAGACGCTGCTGACGGGCACGGCCCGCAAGGCGGAACTGTCGGGCTGGCAGGCGGCCGGCAAGACCGGCACGTCACAGGATTTCCGCGACGCCTGGTTCGTCGGCTACACGAGCGCGCTCGTCGGCGCGGTTTGGCTCGGCAACGACGACAATTCGCCGACCAAGCACGCGTCGGGCGGCAGCCTGCCCGTGGAAATCTGGAGCCGGTTCATGCGCGAGGCGCTGAAGGGCGTACCGACCCAGCAATTGCCCGGCGGAACCTGGCGGCCGGCGAACCCGCCGCCGGAAATCCCGGTGGCGCGCGGACCGGATCCTGCCGGTCAGCCGTCGTTCGGCGCCGCGCCGGCGCCCCAGCGGGCCGCGCAACGCGCGACGGCGCCGGCCGGCCAGCGGCCGCGGTCGATCGACGACCTGCTGCCGCCGGGCGACATCGGGGATTCCCGCGCCGCGCAGAACGCGCCGCGCGAGAAGAATTTCCTCGAAAAATTATTCGGCGGCTGAGGCGCGCCGAACGACCGTCGATCAGTGCAGGCTGACCGTCTGCAACTCGCTCTGCATGGCGCTGGCGATCGCGGTAGCGCGCGAATCCGCGAGCATGAGCGGCGCGCCGTCGGCCGACAGGAGGGCGAACAGCTTGACGCCCGGCTGCAGGTCGTTCGCCTGCGGGTAGATCTGCTTGAACTCGTCCGAGGTCATTTCACGCACATAGGCGACCTGACCCGCGCCGAGCTTGGCGAACTGCTCTTCGGTGAAGGGGGAATTGGTCATCTTGCACTCCTTGCGGCCTCCAGAGGCCCGCTTTTCCGACGCCAGCAAGGCCGCGCGTCGAATGGTCAGGCGCGTCAGTCGCGCGCTACGATGTCGATCTTGCGGATGATCCGCTCCGGCTCGGGCCGGACAAGATCGACCGAAAGAAGTCCGTTCGAGAGGTCCGCGCCCTGGACCTGCATGCCCTCGGCCAGCAGGAAGGCCCGCTGGAACTGCCTGGCGGCGATGCCGCGATGCAGGTAGGTCCGCTCGCGGTCCTCCTGCTGCCGGCCGCGGATCACGAGCTGGTTTTCCTCGATCGTGATCTCGAGCTGGTCGCGCGTGAAACCGGCGACCGCCAGCGTGATGCGCAGGCGCTCAGGCTCGCTTTCGGTCCGCGAAAGGCGCTCGATATTGTAGGGCGGGTAGCCGTCGCTGCCGGCGCGGGTCACGCGATCGAGGGCGCGTTCGATGGTCTCGAAGCCGAGCAGAAACGGCGAATTCAGGGTAGGCGTACGCGACATGTTGAAGCCCCTCAGGCGCCTCTTTCCTCCGCCGGCCCTCTCGAGGCGCACGGCGGCTCCGCCATGATATGGTTGCGCCTTCCCTTTGTACAAGAGGCCGGCGGCTACAGGCGGCGCCCGCCGCGCCATGAATCCCGGCCCTTTCGCGACACTGGCGTGACCGTGCCGGTTAATGCTAAGGGTCCGGGTCCGATCGAGGCTCCGGAAGCTTCGGCCGGGGCAACAGGGGCGGTTCGTCCCGTAACCGGAACGTTTCTGCGTGGCGAAGCACAAGACCCTCTCCGAATACGCGCTGCGGCGCTACCGCCTGGCCGGCAAGGCCATTCTGGACGAGCACGGGAACCCCTTCTTCGCGCCCACCGACACGCTGAAGGCTGAAATCCAGTCCCGCGGCAACGGGCACTACGTGTCCTTCGCCAATTACGACTATCTCGGCCTTGCCGATCATCCGGACGTCAAGGCGGCCGCGCATCAGGCCGTGGACAAGTTCGGCGTCGGCGCGCTGGCTTCCCGCCTCGTCGGCGGCGAGCGGTCCACCCACCAGATATTCGAGGACGATCTGGCGAAGTTCCTCGGCGTCGAGGCGACGCTTTCGCTGGTTTCTGGCTACCTGACCAACCTGACGGTCATCACCCACCTGATGGCCAAGCGCGACGCGATCTTCCTGGACGAATTGTCGCACAACAGCGTCGCAACGGGCGCCCGCACGTCGGATGCGGCGCAGATCGTGTTCCGCCACAACGATCTCGACCATCTCGACGAGCTGCTGACCGAGCATCGCGAGAAATACAACAACGTGATGATCGCTGTCGAAAGCCTGTACTCGATGGACGGCGACACGATCGACCTGCCGCGACTGGTCGAGCTCAAGGAAAAGCATCAGGCCTGGCTGCTGGTCGACGAAGCGCATTCGATCGGCGTGCTCGGCGAGCGCGGCGCGGGCCTGTGCGAATATTGCGGCGTCGACCCCGACAAGGTCGATCTGATCATCGGCACGCTGTCGAAAAGCTTCGCGTCCTGCGGCGGTTTCGTGGCCGGCAAGCGCGGCCTGATCGACTGGATGAAATTCACCCTGCCGGGCTTCGTCTATTCTGTCGGCCTGTCGCCGGTCATCACGGCCGCCGCCGCCAAGGCGCTCGACCTAATGCAGACGGAATCCTGGCGCGTCGCCAAGCTCGCCCACAACGCCGAATTCCTGCGCGATACCGCGCAGGCGGCCGGCCTCGACACAGGCCCCGCCATCGGCCGCGCCGTCGTCCCGATCCTGTTCAATTCGGTCTGGGAGACGATGGCCGTTTCCCAGCACCTGCTGGAGCATGGCATCTACGTGCCGCCCGTCGTTCAGGTCGGCGTGCCCAAGGACAAGCCCCGCCTGCGCTTTTTCATCTCGGCGAACCATACCGAGGACGAAATCAGGCAGGTGGTGCAGCTCATCGTGGATCGGCCGGTGGTCGAGCCGCCGCGCCAGGCCATGCCGACCCCGGACGCCACGGTCTCGGTCTAGCCGCTCGTTTTCTGGAAGACGTCCAATCCGGCGTGGTGGGTTTGGCCCGCTGCGCCGCGCGTGATATTGGCGCGCCATGACCGCGTCGCCAAAGCTCCAAGACTCACTGGGGAATTCCTCCGTCGAGGTCGCGCCCGTCGCGGGCTTGCGCGACTTCATGGAATTCTGCCGCGTCCCGCGCCTGCTCTACGCCGGCCAGAAAGGCTTCTCGCCCTCGCTCGACGTCGAGCGCTGGACGCTCTACGGCCACAAGCTCAGCCCTCACTACGACCTCGTGCGCAGCCAGGCGTTTCTGGCCCGGCGCGACGGCAGGACCGTCGGGCGCATCGAGGCGCAGATCTACAAGGACGTCACGCCCAACGGCGCTTCGCCGGCGCAGTTCGGATCGCTGGACGCCATCGACGACGAGGGCATCGTCGCCGCGCTGCTGGCCGCCGCCGAAAGCTGGCTCGCCGGGCAGGGCGCAAGCGTCATGCACGGCCCCTATTCGCCGTCGATCAACGCGGAATGCGGCATGCTGGTCGAGGGCTTCGAGGCCGCGCCGATGGTGTTCATGCCGTGGCACCCGCCCTATCTCAGCCGTCACGTCGAGGCGCTCGGGCTGCAGAAGGCGCGCGACCTCATCTCCTATCGTCACGATATCAACGAGAAGGACCGGAGTTTCGAACCGGTCCTGCTGAACCGTCCGGAATGGAAGTCGCGTCTGCGCTATCGGCCGCTCGATCTGAAGAACCTCGATTCCGAAGTCGACCTGATGACGGAATTGTTCAACGACGCATGGGCGGCCAACTGGGGCTTCGTGCCGATCACGCGCGCCGAATTCAAGTCGATGGCCGACAGCCTGAAGTTCATCATGACGCCGGACTACGGCTTCGTGGTGGAACTGGACGGCGAGGCGGTGGCCTTCGGCATCATCGTGCCAAACCTGCACGACATCGTCGCCGACCTGAACGGCCGGCTCGGCCTGACCGGGCTTGTGAAGCTGATCGGCCGCATCCGCCGCAAGCCGTACAAGTCAGGGCGGCTCGCGCTGTTCGGGATGCGGCAGTCGCTGCATCGAAGCGCGCGGGGCGGCGTGGTGGTGCTGACGATGGTGGAGCACCTCAAGCTGACCAGCCGCAAAGTTGCGCTGGATCATGTCGAATTCGGCTGGGTTCTTGAAAATAACATGGGAATGCGCAAGCCGATCGAGATGAGCGGCGCAAAAATCGACAAGATTCACCGCATATACGAGAAGCGCCTGGCCGGCGCGCCTGCAGCGGCGCAAGGCTGAGGCCGGAAGGCAAGACATGAACGCCATACTGGAAATCTCGCCCGCGGGCATCGACCGGTCGCACGTATTGAGACGTCAGGCGATTCTGGCGGCGCACCCGGAAGTCCGCACGCTTTTCGTGCGCGATATCGCGACCTTCTGGATCACCGCCGGTATTTTCGTGCTGCAGGTGGCGATCGCCGCCTGGATGGGCAAGCTCGGCATGTCCTACTGGTGGGCGACGCTGATCCTCGCCTATTGCGTCGGCGCCTTCGCCAATCATGCAATGTTCGTCATCATCCACGATTCGATCCACAACGCGGTCTTCGCCTCGCCTTTCCTCAACAAGCTGAACGCGATCCTCGCCGACCTGCCGAACGCCTTTCCGACGGCGATGGGCTTCCGCTGCTACCACGTCAAGCATCACTCGCACCTGTCGAGCTACGACTACGACGCGGACGTGCCGAGCGACTGGGAAGCCAAGCTCGTCGGCAACGTATGGTGGCGCAAGGCGCTCTGGCTGTTCTTCTTCCCCGTGATGCAGCTCACCCGCATCTACCGCCTGAAGGGAACCGTGCCGATCTGGGGACCGTGGACCTATTTCAATTTCGCGGTCATCGGCGTGTTCGATCTCGCCGTCTGGTATTTCCTCGGCGGCAACGCGCTGTTCTACTTGTTCGCGTCCTTCTGGTTTTCGGTCGGCCTGCATCCGCTCGGCGCGCGCTGGATCCAGGAGCATTACGCGGCCTGGCCGAACCAGGGCACGTTCGACTATTACGGGCCGCTGAACTTCTGCGCGTTGAACATCGGCTATCACAACGAGCACCACGACTTTCAGGAAATCCCGTGGCGGCTTCTGCCGAAGGTCAAGGCGATGGCGCCGGAATTCTACGACGACCTGCATGCGCACAAGTCGTGGCTGAAGCTGTTCCGCGATTTCATCTTCGATCCGCGCTATTCGCTGCATTCGCGAACCGCGAATACGGCGCACTGAGGAGCAGGCCATGTCGGAAGCGACGCACGACGGGCGCGATCCCTACGCCCACATGTCGACGGCGGGCATGAGCAAGGCCGAATTGCTGATGGCCTCGCCGCGCATCTTCGACAATCCGCTGCTCGACAAGCTGTCGCGCGTGCCATGGTGGGCGCCCCTGTTCTACCTGCCGATCTCCGCCTGGTTCGTCTGGCAGGGCGCGACGCAGATGCCGGTCGTCCTGACGATCGCCATGTTCGTCGTGGGCTACGCCATCTGGACGTTCAGCGAATATGTCTGCCACCGCTGGCTTTTCCACACGGAGTTTCCCGGCGCCATCGGCGAGCGCATCCACTTCCTGCTGCACGGCGTCCATCACGTTCATCCCAGCGACCCGCTGCGCCTCGTCATGCCGCCGCTGATGAGCGTGCCGCTGATGCTGCTCGCCTATGTCGTGGCGATGGCCCTGTTTCCGACGCCCTATTCCCTGACGATCTACGGCGGCTTCCTGTTCGGCTACGTTCTCTACGACGAGATTCACTTCCACCTGCATCACCGGACGCCGCGCACAGGCGTCGAGCAAACGTTGCGCCGCCTGCACCTGCTGCATCATTTCCGCGATCCGCTGCGCGGCTACGGCGTCAGCGCGCCCTATTGGGACTATGTGTTCGGCACCGCCTACACGCGCGAGGATCGTCCGGGCGACAGGCCGGTCTGAGCGGGTCTATACTCCGTCCGACACAGGGACGGAGCGATGCGGGATTTCAGGAACAAGGCCGCCTTCGTCACGGGCGGGGCAAGCGGCATCGGCCTGGCGCTCGGCCGCGCGCTGGGGCGCGCCGGCGCGCGCGTCATGCTCGCCGACATCGAAGCCGCGGCGCTGGATTCAGCGGTCGCGGACTTGCGCGCAAGCGGCGTCGCGGCGCAGGGCGTCGTCTGCGACGTGGCGGACGCAGCCAGCGTGCAGCGCGCCGCCGCCCGGACGCTGGAGGCCTTCGGCGCAATCCACATCCTCTGCAATAACGCCGGCGTCGGCGGCGGCAGCGGCGTCGACGCCATTTCGCTCGACACGTGGCGCTGGGTCGTCGACGTCAATCTGATGGGCGTCGTGCACGGCATCGCCGCCTTCCTGCCGCACATGCTGGCGCAGGGCGAAGGGCATATCGTCAATACGGCCTCGCTCGCCGGCCTGCAGGCCAACATCGGCTTCAGCCCCTATGTGGCGAGCAAGTACGGCGTGGTCGGGATTTCCGAAGGCCTTGCGGTCGAACTGAAGGACCGTGGCGTCGGCGTCAGCGTCATCTGTCCCGGCTTCGTGCGGACGCGTATTCCAACGAGCGCGCGCAACAGGCCCGGCCGCTATGGCGCGGCGACGAAGCCTTCGCCGGGAAGCCGGGGCGCGGCGATCCTCGCCCATGTCGCCGAACGCAACGAGGCCGGCATCGATCCGGATTTCGTCGCAGGGCGCGCGATGGAGGCCATGCGCGACGACGAACTCTACGTCTTCACCAATCCGGACATGCGCGACGAGGTCTACGAGCGCCTGGACGCCATTCGCGCGGCGCTCGATCGCGCGGACTAGAAGCTAGTCAGCGTGCTCCTTCTTGGGCGTGCGCTTGAAATGCTCCTGGCGGCCGCCGGCCGTCTGGATGATCTTCGGCGCATTGGCGACCGCGAGGTAGAGGAACAGCGGCGGCAGCATCGACATGGTCGCCAGATAGCGCCAGACCGTGCCGCGCTTCAGCGCGAGATAGGGCGGCAGCGTCATGCCGACGACGACTGCCGTCGCCATGATGAAGACCAGCAGGAGCAGCGGCGCGTAGTCGGACGCCGAGAAGCCCCGCACCAGCGTGCCCAGCGCCAGGAAGACGAGCGCGCCGGCGCATAGCGGGAAGAACACCTGGTGCATGACAAGGATGATCGCCGACAGGCGCTGCACGAGCGTCCACGGCGCTTCCCAGATCGGCCCGACCGTGCGCATCGCCACCTGCACGAAGCCGTTCGACCAGCGGCGTTGCTGGCGGCGCCAGTCACGCATGCCCTCCGGCATCTGGCCGGGTATGGCGACGTTGGAAATGAAGCGGCCGTGCCAGCCCGCAAGGCAGGTGCGGATGGTGAGGTCGAGGTCCTCGGTCAGCGAATAGTCGAGCCAGCCGCCGACCGAATCTATGGCCGCGCGACGCCAGATGCCGCCGGTGCCGTTGAACTGGAACAGCCAGCCGAGATTGGCGCGCGTGCGCTGCTCGATCATGAAATGCGCGTCGAGGATCAGGCCCTGCACGCGCGTCAGCCAGTTCTTCTCGTAATTGGCGAATTCGCAGCGCGCCTGCACGAAGCCGGCCTTCGGATCGGCGACGATGACCGGAATGGCCTTGCGCAGCCAGTCGGCCGGCGGGCGGAAGTCGACGTCGAGCATGGCGACGAAGGGGGACGAATCGAGCTGGAGGCCGGCCGCACAGGCGCCGGCCTTGAAGCCGGAGCGATCCTCGCGGCGCACGTGCAGCACGTCGTTTCCGGCGGCGCGCAGTTCGGCGATGATCTCGGCGGCGCGCTCGGTGGTTTCGTCGGTCGAATCGTCGAGCAACTGGATGTGCAGGCGGTCGCGCGGCCAATCGAGCGCGCAGGCGGCGCGCAGCGCGCCTTCCACGACACGCGGTTCATTGAAGACCGGTATCTGCAGCACGACATGCGGCAGGTCGGCGTTGGCCAGCGGCGGAACGCTCTTCCCGGATTCGTCCAGACCCCTGATTTCGTCCCACAGGAAGCGGGCGATGAGAATCAGGAAATTCGCGCCGATGACGACCATGCCGACGATGCAGAGCGTGAGCGCAACATCGATCAGGCCGACAAGCAGGCCGTGCACCGTCACCTATCGTTCCTTTTCTGGACCGGCGCCGCGGAATTTGCGGGAGCCGGCAGGGAGCCGCATTCGCGGTGCGCCTCATAGACCTCGGCGGCCCATTTGACCCGCTTCGTGAACCATGCGCGCACCCACACGCCCAGCATCACCACGTCTCGCGCGATCATGATTGCGGGCGCGGACATCGATACATCCCAGCCCCGCGCCAAGGCAAGCAGGGTTTCGCAGCCGAACCAGAAGGCCAGGACGAAGCCCGCGCCTACCCCGGCCGAGACGCCGACCAGGGGGGCCGCGAAAGCCGCCGCCAGCGCCACGGCCGAAGACAGGCCGAAGGGCTCGACCAGGAAGGCCAGCGTCTCGTTGTGGCGGCGGATGACGGACCAGCGCAATTGCCGGTGGTAGACATCGTGGAAGCTGCGCGCGCCGAGCGGCTGCAGCAGCGGAACGGAAATGATGACCGTGCGCAGGCCGATGTTCTTCAGCGCGTGATCGAGCGCGGAATCCTCGCCGACGCTGTGGGCGATGGCCTCGAAGCCGCCCACGCGATGCAGGTCGCTGCGCCGGAAGACCATCAGCTTGCCCAGCCCGAAGCCAAGCCCGAGCGCCTGCGCCGCATAGAGAATGCGGCCATGCGATTGGTTCATCAGGGAACATTCCAGCGCCGCCGGGAAATTCCTGGCGTCGCATGCTTCCGTGATCGCCGTGACGAGGCCGACGCCCTCGGTCATTCGCGCCACGGCTTCGCTCATGGCCTGCGGCGGGAGGACGATATTGGAATCCTTGGTCGCGATGAGATCGTGCGCGGCGTTCTCGACCGCCTCGCAGAGATTGTCGACCTTCGGACTGGCGGCAAAGCGGGCGGTGGAGCGCACGATCCGGGCGGGCCGGCCCGGATTGGCCTCCAGAATGCGCCGGGCCGCCGACACGGCCGGCGATTCCGCCTCGGCGGCCGTGACGGTGATGTCGAAATCCGGATAGTCCTGCACGAACAGCGACTCTTGCGCAGGGTCGAAACTGTCGTCGAAGGCCTTGATCGGAACCACAAAGCTGAAGGGCGGCGTCGCCGCGGTCCGCGGCCTGCGACGCGCCAGAAGCGGAGCGGCGAGCGCCAGAACGACCGTCAGCACGATCACGCACAGCGCCAGGCCGACAAAGACAGCCGCCGGCCAGCGTAGGATGTCGAGCGCCGCGCTCACGTGAGCATCCTTTCGCGAGTGACAGGCACGTCGACGTGCTGGCGCGTCATGAAGAAATCGACGAGGCGAACCGGCAGGACCGTCGCCAGCCGCGCGCCCCAGTAGAGCAGCTTCGGGAAGGCGATCACCGCCCGGCCGCGATCGAGGCCGCGCCGGATGATCCGCGCGGCGCGATCGTCGGTCATGGCGAGAGGTTTGGGCGCAACGAGCTTCTCGTTCAGCGCGGTATGCACGAAGCCCGGCACGATCAGGCTCACCGCCACGCCCTTGCGGGCGAGCGTGCCGCGCAAGGCCTCCGCATAGACGTGGACCGCCGCCTTGAAGGCGCAATAGGAGGGCGAATACGGGAGGCCCCGGATCGCGGCGATCGAGCCGGTCAGCGCGATCACGCCGCGACCGCGCGCGCACATCGGCTCGATGATGGGTTCGACCGTGTTCAGCGCGCCGATCAGGTTGATCGACAGGATGCCGCGCACGGCCTCCGGGTCCTCGGCCAGCGCGCCAGCCGGCAGGCCCGTGTTGATCCCGGCATTGGCCAGCACGAGGTCCAGCGGCGCCTTCGCGTCGGCGGCGCGGATGAAATCGTGCATCGCCTGCCGGTCGCGCACGTCGACCAGCGCCGTCTCGACCTCCGCGCCCTTGTCGCGGCAGCGCTCGGCCGCCTGTTCGAGCCGGGCCGTATCGCGGCCCACAAGCACGAGGCGAACGCCGGGCGCGGCATATTCGACCGCGACGGCCCGCCCGATGCCGCTGGAGGCCCCGGTGATGAGGATGGAGCGCGCCGGCCTCATGGCGCTCCTGCGCCACGCGGCGCGACCTGGGCCTCGGCAACGAGGCAGGGGCCGCGGCGCGGGCCCTGGATGGTGACGCGCAGGAAAGCGCTGGCGTCGTCGGACTTGAGGACGCGCCCGGAAAACGTCGCCGCCTCGCCGACCAGGAGCGGCACGGCGAAGGTCCCGGACAGGCGCGAGAGGCGCAGGTCCGGACGCCATGCCGCGAGCGCGGGCTCGATGGCCGCCATCAGCCGCATGCCGTGCACCGGCGGCGCGTCGAACCCGGCCGCGCGCGCCACCGTCGGCTCGGTGTGGATCGGATTGTCGTCGCCCGAGGCGCGCGCATAGGCCGCGACAGCGGCGGCATCGAACGGGCCGACCCGCTGCTCGGGCAGTCTTTCGCCTGGCGCCGGCATGTTCATTTCGATCCGTCCCCGGCCACAGCCATCAGGCGCAGCACAGTCTTCATCGTCAGCGCGATCTGCGACTCGCCATCCGTCGCCTGCAGGACGACGGTCAGCCGGTCCGGTCCGGTCTCACGGCGCGCGACGCCCGACAGGACGTAGCGCCCGCCCGGCTTCAGGGCGCGTTCATAGTCGAAAGACTGGGACTCGTGAACCGGCAAATAGGAGGGGCCTGCCGCAACCCCGAGGATCGACCGGAGAGCGGGGGCGGCGAGCCAGACGAGAGGGAAAGTCGCCGGTGGTTCGCCGGGGGGAGTTCCGCAGGCTTCTGCGAAGGCGGCTATGTCCTCCGGCCGGGCGACGACCTCCAGGGGGCCGAGGATGAATTCCCCGGCTTGGGCCGAAAGGTCGCCCATGGCCGGTCAGGCCGCCTGGACGACGAGCGAGGCGTTGACGCCGCCGAAAGCGAAGGAATTCGACATGGCGGTCCGGACGCTCGCCTTTCGGCTCTCGTTCGGCACGCAGTCGACCCGGCATTTCGGGTCCGGTTCGAGGAAATTGATGGTGGGCGGCAGCACCCCGTTGCGCAGAGCTCCGATCGTGCAGACCAGTTCCAGAGCGCCGGCGGCGCCGAGGCCGTGGCCGTGGATCGGCTTGGTCGAGGAAACCGGCACCGAGGCCAGCCGCTCCCCGAATATCCGGCCCATGGCCTCCGCTTCAGTCGGATCGTTGAGCGTCGTGGCGGTGCCGTGGGCGTTAACGTAGTCGATTTCGTCGGGCGAGACCCCGGAATCCTTGATCGCGCGGCTCATGGCGAGCGTCGCGCCGTCGCAGTCCGGACGGACCGGATCGCGCGCGTCGGCGGAGGTGCCGTAGCCTATCAGGCGGCACAGGATAGGCGCGCCGCGGGCCCGGGCTGCTTGTTCCGTTTCGAGGATGAAGATGGCCGCGCCGTCGCCGATGCTCATGCCGTTGCGCCCCTTGGAGAAGGGCCGGCACTTGTCGGGCGTGAGGACGCGAAGCTGCTCCCATGTGAGCTGGGTGCCCGGCGAAAGGCTCGCCTCGGAGCCCCCGACGATGGCGCGGTCCGCCATGCCGGAGCGGACCATCTGCATGCCCATGCCGATCGCCTGGCTGGCCGAGGAACAGGCGCTGGCGACCGCGAAGACCGGGCCGTGGGCATCGAAGCGTATCGACAGCATGGACGGTCCAGCGCTGGCGATGAGCTTCGGAACGCTAAGGATTTCAGGCTTCTGGCCCTTGGCGTAGAGATTGAACAGGCCGTCGTCGATCGTGCGGACGCCGCCGATGCCGGTGCCCAGGATAACGGCGCAATCGGCGCCGCCGACCGTTTCGCGCGTCAGCCCCGCCTCACGGACCGCCTCGTCAGCGGCCACGATCGCATATTGGGCGAACGGGTCGCAGTACATGAGCGTTGCGCGCTCGATGTGGGAGGCGGGATCGAAATCGGGCACCTGAGCGCCGATCCTGATGCGACCGGGATAGTCTCGGGCGAACTCCAGGGGCCGGATCAGGCTGCGCCCGTCGCGGGCTGCTTCCCAAAGCGGGAGCCAGCCGAGCCCGGCCCCCGAAACCGCGCCCATGCCCGTGATGACGACCTGCCGCGCAGACGCCATTCAGCTCTTCTCTTTCTGGATGTGCGCGATCAGCGCATCGACCAGATCCTGAACGGTCTTGGCCTCCTGGAAGGAGCCGTCCATCGGGATATAGACGTCGAACTTCTCCTCGATCGCCGTCAGGATCATGACGATGTCGATCGACTTGAGGTCGAGACTTTCGATCGTGGCGTCGGGCGTGATCTTTTCACGCTCCACCATGCCTTCCTTGCAGATCGTTTCGACGATCTCCTCGAAAAGCTTGTTCTTGTCGTTGGCGACGGGCTCCACGCACACCCCCGGTTTGCGTTTCTGACAGCGCTGCGACGGCTCGAGGCCCATGTCGCGGCATGAACCGGAGCGCCGCGCAGGTCCAGCGCGGCTTCCGGGTGAGGCGCACTTGGTTACGGCGCCCGCGACCGGAAATAAAGCCCTTTCGGCCAATGGCCAGTGGCGGCATTGACGCAGACGGCGGGAACTGGTCTACACGCCCCGCCGACAGCGGCGGCAGGAAATGGCCACGCAAAGGCGCATAACGGCTCGCCCGCCTCGAGCGTCGCGCGAAGCAGGACCACAACGCCGCCGCGGCGCGCGGCGATCCGGAGCGGAATCAGGCCGGGATCAGGCAATGACGCTAATCACGCCCTTCGAGCGGGCATGGCACCATCGCGAACTCATCCGCGCGGTCGTGCGGCGCGAGTTCGCGTCCCGCTTCCGCGATTCCTTCCTCGGGTGGATCTGGGCGATCTTCGCGCCGCTGGCGATGCTGGCCGCCTACACGACGATTTTCTCGATCGCCGCGCCCGCCGTCGCGCAGGGCGTCTCGATCCTGGACTACGCCGCCGCGAGCTTCTGCGGCCTGATCCTGTACAATGTGTTCGCGGAGCTCCTGGCGCGCGCGCCGACGCTGATGCACGAGCACGCGCATTTCATCAAGAAGTCGATCTTCCCCGCCGAGACGGTGGCCTGGACGTCGGTCATCCGCGCGCTGATCTACGGCGCTATCAGCTTCGGCACGCTGATCGTCTTCCGGCTGGTCACCGTGCATTACGTGCCCTGGACGGCTTTGCTGTTTCCGATCGTCGTGATCCCGTTCACCCTGCTGATGCTCGGGATGTGCTGGTTCCTGATGGCGCTTGGCGCCTTCACCAAGGATGTATCGCACCTTATGGTGGCGATTGTGCCATTGTTGATGTTCGGCACGCCGGTGTTCTTCTCGATCGAGCAATTGCCGGCCAATATCCAGTTCTGGTTCAAGCTGAACCTGGTCGGAAATTTCATCGGCATGGTGCGCGATCTCGTGATCTACGCGCGTCTGCCGAACCCCCTCGAATACGCTCTGTGCTTCATTGCGTCCTACGTGGTTTTCCTTCTCGGCTACCGCTTCTACAACGAATACAAGTCGGTGATCGTCGATGTCATCTGATATCGCCATTGCCTGCCGGGGCGCTGGCAAGGCGTTCCAGCTCTATATGAAGCGCAACGACCAGCTGATGCAGGCGCTGTTCGGCTGGGCGAAGACCTTCTACCGGCAGCACTGGGTGCTGAAGGACGTGACCTTCGAGGTCAAGAAGGGCGAATGCGTCGGCATCATCGGGCGCAACGGCGCCGGCAAGACCACGCTGCTGCAATTGCTGTGCGGCATCACGCGCCCGACGCGCGGCGAAATCGAAGTCAACGGCCGCATCGCGCCCATCCTGGCGCTCGGCGCGGGCTTCGACGGCAGTCTCACCGGACGCGAGAACGCCATCATCGGCGGCGCGATCCTCGGCCTCAGCCGCAAGTCGATCATGGCAAAGCTCGACGCCATCGCCGATTTCGCGGAAATCGGCATGTTCTTCGACCAGCCGATGAAGCTCTATTCGAGCGGCATGGTCGCCCGCCTCGCTTTCGCTATCTGCGCGCATGTCGACGCCGACATCCTGATCGTCGACGAGGCGCTGTCGGTGGGCGACGAGGCTTTCGCAAAAAAGTGCGAGGAATTCATCGAGGGATTCTCGAAGCGCGGCACCATCCTCGTCGTCTCGCACGGCCTGGATTATCTCAAGACGCTCTGCAATCGCGTCGTGTGGATCGACAATGGCCAGGTGCGCGAGGTCGGCGCCCCGTCCGTCGTCATTCCCAATTACATCGCGACCGTCCGCAAGGACGACGAGGACGAGGTCGCCATCGACGCCGCCTGACGGTCAGGCCCGCGCGAGACCGCCGAGGGGACGGCGCGACGTCACGACGTCGCCGACCTGCTGGCGCTGTATGAGCCAGGCGCCCAGCGCAATTTCGCCGATGACGACGGCGCTGACGACGATCGCGAAGGCCGGATGGATGCGGATCAGCGCCTCCGCCGCGATCAATATGCCGATATGGACTGCCGGTATCACGCCGATGACCGCGCTGGTCGCGACGGAACGGCGGCCCGTCGCGCTGGCGACGTTGAGCACGAGGCCGATCCCGAGCAGCGTGTGGGCCAGCGCCAGCAGCGGTATCGCCATGCGCTTGACCGCCTCCGACGACCATTCGGCGTAGATGCGGGGATCATAGGCGGCGAAGCGCCGGTAGGCCAGGAATTCGCGCATCGGCAGTTCGAACACGCCTTTCCAGCCGCGCGGCGGCAGCCCCTTGCCGCCCTGCATGGGTAGAGAGATGGCGTATTCGTCGAAATCGGAAACGCGCACGCGCTGGCTGTTGTCCGGGCGGCTCTGGATCTGGCCACGGCTCAGGATCATCACCACGTTGGAATCGTTGCGCCGGAACTCTGCCTTGCTGGCTGTGATCGTCTCCTCGGACTTCTTCTCTTCCGAATATTGGCGGATGAAGACATTGGCGGCGATGTCGGGCGTATCCCAGCGCTCGAAATACACCGTCCGCTTGCCTTCTTCGAACGTGTAGAACTGCGCCGGCTCGAGCATACGGTGATTGAGCGAGTGGCGAATGACGTTGAGAACGTCGTGCATCGTGCCGACATAGCGCGGAGCGAGAAAGGACGAGCAGAAATATCCTGCGATCGTCGCGCCCAGCGCGCAGATGATGGCCGGGCGGGCGATTGCCCAGGCCGACAGGCGCAGCGAATAGAGCACCGCGATCATGCCTTCCGACGCCATGCGCGAAAATTCCAGCGCGGCGGCGACGCCGAAGGACATGGGAAGGGAAATGTAGGTGACCGTCGGCAGCGTGCCGATGAGCGCCGGCCCGACCAGTCCGCCTCGCATCGCCGCTGGCGGCAATTGGTGGAAGAGCGCGGACATGACGACGGGGATGGTCAACGCGACCTGAACCACGAACGCGCCAAGGAGGATGCGCTTTCCCAGATAGATCGACAGAAGCGTCGGCGTCTGCTGCATCGCCCGTTTCGTTCTAGCGCCCGACCTTGGCCCAGGCGGCTTGCGAGAAGCTGCGCCAGGCGTCGTCGAAGGCAAGCTTGCCGGGCTGGCTCTGCAGCCCTGCCCAGTGACAGAAATAGATCTCCCGGCCGTCCTGGTCGAGCGGCGCGCCGTCTTTGAAGGTCACGCCCTTCGCCTTGTAGAAGGTCTCGTGCGAGGCGCCGGGGATGAGATCGGACATCAGCCTGATCTTGAGATGGTTGCGATGGCAGGTGAAGTTGACCACCGGCTGCGCGAACAGCATGCCGCGCTTGCGCACCCTGTCGAACAGCTTGTGATCGCGCGTCATCGTATCCACGAACATGTCGAGATTGAGGAGCTTGCTGGAGGTTACGAAATAACCGTCGTTGAACAGCAGGGCGTCCTTGAGGTCTTCGACCTCGTCCTTCTTCTTGTTGTAGACGTATTCGAACGATGGCGAGGCGATGATGAATTCCGTCTCGCCCTTCTTCAGCAGGCCGAACATCGGCGCGAAGTCGCGGAACAGGACAATGTCGACGTCGATGTAGATCACCTCGTCGAGCGGCAAGGCGAGCGACTGCAGCTTGCGCAGGCGCCGACGATGACCGGGGAAGAACGGGTAGAGTTCGGCGGCCAGCTTGTCGATCCGCTTGTCGACGTCCTCGACGATCGTGACGCCATAGGCCTTCGCGGCCTTGCGCGTGACCGTCAGATTGTCGTCGTAGGGAATGAGGTACAGCGGAATGTGGGAATTGGTCTGCTTCCAGCTCTCCAGAAACGGCAGCAGCCAGTCGGCGATCTTGTCGTTGGCGACGATAGCCATGCCGCGACGCGGCGCTGGGGCGGCCGTTTGCTCTGGATTCGACAAGCTGGGGTCCTTATGAAGTCGCTTCGGCCCGAGGGCCGGGAATTGGGCGCCTTCCTCTCATATCCGGGGCGGCGAAGACAATAGACAGAACGGCGGAGGCCGGAAAGCCTCGACGGATCAGAGCATTGGCGCAATCGGCGAGCATCGGGGAAATTGACGCGCACGGCGCGGCGCCGCAGCCGCTCGCCAGCCGCACGGTGGCCGTCGTCCATGCCGCCTGGCATTCCTGCGGCTCCTACCAGGTGAACGTCAGCCAGGCCGCGGTGTACCGGGAACTGGGCGCCCACGTGATCTCGCTGGCCGTCCGGGAATGGCCGCCCGGCCAGTCGGGAACCAACAGCCCGCGCTGGCGCGACTACATTTCCCACACGCAGGACATGCCGGCCCACGAGCGGTTCTACGCCAACATGCCGGCCTCCGTCCTGGCGCGGCCAGCCTTCTGGCGCGATCTCTACTGGCCGCTGATCCACGGCGACCATGCGCGCGCCACGTCCGCGATGAATGCGCTGGCGCGCCTTCCGGTGGAACTCGCAGGCCGCAGGATCGACCTGATCCATTGCAACCACTTCTTCTGCATCCCGGCCGCGCGCAATCTGTCTGCAACTGCGCCGCTCGTCATCGAGACGCAGGACGTGCAGGCGCTGCAGTACGATCTGCGCAACGAAGGCATTTTCGTCGTGCCGCCGCGCGCGACCTACGACGACATGCTGGCGACCGAACTCGACTGGCTGCGCAAGGCCGACCTGCTCGTCCACCTGAACGAGGAGGAATGCGCGACCTTCGAGAAGCTGCTGCCCGAGATGCGCAATGCGCTCGTCTACCCGGCGGTCGAGGAAGCGCCGACCGGACCCGGCGGAAACGACATCGTCATCGTCGCGAGCGGCAATTTCCCGAACACGCTCAGCGTCGAGTGGTTTCTGGAGCAGGTCGCGCCGAAGGCGCCGCATGCGCAGGTTAAGATCGCCGGCAATGTCGACGGCGCGCTGAAGGCGCGCAACCCGGCCCTGTTCGAGAACTGGAAGCATCTCTTCCTCGGCCGCGTCGACGACATCGGCGCGATTTACGCCAATGCCGGCCTCGTTCTGCTGCCCACGACCGAAGGCCACGGCCTCTCCATCAAGGCGGTGGAAGCCTTGTCCTGCGGCGCGCCGCTGATCGCGACGCCACAGGCGTTTCGCGGCATGCGCGTCGATCCGGCGTCGCTCGCCAACGTCACGCTGCGCACCGACGCCGAAAGCTTCGCCGCGGCGCTGGAAGCCGCGGCGCTCGCCGGTCCTGCTGACAATCCCGGCAGCGGCGGCGCGGCGCGCAAAGCGAGCGACACGCGAAAATTCTACGAGGCGAATTTCAGCCCCGCCGCCTATCGCCGTTCGATCCTCGACATCGTCCTGCCGCTGGTGAAGGCATGAGCGGCGCGCAACCCCTCACTGGCAAGACCATCGCGATCGTGCATCCGGCGTGGCATTCCTGCGGCACCTATCAGGTCGTCGTCGGCCAGATCGAGGCATGGACGAGTCTGGGCGCCAGGGTCGTGACGATCGCATGCTCGGACGAACCGGGCTTCAAGCCGGCGCGTTCGTGGATCTGGAACAATTACCGCCGCGCGACGCCCGAACTCGATTCGCATCCGCGCCATTTCGCCGGCGCGCCACTGCATGCGGTGCTCGGCCCGCAATTCCTGTCGGACGTACTGTGGCCCTATATCCACGGCGACCAGGCGGTCATCCGCGCCGGCATGATTTCTCGCGCGCAACTCGATCCGCAGCTCGCGAACGAGCGCTTCGACCTCGTCCACTGTAATCATTTCTTCTGCATGCCGGTGGCGCTGCGGCTGGCGAAGGGCGCGCGGATCCTGCTCGACAGCCACGATTTGCAGGCCCGCCAGTTCACAATCATGAACGACGGCAAGCCGTGG
Source organism: Beijerinckiaceae bacterium (assembly GCA_046349215.1). Lineage (GTDB taxonomy): Bacteria > Pseudomonadota > Alphaproteobacteria > Rhizobiales > Beijerinckiaceae > JAJXWB01. Next base: position 449,631 of record JAXMCV010000003.1, read on the forward strand.
CTGCGCCCGCTGGCCACCTACGAGCAGATGCTCGAGCGCGAACTCGGCTGGATGCGCAAGGCCGACGTGCTGCTGCACCTCAACGCCGAGGAAAACGAAGCCTTCACGAAGCTGCTCCCCGAGAAGCGCAACGTGCTGCTCTATCCGCCCGTGCCGGCCGTGCCGACGGGACCGGGCGGGGACGAGATCGTGCTGGTGTCCAGCCGCAACCGCGCCAATGTCGAGAGCGCGCTGTGGTTCCTGCGCGAGGTCGCGCCGCGCGTTCCCGACATTGCCGTTCGCATCTACGGCTCGGTAGACGCCGGCGTGCGCGCCGCCGATTCCGCACTTTACGAGAAATATCGCGGCTGGTTCGCCGGCCGCGTCGACCGCATCGACACGATCTACGAAGGCGCGCGGCTGGCGCTGCTGCCGACGACGAGCGGCACAGGCCTTTCGATCAAGACGGTCGAGGCGATGGCCAGCGGCCTGCCGCTGGTCGCCACGAGCCATGCGTTCCGCGGCATGAATTTCGACGCCGCCAGCCTCGGCAATGTCGTCCTCGCCGACGATGCGGCAGGTTTTGCCGCGGCGCTGGCCGCCGCTGCGAAAGGCGCTGCGCCGACAGCGCGGGAGCGCGCGACGAGCCCCTCGCGCCGCGCCTATGACGCGCATTTCAGCGAACAGGCCTATGCGCGCCAACTGGCCGAGGTGGCGGGGCCGCTGGTTCAGTGATTTCGCGCGGGCCGGGATGCGCTCGACGCCCGGACTTCACGCCTCGATCGGGATGACAGCCCCGTTCGGCGCGCATTGGTCGGAACGCGACCCCATTGTACGGTCGGCATATGCCCATTTCCCTCGACGCCGCCGGTCGCGCAAGTCTCGAAGCCTTCGTCGCAAGCTTCCCCCTCCTGCCGACGCCGCCCGAAATCGCGAGCCTGAAGCACGCGGCCGTGGCTTTGGTCGTGGTCGAGGGCGAACAGGCTGACGAGCCTTCCCTGCTGCTGACCAAGCGTTCGCCCAACCTGCGCACCCATGCCGCGCAATGGGCGCTGCCCGGCGGGCGCTGCGACGCGGGCGAAACGCCCGAGCAGGCCGCCCTGCGGGAATTGCACGAGGAAGTCGCGCTCGATCTGCCGCGCGAGGCGATTCTTGGCAGGCTGGACGATTACGTGACGCGTTCGGGCTACGTCATCACGCCCGTCGTCGTCTGGGGCGGCCGCGCCGATGGGCTGGTCGCCAATCCCGACGAGGTGCAATCGATCCACCGGTTGCCGATCGAGCAGCTCGTCGATCCTTCAAGGCTCGAATTCACGACGATCCCAGAGAGCGAGCGACCGGTCATCCGCCTGCGCATCTGGGACAACACGATCCATGCGCCGACCGCGGCATTTCTCCATCAGTTCGCGGAAGCGCTGGCCGGCCGCGTCACGCGCGTCGCAGAGATGGAGCAGCCCGTCTTCGCCTGGCGTTGAGACCTAGAGCGTTTTCCAATCTTTCTGAATCAATTGGGATTCCCAAATCGGCGCTGGTCTGATTCAAACTGCATGCTGGCGAAGGAGGCCGGCCTGCATGTCCAAGCCCCTCTCGCTCGATCTGCGTGAACGCGTTGTTGCGGCGGTTTCCGGTGGCATGTCCCGTCGACAGGCCGCCGAGCGGTTCGGCGTCAGCGCGGCGAGCGCGGTTCGTTGGTGCGCGCTCGACCGCGACACCGGAAGCGCGAAGGCCAAACCGCAGGGCGGCGACCGTCATTCCCACCGTATCGAGGCGCAGGCGGATCTGATCCTGTCGCTGGTGGGCGGGACCGGCGACATCACGCTCATGGAGATCCAGGCCCACCTCGCCGAACAGGGGCATCGCTTCGGCATCGGTACGCTCTGGCGGTTCTTCCGACGTCACGACATCACGTGGAAAAAAAGACCGCACACGCAAGCGAGCAGGATCGCCCGGACATCATGAAGCGGCGCGAGGAGTGGTTCGAGGGGCAACTCGATCTCGATCCGGAACGCCTCGTCTTCATCGACGAAACGTGGGCCTCGACAAATATGGCCCGTCGGTATGGACGTGCGCCGCGAGGCGAACGGCTTCGCGTCGGCGTTCCCCACGGCCATGTGTGGACGCCCGCTTCGATGCAAGGGGATTCTTTGGGCAGGCGTTGCGCGTGATCGGGTGCTGCCATGTGTCCGGCCTCTGATGCGGCCATTCACATGCCGCGGGCCCGTATGGAAGTTCGCGGATCAGGTCCACATCATTGGAGCGCGCTCGAAGCGCGACCCGTGCGCCTGGTTCTCCTGACCCCACCTCACCGACGTTGCGCCATACCTGTCCTTCGCCCCTCTCACATCGCCGACAGCCTCGCGCTCACGGCTCGCTTATGCGGCCGCAACCGGAGCTCGATAAATCCCTCCCTTGGCCATCAACGCCCAGGCGATGCGCGCGGTCTTGTTGGCCAGCGCGACGATCACCAGCATTGCTGGCTTGCGCGCCAGCATCCGCGCTAACCAAGAATCGGCGGGAAGGCCTTTCCGCTTGGCCCAACGGACCACCCCGCTGCAGGCGATGATCAGTAAGCGTCGCAAGGTTCGCTCGCCCATGCGCGACGTGCGACCGAGACGTTCCTTTCCGCCGGTCGACCGCTGAACGGGGGTAAGGCCGATCCACGCCGAAAAGTCTCGGCCGGACCGGAAGGTCTCAACCGGCGGCGCCAGCGCCTCGATCGCCGTTGCGATCATCGGTCCGACGCCGGGGATGGTCATCAACCGTTGGGCCACGCTGTCTCGCTTGGCCCGCGTAGAAATCTCTCGGTCGAGAGCGACGATCTTCTCATGCAGCTCCTCTAGAGACGCGACGAGCAGGAGAAGGCATTGGCGCGCGTCATCCGGTATATCGCTGTCGGCGTCGCGGATTTGAACGACGAGCTTCTCGACATGGAAGCGGCCCTGCGGCGCGATCAGGCCATACTCGCCCATATGACCGCGAAGCGCATTGATGATCTGGGTGCGCTGGCCGACCAGAATGTCGCGGGTTCTGAAGATCACAGCGGACGCTTGCTTGGCTTCGCTTTTGACAGCGACGAACCGCATCGTTGGCCGTTGGGCGGCTTCGCAGATCGCTTCGGCGTCGGCCATGTCGTTCTTCTGCCTCTTCACGAACGGCTTAACGTATGCTGGAGGGATGAGACGGACCTCGTGGCCAAGCTTGCCGATCTCGCGGCCCCAATAATGCGAACTCGCGCAGGCCTCCATAGCGACAAGGCATCGGGGCTGATCCGCAAAGAACGCGAGCACTTGGTCGCGTCGCAGCCTCCTCCGGAAGGCAACCGCTCCGGCCGCCGTCGCTCCGTGCGCCTGAAAAACGTTCTTGGCCAGATCCAATCCGATCGTGCTAACCTCCATGGCGGACGCCTCCTCAAGTGGTCGATAACACCGCTACTTTGGCACACAGATGCCGTCGGGGGCGTCCACCCCATCATTGGAAGACGACCACCTTCGTCGCCGGGCTTCGCCTGACGGGCGTGGTCGCGCCGATGGTGCTAGACGGGCCGATCAACGGCGTCTCATTCCAGGCCTACATCGATCAGGTTCTGGTTCCAGAACTGCGCCCGGGCGATATCGTCGTGATGGACAATCTCGGCAGCCACAAAGGCGCTGGCGTCCGCGAGGCGATTGAGGCCACAGGCGCCAACCTTTTGTATCTGCCGCCCTACAGTCCCGACTTCAATCCAATCGAGAACGCATTCTCGAAGCTCAAGGCTTTGCTGCGCAAGGCCGCCGAACGAACGGTCGATGGACTGTGGAACACGATCGGCGCATTGCTGCCGGCCTTCACGCCGCAGGAATGTGCCAACTTCTTCGCTGCCGCAGGCTATGAACCAGCATGAGAGGAAAACGATCTAGTTCTCCTCGCCCTTCGGCGGCATGCCCTCGACATAGAGCTTCGCCTCGTCCCACGCGCCGGCGACGCTCCAGTGGCGGATTTCCTTGCTGGCGAGGTCTTTCGCGCCTGCCCTGACCAGCATGTCGATCATGCCCTGCTTGACGCGGGCCAGATAGAGCTTCTTGCCCGCCGCCTTGAGCCGCACATCGCATTCGACCAGCGCATCGAGCGCGGTCGTATCGAGGCTGGCGGTTTCCTCGAGGCTGAGGATGATCGCGCGCGCCTCGGCGCTGGCGCCTGACTGAAGCACGACGCTGTTCGTCACCGTATCGGCATTCGCAAAGAACAGGGGTTGCGAAGGCCGCAGCACGAGGATACGCGGATCGACGCGCGCCTCCGGGTTCGTCGCCTCGACGAAATCGTGCGTATCCCGCAACTGGCCGAGCTCGACGATCTTCGGCGAGGCCATGCGTTGCAGGGTGACGGCGATCGACAGCGCGACGGCGAGCAGCATCCCATCCACGACGCCGAAGAAAACGACGCCCAGCGCGGCCGCCAATGCGATGTAATTGTCGGCGCCGATCTTCCACAGTCGCGCCAGAGGCGCGGGATCGAGCGAATGTGCGAGCGCGGAAATGACGATCGCCGCCAGGACAGGCTCCGGGATTCGCGCGATGAGATCGCCGCCGAGCGCCAGCATGACGACCATCGCCAGCGCGCCGACGAGGCCCGCCAGCCGCGACCGCGCGCCCGCCGCCTCGTTGGCCGATGTGGCCGAGAATCCCGCGCCGACCGGCATGCCGCGCACCAATCCCGAAAGCAGATTGGCTGCGCCCAGCGCCAGCAATTCGCGGTTGGCGTCCAGCGTATCGTTATGGCGCAGCGCCAGCGTGCGCATCGAGCCCCAGGATTCTGCGAAGACAATCAGGAAGATCGGCGCGGCGACCTCGGCGAGCCGCGTCCAAGCGCGCCAGTCGAGATCGGGCAGGCCGGGTTTGAAAGGAACGATGTCGATGGCGCCGACCAGTCTCACGCCGCGCGCGGCGAGGTCGGCATGGCCTGCGACGAAGGTCGCCGCCGCCAGCACCGCGAAGGCGGCCGGCAGCGCCGGAAACGGCTTGAGGGCGACGAGAAGCCCCAGCGCGACGAGGCCCAGCGCAGCGCTGGGCATGTTCCATTGCGCATAATGGCCGACAAGTCCGTACAGGATCTGGAAGGGATTGCCGGAAAGGCCATGCACGGCCAGCAGCACCGGCAATTGCTTGACGACGATGGTCAACGCCAGCCCGAAGGCGAAGCCGCGCAGCACGGGCCGCGAGATGAAATTGGACAAGGCGCCGAGCCTGAAGGCGCCGGCCACGAGAAAGAACAATCCGGTCAGACAGACCGCGCCGAACGCCAGCGCTTCGCGCAGGGCGGGCTCGATGTCGGGCGAGACGCTGGCGATGGCCGCGCCGAGGATGGCCGCGGACGATGAGGTCGGCGCGACGATGGCGAAGCGCGAGCGGCCGATCGCAGCGTAAACGACGAGACCCGCGATCGCCGCGAACAGCGCGTGCTGTGGCGGCAGTCCGGCGATCGAGGCGTAGGCGATGGCTTCGGGCAGCAGCAGGCCGGCGATCGAGAGGCCGGCGACGAGATCGAAACGAGTCCCCATCCGCCGATCCTAGACCGGCCGAGCGCGAAAGCCATCGCTTGCGCTCAGGCTTTCGCCTTGCGGTCCTCCAGGAAGGCGGCATGGCGCGCGACGAGGTCACCGGCCAGCGCATCGGCGATCAGCCTGCGCGTCTCGTTGCTCCCGTAGAGCGCCGCGAAGGACCCGAAGCGCGGCCCGCGATCCTCGCCGAGCAGCACCTGGTAGAGCATGTTGAAATAGTCGTTCGAGACGCCCGGACGCTCCGGCGTCGCGGTCTTGGCCTTGAAGTCCTGATAGCGCGGGATGGCCCGGCCGATGTCGTAGAGATGCGTCTGGATGTCCTCGGCGCTGGCGTCCGGACCCAATGTTTCCAGCAGCGCTGAAATCTGTTCCAGCGCGCCGCGCTCGACATCGTCGGCGGCGCGATACTTTTTCTGCGGGCGCACGAAGTCGCGGAAATAGGCGACCGCATAGCCGACGAGCCTGTCGAGGCGCGGATGATTCTCCGCCGAGGCGCCGGGCGCGTAGCGTCGCAGGAAGCCCCACAGCACGGACGGATCCTCGCTGTTGGCGACCGCTGCGAGATTGAGCAGCATGCCGAACGAAACGCTCGTGCCATGCGCGTCGCTTTCGCCCGCGTGATGCAGGACCTCGGCCGCCGGCGGATTGCCGTCGTGGATGTGCCAGACGGGATTGCCGAGCCGCTCCTTCCACGCCTGCGCGGGATAGCGGTCGAGGAATCCCAGATATTCGTCGACCGTGCGCGGGATGACGTCGAAATAGAGCCGCTTCGCCGCGGTCGGCTTCTGGAACATGAATTGCGCGAGGCTCTCGGGGCTGGCGTAGGTCAGCCATTCCTCGATGGTGAGACCATTGCCCTTCGACTTGGAAATCTTCTGGCCGTTCTCGTCGAGGAACAATTCGTAGTTGAAGCCTTCGGGCGGAACGCCGCCGAGCGCGCGCACGATCTGGCCGGACAGCTTGACCGAATCGATCAGGTCCTTGCCGGCCATTTCGTAATCGACCTTCAGCGCATACCAGCGCATGGCCCAGTCGGGCTTCCATTGCAGCTTGCAATGTCCGCCGGTGACAGGCGTCACGAACAATTCGCCGCTGTCGGGGTCCTTCCAGGAAATCGTGCCCTTCGTCGCGTCGTGGGCTTCGAGCGGCACCTGCATGACGAGGCCGGTCTTCGGGTGGATCGGCAGGAAGGGCGAATAGGTGCCGGCGCGCTCCTCGCGGAAGGTCGGCAGCATGATCTTCATGATCGCGTCGTAGCGCGCCAGCATGTGCAGGAGCGCGGCGTCGAACCGACCCGACTTGTAATATTCCGTCGAGGAGGCGAATTCGTAGTCGAAGCCGTAGGCGTCGAGGAACGCGCGCAGCCGCGCATTGTTGTGTTCGCCGAAGCTCGGATGCGTGCCGAAGGGATCGCGCACCTGCGTCAGCGGCTTGTTGAGATCTTGCGCCAGCATGTCCTTGTTCGGGACGTTGTCGGGCACCTTGCGCAGGCCGTCCATATCGTCGGAGAAGGCGATCAATCGCGTCTTCACGCGGCCTTCGGTCAGCGTCTCGAAGGCGCGGCGCACCATGGTCGTGCGCGCCACCTCGCCGAACGTGCCGATGTGCGGCAGGCCCGAGGGGCCATATCCCGTCTCGAACAGGATTTCGTCCTTCGGGTGCTTCTCCAGCCGCGCGACCAGCTTGCGCGCTTCCTCGAAGGGCCAGGCCTGCGAGACGCGGGCGGCTTCGAGAAGTTCGGGCGCGAAGGTTCTGGCGGCGGACATATGGCTTTTCGACCTCTCCGGGGAAGGCCGCGGACACTAGAGCAAGAGGGCGGGCGGGAAAACCCGCTTTCTAGCGGCCCCTGAAACGCGGCTTCCGCCGCTCCAGAAAAGCCGCGACGCCTTCGGAATGATCTTCCGACAGGTTGGTCAGCAGGAACTGGTCGCGGTCCATATGGCTTGCGACATCGTCCAGCGCGCCGGACAGGCGATTGACCGTCGTCTTGGTCATCATCGTGGGCATCGGCGGCTGCGCGGCGATCCTTTCGGCAAAGCGATAGGCCTGCTCGAACGCCTTGCCATCCTCGGTCACATATTCGACAAGGCCCCACTTCTCCGCGTCGGCGGCGCCGATGCGGTCGGAGGCGAGGATCACCGCCTGCTTCGTGCGCGCCGGCCCCATCAATTGCAGCATGCGCGGCACAGAGCCCCAGCTCATGTTCATGCCGAGTTCCACTTCGGGAATGCGGAAATGCGCGGACTTTCCGCAGAAGCGGAAATCGAGCGAGACGGCGAGCGCCGCGCCGCCGCCGACGCAATGGTTCTCGACGGCGCAGATCGTCACCTGCTCCATCTCGTACCAGGCGCGGCACATGCGCGGACCGACCATCAGCGCCGCGCGGCGGGCGCCCATGCCGAGCTTCGTGCGCTCGCGGCCTTCGGAATCCTTCAGGTCGAAGCCCGCCGAAAAGCCGTGCGTGGTGCCCGTGAGCACGACGACAGATGTCGTCGAATCGTCCTCGAAACTCTGCGCCGCCGCGCGCAATTCGCGCATGGCGACCGCCGACAGCGCGTTCAGCCTGTCGCCGCGGTCGAATCGCACGACCGCGACCCGGCCTTCCGGGCCGAGGCCTTTCTCGATCTTCACGAAACCCACGCTGCGCTCCTCACCATTGTTGCAGCCGCTGCAGCAAATCCGGCGTCAGAAAGCCGTCGGCCGGCACTATACCCGCGGCAATCTGGAAATCATGCACGGCGACTCGCGTGGCGCGGCCGACCTTGCCGTCGGTCGCGCCCTTGTAGAAGCCTTTCGCCAGCAGCGCCTTCTGGGCCTGCGCCCGCTGCGACAGGCCGAGATTGACGAAATTTTTCGGCCAGCCGCGTTTCAGTCCGGCGGATCCGGCGATGCGCTCGGCCAGCAGCGCGACCGAAAGCGCGTAGGAATCGGACAGATTGTACTGCCGGATGACTTCCCAGTTCTCGGTGATGAGGAAGGCCGGGCCGTTGGCGCCCTCGGGCAGATAGAGGCTCGCCGCGCCGGAGGCCGGCAGCGGCCTGCCGTCGGCGCGCGCAAACCCCAGGCGCCGCCACTCGCCGAGATCGAGATCGAGCGGCTTCCAGTCGAAGCTCTCCGGCACGATCACTTCCATCAGCGCCGGCACGGCAGGATTCCAGCCGGATTCGCGCAGGAAATTGGCGATGGAAGCGAGCGTGTCCGGCGACGAGCGCCAGATGTCCGCCGGCCCGTCGCCAGAATAGGCGACCGCATATTTCAGATAGGAGGAGGGCAGGAATTGCGGCTGGCCCATGCCGCCCGCCCACGAGCCGACGAGATTCTCGCGGCGCGCGTAGCCCTTCTCCAGCATGACCAGCGCGGCGACGAATTCGTCGCGGAAGGTGTCGGCGCGATGCTGGCGCGTAGCGAGCGTCGCGAACGAGCGCAGCACGTCCGACTTGCCCGCGCCGCCGCCGAAATTGCTCTCGACGCCCCAGATGGCGACACAGATTTCCGACGGCACGCCGAACCGGCTCTCGATCTGCGCGAGTTGCGAAGCCAGTCCCGCCGCCTTCTGGCGGCCGAGCGAGACGCGCGCCGGCGTGATGACCTGCGCGAGATAATCGTGGACCGGCAGCGAGAACTCGCCCTGCTTCGCGGGCCGCGCATGGATGGCGGGATCAGGCGTAAGGCCGGCCGTCGCGCGCGCAAACGAGTCGCGCGAGACGCCGGCCGCCTGCGCCGGCGCCCAGGCGGACGCGACGAAAGCGTCGAATTCCGGATCGCCGGATTGCGCGGCTGCTGGCCTCGCAAACGCAAGGAGGACTGCAAGAATGACAAGGCTGATTCTCATGATCGCAATCTTACCCCGCCGTGCAGGGCCGTCATGTGGCGCCCGGCCTCTCGCCCCGCTATTGTCCCGTCGGACAATCTGAAAGGACAGACATGGCGGCGCGCAAGGAGCTTTCGGCACGGACGGGCTATTCGGGCAACGATCTCGACCGGCAGTCGGACAAGCGCGACGATGCGGCCCATGTGGAGGCCCTGCGCAACGATCCGGAGGCCCGCTTCCTGGTGCTCGCCGGCGACAATGTCGTGCTGGAGCGCGACAGCGAGGGCTATCGCTCGCTGTTCACGCTGAGAGAGGCCGAGGCCAGGGGCGCCGCCCGCGAGACAGCCTTTCTCGGCCATGACGGGATCGGCGGCGTGTTCGCCGTCCTGCTCGAGGACACGCCGCAGGATCTCGGGCCCTCGCGCGAACAGCTGTCGCGCATCTACAAGGGCGAGCCGCCGCCAAAAGGCCAGACAGCGGAAGTGCGGACGGACCTCCGCTCGATCCTGATGCAGGGCATGGTGTCGGAAAAGGTCGCCGGCCGCCTGGCGCAGGCCAAGAGCCTGATGTACTGGCACTCGCGCCACCGCTTCTGTTCCAATTGCGGCCAGCCGACGTGGATGGCCTCGGCCGGTTGGAAGCGCGTCTGCGACGCCTGCAAGGCCGAGCATTTCCCGCGCACCGATCCGGTCGTCATCATGCTCGCGGTCTCCGGCGACAAATGCCTGCTCGGCCGCCAGCCGCGCTTTCCGAAGGGCATGTATTCGGCGCTCGCCGGTTTCGTCGAAGGCGGCGAGACGCTGGAGGACGCCGTGCGGCGCGAGATCAAGGAAGAAGCCGGCATTCCCTGCGGGCGCGTTTCCTACATGGCGTCGCAGCCCTGGCCGTTCCCCTGCTCGCTAATGATTGGCGCGCTGGCGGAAGCCGAGGACGAGAAAATCACCATCGACGTCACCGAACTCGACGACGCGCGCTGGTTTACGCGCGATGAAGCGCTGAAGCTGGTGGACGGAAAGCTCGACGGCTTCTTCTGCCCGCCGAAACTCGCCATCGCGCATCACCTGATCGCCTCGTGGGCGCGGGGCGAAGTTGGCTGAAGACGCCGCCCTCGTCCTTTTTTCCGGCGGTCAGGATTCGACGACCTGCCTCGCCTGGGCGCTCGACCGCTACGACCGCGTCGAGACCCTCGGCTTCGACTATGGCCAGCGCCATGCGATCGAATTGCGGCAGCGCGCCGTGCTGCGAGAGAAACTGTCGGCGCTGAAGCCGGACTGGCGCGCGCGGCTCGGCGAGGATCACACACTCGATCTTTCCGCGCTCGGCGCGATTTCCGACACGGCGATGACGCGCGAGATCGCGATCGAAGCCGACGAGAAGGGCCTGCCGAACACGTTCGTGCCGGGCCGCAATCTCATCTTTCTCGCTTTCGCAGCGGCGCTCGCCTACCGCCGCGGGCTGACGCGCATCGTCGGCGGCATGTGCGAGACGGATTTCTCCGGTTACCCCGACTGCCGCGACGACGCGATCAAGGCGATGCAGGTCGCGCTCAATATCGGCATGGAGTCCCGCTTCGCGCTCGAGACGCCGCTGATGTGGATCGACAAGGCGCAGACATGGGCGCTCGCCGAAAGGCTCGGCGGCGCCGCGCTGGTCGACACGATCGTCGCCGATACGCACACCTGCTATCTCGGCGAGCGTGGCGCGCTGCACGACTGGGGCCACGGCTGCGGGCAATGCCCCGCCTGCCGGTTGCGCGCCGAGGGTTTTACGAAATGGAAGAACGCAAAATGATTCTGGAGGGCTCATGCCGCATCTGACCGCGCTCGTCACGCTTCTGGCGATCCTCGTCTATTTCGGCGCGAGCCTTCGCGTCGGCATGGCGCGCGGCAAATACAAGATCAAGGCGCCGGCGACGACGGGCGATCCGGATTTCGAACGCATCTTCCGCGCCCATCAGAACATGATGGAATGGATGCCGATCTTTCTGCCGTCGCTGTGGCTGTTCGCCTTCTATGTCGGCGACAAATGGGCCGCCCTGGTCGGCCTCGTCTGGGTGATCGGCCGGATCATGTATGTCGCGACCTACGCGCAGGCCGCCGAAAAGCGCAGCCCCGGTTTCGGCATCCAGGCGCTGGCGAGCGCCGTGCTGGTCTTCGGTTCGCTTATCGCCGTCGTCAAGACGTTGATCGCGGGCTGATCGGGCGCGTCTGTCAGGAAGACTTGCCGGCCTCCCAGCCGATGATCGCCTGCTTGCGCGCGAGGCCCCAATGGTAGCCGGTGAAGGCGCCGGAGCGGCCGAGAACGCGATGGCAGGGGACGACGAAGGAGATCGGGTTCTTGCCAACAGCCGCGCCGACGGCGCGCGCCGCCTGCGGCTTGCCGAGCTTTCGCGCGATGTCCGAATAGGTGGTCGCGCGGCCGAGCGGGATAGACAGCAGCGTCTCCCAGACGCGCAGTTCGAAATCCGTTCCGATGAGCACGAGTCGCAGCGGCCTGTCGGCCCGCCATTCGGCTGGATCGAAGGCGCGGCGCACGTAGGGCGCGATCGCCGCCTCGTCCTCGACGAATTGCGCATTCGGCCAGCGCCGCACCATGTCGGCCAGCGCGGCGGCGCGGTCGCCTCCGTCCACCCAGCCGAGGCCCGCCAGCCCCTTCGGCGCAATTACGGCGATCGCCTCGCCGAAGGGCGAGGGCGCGAAGCCGTAGCGCAGGGTCAGGCCCTCGCCGCCGCGCCGGTAGTCGCCGGGCGTCATCGCCTCGTGCGCCACGAAAAGATCGTGCAGGCGACCGGGACCGGACAGGCCGACCTCGTAGGTCGCGTCCAGAACGCTGGCGCTGTCGCGCAGCAGGCTGCGGGCATGATCGAGCGTCACCGCCTGCAGGAAAGCCTTGGGCGTCAGCCCGGCCCAGCGCTTGAACAGATGATGGAAATGCGAGGCCGAAAGGCCGACATGGGCGGCGATCTCCTCGACCTCGGGCTGCGCGCGGGAACGCCGCGTCATGTATTCGATCGCGGCGCGGACCCGCTCGTAATCGTCCGACGGGGCGGGCTGCGGCAGGGTTTCGATGGCGGCGCGCTGGAGCATGGTCTTCCTCTCGTGCGCCGAGACTGCCCGCCCCGGCCGGCCCGCGCCACCCGTTTCCTACGACAGGTCCGGGCCGCGCCGGGCGCGCGCAAGTGCAAAGCTTAGATCGCGCGCCACCTCGGCCTTCTGGTCCGGCCCGAGGAAGTTCGCGAATTCGACGGCGCGTCCGTGCGAGACCAGAGCCAGCTTCTGCAGGCCGAATTCCTCGTGGTCGGCGCGGTCGATGCGCACCCAGAGCGGATTGAACCGCCATTCCCGGGAAGCGCCGCGCGGCGATACCTTGGCGAGCAACAGTTCGAGCGGCGTCAGCCGAAGGTCCTCGTAGGCGCGCGCCGAACGGAAGGAAATCTCGAAGGCGAGCCACAGGCCGAGCGCGTCGAGCCCGAGGAATCCGGCGATCGGCCAGGCGCCCATGAGGAAGAACGGCAGGGTGGCGACAGCGAGCGCCAGGCTCACGAGCCCAACGACGATCTTCGCCTGGGCGCGGGTGAGCGAGCGATGCGGCCTGAGCCGCACCGAATAGATCGCCTGTTCGTATTGTTCGGCCATGCGGGCGCGCCTTGGCTGGACGACGGCCACAAATCTATAAAGGGCCATGGCAGGAAGAAAGGGCGTCGTCGCCCCGAAGCAAGTCGTCGCACGGAAAAAGCCGGCCAGGGCCGCGAGCCGGAAATTCGCCGCCCCGGAGACCGTGCGCGAGGTCTTCGCGCGGTTTCGCGCCGCCGATCCCGAACCGAAGGGTGAACTCGAGCACGTGAACCCCTACACATTGCTCGTCGCCGTCGTGCTGTCGGCGCAGGCGACGGACGCGGGCGTCAACAAGGCGACGCGCACCCTGTTTGCGGCCGCCGACACGCCGCAGAAGATGCTGGCGCTCGGCGAGGACAGGGTTCGCGACCACATCAAGACGATCGGGCTGTTTCGCAACAAGGCGAAGAACGTCATCGCCCTGTCGGAAATTCTGGTGAAGCAGCACAACGGCGTCGTTCCGCGCGACGCCGCGTCACTGGAGGCGCTGCCCGGCGTCGGCCGCAAGACGGCGAATGTCGTGCGCAACATCGCGTTCGGGGAGCCGACCATCGCCGTCGACACGCATCTGTTTCGCCTGTCCAACCGCATTCCGCTTGCGCGCGGCAAGACGCCGCTCGAAGTCGAGCTCGGCCTCCTGAAGATCATCCCGCCGGAATTCATGCTGCACGCGCACCACTGGCTGATCCTGCATGGCCGCTATGTGTGCAAGGCGCGCCGCCCGGAATGCGAACGCTGCATCATCGCCGACCTCTGCACGTCCGCCGACAAGACGATCTGAGTTCAGGCGTCGAGGCGTTCGACGATCGCCGGATGCGGCGGCGGCGCTTCATCCGCTATCGTATAGGCGTCGAGGATGCGACGCGCGGCGGCTTCCGCATGATCGCGGTCCCGGGCGTGGACGCGCGCGAGCGGCGCAGCGCGGGCCTCGGCGCCGACGCCCGCCAGACCGGTCAGGCCGACCGCGGGATCGATCCGCTCTCCCGGCGCGGCGCGGCCGCCGCCGAGCGAGACAACCGCCATGCCGAGCGCGCGGCAATCGACGCGCGCGACGAAGCCGGGCCTCGGCGCATGTATGTCCAGCACGACAGGCGCGACAGGCAGGTGGCGCTCGGGTTCTTCGAGGAGATCGGCGGGACCGCCGAGCGCCGCGACCATTTTCGCGAACCGCTCGGCGGCGGCGCCGCTCGCCAGCGCGTTTTCTATCCTTTGCGAAGCCCCGGCCGAATCCGTCGCAAGGCCGCCCTGCTGCAGCATTTCAGCGGCCAGTGCGACGGTGACTTCGCGCAGCCGCGCGTTGCGATGCGAGCCCTTCAGGAATTCGATGGCGTCGCGCACCTCGACAGCGTTGCCGGCGCAATCGGCGAGCGGCTGGTCCATGTCGGTGATGAGCGCGCGCGTCGGCAATCCGGCGGCGGTCCCGGTGTCGACGAGCAATCGGGCAAGTGCGCGCGATTGAGGGAGCGGCGGCATGAGCGCGCCGCTGCCGGTCTTCACGTCCATGACCAGCGCATCGAGCCCGGCGGCGAGTTTCTTCGACAGGATCGACGCGGTGATGAGCGGAATGGATTCGACCGTCGCCGTCACGTCGCGGATCGCATAAAGGCGTCGATCGGCGGGCGCGAGTTCGGCGCTCTGGCCGACGATGGCGCAGCCCGTCTCGCGCACGGCCCGCTGGAAAGCTGCGAAGTCGGGATCGGTCCTGTAGCCGGGAATGGCCTCGAGCTTGTCCACCGTGCCGCCGGTATGCCCGAGGCCGCGACCCGCGATCATCGGCACGAAGCCGCCGCAGGCGGCGACGAGCGGCGCCAGCGCCAGGCTGACATGATCTCCGATGCCGCCGGTCGAATGCTTGTCCAGCACCGGGCCGGGCAGCGACAAGGGGCGCCAGTCGAGCCTGCGCCCGGAGCGCGCCATGGCGTCCGTCAGATCGGCGGCCTCCCGCGCATCCATGCCGCGAAAGAACACCGCCATGGCGAAGGCTGCGACCTGCGCATCGGATATCGCACCGTTGCTCAGGCCCTCGACAAACCAGCCGATCTCGCGCGCGTCGAGCGTTTCGCCATCGCGTTTACGACGGACGATCTCCTGCGGCAGCGGATGCGACATCTAGGCCCGGGTTCCACGTTATGGCGCCGGCTTACGGCCCGGCCATTTCGCGCGTCTTCGGAAGCGCGCGCAAGAGCCGTCGCATGCCGATGACGGCCGCCTGCGCCTGCTTGAGCGTGGTGGAGGAACTCGGCGCGCCGCCGCTGAAGCCCGCGCCGTAATAGGTGACGGCGCCGACGGCTGCGACGTTGATTCCCAGCCTGCGCGCCAGGATCACTTCCGGCACCATCGACATGGTGACGACATCGGCGCCCAGCGTGCGCGACATCTTGATCTCGGCCGGCGTCTCGAACGTCGGTCCGGAGAACCACATCATCACGCCTTCGTGCGTCTGCACGCCGCAATGCAGCGTCGCGCGCTTGAGGCGTCGAAACAGTTTCGGATCATAGGCGTCGTTCAGCGACACGAGGCCGCCGTCCGCCGACATGCCGATCAGCGGGTTGATGCCGCCAAAATTGATGTGGTCGGTAATGACCACGAGGTTGCCGGGATGCATGTCGGCGCGCACGGAGCCGACGCCGCCGGTCACAACCAGGTTCTGCGCGCCGAGCATGGCGAGCGTCTCGATCGGCGCCGCCATGGCGGCGGCGTCGGCGTTGCGGTGGAATTCGGCGCGGCCCCGCATGTAGGCGACCTTCACCCCCTCCTGGTCGGCGACCACCAGACATCCGTCGGGGTCGGAAAGGCCGTCAGGGAAGCCCGGAAGGTCGGCATAGGGAATGACGATCGGGTTTTCGAGCCCGTCCACGACGCCGCCCAGTCCCTCGCCGAGCACGATGGCGAGATCGACGGACATGACGCCGCGCGAATTGATGATTTCTGTCGCCTGGTCGACGGCTTCGGTCATGGGTCGATCTCTCGTATGGCGTTCGGCAGGTGCTGTGGCCCGAACGAGCGCGGCAGCAGGTCTCCGAGATGAAATGTCGCGACGACGCCGGCGGCGCCGGCGGAATGGACGGGCGAATCGTCGCTGGCGAATTCGCGCAGGCGCTGTCGACAGGCGCCGCACGGGGTGACCGGCTCATCCGAATCGGCCGTGACGAGCGCCTCGACGATCCTCCTCTCGCCGGCCGCGACGGCGGCGGCGATGGCGCCGGCCTCGGCGCAGGTCCCGGCGGGATAGGCTGCGTTCTCGACGTTGCAGCCGGCATAGACCCGGCCCGACGCGCCGCGCACGGCCGCGCCGACGGCGAATCCGGAATAGGGCGCATATGCATGCGCGCGCGCCGCGCGGGCGGCGGCGAACAGGTCGGCGGCGGGCTCGCTCATCGCCCTGCGCCTTTGGCTGTTGGTAGCGGCAGCATCTATGGTTCCGTCGGACCGCCGGAGGATGCGCCCCAAATGACAAAGGATTTGCAAACGAAGGGACTTGTCCGGACCCTCGCTTTCGCGGGTCTGGCGGCGGGCTTCGCGTTCTGGCCGGTTCCGGGGCGGGCGGACGACGGCCCGCCGATCATCGCCGGCTCTTCCCGCGTCCTGCCGGTCCTCGCCCGTAACGGCATGGTCGTGGCGCAGGAGGCGCAGGCCGCCCGGATCGGCCTCGATTTCATGAAGCGGGGCGGCAACGCCATCGATGCGGCGGTGGCGACAGGATTCGCGCTGGCCGTCACCCTGCCCCGGGCGGGAAACCTCGGCGGCGGCGGTTTCATGCTGGTGCATCTGGCCAGGGAAGGCCGGCAGATCGCCCTCGATTATCGCGAGGTCGCTCCGGCGGCGGCGACGGCCGACATGTTCCTGAACGCCGCCGGCGACGCCGATCCCGCGAAATCGCGCGACTCCGGCCTCGGCATCGGCGTTCCCGGCACGGTGGCGGGCCTCTCCCATGCGCTCGCCAAATGGGGATCGGGGAAATTCACGCTCTCGGACGTGCTGCAGCCGGCGATCCGGCTGGCCCGCGAAGGCCTCGAAGTCTCGGACGATCTGGCCGATTCGCTTCCGGCCGCCGCGCGACGGCTGGGGCGCTGGGAGTCGAGCCGGAAAATCTTCTTCCGGCCGGACGGGCAGGTATGGGGGCGCGGCGAAAGACTGGCGCAGACCGACCTCGCCGCGACGCTCGAACGAATCGCAACGAGCGGCCCCAAGGGTTTCTACGAGGGCGAGACGGCCGAGAAAATCGCTGCGGCGACGCAGGCGACGGGCGGCCGCATGACGATCGAGGACCTGAAGACCTTCACGCCGGTCGAGCGGCCCGTCGTGCGCGGGACCTATCGGGGCCACGACATCGTCTCGATGCCGCCGCCCTCGTCGGGCGGCGTTCACCTGATCGAATTGCTCAACATCATGGAGCGATTCCCGATCCGCGAGACGGGACCGCAGACGGCCGCCACCATCCACGTGATGACGGAAGCCATGAAGCTCGCCTTCGCCGATCGCGCGGAATGGCTGGCCGATCCCGACTTCGTGAAGATCCCGCTCGCCGGGCTGATCTCGAAGAAATACGCGGAGAAGCTGGCGTCCGAGATTTCACTCGATCGCGCGCGGCCCTCCGCAGAAATCCGCAAGGCCGATCCGGCCCCGTTCGAAGGCGACCAGACCACGCATTTCTCTGTCATGGATGCGGAGGGCAATGCGGTCGCCAATACCTACACGCTGAATTTCTCCTACGG
This sequence comes from Beijerinckiaceae bacterium, assembly GCA_046349215.1. GTDB lineage: Bacteria > Pseudomonadota > Alphaproteobacteria > Rhizobiales > Beijerinckiaceae > JAJXWB01. The sequence goes on from JAXMCV010000003.1 coordinate 467,283, forward strand.
GCTTGGCCTCGTCGCGGAAGGCACGGGCGTGCTGCTCAACAACGAACTCGACGATTTCGCCGCCAAGCCCGGCGCGCCGAACGCCTTCGGCCTCGTCGGCGGCAAGGCCAATGCGCCCGGCCCGCGCAAGCGTCCCTTGTCGTCGATGACCCCGACCTTCGTGATGAAGGACGGCAGGATCGAGATCGTCACCGGCTCGCCGGGCGGCCCGCGCATCATCACGACCGTGCTAGAACAGATTTCCGGCATGATCGACCACGGATTGAATGCGGCGGAAGCCATGGAGGCGCCGCGCTTCCATCACCAATGGCTGCCGGACGTGCTGCTGGTCGAGCGCGGCCTGTCGCCCGATACCGCGCGCCTCCTGCGCGACAAGGGCCAGAACGTCGTGACCGGCGGGACGATGGGCTCCGTCGCGACGATCCAGGCGACGGGCGGGCTGCTGACGGGCGCGAGCGATACGCGGCAGAGAGGAACGGCGGCGGCTGGCTTCTAGCTCCGCGAGACGGGAAGTTTCATGCTCTTGCGGGACACGCACCGAATTATCCTGCGCATCCTGCTCGGAACTTCGGTCTACATCGCCATCCTGGCCCTCGCCGCGCCGCATCCGAACGCCGCAGGGCTGATGCTGACCTTCCCGGCGCTGAACGGCCTCGGTTTCCTCTATGCTGAGCGTGGCAGCATTCCGGGCATGGCGCGCAGCATGCTGTTCATGCCCGTGGTCAACGGCGGCCTTTGCGCGGCCTATATCAATGCCTTCCTGCGACTGGACCCCTTCATGCCCGGCCCGTGGCCAGGCTGGCTCCTGCTCGTTCCGACCGTCGTCGCCTGGTGCCTGATCGTCACGACGAAGACCGTCCGCGACGGGGTCCCGGCTTCGCGGCAGATTCCATATGCGGCGGCGGCCGTCGTCGCGGGGGCGCTCGCCGTCTGGATTGCCGCGACCTTCGCGACAGGCGGCGGGACGCACGATGCCGCGCATGCCGACGGTTTCCTGCAATCCGCGCTTCGCACCATCGCGGCCAACTGTTTCAAGATCGCGCTGTTCGTCTGCGGCATCGTCGCGCTTCTGTTTTTTTCTCAGCACGTTTCCGATGGCGCACGCGGCGTCCTCGCAGGACTGCCGCTCGTCCCGTTCGGCGGCCTGCTCAGCATTGCGCTCATGCCGACCCCGGACCGGGAGGCGATCTTTCGCGGCATGGCGATCGGCATCTGGCTGGGGCCGGCGATCGCGATCCTCTTTGTGCTCGCGATCTCGACATATCTTTCGCGACGCGCCCCGCTCGATTCGCCGCTTGCCGATTTCTTCGTGCGTTTCGCCGCCGTCATCGGCGGGTGGTCGGCATGTGGAGCGGTTGTGGGCTTGGTCGTCCTGATTCTCGAAGCGGTGAAATGAAGACTTCGAACTCCGGCTAACGTCGATCCGCCAGCCACAGGTCCGCAAGCTCCATTGCCGCCTTCTCTACATCGTCCGCCGCGACGATCGCCGAAACCACCGCCAGTCCGGCCGCGCCGGCCGCGAGCACCGGCGCGCTGTTGCCGGCATTGAGCCCGCCGATGGCGACGACGGGCTTCGTCGCGTGTTGCATCAGCGCGCGAAATCCCTCGATGCCGAGCGGCGGCGTCGCGTCCGGCTTGGTCTGCTGCGCATAGACCGGCCCGACGCCGAGATAATCGGCGGCGCGCGCGTCGGCGCGCAGCATGTCGGCCTCGCAGGTGATTGACAGTCCAACCGCAAGCCTGTCGCCGGCGATGCGCCGCACGTCGTCGACATGCATGTCGCTCTGCCCGACATGCAGGATGTCGGCGCCGACAGCGAGCGCGATGTCGAGACGGTCGTTGATCGCCAGGGGCACGCCGAACGGCGCGAGAAATTCCTTCAGCGCCCGCGCTTCCTCCAGGAATGCGCGGGTCGTGGCGTTCTTCTCGCGCAATTGCACCATGGTCGCGCCGCCGCGCACCGCAGCGCCGACAATGTCCAGCGTCGGGCGGCCGCGCGACAGGTCGCGGTCGGTGACGAGGCACAGCCGCAATGATTCGGCCGCAAGGCGCATCAGGCGACCTTGAGCCGACGCGCGATATCCTCGCCGTTCACGGCGTCGAGCGCATCGAGAAAAGCGACGCGGAAAGAACCCGGGCGCTTCGAGACTTCCTGCGCCATCTCGCCGGCGACGCCATAGACGGCGACCGCCGCCGCGGTCGTTTCGAAGCGGTCTTCGCCCAATGCCGAAAATCCGGCGACCACGCCGGACAAGGCGCAGCCGAGCGCCGTCACCTGCGCCATGACAGGCGAGCCGTTGGCGAGCAGGCGCGTGCGCGCCCCGTCGGTCACGAGGTCGACCGCGCCGGTCGCGGCGACCGTGCAGGAGAGCGTGCGCGCCAGCGCTTCGGCCGCGCCGCGGGCGGCGGCCGTCTCGTGCGCGCTGTCGACGCCCTTGGGGCTCGCGGCCTCGACATCGACGCCGGCGATGCGGGCGACGGCCAGGATTTCCGAGGCATTGCCGCGGATGATGGCCGGCCTGTGCTTCAGCAGCTTTTCCGTCGTCTCGTTGCGGAAGCGCGTCGCGCCGACGCCGACCGGATCCAGCGTCCACGGCTTGCCTAACCTGTCGGCGGCGGCGGCCTTTTCCATGCCTTCGACCCAGGGCGCGGAGAGAGTGCCGATATTGACGACCAGCGCGCCGGAGAAGGAGACGAATTCCTCGACCTCCTCGGGCGCGTGGACCATGGCCGGCGAGGCGCCGACCGCTAGCAGGACGTTGGCGGCCACATCCATCGAGACGTAGTTGGTCACGGCCTGGACCAGCGGCCGCGTTTCGCGCAGGCGGTCAAGAAGGCTACCGGCCGCGGCGGCCAGTTCGTTATGTGAAGGATGCGAAGGCATGGGCGAACTCCCTGTTCGCCCGCCTTAGACCGTTTTTCGCGACAGGAGTAGCCGCCTAGAACTCGACGTCGAGTTCTTCCAGTTCCTCGGGTTCGTCCATCGCGGCCGCCGTCCATTCCTGCATGGAGCGGGAGCCCAGCATCTTGTCGCGATAGGCGGCGCATTCGGCGTCGAGCTTCACGTCGTAGGATTTGAAGCGCGAGCAGACCGGGGCGTACATGGCGTCGGCCAGAGAGGGCGTCTCGCCAAACAGGAACGGTCCGCCATAGGCGGCGAAACAGCCGCGCCAGATGGAAACGACCCGGTCGATGTCCGTCTGGGCGCCGGCCCAGACCTTGAAGCCCGGATAATGGCCCTTGATGTTCATGGGCAGGGCCGAGCGCAGGTTGACGAAGCCCTGGTGCATTTCGCCGGAAACGGCCCGGCAATGGGCGCGGGTCGCCCGGTCGGCCGGCAACAATTTGGCTTTCGGTTTGATTTCATTGAGAAATTCAGCGATAGCCAGCACGTCCCAGACCTCGACGCCGTCATATTCCAGTTTCGGCACGAGGAAGGACGGAGAAAGGTGAAGGAGCTCCGCACGGGCGCTCGGATCGTCCGCCGTCAGGGTCTTTACCTCGAAATCGATGCCCGCGCCCTTGCAGATCAGCCAGCCGCGCAGCGACCAGGACGAATAGTTACGGCTCGAAATCGTCAGAACGCCCTTAGGCATTGTCTTCTCCCCATTCCCGCAAGGCTAGCACGCGATTTTGCGCTGCGGAACCGGCCGGACCGCCGGCCGTTGAACGAAAGAGGCGCAAACCGCCTCAACCTGAGGCAAGTGTTGTGTCTTCACCGCCTGTTTCCTGCATTGTTCCAAATCACAAGCATTTCCCCGTCGAAAGTCGAATCGCATGTTGCATTGCGTAAACTTAGCATGGCAGCATGCCAGTGCGCCGCAACGTGCGGCCGGAGAAAGGCGCCAGGGTTTGGGGCAGATGCTCTATTACGCGTATCAAGCGCAGGACGACATGATGGACCGCTTCCGGGTCTTCGCCCGTTCGGCGCTCGACGCCATCGAGAATTCCTGGCTCGGCAAGTCGGGAATGCCCTTCGTCGGCAACATGGCCGCCGCCTACGAGATGATATCGCGGGCGCGCCTGACCCATCATCGACCTCCCTACGGCATCACGTCCGTTAAAGTCGGCAATCGTGACGTGGCTGTGACCGAGGAGGTCACGTTTTCGACGCCGTTCGGTTCGCTGCTGCGGTTCAAGAAGGACGTCGACATCGCCCAGCCGCGGGTTCTCGTCGTGGCTCCCCTGTCAGGCCATTTCGCAACCCTGCTGCGGTCGACGGTCCAGACGCTGCTGCCTGACAACGACGTCTACATCACCGACTGGCACAACGCCCGCGACGTGCCCCTGTCGGACGGGTCGTTCGGCATGGACGGCTACATGCGGCACCTCATCCTCTTCATGGAGAAGCTGGGGCCCGGCGCACATATCGTCGCCGTCTGTCAGCCCTGCGTGCAGGCGCTGGCCGCGACCGCGATCATGTCCGAGGACGACAATCCCTGCACGCCGCGCAGCCTGACGCTGATGGCGGGTCCGATCGACTGCCGTCTCAACCCAACCAAGGTCAACGAACTGGCGACGACGCGGCCGATCTCGTGGTTCGAGAACAATCTGCTGGCCACCGTGCCGCGCCGCTTCAAGGGCGGCGGTCGGCGCGTCTATCCGGGCTTCATGCAACTCACCGCCTTCATGACCATGAACATGGACCGGCATGTGAAGGCGCATGTCGAGCTCTACAACAATCTGGCGGCCGGCGAGTACGAGAAGGCGAACGCGGCGAAGACCTTCTACGACGAATATTTCGCCGTGCTCGACCTGACCGCTGAATTCTACATCGAAACTGTCAAGCTCGTGTTCCAGGACTACGCGCTGGCCAAGGGCGAGCTGACATTCGAAGGGCGCACCGTAAACCCGAAAGCCATTCGCAAGACGACGCTTCTGACGGTCGAAGGCGAGCGCGACGACATCTGCTCGGTCGGCCAGACCCTGGCCGCGCACGATCTGACGCCCAATCTGCGACCATACCGCAAGCGCCATCACCTGCAGGCCGGCGTCGGCCATTACGGCGTGTTCGCCGGCAAGAAGTGGGACGCGCAAATCTATCCGCTGGTGCGCAACGCGATCCTGTCGAGCGAATAAGGCGCGTTAATTTCGTCATACGATCGTTCGCCGGCAGCCTATTCGCCGGATTGCCGCAATCGCCTATATGATGGCGGCATGAACGGCGCATTCTTTTCCGACCTCCTCAACACGATCTCCGAGCGCGGGCGCACGATCCTCCGCCTCAAGGGCTTTCCGTCGGACGGGGCGGGCGGTTCGGCGAGCCTCGTCGAATTGTGCAAGGCGCTGGTGTCGGGACGCGGCGAAGCGTCCGGCGTGGCCATCGCCGCCGAGACGCTGGCGCGCTACAGGCTGCTGGACGATGTCGGCCGCGCCTCGTTTTTTGCCGCGCTCGCCGACCTGTTCGGACCCGATCAGGAAAAGCTTGCGAGCGCCCTCGAGAAATGGCGCGCCAACCCGACCGATTCCGGCGCGGCCGCCATCCATTACGCGTCCGAGCCGCGTCGGCTCGAATTGTTCCGACGCCTCAACCGCGCGCCGGGCGGCACGGCGGCGCTGGTCGAGATGCGCGCCGATCTCCTGAAGGAATTGCGCAAGAACCGCGCGCTGGCGCAGGTGGACGCGGATTTCCAGCATCTGTTCGGGTCCTGGTTCAATCGCGGCTTCCTCGTCCTGCGGCGCATCGACTGGTCGACGCCGGCCAGCATTCTGGAACGCATCATCCGCTACGAGGCGGTGCACGAGATCCACGACTGGAACGACCTGCGTCGACGCATCGATCCGGTCGACCGGCGTTGCTACGCCTTCTTTCATCCGGCGCTGGTCGACGAACCGCTGATCTTCGTCGAGGTGGCCCTCGCCGACCAGATTCCTTCGGCCATCGCGCCGCTGCTCGCCTCCGAACGCATTCCCGTTTCGCCGGAGCGGGCGCGCACCGCCGTCTTCTACTCGATCTCCAATTGCCAGAAGGGCCTCGCCGGCGTGTCGTTCGGCAATTTCCTCATCAAGCAGGTGGTCGAGGAATTGCGGCGCGAATTGCCGCGCATCGAGACGTTCGTGACGCTGTCGCCCGTTCCGAATTTCCGGTCGTGGCTCGCCAAGGCCGAGGACGCGCCGATCGACCAGGATGCGCGGGCGCAGATCGCTGGAGTGGACGATCCTGCATGGACGAGGGAGCCGGAGGCGACCGAACGTCTGCGCAAGATCGTCGAGCCGCTGGCGGCTCACTATTTCCTCAAGGCGCGCACGCCGGACGGGCGCGTCGTCGATTCCGTGGCGCGCTTCCACCTCGGCAACGGCGCGCGGCTCGAACGCATCAATTTCATGGGCGATCTGTCGAAGAAGGGCCTGAAGGAATCGGCCGGCGTGATGGTCAACTACCTCTACGACCTCGACGACATCGAGAAGAACCACGAAGCCTTCGTGAACCAGAACGAGGTCGCCGCGTCCGGCGCGGTGAAACGGCTAATCAAGGGCGAGCGCGCGATCTTCGGCATACCCGCGCCGGGATTTGCGCAGGGCTAGCGCGCCGCCCCCGGGCGAAGTCGAGCCCGGCGCGACGATTTCCCCTCGCCCGCTTCCTGCGCTAAAGGGCTGAAAACGTCCTAGGGAAGGTCGAACGCCCCATGCCCGCGCATCTCTATAATGAACTCTCCTCGCGTTTTCCGGCGGATCGCTCCAGGGTCGCCTTCGAGACTCAGGACGGGGCGAAGCACAGTTATGCCGACGTCGACGTAGGCGCCGCCCGGATGGCCGGCGCGCTCGTGGCGCTGGGCGTAAGGCCTGGCGACCGCGTGGCCGTGCAGGTCGAGAAGTCGCTGGCCGCCGTCCTGCTCTACCTCGGCTGCGCACGCTGCGGCGCGGCCTTCCTGCCGCTGAATACCGCCTACACGCCGGCCGAGATCGAATATTTCCTGACCGACGCCGAACCCACCGTCTTTGTGTGCGACCCTGCAAAAAAAGAGGCGCTGGCCGGCGCCGCGGCAGCCGCGAAGGTTTCGCATGTCGAGACGCTGGGACCGGACGGCAAGGGAAGCCTGACCGACAGGGCCGCCGCGATGCCGGGCGCATTCGTCGATGTCGAACGCGGCCCCGACGATCTCGCCGCGATCCTCTACACGTCCGGCACGACTGGACGCTCCAAGGGCGCGATGATCACGCAGGAGAATCTCGCGTCCAATGCGCGCGCGCTGGTCGAATGCTGGCGGTTCACCGACAGGGACGTGCTGATCCACGCGCTGCCGATCTACCACACGCACGGCCTGTTCGTGGCGATCAACACGCTGCTGATGGCTGGCGGAACGATGATCTTCCTGCCGAAATTCGACGCCGACCAGGTCATGTCCTACATGCCGCGCGCCACCTCCATGATGGGCGTGCCGACCTTCTATACGCGGCTCCTCCAGCACAAGGGCCTGACGAAGGACGTAACCGCGCACATGCGCCTCTTCATCTCGGGTTCGGCGCCGCTGCTCGCCGAAACGCATCGGGAATGGAGCGGCAAAACAGGTCACGCCATTCTCGAACGCTACGGCATGACAGAGACCAACATGATCACCTCCAATCCCTATGAGGGCGATCGCGTCGCCGGCACGGTCGGCTTTCCGCTGCCCGGCGTGTCGCTGCGCATCGCCGATCCCGATACGGGCGCGCATCTCGCCAAAGGCGAGATCGGCATGATCGAGGTGAAGGGACCTAACGTGTTCAAGGGCTACTGGCGGATGCCTGAGAAGACCAAGTCGGAATTCCGGCCCGACGGTTTCTTCATCACCGGCGATCTCGGCATGATCGACAAGCGCGACTACGTGCATATCGTCGGACGCGGCAAGGATCTCGTCATAACGGGCGGCTTCAACGTCTATCCTAAAGAAATCGAGACCGAGATCGACGGTATGCCGGGCGTCATCGAAAGCGCCGTCATCGGCGTGCCGCATCCCGATTTCGGCGAAGGCGTGACGGCCGTGGTCGTGCGCGCGAAGGGCGCGAGCCTCAGCGAGAAGGACATCGCGGGCGCGCTCGAAGGCAAGCTGGCCAAGTTCAAGCAGCCGAAGAAGATCTTCTTCGTCGACGACCTGCCGCGCAACACGATGGGCAAGGTCCAGAAGAACCTGCTGCGCGACCAGTACAAGACGATCTACGGCGGGTGATGCGAGGGGCGCGGTCTGCTGACGCAGCGTCCTGATCTTCCTTGCCTTCCATCAAGCCGGCCGATAGCCTCCCGGCAAAAGATCAGGGAGGTTTTGCATGAAACGCGCGCTTGCGACGCTCGGAATGATTGCGTCGGTCACGCTGGGGGCGGGAAGTGCGACCAACGCGGCCGATGCGCCGGCTGAAGTGAAAATCGGCACGCTCTATGCCTCGGCCGGCCGCTACGCTTCGATTTCCATGCCTGTTCACTACGGCCTGAAGCTTTGGATCGACCAGAAGAACGCCGACGGCGGCGTGTTCGTGAAGGCCGCGAACAAGAAGGTGCCGATCAAGCTCGTCGCCTACGACGACCAGAGCAATACGGCGACCGCCGCGACGCTCTACAACCAGCTCATCACGCAGGACAAGGTCGACATACTCGTCGCCGATTCCGGTTCGGTGCTGACGTCCGTCGCCGTGCCGATCGCCCGCGACAACAAGATGTTCCTGATCGACCAGACGGGCACGGGCGCTGCCTTCTTCTCCAAGGACAATCCGTGGATCGCGCTGATGGCCGATCCCGTCTCGACGATCTGGCCGAAGCCGGTCGCCGACTGGGTGTCGCAAGAGGGGCCGAAGGTCGGGATAAAGCGCGTCGCCATCCTCTATTCGACCAACGAATTCACCGGCACCCAGGCGAACGCCGCGCGCAAGTTCATCAAGGACTCGGGCGCGCCGATCGAGATCGTGTTCGACCAGGGCGTGCCGACGGAGACCACGAACTACACGGTGCTCATCAACAACATCAAAGCCAGCAATCCGGACATGGTGCTGCATTTCGGCTATGCGCCGAACGACATCGCCTTCCTGCGCAACCTGCTCGACTCGGGTGTGAAGTTCAAAGGCCTGTTCTGCATCTATCCCGGCATCGAGACCGAATTGCTGGAGAAGAACGTCGGCAATAAAGGCCTGCAATATGTGATGACCTACGTCACCTCGGCAGAGCTGGAATACAAGCCGAACTTCGGCATGACGCTGCCGGAGTTCCGCGACGCGTGGAAGAAGAAATATCCGGACGGCAAGGTCGAGTTCGGCTTCAATTCGATCGCCGGCTACACGACCGGCCTCGTGCTCGAGAAGTCGCTGTCGGAAATGGCGAGCATGGAGCAGACCGAATTGCGACGCGCGGTATTTGCGCAATCCGGCAAACTCAACACACTCGACGGACCATTCGAACTCGACGAACTCGGCGGACAGATCGGCGAACTCACGCCGCTCGGACAACTCGTGCCCGACGACCATGGACATCTGAAATTCCAGGTGATCTACGGCAAGGACGGCCCGATGGGCAAAGCGGTCTATCCGCGGCCGTGAGGGGAAGCAGACGACCGAGGCGCGGCGCGCGCCGATGCTGATCTACTCGATCCTCTCGGGCCTGCTGTTCGGGCTGTATTTCAGCCTGGTCGGACTCGGCCTCAATCTCGTCTTCGGCGTCATGCGCATCGTCAATCTCGCGCACGGCGACTTCCTCATGCTGGGCGCCTATTGCGCGTTCTGGCTCTACACGCTGTTCGGCATCGACCCGGTCTTCGCAATTCCCGTCGCCTTCGTCCTGTTCTTCGTCATCGGGCTGCCGCTCTACTACGCGCTGGTGCCGCGCCTGCTGGCGGCGCGCGATCCGGAGATGCTGTCGATCATCCTGTTCTTCGGCTTCAGCCAGGTGGTCGAGGCGCTGGCGACCATCGCCTTCGGCACATCGGAACAATCCATTCCCGGCGGCGAACTCGGCCGGGCGCTGCGCGACGCCTTCGGCAGGATGACCGGCGACGAGATCGAAAGCGGGCCGGTCGAAATCCTGGGCCAGAGCTTTCCGTCAGCATGGATCGTGTCGGGCGTGGCGAGCCTCGTCTCGGTGGCGCTCGTCTATCTCTATCTCTATCGCACGCGCACCGGCTACCTGACGCGCGCCGTCATGTCGCGCCGCGACGAGGCGCTGGCGACCGGCATCGACGTGCATCGCGTCTCGGCGATCGCCTTCGGCGTCGGCATCGGTCTCGCGGCGGTCGGCGGCGTGTTCGCGCCCTTCATGCTGGGGTCGATCACCCCGGCGATGGGCGTCGATTCGACTGTCGTTTCCTTCGCGGTGATCGTCATGGGCTCGCTCGGCAATCCGCTCGGCACCGTGCTCGGCGGCCTGATCTACGGCGTGTCCTACATGCTGGTGCAGACCTACCTTTCGAGCTGGGCGAACCTGCTGCCGTATCTCCTCCTGATCGCGATCCTGCTGGCGCGGCCGAGCGGCCTGCTCGGAAGGCGGGTGCGCCTTGCCTAGATACGTCCAGCATATCCTGTTCATCGTCGCGCCGGTCGTCATCGCCTTCGCGATCCTGCCCGGCCTCTACAACAACCAGCTTCTGCTGTTCAATTTCGTGCTGTTCCTGACGCTGGCGCAGGGCGTCAACGTCATCTACGGCTTCACCGGCTACCTGCCGTTCGGCTACGTCGGCTTCTTCGGCGCCGGCGCCTACGGCTTCTCGCTCATGGTCATGCACCTGCAGGCGCCGCCGATGCTGGCGCTGCTGGCGGCCGGCGTCGCGGCGCTGCTGCTCGGCCTGCTTCTGACGCCGCTGCTGAAACTGTCGGGCGCCTATTTCTCCATCGCCAATCTGGCGGCCTCGCTCGCGGTCCTGCATTTCGTCTCGAACCCCAACCTCGAGCCGATCACGCGCGGCCCCTACGGCGTATCGCTCAGCGGCATCTTCAATCCGCGGCTCGCCTATGCGCTAGCAATCGTCGTGATGGCCTGCGCGATGCTCGTCGTGGTGTGGCTGCGCAATTCGCGGTTCGGCCTCGCGCTGCAGGCCGTACGCGAGGATCCCGTCAGCGCGGCGCAGGCCGGCGTCGACGTGCCGCGGGTGCGCGCCGTCGCGTGGCTCGTGTCGGCGGTCATCGCGGGCTTCGCCGGCGGCGTCTTCGCCTGGTATGTCTCGGTCTTCTATCCGGACACGGTGTTCAGCGCCGATTATTCGATCTTCGCCATCGTCTTCGCCCTGTTCGGCGGCGTCTCTACCATCACCGGTCCGATCGTCGGCGTCATCATCCTCTACGGCGTCTACAATTTCATCGGCTTCTCGACGCCGCAATATTTCCAGCTGATCTACGGCGCGCTGATCATGCTGCTCGTGCTGTTCCTGCCGCAGGGCCTGATCTCGCTGGTCAGGCGGAGGGGCTACGATGTCCCCTGACGCAATCCTCGACCTGTCGGATCTGACGAAGATTTTCTTCGGTTTCCGCGCACTCGACGGCCTGTCGCTGCATGTGGCGAAGGGCGAGATCCTCGGCCTCGTCGGGCCGAACGGCTCCGGCAAGACGACCTGCATCAACGTGATCTCGGGGCTCTATGCGCCGGAATCCGGCTCCGTGAAATTCTTCGGCGAAGAGATTGCGGGGCTCGCGCCGCACAAGCTCGTGCATCGCGGCGTCAATCGCACGTTCCAGGTGCCGAAGCCCTTCATGCAGCTCACCGCGCGCGAGAACGTCGAGGTGGCGATCGCCTACGGTCGCAATCCGGATGGCGCGGTCGATGCGCGCGATCTGCTGGCCTCTCTCAATCTGGACGCGGTCGCGGAGCGACGTGCCGCCGAACTCAACAGCGCACAGCAGAAGACGCTCGACCTGGCGCGCGCGCTGGCGACGGGGCCGAAGCTCCTGCTCGTCGACGAACTCGCCGCCGGCCTCAATCCGAGCGAACTCGACTGGGTCGCCGGCAAGCTGAAGGAACTGGCGCGCGCGGGCATGTCGATCATCGTCGTCGAGCATCTGATGGGCTTCATCGAGCAGGTGACCGATCGCGTCGTGGTGATGAACGCCGGCAAGGAAATCTTCGGCGGCAAACTCGCCGAAGCGGTGCAGGACAAGCAGGTGATCGAAGTCTTCCTCGGAGGCGGCCATGGCCACTGACGCGGCGCGCATTCCGGCGCGCGACAGCGCGGCCCCGCTTCTCGCCACGCGCGGCGTCGAGGCGCGCTACGGCCGCATGCAGGTGCTTTGGGGCGTCGATGTCGACGTATCGGCCGGCGAGACCGTGCTGCTGCTCGGCGCCAACGGCGCGGGCAAGACGACGTTCCTGAAGACCATCGTCGGACTCCTGCCTGTCAGCGGCGGCGCGATTTCCTTTTCGGGCGACGACATCGCGCATCTGCGCGCCGACCGGAGGATGCGGCGCGGCATCGCCTACATGTCGGAACTCGGCGTGTTTCCCGATCTCACCATCGAGGAGAACATACGCATCGGCGCGCAGCGTCTGTCGACAAATGCTGCGCGCGAAAAAGCGCAGGAAATGTACGGGCTTTTCCCCGTTCTGCGCGAAAAGCGCGCCGATCTCGCCTCGTCTCTGTCGGGCGGCCAACGCAAGATGCTCGGCATCGCCAAGGCGCTCGCCGCCGATCCGCGACTGCTCGTCATGGACGAACCTTCGGCCGGCCTGTCGCCGTTGTTCGTCGGAGAGGTCGTGCGTACGCTGGGGGGCTTGCGCGGGCGCGGCCTGTCGCTGCTGATCGCCGAGCAGAACATCGGCTTTCTGGACATCGCCAGCCGGGTCTACGTTCTGGAAGGCGGTCGTATCCGCTTCTCGGGAAGCGTGAAGGACATGGAAGGCGACCAGGCGCTGAAGAAGGCCTATTTCGGACTGAAGTGAATCACACGACGCGCGCGATGGGCGGGAACCGCAGCAACATGCCGGCCGCCAGATAGCAGAGCGCGCAGGAAACGACGCCGGTCACCGCGAATTTCAGGAGCGACGGCGCATCCACATGGCCCCAGGCGACCGCGACCGCGACGACGATCGGCGGATGGATGATGTAGATGAGGAAAGCGCGACGCGCGAGCGACGGCCATATGCCGGCAGGCGCAGGCAAGCGCCGCTGGAAGAACACAAGCAGGCCCATGATGAAGCCCCAGGCGACGAAGGGCTCCCAGAAGGCGTAGACGAGCGCCGGGACATTCCAGCCGCCCTCGGGTTTTCCGGACAGGCCTACCTGCGGCGCGATGAGGGCGACGACCGGAAGCACCGGCAAGGCGAGCCAGGCGATGCGTAGCCAGAGGCGCTTCTGCGCCTGGGGGATATTTTCGAGCCACCGCCGATCCGAGCCGACGCAGCCCGCGAAAAACAGGACGATGTAGCTCGCGAAATAGCCGAGTTGCAGGAAGGCGACATTGACGCCGACGGGCCAGACCAGGCGCAGGAGAAACGCGGTCGCCCCGGTGAGGATCGCGGCGACCAGAAGCGCGCCGTTCGAAGGGAAGTCGGGGCCGTCGCCTCGATTCGGCCGCAGCGCCCGCCACAGCACGTACGGTAGAGCGAAAGCAAGTAGCGCCTCGGCGAACCAGAGCGGGCCGGGCTCGAACCGCCCATGCGACCAGACGCCCAGAAACGTGGCGCCGAACGATCCGCCGCGCGCCGATGCGGCGATCGCAACGGTCAGCGGATGAAGCACGAAGGCATAGGCGAGCAGCGGTATGCCGAGGCGAATCAGCCGTTCGCGCACGAAGCCCGCAGCGCCGCGGCGATCGTAGGCGCAAGGCGTGAAGTAACCCGCCAGCAGGAAGAACAGGCCCATGAACCAGGCCTGGTTCACCGCCGTGAACAGCGTCAGCAGGAGGCCGGAAGGCGTCTGGCTCGGCGCGATTTCCTTGTAGTACCAGCCGCCGCTCGCGCCATAGGTGATGGACGTGTGATGCAGGACGACGAGCAGGGTGACGCTGGCGCGCAGCGCGTCGATGCCGAAATTGCGACCCGGCGCGCCCGCCTTGGCCGCGCCGGATCCGGCCTGCATCATTCTAGCCGGCGAGCCGCTTTTCAGCGACGCGCGCAAGCAGCGAGGCGCCCAGCGGCAGGATCTCGTCGTTGAACTGGTATGCGCCGTTGTGGACGGCCGCGCCCGGCCCCATGCCGATCCACACATAGGCGCCGGGCGCCCTCATCGACATGTCGGCGAAATCCTCCGAGCCCATCTTCGGATCGGCGTCGGTCACCACCTTTTCCGCGCCGAACAGTTCCGCCGCTGTCTGCGCGATCGCGTCAGTCTGCTCGTCGGCGTTTTTCAGCACCGAGAAGATGTCGCGGATCTCGACGTCGATCTTCGCGCCATAGGCGGCCGCCATGCCGGCGGCCAGTTCGCGCATGCGGCGCTCGACCAGCTTGCGCACATGATCGTCGAAGATGCGGATCGTGCCAGCCAGATGCGCCGTCTCGGGGATGATGTTGTAGGCGCTGCCGGCGTTGAACTTGGTGATCGACACGACGGCGCCCTGCAACGGCGGCGCGTTGCGGCTGACGATTGTCTGTATGGATTGCGCGAGCGCGGCGCCGATCATGATCGGGTCGCAGGAATGTTCCGGCATGGCGCCATGCGCGCCCTTGCCGGTGATGTGGATGTCGAAGAAATCCGAGCCGGCCATGGCCGGGCCCTTGCGCATGGAGATCTGTCCGAAGGGCGAGCCGGGAAAATTGTGGATCCCGTAAACCTCGTCACAGGGGAACCGTTCGAAAAGGCCGTCGGCGATCATGGCGCGCGCGCCGCCGAGACCTTCCTCGGCCGGCTGGAAGATGAGCGCTACGGAGCCAGAGAAATCGCGCGTCTCGGCGAGGTAGCGCGCGGCGCCGAGCAGCATGGTCGTATGCCCGTCGTGGCCGCAGCCGTGGAACTTGCCGGCGACCTTCGATTTCCACGGCACGTCGGCCGTTTCGTCCATCGGCAGGGCGTCCATGTCGGCGCGCAGTCCTACCCGGCGATTGCCCGGCCGCTTGCCATGCACGATGCCGACGACGCCGGTCTTGCCAATGCCGGTGTGGACCTCGATTCCGTATTTCTCGAGTTCGCGCGCCACCAGGCCCGACGTGCGGACTTCCTCGAATCCGATCTCGGGATGCGCGTGAATGTCGCGACGGATCGCGGTCAGTTCACCAGCAAAGGCGTTGATCCTGTCGAGAGCGGTCATGCGGGTCTCCGGTCGGTTTCCATGCTTCCCGCGAATGTTAGGCGCCCGCAGGCGCCCGATGCAAGCCGAAGCCTTGACGCGGATGGGCCCGGACGCCGAAAATCCGGCCCAACGACAAAGCCGCATCGCGGCAGGGAAGAACATCCGAGGGTCCAGATGAATCAAAGCGCTCCGCTTCCGCTCGAGCAGATTCCTTTCAAGCACATAGATTTCCTGGAGCGCGCGATCGACGTCGAACGCCGGCCGGACGGCGTCATCATCATGCGCCAGCGCATTCCGCTCGACCCGATCAAGCGGTGCATCCCGGAATATCTCGCCCATTGGGCGAAGGAACGTCCCGACGACGTGTGGCTGGCCCAGAAGCGCGGGCCGGAGCGCGCCTGGAAGAAGGTGACCTGGGCGCAGGCCAAGCGCGACGTGGATGCGCTCGCCCAGGCGATCCTCGACATGAAGCTGACGCCGGAAAGGCCGATCGCCATCCTCTCGGGCAATTCGATCGAGCATGCGCTGATGACGCAGGCGGCGATGCAGGCCGGCATTCCGGTCGCGCCCGTTTCGCCGGCCTATTCGCTGATGAGCCAGGATCACGCAAAGCTCCGCTACATCTTCGATCTCATCAAGCCCGGCGCCGTGCTCGTGCAGGACGGCGTCGCCTTTTCGAAGGCGCTGGCCGCGCTCGATCTGGACGGCGTGCATGTCGTTCACGTGGATCGCGCGCCGGAGGGCGTGAAGAGCCGCGCCTGGAGCGACCTCGTCGCCACGAAGCCGACGGATGCGGTCGAGAAGGCCTTCGCCGCCGTCGGGCCGAAGACGGTCGGCAAGCTCCTGTTCACGTCGGGTTCGACCGGCATGCCGAAGGCCGTCATCAACACGCAGGAGATGATGTGCGCCAACGTCGTCATGGGGCAGATGACGCGCAAGCGCAGCGACAGCGATCCGCGCATGGTGGTGCTCGACTGGCTGCCGTGGAACCACACGATGGGCGGCAACGCCGGCTTCCACGCGCTGATGGCCGAAGGCGGCACGCTCTACATCGACGACGGGCGGCCGGTGCCCGGCATGTTCGACGAGACCTTGCGCAACCTGAAGGAAATCTCGCCGACTTATTACACCAATGTGCCGGCGGGCTACGCGGTGCTCGCCACAGCCCTCGAAAACGACGACGCGCTCGCCCGCTCCTTCTTCAAGGACCTGAAGATCCTCGGCTACGGCGGGGCGACGCTGCCGGACGATCTCTATGTCCGGATGCAGCGCCTCGCCGTGAAATACATCGGGCATCGCATCGTGTTCTTCACGGGCTGGGGCTCGACCGAGACGGCGCCGACCGCGACCTCGACCTATTGGGCGACCGAGCGCGTCGGCCTGATCGGCCTGCCGCATCCCGCCGTCGAGCTGAAGATGGTGCCGGCCGGACCGAAATACGAAATGCGCATCCGTTCGATCATCGTCACGCCGGGCTATTACAAGCAGCCGGACCTGACCGCGAAGGCCTTCGACGAAGAGGGCTTCTACAAGATCGGCGACGCCGGGACGTTCGTCGATCCGGAAGACCCGACGAAGGGGCTGATCTTCGCCGGCCGCGTGGTGGAAGACTTCAAGCTGATGTCGGGCACGTTCGTGCATGTCGGTTCGCTGCGCGTGGCGGCGATCGCCGCGGCCAGCCCGGTGATCCAGGACGCGCTGGTCGCCGGCCAGGACCGCGAGTTCATCGGCCTGCTCGCCTGGCCGAACGTGGAAGCCTGCAAGCTCGTCGCCGGCAAGGCGGAGGCGAAGATCGACGACCTCATCCGCGATCCCAACGTGGTCGAGCATCTGCGCAAGGCGCTGCATCGCCACAACGAGGAAACGCACGGCTCGTCCATGCGCATCGCGCGCGTGATGCTGATGACCGAACCGCCGTCGATCGACGGCAACGAACTCACCGACAAGGGCTACATCAACCAGCGCGCCGCACTTGAGCGGCGCAACGCGCTGGTCGAGCGGCTTTACGCCGACAGGCCGGGCGCGGACGTGATCGTGATCGAGGGATGAAATATCGCGCCGTCGTCTGCCGCGAACTGGGAACGCCCGAGGTCCTGCACGTCGAGGAACTGGAAGCGCCGGCTCTCCAGCCCGGCCAGGCGCGGGTGAAGCTGCATTCCTGCGGCGTGAATTTTCCCGACCTGCTGATGGTCGCCGGCAAGTACCAGTTCAAGCCGCCGCTGCCGTTCGTGCCCGGCTTCGAATCGGCGGGCGAGGTGATCGAAGTCGCCGAAGGCGCGAAGGTGCGCGTCGGCGATCGCGTGATCTTCCGCCGCAAGACCGGCGGCTTCGCCGAACAGGCGGTCGCAGCGCCAAACGAACTCGCCGCCTTTCCGGAAGGCTATTCCTGGGACGAGGCGGCGACCTACACTGTCGGCGTCCTGACCGCCTATCACTCGCTCGCCACGCGCGGCCGCCTGCAGAAGGGCGAGACGCTGCTGGTGACGGGCGCCGCCGGCGGCGTCGGCATGGCGGCGGTCGCCATCGGCGCGCATATGGGCGCGCAAGTGATCGCAGCCGCATCCAGCGCGGAAAAATGCGCCGCCGCCGCGAAGGCCGGCGCGAAGCACACGATCAACACATCCGAGCGTCGGGTCGACGAGGCGGTGAAGGAAATCACCGGCGGGAAGGGCGTCGACTGCCTCTACGATCCCGTCGGCCTCGCCGCCGAAGCGGCGCTGCGCTCCATGGCCTTCGGCGGGCGCATCCTGCTGATCGGCTTCGCCGGCGACATACCGACCTATCCAGCCAACCGGCTTCTGATCAAATGCGTGACGCTGATCGGGGTCCGGGCCGGCGAATACGCCCGCCATTTCCCCGCCGTGCGCGTCGAGGAGGCGCCCGAGATCGAGCGCCTGACGAAAGTCGTACGCCCGCACATCGGCAAGACCTATCCGCTGGAGCAGGCGTCCCGCGCGCTGCTGGATATCGCCGAACGCAAGGCGATCGGGCGGCTCGTCCTGCGGCCCTGACGGCTCTTTCTTTCGAGCCGCTTCGGGCCTATGAAGCCGCCAGTTTTTCCAACCCTCAGGCGGAAACGATGACCTACACCCACGCGCCCCTCTTCCCGCTCGGCGAGGACAAGACCCCCTATCGGCTCATCACGACCGAAGGCGTGCGCACCGAAAAGATGGGCGACAAGGAATTCCTCGTCGTCGACCGCGAGGCGATCCGCAAATTGTCGGAAGCGGCGATGGCCGACATCAATCACCTGTTGCGCCCCGGCCATCTCGCACAGCTCGCCAAGATTCTCGACGATCCGGAAGCCACCTCGAACGACAAGTTCGTCGCCTACGACCTCCTGAAGAACGCCAACATCTCGGCCGGCGGCGTGCTGCCGATGTGCCAGGACACGGGCACCGCCATCGTCATGGGCAAGAAGGGCCGCTTCGTGTTCACCGACGGCTCCGACGAGAGCGCCATCGCGGAAGGCGTGCGCGACGCTTACGAGAAGAAGAACCTGCGCTATTCGCAACTCGCGCCGCTGTCGATGTTCGACGAGAAGAACACCAAGAACAATCTGCCGGCGCAGATCGACATCTATGCGGAAGGCGAAGACGCCTACAAGTTCCTGTTCATGGCGAAGGGTGGCGGCTCGGCCAACAAGACCTTCCTCTATCAGGCGACGCCATCGCTGCTGACGCACGACCGTCTCGTGAATTTCCTGAAGGAGAAAATCCTCACGCTCGGCACCGCCGCCTGCCCGCCCTATCACCTGGCGATCGTCATCGGCGGCACGTCGGCGGAGATCAACCTGAAGACGGTCAAGCTCGCATCCGCCCGCTATCTCGACGAATTGCCAACCGAAGGCGGCGACGACGGCCACGCTTTCCGCGATCTCGAAATGGAAGCGGAAATTCACAAGCTGACGCAGGCGCTCGGCGTCGGCGCGCAATTCGGCGGCAAGTATTTCTGCCATGACGTGCGCGTCATCCGTCTGCCGCGCCATGGCGCCTCGCTGCCGATCGGACTCGGCGTGTCGTGCTCGGCCGATCGGCAGGCGGTCGGCAAGATCACGAAGAAGGGCGTGTTTCTCGAGGAGCTCGAGCACGATCCGGCGCGCTTCATGCCGCATGTCGACGAGGCGACGCTCGGCGGCGATGTCGTGAAGATCGACCTGACGCGGCCGATGAAGGAAATCCTGGCGACGCTGACCAGATATCCGATCAAGACGCGCCTGTCGCTGACGGGCCCGATGATCGTGGCGCGCGATCTCGCGCATGCGAAGATTCGCGCGCGGCTCGATGCGGGCGAACCGATGCCCGACTATTTCAGGAACCATCCCGTCTACTACGCCGGCCCCGCCAAGACACCCGCCGGCTACGCTTCCGGTTCGTTCGGCCCGACCACGGCCGGCCGCATGGATTCGTATGTCGATCAATTCCAGGCCGCCGGCGGCTCCATGGTCATGCTGGCCAAGGGCAATCGCTCGGCTGACGTGCGCAACGCCTGCGGCAAGCACGGCGGCTTCTATCTCGGATCGATCGGCGGCCCGGCGGCGCGTCTCGCGCAGGATTGCATCAGGAAGGTCGAGGTTCTCGAATATCCCGAACTCGGCATGGAAGCGATCTGGAAGATCGAGGTCGAGAATTTCCCCGCCTTCATCGTCGTCGACGACAAGGGCAACGATTTCTTCAAGGATCTCAATCTCGGCTGACCCCTCGAAGTCGACTGGTTGCCTTTCCGCGCTGGCGGACTACAAGTGTCATCGCCCGCGCACAGTGTGAGTTTATGCACTTCCCCCAGTCGCGCAGGGCGCTATCTGTCCTGCGTCATCCGGGGGTGGCCCATGTTGCGTCTATCCATCTGCATCGCCTCAGTAATCTTTGCAGGCTCGGCATTGTTCGCGGGCTCGACGCTCGCGGCCGCCGTGTCGGGTTCGCAGCAGTCTCGCGCCCCTGAAGTCACGGCGCCGCAATGCGCCCGCGATCTTGCGACCGTCGACCGTTCCTTCGCGGACGCCATGCGCGATCTCCAGAAGACGAGCGCGCCGGAACTGCGCTGCTCTGGCTGGCGCCGCCAGATCGAAGTGATGAAGAAGGCGAGCGACGTCTTCGCCCGCTGCACATCGGACGAAGCGCGCAAGATCAACCTCAGCCAGATGGCGGGTTCGATCGCCGACTTCCGTGCGCTGATCGAGGAAGCCAAGTGCCCTCAATGAGGGCTTCGTCCGCTACCTGTCCTTGACCGAAAAGCTCGCCCGCACGCGTCCGTTCTGACGGTTCGCCGCATGGCCCGAATGGCGCCGCGACGACGCGCGGCCGTAGCGACCGCGTTTGCCCGAGCGCGAAATCCTGCGATCGGCATTGGCCGGGATGGCGGCGGCTTCGCCGCTGTTTTCCGGCGTTTCGCCCGCGACCGGGCCCACATGCGCGACGGGGCCGAAGGCGGCGAGGCACCTGTTGTAGTCATCGGCCTGCTTGATCGACTCGCAATCCGAAATCGATCGAGGCGCCGCGAAGGACGCGCTTCCGAACAAAAGCGCGCCGATCAGCACGAGCGGAAATCCGAAACGTTCAGCCGGGTTGCGGTCCATCGTAACCTTCAATGACAATTGCGTCGCCCATCGAGACCGGCGGCTGCCGAAGCTTCAGCGCGGCCTGATATTCGGGGGAGCGATAGCAGGCGAGCGCCTGTTCGTAAGAATCGAATTCGATCACAACATGGCGGGAACGCAATTTTCCCTCCGGCGCCTCGTGAGGTCCGCCGCGCACAAGGAATCGGCCGCCGAATTTCGCGAACGCGATTCCATTCGCCTGGACGTAAGCCTTGTAGGCTTCAGGGTCGGATACATCGACATGAGCGATCCAGTAGCCCTTCGGCATGTTTGCCTCCTTCATCATTTGGTCATGATCGACGGCTATTCTCCGTCTTGTTCGTTCACAGCGTATGCGTCGTGAGCGGATTGCGCGCCGGGCCGGATGTACGCCCGGCGTTTTGCGTTTCCGGGGTCAAGCCACGCGATCGCGCTTGCCGCGCAGGGCCAGGCCGCTCTCGATCTCGGCCACGATGGCCCTGGCAGCCGCGTTCGGATCCGCAGCCTCCGTCACCGGCCGGCCGACCACCAGGTGATCGGCGCCGGCCGCGATCGCCAGCGACGGCGTCATCACGCGCTTCTGGTCGCCCACGGCTACGCCAGCGGGACGCACGCCGGGCGTCACGAGCAACATGTCCGGCCCCAGCAGCGCGCGCATCGCTTCGGCTTCCTCGGGAGAGAGGATCAGTCCATCCATGCCGGCCTCGCGCGCCTGTGCGGCGCGACGCGCGATCAGGTCGCGCACGTTGAAGGCGTAGCCGGCGGCCGCCAGATCGGCATCGTCGTAGGAGGTCATGACAGTTACAGCCAGCAACTTCAGGCCGGACCCAGCCGCGCCCCTGCGCGCGGCGGCCATTGTCTGCGGATAGGCGTGCACGGTCGCGAATGTCGCGCCGAGCCCTGCGAGCTGACGCGTGGCGCGTTCCACCGTGTTCGGGATGTCGTGCAGCTTGAGATCGATGAAGACCTTCTTGCCGTCGCGTGCGAGATCGCGCGCGATGTCGAGGCCGGCGCCCGAATAGGCCAGTTCCATGCCGATCTTGTAGAAACTCGCTGCGTCGCCGAGCGTCGCGATCATGGCGCGGGCCTCGGCTTCGCCCGGCAGGTCGAGCGCCACGATGAGACGATCGCGTGGGGTGATTTCTGCGCTCACGATTCGTCCCTCCATGCGGCTGCAGAGGCCAATCGCAAATCCGCCCCGGCGCGGCAACAAAAAAGGGCGGATGGAAGGAACGCCCGCTAGCGGCGGCCGTCGCGCGGGCCGTCGGCGAACTTCTTGAGAAGAGCCAGCGCCGGGGCCACCTGCTTCTGCCGGAAGGCGGCGAGCGGCGTCGGCTTTTCGGGCCGCGGCCTGAGGTGCGCGATGACCTGGACGGCCTTGGCGTCGGCGCGCGTATAACGCCAGACGCGAGCCGGCGGCAGGTTGAGCCATACGGGATTGGAAACCTCGCCGCGGTAGTCACGCATGGTGCGCAGGTTGAACTTCAGCGGCATGGGCGAGGCGAGCCCATAGGTGAACTGGACGAACGATCCTTCCGGCCCCATCAGGGCGAAAGCCTCGTCGAGCAGTGAAATGCGGTCGCGTTCGGGGCGTGTCAGCAGCGGGAGGCTCGAAACGATGCAGGACACGCCCGCGCCCTCAAGGACCCTGAGCGTGTCGCCCAGCCGATAGGCGTCTCCCTGGACGACCCGGACGCCCGGAAACCGCCGCTCGAGCAATTTGCAGAAGGAGGGATCGAACTCGACGAGGACGAGCTTTTCGGAAGGCACGCCGCGCGCCAGCAGCGCCTCGGTCACCGGGCCCGTTCCCGGCCCCAGTTCGACGATCAGTCCCCGCGTGGCCGGGTCGACGCAGCGCGCCATGGCGCGCGCCAGAAAGCGGCCGGACGGCGTGACCGCGCCGGCCGTCATCGGCGAATCGAACCACGAACGGATGAAGCGCGCCTCGTCGGCGAGCCTCTCCTCGAACTTCGTCCGGGCTGGCGCGGCGGGGCGGCTGCGCATACGTGACGATTTCGCTTTCAAGACCTGTTCCGCTCCCCGGCCGGCGAAAACGCGCCTGTCCAAAAATCGCGCAACCCGCCGCGGCCGTCAAGAAACCGACATACGGGCCGAACTGTTCACTGTCCCCCGATATTGTCGAGGAAGTCCTTCATCTTCGCAAAAAAGCCGGTCGATTCGGGGTGCGTCTTGTGGGACGATTCCTGATCGAACTCCTGCAAAAGCTCGCGCTGGCGCTTGGTGAGGTTCTGCGGCGTCTCGACCACCGCCTGTACATACAGGTCGCCGAAATCCCGGCTGCGCAGCACGGGCATGCCCTTGCCGCGCACCTTGAATTGCCGGCCCGTCTGGGTCCCCTCGGGCACCTTGACCCTGGTTTCCTCGCCGTCGAGCGTGCCGAGCGAGAAATCGCCGCCGAGCGAGGCCTGAACCATCGAGATCGGCACGCGGCAATAGAGGTCGGCGCCGTCGCGATGGAACATGGCGTGCGGCTTGATCGACAGGAAAATATAGAGGTCGCCGGAGGGGCCGCCGCGCAGGCCCGCCTCCCCCTCGCCGGCGAGCCGGATGCGGGTGCCGTCCTCGACGCCGGCCGGAATGTTGACCGACAGGTTGCGCTCGCGCGTCACGCGGCCGGCACCCGAGCAGGCCGGGCAGGGGTCGTCGATCTTCTCGCCGCGGCCCTGACAGGTCGGACAGGTCCGCTCGATGGCGAAGAAGCCCTGCTGGGCGCGCACCCGGCCCTGGCCGGCGCAGGTCGGGCAGGTCTTCGGCTTGGAGCCGGCCTTGGCGCCGGTTCCGGAGCAGGGCTCGCAGGTGACGGAAGTCGGCACCTTCAATTGCGCGGTCTTGCCGGAAAACGCCTCCTCGAGGCTGATTTCCAGGTCGTAGCGCAGGTCCGAGCCGCGCTCGCGCCCGGCCCCGCGGCCGCCGCGGCGTCCCATGACGTCGCCGAACAGGTCGTCGAATATGTCGGCCATCGAGGCGGCGAAGCCGTCGCCCATGCCGCCGAAGCCCTGGCCGCCGCCGCCCTGCTCGAAGGCGGCGTGGCCGAAGCGGTCGTAGGCCGCGCGCTTCTGGCCGTCCGACAGGATCTGGTAGGCCTCGTTCAGTTCCTTGAACCGCGTCTCGGCGGTCTTGTCGCCGGGATTGCGGTCCGGATGGTACTGCATGGCCTGCTTGCGGAAGGCCGACTTGAGCTCGACCTCCGTGACCGTGCGCGTGACGCCCAGGACTTCGTAATAGTCGCGCTTCGCCATCAGCGGTTCCGGTTCAGCGCCGCGAGGCTGACGACGAAGAACGCCGGAGAGCCCAGCCCCTTGTCCGTCATCGGAAAGACCCAGAAGGGATCGGCCGCCGGCTCGATCACCAGGAAGGTCATCGCGTTGCCGCCGTTGGTCTGGAGTTCGAGCTTCTTGAGCTTCCTGCCGACCGTGATGCGGGCGACCACGGGATCGATCTTCAGCAGCGCATCGAGATCGGCCTGCGTGAAATCGACATAGACGAAGGCGGTGAAGAACGAACCGGCGCCCGCATCGCCCTGCTTGCCGTCGATCGTGGCGGCGCTGAAGGTCGCGCGCACGCCATTGTCAGGGAATGCGCCGAAATGCGTTTCGTTGGCGTTGAAGATCTGGCCGAACTTGGTGCAATAGGTCGCCGCCCAGGCGGCAAGGTCGGCCGGCAGCTTCGTCACCGCCTCTTTGGGCAGCTTCTCGCAGGGAATGAGAATATCGGCCGGCGGCCTGAGGCTGCCGGGTTCGGGCGCTTTTACTTCCGGCGCAGCCAGCGCGCCGCCCGCCCAGACAAGAGCCGCCGTGAGAATTGCGCGCGCGGCGCCCGACCCGAATCGCATGTCGACCTTCCCGTTCGAAACAAGGGGCGCCCCGTGAGGGGCGCCCCGGCTCTTATCAGGTCGACTTCTTGCTGTCGCCGCCGACGTCCTTGAATTCGGCGTCGATGACGTCGTCCTTGGCGTGGGCGGCGTCGCCGGCGGGCGCGCCTTCGGCGCTCGCCTGCTGGGCCTTGTACATGGCCTCGCCGAGCTTCATCGACGCCTGGACGAGTTCGTTCGTCTTGGCCTTGATGTGCTCGACATCCTCGCCTTCGAGCGCCGTCTTCAGGCTGGCGACCGCCGCGGTGATCGCCTCCTTGTCGGCCTCGGACACCTTGTCGCCATGCTCGGCCAGCGACTTTTCGGCCGAGTGGATCATCGCCTCGCCCTGGTTCTTGGCGTCGACCATCTCGCGGCGCTGCTTGTCCTCGGCGGCGTGCAGCTCGGCGTCCTTGACCATCTTGTCGATGTCGGCGTCGGAGAGTCCACCGGACGCCTGGATGCGGATCTGCTGCTCCTTGTTGGTGGCCTTGTCCTTCGCCGTGACGTTGACGATGCCGTTGGCGTCGATGTCGAAGGTCACCTCGATCTGCGGCACGCCGCGCGGCGCCGGCGGAATGCCGGCGAGATCGAAGCGGCCGAGGCTCTTGTTGTCCTGCGCCATCTCGCGTTCGCCCTGGAACACGTTGATGGTCACCGCCGTCTGGTTGTCTTCGGCGGTCGAGAACACCTGGCTCTTCTTGGTCGGGATCGTCGTGTTGCGATCGATCAGGCGCGTGAACACGCCGCCGAGCGTCTCGATGCCGAGCGACAGCGGGGTCACGTCGAGCAGCAGCACGTCCTTGACGTCGCCCTGCAGCACGCCCGCCTGCACGGCCGCGCCGATGGCGACGACTTCGTCAGGATTGACGCCCTTGTGGGGTTCCTTGCCGAAGAACGACTTCACGATTTCCTGGACCTTCGGCATGCGGGTCATGCCGCCGACCAGAACGACCTCGTTGATCTCGTTGGCGGTCACGCCGGCGTCCTTCAGCGCCTTGCGGCAGGGCTCCATCGTGCGCTGGATGAGATCGTCGACCAGCGCCTCGAACTTGGCGCGGGTGAGCTTCATGGTCAGATGCTTCGGACCGGAGGCGTCGGCCGTGATGTAGGGCAGGTTGATGTCGGTCTGCGCCGCCGAGGACAGTTCGATCTTCGCCTTTTCAGCAGCCTCCTTGAGGCGCTGCAGGGCGAGCTTGTCCTTGGTCAGGTCGATGCCCTGCTCCTTCTTGAACTCGGCCGCGAAATATTCGACGAGGCGCATGTCGAAGTCCTCGCCGCCGAGGAACGTGTCGCCGTTCGTCGACTTCACCTCGAACACGCCGTCGCCGATCTCAAGGATCGACACGTCGAACGTGCCGCCGCCGAGGTCGTAGACCGCGATGACGCCGGACTGCTTCTTGTCGAGACCGTAGGCGAGCGCGGCCGCCGTCGGCTCGTTGATGATGCGCAGCACTTCGAGACCGGCGATCTTGCCGGCGTCCTTGGTGGCCTGGCGCTGGGCGTCGTTGAAGTAGGCGGGCACGGTGATGACGGCCTGCGTGACCGGCTGGCCGAGATAGGCTTCAGCCGTCTCCTTCATCTTCTGCAGGGTGAAGGCCGAAATCTGCGAGGGCGAATAATCCTTGCCGCCGGCCGTGACCCAGGCGTCGCCGTTGCCGGCCTTCTTGATCTGGTAGGGGACGAGCTTCATGTCCTTCTGCGTCATCGGATCGTCGAAGGTGCGACCGATGAGGCGCTTGATGGCGAAGAAGGTCTTGTCCGGATTGGTGACCGCCTGGCGCTTGGCCGGCTGGCCGACGAGGCGTTCCCCGTCGTCGGTGAAGGCGACGATCGAAGGGGTCGTACGCGCGCCCTCGGCGTTTTCGATGACCTTGGGCGTGGACCCTTCCATGACGGCGACGCACGAATTGGTGGTGCCGAGGTCGATGCCGATGATTTTAGCCATTACACATTCCTTTCTGCGGCGAGACCGCCGGACCCCGAAGCGATCCGGTCTGATGGACCCCGCGCCCGCAGGCGGGCGTTCGGTCCGGTTCCCGTTAGTGGCCCTGAGATTGTGTGCGGCTTGGCCCGCCGCAAGGGCTTTCGGGCATATAGGCGGCCGGAATTTGCGACGCAAGCGGGGGCCGCGACAGCGCGTCGCGGCAGGGGGCTTCCGAAGCGGCGGGGAAATGGCGAAGATGGGCCCACGAACCGAAAAACCGGGAGGAGACAATGGGCAGCCGCATTACGTTCAAGCGTCCTGACGGAAAGGAAGCCGCCGGCTACGAGGCGGGCGCCGGCAAGGGCGCTCCGGGCCTCGTGGTGATCCAGGAATGGTGGGGCCTCAACGACCAGATCAAGGGCATCTGCGACCGCTTCGCCGCCGCCGGCTTCCACGTGATCGCGCCCGACCTCTACGCCGGCCGGGTGGTGCCCTACCACGATTCCGAATCCGCCAATGCCGAGATGACCTCGCTGAACTTCCTCGAGGCGACCGACCAGATCGTCCGGGGCGCGGCCCAGAAGCTGAAGGCAGACGGGGCGGCCAAGGTCGGCATCACCGGCTTCTGCATGGGCGGCGCGATGACGGTCCTGGGCGCCGCGCGCGTACCGGAATTTGCGGCCGGCGCCCCCTTCTATGGCCTCCCGCCGGCCGCCGCCGCCGGCCCCACCGACGTCAAGATCCCGCTTCAGGGCCATTTCGCCCTGCATGACGACTGGTGCACGCCACAGGCCGCGAAGGAATTCTCGGACGGCCTGAAGAAGGCGGGCAAGACCGCGGAATTCTTCGAGTACGATGCCCACCACGGCTTCATGAACGAAGCTCGTCCGGACGTGCATCAGGCCAAGGCGGCGGAAGAAGCCTGGGGCCGCGTGGTCGCCTTCTTCAAGAAGCAGCTGGCCTAAATCCTCCAGGCGAAAGGCCTCGTCATCCCTATCCCGCGGCGCCCGGCGCCGCGGGTTGTCCGCCTGACGCCCACGCAAGGGAAAACCATGCTTTTCAAGATCGGCGACGCCACCATCGACCGCGTGGAAGAAGCCCACGGCCCGGCCTTTCCAGCCGACTTCCTGCTTCCTGACTGGGATCCGGCGGTGCTCGAGGAACACAAGGACTGGCTTTTTCCGCGGCATTTTCATGCGCGCACCAACCGGTTCATCACCTCGCTGCATTCATGGGTGGTGCGCACGAAACATCACACGATCCTGGTCGACACATGCGCCGGCAATCACAAGGAACGGCCGCATTCGCCGCTGTTTCACATGAAGGAGACGCCCTACCTCGAACGGCTGGCGGCTGCTGGCGTCGCGCCGGAGGAAGTCGACTTCGTCATGTGCACGCACCTGCACATCGACCACGTCGGCTGGAACACGCGGCTCGACAACGGCCGCTGGGTTCCGACATTCCCGAACGCGAAATACGTATTCTCGCAGACCGAACGCGATCACTGGGACCCGGACAGGAACCCCGGACTGGACGAAGAAGCGCGCATGATCTTCGCCGACAGCGTGCATCCCGTCATCGCCGCGGGGCAGGAGCGGCTTGTCCGGATGGACGACCAGATCGACGACGATCTGTTCATCAAGGGCGCGCCGGGCCATACGCCGGGCCAGATCATGCTGCAGGTGAAGAGCGGCGGCGAGGAAGGCCTGTTCACGGGCGACGCGATGCATCACCCCATCCAGGTGTACCGGCCTCGCTGGTCGAGCCGCTTCTGTACCGATCCCGTGCAATCCGCCGATACGCGCGAAAAGATTCTGGGCCATTGCGCCGACTGCAACGCGCTGATGCTGCCGGCGCATTTCGGCGCGCCGCACGCCGGCCGCGTCCGCCGCAAGGGCGATGGTTTCACCTTCGCCTGGGAGGAATAGGCCGTCGACGACAAAGGCCCGGCCGAAGCTCGCTTGCGTCGGCGCAAGCAAACGGCGCGAGCATTTGGCGCAGGCGCGACTATCTCTGGGCCAACTCAATCCGGAGACTGGACATGCTGACCATCCGCAAGGCCGAGGACCGCGGCCATTTCGATTTTGGCTGGCTCGACACGAAACACACGTTTTCGTTCGGCGAATATTACGATCCCGCGCATATGGGCTTCTCCAGCCTGCGCGTCATCAACGACGACAGGGTGGCCCCCGGCGGCGGCTTCCCGACCCATCCGCATCGCGACATGGAGATCGTCACCTACGTGCTGGACGGGGCGCTGGCGCACAAGGATTCGCTCGGCAACGGCTCGACGATCCTGCCGGGCGACGTGCAGCGCATGTCCGCCGGCACTGGCATCCGTCACAGCGAATACAATCACTCGTCCGACAAGCCCGTGCATCTTCTGCAGATCTGGCTGCTGCCCGGCCAGAAGGGAATCGCGCCGGGCTACGAGCAGAAGATGTTCGATGCGGACAGCAAGCGTGACAGGCTTCGGCTCGTCGCCTCCCCGGACGGCGCAGACGGCTCGGTCACGGTTCACACCGATGCGCGAATCTACGCATCGGTCCTCGGCAAGGGCTCGAAGGTGGATTATGCGCCGCCGAGCGGCCGGGCTGCGTGGCTGCATGTGGCGCGCGGCGAAATCGAGGTCGCCGGCCAGAAGCTGAAGGAAGGCGACGCCATCGCGACGACGGGCGAGAAACTGGCGATCAGCGGTCTCGCGCCGGAGACCGACTTCCTGCTTTTCGACCTGCCGGCGTAAGGTTTGCCGGCGTGACGTCTGCGGCCTGATCAGAAGCGCGCGCGCACAGCGGCGCGAGAGATGCGCGCGGGCGCGAGGGCCGGGGCCATACGGCGGACCGGTTCGCGCCTGCCGCCCGAGGGCGGCCCCTCGTCCTCGTCGTCGTCCTTTTTCTGAAGCATCACCGCGGTGGCGGCGACAACGCCTCCGAAAGTGGTGCCGAAGCCGACGACCAGCATGAAAATTCCGGGGACCAGCGCGTCCGACCGGATCAGCAGGTCGCGAAGGCCGATCGGATCGAACAGGATCAGAGCGCCGGCAAAGGCGATTCCGAGGAGATTTCCCAGAATCCAATGCATGACGATCATCCGCACGGCCGGGTTGCCCTTCGGCTCGGTCGGAGATTCGCCCGCAGGCGGATCGTCGGGGGAAATCATCATGTCGGGCGCTCGCATGCGCGGAGACCTTTTCGATGAACTGGCGGCCCTGTCGATAAGTTCCGGACGCGCCGGTTGCGACGTGACAAAAGCGCACGAGCACAATGGCGTAGCCCAAGGACTTGGCGCTAGGATGGCGCAAAGAACCTCTGGGAGGAAGCCATGAATGCCGCCGCCAAGGGGCCGACCGCCCCCGAGCCATCCGTTGTCGCGCGCAACAAGGCCGTGCTGGGCGAGCTGCCCTTCGCCAACCGTGACGACTTCGCGGACGCCGAACGCGGCTTCGTGGCGACCGTGCCCGACGCGACGATCCTCAACGCCGGCGGCAAGCCTGCCTGGAGCCAGAAGCAGTACGAATTCATCGACGACGGTCCGGCGCCGGACAGCGTCAACCCGAGCCTTTGGCGCATCTCGCAACTCAACCGCCGGCACGGCCTGTTCAAGGTGACCGACGGCGTCTACCAGGTTCGCGGGCTCGACATCGCTAACATGACGATCGTCGAGGGCAAGACGGGCATCATCGTCATCGACACGTTGACCTGCACCGAGGCCGCGCGGGTCGCGCTGAAACTCTATTTCGACCATCGCGGGCAGAAGCCGGTGAAGGCCGTGATCTACACCCACACGCACGCCGACCATTTCGCCGGGGTGAAGGGCGTGGTCGACGAGGCGGATGTCGCGTCGGGCAAGGTGCCGGTGATCGCGCCGAACCTGTTCATGGAATACGCGGTTTCCGAAAACATCATCGCCGGGCCGGCGATGCTGCGGCGCTCGACCTACCAGTTCGGGCCGCTGCTGCCCCCCGGCCCGCGCGGCCAGGTGGACGCCGGCCTCGGCAAGACGACGTCGCGCGGTTCCGCCTCGCTGATCGCGCCGACCGATCTCATCATCTCGACGGGCGACAGGCGCACGCTGGACGGGATCGAATTCGTCTTCCAGATGGCGCCGCACAGCGAGGCGCCGGCCGAAATGCACATGTTCGTGCCGGCCTACAAGACGCTCAACATGGCGGAGAACGCCACGCACCTGTTCCACAACCTGTTGCCGTTCCGTGGCGCCGAAGTGCGCGACCCGCTCGCCTGGTCGAAATACATCAACGAGGCGCTGGAGCTTTTCGGCGCCGATGCCGAAGTCCTGGTCGGCCAGCATCACTGGCCGACATGGGGGCGCGCCAGGATCGTCGATTATCTCAAGAAGCAGCGCGATCTCTACAAATACGTGCACGACCAGACGCTGCGGCTGATGAACCACGGCATGACCGCGCCGGAGATCGCAGAGGAAATCCGGCTGCCGGACGCGCTGGGGCAAGCCTGGCAGAACCGCGACTATTACGGATCGGTGCGCCACAACATCAAGGCGATCTACCAGCGCTATCTCGGCTGGTACGACGCCAATCCGGCGAACCTGAACGGCCTGCCGCCGGTGGAGGCGGCCAGGAAATACGTGGAATACATGGGCGGCGCCGATGCCGCGATCGCGCGCGCGAAGCAGGATTTCGCGAAAGGCGAATTCCGCTGGGTGGCGGAAGTGATGAGCCGCGTCGTCTACGCGGACCCGGCGAATGCGGAAGCGCGCGAACTCAACGCCGCCGCCTTCGACCAGCTCGGCTACCTCAGCGAATCGGCGACCTGGCGAAACGCCTATCTGTTTGGCGCGCACGAATTGCGCAACGGACCGCCGGACATCCGGCGTCAGCCGTTCGCCGCCGACGTCGTCTCGGCGCTGCCGGTCGGCATGTTCTTCGATTCGCTCGGCGTGCGGCTGAACGGGCCGAAGGCCGACGGCAAGAGGATCGTCGTGAACTGGTCTTTCAGCGACACGAACGAGAAGTACGTTCTCAACCTCGAAAATTCCGCGCTGACATGGGTCGGCGACCGCAATGCGGCGGACGCCGACGCGACGCTGACGATGGCGCGGCCGACGCTGACGAAAATCATGACTCAGCAGATGAAATTTCCCGAGGCGATCGGCGCCGGCCTCGTCAAGATCGAGGGCAATCCCGCAAAGTTGCTCGAGTTGTTCGGCCTGTTCGACGAGTTCGAACTCAGGTTCAACATCGTCGAACCCTGAACGCGCGCTAGTCGATGTTCATCTGCACGGCGCCCTCGACATGCCGCGGCAATTTCCCCGGCGCGATGAAGATCGCGTCGCCGCGCAAATAGAAATTCGCGGCCCACGGATGGGACGCCAGCCAGTGGCGCGCGGCGCGCGATATGCGCCGGCGCTTCTGCTCGGTGATCGCGATGGCCGCCTCGTCGAGACTCGGTCACGCCTTGACTTCCACGAAGGCGATCGTACGGCCGCGACGCGCGACGATGTCGATCTCGCCTTCGCGGATGCGGTGGCTGCGCGCCAGGATCGAGTAGAATTTCATCCGCAGCCACAAGGCAGCGAGCGTTTCGGCATTGATTCCGAAAGCGCGGGCTCCGGCGCGGTCGCTCATTTCTCCCGGCCGGCCGCGAGTTGCAGCGCGCGCGCATAGACGCGCCGGCGCGGCTGCCCGGTTTCTCCCGAAACGATAGCGGCCGCGTCTTTCACGGAATTCCCGGCGAGCGCCGCACGAATGCGCGCATCGAGGTCGGCCTCGCCGATGTCGCCGACGCCGGCCGCGGGGGGACCGACCAGCAGGACGATCTCTCCGCGCAGGACCTCGTCGGTGGCGAAGATGCGCGCCAGTTCCTGCAAGGGACCGCGCCGCACGGTCTCGAAATGCTTGGTCAGTTCGCGCGCCACGGCGGCCTCGCGCGCGCCCAGCACGGCGGCGCAATCTTCCAGAACCTCGACGATTCGACGCGGCGTCTCGAAGAAGACGAGCGTGCCGGGCACGGCCGCAAGCTCGGCCAGCCGGGCGCGGCGCCCCGCGGATTTCTGCGGAAGGAAGCCTTCGAAGAAGAAGCGGTCGGTCGGCAGGCCCGCCACGACCAGCGCAGCAAGCACGGCGGATGCGCCGGGAACCGCGGTGACCGGAACGCCGGCGGCGACGGCCTCGGCCACCAGCTTGAAGCCGGGATCGGATACGAGCGGCGTGCCTGCATCTGACACGAGCGCCAGAGCCGCGCCCTTTTCCAGGCGCGCGAGAATCTGTGGCCGCACCACCTGCGCATTGTGCTCGTGGTAGGCGATCAGCGGCGTCGCGATGCCGTAATGGGCGAGCAGCGTCCTGGTGACGCGCGTATCCTCGGCGATCACCGCCTCGGCGGCGGCCAGCGTCGCCAGTGCGCGCAACGAAATATCCCGGAGATTGCCGATCGGCGTCGCCACGACATGGAGGCCGGGCGCGATCGGTTCCGCTTCGGCTCGCAAACCGAAGGCGGTGAAGCTGGAAGGCGCCGGCGTGCTCATCGTCGTGTCTGCGCAATTGTCCGATATCGAGATGTTCGATATTCAGGATTATTCGTTCTGTTTATAGAACGCATTAACCACAATCTCAAGGCGGCCCATTTCGGTCCCAAAGAAAGGTATAATTAACTTTCGGTTGCACGCGTCCGTCTTAACGGCCAGAACGCTCGCAAAATTAGGCGCCGCGGTTTGGGCTGGAGGTCATTTTGAGGCGTTATCGTATAGCTGCGGGGCCGTTCGCGCTCGGACTGGCGCTGGCGCTCGCCGGTTGCATGTCATCGGTCGGCCCGCGCAGCGAGGCGACGCTGCCGCCAGCGCCCGACGCGGGCGCCGCGCCCGCCGGCTCGACGCTCGGGACTGGCCCGGTCAAGGTCGCCCTTGTCGCGCCGATCACGCAGAACGGCAATCCCAGCGTCGTCGGCGCGTCGCTGCGCAACGCCTCGGAACTCGCCATCGAGGAAGCCGGCGCAAACGACATCACGGTGCTGGTCAAGGACGACAATTCCACTGTCGAGGGCGCCAGGACGGCGACCCAGGCCGCGATTTCCGAAGGCGCCGAACTCATCATCGGGCCGCTGTTCGCCCAGAACGTGCGGGAGGCCGGCCGCGTCGCCCGCGCCGCCGGCAACCCGGTCATCGCCTTCTCGACCGATTCGGCCGTCGCGGCGCGCGGCATCTATCTCCTGTCGTTCCTGGTGGAGAGCTATGTCGACCGGATCATCGAGTTCGCGGGCTCGCGCGGCAAGAGGTCGGTTGCGGCGCTGGTGCCGGAGAACGACTACGGCAATGTGGCGCTCGGCGAATTGCAGACCGCCGCCGCCCGCGCCGGCATGCGCGTGATGACGATCGAGCGTTACAAGCCTGGCGCCGCGCAGGCGGCCGCCCAGCGCATCGCCGGCCTCGGCGACCAGATCGATTCGCTGTTCATTCCCGAACAGGCCGAAGGCATGGCGGCGGTCGGCAAGCAGATCGAGGCTGCGAAGATCGACACCAAGCGAGTCCAGATCCTCGGCACGGGACTTTGGAACGACACACGCGCGCTCAGCGTGCCCGCCCTGCAGGGCGCCTGGTTCTCTGCGCCTGAAAACGGCGGCTTCAACGCCTTCGCCGCGCGCTACCGCACCAAGTTCAATTCCGACCCGACGCGCCTCGCCACCCTCGCCTATGACGCGACGACGCTCGCCATCGCGCTGTCACGTTCGCAGGGCGGCGCGCGTTTCTCGGAATCGGTGCTGACCGCGCCGGCCGGATTCAACGGCGCCGACGGCGTGTTCCGCTTCCGCACCGACGGCCTCAACGAGCGCGGTCTTTCCGTTCTGCAGATCGGCAACGGCTCGACAACCGTCATCAGTCCGGCGCCGCGCACCTTCACCGGCGCGCCGTCGTAGCCGATGCTGCCGTCGATCTCGATAGACCGTCTCGATCATCTGGTGCTGACTGTCGCCGACATCGACCGCACCATCGATTTCTATACCAAGGCGCTGGGAATGAGCGTCGAGACCTTCGGCGCCGGCCGCAAGGCCCTGAAATTCGGCCGACAGAAGATCAACCTGCACGAGGCTGGGCGCGAGTTCGAACCGAAGGCGCATATTCCGACGCCGGGTTCCGGCGATCTCTGCTTCGTCGCTACGACGCCGCTCGCGGCAGCCATCGCGCATCTGGAAGCGATGGGGGTCAGGATCGAGGAGGGGCCGGTCACGCGCACCGGCGCCACAGGACCGATCCTGTCGATCTACATCCGCGATCCGGATGACAACCTGATCGAGATTTCGAACTACACCTGAACGTGCGGCTCGCGCCGACCCGCCCGGGTCTCGTAGGTCGTCGCCATGGATTTCAGCAGGCGACGCGCTCCGCTGCGTTCGCGCGCGATGTCGCGCAGGACGGCTGCGAGTTCGGCGAGGACGAGGGCGTCCTGGTCGCGAATGGCTCTCTTCATCGGAAGGCTCCGTGGTCGATCCACGGTCTTTACGATCCGGAAACCATGTCCGGTCAGCGGTTCACCAACACGTGATCGCCCGCCTCAGGCGGCGAGATCGGCCACGACCGAATCGAGGATCGGAAATCCCTCCGCCGAGACGCGCAGCCGGCCCTCGCGGGTATATTCGACAAGGCCGTGCGAGATGAGGTCGGCGACGCGCGACGGGGCCAGCGCCTTGCCGGTCAGCGCATAGAAGCGGCCGGGGTCGATGCCCTCCGTCAGGCGCAGGCCCATCAGCAGGAATTCATCGCCCTGCTCCTCGATCGAGAGAGATTCGTCCTCGACGAGGCCGTGTCCCTCGGTTTCCACGCAGGTGAGCCACATTTCGGGATGCTGCTCGGTCGATTGCGCGCGCCGGCCCTTGGCGGCGGCGACGCGGCCATGCGCGCCGGGACCAATGCCGACATATTCGCCGTAGCGCCAATAGATGAGATTGTGCCGGCTCTCGGCGCCCGGCCGGGCGTGGTTCGAGATTTCGTAGGCCGGCATGCCGGCCTTGCCCATCAGGTCCTGCGTCGCGTCCCAGAGGTCGCGCTGCAGGTCGGCCGACGGCATCTTCAATTTCCCGGCCCGTTCCAGCCGCTCGAACATCGTGTCCGGCTCGATGGTGAGCTGGTAGAGCGACATGTGTTCCGGCGCGCGCGACAGGGCTTCCGTGAGTTCGGCGCGCCATTGGTCGACGGTCTGGCCGGGGCGGCCATAGATCAGGTCGAAGGAGACGCGATCGAAGGTCGATGTCGCCACTTCGAGCGCGGCCAAGGCTTCGTCGCGGTTGTGGAGGCGGCCGAGCGCCTTGAGATCGGAATCGTTCAGCGCCTGCACGCCGAGCGACACGCGATTGACGCCCGCCGCGCGGTATACCCGAAAACGCTCGGCCTCGACGCTGCTCGGATTGGCTTCGAGCGTGATCTCGGCGTCTTTCTCGATGCCCCAGGCCCTGTCGATCTTCTGCAGGATTGCGGCGACGGTTTCCGGCTTCATCAGCGAGGGCGTGCCGCCGCCGAAGAAAACGGACGCCGCCTTGCGGCCCTTGGTCAGGGCGGCGCGATGGGCGATCTCGACGCCGAACGCCTCGACATAGCGCTCCTCGTCGATCGCCGCGCGGCGAACGTGCGAGTTGAAGTCGCAATAGGGGCACTTCGACAGACAGAACGGCCAGTGGACGTAGACGCCGAAGCCCGGATCGATTCGGGGCGGATGGATCGAGGCCATGCGGCCTTATTGCACGGGCGGGGCCAGCGGGGAATGTGCCGTTATGGGTCGAGGCAGACCCGCGCCAGTTCCTGGAAAGCCCGCGCCCGGTGACTGAGCGCCCGGCTGCCGTCGGCGGGAATGCCGTGCTTCTCGTCGGAAGTCATTTCACCGAATGTGCGGGCATGGCCGTCCGGTAGGAAGCAGGGATCGTAGCCGAAACCGGCCGTCCCGCGCGGCGGAAAGACGAGATCGCCGTCGACGCGGCCTTCCACCTGTTCGACATGCCCGTCCGGCCAGCACACCGCCAGCGCCGAGA
Organism: Beijerinckiaceae bacterium; assembly: GCA_046349215.1. GTDB lineage: Bacteria > Pseudomonadota > Alphaproteobacteria > Rhizobiales > Beijerinckiaceae > JAJXWB01. The sequence continues at coordinate 503,753 of JAXMCV010000003.1, forward strand.
CGAAATGCGCGCGCCACGGCTTTTTCGCGCCGGTCTTCTCGACCTCGACACCAATTTTGTCCATCGCCGCATAAAAATCTTTCGATTCGCCCGCCCAGCGCGCCGAATAGATGCCCGGCGCCCCGCCCAGCGCCTCGACGCACAGGCCGGAATCGTCGGCGAAGGCGGGAAGGTTGGCCGCTTCGGCCGCCGCCCGCGCCTTGATCAGCGCATTCTCGGCGAAATCCGCGCCTGTTTCCTCGGGCTCGGCCAGTCCCAGCTCGCCGGCCGACACCGCCTCGATGCCGTAGGGCGCCAGAAGCTCGCGCATTTCGCGCAGCTTGCCGGAATTGTGTGTGGCGATGACGATCTTGCCTTGAAGCCTGCGGCCCATCAGGCGACCGCGCCCTGCTGCAGGTCGGCAAGACCGGCGATGCCCTTCTTGGCCAGCGCCAGCATCTCGGCAAGCTGCTTCTCGTCGAAGGTCTCGTTTTCGGCGGTCATCTGGATTTCGACCAGCCCGCCCTTGCCCGTGATGACGAAATTGGCGTCGGTCTCGGCGGCGGAATCCTCGTCGTAGTCGAGGTCCAGCACGGTGACGCCCTTGTAGACGCCGCAGGAGACGGCGGCGACGCGGTCCTTGAGCGGGTTGTCCTTGATGATCGAGCGGCCGCGCATCCACTTCAGGCAATCGTGCAGCGCCACCCAGGCGCCGGTGATCGAGGCCGTGCGGGTGCCGCCGTCGGCCTGGATTACGTCGCAATCCACCGTGATCTGGCGTTCGCCCAGCGCCGAAAGATTGGTGACGGCGCGCAGCGAACGGCCGATCAGCCTCTGGATTTCCTGAGTCCGGCCAGATTGTTTGCCCGAGGCCGATTCGCGGCGGGTGCGGGTATGGGTGGCGCGCGGCAGCATGGAATATTCCGCCGTCACCCAGCCGCGGCCCTGGCCGCGCAGCCACATCGGCGGCTTGTCCTCCAGCGAGGCGGTGCAGAGCACGTGCGTATTGCCGAACTTCACCAGGCACGACCCCTCGGCGTAGCGGGCGACGTTGCGTTCGAGCGTGACGGCGCGCATTTCATCGGGGGCGCGTTTGGAGGGGCGCATCGCAATTCCTTCGGTTCAGGTCGGCGCTTTCTCGGGCCGGCTGGAATTGATTGTCAATAGCGCCAATTATGGCGGGCCGTTTGCGCCGGAACCCGTCCTTGAGCTCTCCCGAATCCCAAATGCCGCCGGCGCCCGCGTCCGGACCGGAGGGCAAGGCCTCCTTCCTGCAGATTTTCCCGTCGATCGTACTGCCGATGTTCATCGCGGTGCTCGACCAGACGATCGTCGCCACCGCGCTGCCGGCGATGACGTCGCAACTGGGCGACGTTCAGCTCATCGCCTGGATCGTCGTTTCCTACCTCATCGCCAACACGATCGCCGCGCCCGTCTACGGCCGGCTCGGCGACGTGCTCGGTCGGGCGCGGATGATGAATGTCGCTCTTCTGGTGATGATGGCGGGTTCCGTCGGCTGCGCGCTGGCGCCCAATGTCGCGGTCCTGATCGGCGCCCGCATTGTGCAGGGCCTCGGCGGCGGCGGCCTGATGACGCTGTCGCAATCGCTGATCTCGGAAAGCGTGCCGCCGCGCGACCGCGCGCGCTACCAAGGCTATCTGGCGGCCGTCGTCGTCTTCTCGAACGCGTTCGGGCCGGTTGTGGGCGGCTGGCTGACCAGTCTGTTCGGCTGGCGTTCGATCTTCTGGATCAACCTGCCGCTCGGGGTCGGCGCCTTGGCGTTCGCGCGACGGTTGCCGCGCCGCAAGCCGGCCAGCGGCGAATTCCGGTTCGATACGCCTGGCCTGCTGTTCTTCGTCCTGTTCGTCGCGCCCGCGCTGGTCGCACTAGAGCAGATCAGGCACGTGACAGGCGTCAACGTACCCGCCACGCTCGCGCTCGCGGCGCTGGCGCTGTGCTCGCTGGCGCTGCTGGTGCGGCGCGAACTCGGCATCGCCCAACCGCTCTTTCCCTTCTCGTTGCTGCGCGATCCGACAATCTGGCGCTCGGACGCGATGGCTGCCTGCCATGGCGCGGCGCTCGTCTCGCTGATCGCCTATGCGCCGGTCTATCTGCGCGCGGCGCGCGGCCTGACGCCGTCGCAGACCGGCTATTTCCTTCTCCCCATCGCCTTCGGCATCGGGCTCGGATCGCTCGTCACCGGGCGGCTCGTCAGCCGCACCGGACGCACGGCGATCTTCCCGTCGATCTCGCTCGTTCCCGTCGCGATCACGCTGTTTCTTGTCGGCCTGTTCCACGAACGCATCTCGCCATTCTGGCTGTCGGCGATCATCGGAATCATGTCGCTGTTCATGGGGTCGGTCATGGGCGTCGTACAGGTGACGGTGCAGAACGCCGCCGGCTTCGGAATGCTCGGCGCGGCTGCCGGATCTGTGCAATTCTCGCGCGCCATAGGCGCGTCCTTCGGCACGGCGCTCGTTGGCGCACTGATGCTCGCCGTGTTCACCGCGCACGACCCGGGCGGCGTCGCGGTGTTCGGCGACCTGCTGGAGCACGGGCCGGCTGCGCTGATCGGCCTGTCGCCTGACCTGCGAACACTTGCCGAAAGCGCGCTCGTCGCGAGCTTCCGCACCGTCTTCCTGACGATCGACGCCTTTGTCGTGCTGGCGCTCGTCGTCGCATGGTCGATCCCGACGCGGCGGCTTTGAGCGCGTTCAATTCGTCAGCGCGGACGCGATCCGCATGCCGGCGAGAACCAAGACGAGTGCGCCGGCCGGGACGAGATAGACATGCGCGGCGGCCGAGGCGACGAGGCCCGACGGTTCGGTTTCGCGCATCGGCGGCAAGGCTGGCGGCCCGCGACGACGCAACCATTGACGCAGGGGCGCTTTGAACCGGCGGTTGACGAACCAGGCCACAGCGAGGCTCGCAACGCAGGCCGCGACGATCATGGCGGCGATCGTCGCGGGATGCGGGCTTCCCAGGACCCGCACCGCCTGCACGAGCGCAAGACCCACAAAGGTGTGCAGGAGGAATGTTCCGAACGTCAGCTCGGAAAGAAATCGCACTGCCTTCGTGGCGACGGAATCACGAAAGCGGCCAAAGTCGGTCGTCGCCGCGCACAAGAGCAGCAACGGGAAGGCGGCCAAAGTGACCTCCTGCGGCGCATCGGCAAGAATCATTGTCAGCGTCGCCGCGCCGAACATCGCCGTTGTCACGCCGGAGACGCGCCATCCCGGGTGCGCCTCGACGAAACGGAACACGGCGATCCCCGCGAAGAAGGACGGCAGGGCGCGCAGCGCTCCGAAATCCCAGGTCGCTTCGGTCCATGGCGTCATGCCAGCGCACGCGCGCCAGACGTGCAGCACAGCGGCGCAAGCGACAATCAGGGCGATCGAACCCGCCACCCGCAGACGCGCTGAGATCGCGACGAGCGCCGGGAAAAGCAGCAGCAGGAACGCTTCCGCCGACAATGACCACGAGGGCGAGTTGAGCGAGGGTCCGGACGTGACGTTCCATGCGTGCAGCAGGAAGAGGTTGTGCGGCGCGAGACGCGGATCGAACCCGTCCGGCACGCGTATCCTGTAACCGGCCATCGTCGCCGCCACGCCGATCAGGATCAGCGCCAGGATGGTCGCGGCGTGGAGCGGATAGAGGCGGGCGAAACGGGCCCAGAGGAAGTCGTAGTAGAGAGCGGGCCGTCCAACCTTGTCAGCATAGGCTTCGGCAAGAACGAAGCCGCTGAGTACGAAAAAGAAATCGACGAAATTCCAGCGATCCACCCGCTCCAGCGGGACGCCTGAATATTGGTGGAGATGCGCCAGAAAGTGCGCCGTCATCACGCCGAGCGCTGCCAGAACCCGAAAAAGGTCGAGACCGAGGCGTCGATCCGAATGCCGCATAGAAAAATCGGCTCCTGCTGAAATCAGGACCATGCTGACGGATATTGGTTAAGTCTCCGGCAACGCCGCAAGCGCCGCGCGGCGGGACAGTCGCGCGTTTCCTTTCCCGCTGGACTTGCGCTACTTTTCGGCCGTTGGCGGGAGAAGCGCATGAAGAATATTCTCGTCCCGATCGAGGAACACGATTTCATCGGTTCCGTGCTGGAGACCGCCTGGCGGTTCGCGCAGAATTTCGAGGGCCGCATCGAGGGCATTGCGCTCGGCCCGGACACCGGCGACCTGATCGCCGCCGACTTCGCCATCGCCGGCTCGATCTTCGACGAGAAGACTCGGCGCGAGCTGGTCGAGCACGCGCGGCAGGTTTTCGAGACTTTCATGAAGGCCCACGACGTGCCGGCGAGCGCCGCCGGCGTATCCGGCGTCAGCTACGGCTGGGCGGGCGGCGACATGAGCACCGACAGCGGCATCGGCGCCTATGGGCGCGTCGCCGATATCGTGGTGATCGGCCGCCCTGGCGCAGGTCGTGGCGATCCTCGTCGCGCCACGCTCGAGTCCGTCCTGTTCGAGGCCGGGCGTCCCATCCTCATCGCGCCGCGCAAGGCGCCGGAAAAATTCGGCGAAACGATCGTCATTTCCTGGAACCGCTCGACAGAGACCGCGCGCACCGTCGGGTTCGCCATGCCGCTACTCAAACGGGCGAAGCGCATCGTCGTCCTCACCGTCTCCGGCGCCATGTCGCCCGGCCCCTCGGCGGAGGCGCTGGCGAAATCGCTGCAGCGTCACGGACTGGCGGTCGACGTGGCCAATATCGATTCCGGCTCGCGGCCGGCCGGCAAGGTCATCCTCGAACAATGCGCGTCGCTCGGCGCCGACCTGCTGGTAAAGGGCGGCTATACGCAGAGCCGGCTCAGGCAGATGATCTTCGGCGGGGCGACGAGCGAAATCCTGGCGACCGCCGAATTGCCGGTCTTCATGGCGCACTGAGCTTCAGCGAGCCTTCGATCTCTTCCGGCGTCGCGCAGACGCCTCGGCGCACGAAGAACGCGCCCGCCCTCGGCGAGGCGGTGTATTTCGCGAAGGGAATCGCCAAGGCCTGACCCGCCACGAAGGGCAGAGCAAAAGGAATCGCGCCGGGCGCGCCGATCGCCAGGAGACCCAGCGCGCACCAGCCGAACAGGGTCGCCAGCCAGAAGGCGCGCGCGCAATCGCCCCACGACACGGCCGCCGCATCGCGGCGTTGGGATGCCCAGGTCAGGGAGCCGCCGAAGGGCAGGCCGAGCAGATAGAGCGCCGTCTGGAATCCGGTCGCGGCTGACAGCAGGAACGATGCGACGATCTCCATCGTCGCGCCGAGCGCGAATTTGAACCCGCCGCCGTAGCGGTGCGCTTCGCGCGCGAAAAGTACATCCGCATAGCCGGCGAGTTTGGGCGCAAGCCCGATCGCCAGATAGACCGCAAAGAATGCAATGGCCGAACCCGTCGGAAAGGTTGCTGAAGGTTCCGCGTCGAAGGGTTTGAGCGCCGCGAGCGCGACCAGGGCCTGCGAGGCCGGCAGGCCGATGAACATCGAGATCGCCCAAGCGAGCTGAAAGCGGCTGATCGGCAAAAGCCCCGGCAGATCGAGCAGTCGCCAATATTGCATGTTGCCCTGGCACCAGCGCGTATCCCGCCGTGCGAACTCGACCATGTCGGGCGGGTTTTCCTCGAAACTCGCCGTCTCGACCGGCATGACGCGGACTTCGTAGCCGGCGCGTCGCATCAGCGCCGCCTCGATCTGGTCGTGCGACAGGATAGGTCCGCCGGGCAGCACGGGAAGCTTGCAATCCTCCAGAAACGGACGAATGCGCACGAGGGCGTTGTGGCCCCAGAAAGGTCCGCAATCGCCGGTCCACCACGAGGCGCCGAGCGTATAGCTACGCATGCCGGCGCGCATGCCGAACTGGAACAGACGCGCGAAGGCGGATGACGACGGCGCGCCGACGACCAAGGACTGCAGAATGCCGATGCGCGGATGAGCGGCGGAAATTCTGGCCATGCGCAGGATGGCGTCGGCGCGCATGAAACTGTCGGCGTCGAGGACGAGCATCGAGTCATAATCGTCGCAATGATGCGCGCAGAAGTCGACGAGGTTGCCGGCCTTGAAGCCGGCATTGTCGCTGCGTCGCCGATAATGGATGCGAGCCGCTGCGTCCGGACGCCGCGCCCGCCACTCCTGGACCAGGCGCTCTTCAGCGGCCGAGATCGCTTCGTCCGACGTGTCGCTCAGCAGAAGCCATCCGAAGCGACCGCCGTCGCTCGTGCCCGACAATTCCGCCTCCATGCGCGCGAATCGCGCGATGGCGCGCGCTGGATCCTCGTTGCGAATCGTCATGACGATGGCGATGCGCTCGCGGATCGGAATGTCGCCGTCGCCGGCCGCGAGGAAAGGGGCGGTGCGCTGCAGGCCGCTCCGGCTGAAGCAGGAAAGCCACAGTCCGAGCGCCGCATTGACGAAGCCGAGCACCGCCCAGGGCGAGGCGATCAGGAAGCAGACGAAAAAAGCGAAATCGAGCGCGCTCCAGCCGCCGGCGCCGAGGATGGCTGCAAGCCAGATGGCAAGACCGAGGTAAAGCGCCAGATTGAGCGCGAGCACGATCCGGCGTCGGCGCGCCAGCAGCGCTCCGTCCTGAAGGCCGGCCGGCGTGGTTCCGGCGTCGATTGCGTCGAAAGTCGTCATCCGCCACATTCAATAGGTCAATTTGCGGGGAAATGCGCGTGCTCGCGGTCGAAAATCCGGAACAGCCGACGATCGTCACCCGGGCCCTGTGGTATGTCGCGCCCAAGCGCGCCGAAATAAAGGCGGCGGAGATCGCCGCGCCGGGGCCCGACGATGTCGCCGTGCGCACGCTGCGCTCGGCGATCAGCCGCGGCACCGAACGGCTGGTGTTCGAGGGCAACGTGCCGGAGAGCGAGTTCGCTTCGATGCGCGCGCCGATGCAGGCCGGCGCGTTTCCGTTTCCCGTGAAATACGGATATTGCGCGGTCGGTCGCGTCGAGCGGGGCGGCGGCCTCGAAGGCAGGCGGGTATTCGCGCTGCATCCCCACCAGGATGTCTTCGTGTCGCCCGTCGCGGCCGTCACGCCGATCCCCGACGCCGTGCCCGATTCGCGCGCGACGCTGGCCGCCAATATGGAAACAGCGCTCAACGCCCTCTGGGATTCCGGCGCAGGCCCGGGCGACCGCATCGCCATCGTCGGCGCCGGCGCGGTTGGCCTGCTGATCTGCCGACTGGCGGCGCGTCTGCCCGGCGCCGAGGTCGTCGTCGTCGACCCCGACCTTTCCCGCCGGGAGATCGTCCAGGCTTTCGGAGCCGCCTTTGTCTCGCGCGCCGATCACGTGCGCGACTGCGATGTCGTGTTCCACACCTCCGCGACAGTGGACGGCCTCGCCGCGGCGATTTCAACATGCGGCTTCGAGGCGAAGCTTGTCGAAGCAAGCTGGTACGGCGCGAAGAAGGTCGAGGCGTCGCTCGGCGGGGCCTTTCATTCGCGGCGGATCAGGATCGTCTCGACCCAGGTCGGTCATGTCGCGCCTTCGCGGCGGGCCCGCTGGCCGCACGCCCGGCGGCTCGCCAAGGCGCTCGACCTGCTGATCGACGAAAAGCTCGACCTGCTGCTCGGCGAAGAGGTCGCTTTCGAAGACCTGCCGGGGGCGCTGCCGCGCCTGCTTGCGCCAGGGGCGTCGGGCGTGACAAGCATCGTAACCTACACCTGAGAGATGCCACATGTTCGCCGTCGAAGTCCGCGCCCACGTCATGATCGCCCATTCCTTCAAAGGGGAATTGTTCGGGCCGGCGCAGCGCCTGCATGGCGCGACGTTTGTGATCGATGTCGCCTTCTTCCGGCGCGAATTGTCGATGGACGGCGTCGTGGTCGACATCGGCCGTGCGCATGAAGCGCTCGATGCGACTTTGGCGCCGCTGAATTACCGCAACCTCGACGAACTCCCGGAATTTTCCGGCAAGCAGACGACGACCGAATATCTCGCCTTCCATATCTTCTCGAAGATGGCGGAAGCGGCGCGCGCCGGAAGGCTCGGCCCGGGCGGCGAGGCGATCGAGAAGATCCGCGTGACGCTGCACGAATCGCATGTGGCGCGCGGCTGGTACGAAGGCGCGCTGTGAACCTGCGACTCGACTTCGCGTTTCCCGGCGACTTGCGTCTACCGACCGGCGGCTATGGCTACGACCGGCGCGTCATCGCGGAATTGCGGACGCTCGGCGCGCAGGTGCGTGAAATCTCGCTACCCGCGTCCTTTCCGTTTCCGTCGCCGGACGACCTCGAGACAAGCCGCCGGCTGCTCACGAACGACCAGCGCGATGCGCTCATTATCGACGGCCTCGCGTTCGGGGCGCTGCCAGAGGAAACGATCTACGCGCTCGCGCCGAAGCCGGTCGCTCTCGTGCACCACCCGCTCTGCCTCGAAACGGGACTGGAGCCTCTCCGCGCGGACGCGTTGCGCGCATCGGAAACGAGGGCGCTCGCGCATGCCGGCGCGGTCCTCGTCACGAGCCGCATGACGGCGGACATCGTCGCGCGCGACTTCGGAGTGCATGCGTCAAAACTGTTCGCGGCCGAACCCGGCATCGATCGCGCGCCTCGCGCCACCGGATCGAGCGACGGAATCGTGCGCCTGCTCTCCGTCGGCTCGCTTCTGCCGCGCAAGGGCTATGGCGATCTCCTGCATGCGCTGTCGGGCGTGACCGGCGAATGGTCGTTGACGATCGTCGGCTCCGACGAACTCGATCCAGATTGCGCACGCAGCGTGAAGGGCCTGCGCGCTGTTCTCGGGCTGCCGGCGCGCGTCGCGTTGACAGGCGCGCTTCCCGCAGAGGCGGTGGCGACGCATTACCTAGACGCCGATGTCTTCGTCACCGCCTCCCATTTCGAAGGTTATGGCATGGCCATCGCTGAAGCGATCGCGCGCGGACTGCCTGTCGTGACGACGCGCGAAGTCGCGGTCGCCGGCGCGGCGCCCACCGACGCCGCGCTCGTCTATCCGGCCGGCGACGTCGGCGCCCTGCGGGAACGCCTGTCCGGAATCGTCGGCGACGCCGCCTTGCGCGCTCGGCTTTCCGATCGCGCCTGGGCGGCGGCGCAAGCGCAACCGCGCTGGAGCGATGCGGCGCAGACGATGCTGCGCGCGATCGAAGCCGCGAGGCGCGCGTCGTGAGCGGCTTCGACCCGTACTGGCTGGCCTTGCGCGAACCCGCAGACGCGCAGGCGCGAAATCCGGCCGTTCTGGCCGCCTGCGCCAGGCGCTTTTCTGCGCGCAGCGAAATTTCGGTCGTCGATCTCGGCTGCGGGGCCGGGTCGAATCTGCGCGCGCTCGCGCCGCATCTGCCCGGCGAACAGCACTGGCGGCTTGTCGACCACGATCCGCGCCTGCTCGACGCAGCGCGCTCGAGCCTTGGCCATTGGGCGGACGAAAGCGAAGCGATCGGCGGGGATGTCGCCCTGCGAAAGAATGGCAAACGGATATTCGTTCGGTTTTCGCAGATCGATCTCGCCCGCGATCTGTCCGGCGCGCTGGACGAAGAGGCCGACCTCATCACGGCGGCGGCGCTTTTCGATCTCGTGTCGTCGGCATGGTTGCAGCGATTCGTCACGCTGCTCGCCGCGCGACGCAAACCGCTCTACACGGTGCTGATCTACAATGGCGTGGAGGAATGGACGCCAGCCCACGTGGCGGATGCGGCCATGCTCGCCGCGTTCCATCGACACCAGACGACCGACAAGGGCTTCGGCCCCGCGGCGGGGCCGGATTCCGGCCCGATTCTGAAACGTCTCCTGGAGGCGCATGGATACGATGTGGAAGGCGGCGCGAGCGACTGGCGACTGGACCGACTCGACGCCGAACTCGTCTCGTTACTTGCGGAGGGCATCGCCAGCGCCTGTCGCGAGACTGCGCTAGTCCGCAGAGAACTGGTCGACGCCTGGCTTTCGGCGCGTCGAGGCGCCAGCGCGCGCATCGGGCATGTCGATCTGTTCGCAGTTCCCCGTTAGGTCAGAAAGGCCGCATCCGAGCGTTGACGCCATCGCGGCGCAAGGCGTGCGCCAGCGCGCCGGTGAGGTGCGCAACGACGACGGACGCGATCAGCAAGGCGCAGGCGAAATGCATGACGAACAATTCGTTCGACAGGTTCTCGTCCCGTGCGGCCAGTGAAGGCATGCGCACCAGGTCGAAGAAGGTCACGTCGTCGCCATAGGCATTGACGCCGAGCCAGCCGATCCATGGCGTGACGATCAGCAGAAGATACATGGTCGCATGCGCCAGGCGCGACATCGTGCGCTCGAACGGCGTCAATACATTGGCGGGTTCGGGCATCCGGCCGGCCAGAAACATCCCCACGCGCAAGAGCGACAGCGCCAGGACGATCAGGCCGACCGAAACATGGATCGTGTAGAGCCGGTCCTGGGCCGCGCCTTCGTTCATGCGCGCCATGACGAGACCCGCCGGGACAAGGCCGATCACGCACAGGGCGACGATCCAGTGGATGGCGATCGCGAGTGGCGAATACCGTTCGGTCCCGTCGCGATCTGGGTTCATGATCCGCTCCCTTCAAGCTTGCGCAGGTCGCAGTCAAACAGGAAGTCGCTGTCGCCGAGCCGATGGACTTCGGTGCGTGGACGCATGGCGCCGGCAAGGCTTGCGCGCGGCTGCAAGTCGAGACCCGGCTGTCCGGAGCCGATGATGACCGAGGAAACGATGAGATGCAGCCGGTCGAGCGCGCCGGCGTCGATGAAGGCGGAGATGGTGCGCGCGCCACCCTCGACCAGCACGCGTCTCAGACCGAGGCGTCCGAGCGCCTCGACAATGGCGCGCGGGTCGATCGTCCCTGACGTCCCGAGCGCCAGCCTTTCGGCGCCCGGCGGCGGCTCGACGTGCGGCAAGGTGACGAGGATGCGGCGGGCGCCGTCGTCGGCGAGCCAGCGGGCGGCGGGGTCGAGCCGCCCACGCGGATCGATGACCACGCGCGCCGGATTGCGGCCGGCGCAACGGCGTACCGTCAATTGCGGATTGTCCGCGGCCACTGTTCCTGCGCCGACCAGGACGGCGTCGACGCTGGCGCGCAGGCGATGCAGGTGGTCGAGTCCTTCAGCGCCATTGATGTAGTAGGAATCGCCGCTGATCGTGGCGATGCGCCCGTCCAGCGACTGGCCGAGCTGGCCGATGAACATCGGCCGGTCGGGATCGGATTCCGATATCCGTCGCAACGCCTCGCTGGCCGGCGGCCGTCCACCCTCGCTCTTCATGCTCGCCCCTGCGGGCGCATTCCCGGCGACCGCAATTCCGAAGGATGGATCAAGGCGGTGACAAAAGCGAGAGGGCGCCTCAGTAGGTCTCGACGTGGTAGCGGCCTTCGGCCCGCATGGAATCGCGCAGGTCGCGCCAGTTCAGCTCGGCGCCCCGGCAGATGTCGTCGAGCGCCGAATCCACGCCTTGCTCCATGCCTTTCAGGCCGCAGACGTAGATATGCGTTCCGGCCGAGCGTAGCAGCTTGCCGAGCAACGGCTCCTCGCGACGCATCAGGTCCTGCACATAGACCTTCTTTTCGCCCGGCACGCGCGAATAGGCGAAATATTTGCCGAGCAGCGCGTCAGGCACTTTCTGAAGAGGCCCGAAATAGGGGAGGTCCTGAGGACGGCGCGCGCCGAAGAACAGCAGCATCCTGCCGGTGGCGTTCGGCATGGACCGGCGGCGCCATTCGGTAAAGGCCCGGAAAGGGGCCGAGCCCGTCCCTGTGCAGATCATAACGATGTTGGCAGCCGGGTCGTTCGGCATCAGGAAGGTCGCGCCGAAGGGACCTGTCACCTGGACCTTGTCGCCCTTCTTCAGGTCGCACACGAAGTTCGAGCAGACGCCTTGCGGCTCGCGCTTGACGGTCAGCGCGAGATTGTTGGTGTTCGGTTTCTCGCCGTGGCGCGGCGAGGCGATCGAATAAAGGCGCACGCGATGCGGCTTGCCTTCGGAATCGACGCCCGGCGGCACGATGCCGATCGACTGCCCTTCCAGAACCGGGAACGGCGTATCGCCGAAATCGAGAATGAGGTGATGAACGTCGACGTCGGATTCCTCGTGCGTCAGACGATAATTGCCAGATACGGTGGCGATCGCCGGCTTGTCGCGATTGTAGAGATTGACGGACGGCTTGGCGGCCGTAGCCGGGGCCACCGACTTGCCGCCGGCGCCGACATGTGCGCTGTCGATCAGCGCCTGTACGTCCGCATCGATCGCCTCGTGGCCTTCAGCCGGCGCTATCTCCTGCTGAAGGGGCAGCTCGCCCCATGAAAACTGCTCGTCGAGCGAATAAGCCGAGGTGACGATCCGCCAATTGTCGATGGAACCTGTCGGGCAGGGCGGGATGCAATCCATGCACAGATTGCACTTCGTCACGTCGACCACGTAATTGTTGCTGTCGTGGACGATCGCATCGACCGGACAGGTCTCTTCGCACGTATTGCAGCGAATGCAGATTTCCGGATCGATCAGGTGCTGCTTGATCGGCGCGTTCATGCTCTCATCCCGACTTGAGCCAGCGCTATTTCGCGCAGGTGAAACTGGCGGCGCTGTTCACGTCGCCGGACTTGTAACGCGGCCATGCCGGCCACTCGCACAGAGGCAGCGCCCGCACGGTCGAAAACGCCGGCGCCTCCACTTTCTGCTCTGCGACGACGAGATCCCCCGGCGCTTTGCCGTTCTCTACCCAATCGACCAGCGCGCCGAGCATGTCGACATTGGCGGGCGCGCCGGACCCGACGTGGTCGACCCCCGGCGCGGTGTAGAGGCGCGCGAATCGAGCGGTCCGCGATTTGCCGAGGGTGCGCTGCACATTCCCGAAATACCTGATGCCGGCATACGGGCTCTGCGCGTAATCGGCCATGTGCTCGAGCATGATGAGCTTGCCGCCGTGCGCCTCGAATTTCGACAGGTCGGGATTGGTCGAATCCATCAGCTTCGAGACCTCGATAATCCGCTTCCTGTGATCCTGCGGCCGGTACTTCGTGACGTCGAGTTTGGGATCACGCGCGAAAACATATTGTATGCCGCCGGCGCCGTAGATCCAGGCGATCCCATTCGCAGGCGCTGGAGGTTGCGCGGGGGGCGTCGTGCCTACCCACCAGGATATCCACCCGCCGGTCGGACCGAAGGCCGGAATGTTCTCGCCCGAAACGCCCCAACCCGGATAGTCATCGAGCCCGTTGGCAAGCGCGAACGGGAACTTGTAGGTCGAATACAGCGTGTCGATCGCCTTGATCTGCGAGTCGCCAAGACAGGAATCGCCGACCTGGTCCTTTGCGCAGCGTAGCGTTTGCGGGCGGAATTTCGCCTTGCACGCGACCGGATTTTCGACGAGTCCATCCTTCACGCCATCGATTTCATCGCACGCTTTCAGCACTGCATCGGCAACGAGTTTCACGCGCGCCGGATTGATCCAGCCTTCTCCCATGGTTGCGAGACCGGAGCGCAGGCCGGCATGTTGCAGCCCAGCCCAGTTGATGACCGGCACGCGCGCGAAAATACCATCGAAATCGTTCGGATAGCGCTGCGCCATCGTGAGCGCCTCGCGCCCGCCCTCGGACGATCCCATGAAGTAGAGCTTGTCAGGTCCGCGCCCATAGGCGCGGATCATCAGCGCCACGGCGACGTCGCGCACGCGCTTGTAGGAGACATGAGCGAAATTCAGGAAGGCTTCGTCGTTGAGCGCGAAGACCTGCGGCGGTTCGCCCTGCTTGGTCTGGTGTCCTGAATCCGTCCCGTAGGTGACAAAGCCCTGCGCAAGCGGCGACGGCCTGTCGTAGGGATGCGCCGGGGGAAGACCGAGGCCGGTGATGAGCACGCCGTTGAAGCCGCCGCCGCCATATTGCAGGGAGCGGCCGTTCCATTCGACCGGCAGATTCACCTGAAAATTGATAGGCGGCGCGGCCTTGTCCCTTGGTTCGATATGGCCGAGGGCCTTGCAGAAGGCAGGATTGGCGGGCGTGATGCGCGCAGCCGGCGTCGGACCGCGCTCGGCGACCGCGAGTTGCGAGGGCTGCTGCAAGGTTGCTGAATCGATCTTCACGTCGCCTTGCGCGTAGGCCGCAATATTGGCGCAGGCAGCGGCAGGGTCGCCGATCAGCTTGCCGGCGGCGGCGAAAGCGGGACAGGTCCCCAGCAGGGCGCAAAGGCTGGCGCCCGCGAGAGCGGACTTCCTGATCATTCCTGTTCCTCCCGATCAATGCCCACGCTCGTTCGGCGTCGTGGCTTCATTGAACGCGCAGTCCGGGCCTGTTACAACGTTCAGGCTTGCGGGAATGACGAGGCGCCCGCTCCGGCCGGCGCCTCGCTGACCATCAGGCGGCGATACGAACGTATTCGAAATCGCCGGGCTTGTTGTCGATGCCGACCTTCGGCGCGGCAATCCAGCTCGCATATTCGCCCGCGCCGTAGGAAGGCTTCATCAGCGAGTTGAGATATTCGCCGTCCGACGACGACGGCAGGTAGTCGTCGCGCACCTTCGCCCAGTCGGCGTCCGACAGGATGATGCCCTTCGGGTTGACGTTGACGTTGCGGAATTCGCCGATCTTGCGGTTGAAGGCGACATGCGGCAGTTCGAGCCGGAAGTTGACGCCTTCCTTGGCGATGATCTTGTTCCAGCGCTCGACGCCCTTGGCGCAATCGTTGGAATAGTCGTCGCGCAGGCGCATGTTGAGCGCGGTCAGCGCCGGCTCGTCGACATTGACGATCTTGCCGTCGATCAGCTTCAGGACCGGATAGGTCGCATTCGTCAGCAGATGATCGTCGTCGATCTTCGTCTCCTCGAAGCGGCCCTTGAGACCCGCATTGTAGAAATTCGCTGAATTGGTCGAGATTTCCGCGCCGAACAGGTCGAGCGTCAGCGAGTAGTGCAGGTTGAGCTTCTTCTGGATCGTCGGCAGGTCGATGACGCCCAGCGCGCGGATCTTGTCGATCGCATAGGGGTCCTCGATGCCGGCCTTCTTCATCGCCTCGCAGGTGCGCTGAATCGTGCGGCCGACGCCGGTCTCGCCGACGAACATGTGATGGGCTTCTTCCGTCAGCATGAAACGACAGGAGCGCGACAGCGGGTCGAAGCCGGATTGCGCGAGGCTCTCGAGCTGCATCTTGCCGTCACGGTCGGTGAAGAAGGTGAACATGAAGAAGGACAGCCAGTCCGGCGTCTTTTCATTGAAGGCGCCGAGCATGCGCGGGCTGTCGGCGTCGCCGGAGCGACGGCGCAGCAACTCGTCGGCTTCCTCGCGACCGTCGCGGCCGAAATACTTGTGCAGCAGATAGACCATCGCCCAGAGGTGGCGGCCTTCCTCGACGTTCACCTGGAAGAGGTTGCGCAGGTCGTAGAGCGAGGGCGCGGTGGCGCCGAGATGGCGCTGCTGCTCGACCGACGCCGGCTCGGTGTCGCCCTGGATGACGATCAGGCGACGCAGCATGGCGCGATACTCGCCGGGAACTTCCTGGAAGGCCGGCTCGCCCTTGTGCTTGCCGAAATTGACCTTGCGGCCTTCTTCCTTCGGCGCGAGCAGAACGCCCCAGCGGTATTCAGGCATCTTCACGTAGTCGAACTTCGCCCAGCCCTTGGGGTCCACAGAGACGGCCGTGCGCAGATAGACCATGGCCTCCTGGAAGCCCTCCGGCCCCATGTCCTTCCACCAGTCGATATAGCCGGGATGCCAGCCCTCGAGCGCGCGCAGCACGGTGCGGTCTTCGGTCAGACCGACGTTGTTCGGGATACGCGTGGAATAGTCGACGTTGATCGTGTCAGTCATGGATGGCTCCCTGGTTCCTTTGATGCTGTCGTCGGCGTCAGACGCGCCGCATGTCGTAGACGGGGCGTTCGCCCGTGCCGAACCGGCTGAGCGCGCCTTCTGCCCCAACCGCGTTCGGACGCTGGAAGATCCAGTTCTGCCAGGCGGTCAGACGGGAGAAGATTTTCGATTCCATCGTCTCCGGCCCGGCGAAGCGAAGGTTCGCTTCGAGCCCCGTCAGCGCGTCCGGCGAGAAGCTCGTGCGCTCCTCCATGAAGACGCGCATCTCGTCGGCCCAGTCGATGTCGTCGAGACCGTAGGTGACGAGACCGGCGGTCTCGGCTTCGTCGGCCTCGAACTGGCGGCCGATTTCCTTCTCGAGTTCCGCCACCTTCGCAGGTTCGGCCAGGAACCGCGCCTGCAGGCGGGTGAGGCCATGCGACATCGGATAGGCGCCGAAGTTCAACTTTGTCAGTTCGATCTTTGCCGGCGGACGATTGTCTCCCTGCAGGGAGCCGATCAGCATGTAGCCGCGGTCCGACGCGAAAGCGAGTTCGGCCAGCGTGCCGACAAAGCAGGAGCCGGGCTCGATCACCGCGACAAGCGTGCGCGAGGTGACGTCGATGCGCTTCAGCACGCGCTTCCAGTAGTGGCGGATTTCGTGCGCGAACCAATTGTCCCTCTGCGCCTCCAGAAATTCGTCGAACGCCCTGACGCGCGCCGGATCGCCTTCGGTCTTGAAGACGATCGTGCCGACCTCGTAGGCGTTGTTGCGAAGATGCAGGATCGCGTCGTCGAGCTCGCGCGCGGTCTCGAGGGGCCAGAATTTCGCGCCGAGCTTTTCCATTGCGTCGACGTTCGCCGGCGGCGCGGCTTCCGGCGCACGCACGGTGATCGTCGCCAGGCGCTGCGATGCGTCGATGTCGAGCTTGACATGGTTGTAGTCCACTCCGTCCGCGCGGAACTTGCGATCGAGCGCGGTCAGCTTGACGCCGTCCTTGCCGGCCTTGCGCGACGATTTCGCCGCGAGTTCGGCGGCCTTGGCCTTGACGCGCTCCTCGAGCTTCGAGGGCGGCACGACTTCGTCGACGAGGCGCCATTGGACCGCGCGACGGCCCTTGATGCCTTCCTCGATCGTGCAGAAGACGTCGGCATGGTCACGACGCACCATGCGCTTGTCGACGACGCGGGTAAGGCCTCCGGTGCCGGGCAGAACCGCCAGCAAGGGAACTTCCGGCAGCGACACCGCCGTCGAACCGTCGTCGATCATCATGATGTGGTCGGTCGCCAGCGCCAGTTCGTAGCCGCCGCCGGCCGCTGTTCCATTGACGACGGTGACGAAACGCTGGCCCGAATGTTCGGAGGCGTCTTCCATGCTGTTGCGGGTCTCGTTGGTGAACTTGCAGAAGTTCACCTTGTGCGGATGCTCCGACCCCGCAAGCATGCGAATGTTGGCGCCGGCGCAGAAGACGCGATCCTTGGCCGAGCGCAGCAGGACCACTTTCACGTTGGGATGCTCGAAGCGCAGGCGCGCCAAGGCGTCGGCCAGTTCGATGTCGACGCCGAGATCATAGGAATTGAGCTTGAGCTGATAGCCCTCGTAGAGGCCGCCGTTCTCGTCCACGTCCATGGCGAGCGTCGCAACTTCGCCGTCGACCGTCAGCTTCCAGTGCTTGTAGCATGACGGATCGGTCTGGAAGTCGATGAAATCCTTGCCATTGGCGAGCTTGCGCGCAGCGTCGGCCATGTCCCCTCCCTGCACAATGTTGCATGTTGTGATCTGGACTTATAATGCATTATTTTGCATTGTCGAGTCGAAATTGCGGCTCTCAGGCACTTTTATGCAGGCCGATGAACCGGGCCGCGGCTTCGACCGTTGACCCCTGCGCCTCGCGGTGGGGCGAATGGCCGACGCCCGGCAGGATGACCGTTTCGACGGAGGCGCCGGCGCTGCGCGAGATTGTCTCCACCTGCGCCATCGTTCCGTACTGGTCGGCTTCGCCCTGGATGATCTGAACGGGGATCCGGATTCGCGGGAGGAATCCCGTGAGGTCCCATTTGCGGAAGTCGGGGTCGAGCCACGCATCGTTCCATCCGCGAAATGCGCAATCGACGTTGTCGTGCCATCGCGCGAGCTTGCGCTTCAGATCGCCGTGTTCGTAGGCCTGCTGCGCTTCGGCGATCGAGGCGATGCCCATGTCCTCGGTGAAGACATGGGGGGCGATGAGGACTAGGCCGTCGATGCGCGGGTCTTCGCACATGCCGCCATAGATCGCGGCGATCGACGCGCCGTCCGAATGGCCGACGAGAAACCCTCGTTGAACACCGATCGCATCGAGCACTTTCGGCAGCATATCGCGCGCCTCGTCGTGCATGTAGCTGAGCGGCCGAGGCAGGGAGACGGGATCGGACTTGCCGTAGCCGGCGCGTGAATAAGCGAAGACGCCGCAATCCGTCGCCTGCGAGAGCTTTGCCGGAAACTCGCCCCACAGTCCGACGCATCCGAGTCCTTCGTGCAGGAGGACGAGCGTCGGCGCGTCAGCGGGCGAAGGACCCCACCAGCGGCCCTCCAGTCGCACGCGGTCAATACAAAGATCCAAATCGCGGGATGCGACCGTCACGCCTCGTCCCGAAGCTTGAAGCGCTGGATCTTGCCGGTCGCCGTCTTCGGCAACGTCTCGCGCACCTCGACCCAGCGCGGATATTTCCATAGGCCGATCGCCGCCTTGACGTGATCTTTCAACGCGGCTTCGAGGCCGTCGGCGGAAACGCCAGGCTTCAGCACCACGAAGGCCTTTGGCTTCAGCAGATTGTCGTCGTCCATGGCAGGCACGACGGCGGCTTCGAGAACCGCCGGGTGGCTTGCGAGCGCGCCCTCGACCTCGAACGGAGAGACCCAGATGCCGGACACCTTGAACATGTCGTCGGCCCGGCCGCAGTAGGTGTAGCGGCCCGTCGCATCGCGCGTGTACTTGTCGGCGGTGCGCGTCCATTCGCCCTGGAAGGTCGACCGGCTTTTTTCACGCTGGTTCCAGTAGCCGTCGGCAGCGGTCGGACCGCGAACATAGAGTTCGCCGACCTCGCCGTCCGGAACGCCCTTCTCGCCGTTCTCGTCGCGCAGATGCATTTCGTAACCAGGCACGGCGCGGCCGGATGTTCCGTAGACGATGTCGTCCGGGTGGTTCGACAGGAAGATGTGCAGCATTTCCGTGGAGCCGACGCCGTCGACGATGTCGGTGCCGAAACGCGCCTTCCACGCCTTGCCGATGTGTTCGGGCAGCGCTTCGCCGGCGGAGGTCGAGATGCGCAGGCGTGAGGAGCCCTTGTGCTGCGCGTGATCCTGATCGTGCAGCATGGCCGCGAACAGGGTCGGCACGCCGCAGAAGATGGTCGGCTGGTGCTTCTCCAGCATGGCGAAGACCGCCGCAGGCGACGGGCGGTCGGGGTTGAGGATGGTCGTCGCGCCAACCGCCATGGGGAATGAGAGCGCATTACCGAGGCCGTAGGCGAAGAACAGCTTGGCGGCGGAATGGACGACGTCGTCCTCGCGGATGCCGAGCACACCCTTGGCGAAGAGACGCGCTGTCTCCATCAGGCTCGTGTGGACGTGCTCGGTGCCCTTCGGCGCGCCGGTCGATCCTGACGAATAGAGCCAGAAGGCGGTTTCGTCGGGATGCGTATCGACGGTCGCGAACTCGTCCGAAGCCTTGGCCATCAGATCGGCGAATTCGAGTTCCTTGCCTTCCGCGCCCGGCCCGACGACCACGACATGCTTGAGGTCCGGCGCCTGCGAAAGGGCCGGACGCAGCACGGGCAGCAGCGGGGCGGAGACGAACAGCACCGCCGACCGCGAGTCGGCGAGCATGTAGGCGTACTGGTCGGTCGCCAGCAGGGTGTTCAGGCAGACGGGAATGATCCCGGCGCGGATGGAACCCAGAAAGGCGGCGGGATAGT
Source organism: Beijerinckiaceae bacterium (assembly GCA_046349215.1). Classification (GTDB taxonomy): domain Bacteria; phylum Pseudomonadota; class Alphaproteobacteria; order Rhizobiales; family Beijerinckiaceae; genus JAJXWB01. Next base: position 523,392 of record JAXMCV010000003.1, read on the forward strand.
CGACCGTATCGAGCAGGGCCAGCGCGACACGCTGCTCCCGCCGGACGCCGAGCGCGCCCAGCACATTGGCGAATTTTCGGGAATTCGCGGCAAGCTCGCCATAGGTCACGGTCCGGGTCGGATCGACGAACGCCGGCTTGTCCGCGCGCCCGGCGGCGATGTTGCGATCGAGCAAATCCTCGCAGGCGTTGTAGCGCGCCATGACGTCCCGTCCCCCGATTTATTGAATTATATTGCAGGTATCTTCGCTTTTGGCTTGCGAGCTGTCAAGCGGCGTGTAATATTTTTCATGCAGCCGGGAGCGCCATGAGCGAAAACCACAACAAGACCGATCTCGATGCCGCCGAGGGGCCGTTCGACCGGCAGGACCCGGGCGGGGCTGATCGCGCGCGGCCCTCCCGCAATCGCGACGACGACATCGACGCCTATCTCGTCCAGCTAGGCCAGCGCGTGAGGTCGATGCGGGCGGTGCGCGGCATGTCGCGCAAGGTGCTGGCACAGGAATCCGGCGTCTCCGAACGCTATATCGCGCAACTCGAGAGCGGGCTCGGCAACGTTTCGATCATGCTGCTGCGCCGGGTGGCCGACGCGACCGGGGCGCCCCTCGAGGATCTGGTCGCCGATCCGGCGCGGATGCCGCCGGACTGGACGCTGATCCGCGAATTGCTGCGCAAGGCTTCCCCCGAGATCATCGCCGATGTGAAGGCCGTGCTGGCCGGGCAGCCTGTCGAACGGGCGCAGCACCCCGCCCGTGTCGAAGTGGATCGCGTAGCTCTGATCGGCTTGCGCGGCGCCGGCAAATCGACGCTCGGCCGGATGGCGGCGGAAAAGCTCGGCTGGCGTTTCGTCGAGCTCAACAAGGAGATCGAGCGCGAAGCCGGCTTCTCGATCACCGAGATCTTCTCGATCTACGGTCAGGACGGCTATCGACGCTACGAGCAGGCGGCGCTGGAGCGCATCATCGCCGAGCCGGGCGCGATGGTGGTCGCCACCGGCGGCGGCATCGTCTCCGACCCGGTGACCTTCGAGCGGCTGCTCGCCAGTTTCTTCACCGTCTGGATCAAGGCCAGCCCGGGCGAGCACATGAGCCGGGTGCGCAAGCAGGGCGACCTGCGCCCGATGGGCGCCGACAAGGCGGCCATGAGCGAGCTCATCACCATACTGCAAAGTCGCGAGCCGCTCTATTCCAGGGCGCGGGTTTCGATCGACACGTCGGGCGCGACCATCGATACGTCCTTGATGGCGCTGTTGCGCACGATACAGTCGTATTGCGTTTCGGGCTGCCCCTGGCAGTCCCGCAACCGCGCCTGAGCGCGGAAAAACGGGCCAAGGCGCCCACCGGACAAGGAAACGGCCAGTCGGCCACGGGGAGGAATATATGATCGACAGACGCCGCATACTCACGCTCGCCGGCGCCGCGGGCGCCACCACGTTCGCTGCGCCCTACATTCGCCCGTCCTGGGCGCAGGGTAATGCGCTGAAGGTCGGCCTGCTCCTGCCCTATTCCGGCACCTATGCGCCGCTCGGCGAAGCGATCACGCGCGCCATGGAACTCTATGTGAAGCAGCAGGGCGGCAAGCTGGGCGGCCGGGAGATCGTCTTCGTGAAGGTCGACGATGCGTCCGAACCCGCCAAGGCGACGGAGAACACCACCAAGCTCATCGCCGGCGAAAAGGTCGACGTGCTGGCGGGAACGGTTCACTCCGGCGTCGCCATGGCGATGGCGAAGATGGCGCGCGAGGACGGCCTGCCGACGCTGATCCCGAACGCCGGCGCCAACGCCATCACGCGCGCCGCCTGCGCGCCGAACATCTTCCGGACGTCGTTCGGCAACAGCCAGGTCGGCGAAGCGACGGGCATGGCGATGCTGAAGGCCGGCATCAAGAAGGTTGTCACCGTCACCTGGAAATATGCGGCGGGCGAGGAATCGGTCGCGGGATTCAAGAAGTCCTTCACCGCCGGCGGCGGCGAAGTCATCAAGGACATCACGCTGCCGTTCCCGGACGTCGAGTTCCAGTCGATCCTGGCGGAGGTCGGCTCGCTGAAGCCGGACGCGGTTTATTCCTTCTTCGCCGGCGGCGGCGCGCTGAAGTTCATCAAGGATTACGCCGCGGCCAAGCTCAACGAAAAGATCCCGCTCTGGGGACCGGGCTTCCTGACCGACGGCGTCGAGAAGGCGGCGGGGCCGGCCGGCGACGGCGTGAAGACAGCGCTCCACTATGTCGAAAGCCTCGACAATCCCGAGAACAAGAAGTTCGTGGCCGATTTCATGGAAGCTTACAAGGTCGCGCCCGACGTTTATGCCGTGCAGGGCTGGGATTCGATGCAGCTTCTGCGCATCGGCCTCGAAGCCGTGGGCGGCGATATCAAGAAGCGCCCTGAAATGTTCGCGGCCATGAGCAAGGCGTCGTTCAAGAGCCCGCGCGGTCCCTTCAAGCTCGGGACGTCGCATAACCCGATCCAGAATTTCTACCTGCGCGAATTGCGCGGCGGCGAGAACAAGTACATCGGGATCGCCGCGGAAATGCTGGCGGACGAACCGACGGGCTGCAAGCTCAGCTGAGTCAGGCACACCGCTTGCCAGAGAGTGCGGGAGCGAAAATTCGCTCCCGCTCCAACATGATTGCGCCCGCATGAGCCTCATCCTCGTCCAGATCCTGAACGGACTGCAGTACGGACTGCTGCTGTTTCTCGCAGCCAGCGGGTTGACGCTCGTCTTCGGCATCCTCGGCGTCATCAATCTCGCGCACGGGTCGTTCTACATGCTCGGCGCCTATGCCGCGCTGACGCTGACTTCGCATCTGGGCGACATATTTCTTGCGCTCGCAGCCGGCATCCCGCTCGGCTTCCTGTTCGGCGCGGCGATCGAATGGCTGTTCATCCGCCATCTCTACAAGCGCGATCATCTGCAGCAGGTATTGCTCACCTTTGCGCTCATTCTCGTATTCAACGAGATTCAGCAAAGCGTCTGGGGCAATCATCCGCTCTCCATACCCATGCCGAAATATCTGTCGTCCAGCATCTCGCTGACGCCGGAACTCGGCTATCCCGTCTATCGCATCGCGCTGATGGCGATCTGCGTCGCGCTGGCGCTGGCGATGATGTTCGTCATCCAGCGCACCAAGATCGGCGGACTGATCCGCGCCGCGGAATCCAATCCGGAGATGGTCGAGGCGCTCGGCTTCGATTCCCGCATCCTGTTCCGGATGGTGTTCGCGGCCGGCGCAGCCCTGGCGGTCGCGGCCGGCATCCTCGCCTCGCCGGTCGAGAGCGCCTATCCCGGGATCGGCGACCGCGTGCTCATCATTTCCTTCGTCGTCGTGGTGATTGGCGGCATTGGCTCCATTCGCGGGGCGTTTCTCGGCTCGCTGCTGATCGGGCTGGCGGACGCATTCGGAAAGGTATTCGTTCCGAAATTCTCCAGCGTCATGATCTATGCGCTGATGGCGCTGGTCCTGGTGTTGCGGCCGTCAGGCCTGTTCGGGAGGTCGTGACGTGCTGCGCACGCCGTCCAAACGCGCGCTGATCCTGCTCGCCTGCCTCGCGGTCGTCTTTCTCGCGTTGCCGTTTTTCCTCGGACCCTACGGCGTCAAATTCGCGACGCGACTCGTCATCCTGTCGCTCTTCGTGGTCAGCCTCGATTTCATCCTTGGTCTGGCGGGACTTGTTTCGTTCGGACACGCCGCCTTCTTCGGCGTCGGCGCCTATGCCGTCTATTTCGTCTCCTCCGACGATGGCGCGACCAATGTCTTCGTCGCGCTCGGCGCCGGCATGGCGCTCGCCGCCTTAGCGGCGTTTGCGATCGGCGCCTTCGCCTGTCTGACGCGCGGCTTCTATTTCATCATGGTGACCCTGGCTGCTGGCCAGATGATGTTCTCGCTGTTTCACGACACCGACATCGCCAAGGGGTCCGACGGCGCCTACATCAACATCAAGCCGGACCTGACCATCGCGGGACGGACCCTGCTCGACTTCGACGATCGGCGCGCATTTTTCTATGTCTGCTGCGCCATGCTCGTCGCGACCGTGCTCATCCTTTTCTGGCTCGCGCGCACGCCCTTCGGCCGCGTCGTGCAGGGACTTAAGGCCAACGACACCCGCCTTTCGGCGATGGGCTACGACACGTACCGTTTCAAGCTCGCGGCCTTCGTCGTGTCGGGCGCCTTCGCAGGGCTGGCCGGCAGCCTGTTCGCCTGCATCGACGGTTTCGTCACCCCGGACCTTTTTTCATGGCACCAGTCTGGCCTCGCCATCATGATGGTCGTGCTGGGCGGCGCGGGTACTCTGTTCGGCCCCATTCTCGGCGTACTCTCCTATGTCTCGCTCGAGGAGGCGCTCAAGAGCGCGAGCCTCGTCGGCGACTTCGTGTCATCGCATTGGCGTCTCGGCACCGGCGCGACGCTGGTGGTCGCGGTCCTGCTGTCGCCGGACGGTCTGGCGGGATTCCTGTGCGGGCCCGCAAAAGGGTCGGCGCCGACCAGGGACGACGGCAAGGACGACCTTCCGAAGCAGCCACGCCGGGCCATGAAGCTAGAGACGAGGAATCTGTCGCGACACTTCGGCGGCCTCAAGGCGGTCGACGGCGTGAGCGTTTCGTTCGCGCCCGATCTCATCCACGGCATCATCGGACCCAACGGCGCAGGCAAGACAACCTTCACGAATCTTCTGTCGGGCGCGCTGAAACCCTCGGCGGGCGACGTGCTGGTCGACGGGCAGAACGTGGCGGGCTGGCCTGCGCACCGGATCGCCCGACGCGGCATCGGCCGCTCCTTCCAGCGCACCAACATCTTCCCGACATTCACTGTCGAGGAGAACTGCCGGCTCGCCGCGCAGGCCGCGCATCCCACCGTGCTGAACCTCAGCGAGCGCAATCGCGGGGCGGAGAATGCGATGGTCGCGCATGCGCTCGGCGTTGTCGGCCTCGCGGATCGCGCCCGAACGGTAGCCGGCGCGATGTCCAACGGCGAGCAACGACAACTCGAAATCGCCATGCTGATCGCGAGCGGCGGTTCGATCCTCATTCTCGACGAGCCGCTGGCCGGCATGGGTCCGGAGGAGACGCGGCGCGTCATCGAACTGCTGCGCAGCCTCAAGAAGAATCATACCATCGTACTGATCGAGCATGACATGGACGCCGTCTTCGCGGTGGCGGACACATTGACCGTGCTGGCGCTCGGTCGCTTGCTGGCGCACGGAACGCCAGACGAGGTTCGTCGGAACGACGATGTGATCGCCGCCTATCTCGGCGGCCATGCGCCCGCGGGAGCCCAGGCATGAATGGCGCCCCCTTGCTGGAGGCGCGCGGCCTCGACACGTTTTATGGTGCCAGCCACGTGCTGCGCGGGGTCGATTTTCGCGTCGGGCGTGGCGAGACCGTCAGCCTGCTCGGGCGCAACGGCATGGGCAAGACGACCCTGCTGCGATCGCTGATGGGCCTCGTGCCGCCACGCAACGGCGAGGTCCGGCTTGCCGGCGCCGACATCCGCGGATGGCGGCCCGCCGCCATCGCGCGGGCGGGCGTCGGCTTCGTGCCGGAGGGGCGCGGCATCTTTCCCAATCTGACGGTCGAGGAAAATCTCGTCTTCGCCGAGCGCGCCGGAGCGGACGGCAAGCGCGACTGGACGCGCGACGCTATCTACGAGCTTTTTCCCCGTTTGCAGGAGCGCCGCACGAACTGGGGAAACCAGCTTTCGGGCGGCGAGCAGCAGATGCTGACGATCGGCCGCGCGCTGATGAGCAACCCGACGCTCCTGATGGTGGACGAGGCGACGGAGGGGCTGGCGCCGCTCGTGCGCGACGACATATGGCGCACGCTCGGGCTGATCGCAGACACGGGCGTCGCCATTATCGTCGTCGACAAGAATCTCGACGACCTGAAAAAGCTCTGCCGTCGTCATGTCATTCTGGTGAAGGGCGAGATCGTCTTCGAAGGCGACACGACCGAACTCGACCGGCGCGAAGATTACGTGCGCAGCCAGCTCGGCCTGTAGGGGCTGGACCGCCACGCGCCTTCGCCGCTATCGTTCCGGAAAAATCGCGCCGCGCGCGCAAGACGCAGGAAACGCATGCTCACGCTCTATCATTGCATCAGCGCCCGTTCGTTCCGCCCCCTGTGGACGCTCGAGGAAATGGGTCTCGACTACAAGCTGGTCATGCTGCCGTTTCCGCCCCGCGTATTCTCGAAGGAATATCTGGCGATCAACCCGCTCGGCACGATCCCGACGCTGTTCGACGACGAGATGCGGATGACCGAATCCTCCGGCATCTGCCATTACCTGGCGACGAAGCACGGCCCATCGCCCCTGGCGGTCGACCTGAACGAGGCCGACTACGGCCCCTGGCTGAACTGGCAGTATTTCTCAGACGCGACGCTGACTTTTCCGCAGACGATCTTCCTGCGCTATTCGAAGCTAGAGCCGGAGGAGCGGCGCCTGCCGCAGGCCGCCGAAGATTACAGGAAGTGGTTCCTCGGCAGGTTACGGATCGTGGAATCGACGCTCGCTGATCGCCAGCACCTGGTCGCCGGGCGCTTCACCACGGCCGACATCGCCGTCGGCTATGCGCTGATGCTGGCCGAGATCCTTGGCCTTGGCGGCGACTTCGGGCCGAACGTCAAGGCCTATTGGGAGCGGCTGAAGCAGCGCGACGGCTACCGGCGCGCCTGCGCCGTGCAGGAAAAGGCCCTGAAGGAGATGAAGGGACCAGCTGGCGTTTCGGTTTGATCTGGATCGAAGCAGGCCAGTCCGGCCGCGCATAGGGATGGGCAGGCCCGGCGGAGACCGGGGCTAAGAGGAATGCCCAGGAGAGACCGATGAAAGTCGAAAAGTTTCATCACGTCGCGTTTCGCTGCAAGGACGCGAAGGAAACCGTCGAGTTCTACAAGAAGGTCCTCGACATGGACCTGATCGGGGCGATCGCCGAGGACCACGTGCCCTCGACCAAGGCGCCCGATCCCTACATGCACATCTTTCTCGACGCCGGGAACGGAAACATCCTCGCCTTCTTCGAACTGCCCAACTCGCCGCCGATGGGCCGCGATCCCAATACGCCGGAATGGACCCAGCACATCGCCTTCCAGGTGAAGGACCTCGACGCGCTCGAGGAAGCGCGCAAGCGCGCGGTCGCCGCCGGATTGGACGTCGTCGGCCCCACCGACCACACGATCTTCAAGTCGATCTATTTCTTCGATCCGTCCGGCCACAGGCTCGAGGTTGCGACCTGGACGACCAATCCCGACCAGATGCAGCGCATGACCTCGGTCGCCCACGACATGATCGAGGAATGGTCGCGGACGAAGAAGCCGCCGCGTCACACGGCATGGCTGCACGAGAAGGAATTCGAGAAGATCAACTGACGCTCTAAGCCGTCGCCGGCCGGGAGGGCCGATGCTCAACACTTATCAGTACCGGCCATACCCCTACCTTCAATCGGAGGAGCAACGCACAGGGAAACCCGTGCGCCATCCCGTCGTCGTTGTCGGGGCGGGGCCCGTCGGACTCGCGACCGCGCTCGACCTAGCCAAACGCGGCGTGCGCTGCGTGCTGATCGACGACAACGATGTCGTCAGCGTCGGCTCGCGCGGCGTCTGCTACGCCAAGCGCCCGCTCGAGATCCTCGACCGGCTCGGCGCGGTCGGGCCGATGCTCGACAAAGGCGTGAGCTGGAAGGTCGGCAAGGTCTTCTTTCGCGATCGCCTCAGCTACCAGTTCGATCTCCTGCCGGAGAGCGATCACAAGATGCCGGCGATGATCAACCTGCAGCAATATTATCTGGAGGAGTTCCTGATCACAGCCTGCGAGCGCGAGCCAAATGTCGAGCTTCGCTTCAAGCACAAGCTGCTGTCGCTGACGCAGTCTGACGACCACGCGGAGCTTCGCGTCGAGACGCCCGACGGAGTGTTCGACATGGAAGCGCAATGGCTCGTCGCCTGCGACGGCGCCAACTCGCCGATCCGCGCAATGGTCGGCGCGGATTTCTCCGGCAAGTTCTTCCAGGACCGGTTCCTGATCGCGGACATCGTGATGAAGGCCGACTTTCCACCGGAGCGCTGGTTCTGGTTCGACCCCCCCTTCCACCGCAACCAGTCGGCGCTGCTTCATCGGCAGGCCGACGACGTGTGGCGGCTTGATTTCCAGCTCGGCTGGGACGCCGATCCCGAGGAAGCCAAGAAGCCGGAGAACGTCATCCCGCGCGTGCGCGCCATGCTGGGCGACGAGCGCGAATTCGAACTGGAATGGGTTTCGGTCTATCAGTTTGCCTGCCGGCGCATCGACGACTTCCGCCACGGCCGCGTTATCTTCGCCGGCGATGCGGCGCATCAGGTGTCGCCCTTCGGCGCAAGAGGCGCCAACACCGGGATCCAGGATTCCGACAACCTCGCCTGGAAGCTGAAACTGGTTCTCGACGGCGCCGCCCCGGAAAGGCTGATCGACACCTATACGGAAGAGCGCGCCTACGCTGCCGACGACAATCTGATGAATTCGACGCGTTCGACGGATTTCATCACACCGAAGAGCGCCGCCAGCCGGGTGTTTCGCGACGCGGTGCTGGACCTGGCCGAACATCACGCCTTCGCGCGGCCGCTGGTCAACAGCGGCAGGCTGTCGACGCCGACGCCCTATCTGCGTTCCTCGCTCAATACGCCGGACGCGGAGGTCTTTGCGGCCAGGATGTCGCCGGGGACCAATTGCGCCGACGCGCCGATCCTGACCGGCGACAGGCCCGGCTGGCTGCTCGAGCATCTGGGCGACGGCTTCTGCGTGCTGACTTTCGGCGACGCGCCGCCTGGCGCGGTCCAGGCCGGACCGATCGCCGCGCGGGTCCTGCGGGTCGGGGCGGATGTGGTCGACAGCAAGGGCGTGCTGACGGCGCGCTACGACGGCCGGCCCGGGACCACGTACCTCATCCGGCCCGACCAGCACGTAGCGGCCCGCTGGCGCGCCTTCGATCCCGAAAAAATTCGCAGGGCGATCGCCCGCGCGACCGGCCTGGCAGACTCATGAAGCTCAACACCCAGCCGAACATTCCCGATCCGGATGGTTTCTACGAGGAACTGATCGAGGCGCAGCGCGAGATGGACGACGTCCAGGCGCAGGCGATGAACGCCCGGCTCGTCCTGGTCCTCGCCAATCATATCGGCGACCGCCAGGTCCTCTCCGAGGCGATCAGGCTGGCCGCGCGACCCGACGAAGCCTGACGCCGGCAGGGTGTCGGCGGTCGGGCGCGACTTTCGACGCAGACCGTCCCCTGCGCGTTCCGTCGCATTGCAGGGGGAACGGTTTTTCTGTCACAGTACAGAAAACAAACTTTAGGAGAGGGAATGATGCGCATTACCGTCCCGGCTTTCGCCGCCGTCTTCGCCTGCGCCGTTGCAGCAGGTCCCGCGGGCGCACAGGCGCCGATCGTCATCAAGTTCAGCCATGTCGTGGCGACCGACACGCCGAAGGGCAAAGGCGCGGAGAAGTTCAAGGAACTCGCGGAGAAATACACCGGCGGCAAGGCCAAGGTCGAAGTCTACGCGAACTCTACGCTCTACAAGGACAACGAGGAGGTCGAGGCGCTGCAACTCGGCGCCGTGCAGATGCTCGCGCCCTCCCTCGCCAAGTTCGGTCCGCTCGGCGCCAAGGAATTCGAGGTCTTCGACCTTCCCTACATCTTCCAGAGCAAGGACGCGCTGCGCAAGGTCACCAACGGGCCGATCGGCAAGGAGCTTTTCTCCAAGCTGGATTCGAAGGGCATCATCGGCGTCGCCTATTGGGACAATGGCTTCAAGATCATGACGGCCAACAGCCAGTTGAAGACGCCAGACGACATGCTGGGCCTGAAGATGCGCATTCAGTCGTCGAAGGTTCTGGAAGCGCAGATGAAGGCGTTCGGCGCGGTGCCGCAGGTGCTCGCGTTCTCTGAATCCTACCAGGCGCTGCAGACCGGCGTCGTCAACGGCACCGAGAATACGCCGTCGAACATCTACACCCAGAAGATGCACGAGGTGCAGAAGTACGGCGCGCTCACCTCTCATGGCTACATCGGCTATGCGGTGATCGTGAACAAGAAGTTCTGGGAAGGCCTGCCGCCCGACATCCGCGCGCAGCTCGACAAGGCGATGGCGGAGGCGACCGAATATACGAACACCATCGCGCAGAAGGAAAACGACGATGCGATGGAGGCAATGAAGAAGAGCGGACGCATTGCGTTCTACACGCCGACGCCCGCCGAAATGAAGCTTTGGGTCGCCGCCGCCAAGCCGGTCTGGACCGAGATGGCGCCGCGTGTCGGGAAGGACCTGATCGACAGGATCAACGCCGCCACCGCCGGAAATTGAACGGCATCGATCGAAGCAGGACGGAGGGAGCGGTCCATGCTGATGCGCATTCTCGACAGGCTCGAGGAAACCCTGATCGCCGTGCTGATGGGCGCGGCGACCGTCCTGATTTTCGTCGCAGTCGCACACCGCTACGGCATGACCGGCGCGGTCGCCTTCGCCAAATGGGGCCGCGCCAACGAGATCGACTGGGCGTTCACGTCCGGCCGCGCTGTCTTCGGCGTCCTCAAGGAGATCAATCTCACCTGGGCGCAGGAGCTTTGCATCTACATGTTCGTGTGGATGGCGAAGTTCGGCGCCGCCTATGGCGTGCGGACCGGCATCCATGTCGGCGTCGACGTCCTGCTGATCCGGCTCGACAAGAATTCGCAATATCGAGTCATACTTTTCGCGCTGGGCTGCGGCGCGCTGTTCACGTTCATCGTCGGCGCCTTCGGCGCGAATTTCGTCTGGCACATGGCGCAGACCGGGCAGATTTCCGCCGACCTCGAAGCGCCGAAATGGCTTGTCTACCTCGCCATACCCGCAGGCTCGTGGCTGATGTGCTTCCGCTTCCTGCAGGTTGCATGGACCTTCGCCCGGACCGGCGCCCTGCCCAAGCATGACGAAGGCAAGGTCGAGGGGCTCGAGGAGCACGCTCTCGAACCGGTTACCCAGCCGATCCCGGCTCATGCGGGAGCGCAGAGATGAGCGGCGCCGTCGCAACCGCCGCTGCGGCCGGCGGCCCCGACCGCGAGGGCTCGGGCCGCTGGGGTCTGGCGCTCATCGCTTTCCCCCTTGTGCTCGTCCTTCTGTGCTTCGCCGCGAAATTCGGCCTGATCGCCATGCCTTCGGGCATTCGCGTCACGCTCATCTTCGTGCTGCTGATCGCGCTGATGCTGACCGGCATCCCGGTCTCCATCACCCTCGGCCTGACCGTCCTCACCTACCTCTTCACGCTGACAAACGTCCCGCTCGATTCCGTCGCGCTGAAGCTTTTCACCGGCATCGAGAAGTTCGAGATCATGTCGATCCCGTTCTTCATCCTGGCCGGCAACTTCCTGACGCATGGCGGCGTCGCGCGCCGCATGATCGATTTCGCCACGTCGATGGTCGGCCATCTGCACGGCGGCTTGGCGCTCGCAGGCGTCGTCGCCTGCGCCATGTTCGCGCTGGTCTGCGGCTCGTCGGTCGCCACCGTCGTGGCGATCGGCTCGATCATTCTCCCGGCCATGGTGCGCCACGGCTATCCGATGAAATTCGGCGCCGGCGTCATCACCGTCGCAGGCTCGCTCGGCATCCTGATGCTGCCGTCGATCCCGAAGGTCATCTACGCCGTGTCCACCAACACGTCGATCGGCGCGCTGTTCGTCGCCGGCGTGCTGCCCGGCACGATGCTCACCATCATGCTGTGCGTGGTGACGTGGTGGATCGCCCGCAAGAACAATTACCCGCTGCTGCCCCGCGCCGACTGGAGCGAGCGCTGGAAGGCGTTCCGCGAAAGCGTCTGGGGCCTGATGCTGGTCGTCATCATCATCGGCGGCATCTATTCCGGCGCATTCACGGCGACAGAGGCCGCAGCCGTCGCCGCCGTCTATTCCTTCATCGTGTCCGTGTTCATCTACAGGGACATGGGGATGAAGGACGTGCCGAAGGTGCTGCTCGCCTCGGCCAACCTCAGCGCGATGCTGCTGTACATCATCACCAACGCCTCGCTGTTCTCCTATCTCATGACCTACGAGAACATTCCGCAGGCGATGGCGTCGTGGATCACCGACTCGGGCTTCGGCTGGATCAGCTTCCTGCTGCTCGTCAACATCCTGCTGCTGCTCGCCGGCAACGTCATGGACCCGTCTTCGATCATCCTGATCATGGCGCCCATGCTGTACCCGGCTGCCGTGACGCTCGGGATTCACCCCGTGCACTTCGGCATCCTGATCGACGTGAACATGGAGGTCGGCCTCTGCCACCCGCCTGTCGGTCTCAATCTCTATGTCGCAGCAGGCATAGCCAAAATGGGCATCACCGAACTCACGAAGGCGGTGCTGCCGTGGCTTTTGACGATGGTCGTCTTCCTCGTCATCGTCACCTACTGGCCGGAACTCACCCTGTTCCTGCCGCGCGTCATGGGAATGCTTTAGCTCAAGTCAAAATCAGAGCCGCCAGCGCGAGAAGCAGCGCCGGCGGCATGACGATCGCGCCGAGCTTGAGGAAACGCAGCGCGCCGACATGCTCGCCTTCCCGTCGGATGGCCGCGAGCCAGAGCAGCGTGGCGAGCGAACCGCTGATCGACAGGTTCGGCCCGAGGTCGACGCCGATCAGCAAGGCCGCGACGATTTCGCGCGAAGCCGAAGCCGCCTGGGCCGTTGAAGCGGCAATCAGACCCACCGGAAGATTGTTGGCGAGGTTCGAGGCGAGGGCTGCGGCGAGGCCCGCAAGAAACGCTGTCTGTTTCGGCGCGGCGGCGGCGGCGCGCAGCATGTCTGCGATCAACCCGATCGCGCCGACATGCGCCAGCCCTTCGACCAGCACGAACAGGCCGGCGACCAGCGGCAGCACGCCCCAGGAGACATGACGCAAGGTCGCCAGCGGATTCCGTCCCGAGGCAAACGTGGTCGCGAGGACAATGAGGCCGCAGGCCAGCGTGGGCGCGCCGAGGTCCCAGCCCCGTAAGGATGAAAAGACAAGAACGCCTACGGTGAGGAGCAGGCAGATTCCGACGGCGCGGCCGGCGGACGACAGTTCGACGCTTTCGCAATCCTGCGCGAGCGGCAAGGCCAGCGCGCGCGCCTGCGTCGTCCGCAATGCGAGGAAGGTCGCGACAATCGCAGCAACGGACGGCAATGCGAAGGTCCGCGCCCAATCGCCGAGATGCGGCATGTGCTCGCCAAACAGCACGAGGTTGGCGGGATTGGAGATCGGCAGAACGAAGCTTGCCGCATTGGCGACGAATGCGCACACGAAGAGATAGGGCAGCGGCTCGACCTTGGCGGCGCGTGCCGCCGCATAGACCGCCGGGGTCAGGACGACGGCGGTCGCGTCGTTCGACAGGAAAATGGTTACGACCGCGCCGACGGCATAGACCAGAAGGAAGAGACGCGATTGCGAGCCGCGCGCCGCCCGCACGGCGTGGACCGCCGTCCAGTCGAACAGGCCTTCCTGTCGAGCTGCCTCGGCCAGCAGCATCATGCCGGCGAGAAAAAGATAGACGTCCATTCCCTTGAGAATCGCCGCGACCGCTGCATCCGCAGGCAGCAGGCGCGCGACGACGAGCATCGCCGCGCCCGCCAGGGCGAAAGCGTATTCAGGGGCCCGCCACGGACGAAACAGCACGCCGACAGTTGCAAGGCCGGCGATTGCGAATGTCGCAACCGCCCCGCTGGCGCCGACGGTCACTCCCGGAATTCCGGATGCTTCTTCAGCCAGTCCGCCACATAGGAACAGCGCGGCACGACCTTCAGGCCTTGCGCGCGCGCCTGCTCGACGGCGCCGCGCACCAGTCGGGAGGCGATGCCGCGCCCCTGCAGGCGATAGGGCGTTTCCGTATGCGTGAAATAGATCGCGCCATCGGCGATCCGGTATTCGGCAATGGCGGTTTCGCCATCCGCTTCCAGTTCGAAGCGGTTGTGCGCCTTGTTGTCGACGACTTCGGCCATCTGCTCCCCTCGCTCGAGGCTGTCGATATGGGGCAGTCCGGACGCTCCGTCCAGCCTACATGCGCGAGGGAAGGTAGAGCGCGATGATCGGGAAGGCGATGAGGATGGCGAGGCGCACCATGTCGGCGGCGATGAACGGCAGGACGCCCTTGAAGATCGTCGAGAACGAGACTTCCGGAATGACGGACTTGATGACGAAGACGTTCATGCCGACGGGAGGATGAATGAGGCCGAGTTCGACCGTCATGACGATGATGACGCCGAACCAGATCGGATCGAAGCCGAGATGCGTGACGACGGGGAAGATGATCGGCACCGTCAGGATGATCATGGCCATGGCGTCCATCAGGCAGCCGAGGATGAGATACATGACCATGATGAGCAGGAGTACCCCGTAACGGCCGAGACCGAGAGACGTCAGGAATTCGGTGACCTTCTGCGGCGTCTGGGTGATCGTGAGGAAATAGCCGAACAGAAGCGCGCCGATGAGGACCGTGAAGACGGCCGCCGCCGTGCGCGTCGCTTGCAGCAGCGATGTTCTGATGCCTTCGCGCGACAGGCGGCCGCGCGCCAGGCCGATGATGAAGGCGCCGCCTGCGCCCATGCCGCCGGCTTCCGTCGGCGTGAACAGGCCGCCATAGAGCCCACCAATGACGAAGACGAACAGCAGCAGCGGCGCCCAGACGTTCTTCAGCGCCTCGACGCGCTCGTCCCATGTCGCGCGCGGCGCCGCCGGCAGGAAATCCGGCCTGACGCGCGCGATGATCGCGATGGTGATCATGTGCATGCAGATTGCCAGAAGGCCGGGCAACACGCCTGCGACGAAAAGCTTGCCGATATCCTGCTGCGTGATGATCGCATAGACGGCGAGCACGGTTGAGGGCGGCAGCATCGCGCCGAGCGTACCGCCAGCGGCGATCACGCCGGTTGCAAAGCTCTGCGGATAGCCGAAGCGGCGCATTTCCGGATAGGCGACGGTGGAGAATGTCGCCGCGGTCGCGACGGAGGAACCGGAGATCGCCGCGAATCCGCCGCAGGCCGCTATTGTCGCAATGCCGAGGCCGCCGCGGCGATGACCCAGAAACGTGTTGGCCGCGCGAAAGAGTTCCTTGCTGATGCCCGATGTGGAAACGAATGCGCCCATCAGCAGGAACATCGGAATGACACCGAACGTGTAGTCCGTGACGGTGCGCATCGACGTCTGGCCGATCAGTTTCAGCGCAGCCGTGCTGTTGACCAGCATGGAATAGCCGCCGACGCCGACCAGCGCCATGGCCATGCCGACGGGCACGCGCAACAACATCAACACGAACAACAACACGAAGCCGCCGACGGCGATGAGATCAGGATTCATGGGGCGCGGCTTCGGGATTGTGGGGGTGGCCGCGCTCCATCTCTTCCGGATGGAAGATGAGGCGGTAGGTTCGGATCGCAATCAGCAGGACAGCGGAGACGTCGCCGATCCAGGCCAGCGCGAAGGCGGGCCACGTCGGCAAATTGAGGTCGTAGGTCAATACGTTGTCGATGCGGGTCTGCCGGACCTTGTCGTAGAGCGTGTAGGTCTGCACGGACACCACGAACAACAACACCGACGTCGCGAACACGTCCATGATGCGCTGGGCGCGCGGGCCGACCGAGGAATAGAGCAGGTCGACGGTGATGTGCGTGCCGCGGTAGCTGGTCGCCGCAATGCCCCAGAAGATGAGGATTCCCAGCAGCATGCGGCCGAGGTCGTAGCTGTCGGGGATCGAGGTCGCGAAGAAATAGCGCAGCAGCACGGAAATGAAGATGTCGGCGGCGACGATGCCGACGAAAATCGCCGCGATCCATTCGATCGCGTCGATGAACCGGTCCATGTAGCTGCGTTGCATGTGAAACTCTGACTTGCGGCGTCATGGCGAGCAAAGCGAAGCAATCCATCCACCGGGTCTGTCCGCTTGGCTGGATTGCTTCGTCGCTTTACTCCTCGCAATGACGGATTTGCGTCGGCTCAGAGTCCCGCGCCGAACTTCTTCACCTGGTCCTCGAGGTCCTTCGAGATGGCGGCGGCGTCGCCCCCGACCTTCTTGACGGATTCGGCCCAGGCGTTGCGCAGCGGCTCGACAACCTTCTGCCAGGCGGAAAGCTGCGCGGCGTCGAGCTTGTAGACCTCGTGTCCGGGCGCGGTCTTCATCTTCTCGCGGCCGGCGGCCTCGAAATCGGCCCAGGGGCCGGCGACCTTCTCGGCCCATTCGCCGGTGCAATGGTCGTCGATCACCTTCTTCTGCGCGGCCGACATGCCGTCATAGACGGCCTTGTTCATCGAATAGGTGAAGACCGTCGTGTAGAGCGGCGCATCGATGTGATATTTCGTCACTTTGTCGATGCCGAACAGGAACATCGAGCCCCACGGGAAGGTGATGGCGTCGGCGACGCCGCGCTCGATCGCGTCGCGCGATTCGGGCGCCGAGGCCTGCACGTTGGTGCCGCCGAGCATCGCCACCATCTGGCCGATCGTCGACTGCGCCGGACGGATCTTCATGCCCTTGATGTCGTCGGGCACGACGACCTTCTTGGTGCGCGAATGGAAACCGCCCGGATCGTGGATGAAGCCGAAGCAGTACTTGGTGTCCTTCATCTCGGCAGCGGCGTATTTGCGATACCAGGCGTCGAAGGCCTGCGTGCCCTTGTGGCCGTCCGCGAAGATGAACGGCACCTGGCCGAGCGAGACGATGGGGAAGCGGCCGGGCTGGTAGCCGGGATTGACGTAGGTGACGTCGGCGATGCCGTCCCGCGCCATGTCGTAATGGTCGACCGCCTTGCCGAGCTGCTCGGAGGGGAAGATCGTCGCCTTGATCGTGCCGCCGGAGGCCTTCTCGATCGAATCCGCCCAGACCTTGCTGGCGGGAACGAGCGGATGCGCGGCCGGCACCCAGAGCGAAATCTTGAGATTGACCGGCTTGTCCTGCGCCAGCGCCGAACCGCCGGCGAGCGCCGTGAAGAAGGCGAGAGCCGCCGCCATTTTCCGCATGTATTTCTCCCCTGGACCGTTAGGCGTGGCCCGTATGCTCGAACCTGCGCCGACAATAATCCGCAACGACGCGCCCGACCGCAAGGCCGTCGCGTCAATGCGATCCTTTAACATGTTAATTTGTTACGCGCCAGCGGTCCCGGCCGGCGATCCGACCATGCGTGACCAAAGGCTGGAATTGGTCACGCGGAAGGTCAGGACGACGGTCGCCAGGATCACCACCCAGCCGATCACCGCGTGCGGGCTGCCGCTCGGCAGGCCGTAGAAGGCGACGACGTCGCTCGCGCCGGGGATCGACAGGGCGCCTGCCGTCATCAGCGCGCCGCCGGCGAATTCGAGCGGTATGCGGCGGGGATGGCGCACGCCGAGCTGGAAGCGGCCGGTGAACAGAGCCACGCCGATGGCGCCGACGACGAGGCCGCCCAGCGCCACGAAAATGTTGGCGTGCATCCGGCCTTCCTGGATGAGCGCGGTCACGGCGTCCATCAGGCTCGACTGGCCGCGCAGCGAATAGAGCAGCGCCGCGAAGCCGCCCAGGAAAACGACCTCGAAGACGCGGTCGATATGGCCCTCGCGCCGGAACACCAGCAGCGCGCCGATCGCGGCAATGGCGATCACGGCGCCGACCCAGACCGGCTCGGCGCTGCCGAACCATACGGGCTGCGCGCCCATCGGCTTTGCATGCGGCAGGAGCAACGCCGCGCAGCCGCCGCCGATGAAGGTGGCCAGCGCGCCGAGATCGCCGTGCGCCAGCCGGCCCATCGTTCCGATCGTGCAGGACCCGTTGATGCGCGCGCCGAGACCGAACAGAGCGGCGCCGACGATGGTCATGGCGCTCGGCCACAGCCATGGCGCCGGATCGCGCCAGCCGGCATGGCCGACCAGCGAAAAGACCAGCGTGGCGGCGGCGACGGTCAGAAGCACATTGGCCAGCGGATTGAACTTGCCTTCCGACGCCGATTTGGCGGCGTGCATGAAGCACATGTTGGAGCGCGACAGGGCCATGCCCGTCAGGATGGCGAGAACGAGTGTGATCCAGACCTGCGACGTCATGGCGACGGCCTCCGCGTTGGACCCAAGCTAATCACGTTGTCACTCCGGCCCAAGGCGTGGAGGCGATCACGTTTGCGCGTTCACCTCACCGTGTTCGACAGGCCGCCGTCGACCATGATCTCGGCGCCCGTCACATATTTCGCCTCGTCGGAAGCGAGATAGAGCGCGGCATACGCGACGTCCCATGCGTCGCCCATGCGGTTCATGGGCGGCTTGGAATGGCGCTTGGCGATCAGCGCCTCGGCATCGCCGCCGGCCTGCTGGTGCGCAAGCCGCGCATAGACCAGCGGTGTGAACATCAGGCCGGGAATGACCGTGTTGATGCGGACGTTCTGTGGCGCGTAACGCACCGAGGCGACCTTGGAATATTGCTGGAGCGCGGCCTTGGAGGCTGCATAGGCCGCCAGATCGTGGCCGAGATGGCGGACGCCGGCGATCGAGGAAATGTTGACGATCGCGCCGCCGCCCTGTTTCGCCATGCGCGGCGCGAGGATGCGCGTCGAATTGTGCACATAGTCGACGTTGAAGCGGAATTGCGCGTCCCATTGCTCGGGAGAAATCTCCTCCGGGCCGCCGGGAATCGAGCCGCCGACATTGTTGACGAGAATGTCGATGCGGCCGAGGCGCCTTTCCGCCTCGTCGATGATGCGGGCGAGATCCTTCGGGTCCGTCACGTCGCCGGCCAGCGCGATCATCTCGCGGCCTTCCGCTTTCACCAGCTTCGCCGTCTCCTGCGCCGCGGGCAGGTTGAGGTCGACGCCGACGATGTCGGCGCCCTCGCGCGCGAAGATCACCGCCATGGCCCGGCCGTTGCCGATGCCCTCGCCGACCGAACCCGCCCCAAGAAGCAGGACCTTCTTGCCCGCCAGCCGTCCCGCCATGTCCGTCTCCTCGAATCTCTCGCGAATCTTTCGGCGGTTTGACCGCCTGCCGCCGACATTTTACATGTTATCTAATTCAACGGGAGGCCCGTATGCAGGACAGACCGAGACTTGCGGCCTTCCGCGCGCCCGACGGGCGCCTGACCTACGGGCTGGCGACCGACAATGGCGTCGCCGACCTCGGCCCCGCCTTTTCCGCACGCTGGCCGAGCCTGCGCGAAGTCATCGCCGCAGGCGGCCTTGCCGAACTGGTCGATACCGGAGCGCGGAAGCCCGTCGATTTCGCGCTGGCCGACGTCGCCCTGCAGCCGCCGATTCCGGCGCCGGAAAAGATCATCTGCATCGGCGTGAACTATCCGGACCGCAACGAGGAATACAAGGACGGGCAGGCCGCGCCGAAATATCCGTCCATGTTCATCCGTTTCCCGCGCTCCTTCGTCGGCCACGGCGCGCCGCTGGTGCGCCCGAAGGCTTCGCCGCAGCTCGACTACGAGGGCGAGGTCGTCATCGTCATCGGCAAGGGCGGCCGCCACATCGCCGAAGGCGACGCCCTCTCGCATATAGCCGCGCTCAGCCTGTGCAACGAAGGCACGATCCGCGACTGGGTGCGGCATGCCAAGTTCAACGTCACGCAGGGCAAGAATTTCGATTCCACCGGGTCCATCGGTCCCTGGCTCGTCCCCTACGAAGATGAAAGCCAGATCGCCGACATCAGGCTGACGACACGCGTCAACAGCGAGTTGCGGCAGGACGACCGCACCAGCCGCATGATCTTCGGCTTCCGATATCTCCTGTCCTACATCTCGACCTTCACGACGCTGGTTCCCGGCGACGTGATCGTAACGGGCACGCCGACAGGCGCCGGCGCCCGCTTCGATCCGCCACGTTTCCTTGTGCCCGGCGATGTGATCGAAATCTCCGCCGAGGGTCTGGGAACGCTGACCAACGGCGTGGTGGACGAGGCCTGACATGATGACGCCCGACCAGATCGCCGACGCCGCCCGCCGCCTCGACGAGGCCGAGCGCACCCGCAAGCAGATCAGGATGCTGTCGCTCGATCATCCCGGCATGGACATGGCGGACGCCTATTCCGTGCAGAACGCGTGGATCGACCTGAAGCTGGCGGCGGGCCGGAAGGTTCTCGGCCACAAGATCGGCCTGACCTCCAAGGCCATGCAGTCGGCGCTCAACATCGACATGCCGGATTCCGGCTACCTGCTCGACGACATGTTCTTCGCCGATGGCGCGCACATTCCCACGGACAAGTTCATCGGCCTGCGCATCGAGGCGGAAGTCGCCTTCGTGCTGAAGGCGCCGCTGAAGGGACCGGACTGCACGATGTTCGACGTGCTGAACGCCACGGATTATGTCGTCCCGGCGCTGGAAATTCTCGATACGCGCATCCTGCGCGTCGATCCGGAAACGAAGAAGACGCGGACCGTCTTCGACACGATCGCCGACAACGCCGCCAATTGCGGCATCGTTACCGGCGGCAGGCCGATACGTCCCGATCATTCCGACCTGCGCTGGATCGGCGCCATCGTCTCCAAGAATGGCGCGGTCGAGGAGACGGGCATCGCGGCCGGCGTGCTCAACCATCCGGCCAATGGCGTCGCCTGGCTCGCCAATCGGCTGGCCGAGCATGGCGGCGCGCTGAAGGCCGGCGAGATCGTGCTGGCCGGTTCGTTCATCCGGCCGATCGAGGTCGGCAAGGGCGATACGATCGTCGCCGATTATGGCCCGTATGGAACCGTGAGCTGTCATTTCGCATGAGCGACATCGACCACCGCTCCTCTCCGGTGCGCATCCGCCATTTCACGCGGTCGCTGCCCATGTCGCTCCTGCGCGCGCGCGAGGCCGTCATGCGGCACTTCAGGCCCGCGTTGCGCGAGAATGGCATGACGGAGCAGCAATGGCGCGTTTTGCGCGCGCTGATGACGCGGCCGGGGATGGAGGTGGCCGAGATCGCCGAGGCGACCTTCCTGCTGGGGCCGAGCCTGTCGCGCATCCTGCGCGACCTCGAACAGCTCGGCTACATCTCGCGGCGGCTGGACGAGAACGATCACCGCCGCAGCATCGTGTCGCTGTCGCCGGAAGGCGTGGCGCTGATCGAGAAGGTGTCGCCGGAATCGGAAGCGATCTATGCGGAGATCACGCGGCGCTTCGGCGCGCAGCGCTTGAACGAATTGCAGGCCATGCTGCGCGAACTCGAACAACTCCTCGCCGAGGGCCAGCCGATTTCCGGCAGACCCGGCAAGTAGGCCTCCGTTCAGGCGGCGGAGCCGCCCTCCAGCACCTTGGCGAATTCGTTGCCCTTCGAGCGCATGCGCGCGGCGAAGGAATCGAGATCCTGCGCGAGCCGCACGACCGAGTCGACGCTGTCGTTGACGTCGCCGACCGCCTTGCCGACGGAACCGACGTGATCGGACATGGATTGCGTGCCCTCGGCCGCCGAACGAGTCGAACGGACGATTTCCTGCGTCGAGGCGCCCTGCTCGTGCACCGCCGAGGCGATGATGGCCGAGATGCGCTCGACCGCCGCGATCTTTTCGCGAATCGCCTCGATGGCGCCGACCGACTGGTCGGTGGCCGATTGCATGTCGGCGATCTGCGCCGCGATGTCCTGCGTCGCCTTGGCCGTGCGGGTGGCGAGCGTCTTCACTTCCTGCGCGACCACGGCGAAGCCGCGGCCCGCCTCGCCGGCGCGCGCCGCCTCGATGGTGGCGTTGAGGGCCAGCAGGTTGGTCTGGGCCGCGATGCGCGAGATGAGTTCGACCACGTCGCCGACCTTCGCGGCGGCGGTGGCGAGGCGCGACACGCCGGCGCTCGACTTCTCGGTCTGGGCGACGGCTTCCCGGACGACGCCCGTGGAATCGACGACCTGGCGGCTGATCTCCTCGATCGCGTCGAGCAATTGCTCGGCAGCGCCGGCGACGGCCGAGACGTTCTGCGCCGCCTCGGTTGCGGCGTTGCGGGCCTGCTCGGAGCCGGAATCGGCGTGGCGGACGGCGGATTTCATGGTGCCCGTGTCTTCCGACATCTGGCGCGTCATGGCGCCGAGACCGTCCATGAGGGTCGTCAGCTCGGCGAAATATTTCTCGGTCGCGGCGCGGACCGCCGCGTCGCGCAACAGGCGCGCCTCGCGGTCGTCGCGCGCCTTGATCTCCTCGACCAGGGCGGCGTTCCTGCGGACGCCGGCGCGCAGCGCCAGCAGGCTGCGGGCGATCGCGCCGATCTCGTCCTCGCGATTGTCGGCGGCAATCTCGACATCGGTGTTGCCGGCCGCCAGTTCCTCCATCTGCTGGGCGATCTGGGCGAGCGGACGGGCGACCGTCGCGTTGATGACCGGCACCATGATGGCGAGGATGACGAAGCAGATCAGCGCGATGCCGACCAGCAGCATGAACTGGAACTGTTCGGTCGCCGCCTGGAGGGCGGCGAGAATCTGTGGCGCGGTCTGCGGCGGGGCGGAGGCCGCCTGCTGGGCGATGACCGCGAGATCGCCGGCGCGCATGTAGGCGAAAAAGCCAAACGCGGCGATCGCAAGAAAAAAGACGGCCTGCCGAAACACCAGGCTGGCGCCGATCGAGACCTTTTGCATCCTGATTGCACCTTCTGAAAACAACGTCCCTTGTACCCCCGCGGCTGTTTGCGAACCGTTAACGATGCCGGTCGGCCGACCGGGTTTTCCTGCGCCGGCGCGATCGGGTAAAGCAGGGGCCAGACCCCCGAGGACATGACATGACCAGACTGACGGTCGCCGTTCAGATGGACCCGATCGAACGGATCAAAATCGCCGGCGATTCGACCTTCGCGCTGCTGCTGGAAGCCCAGAGCCGCGGGCATGGAATCGTCTATTACACGCCCGAAAGGCTGTCGCTGTCGGGCGCCTGCGTGACGGCCAGCGTGCAGGATCTGGCCGTGCGGGATACGGCCGGCGACCATTTCACGCTGGGCGAGGCGCGCACGATCGACCTTTCGACCTGCGACGTCGTGCTGCTGCGGCAGGACCCGCCGTTCGACCTCGCCTACATCTCGACCACGCATGCGCTGGAGCGCATCCACCCGAAGACGCTGGTCGTCAACGATCCGGCCAGCGTCCGCAACGCGCCGGAAAAGCTGTTCGTGATGAACTTCCAGGAGTTCATGCCGCCGACGCTCATCACCCGCGACAGGGCGGCGATCGAGGCGTTCCGCGAGGAGCATGGCGAAATCGTCATGAAGCCGCTCTACGGGGCGGGCGGCGCCGGCGTGTTCAAGGTCGGCAGGGTCGATCCGAATTTCGGCTCGCTCTACGACATGTTCACGACCATGTTCCGCGAACCGTGGGTCTGCCAGCGCTTCCTGCCGCGGGTCACCGAGGGCGACAAGCGCATCATCCTGGTCGACGGCGAGCCGCTGGGGGCGGTCAACCGGGTGCCGGCGGCCAACGACATCCGCTCCAACATGGTGCGCGGCGGGGCGGCGGCGCAGACCGAACTGACCCCGCGTGAACGCGAGATTTGCGCGAAACTGGGGCCCGAATTGAAGAAAATGGGCCTGATTTTCGTCGGAATCGACGTGATCGACGGCCATCTGACCGAAATCAACGTCACCTCGCCGACGGGCGTCCGGGCGATCAAGCGGCTCGGCGGACCCGATCTCGCCGTCGCGATCTGGGATGCGATCGAGCGCAGGCGGGGCGGCCGCTGAAACAGCGCCAATTCCGCGCG
Organism: Beijerinckiaceae bacterium; assembly: GCA_046349215.1. Taxonomy (GTDB): domain Bacteria; phylum Pseudomonadota; class Alphaproteobacteria; order Rhizobiales; family Beijerinckiaceae; genus JAJXWB01. Next base: position 547,004 of record JAXMCV010000003.1, read on the forward strand.
ATGGTGATAAAAGGGGGCGCATGGAACAAGCCGTCGCCACAACCGAAAAACCGCGCACGCGAGGCAAGGCCGCCGCCGTCGGCGCGCCGCTCGATCGCGACAGGGTCGCGCGCGAACTCGCGCGGTTGCATGACGAGACGCGCGGCGCCGAAGCGTTCCGCAAGGCCGCTGTCGACCTGTTTCTCGAGGCGCTCACGGACGGACACGCCCGCGCGAAAATATTGCTCGAGTCGAGCGGACGCGGGCTCGCCTGCGCGCGTTTCCTGAGCGAACTCGAAGACGAGTTGATCCGCGCGATCTACGATTGCGTGACGCGCTACATCTATCCCGCGCAAAATCCCTCCAGCGCCGAGCGCATGGCGGTCTGCGCGGTCGGCGGCTACGGCCGCGGCACCCTGGCGCCCGGCTCCGACATCGACCTCCTGTTCCTGTTTCCCTACAAGCAGACCGCCTGGGGCGAGAGCGTCGTCGAGGCGATGCTCTACATCCTGTGGGACCTGAAGCAGAAGGTCGGGCATTCGACCCGGTCGGTCGACGAATGCCTGCGCCAGGCGCATGGCGACATGACAATCCGCACGGCGCTGCTCGAAGCGCGCTACATCCTCGGCGACGAGCCGCTGTTCGAGGAAATGCGCGGAAGATTCGAACGCGAGATCGTCAAGGGCACGGCGCGCGAATATGTCGCCGCCAAGCTCGCCGAACGCGACCAGCGCGTGCAGCGCGCTGGCGTGTCGCGCTACATCGTCGAGCCCAACGTCAAGGAGGGCAAGGGCGGCCTGCGCGACCTGAACACGCTGTTCTGGATCGGCAAGTACGTCTATCGCGTACGCTCCGGCGAGGATCTCGTCACCGGCGGCCTCTTCACGCCGAGCGAACTGAAGCTGTTCGAACGCTGCGAGGAATTCCTTTGGCGCGTCCGCTGCCACCTGCATTTCGTGGCGGGCCGCGCCGAAGAACGCCTGAGCTTCGACAAGCAGCCGGTGATCGCCGCCAAGCTCGGCTACGTGTCGCACGCCGGCCTTTCCGGCGTCGAGCGCTTCATGAAGCACTATTTCCTGGTCGCCAAGGATGTGGGCGATCTGACCGCCATCGTCTGCGCCGCGCTGGAGCAGCGCGAGGCCAAGCCCCGTCCGGTGCTCGACCGTTTCCTCGGCGGCCTCAAGCGCCGGCGCAAGACGATCGACTCTAAGGACTTCGCCGTCGAGTTCGATCGCGTCACCGTCTCGCGGCCCGACGTGTTCGACCGCGACCCGGTCAACCTGATCCGGCTGTTCCACCTCGCCGATACGCACGGCCTCGCCGTGCACCCGGATGCGCTGCGTCTCGTCACGCGCTCGCTGCGCAAGATCGACGCGAGCGTCCGCAACAATCCGGCGGCGAACGAATTGTTCATGCAGATCCTCACATCCCGCAATTCGCCGGAAGTGGTTCTGCGGCAGATGAACGAATCCGGCGTGCTCGGACGATTCATTCCGGACTTCGGCCGCATTGTCGCGATGATGCAGTTCAACATGTATCATCACTACACGGTCGACGAGCATCTGCTGCGCTGCGTCGGCGTTCTGTCGCAGATAGAAGGCGGCCGTCTGATCGAGGATCATCCGCTGGCGAGCGAGATCCTGCCGACGATCTCGAACCGTCGCGCGCTCTACGTCGCGGTCCTGCTGCACGACATCGCCAAGGGGCGGCCGGAGGATCATTCGGTGGCCGGCGCCATGGTCGCGCGCCAGCTCTGCCCGCGCTTCGGGCTGAGCGAGGCGGAAACCGAAACCGTCGCCTGGCTTGTCGAACAGCATCTCGTCATGTCGAACACGGCGCAGAGTCGCGACCTGTCCGACCGCCGCACGATCGAGACTTTCGCAAATCTCGTGCAGACGCCCGAACGCCTGAAGATGCTGATGGTGCTGACCGTATGCGACATCAGGGCGGTCGGCCCGGGGGTGTGGAACGGCTGGAAAGGCCAGTTGCTGCGCTCGCTCTATTGGGAGACCGAGCCCGTGCTGACCGGCGGCCATTCGGCCATCGACCGCAAGGCGCGCGTCGCCGCGATGAAGGAAGAATTGCGCCGCGCCCTGCCGGCCTGGTCGGACCCGGATTTCGACGCCTATGCCGAGCGGCACTATCCGGCCTACTGGCTCAAGGTCGACCTCCCGCACAAGATCCAGCACGCGAGCCTCTTGCGCCTGACCGAAGTCGAGATGCGCTCGCTGGCCACCGAAGTCGCGACCGACGCTTTCCGCGGAATCACGGAAATCACCGTCGTCGCGCCGGACCATCCCTATCTCCTGTCGACCATCGCCGGCGCCTGCGCGGCCGCCGGCGCCAATATCGTCGACGCGCAGGTGTTCACGACGACGGACGGGCTGGCGCTCGACACGATCTTCGTGTCCCGGCAATTCGACATGGATTCGGACGAACTCCGGCGCGCCCGCAAGATCGCCGAAACGGTGGAGAAGTCGTTGCGCGGCGAGATCCGTCTTGCCGACATGATCGCCGCCAAGGGCGCGCAATCGGCCAGGCCCAGCGCCTTCGATGTCGCCCCCGATGTGGTGGTCGACAACAGCCTGTCGAACCGCGCGACCGTCATCGAGGTCTCCGGCCTCGACCGACCTGGCCTGCTCGCCGAGCTGACCAACGCCATATCCAAGCTCAACCTGAACATCGGCTCGGCGCATATCGCCACTTTCGGCGAAAAGGCTGTCGACGTGTTCTACGTGACGGACCTGACCGGCGCGAAAGTGACCAACCAGGCCCGGCAGGCGGCCATCAAGCGGCGGCTGGTCGAGGTGCTGGATTCCGAGCGCAAGGCCGCCAAAGCCTCCGCCTGAGCCGCCCCAGACTTGATTTTTGACGGTTCCGCCCTGATATCCGGGCCAGGAACAGAACGGGTTTGACGATGAATTCGACCGAAAAAGCCGAGGATTTTGTCGAGAAGGCGGGCGATCCCGGCAGGCCGTCGTCGCTGGCCGACGCAAACGCCGAATCGCCGGCCAACGAGCCGGAGCCCTTTACGGAGCTGGAGAATCTCTACGCCGAGAACGCCGCCCTGAAGGACAAGGTGCTGCGCACAATGGCGGAGATGGAGAACCTGCGCCGCCGGACCGAGAAAGAAGTCGCGGATTCGCGGACATACGGGGCCGCCAATTTCGCCCGCGACATGCTGACCTTCGCCGACAATCTGGCGCGCGCCATCGAGAACGCCCCCAAGGACGCCGACGGCGAGTTCAAGACGCTGATCGAGGGCGTGCAGGTGATCGCCGCCGACTTCCAGTCGCGCCTGGCGCGCCACGGCGTGAAGAAGATCGAGCCGCAAGGCCAGAAGTTCGATCCGAACCGGCACGAGGCCCTTTTCGAAATTCCCGACGAGAGCGTCGCCGCCGGCACGGTGCTGCAGGTGATGGAAGACGGCTACACGATCGGCGAGCGCGTGCTGCGCCCGGCCAAGGTCGGCGTGTCGCGCGGCGGCCCCAAGGGTTGAGCAGGGGTTGAACCCGCCCGCTCAGGGCACGATCACGAAGAAGATGAACGAGGCGAAGATCGCCAGGTGCACCATGCCCTGGAGCATGGTCGTGCGCCCCGTGCCGAGAGTAATGACGCTGATGAGCAACGTCAGCGCCAGCAGCACCACTTCCTTGATCGGCAGGCCGAGTTCGATCCTGTAGCCGGTGGCGATCGAGATCGCGCCGATAGCCGGGATCGTCAGCGCGATGCTGGCCAGCGCCGAACCCAGCGCAAGGTTCAGACTGCTCTGCAGCCGGTTGTCGCGCGCGGCGCGCAGCGAGGCGACGCCCTCGGGCAGGAGCACGATGGCCGCGATCACGACGCCAACCAATCCCTTCGGCGCGCCTGCAATGGCGATCGCCTGTTCGAGCGGCGGCGTCAGCAATTTGGCGAGAATGACGACTGCGGTCAGCGCGACGAGCAGAACGCCGAAGCTGAACCATGTGGCGCGCAACGTCGGCTCGAAATCGTGGCCGTGAAATTCCTCGCCCTCCGGCGGCATGAAACTCTGGCGATGCGTGACCGTCTGGGTGAACAGGAAGGCGCCGTAGAGCAGCAGCGAAACGATGGCGGCGAACGCCGTCTGCGAATTGGAGAAGACCGGTCCTGCAGCCGTCGTCGTCACGTTCGGCACGATCATGGTCAGCGCCGTCAGCGCCGCGAGCACAGCCAGCGCGGCGCTGGCGCTTTCAAGCCGGAAATTCTGCTCGTGATGACGAACGCCGCCCGACAGGAGGCTGGCGCCGACGATGCCGTTGCAGACGATCATGACGGCCGCGAAAACCGTATCGCGCGCCAGCGTCGGCTTCGGTTCGCCGAACCCGAGCATGATGGAGGCGATCAGGCCGACCTCGATGACCGTCACGGCGATGGCGAGCACCAGCGGGCCGACCGGTTCGCCGAGCCTGCCGGCAATGACCTCGGCGTGATGCACGGCCGCGAAGACGGCGCCGATCAGGCAGACCGCGCAGACGAGGGCGAACCAGGCCGGCATACCTATGAATGACGCTGCGACGAGGGCGCCCGCCGCCAGAAGCGGCCAGATCCACGTTGCGCGCAGCGCGATCGCGTCCTTGAGATCGAGTTTGGTCATGCGGGGAAACTGAAGGAAAGGCGCCGCTTAGGCAATGTCGGCAGGCGAGACGCGCCGCATGGTAAGATTGATGCGCGCATCATTGGCGACCAGCGTCGACGTGCCCGGATAGAGGCGGTCGACGCCGTGATAGCAGAGCCGCGACGGACCGCCGATGACGACGACGTCGCCGGATTCGAGCCTGACCGATTTCGTCGGATCGTTGCGTTTCGTTCCGCCGTAGCGAAACAGGCAGGATGCGCCGAGCGAAACGGAGACGACAGGCGCGCGGATTTCCTGTTCGTCGGAATCGACATGCAGGCCCATGCGCGCCGACGGCGCGTAGAAATTGACGAGGCAGGCTTCGGGCGGCGCCGCGAAACCCGCCGTCTCGCGCCACAGGTCGAGCAGCGCACCAGGCATTGCGGGCCATGCCGCGCCTGTTTCGGGATGCGTCGCCTGATAGCGATAGCCGCCATCGCGATCCGATACCCAGCCGAGCGGACCGCAATTGGTCATGCGCACGGAGAATTCCTTGCCCGTGCGCGGCATGCGCGGCGTGAAGAGCGGCGCGACGCGCGCGATCTCGCGGATCGAGGCGACCAGCGCTTCCTGCTCAGTGCGCGCGAAATGCGCCGGGCGATAGACGAGCCCCGGCGCAAGCTCCATCACGCAGTCAGGACCTTCTTGGATTCGACCGTCGAATCCGCCTTCAGGCGATAGACGAGCGGGACGCCGGTATCGAGTTCCATCGAGGGGATGGTTTCCGGCGTCAGGCGGTCGAGCACCATGACAAGCGCGCGCAGCGAATTGCCGTGGGCGGCGACGATCACGCGCTCGCCGTTCAGCACGCGCGGCAGGATGTGCTGGCAATAATAGGGAAGCACGCGCGCCACCGTATCCTTCAGGCTTTCGCCGCCGGGCGGCGCGATGTCGTAGGAGCGCCGCCAGACATGCACCTGCTCGTCGCCCCATTTCTTGCGCGCATCGTCCTTGTTGAGGCCGGAGAGATCGCCGTAGTCACGTTCGTTGAGCGCCTGGTCCTTCGTCGTCTGCAAACCGCTCTGGCCGAGTTCGGCGAGAACGAGCTTCAGCGTGTTCTGGGCGCGCGTCAGATCTGACGTGTAGGCGGTGTCGAACTGCAGGCCCATCGCCTTCAGGCGCTGGCCGGCGGCCTTCGCTTCCTCGATTCCCTTCGGCGTGAGGTCGGGGTCCTTCCAGCCGGTGAACAGGTTCTTCAGGTTCCAGTCGCTCTGTCCGTGGCGGACGAGCACGAGAAGGCGTTCCATTTTCGCTCCTGTCTGTCGAATTCAGTCGTTGAGCCCGAGCACGTCGAGCATGGAATAGACGCCGGGCTTGCGGCCGCGCGCCCAGAGCGCCGCCTTGATCGCGCCATTGGCGAACAGGCTGCGGTCCTCGGCGTGATGGGCGAGCGTGATGCGTTCGCCGGCGCCCGCGAAGATGACGGAATGATCGCCGACGACCGTGCCGCCGCGCAGGGCCGCAAAGCCGATGTCGCCCGACTTGCGCGCGCCGGTGTGGCCGTCACGCGACCGCACGGAATGGCCGGCGAGATCGATCTCGCGGCCGCGCGCCGCCGCCTCGCCGAGCAGCAGGGCCGTGCCCGAGGGCGCATCGACCTTCATGCGGTGATGCATCTCGACGATCTCGATGTCCCAGTCGGCCCCCAGCGCCTTCGCCGCGCGCTGCACCAGAACGGCGAGCACGTTCACGCCGAGCGACATGTTGCCGGAGCGCACGACCACCGCATGACGCGCGGCGGCGGCGATCTTGGCGAGATCGGAATCCGAAAGACCGGTCGTGCCGACGATATGCGCGATGCGCGCCTGCGCGGCGAGCGCCGCCATTTCCACTGTCGCGGCGGGCGCCGTGAAATCGACAATGCCTTCGGCATTGACGACGGCCTTCAGCGCGTCGTCGGTCACGGGCACGCCGAGCGTTCCGACGCCCGCCAGATCGCCTGCGTCCTTGCCGAGAGCGGGCGAGCCGGCGCGCTCCAGCGCGGCGCAGACCGTCACGCCGTCCGCTTCCGTGATCGCCTTGACGAGCGCGCGGCCCATGCGGCCGCCCGCGCCCATCACAACCAGCCGCATGTCAGCCATGTCCTGCCCTCGCTCCGGCTCTTCTGGCGCAATTGCGCCTGGCGCGACATGCGGCTCAGCCGCGCAGGGTCGCGCCCGTCTTCTTCTGCGCTTCCGCCACCACCTTGGCGGCGACGGCCTCGATCTCCTGGTCGGTCAGCGTCTTGTCGTGCGGTTCGAGCCGCACGGAAACCGCGATCGATTTCTTGCCCTCGGGAATGCCCGCGCCTTCGTAGACGTCGAAGACGTTGGCGTCGGCGATCAGCGCGCGATCGGCGCCGAGCACCGCTTTCAGGAGGTCGCCGGCGCGCGTCGCGCGGTCGACGATGAAGGCGAAGTCGCGCTCCAGCGGCATCAGGTCGGACAGTTCGAGCTTCGGCTTGATCTTCGTCGGCTTCGCCTTGGGCGCCGGCACGCTGTCGAGCGTGATCTCGAATGCGGCGATCGGTCCCGCGACATCGAGCGCTTCGAGCGTGGCCGGATGCATTTCGCCGAACCAGCCGACGATATTCTTCGGCCCGAATTGCAGCGTGGCTGAACGGCCGGGATGCAGGAAGGACGGGCCGCCGGGCACGATCTGGATGGCGCTGGCCGAGACGCCGAGCGAGGCCAGCAGCGCCAGCGCGTCGGCCTTGGCGTCGAACACGTCGACACTCGTTGCGCGCTGTCCCCAGATACGGCCGGAGCCGCCGACTTTCGCTGTCCCGCGACGCAGGCCGGCGGCATTGTAGAACTGACCCTTGTCGTCGTCGGAGCGGAAGACCTGGCCGACTTCGAACAAAGCGACATCGCCATAGCCGCGGTCGGCGTTGCGTTGCGCGGCGGCGAGCAGGCCCGGCGCGAGGCTAGGCCGCATGTCGGAGAGATCGGAGGCGATGGGATTGGCGAGTTCGAGCGCCGGTTGGCCGCCGCCGAAAAGCTCCGCCTGCTTCTTCGCGACGAAGGACCAGGTGACGGCCTCGGCGAGCCCGCGCGCGGCCAGCGCGCGGCGCGCGCCAGTCACACGACGTTGCAGCAGCGTCAGCACGGGCTCGGCGACGCCGTGGTTGTCGCGCGTCAGCGGCGCAGATTGCACGCGGTCGAGACCGGCGATGCGCACGACCTCTTCTACCAGATCGGCCTTGCCTTCGACGTCCGGGCGCCACGAGGGAATGCGCACGAAGGTGCGGTCGGAATTGCCGGGCGTCGGCTCGAGCGTGAAGCCCAGCTTTTCGAGCGCGCCGGCCATTTCCTGCGTCGAGAGTTCGAGGCCGGTGAGACGCTGCGTCTCGCTCCACGGGAAGATGATCGCGGGGCGCGCCGGCACGCCTTCGCCGACGACGATCATTTCAGATGGTTCGCCGCCGCACAATTGCATGACGAGTTCGGTCGCCAGTTCGCAGCCCGGCGCATTGAAGGCCGGATCGACGCCGCGTTCGAAGCGGTAGCGCGCGTCGGTGGAAATGCCGAGGCGACGGCCGGTATTGGCGATGTTGTAGGGATCCCAGAGCGCCGATTCGATCAGCACGTCGATCGTGTTCTCGTCGCAGCCGGAATGTTCGCCGCCCATCACGCCGGCGATGGATTCGACGCCGTTGTCGTCTGCGATCACGACGTTCGACGCATCGAGCCGATACGTCTTGCCGTCGAGCGCCAGCACCTCGTCGCCGTCGCGGCCGCGCCGCACGACGAGATCGCCCTTCACCTTCCTCGCGTCGAACACGTGCAGCGGACGCCCGCGATCGAAGGTCACGTAATTGGTGATGTCGACGAGCGCGTTGATCGGACGCAGGCCGATCGCCTTCAGACGTTGCTGCGTCCATTCGGGCGACGGACCATTCTTCACGCCGCGCACCATGCGCAGCGCGAATTGCGGACAGAGTTTCTTGTCGTCGCCCGAAAATTCCAGCGTGACATTGACCGGGCAGGGATAGGCGCCCTTCGCCGGCGTGACGGCCGGCGTCTTCAGGCGGCCTAGTCCGGCGGCGGCCAGATCGCGCGCGATGCCGGAAACGCCGGTCGCATCGGGACGATTGGGCGTGAGATTGATCTCGATGACGGGATCGCCGAGGCCTGCCCATTCGACGTAGCGCTGGCCGACCGGCGCATCATCAGGCAATTCGATGATGCCGTCGTGATCCTCGGACAATTCGAGTTCGGCCGCCGAACACAACATGCCGAGCGATTCGACGCCGCGGATCACGCCCTTGCCGAGCGTCAGTTTCTTGCCGGGAATGTATGTGCCGGGACCGGAGAAGACGCTCTTCATACCGGTGCGCGCGTTGGGCGCGCCGCAGACGACCTGCACGGGCGCGCCGCTTCCCGTGTCGACCATGCAGACGCGCAGGCGGTCGGCGTTCGGATGCTGCTTCGCCTCGACGACATAGGCGATGGTGAAATCCTTCAGCGCCGCTGCGGGATCGACGACATTCTCGACCTCGAGGCCGATGCGCGTGAGCGTGTCGCAGATTTCCGTCAGCGACGCATCGGTCTCGATATGGTCCTTGAGCCAGGAGAGTGTGAACTTCATTTTCGTTCCAGTACGAACCGTTCCGTCATCGCGAGGAGCGAAGCGACGTGGCGATCCATCCCCATACCGTGACAAAGTCCCGGTGGATGGATTGCTTCGCTGCGCTCGCAATGACGGCCAAAGACATTGAGTGTGTCCTTACGCGCTCAGGCCGCCGGCCAGCGTCGGGAAATCGAGCGGCCTGAATCCGTAGTGCGAGAGCCAGCGCACGTCCGCTTCGAAGAAGGGACGCAGATCGGGCATGCCGTATTTCAGCATGGCGATGCGGTCGATCCCCATACCCCAGGCGAAGCCCTGGTACTCTTCCGGATCGAGCCCGCAATTGCGCAGCACGTTGGGATGCACCATGCCGCAGCCGAGAATCTCCAGCCAGTCCTCGCCTTCGCCGAAGCGGATTTCGCCGCCCTGCCGCCGGCACTGGATGTCGACTTCCATCGAAGGTTCGGTGAACGGAAAGAAGGACGGGCGGAACCGCATCTTCACGTTCTTCACCTCGAAGAACGCCTTGCAGAACTCCTCCAGCACCCACTTCAGGTGGCCCATGTGCGCCGTGCGGTCGATGACGAGGCCTTCGACCTGGTGGAATTGCGGCGTGTGGGTCGCGTCCGAATCGATGCGGTACGTGCGCCCCGGGCAGATGACGCGGATCGGCGGCTTCTGCTGCAGCATGGTGCGCACCTGCACGGGGCTCGTGTGCGTGCGCAGAAGCTTGCGCTTTCCGTCGGCGCCCGGATTGAAGAAGAACGTGTCGTGCATCTCGCGGGCCGGATGGCCCTCGGGGAAGTTGAGCTTGGTGAAATTGTAGTCGTCGCTCTCGATGTCCGGACCTTCGGCGACCGAGAAGCCCATGTCTGCGAAAATTTCCGTCAGCTCGTCCATCACCTGGCTGATGGGATGGATACGGCCAAGATCGGGGCCGCCTGATCGCACCGGCAGGGTGACGTCCAGCGTCTCGGCGGCGAGCCGGGCTTCGAGCGCTGCGCCCTTGAGCAATGTCTTGCGCTCGGCAAGCGCCTCGCCGACCCGGTCCTTCAGCGCGTTGATCGCCGCGCCGGCGGTCTTGCGCTCGTCGGGCGCCATCTTGCCGAGCGTGGCGAGCAGGGCGGAGACGGAGCCCTTCTTGCCGAGCGCGGCGACGCGGACGTTTTCGAGCGCGGCTTCGTCGGCGGCGCCGGCGATCTGGCCGAGGATTTCAGTTTCGAGGGTCTGGAGATCGGACATCTTGCCTACCGGATGGGTCGCGCGGCTTGTGCCACGCGAAAAATCGACTGTCGAGCGCGCCCAAACGCAAAAAGCCCGCCTGAGGGCGGGCTTTTCGTCGGGTCGATCTCTAATGGATCAAGCCGCCTGGGGCAGCGCCGCCTTGGCCTTTTCGACGATGGCCGCAAAAGCCGCCGGCTCGGCGATGGCGAGCTCGGACAGGACCTTGCGGTCGATCTCGACGCCGGCTTTGTTCAGGCCGTCGATGAAGCGCGAATAGGTCAGCCCGGCCTCGCGGACGGCGGCGTTCAGACGCTGGATCCAGAGCGCGCGGAACACGCGCTTCTTGGCCTTGCGGTCGCGCGTGGCGTACTGCATCGACTTGTCGACAGCAGCCTTGGCCGTGCGGATCGTATTCTTGCGGCGACCGTAAAAGCCCTTGGCGGCCTTCAGGGTCTTCTTGTGCTTGGCGTGCGAGGTGACGCCTCTCTTGACGCGAGCCATTTGCAGAACTCCTTGAAAGGATTGGAACTTCTACTTCAGCCGTTGGGCAGGAAGTACTTCTTCACGTTGTCGCCGTCCGTCTTGAACATGACGGACGTGCCGCGGAGGTTCCGGATCTGCTTCTTGGTCCGCTTGATCATGCCGTGGCGCTTGCCGCGCTGGGCATAGACCACCTTGCCGGAGCCGGTGATCTTGAAGCGCTTTTTCGCGCCCGACTTGGTCTTCAGCTTGGGCATTTTGCTCTCCTGTGGACCGTCGCCGAGGCGCGGCCCCATGTTGTTCGCTTGGTTGAGCGAGGAAAACCGCCACGGCAGCCCATCACTGGCCGGGCGGTTCGAAGGCGGGCTTATAAGCCGAAAAGCGCCGGCCGATCAAGGCCTGCTTCCGCTGGACCGCCCGGCCAGACATGCTAGCGTCCGCCCCGAAATCGGGAGGATCCATGGAGCGCTCGTTCGCGGCCGAAATCGAGAGCCTGAAGCTGGGCGAAGGCGAAACCTTCCACGGCGAGGGAATCCTGGCCGTCACCAAGGCCCTGCTGCAGTCCGGCGTCTCCTATGTCGGCGGCTACCAGGGCGCGCCTGTCTCCCACCTGCTCGACGTGATGGTGCAGGCTAGGGACTACATGGCCGAACTGGGCGTCCACGTTCAGGCCTGCACCAACGAGGCGTCGGCCGCCGCCATGCTCGGCGCCTCGATCGTCTATCCGGTGCGCGGCGCCGTCACCTGGAAGTCGATCGTCGGCACCAATGTCGCGGCCGACGCGCTGTCCAATCTCGCCTCGCCCGGCGTGAAGGGCGGCTGCCTGATCGTCGTCGGCGAGGATTACGGCGACGGGGCGAGCGTCATCCAGGAGCGCACCCACGCCTTCGCCATGAAATCGGCGGTCTGGCTGATGGACCCCAGGCCCGACCTGCCGACCATCGTGCGCTGCGTGGAAAAATCCTTCGAACTGTCGGAAGCTTCGCATACGCCGGTCATCATGGAATTGCGCATCCGCGCCTGCCACGTGCAGGGCGAGTTCAAGGCCAAGGACAATGTAAAGCCGGCGATCTCGACGCTGAACAAGCGCCCGGCCGCGCCGCACGATTATGCGACGCTGTCGCATCCGCCTGTCACCTTCGGGCAGGAGAAGGCGAAATACGAGGAGCGCATGCCGGCGGCGCGGCGCTTCATCGTCGGCCACGGCCTCAACGAGAAATTCGACGGAAGGCACGGCGAGGTAGGAATCATCGTCCAGGGCGGCATCACCAATGCGCTGATCCGCGCGTTGCAGGAGATCGGCCTCGCCGATGCGCAGGGACGCTCCGACCTGCCGATGCTGGTGCTGAACGTCGTCTATCCGCTGTGTCCCGAGGAAATCACCGGCTTCGCCATGGGCAAGAAGGCGGTGCTCGTGGTGGAAGAAAGCCAGCCCGAATATATCGAGCACGAGATTTCATCCATCCTGCGCCGCGCCGATATCCAGACGGCGCTGCACGGCAAGGACATGCTGCCGATGGCCGGCGAATACACGTCGGAGGTCCTCGTCGGCGGGCTGGCGAAATTCATCGAGAAACACATCCCGCGCCTCGCCAACGCCGGCGCCAAGAACTATCTCGACGAAATCGCCGAACTGCGGAAGCAGGCGCTGGTCGCGCTCGGCGGACCGCCGCCCATTCGGCCGCCCGGCTTCTGCATCGGCTGTCCGGAGCGGCCGTTCTTCTCGGCGCTGAAGCTGGTCGAAAAAGAGCGCGGACCGTTCCACGTCTCCTCGGACATAGGCTGCCATTCCTTCGGCACCTTCCCGCCCTTCTCCTTCGGCAATTCGATCCTCGGCTTCGGCATGTCGCTGGCGTCCAGCGCTGGCGTGCAGAGTTTTGTCGACAAGCGCCCCATCGCCATCATGGGCGACGGTGGCTTCTGGCATAACGGCCTCCTGTCCGGCGTGACGGCGCGCCTGCTCAACAAGACCGACGGCCTGCTCGTCATCATGAAGAACGGCTACACGTCGGCGACCGGCACGCAGGACCTCGTGTCGACGCCGCGTTCTGAGGCCAAGCGCGAGGCGGGCGGAAACAGCACGACCGACACCGAAATGACGATCGAAGGCACGCTGAAGGGCCTCGGCGTGAAATGGCTGCGGACCGTCCATACCTATCGGGTCGGCGAGATGCTCGAGACCTTGCGCGAGGCGATGACGACGAGTTTCGACGGGCTGAAGGTGATCGTGGCCGAAGGCGAATGCCAGCTCGAACGCCAGCGCCGGTTGAAGCCGTTGCGCGCAGCGGCGCTTGCATCAGGCGAACGCGTCGTGCGCGTGCGCTACGGCGTCGACGACGAGACCTGCACGGGCGATCATTCGTGCATCCGCCTGTCCGGCTGTCCGACGCTGACGGTGAAAACGTCCGGCGACCCGCTCAAGAGCGATCCCGTCGCGCATGTGACGAACGGTTGCGTCGGCTGCGGCCTGTGTGGCGAGGCGGCGCATGCCGCGACGCTGTGTCCGTCCTTCTATCGCGCCGAGATCGTCTCCAATCCGAGCGGCCGCGACAAATTCATGGCGCGGCTGCGCCGCATCTTCACGCGGGCGGCCTGACATGAGCGACCTGAAGATCAGATCGATCCTGATCGGCGCGCTCGGCGGCGAAGGCGGCGGCGTACTGATGGACTGGATCGTCGCCTGCGCGCGCATGAGCGGTCTCGCTGTGCAGGCGACATCCGTGCCGGGCGTCGCGCAGCGCACAGGCTCGACCTCCTACTACATCGAGATGAGCGAAAAGCCCGTGTCGGGGCCGGCGCCCGTCTTCGCGCTGACGCCGATGCCCGGCCGCGTCGACTATGTCGCCGCCAGCGAACTGGTCGAGGCGGCGCGCCTGATGGAGCGCGGGCTGATTTCGCCAAATCGCACCGTGCTCGTGACCTCGACCAGCCGCATGTACACGACGGCCGAGAAGATGGAGATGGGCGACGGGCGCTTTGCCTCCGAGCGCGTGATCGCCGCCGGCAAGGAGATGGCGAAGAGCTTCGTCACGCTCGATCTCGAACGCGTTGCGCGCGAGACCGGCACGATGATCAGCGCGACTTTGTTCGGGGCGATGGCGGGCGTCGGCGCATTTCCGTGGGATCGCGCGACCTGCGAGGCGGCGATCGGCGGCGGGCGGTCGGCGGCCGCGAGTCGGGCGGGATTCAACGCGGCCTTCGAGGCGGCATCGAAGGCTCTCGCCGATCTCGCGTCTCACTCCCTCCCCCTTGAGGGGAGGGCTGGGGAGGGGGTCGGGGGATCCGGCGAGAGCGCCCTACCCCCCACGCTAACCCTCCCCCACAGGGGGGGAGGGGACGGATTCACGTCTCTCCCGACCGAAGGCCGCGAGATCGCCGCGCTCGGCTATGCGCGCTGCGTCGACTACCAGGACAAGGCCTATGCCGACCTGTTCGCACGGCGCGTGCTCGACCTGACGCAAGCGGCAGGCGCCGGCTCGCCCGAAGCAGCCCATGCGCTGACGGAAGCCGCGCGCAGGCTGGCGCTGTGGATGTGCTACGAGGACATAGCGCGCGTCGCCGACCTCAAGACGAGGCGCGAACGCTTCGCGAAAATCCGCGCCGAAGCGGAGATGAGCGAAGATCAATTGCTCACCGTCATCGAATTCCTGAAGCCCGGCGCCGACGAGATCGCCGCCGTCCTTCCGGCGTCGCTCGGCCGCTGGTTCATGCGGCGCGTGGAACGCAAGGGCGCGCCGGGCATGATCGGGCGCGGCATCAATGTGAAGACGACGAGCGTGCACGGCTTTCTCACCATGCGCGCGCTGGCGCAGTTCCGGCGCATTCGTCGCGCGTCGTTGCGCTTCGGCGAAGAACAGGCTGCGATCGAGCAATGGCTGTCGGCGATGAAGGCGGCGCTGGCGACCGCTCCGGCTTATGCCGCCGCGCTCGCCGAACTGCCGCGTCTGCTGAAGGGCTATGGTGAGACGCAGGCGCGCGGCAAGCGCAATTGCGACGCGATCTTTTCCGCGCTGGTCGCGCCCGCGGTTGCGTCAGGCGATTTTTCGCACGTCAGGGACTTGCGCGCGGCGATTTCGGCTGCGCTCGCAGATCCCGAGCATGTGGCGCTGGATGCGGCGCTGAAGCAGGCGGCGGAATAGCGGTCAGGCGCCCGCCGCGCATTTCGACGCACAGACCGCATAGACGCAATCGCGGCCGAGCACATGCGCGATGCGGCGGCCCGAGAACAGCCGCGCGATGGCCGGGTTGTGAAGGTTCAACCCGCCGGCATAGGCGCCGAAGGCCGGCGCCAATGCGCGAAAACCGTCCGTCACGAAGGCGCGACGCCGACCGCCGATGACGGCGACGGGATGCAGGTGCCCGGCGATCTCGCCATGCGCCTGGCGCGCCGGTTCGTGACGCAAGGTGAGCGGCCCGAGCCGCATTTCGTTCGCGCGTTCGCCGCCGACGGTCGCGGGAATTTCCGGATCGTGGTTGCCGGAAATCCAGATCCAGTCGCGGCCCGCCTGCAGCGAGGCGAGCTTTTCGAGATCGCCGGCGCCGAGGCGTTCGGGCGCCTGGACATCGTGGAAGGAATCGCCGAGCGCGATCACGACGCGCGGGCGCCAGCGCATGACGACCGCCGCCAGTCGCGCCAGCGTCGCCGCCGTGTCGTAGGGCGGCAGCAGCATGCCGCGCCGCGCGAAGGACGAGCCTTTTTCCAGATGCAGGTCGGCGACGATCAGCGCGCCGGCGCGCGGTTCGTAGAGCGCGCCTAAATGATCGAGCGCGAGTTCGGCGCCGGCGACCGTGAGGACAGCCGCATCCTTCAAACCTGCCTCCGCCTGCGCGACCGCATTCATGCCTTTGCTTCCGCCGCCAGTTCTTCCGCCGCCATGCGCAACGTCTCGTCGCGCGCCTCGCCATAGACGGGTTCGCGGCCGATCTCCAGCAGGACCGGAACCGCGAGCGGCGAAACGCGCTCCAGCGCGCGATGGACGATTCGTCCCTCGATTCGCTGCAGCATGTCGGAAAGGCGGGCGATGTCCAGAAGGCCCGACGCGGCGTCCGCCCAGGCCGCTTCCAGCAGGATGTGATCGGGCTGGTGCCGGCGCAGAACGTCGTAGACGAGATCCGTCGAGATGGTGACCTGCCGGCCGGTCTTCTCCTTGCCGGGGAAGCGCCGATCGATCAGCCCGGCGATGATTGCGCAATTGCGGAAGGTGCGCTTCATGAGCGCCGATTCCTGCAACCATGCCTCGAGATCGTCGCCCAGCATGTCGCGGGCGAACAAAGCGGCCATGTCGGCCGTCGCCGGGTCGGCGAGCGACCACACGGCGATGGCGTAGTCGCTGGCGACGAAGCCCAGCGGCTTCAGGCCGAAACGCTCCATGCGGCGCGTCAGCAACATGCCGAGCGTCTGGTGCGCCAGCCGGCCTTCGAACGGGTAGGCGACCATGAAATGCCGCGAGCCGCGCGGAAACGTCTCGACCAGCAGATTGTCGCGGCCGGGCAGGAGCGAACGCGCGCGCTGCTCCTGCAGCCATTCGCGCACCTGCTGCGACAGATGCTTCCAGCTCGCGGGCGAGGCCAACGTCGCGCGCACGCGCGCGGCCAGATAGGTCGACAGCGGAAACTTGCCGCCGGCGTAGGACGGGATTTTCGGGGCGTCGCCGTGGGCGCGCTGCACCAGCGCCTCGTTCTCGGCTATGCCCTGCAATTGCAGGATCTCGCCGCCGAACAAGAACGTGTCGCCCGGCGCCAGCGTCTCCAGGAAATATTCCTCGATCTCGCCGAGCACGCGGCCGCCGCGCGTGAGCGGTCCGGTGTAGGTTCCCGACGACGCGCCACGGCCGCGCACGAGACGCACCTTCAGCATGTCGGCCTCGACGATCGTGCCGACGTTCATTCGATAGGCCTGCGCGATCCGCGCATTGGCGACGCGCCAGAGGCCGTCCTTCGTCTGTCTGATCTTGGCGAAGCGGTCGTAGCTCTTCAGCGCGTAGCCGCCCGTCGCCACGAAATCGAGCGCGCGATCGAAGGTTTCGCGCGTCAGGTTCATGTAGGGCGCTGCGGAACTCGTCTCTTCGTAGAGTTCATCGGCGGAAAAAGGCGCCGCGCAGGCCGACCCCAGAATATGCTGGGCGAGCACGTCGAGGCCGCCGGTGCGCGCGACCGACGTATCCTGCGCGCCCTCGCGCGCGGCGGCGACGGCGGCGACGCATTCCAGCACCTCGAAACGGTTGGCCGGCACCAGAAGCGCGCGCGAGGATTCGTCCAGCCGGTGATTGGCCCGGCCGATGCGCTGGGCAAGCCGGCTCGCGCCCTTCGGCGCGCCGACATTGACGACGAGATCGACGTCGCCCCAGTCGATGCCGAGATCGAGCGTGGACGTGCAGACGACGGCGCGCAGGCACCCTTCCGACATGGCGACCTCGACCTTGCGTCGCTGCCCGGCGTCGAGCGAGCCGTGATGCAGGGCGATCGGCAGGCCGTCGTCGTTGATTCGCCAGAGCTCCTGGAACACGAATTCGGCCTGCGCGCGCGTGTTGACGAAGACGAGCGTCATCTTCGCCCGGCCGATGGCGCCGTAGATCTCGCGCAGGGCGTGGCGGGCGCTGTGGCCGGCCCATGGCAGGCGCTCCTGCGTGTCCAGGATCGAAAGGTCCGGGGGCGCGCCCGGCGGCGCGGTCACGAGGTCGGCGAGCGGACCCTTGCCGACGATGTAGCGCCTGAGTTCGTCGGGATCGCGCACCGTCGCGGAAAGGCCGGTCGCGACATGCGCCGGCGCCAGCGTCCGCAGGCGGGCGAGCCCCAGCGCCAGCAGGTCGCCGCGTTTCGACGCGCTCAGCGCGTGCAATTCGTCGAGCACGACACGCCGCAGGTCGCCGAACAGGTGCTGCGCATCCGGCGAGGCGAGCAGCAGCGCCAGCTGCTCGGGCGTCGTCAGCAGAATGTCCGGCGGAGCGCGGCGCTGGCGCTGGCGCTTCTGGGCGGAGGTGTCGCCGGTGCGCGTCTCGATGCGGATCGGCAGCGCCATCTCGGCGACCGGGATTTCGAGATTACGATGAACGTCGATCGCCAGCGCCTTCAAGGGCGAGATGTAGAGCGTGTGCAGGCGTCCGCCCGGCCGGTTGGCGCGGCGGCTGCCGCCGGCCAGATCGATCAGCGAAGGCAGGAAGCCGGCCAGCGTCTTGCCTGCGCCGGTGGGAGCAATCAGCAGCGCGTGCCGCCCGGCCTCGCTGGCGGCGACCAGCGCGCGCTGGTGGTCGCGCGGCCGCCAGCCCCGGGCGGAAAACCATGTCTCGAAAAGCGGCGGCAGATCCGGGAGTTGCATGGGCCTGTGCGGGGCCGCACAGCGGCCGGAAATCAATGGCGGTAATTGTGATGATAGACGAATTCGAGACCTGCCCCCTCGGATCGTCTCCGGCAACCCCTTCTGGGGAGCGGGTTGTCCGGGTCCCGAGCTCCAGACGGTGGGGGCCGCGAGGAGCCGGCGGCGGGCGGCGCAAGCCGTCCGCCGATCCCCCGGGAACCAAAGCTCAACGGCGCGCGTATCTGGGAAGAACGCTCAAGTCAGGGAGGTCATGATGAACGATACGAACGAGACCATCCGCCTCAACCTGACATCCCGCGCCATCCTCGCGGCTACGGTCGCGCTCGGCCTCGGCGTCGCGTTTTTCTCCGCGCCGACCCCGGTCGTCGCGCACAACCGCGCGAAACTGCCTTCCATCGCTTCGTCCCGGACGCTCAGCGACGCGCCCGGCATCGCGCTCGCGAAAGCCTACGGACGCGAAGACGAGGATTGCGTCGCCGTCGCGACGGGCCGCGGCGCCACGCCAAATCGCGTGGCCTGCGCGCACTGACGCGGGAGCCGGCTCGACAGCCGACCTGCAGGCGGGTCAAATGACGACATGACCAGGGTCCACGGCGCGGCCGACGTGCTGACCGTCACGCCGAGCGGCCTCTACTGCGCGGCCGGCGATTTCCATATCGATCCAACCAGACGCGTTTCTCGCGCGCTCATCACGCACGGGCATTCCGATCATGCCCGCCCCGGCCATGGACAGGTTCTCGCCACGCAGGAGACGCTGGACATCATGCGCCTGCGTCTCGGCGAAGCATTCGCCGGGTCGAGCGAGCCGATCAGCTATGGTCGTTCGCTCAGGATCGGCGATGCGCATGTGACCTTCGCGCCGGCGGGCCATGTCCTCGGCTCGGCGCAAATCCTTGTCGACGTGCATGGTTTCAGGATTGCCGTGTCCGGCGACTACAAACGCTCAGCCGATCCGACCTGCCGGCATTTCGAACCCGTCCGGTGCCATGCCTTTGTCACCGAAGCCACGTTCGGACTTCCGGTTTTCCGACATCCCGCGACCGCGAACGAAATAGCGAAGCTGCTCCAGTCGATCCGCTTGTTCCCCGAGCGGGCGCACATCGTCGGCGCCTATTCGCTCGGAAAGGCGCAGAGGATGATGGCCCTGATCGCGGAGGCCGGATGGGATAGGCCGGTCTACATTCACGGCGCTCTTGAGAAGATCACCAGTCTCTACCGTGCGAAAGGCGCGCCGCTCTGCGAGACGCGCCGCATCGAAGCGAGCGACCGGCCCAGGCTACACGGCGAGATCGTGCTGTGTCCGCCGTCGGCCATTTCGTCGGACCTCTGGCTGAGAAAATTTCCCGATCCGCTGATCGGATTTGCCTCGGGGTGGATGCGCGTGCGCGCCAGAGCGCGTCAACGCGGCGTGGAGCTGCCGCTCGTCATTTCCGATCACGCCGACTGGGACGAGTTGTGCGAGACGATCGTCGATACCGGCTGCGCCGAGGTCTGGGTGACGCATGGCGCCGAGGATGCGCTCGTGCACTGGTGCCAGACGCGCGGGTTGCCGGCGCGACCGCTTCATCTGCTCGGCTTCGGCGAAGAAGACGAGGCCGAAGAGGCGAGCGAATGAATCGCGTCGCGCTCTTGCTGGATCGACTGTCGTTCGAGCCGTCGCGAAACGGCAAGCTGCGCCTGATGACCGAATACTTCCGCCATACGGAGGATCCGGAGCGGGGCTGGGCGCTCGCGGCGCTGACCGGCTCGCTGACATTCCGCCATGCCAAGCCAGCGGTCGTCCGCTCGCTGCTCGCAGAACGGATGGACCCCGTCCTGTTCGAAATGTCATACGACTTCGTAGGCGACCTTTCCGAGACGGTCGCGCTGCTCTGGGGCGCGACGGGCGTCGTGCAGCGCGACGACAATTTGTCGAACCGTCCGCCGCTGCTGCTGTCCGAAATCGTCGATACGCTCGAGAGCACGGAGCGCCTGAATCTCGGTTCGCAGCTCGCGACCTGGCTCGATGCGCTGGACGAGACGGGCAGATGGGCGCTCCTCAAGCTGATCACCGGGGCCTTGCGCGTCGGCGTTTCGGCGCGTCTCGCCAAGACCGCGGTCGCGGAACTCGGCGGCGTGGAGCCCGACGAGATCGAGGTTGTCTGGCACGGGCAGTCTGCGCCCTATCTCGAGCTGTTTCGATGGCTGGCGGGCAAAGGCGAAAGGCCGACATCCCTCAATCCCGCGCCGTTCAGGCCAGCGATGCTCGCGCAACCGCTGGACGAAAAGACATTGGACAGAATGGACCCGCGCGATTTCCTGGCCGAATGGAAATGGGACGGCATCAGGCTGCAGGTCTCGAGCGGCCTGGGCGCCGACGGCGAACGCGTTCTGCGCCTGTATTCCCGGACGGGCGAAGACGTGACGAGATCGTTTCCGGATCTCGCGGACGCGCTATCGCAGATCGCAGTCGACCGCTTCGCGCTGGACGGCGAGCTGTTGGTCGTGCGCGACGGTCTGGTGCAGAGCTTCGCGACGCTGCAGCAGCGACTCAATCGAAAGGTCGTATCGCCGAGGCTCGTCGCCGATTATCCGTTGAGCCTGCGCGCCTACGATATCATCGCGCTGGGCGACGACGACCTGCGGGGCGCGCCCTTCTCCGAGCGAAGGACCGCGCTCGAACGCTTCGTGACACAGGCGAGCAATCCGGGACTCGAACTCTCGGAGCTGGTGAGTTTCAAAGACTGGCAATCGCTTGCGGCGGCGCGCGAGGATCCGGCGCGCTACGGCGCTGGACCCGACGCCGCCGCGATCGAAGGATTGATGCTCAAGCGACGGGATTCGATCTACGTGCCCGGCAGGCCTACGGGACCGTGGTTCAAGTGGAAGCGCGATCCGTTCAACATCGACGCCGTGCTGATGTATGCGCAGCGTGGGCACGGCAAGCGCTCGTCGTACTATTCGGACTACACGTTCGGCGTCTGGCGCGGCGAGGAGATCGTGCCGGTCGGGAAGGCCTATTTCGGCTTCACCGACGAGGAACTCCTGCGCATCGACCGATACGTCAGGGCTCACACGATCGACAAGTTCGGACCGGTCCGGGTCGTCGAACACAACGCAAAATCGGGACTCGTGTTCGAAGTCGCGTTCGAGGGCCTCAACCGCTCGTCGCGCCACAAGTCCGGGCTTGCGATGCGATTTCCTCGCATCTCGCGGATACGGTGGGACAAGCCGGCGGCCGAGGCCGACAGGATCGAGACGCTGGAAAAGCTGCTCGCCCCGGAGTGACAAATTCGCCGCTCAGGCGCCCTTGTCGGGCTTGAGCGCCTGCCCGCCGCGCGTGAACATCGCCGCGACGAAATCGTAGCCGCGCGTGCGATCGCCTCCACCGACGAAGCTCGAGAGGATGCCGACGAGAAGCGAGGCCGAGAAGCCCTGCACCGCGCCGAGCGCCAGACGCTGTGCCGTGACCTGACCGCCAGCGATGGTCAGTTCGGCGATCGCCAGCCCGACGACGAGGGCTATCATCGCGTCGACGCCGCGCGCACGCGGCCAGAGCGCAAGGGCCATCAAGGGCGCCAGCACCGTGGCCGACAGGCCGAGCGCCAATCCCACCAGCATGCGCGGATCGAGCTCGCGCGTGCTCGTGACAACGGCGCAGACGACAATGGCGAGAACAAGAATTGTCCGCGTTATCGCCAACCTTCGGCTCGTGAGCGCGGAGCGGTCGCGTACGTGATGTATGGCGTCGTTGCCGAGCGCCACCGACGCGGCGAGAACGCCAGCGGCCGCCAACGCAAATCCGAGCGCGATGACCGCCGCCCACACGAGTCCGGACATGGCTGCGCCGAGCGCCGCCAGCGGCGGAAGCGCGGTCAGAAGGAATGCGCCCTGCGTCCGGATATCATCAGGCCGCAACTCGCCCTTGAAGTTGGGCGCGCCCTGACAGGCGGCGCGAGCCTGGGCCGGCGTCGCCGCCGACACGCCGCACACGCTGACCAAGCGCGTCGCATTGGCCGCATAGATCGTGTCGGGCAGCCGCTCCGGTCGCCGTCCGACCATCGTGTCGAGCAGCGCGAGCGTCGAGGCCGCCACTGTCGCGGCAATCAGGGCGGCGGCGACGACGCCCCAGAAAAGCCCGCCCAGCCCGGCGCGCACGGCGGCCGCGCGATTGCGAACGGCGGCGAGCGGCGCAAGCAGCGGCGCGCACGACGCCATGCCCAGCGCCATGCCGAGCGATAGCGTGAGGCTCGCCGGCTGACCCGCTTCGCCCTGCCATATTGCGATCCGGTCGGCGACGAATTTCCATTGGTCCTGATCGCCGAGCACCGGCAAGGCGATGCCCTGTCCGCGCAGCACAAGCAGCGCAAGCGGCATTGCGAAGGCCGTGATGAACACCCCGCCCGCCGCCGCGCCTGTCCAGACGACGCCGCTCTGGCCGCCGGGCGCGGCCGACAGGACGAGCGTGACCGCGAGAATCGTCGCCGCGACGGGACGGCTCATGCCGGTGATCGTCGACAGTCCGGCGACGGCGGTCTCGAAGCCTGCGAGCGCGACGAACAATGCGGCGACGCCCGCCACGATGGCGACGCCGAGCCGCAGCGGCAGATGCTGAAATCGCGCCGCGACCAGGTCGGCGATCGTGAAGGCGCCGCTCTTGCGCAGATACGGCCCGCTGATCA
Source organism: Beijerinckiaceae bacterium (assembly GCA_046349215.1). Lineage (GTDB taxonomy): Bacteria > Pseudomonadota > Alphaproteobacteria > Rhizobiales > Beijerinckiaceae > JAJXWB01. The sequence continues at coordinate 569,847 of JAXMCV010000003.1, forward strand.
GCATCGCGCAGGCCAGCCCGCCGAGAAAGCCGGCAAAAACGCCGATACCGGAGAAATGATCGGCCACCGGCGGCACAAAGTGGGCGGCGAGCGCGATGGCCACGGCCGCGGCGGAAAGGCCTGCATAGGCGGGCGGGGTGGCGCGGCCGGCGGCATAAAAGCTGGAAATGCGCATCGAGCGGAGCAGAACACCGATCAGACACAGACCGGCGAGCAGCGCCGCCGGGCCGGCCGCCGCGATCATACGCTCGGGCGCGCCGACCCGGTCGATCAGTACGATCAGGCCTGCTGCGGCGGCGAAAGCGGCCATGGCGAAGGCGACGCGGCCGTCGATGGCGTCGCGCCCCATGAGTTCCTCGTCAGTCGGCGACCCGCTCAACCTCGCGCCCCTCCGATGCATCAACGGCTTGCGCCGCGCGCCCTGCGATGGATAGATGGAGCCGGCCGCGCTCACAAGAGCGGGCAGATGGGGAGGGGCAGTGGCCGCGACGTCGACCCGCATTCTGATCGCCGACGATCACCCACTCGTGCGCGGCGCGCTGTCGCAAGCCGTCGCCGGAGCGGTCGCCGGCGCCGAAATCCTGGAATCGGGCGATCTCGACGGCGTCACCAAGGTGCTGGCGGCCAGGCGGGATATCGATCTCATCCTGCTGGATCTCGCCATGCCGGGCGTTCGCGGGTTTTCCGGACTGATGTATTTGCGCGCCGAGCATCCCGATGTGCCGGTCGTCGTCGTATCGGCGAACGAGGATCGTGGCGTCATCCGCCGCTGCATCGATTTCGGCGCCTCCGGCTTCATTCCGAAGACCACCGACATCGAAGGCATGCGCACCGCGATCCGGCTGGTCCTCGACGGCGAGATCTGGACTCCGCCGGATGTCGACCTGAGCGCCCCGGCGGACAAGGAAACCGCTGATCTGGTGCGCCGCATGGCCTCGCTCACGCCGCAGCAAGTGCGTGTTCTGATGATGGTTTCGGCCGGTCTGCTGAACAAGCAGATCGCCTACGAGCTCAACGTCTCCGAGGCGACCGTCAAGGCGCATGTCTCCGCCATCCTGACCAAGCTCGGCGTCGAGAGCCGCACACAGGCCGTCATCACGGCCGCCAAGGTCGAAGCCCTGTCCTCGCCAGCGGCCGCACGCGCGGATTGAGCGTCGCACAGACTGGCTCGCGCGATTGACAGCGTCGACCTCGCTCCCCATGTCGGGGCCTCAACCTGGAGGCTTCGATGCGCGCCCTCGTTATCGTCTCCATGCTGGCCTGCCTCGCCGCTCCGGCGGTCGCGCAGAACGCGCCGGCCGATCCGTCGGCATCCGAGAACGGGCGCTATTCGATGACCCCGGCGCCGAACGGGTTTCTGCGCTTGGACACGCGCACAGGCGCGACATCGCTGTGCACCGTCGAAAACGGAGCGGCGCGCTGCGTCGCCGCCGCGGAGGAGCGTTCGGCGCTCCAGCAGGAAATCGACCGCCTCACGCGGCAGAACGAGGCGCTGAAATCGCGCGCGGAAAAGTCCGGCGGTCTTCCGAGCGCCGAGGACTTCGGCAAGGCCATGGACTATGCCGAGCAATTCATGCGTCGCATGATGCGGATCATGCGCGACGACGATCCGGGTCGCAAAACGTGAGCCGGTTCATCGCCGGTTCATGCGGCCGGCCGCATATGCGCGAGCCTCGCGCGGATTCCCGTTCGACCAGGAAACGACTTACATGAGCGCACCGGAATTTCCCCGCCATCCGGCATTCGACGGGACGACCATCCCGCCGCAACCCGCGGCGGCCGAACCATCGCGTCCGGTCTCGCCGTTGCAACGTTTCCTCGGCGGCCCGCCGCTCGCCGTCTTCCTGCGGCTGCTGTTCGTGTCGCTGGTCGTGGGCGCGCTGCTGGTGTGGCTCCACATCCACCCCTATGACGTGTTCTTCTGGATCCAGCGCTTCTTCAACCGGCTATGGATGCTGGGTTGGGACGCCGTGCGCGAGGTCGTCGAATACGTGCTGGCCGGCGCCGTCATCGTCGTGCCTGTGTGGCTGGTCATGCGGATCATCAACGCGCGGCCGGCGCGGTGAAAGCGCGGGCTTTTGCGGAGGAATGGGTCGCGGCCTGGAACAGCCGCGACCTCGAGAGAATTCTGGCGCATTACGCCGACGCGGTCGTGTTTTCTTCCCCCAGAGCCGCCGCGATCGTCGGCGCGCCCGTCGTGCGCGGCAAGGCGGCATTGCGCGCCTATTGGGCGCAAGCTCTGGCGCGCGCTCCCGATCTGCATTTCGAATTGCAGGACATTTTCGCCGGCGCGGATTGCGTCAGTATCGTCTACCTGCGCAACGGCGCGATGCGGGTCTGCGAGACGATGGAGTTTTCGGACGGCCTCGTCGTCCGCGGCTGCGTCGCGCACGACGAGCCGGCATGATCACGCGGTCAGGCTACGCGCGCTTCGGCCGACCACGGGCGCAAGACTGTCGAGACCTTCCTGCGCCAGCCGCCCGACAATGCCGCGCTTGATGCGGCCGACCAGGCCGATGCCTTCGAACACGAGCGCGGAATAGACCTGCAGCAACGTCGCGCCGGCCTCGATCTTCGCGAAGGCCGTCTCGGCGCTGTCGATGCCGCCGACCCCTACCAGCGGGAACTGTCCTTCGACGCGCACGAAGGTTTCCGCCAGCATACGCGTCGACAATTCGAACAGCGGACGGCCGGACAGGCCGCCGGTTTCCTTTGCCGCAGCCTCGCGCAGCGTCGCCGGGCGCGAGATGGTCGTGTTCGACACGATCATGCCGTCGACTTTTCGCGCGCGCGCCACGCGCACGATATCGTCGAGATCGGCAAGCGCCAGATCGGGCGCGATCTTCAGGAGAAGCGGCCGACGTACGGCGGCGCCATCGCGCGCCTCGAGCGCGCGCGCCAGCAGTTCGTCGAGCTGGGCGGCCTGCTGCAGGTCGCGCAGGCCCGGCGTGTTGGGCGAGGAAATGTTGATCGTGAAATAGGATGCGACATCGGCGAAGCGCGCCACGCCCGCCGCGTAATCGGCGATCCTGTCCACCGCCTCCTTGTTGGCGCCGACGTTGACGCCGACGATCCCTTTGCGGGCGCAGCGCGCCAGCAGACGCCGATGCACGACGTCATGCCCCTCGCTGTTGAAACCGAACCTGTTGACGACGCCCTTGTCCGCCGGCAGCCGGAAAAGGCGCGGCTTCGGATTGCCCGGCTGCGGCAGCGGCGTGATCGTCCCGACCTCCGTGTAGCCGAATCCGAGCGCCAGCAGGGCGTCAGGCGCCTCGCCGCCCTTGTCGAACCCCGCGGCCATGCCGACGGGATTGGGAAATTCGAGTCCGAACGCCGCGACCTTCAGGCGCTGATCTTCGCGCGAGGAAGGCGGGACGGGCGCCACCTTAAGCCCGGCGATCGTCGCGCGATGCGCGGTCTCCGGGTCCAGGGAGAGAAGCAACGGGCGGGCGAGCGCGTCGAAAAAACCGATCATGGAAGCAACCCGGTGAAATCGTGACGACCCGAATCGTCGATCGGAAGCGGCGTCGCCTTTACGGCCAGGCGCGTCTCCAGGGCCGCATAGAGGTGGGGAAACAGGTCGCCGCCGCGCGAAGGCTCCCATTTCAGGGCGTCGCCCAGCGCATCGGCAGGCACTTCGACCAGCATCAGGCCGGTCTGGCCGGCAAAGTGGCGCGCAGCCGTTTCCATCACCTGTTCCGCGGTGGAAAAATGGATGAAGCCATCGGCGAGATCGACGGGCGCGCCATTGAAAACGCCTTCTGAAACCGCGTCCTGCCACGCCTGTCGGGACACGATCTTGTAGATGAGCGCCACGGCGGCCTCCTTTCGGGCGATCTCTATGCGCCGCGCCTTCGGCCCGGTCCAGCACCGAACGGCGTGAAACAGCCGTTGCGCACGTGAAACAGGGGCGGTATAAGGATATTGTCCTATCCCGCTGGTGACCCCATGCTGACCCACGCACAGGTCTGGACCGCGATCGACGCCCTGGCCGAGCATTACGACATGACGCCATCGGGGCTCGCGCGGCGGGCGGGCCTCGATCCGACGACCTTCAACCGGTCGAAGCGCACCTCTCCGGACGGACGGCTGCGCTGGCCCTCAACCGAATCCATCGCAAAAATCCTCGACGCCACCGGCGCGAGCGTCGAATTGTTCATGTCCCTGCTCGGCCCCAACGCGCCGGCGCATCGGCGGCCTCTCCCCTTGATCGGCCTCGCTCAGGCCGGCGACGGCGGCTTTTTCGACGACGGCGGTTTTCCTGTCGGCTCGGGGTGGGAAGAGGTGGAATTTCCGGCAATCGCCGATTCGAACGCCTACGCGCTCGAAATATCCGGCGATTCCATGAGTCCGGCCTATCGAGACGGCGATCGGGTCATCGTGTCGCCGGCGGCGCCGGTGCGGCGTGGCGACCGGGTCGTGGTCAAGACCGCGTCGGGCGAGATCCTCGCCAAGGAACTCAAGCGGCAGACCGCCAAGACAGTGGAGCTGAAATCGCTCAATCCGGAGCATCCGGACAGGACGATACCAATGCAGGATGTGCGCTGGATCGCCCGGATTCTCTGGTCGAGCCAGTGACGGCGACCGGGCCGGCGTCGGCGGCCCGCCGTCGCCGGCCTTGATCGGACCGCGCGCTGCCTGTATATAGGCGGCGAAGCATACATCTCATGGACCACAACGGATGGTCATTTGAGAGTGGGCCCCGGCCGGGACCCGCTCTTTTTTGTTACCCGGCCGGGATGCGCCACAACCCTTGAACGACCAGACGACCATCGCCGCCGCGCTCGACGAGCCGCGTCTCACCTCGGAGACCGGCCTTGCCGCGCGTATCGCCCGTGTCGCCGAACCGACCCTCAACGGCCTCGGCTTTCGTCTCGTGCGCGTGAAACTCTCCGGCCAGGACGGCATGACCCTGCAGATCATGGCCGAGCGTCCGGACGGGTCGATGAACATCGACGATTGCGAACTGGCCAGCCAGAATCTTTCGCCCGTGCTCGACGTCGAGGACGCAATAGCGCAAGCCTACCGCCTCGAGATTTCATCGCCCGGGATCGACAGGCCGCTCGTCCGTGCGTCCGATTTCCAGCGCGCCGTCGGCCACGAGGCGCGGGTGGAGCTCGCGACGCCTGCGCCGGACGGCCGCAAGCGTTTTCGCGGTCATATTCGCGCCGTCGAAGGCGAAGGCCGCGATGCGATCCTGACCTTCGAACGCAACGATGCGCGCGCCGACGAGGACAGCCTCGTCAGACTGTCGCTGCGCGACCTCGAAGAAGCCAAGCTGATCCTGACCGACGAACTGATCCGCGAGTCACTGCGCGCCGGGAAACTGGCGCAGGACGAACCGGCCGAAGGCGAGGAGGCCGGTCCGGAAGCTCCGCCGCGTCGGGGGCCAGGACGTTTCGCCGCAAAGAACCAGATGAAACAGAAACCCCTGCTGCCTGCCGGCGTGCAATCGCAATTCAAGAAATCGCAATCGAAGAAACCTTCTGGCGCGCCCGTGCGCGGCCCGAATTCCAAATAGGAGAAACCGCCATGGCCGTGAGCGCCAACAGGCTCGAACTTCTGCAGATCGCCGACGCCGTCGCGCGCGAGAAGTCGATCGACCGCAGCATCGTGATCGCCTCGATGGAGGATGCGCTGCAGAAGGCCGCGCGCCTTCGCTACGGTCAGGAGACCGAAGTGCGCGCCGAGATCAACCAGAAGAGCGGCGAAGTGCGCTTCTCGCGCCTGCTGCTGGTGGTCGACGAGGTCGAGAACGACGCGACGCAGATTTCGCTCGCCGACGCCCGCAAGCGCAACCCGGCCGCGCAGTCCGGCGACTGGATCGCCGAGACGCTGCCGCCGTTCGACTTCGGCCGCATAGCCGCGCAATCGGCCAAACAGGTCATCGTGCAGAAGGTTCGCGAGGCCGAGCGCGACCGGCAGTATGAAGAATACAGGGACCGCATCGGCGACATCGTCAACGGCGTGGTCAAGCGTGTCGAATACGGCAACGTGATCGTCGACCTCGGCAAGGGCGAGGCGATCATCCGTCGCGACGAGATGATTCCGCGCGAAATGTTCCGGCCGGGCGATCGCGTCCGCGCCTACGTCTACGACGTGCGCCGCGAACAGCGCGGTCCACAGATCTTCCTGTCGCGCACGCATCCGCAGCTCATGGCGAAGCTGTTCCGCCAGGAAGTGCCGGAAATCTACGATGGCGTGATCGAGGTGAAGTCGGTCGCCCGCGATCCGGGCTCGCGCGCCAAGATCGCCGTCGTCTCCCGCGATTCCTCGATCGACCCCGTCGGCGCCTGCGTCGGCATGCGCGGTTCGCGCGTGCAGGCGGTGGTCAACGAATTGCAGGGCGAGAAGATCGACATCATTCCCTGGTCGGCGGACGCGGCGACCTTCATCGTCAACGCCCTGCAGCCCGCCGAAGTGGTCAAGGTCGTGCTGGACGAGGATTCCTCGCGTATTGAAGTTGTCGTTCCCGATGACCAGCTATCGCTTGCGATCGGTCGTCGCGGCCAGAACGTCCGCCTCGCCTCGCAGCTCACCGGCTGGGACATCGACATCCTGACCGAGGCCGAGGAATCCGAACGTCGCCAGAAGGAATTCGTGGAGCGCACCAATACGTTCATGGACGCACTGGACGTCGACGAAGTCGTCGGCCAGTTGCTCGCCTCCGAAGGCTTCCGCTCGGTCGAGGAAATCGCCTTCGTGGAGCCCGCCGAACTCGCCTCGATCGAGGGCTTCGACGAGGAGACCGCAAACGAGATCCAGAGCCGCGCCCGGGAATATCTGGAGCGGATCGAGGCCGAGCACGACGCCCGCCGCGTCGAACTGGGCGTGGCGGACGAACTGAAGGAAATCGAGGGCGTCACGACCGCGATGCTCGTCAAGCTCGGCGAGAACGACGTGAAGAACGTCGAGGACCTCGCGGGCTGCGCAACCGACGATCTCGTCGGCTGGAGCGAGAAGAAGGACGGCGAGACGGTAAAATACGCCGGCTTCCTCGACGGCTTCGAGCTGTCGCGGGAGGAGGCGGAGGCGATGATCATGGCCGCCCGCGTCAAGGCCGGCTGGATCGAGCCGGGCGCCGAGGAGCCGGCCGAAGCCGAGCCGGAGGCCAATTGAGGCCATGAAGGAGGCGACGCAGGAGGCAGGTTCGCTGCGCACCTGCGTCGTGACGCGCGAGGAACACGCTCCGGACGAGATGGTTCGGTTCGTGCTCGCCCCGGACGGGACCGTGACCCCCGACCTGCGCCGGCGCCTGCCGGGGCGGGGCGTGTGGGTGGAAGCCAGGGCCGCGACCGTGGCCGCGGCAGTGAAGAAGAAGGTTTTCGATCGCGCGTTCCGGTCGCAGACGCGGACGCCTGCCGACCTCGACGCGATGGTCGCGGCGTTGATGGAGGCGGATTGCGCGCAGGCGCTGGCGCTCGCCAACAAGGCAGGCCTCGTGACGACGGGTTTCGCCAAGGTCGAGGCGCAGATCGAGGCCGGCGAGATCGCGGTCCTGCTCCACGCCAGAGACGGCGGCGCGGATGGGAAACGCAAACTGGGACAGGCGCTGCGCCGGCGTTTCGGCGAGGTGACGCCTGAGGAAATGGAGCCGTTCGATTCGCGCCAAATGGATTTGGCATTGGGTCGGACAAATGTGATACATGCTGCGCTCCGGCCCGGGCCGGCCAGCGCGGCATTGACGGCGAAATGCAGGCGCCTGCTGGGTTATCGCGCAGGCGCGAGCGAATTCAGCGCCGCTCTCGGGCGGTCGTGACGGGACGAGCGGGCGGGAAGCCCAGGACGCGGGAACGAATGAACGACACGAAAAACACCGGCGACAAGACCCTCTCGGTCACCCCGAGCAAGACCCTGACGCTGAAGCGTCCGGTCGAGCAGGGCATGGTGCGCCAGAGCTTCTCCCACGGCCGCAGCAAGGCCGTCGTGGTCGAGAAGGTGAAGCGTCGCACGCTTGGACCGGGCGAAGCCAAGGCGCCTGCGGCCGCCCCCGTCCTGGCGCCCGTCGCCGCCCCGCCGGCCGCTGCGCCAGCCCCGGCGGCAGCGCCCAAGCCCGCGCCTGCGAAGCCGCCGTCCGGCGTTGTCCTGCGGACGCTGACCGACGACGAGCGCCAGGCCCGCGACCGCGCGCTGGCCGACGCCCGCGTCCGCGAGGAAGAGGATCGCCGTCGCGCCGAGGCCGACGCCAAGCTGCGCGCCGAGCGCGACGCGCGCGAAGCCAGCGAGCGCGAAGCCGCCGCCGAGCGCAAGCGCGCCGAGGAAGAACGTCACACCAAGGAAGCCGAGGCGCGCCGCAAGTCCGAGGTCGAGGCGCGCCGTCGCCTGAACCCGGACGGCACGCCCGCCGCGCCCGAACCCGCTCCCGCGGCAGCCGCGCCTGCCACGCCGCGTCCCGCCCAGCCTGCCGCGCCCGGCGCGCTGCAGCCCCTGCGGCGGCCGATCCTCGCGCCGAAGCTCGCCGTTCCGGCGACCCGGCCGGCGCGCGGCGCGGAAAAGAACCGCGGCCGCCTCACTGTCTCCAGCGCGACCTCCGAGGAGGAAGAGCGCACGCGTTCGGTCGCCTCGTTCAAGCGCCGTGTGCAGCGCCTGACGCGCGGCGTGCAGCAGGAGCAGAAGGAAAAGATCATCCGCGAGGTCGTGCTGCCGGAAACGATCACGATCCAGGAACTCGCCAACCGCATGTCCGAGCGCGGCGTCGACGTGATCCGGTTCCTGATGCGCCAGGGCCAGATGCACAAGATCACAGACGTGATCGACGCCGATACTGCGGAACTGATCGCCGGCGAGTTCGGCCATTCGGTCAAGCGCGTCGCCGAATCCGACGTCGAGGAAGGCCTGTTCGATGCGCCCGACGCCGACGAGACGCTGGAATCGCGTCCGCCCGTCGTCACCATCATGGGTCACGTCGACCACGGCAAGACGTCGCTGCTCGACGCCATCCGCAACGCCAATGTCGTGGCGGGCGAGGCCGGCGGCATCACCCAGCACATCGGCGCCTATCAGGTGACCGCGCCCGGCGGCCAGCGTGTGACCTTCATCGACACGCCCGGTCACGCGGCCTTCACCGCCATGCGCGCCCGTGGCGCCAAGGTGACGGACATCGTGGTATTGGTGGTCGCGGCCGACGACGGCGTCATGCCGCAGACGATCGAAGCCATCAATCATGCGCGCGCCGCCGAGGCGCCGCTGATCATCGCCATCAACAAGATCGACAAGCCCGACGCCAATCCGCAGCGCGTGCGCACCGAGCTTCTGCAGCACAATGTGCAGGTCGAAAGCATGGGCGGCGAGACGCTCGAAATCGAGGTCTCGGCCAAGCAGGGCACCAACCTCGACAAGCTGCTCGAGGCCATTTCGCTGCAGGCCGAAGTGCTCGACCTCAAGGCCAACCCGCACCGCTCGGCCGAAGGCACGGTCATCGAGGCGCGGCTCGACAAGGGCCGTGGCCCGGTCGCTTCCGTGCTCGTGCAGCGCGGCACGCTCAAGGTCGGCGATATCGTCGTCGCCGGCTCCGCCTGGGGTCGCGCGCGCGCGCTGATCGACGACAAGGGCGCCAATGTCGCCACAGCCGGCCCGTCCTTCCCGGTCGAGGTGCTCGGCTTCAATGGCGCGCCCGAAGCTGGCGACCGAATGGCCGTCGTCGAGAACGAGGCGCGCGCGAGAGAGATCACCGAATATCGCGAGCGCCAGAAGCGCGACAAGGTCGCAGCCCGCGGCGGCTCCGGCCGCTCGTCGCTCGCCGACATGATGAGCCAGCTCAAGACGGCCGGCCGCAAGGAATTCCCGCTCGTCATCAAGGGCGACGTGCAGGGCTCGGTCGAAGCGATCATCGCGACGCTGGAAAAGCTCAACACCGACGAAGTCGCGGCGCGCGTCGTGCATGCGGGCGTCGGCGGCGTCACCGAATCCGATGTGACGCTGGCGGAAGCTTCCGGCGCGATCATCATCGGCTTCAACGTGCGCGCCCACAAGGAAGCGCGCGAGGCGTCGGAGCGCCTCGGCATCGAGATCCGCTACTACAACATCATCTACAACCTCGTGGATGACGTGAAGGGCGCCATGTCGGGCCTGCTGGCGCCGGCGATCCGCGAAACCATGCTCGGCAACGCGGCGATCCTCGAAGTGTTCAACATCACGAAGGTCGGCAAGGTCGCGGGCTGCCGCGTCACCGACGGCACGGTCGAGCGCGGTGCGCATGTCCGCCTCATTCGCGACAACGTAGTCGTGCACGAGGGCAAGCTCTCGACGCTCAAGCGCTTCAAGGACGAAGTCAAGGAAGTGCTGGCCGGACAGGAATGCGGCATGGCCTTCGAGAACTACCAGGACATGCGCCAGGGCGACGTGATCGAATGCTATCGCGTCGAAGAGGTGAAGCGCTCGCTCTGACACGAAACGCAATCCGCGACGCGGGTGCCAGGCGCCCGCGTTCGCTTTTCGGGCGATGCCCGACCAGAAGAGACGCGCACAGCGCGAAAACACAATGTCCCGTTCCCATCATCAAAACGGCGCCGAGCCGTCCCAGCGCATGTTGCGCGTCGCCGAACTCGTGCGCCACGCGGCGTCAGAAGTCCTCGCCCGCGGCGAGATCAACGATCCCGTGCTCGAGGCGCATGTCGTCACCGTGCCTCGTGTGAAAATGTCGCCGGACCTCAAGCTTGCGACGATCTTCGTCATGCCGCTCGGCGGCAAGGATTCGTCCGATGTGGTCAAGGCGCTCGACAAGCATCGCGCCTACCTGCGCGGCGAAGTCGCGCGCAAGGTCAACCTGAAGTTCGCGCCGGACATCCGCTTCAAGATCGACGACAGTTTCGACAATTTCGCCAAGATCGACGCGCTTTTGAATTCCGAAAAGGTCCGTCGCGATCTGGATGCCGGCGCCGCGTCCGGGGAGACGGACGAGGACGGCGAAAAATGAGCAAGCCGCGCTCGACCAGGATCGCCGTCGACGGCTGGATCGTGCTGGACAAGCCGGTCGGCGTCACCTCCACTCACGCCGTGTCGCGGCTGAAGCGCATCTTCAACGCCAAGAAGGCCGGCCACGCCGGCACGCTCGATCCGCTGGCGTCCGGCATCCTTCCCGTCGCGTTTGGCGAGGCGACCAAGACCGTGCCCTTCGTGCAGGACGGCGAGAAGGCCTATCGGTTCACCGTGCGCTGGGGGATCGAGACGGATTCGGACGATTCCGACGGCAAGCCCGTCCAGCATTCCGACCTGCGGCCCGGCGTCGACCAGATCGCGCAGCTCCTGCCGCAATTCGTCGGCACGATCCTGCAGCGACCGCCGGCTTTTTCGGCGATCAAGGTCGCCGGCGAACGCGCCTACGATCTCGCCCGCGACGGAGAGGTCGTGGAACTGGAAGCCCGCCCGGTGACGATCCATTCGCTCGAACTCGTGGCGACAACCGACGATTCCGCGACGCTCGAAGCGCAATGCGGCAAGGGCACTTATGTACGGGCTATCGCGCGCGACCTCGGCCGCATGCTCGGCTGTTTTGGCCACGTGACGGCGCTGCGCCGTACGCGCGTCGGCCCGTTCAGCGAGGACGATCTCGTCGCCTTCGCCGATCTCGAGGCTTCTCCCGAAGCAGCCGCCGAATCCATGCTGTCGGTGGAAGCCGGCCTGACCGAATTGCCCTGCGTCGTCATCGACCGAAACGCCGCCGCGCGCCTGCGCCGCGGCCAGTCGATCCTTCTGCGCGGGCGCGATGCGCCGGCCGAAGGCGAAAAGGCCTACGCCGCCTGCGAAGGATCGCCTGTGGCGTTCGGAACGGTGGAATCGGGCGAACTCGTTCCGGCGCGGGTATTCAACTTCGGCGCGTGACTATTTCGGCGTGGCGAACAACAGCCACGCCGCTACGCCCGTGAGCGCCATCGCGAAACAACGCTGCATCATGCGGCGCTTGCCCGCGTCGTGCGCTGCCCGGTCGTGGACCGCGCCGGCGACCGCTATCACGGTCAGATGCGCGGCGGTTGCGATGGCGACATAGATCGCGACGAGCGTGAGATTTTGTATCAGGGGCGCGCCGCGCGCCGGATCGACGAATTCGGGCAGGACCGTCAGGTAGAAGACGCCTGCCTTCGGATTGAGGACGCTGACGAGAAAGCCACGCCGGCCCGCATGGCCACCGTCGACCGGGCGTTGCAGCGCGTCCGGCGCAGCATCCCCGTCGCGCCACGCTTCCACCGCCAGCCAGAGCATGTAGGCGACGCCGGCGAAACGTAGCGCCGCATAGAGGGTTGGCGAGGCGCCGACGAGCGCCGCAAGGCCGAAAGCCGCCAGGATTCCATAGGCCGCGAGGCCCAATAGAATGCCGAGCACGGCCTGAATGCCGGCGCGACGGCCGTGCACGGCCGCAAGCGAGGCGAGATAGGCCATATTCGGACCCGGCGTGATCTCCACCAGCGTCGCGACGAGGACAAATTCCGCCAGGCCCATCGTTCTGTCTTAGCAGCGTGGGGCGCAGGCGCTCAATTTCGCATGGCGATATCTGAGGAGGCGGGGTCGCTGGAAGCGGGCTGCAAAACAGCCGTCGACATGACGCCCCTCCCGGCGCGGGACTAGTCGTCGCGGCTCCAGATAGTCTGCAACGCGTCTTTCTGCGCGTAAGTCAAACGAGCCCAAATATATTCATAATACGTGCTGCCCGACTTATACCAATCGCCGCTATCGGCATTGCGGATCTTGTCGCGAGTCCACTTGTCGCATTTCCAATATTCAAAATTCGATTGGGCCCATTTGTCGATCTGCTTTGATCTGTCGAATGCTTCCGGATATCTGAAGCTTGTGGCTCGGGTGCATCCGGCTTCGGCGGCGCCATGGAGGCAAAAAGAAATCGACGCCGAAATCATTACAAGCAATAAATAATTCTGAGTTTTCGTCATATATTTCTCCGTTAAATCCATGTATCGGCCTCGAATCCGTAATATCGGATCGACACAAATAAAATATCTCGGAGGCCGCAACGGTCAATGCACGATCGATAGGGGATCGTCCACCGGTCTTGATCGACCGCTAGCCAATCACCCCTTTTCGTGTATAAAGCGCGCTTCGGTTGCCAAGCGGCCGAATTCCCGACCCTGCTGGACGACATCCCGGCCGGGCCATTTCTCCGTAAAAAACAAGGAGTTCACGATGTCGATCACTGCCGAGCGCAAGCAGGCGCTCATCACTGAATATGCGACCAAGGCCGGCGACACCGGCTCGCCGGAAGTCCAGGTGGCGATCCTCACGGAGCGCATCTCCAACCTGACCGAGCATTTCAAGAGCCACGTGAAGGACAATCATTCGCGTCGCGGCCTGCTGAAGCTCGTCTCCCAGCGCCGCCAGCTTCTCGACTACGTCAAGAAGCACGACGACGCGCGCTACAAGAAGCTGATCGAGCGTCTCGGCATCCGCCGCTGATCGATCCTCCATGGCGGGCGAATCGCCCGCCTCCGGGATTGCGCGCCTGAGCGCGCGATCTGCAGGGCGCACGGCATGGGGCCGTCGCGTCATATCCGACCGCGAGAGAGAAGCGCCATGACAGGATCGCCGGAAGCTCGTTCGTACTAGAGAGCTTCCCGCCGTCTTGTCCGTGGCGCTTTTCTTTTGCGCTCACCGACCGAAAGAAAACGCAATGTTCGAAATCCATCGCGAAGAACTCGACTGGGCCGGCCGCAAGCTCGTGCTCGAAACCGGCAAGGTCGCCCGTCAGGCCGACGGCGCCGTCATGGCCTCCTGGGGCGACACGACCGTGCTCGCCACCGTCGTCGGCGCCAAGAACGCCCGGCCCGGCCAGGACTTCTTCCCGCTCACTGTCGACTATCAGGAAAAGGCCTTCGCTGCGGGGCGCATTCCCGGCGGCTATTTCAAGCGCGAGGGCCGTCCGTCCGAGCGCGAGACGCTGATCTCCCGCCTGATCGACCGCCCGATCCGTCCTCTCTTCCCGGAGGGCTATCGCAACGAAGTGCAGGTCATCGTGACCGTTCTCAGCCATGACCTCGAGAACGATCCGGACGTGCTGGCGATCGTCGCGGTCTCCGCCGCGCTCACCCTGTCGGGCATTCCGTTCATGGGTCCGGTCGGCGGCGCCCGCGTCGGTTACATCAACGGCGCGCTGAAGCTGAACCCGACGATCGAGGAAATGAAGTCCTCCGATCTCGATCTCGTCGTCGCCGGCACGCAGGACGCGGTGCTGATGGTCGAATCCGAAGCCAAGGAGCTTTCGGAAGAGACCATGCTCGAAGCGGTCATGACCGGCCATCGCGGCTTCCAGCCGGTGATCGAGGCGATCATCCGCCTCGCCGAGCGCGCCGCCAAGGATCCGCGCGATTTCGCGCAGAGCGATCGCGTCGCGGTCGAGAAGGCCGTCTCCGACATTGCCGAGGCGGAACTGCGCAGCGCGTACAAGATCACTGCCAAGCAGGAACGCTACAAGGCCGTCGACGCCGTCAAGGCGAAGGTCATGACGCATCTGTTCCCGGAAGGCGTCGAGCCGCAATTCTCGAAGGAACACGTCGGAGAGGCGTTCAAGGAACTGCAGGCCAAGGTCGTGCGCTGGAACATCCTCGACACTGGCGTGCGCATCGACGGTCGCGACGTGAAGACGGTGCGCCCGATCATCGCGGAAGCCGGCGTCCTGCCGCGCACCCACGGTTCGGCGCTGTTCACCCGCGGCGAGACGCAGGCGCTGGTCGTCGCCACGCTCGGCACGGGCGAGGACGAGCAGTACGTCGACTCGCTGGAAGGCACCTACAAGGAGCGCTTCCTGCTGCACTACAACTTCCCGCCCTATTCGGTCGGCGAGACGGGCCGCGTCGGTTCGCCGAAGCGCCGCGAGATCGGCCACGGCAAGCTCGCCTGGCGCGCGATCCGTCCGATGCTGCCGACGGCGGCGGAATTCCCCTACACGATCCGCCTCGTCTCGGAGATCACCGAGTCCAACGGTTCGTCGTCGATGGCGACGGTCTGCGGTTCGTCGCTAGCCCTGATGGACGCCGGCGTGCCGCTGAAGCGCCCGACGGCCGGCATCGCCATGGGCCTGATCCTGGAAGGCGAGCACTTCGCGGTGCTCTCCGACATTCTGGGCGACGAGGATCATCTCGGCGACATGGACTTCAAGGTGGCCGGCACCGACAACGGCGTCACGTCGCTGCAGATGGACATCAAGATCGCCGGCATCACCGAGGAGATCATGAAGGTGGCGCTCGGCCAGGCGCGCGATGGCCGCCTGCACATCCTCGGCGAGATGAACAAGGCGCTGACCGGCGCGCGTAGCGAACTCGGCGAGTTCGCCCCGCGCATCGAGACGATGAAGATCCCGACCGACAAGATCCGCGAAGTGATCGGCACGGGCGGCAAGGTGATCCGCGAGATCGTCGAGAAGACCGGCGCCAAGATCAACATCGAGGACGACGGCACGGTGAAGATCGCCTCGTCGGACGGCAATTCGATCAAGGCGGCGATCACCTGGATCAAGTCGATCGCCTCCGATCCGGAGATCGGCCAGATCTACGAGGGTACGGTCGTGAAGACCGTCGACTTCGGCGCCTTCGTCAATTTCTTCGGCGCCAAGGACGGTCTCGTCCACATCTCGCAGCTCGCTCTGGGCCGCGTCGCCAAGACGACCGACGTCGTCAAGGAAGGCGACAAGGTGAAGGTGAAGCTGCTGGGCTTCGACGATCGCGGCAAGGTTCGCCTGTCGATGCGCGTCGTCGACCAGGTGACGGGCGAGGACCTCGAGGCCAAGCAGAAGGCCGAGCGCGACGCGCAGAAGGCCGCCGAAGCCGGCGAATAAGCCTCGCTGCGGCGACAATAAAGACCCGCCGGTTCGCGCCGGCGGGTTTTTCGTTTCCAGGAATGTTTGAAAGATTCAGCGGCCGGGAACGACGTCGGCCGCGCTCTTGAACGTGTTGCCGAAGGTCTCGCCCACGTGCTGGGCGCGATCGCCGAGCGTCTCGCGCGTATCGGGATCGATGACGGCAAGCGGCGCCGACAGCGCGACGCCCGCCGCCGCGCCGACGGTTGTCGCGGCGCCCATCGTCAGCACGCCGATCTTTTCGCCCATGCTGGCGCGCCCGTCGTTGAGCGTCTGGCCGGCGGCGAGACGCTGGCCGATCAGCCTCACGATCTCGGGCGATTCCGCGAATTTCGAATGGTTGAGCGAGTCGGGCGATTTCACGTCGGTCAGATCGACCGCGTTGATCTTCGCCTTTTCGAGCGCCGACTTGTAGGGCTCGGCTTCGGGATCGATCGCGCCGGCGCGTATGCCGCCCCACAGACGCTGGGAAACAGCGAGAGCCTTGTCGTCGCGCGCGACAAACATTGTGATCGGCGGATGATCCGGACCGAGGCCCTCGATGTCGCGCTTGAACACATCGTAGTCGACGTCAGGCGCGGCGAGCACGATGTTGGCGATCTTGGGCGCGATACGGCCGTTGCGCACCGACATCTGGTGAAGCGCTTCGAGCGCCACCCAATTGCCCATGGAATGCGCGAGGACCGTTACTTCGGCGACATTCTTGTCCTTCGCCAGCAATTGCAGCAGCGCCTCGAGCGCATTGCGCGAATAATTGGCGCTCTCGCGGTCGTAAGGATAAGCGAACAGCTTGCCACGCGAGGGCCAGGTGAACAGCACCGGCAGGGCCGGCGCGCCGGAATCGTGGATGATCTGAGCGAAGCGATAGACGGCTTCCTCGAAACGCGTGTTGAAGCCGTGGACGAACAAGAGCACGCGACGGCCGGGCTCGCGCGCGATGCGACGGTCGAAGGTGGCGAGCGCATTCTTGCCGTCGAGGCGATCGGCGCTGATCGTGACGAACTGGCGGGTCGGATCGCCGGGCGGGGAATCCGGCCACTGGATTTCGCCGATCTGGCGGACCGAATCCGGCGGGATCGACACGGATATGTCCGCGAAGGCGATGGGGCCGCGTTCGCCGGTAAACATCTGGCCGGGCGCGGCGCCATCCGAGGCGCGCGTGGTGGCGACCAGCATGTCGACGCGCGAGGCGCCGGGCGGCGAGACGAAGCCGGGGGAAGGGTCGAGGAAACCCGTGGGACGGCCGCCGCAGGCCGAGAGCGCCAGGCCCGCGGACAGCACGACGGCGAACGCGCGCGCGCGTCCCGCCCTCGATCCGACCGCCTGTGATGACATGCGCCGCCCCCTTGGCCCCGTATAACCCCAGCGCGAAGGCAAAGCTAGCCAGATGAGGCGCTTAGAGCATGCTCGGGAGGACGCGGTCCGGGGGCCGGTGGCCGTCCATGAAGGTCTTGACGTTGACGATGACCTTCTCGCCCATGTCGATGCGGCCTTCGATCGTGGCCGAACCCATGTGCGGCAGCAGCGTCACCTTGCCGGACTTGGCGAGTTTTACCAGCTTCGGCGAGACAGCGGGCTCATGCTCGAACACGTCGAGTCCGGCGCCAGCCAACTCGCCCGCTTCCAGCATGCGGACCAGCGCATTCTCGTCGATGATCTCGCCGCGCGCCGTGTTCACGACGATAGCCTGCGGTTTCAGATACTTGAGGCGACGGGCGGACAGCAGGTGGTAGGTCGCCGGCGTATGCGGGCAATTGACCGTCACGATATCGACGCGCGCCAGCATCTGGTCGAGCGAATCCCAGTAGGTCGCCTCGAGCTTCTGCTCGGTCGCCTGCGCCACCCTGCGGCGGTTGTGGTAGTGCACCTCCAGACCGAAGGCGCGGGCGCGCTGGGCGATCGCCTGGCCGATGCGGCCCATGCCGACGATGCCGAGCTTCTTGCCGGTTATGCGGTGGCCGAGCATCCAGGTCGGCGACCAGCCGGCCCATTCGCCCGAAGGAATGGACTGGGCGCCTTCCACGATCCGGCGCGCGACCGCCAGGATCAGGGCCATGGTCATGTCGGCCGTGTCGTCGGTCAGGACGCCCGGCGTATTCGTGACAGTGATGCCGCGACGCAGCGCGGACGTGACGTCGATGTTGTCGATGCCGTTGCCGAAATTGGCGATCAGCTTCATCTGTTCGCCCGCC
Organism: Beijerinckiaceae bacterium; assembly: GCA_046349215.1. Classification (GTDB taxonomy): domain Bacteria; phylum Pseudomonadota; class Alphaproteobacteria; order Rhizobiales; family Beijerinckiaceae; genus JAJXWB01. Next base: position 587,835 of record JAXMCV010000003.1, read on the forward strand.
TGGGCGACAAGCCCGGCGTCGATGCGGTCCGTGACCGTCGGGACCAGAACGTCGGCCATGCGCATCGCCTCGGCCAGTTCGGCGTGGGTCATCGGCGCGTCGCTGGCGTTCAGACGAACATCGAACAGCTCGCGCATGCGGGTCTCGACCACTTCGGGGAGCTTGCGCGTCACGACGACCAGCGGCTTTTTCTGCGGCATTCCAGACCCGTCCCTACCTCGGCGGACCGGCTCGCCCGGTCGACCACGGCTTGCCGCCGCCATAATTCACCGCTCCTTAACGACGTTTGGACGACAAGTCTCAAGAGCGCGGCGGTGGTTCGACGCTTCCTAGCAGATGGCGGGCCAAAGACAAGAACGCCGATCAAGCGCGGAATTCGGAGTGGGCGATGCAGGCGAAGTCGAGACGGCCATCCTTTCGCTGGGCTCGGGGCGCTGCGCGGCTGCTTATGGCGGGGTTGCTGTTCTCTTGCGCGGGAGAGGCGGCGCACAGCGCGGCGCAGCAGATCGGCACCGTGACCGGGCTGCCCGTTCCGCGCTTCGTCAGCCTCAAATCCGACCGTGTGAACCTTCGCGAAGGCCCCTCAAAGGACCATCGCACGACCTGGATATTCCAGCGCGCCGGCCTGCCGGTCGAGATCACCGCGGAATTCGACATCTGGCGCCGCATCCGGGATTCGGAGGGATCCGAGGGCTGGGTGCTGCATTCGCTGTTATCCGGTCGCCGGACGGCGCTTGTCGCGCCCTGGCGCAAGAACGAAGAATTTCCGTTGCGCGCCACCGCATCGGCAGACGCCCCAATCAAGGCGCGCCTCCAGTCGGGCGTCATCGGGACGCTCAAGTCCTGCACCGGTACGTGGTGCCGGCTTGCAGGCGAAGGCTTTGATGGCTGGATAGAGCAACAGAGCGTCTGGGGCGCCTATCCCGGCGAGAAACTGGAATAGTTCACAACCATCCTTTTTTCGCTTGGAAGCTGAAGCTGCGGCGGATCGGCCACAGCCATCGGCCGCGTGCGCACGCCCGCTTCCGACCCCAACTTTGCTGTGTTAGAAGCCAGACGCACTTTTCCGGCGGGCGCACGACGCCCTGATTTCCGAGGGAAACGAGACGAAATGGCCGAGCGGCGCTCCAGTTTCGATTATCAGGATCTGCTCGCCTGCGGCCGCGAGGAATTGTTCGGACCCGGCAACGCTCAATTGCCTTTGCCGCCGATGCTGATGTTCGATCGCATCACCGAAATTTTCGAAACGGGCGGCGAGAACGGAAAGGGTTACGCTCGCGCGGAGTTCGACATCAAGCCGAGCCTCTGGTTCTTCGACTGCCATTTCAAGGGAAATCCGGTCATGCCGGGTTGTCTCGGGCTTGACGCGCTGTGGCAGCTCACGGGCTTTTTCCTCGGCTGGCTCGGTCTTCCCGGACGTGGAATGGCGCTCGGCGTCGGGGAGGTAAAGCTCACCGGTCAGGTCAGGCCGACCAACAAGCTCGTTACCTACGGCATCGACTTCAAACGTGTGTTCAAAGGCAAGCTCGTGCTTGGAATCGCCGACGGCTGGGCGGCGGCCGACGGAGAGCGTATCTACGAGGTCAAGGACATGCGCGTCGGCCTCGCGAAGGGTGAAGCCTCGCCCGCCTGACCGGCGCGAACATCGGCTGCACGAACCGCCCGAAAGGGTCAGGGAGAAATCGGAATGAGACGCGTCGTCGTCACCGGGATGGGCATCGTTTCCTCGATCGGCGCCAATACGCAGGAGGTTACGGACTCACTGTACGCGGCCCGTTCGGGCGTCGTGCGCGCTGAGGACTACGCGAAGCTCGGATTTCGATCGCAAGTCCACGGCGCGCCGACGGTGAAGGCCGAAGACATCGTCGACCGCCGCGCGATGCGTTTTCATGGCGGCGGGACGGCCTGGGCGCATGTGGCGATGGATCAGGCGATCGTCGACGCCGGCCTCGACGCCAACGACATTTCAAACGAACGCACCGGGCTGATCGTCGGCTCGGGCGGCCCGTCGACCCGCGCGCTGGTGGAAGCCGCCGATACGACCCGGTCCAAGGGTCCGAAGCGCGTCGGGCCGTTCGTCGTGCCGAAAGCCATGTGCTCGACCGCGTCCGCGACACTCTCGACCTGGTTCAAGATCAAGGGCACGAGCTATTCGATCTCGTCGGCCTGCGCGACGTCCAGCCATTGCATCGGCAATGCCGCCGAAATGATCCAGTGGGGCAAGCAGGATCTGGTGTTTGCCGGCGGTTGCGAGGAACTGGACTGGACGCTGTCGGTCCTTTTCGACGCCATGGGCGCGATGTCGTCCAACTACAATGATCGTCCGGCGGTCGCCTCGCGCGCCTACGACGTCAATCGCGACGGCTTCGTGATCTCCGGCGGCGCCGGAATTCTCGTTCTGGAAGAATACGAGCGGGCGAAAGCGCGTGGCGCAAAGATTTACGCCGAACTCACCGGATACGGGTCGAGCTCCGACGGCGCCGACATGGTCGCGCCATCCGGCGAAGGCGCGGTGCGGTGCATGCGCATGGCTTTGCAGAACGTGAAGACGCCGATCGACTACATCAACCCGCATGCGACGTCGACTCCTGTGGGCGACGTCAAGGAGATCGAAGCTCTGCGCGAAGTGTTCGGTTCCGGCGACAAGTGCCCGCCCATTTCGGCGACCAAGTCGCTGACCGGTCACTCGCAAGGCGCCACCGGCGTACACGAAGCCATCTATTCGCTGCTGATGCTGAAGAATGGTTTCATCTGCGAAAGCGCAAACATCGAGGAACTCGATCCGGCGTTCGCGGACATGCCGATTCTGCGTCAACGCAGGGACAACGCGAAGCTCGCAACCGTTCTGTCGAACTCCTTCGGCTTCGGCGGCACGAATGCGACGCTCGTCTTCAAGCATCCCGACGCGTGAGACGGAGACGATGATGAACGCCTCGAAAGGTCTCATGCAGGGTCGGCGCGGCCTGATCATGGGCGTCGCCAATTCGCATTCCATTGCCTGGGGCATCGCCAAGACCCTCGCCGACCATGGCGCGGAACTCGCCTTCACCTACCAGGGCGACGCCCTGGGCAAGCGTGTCGCGCCGCTTGCCAGGCAGACCGGCTCGGATTTCATGCTGCCGTGCGACGTCGAGGACATTGCGTCCGTCGATGCCGTGTTCAAGGCGCTGGCCGATCGCTGGGGTTCGATCGACTTCCTGGTTCATGCAATCGGCTTCTCCGACAAGCGTGAACTGAAGGGTCGCTACGCCGACACGACGCGCGAAAACTTCTCGCGCACGATGGTGATTTCCTGTTTCTCCTTCACGGAGATCGCCAAGCGCGCCGCCGAGATCATGCCGCGCGGCGGATCGATGATCACGCTGACCTACGGCGGTTCGACGCGGGTTATGCCGAACTACAACGTGATGGGCGTAGCAAAGGCGGGACTGGAAGCCTCGGTCCGCTATCTTGCCGCCGACTTCGGTCCGCAAGGCATTCGCGTCAACGCCCTGTCGCCGGGACCCGTCCGCACGCTCGCCGGCGCGGGAATCTCGGATGCGCGCGCGATGTATTCGTTCCAGCGTGCGCATTCTCCGCTTCGCACGTCGGTCACGATCGAGAACGTCGGCGGATCGGCGCTCTACTTCCTGTCCGACCTGTCGGCGGGCGTGACTGGCGAGGTTCATCACATCGACGCCGGCTACAACATCATTTCCATGCCGCGGCCGGAAGACATGCGCGTCGGCGACGCCGACGAAGCCGAAGCAGCGGAATAGAGCCGGCGGCAGGGCGGCGTGCGACATGCGGCTTCATGTCGCGCAAGCCCTGACCTGCTTTGGCAGGCCCGGAAATCCGGGCCTTTCCGTCGGACGCCCGGGGATCGGCTCCCACATTGCCAAACCTTAAGTTGCCGGGCCCAGACGACAGGCGCTGAATGACTTCATGCAACGTCTCCAAAGGAGGAGCGCATGAAATCGAGAATGCCTCTCGTCCTCGGTATGGTCACGGCAATCGGCATGGTCGGCGCCGCCGGCCTTGGCATGGCGCAGACCGCCGCCCCGCCCGGTCCGCCTCCGGCCGCCGGGGTCCCGTCCCCGCCCGACGCTTCGGGCGGCTGGGGGCCGGGCATGGGCCGCTGGATGGGCGGCGAGATGGGACATCGCTGGAACGCGCTGTCCAAGGAAGATCGCGCCGCCTTCCTCGACGCCCGCATCGCCGCAATTCATGCTGGCCTGCGCCTGACGCCGGACCAGGAAAAGCTGTGGCCGAACGTCGAAACCGCTGTTCGCGACATGGCCAAAACCATGACCGACTTCGGCGACAAGGCGCGCGCGGGCGAGAGGCCGAAAGACCCGGTCGAGGGCATGCAGCGCATGGCGCAATTCACGATCGCCCGCGGCGAGGCGTTGAAGAAGGTCGCCGACGCGGCCGCGCCGCTCTACGCCGCGCTCACGCAGGAGCAAAAGGACAGATTGCCGAGGCTCGCGCATCCCGGCATGCGCGAACGCATGGGCATGTGGATGCGCCATCACGGCATGAACTGGGGCTGGGGCCGCGATGAAGACGGCCCCCGCGGGCCGCGCATGGGGATGGGCCCGATGGGTCCGCGCGGCGACTGGCATTGAAGCCATGACTTTCGAAGAAGGCGGGCTGCGGCCCGCCTTTTTCATGCCTGCGGCTCGAAGAAGGACCGGAGCTGCGGCTTCATGATCTTGCCGGGCGCATTGCGCGGCAAGGGTTCAGACGAAAAGGCCACCCGGACCGGCACCTTGAAGGCGGCAAGATGTTCGGCCACGAATGCCCGCAATTCTTCTTCGCTCGCTTCCATGCCTGATTTCAGCGTGACGACAGCGACAGGTTCCTCGCCGAGCGTCCGGTGCTGCAGGCCGATCACCCCGGCGTCCATGACTGCGGGATGGCGATAGAGAACTTCCTCGATCTCGATGCAGTAGATGTTCTCGCCGCCGCGGATCAGCATGTCCTTCTTCCGATCGACGATGAAGAGGAAGCCTTCCTCGTCGATCTTCGCGAGGTCGCCGGTCTTCAGCCACTCGCCTTCGAATGCTTTCTCCGTCGCCTCCGGCTTGTTCCAATAACCGCGCACGACGTCAGGTCCCCGAACCCACAATTCGCCCACGGAATTCGCGGGCAGGGTCGCGCCGGCATCGTCGACGATCTTCATGTCGCAGACAGGAATGCAGGGTCCGGCGCTTTCCGGCCGGTTGCGATAATCCTCGGCGCTGTGGCTGGTGAATGTGGATGTCGTCTCGGTCATGCCCCAGCCGATGCCCGGCGCGGATTTCGGGAAAACCTCGACGATTCGCTTGACCAGTTCTGACGACGCCGGCGCGCCGCCGTACGAGACCGCCTCGAGCGACGAAAGATCGTATTTCGAACGTTCCGGATGCTCGATGATCTGCCAGGCGATGGTCGGCACGCCGCCGGCTGTTGTGATGCGCTCGCGCTCGATGAGCTGCATCGCCCGGACGGGCTCGAAACGCCGCATCATGACGATCTTTGCGCCAGTCGCGAGCGCCGGACACAGGATCGCATGCGTTCCCGTCGTGTGAAAGAAGGGTATGGAGATCAGCATGGCCCGCTGCAAATCCGGATCGGGCGTCGGTACGGGTTCGCCGCGGCGAACGAAATTGCGCGCGCCGGCGAACATCGCGGCGAGAATGGCGCAGGTCGAATTGCGATGCGTCTGGATCGCACCCTTGGAATTGCCCGTTGTGCCCGACGTGTAGAGAATCGAAGCATCGTCCTCGGGGTCGATCGCGACCGAAGGAACAGGCCTGTCTGGAATGTCTTTCCAGCTACCCGGCTCGCCAATGATCGATTCCAGCGCCGCGATCCCGCGCGCCGGGACGGCGCGCGTGACCACGATCTTTTCCAGCGCGGGACATTCGCCGACGTGGTCGGCAATACGAGCAAAACGGTCCCCGTCGGCGATCAGGAATTTCGCGCCGCTGTCCTTCAGCCCGTAGAGCAGTTCCTCGCCCGACCACCAGCCGTTCAGCGGCGTGGCGATGGCCCCGAGCATGATCGCGGCATAGAAAGAGACCGGCCATTCGGGCAGGTTGCGCATCACGATGGCGACGCGGTCGCCTTTGCTTACGCCCTGCGCCTGCATCCACTCCGAAAGCTTGAGAACGGCGCGAGCGAACGCCTCGAAGGTCACGCGCTCGTCCTCGTGTACGAGAAAGATGCGTTCGCTGAAGCCACGCCCCGTGAGAAAAACGTCGCGCAGGGTCGGCGGCGCATTCTTCCAGATGCGCATACGGCGGCCCCGGATGTCCGCCTCGGCCATTTCGAACGGCGAGCCTGGCGCGGTCAGAATTTCGTGCGCTTTGGCGAGCGATACGGCAGGCCACCCGGGCGCTGTGCTCTCGGCCATATCAGGACCTCAGATCGTCTGGCCGCCGTCGATCACGAAATTCTGGCCGGTAACGAACGCGCCCGCCTTGCCTGCAAGGAAGACCGCGCAGCCGGCAATCTCGTCGGGATCGCCAATGCGCTTCAGCGCCGCGCCGGCCGTCGATTTCTTCAACGTCTCCGGATCGTCCCACAACGCCTTTGCGAAGTCGGTCTTGATCAGGCCGGGCGCAATGCAATTCACGCGCACGTTGTCAGGCCCATATTCGACGGCGAGATTGCGGGCGAGTTGCATGTCGGCCGCCTTGGAGATGCAATAGGCGCCGATCACCGAAGAGCCGCGCAGCCCGCCGATCGACGAGACGATCATGATCGAGCCGTCCCTGCGCGCGCGCATCTCCGGCACGACCATCGAGATCAGCCAGTTGTTCGCAACGATATTGTTCTCGAGGATCTTGCGGAATGCATCGTCCGGTATCTGGGCCAGCGGGCCATAATAGGGATTGGCTGCGGCATTGCAGACGAGAATGTGAATATCTCCGAACGCCTTTTTCGTCTCGTCGACGAGACGCTGCAGCTCCTCCTTCGAGGAAATGTTCGCCGGAATCGCAATCGCCCGACCGGCCCCGTGCTTCTTGTTGATCGCCTCGGCGACTTCGTTGCAGGGAGCCGCCTTGCGTGAGGAAATCACCACGCGCGCGCCGTGCTCGGCCATACGCTCCGCTATAGCCTTGCCAATGCCGCGCGACGAGCCGGTGATGATGGCGGTCTTGCCGGAAAGGTCGAACAATTCCATGGGATTTCCTCGAATTTCGTTTTCTTGAGATTGAGCCTAGCTTTTCGCCGCATGCATTGTAAGCAAACGACGCCCGATCGCGCTCAGGCGCCGGCCTTCTTCGCGAAAGACCAGGAAGCTTCCGCCAGCGGACGAATTCGCTTGATCGTCTGCTGCGCCTGAGCGCTGGCGGCCGTACCGTCGCGCACGCGGCCGGCGATACCTTGCAGGATACCGACGATACGGAACAGGTTGTAGGCGAAGTACCAGTCGAGGTTCGGCAGGCCTGGCCTGTTTGTCGCCTTGCAGTAGATGGCGACGACTTCCTCCAGCGACGGAATGCCGAGTGCAGCGATATCGACGCCGCCCAACCCGCTGCGACCATCGGGCGGCAGCAGCCACGAGCACAGAAAATAGGTGAAGTCGGCCAACGGATCGCCGAGCGTCGCCAGCTCCCAGTCGAGCACCGCGACGACGCGCTGCGCGTCGCGCGCGAAAATCATGTTGTCGAGGCGATAGTCGCCGTGGACGACCGAAGTTCGCTCCTGTTCCGGGACCGAGTTCGGGAGGAAGGCGATCAGACGCTCGACCGTCTCGTTCTTTTCGGTTTCGGAAGCGCGGTACTGCTTCGTCCACCGGTCGATCTGGCGCGCGAAATAATTTCCTGTCTTGCCGAAATCGGCGAGACCGATCTCGTTGTAGTCGAGCTGGTGCAGACGGGCGAGCGTTTCGACTTCAGCGGTGAAGATCTCGCCACGTTGCGCGTTGCTCAGGCCCGGAAGCTGCGCGTTCCAGAAGATGCGGCCCTCGACGGCGTCCATGATGTAGAACATCGAGCCGATCACGCCGTCGTCAGTGCAGAGCGCCCAGGGCTTCGCGACCGGATAGCCGGTCGGGTACAGCGCCGAGATCACGCGGAATTCCCGGTCGACCGCATGCGCCGACGGCAGGAGCTTGCCCATCGGTTTGCGTCGCAGCACGTAGGAATGGCCGGGCGTGTCGAGCCTGTAGCTCGGGTTCGACTGGCCGCCCTTGAATTGCGAAACCGTCAGCGGCCCTTTGTAGCCGCTGACGTTTTCCTGCATCCAGAGCGCGAGGCGCGCCTCGTCGAAACGATGGCGCTCCTCGACCGGCTTGGTTCCGCTGAAAACGGACTCGGCCGACGCGCTCTGTTCGCTCATTACGCCTTGATCTCCCGGTTGGTGTACTTGCGCATTTCCATCTGCGCGATCTGGCGGTTGTGCACCTCGTCCGGGCCGTCGGCGATGCGGAGCGAGCGAATGCCGGCATAGGCCTTGGCGAGACCGAAGTCGGTCGTCACGCCGCCGCCGCCATGCGCCTGAATCGCGTCGTCGATGATCTTGAGCGCGATGCGCGGACCCGCGACCTTGATCATGGCGATTTCGAGCTTGGCGTGCTTGTTGCCGACCTTGTCCATCATGTCGGCGGCCTTGAGCGTCAGCAGGCGCGTCATTTCGATATCGGTGCGCGCTTCGGCGATACGCTGCTCCCAGATCGACTGTTCGGATACCTTCTTGCCGAAGGCGACGCGCGACTGCAGGCGCTTGACCATCTTTTCCAGAGCGGCTTCCGCGACGCCGATCGTGCGCATGCAATGATGGATGCGGCCCGGGCCGAGGCGGCCCTGCGCGATCTCGAAGCCGCGGCCTTCGCCGAGGATCAGATTTTCTGCGGGAACACGCACGTTGTCGAAGATCACTTCGCCATGGCCATGCGGAGCGTCGTCGAAGCCGAAGACCGGGAGCATGCGAAGGATCTTCACGCCGGGCGTGTCGAGCGGCACGAGGATCTGCGATTGCTGCTCGTGGCGGGGCTTCGACGTATCCGTCTTGCCCATCAGGATGCCGATCTTGCAGCGCGGGTCGCCGACGCCGGACGACCACCACTTGCGGCCGTTGATGACGTAATGATCGCCGTCGCGCTTGATGGACGTCTCGATGTTGGTGGCGTCGGAGGACGCGACGAGCGGCTCCGTCATGAAGAAGACGGAACGGATCTCGCCGGCCATCAGCGGCCGCAGCCATTGGTCCTTCTGCTTCTTGGTGCCGTAGCGGTGCAGCACTTCCATATTGCCGGTGTCGGGCGCCGAGCAATTGAAGACTTCCGAGCCGAAGGACACCTTGCCCATCTGCTCCGAGCACATCGCGTATTCGAGGTTGGTCAGGCCCGCGCCCTGATATTCCGGCGTATCGTGATCAGCATTGGGCGCCAGGAACAGGTTCCAGAGACCTTCCGCCTTGGCCTTGGCCTTCAGTTCCTCGAGGATCGGAACGACCTGCCAGCGATTGGCGCCAAAGGCGGCCATCTGCTCGTCGTAGACGGGCACGGCCGGATAGACGTGCTTGTTCATGAAAGCGACGACGCGGTCACGCCATTCGGTTTCGCGCGGGGTGAGTGTGAAATCCACGGGCTTCCTCTCCGTATTATGATCGTTTAGGGGGCATTCCAGATCGAAGGTCCTACCCGACGCTTCGTATTGTCCGACAAAATGGTAACAGGATCGACGGAGCGAGGGCAACCCTTTCGCTCAGCTTCCGGATTCCGAAGAGGCGGCGGACGGCAGCAGGAAATAGCTGAGGCCGGCGAGTAGCGCGATGATCGGCAACAGCGTCGAAACGGCGCCGACCGGATCGCCGAAAATCGCTGCGGCCAGCGCCGATCCGAGAAAGCCGCCGCCCATCTGCATGAAACCGATCAACGAGGAAGCCGCGCCGGCGATCCTGGGAAAATGCGAGAGGGCCGAGGTCATCGTCCCGGGCGTGACGAAGGGCAGGCCGAACACCCAAAGCATTGCCGGGAGCATGAAGGACAGGAGGTGCGGGGTCGCGAAGGCGCGAGCCATCGCAAATCCCGCTCCCGACAGGGCGATGATGACGATGCCGTAGGGCACGAGGCGACGGGCGTTGATGCGCCTGAGCAGGCGGCCGACCAACAGGTTTCCGGCAACCAGCGCGGCCGTCTGAATGACCATGACAAGCGCATACTGGATGGGCGTGAGGCCGAGCCGCTCGATGAGAACGAAGGGCAGGAGCGACGGCAAGGTGTAGATGCCGCCGAGGACCAGCCCCATGAGCGCGGCCGGACCGACGAACCGGCGGTCGGTCAGCAACGTGAGATAGTTCGCCGCAATGCGGCCTGGCCGAGCCAAGGCCCGATCGATCGTGTGATTGGTCTCCGGCATCAGCAGATAGACGATCGAGACCACAACGACCGCATAAACGAACATGAGAACGAAGATCGAGCGCCAGTCGGCGAACGTCAGGAGCAGGCTGCCGACGGCCGGCGAGAAGGCCGGCACCAGCCCGACAAGCAGCCCGATGCGGTTCATGATGCGGGCCGATGTCTGACCGACGAACAGGTCCCGGACGATGGCCCGCGACGTGGCGATGCCCGCTGCCGCGCCGACCCCCTGGAGGGCGCGTCCGGTCTGCAGGACCAGGATGGTCGGCGCCAGCAGGGCGATCAGGCTGCCGAGGAAGTAGATCGAGAAGAAGGCGAGCGCGACCGGCCGCCTGCCGTAGGCGTCCGACAACGGGCCGGCGACGAGCTGGGCGAGGCAGAACCCGAGAAAGTAGATCGTCAGGCTCGCCTTCACCGCGGCTTCCGTCGTGGCGAAGGTCGAGACCAGAGTCGGCAGGGCCGGCGTATAGAGCGCCAGACTGAGCGGTCCAAGCGCAATCATCAGCGCACTGAGCAGCGACGTGCGCCGCTCGTCGAGGTCTGACCAGCGCTCGCGCCAGTCCGGATTCACTTCCGGGCCTGGCCCAGCGCCCGCTGCAATTTCGCCATGCCGCCGATCCAGCGCGAATAATCCTCCGTCTTCTTGCGCATGTATCCGAGCACCTGCGGATGCGGCAGGATTTCAAATCGCTCCTGGTCGATCGCCTCCACGACGTGTTCGGCCACCTGTTCCGGCGTCAGGACGCCATCGACGTTCTGGGAGCCCTCGCCGGCGCGCCGCAGCAAGGGCGTGTCGACCGCCTGCGGACAGAGCACCGAGACACGAATGCCCTGGTCGCGGTGCGTGATCGCCAGAATTTCGGCAAATCCGACCGCTGCGTGCTTGGTCACGCCGTAGACTGCGTTGCCGATCTGGTTGAGCAGGCCGGCGGCCGAAGCCGTGTTCATGAAATAGCCCTCGCCGCGCCTGATCATGTGCGGCAGGCAGGCGCGCGCGGCATAGACGTGGGCCATGAGGTTCACTTCCCAGCCGCGCTGCCACTGATCGTTGGGCTGCGACGTCGCGTCGTCTGGCCTGCCGCCGAAATCGCCGATGCCCGCGTTGGAACAAAAGATCGAGATGGGGCCGACATTCCTCTCGACCTCCTCGACGATGCGCTGGATCTCGGGCTCCTTCGATACATCGCAAGCATAGGCGATTCCGCCGATCGCATCGGCGACCTTCTTCGCGCCCTCGCCATTTCGGTCCACGACGATGACTTTGGCCGCGCCTTCCTTCGCAAATCTTTCGCACAGGCCCTTGCCGATCCCGTCCGCGCCGCCGGTGACGACCGCGATTCTGCCCTTGATCTTCATGCTTCCTCCTCGCGGTCAGCGCCGCCTTGTCGTTATAGTCCCGAAAATCGTATCCGCATCTGCATGTCGCGCTCAAGGCGCCATGCGAAATACGCCGATCTCGACGCAACCGGGGCTTGCCTGCATCATGGGCGCAGCCGAAGACGGAGGATGGAATTGAGCGGGCAGGCCAAAGTCGACCTTCACATCGAAAGCAGGCACGGCGGCAAGATCGCCTTCGTCACGATCGACAATGCGACCAAGCTGAACGCGCTGAGTTCGCCTGTCATGGAGGATTTTGTCGCACAGGTCGAGAAGGCCGGCGGCGATCCGGATATGCGCGCGATCGTCGTCACGGGCGCCGGCGCGCGCGCCTTCGTCGGCGGCGCCGATATCAGCGAAATGGCAGGCCTCGATCCGGCAAGGGCGCGCGCCTTCATCACGCGCGTCCACGGATGTTGCGCGGTCGTGCGACGCTGCCCGGTTCCGGTGATCGCCCGAGTGAACGGCCATTGCTACGGCGCCGGCATGGAGCTGGCGGCGGCCTGCGACATGCGGATTTCCGCCCGAACCGCGCGCTACGGTATGCCTGAGGTCAAACTCGGAATTCCTTCCGTTGTCGAAGCCGCAGTGCTGCCGCAGCTCATCGGATGGGGCAGGACGCGCGAATTGCTGCTGCTCGGCGACACCTATCCTGCCGAAGAGTGCGCCGGCTGGGGGTTTCTGGAGCGCGTCGTCGACGATGGCGCTCTCGATGCGGAAGTCGACAGGGCGCTCGAAGCGCTGGTCGCTTGCGGCGCGAACGCGCTGCGGCTTCAGAAGGAACTGATTACAAGGTGGGAAACGCAGCCGCTTCCGCAGGCGATCGCGACAGGCATCGACACGTTCGCACGCGCATACGAGAGCGACGAGCCGCGCGTCATGATGGAGCAATTCCTGAAACATCAGTTGGAGCGGAAGGCTAGGAAGTAGCGTGCTCTTTCCGGCGGACCTTACGCGATGATTCCTTGGGTTCTGATCGACACTGCGACCATCCCGGGCGCCCCGGGCAAGCTTCGGCTCATGCAGCGCGGCGCGGAATTCTCTATCCGGCTCGATGACAACGAGTTGATGAGTTCGCGGCTCAGCGGCTCGGAGCAGGCGCTCGCTACGCTCACCTGCGAGCGGCTTGCGAACGTGTCGCGCGCACGGGTCCTGATCGGTGGATTAGGCATGGGTTTCACGTTGCGCGCCGCGCAATCCATCCTCGGCGCGGATGCGGAAATCATCGTGGCGGAACTCTTGCCGGCGGTCGTAGCCTGGGCTCGCGGTCCAATGACGCAAGTGTACGGCGCCAGCCTGAATGATGCGCGCGTCGACATCCGTGAAACAGATGTGGGCGCTCTCATTCGGCAGGGCGTCGCGCAATACGACGCAATCCTGCTCGACGTCGACAATGGACCAGACGGTCTGACACGGCAGGGCAACGACGCGCTCTACACATCCAGCGGATTGCGCGCTGCGCACAAGGCGCTTCGGCCGGGCGGCGTGCTGGCGGTGTGGTCGTCTGGCCCTGACGCCACATTCACGAAACGTCTCCGGAACGCCGCATTCCTGGTGACCGAAAACTCGGTTCGCGCGAATGGCAAGCGTGGCGGCGCGCGGCACGTCATCTGGATCGCGACGCGACCGGCGCGCTAGATCACGCCGCCATTGCGATCAGACGTCGAGATTCGCGACGCTCAGCGCGTTGTCCTGGATGAACTCGCGACGCGGTTCGACAATGTCGCCCATCAGCTTGACGAAAATGTCATCGGCCTCGTCGCCCTCGCGCACCTTGACCTGCAGGAGCGATCGCGCATCACGGTCCAGCGTCGTCTCCCACAATTGCTCTGCGTTCATCTCGCCCAGGCCCTTGTAGCGCTGGATCGACAGGCCCTTGCGGCCGAGCGTGTTCATCGCGTCGTACAGCGCCACCGGACCGTCGAGCGCGATTTCCTCGCCACGACGAACGAGTTTGGCCGGCGAGGAGAAAACGTCGCCGAGCGGCGCCGAACGCTCCGAAAGCTTGCGCGCTTCGCTCGAAGAGAGCAGCGCGGAATCGAGCGTCACAGCCTGGGCGACGCCACGCAACGTGCGTCGGAAAACATAATTCCCATTCTCTGCGGCGCCCGTCCAGCCGCGCTCGGTCTCCTCGGCGCTGCGATCGAGTCGCGCAGCCACCTCGTCGGCCAGACGCCGCGCTTCGGCCTCGTCGCCTGGAACGGGCCGCAAAGCGCCGGATACCGCAGCCTGCTCGACGACCTTGCGGTCGTAACGCGAATGCAGCCCCACGAGAATTTGCCGGAATGCGCGCGCATCCTCCAGCGTGGCGCGAAGATCTGCGCCCGCGCGCTCCTCGCGCGAGGCGAGCCGCAACACAGAGCCCTCCAGCACGGAATCGATCAGGTAATCCTCGAGAGCCCGTTCGTCTTTCAGATATTGCGACGATTTTCCCTTGCTGACCTTGTAGAGCGGCGCCTGGGCTATGTAGAGGTGACCGCGCTCGATGATGGACGGCATCTGGCGGTAGAAGAACGTCAGGATCAGCGTGCGTATATGCGCGCCGTCGACGTCCGCGTCGGTCATGATGATGATCTTGTGATAGCGCAGCTTGTCAGGATTGAATTCGTCGCGACCTATGCCCGTCCCGAGCGCCGTAATCAGCGTCCCGATCTGTTCGGAGCCCAGCATCTTGTCGAAGCGGGCGCGCTCCACGTTGAGAATCTTGCCGCGCAACGGAAGCACCGCCTGGAATTCGCGATTGCGGCCCTGCTTGGCCGTGCCGCCCGCCGAATCGCCCTCGACGATGAATATCTCTGCCTTTGCGGGATCGCGTTCCTGACAATCGGCGAGCTTGCCCGGCAGGTTGGCGACGTCGAGCGCGCCCTTGCGACGCGTGAGTTCGCGCGCCTTGCGCGCCGCCTCGCGCGCCGCCGCGGCTTCCACCACCTTGCCGACGACGGTTTTTGCTTCGGCCGGATTTTCTTCCAGCCACTGCCCGAGCGTCTCGTTGACGATTCCCTCCACCACCGGACGAACCTCGGAAGAGACCAACTTGTCCTTCGTCTGAGACGAGAATTTCGGATCGGGAACCTTGACGGAGAGAACGCAGGTCAATCCTTCGCGACAATCGTCGCCTGTCAGGTCGACCTTCTCGCGCTTGGTCAATCCGGAGGAATCTGCATAGCCGGTCACCTGGCGGGTCAAGGCCGCACGAAATCCGGCCAGATGCGTTCCGCCGTCGCGTTGCGGAATGTTGTTTGTGAATGCCAGCACGTTCTCGTGGTAGGAATCGTTCCACCAGAGCGCGCATTCCACCGTGATCCCGTCGCGCTCGCCGCGCATGAGGATGGGCTTGTCGACCAGCGGCTGCTTGGCGCGATCGAGATACCGCACGAAGGCCTCGAGCCCGCCTTCGTAGTGCAATTCTTCGCGCCTGATCTCGGCGTGACGCGCATCGGTCAGCACGACGCGCACACCGGAATTCAGGAAGGCCAGCTCGCGGAGCCTGTGTTCGATCGTCGCATAATCGAACTCGATCATCGTGAAGGTTGCAGGGCTGGGCAGGAACGTCACTTCGGTTCCACGCATCGGCTCGCCGTCGACGAACGGCGCCTGCCCGGTCTCGACCAGCGGCGCAACCGCGTCGCCATGCGCGAATTCGATCGCGTGTTCCTTGCCGTCGCGCCAGATTCTCAGCCTCAACCAGGTGGAGAGGGCGTTGACGACGGAAACGCCGACGCCGTGAAGTCCGCCGGACACCTTGTAGGAATTCTGGTCGAACTTTCCGCCGGCGTGCAGCTGGGTCATGATGACCTCGGCCGCCGAGACGCCCTCTTCCGGATGCAAGTCGGTCGGAATGCCGCGGCCGTTGTCGGTGACGGTGCACGATCCGTCTGCATTCAGCGTCACGGTTACGAGCGACGCGTAGCCGGCCAAAGCTTCGTCGATCGCATTGTCCACCACCTCGTAGATCATGTGGTGCAGCCCGGAGCCATCGTCGGTGTCGCCGATGTACATGCCGGGGCGTTTGCGCACGGCGTCGAGGCCGCGCAGCACCTTGATCGACTCCGCGCCGTACTCGTTCGCGCGGCCGTTCTCGCTGACGTTTTCGTTCATATTTCCGCTTGGTTCCGGACGGTCTGGCCGACCCATGATTCGCTGCCGGACAGCATATCGGAAGCGCCCG
Source organism: Beijerinckiaceae bacterium (assembly GCA_046349215.1). Lineage (GTDB taxonomy): Bacteria > Pseudomonadota > Alphaproteobacteria > Rhizobiales > Beijerinckiaceae > JAJXWB01. The sequence goes on from JAXMCV010000003.1 coordinate 603,713, forward strand.
GAAATTGCAGGAAAATCATAGCGAAAACCCGAGGTTTTCCACCCTAGCGAAGCGCCTCCGCCAAAGCCTCCAGAAAGGCGTCGCCGTAGCGGGCGAGCTTGCGTTCGCCGACCCCGTGGACCGCCAGCATTTCATCGAGCGTCGCGGGCCTCTTTTCGGCCATGTCGATCAGCGTCTTGTCCGGGAAAATGACGAAGGCCGGCGCGCCTTCCTCCCGGGCGAGCTCCAGCCGCTTGCGCTTGAGCGCCGCCAGGATGCGCTCGGCGTCGGAATCGAGGGAGTGCGATCCGGCCGTACGCGGCCGCCGCTCGCGCCGGGCTTCGGGTTCGGTCCTGAGCATGACTGTCTCGCGACCGCGCAAGATTTCCGCGCCCTTGTCCGTGAGCGCAAATCCGCCGTGCTCGTCGCTCGCGGTCTGCAGGGCGCCGATCGCGAAAAGCTGCCGGATTATCGAGGACCAGGCGTGCTTGCTGTATTCCTTGCCGACCCCGAAGGTCTTCAGGGCGTCGTGGCCATTGCGACTGATGGCGTCGCTGCCGGCGCCGGTCAGCAGATCGGCCAGATAGCCCGCGCCGAAGCGCTGTCCGGTGCGCCAGACGGCCGAAAGGACCTTCTGGGCCGGCACCGTCCCGTCGAAGACCGCTACCTGCCCCCGGCAGACGTCGCAGCGGCCGCAGGGCGGCGCCTTTTCGTCGAAATAGGCAAGCAGCGTCTGACGACGGCAGGCGGGCGTCTCGCAGAGCGTCGCCAGCGCGGAAAACCGGTTGTGCTCGATCCGCCGCCTCTCGTCAGGGATGTCCTTCTGGTCGATCTGCCGGCGGCGGAAGGCCATGTCCTCGACGGCGTACAGCGTCAGCGTATCCGCAGGCAGTCCGTCACGGCCCGCGCGGCCGATCTCCTGGTAATAGGACTCGACCGAAGACGGAATGTCGGCATGCGCAACAAAGCGCACGTCGGGCTTGTTGACGCCCATGCCGAAGGCGATGGTCGCCACCGCGACGACGCCATCCTCCTGCAGGAAGCGGTCCTGATTGTGATTCCGGACGGACTGGTCGAGACCCGCATGGTAGGCGACCGCCTCGTGGCCGTGTTCGATGAAATAGGCGGCGAGCTTTTCGGTCCGGTCACGCGACGAGCAATAGACAATGCCGTTCTCGCCGCGATGCTTTTCCAGAAAACGTAAGAGCTGGCGACGTGGCTGATCCTTCGGCGCGAAGTTCAGTTCGATGTTCGGGCGATCGAACGAATGCAGGAATACCTGCGGCTGCCCGGCAAAAAGCTTTTGTGCGATGTCGAGCCGCGTCGCCCGGTCGGCGGTAGCGGTGAAGCCCGCGACCTGCACGCCGCCCAGCGCCTCGGCCGCCGCGCCGATCTGGCGATATTCCGGTCTGAAATCGTGACCCCATTCGGAGACGCAATGCGCCTCGTCGATGGCGAGTCGACGGGGACCGGCGCGGCGCAATTCGGCGATCAGCCCGTCCATCGCCAGGCGTTCCGGCGAAACGAACAATAGCCGGAGTTCCCCGGCGCGAAGGGATTGGCGGGCGGCCTCGTTGTCGGCGGAATCGTTCGTCGAATTGAGCGTCGCGGCGGCGATGCCCAGCGCCCGCATCTGCTGGACCTGATCGCGCATCAGCGCGATCAGCGGAGAGACGACGACAGTCAGCCGCTCCTCGATCAGCGCGGGCAACTGGTAGCACAGGGACTTGCCGCTGCCAGTGGGCATGACGGCCAGCACTGGACCGCCCGCCAGGATCGCCGCGACGATCTCTTCCTGTCCCGGCCGAAATTGTTCGTAGCCGAAAACGGACTTCAGCAGGCCGAGCGCGCGCGGCGGCAGGATAGCCATCCGTCAGCCCTCGATCCTGCCCGGCGTCACCCGCAGGATTTGCGCGCGACCGGCGAGGTCGACGAAGCCGGCCGGGTCGGCGCCGGTCAGCCAGGCCTGACCTCCCAGCCGGCCCAATTCATCGAAAAGCGCTCGGCGTCGCGAAGGGTCGAAATGGGCCGCAATCTCATCCAGCAGCACGAGCGGGGCCATGCCCGCCGTGGTGGCGACGAGCCGCGCGTGAGCGAGCACGAGCCCGGTCAGAAGCGCCTTCTGCTCGCCGGTGGAACAGGCGCGGGCCTCGATCTGCTTGCGTCCGTGCCGGACCACAAGATCGCTGGCCTGCGGCCCTATGAGCGTCCGGCCTGCGGCTGCATCCCGGCTGCGGCTGCCAGCCAGCAGGTCACGATAGCGGTCCTCGGCCTCGAGCGCCGTGCGATCCGCAACGAGCGCCTCCAGTTCGCCGGCGAGCGCGAAATCCGCCCACGGAAAGGGCGATGCGTCGTCGCGCTCGGATGCGACCAAGGCAGCCAGACGGCCGACCGTCTCGAGACGCGCGGCCGTGACCGCGACGCCCAGTTCAGCGACTTCGCGTTCGGTCGCGTCGAGCCAGGCTGTCTCGCCCCCCGTTTCCAGCAGGCGGTTGCGGTTGCGCAACGCCCGTTCCAGCGCCCCGACCCTTGCCCCATGACCGGCATCGACCGTCAGCACCAGCCGGTCGAGGAAGCGTCGCCGTTCGCCCGCCGAACCGGCGAACAGGCCATCCATGGCCGGCGTCATCCAGACGATCCGGACGTGATCGGCGAAGTCGCGTGGCGACGCAACAGGAACACGGTCGATACGGCATCGCCGGTTGGCGCCGCCTGCCGGCTCGGCCTCCAGACCTGTGCCGAGTTGCGTATCGATCCCATCGTCGGACAGCGTCAGAGATACAGAGAAGCCGCCGGAACCGCCCGAGCGCGCACATTCGGAAAATTCGGCCCTGCGCAGGCCCCGACCCGGCGTGAACAACGACAATGCTTCGAGGACATTTGTCTTGCCGGCGCCATTTTCGCCGGAGAGGGCGACAATCGGCTCGTCGACGGCCAGATCGAGCGCTGGATACGACCTGTAATCCGCCAGCATGAGCCGGCGCACGCGCGGCCGGCGCGCGGCGAATACGGTCGGCGTCGCCGAATCGAGTGCCATCCAAGGCTCATGACATGGTTCGCGGGTTTGTGCGAGCAGGCCGCGCCTGGCTATGAATGCGCATGCAAAGCCGGATCATTTCTCTCGGCGAATCGGTGGTCGACATCCTGCCGGCCGCAGGCGGTCTCTGGCGACCCGTTCCTGGCGGCTCATCGTACAATTTCGCCCTGGCGCTCGGCCGTCTCGGGGCGCCTTGCGCGTTTGCCGGACGCCTTTCGAGCGACGAGCAGGGCGAGCGCATGGCCGCGATCCTGCTGGCTGCAGGCGTCGACCTCGACCTGTGTGAACGTGATGAACGCCCCAGCCCGCTGGCGCTGGTCAAGACTGGCGCGGAAGGTCCGGCATTCGAGATTTATCTGGATGGCACTGCGCATGCGCCGCCAGCGCTCGAACCGGGCTGGCTGGATGACGCGGCCCATCTGCACGTCTCGTCATTCTCCGCTGTCTCCGGCGCCTGGGGCGAAGCGGTGCTGGCGGCCTTGCTTTCTGCGCGGGGGCGCGTCTCCGCCAGTCTGGACGTAAATATCCGCCCACGCCTCGTTCCGCCGCGCGAAACCACTCTGGCGGAGATCGAGATGCGTATCGCGCTGGTCGACGTGATCAAGGCGAGCGATGCGGATCTCGCCTGGCTGCGGCCGGACCAAGCGCCACTGACCACGGCCCGCGAATGGGCCCGCCGGTTCGATTGTCCGGTTCTGCTGACATTGGGGGCGGCCGGCGCCGTCGCCTGTCTGCCGGACGCGCAGATCGAGGCGCCGGGAATATCGGTCGAAGTCGTCGATACGGTCGGCGCCGGCGATTGCTTCGTCGCGGCCTTTCTGGCCAAGGCGGTCGAGGCCGGCGATCTGGCCGCGAAACTGCGAGACAAGCGGCTGGTCGGAGGCTGGCTGAGCTTTGCCAACGCAGCCGCCGCGCTCTGCTGCGCGCGGGCTGGCGCCGATCCGGCCGACAGGAGCGAGATCGAGGCGTTCCGGAGGTCGTTCTAGCTTCGCCGGACGTGTATATGTCGAGCGGAACGTCAAAGGAGCGCCCAGCATGAAATCGAGGATCTCAGACGATCTGAGGACGGGCGCGCTCGTCTATCACCGGCTGCCGAAACCTGGGAAACTCGAGATCCACGCGACAAAGCCGCTCGGCAACCAGCGCGACCTGGCGCTGGCGTATTCGCCGGGCGTGGCCGTCGCATGCGAGGCGATCGTCGACGACCCTGCGCAGGCTGCCGAACTTACCGCGCGGCAGAATCTGGTCGCAGTCGTCAGCAACGGCACGGCGGTGCTCGGGCTGGGCGACATCGGCCCGCTCGCCTCCAAGCCTGTCATGGAAGGCAAGGCCGTCCTCTTCAAGAAGTTTGCAGGAATCGACGTTTTCGACATCGAGATCGACGCCAAGGAAATCGACCGGTGCGTAGATGTCGTCGCCGCGCTCGAGCCAACCTTCGGCGGCATCAATCTGGAAGACATCAAGGGCCCCGATTGTTTCGAGATCGAACAGCGTCTGCGCGATCGGATGAAGATTCCGGTCTTCCATGACGACCAGCATGGCACGGCGATCATTGTCGGCGCCGCGGTCACCAATGCCCTGGAGATTGCCGGCAAGAAGATCGCCGACGTAAAGATCGTCGCTTCCGGCGCAGGCGCCGCAGCGCTCGCCTGCCTCAATCTGCTCGTCTCTCTCGGCGCGCGTCGCGAGAACATCTTCGTCTCCGACATCGAAGGCGTCGTCTATGAGGGGCGCACTGCCGTCATGGACCGCTGGAAAGCGGTCTACGCCCAGAAGACAGATGCGCGGACGCTCGACGACGTGATTGCCGGCGCGGATGTATTTCTCGGCCTGTCGGCGGCCGGCGTTCTCAAGCCGGACATGGTCCGCAAGATGGCTGGTCATCCGATCATCCTCGCGCTCGCCAATCCCACGCCGGAAATCATGCCGGAAGACGCTCTCGCTGCCCGCCCCGATGCGATGATCTGCACCGGACGTTCCGACTATCCAAACCAGGTCAACAACGTCCTGTGTTTCCCGTACATATTCCGCGGCGCGCTAGACGTCGGCGCCACCGCGATCAACGAGGAAATGAAGCTCGCCGCCGTGCGGGCGATTGCGGCTTTGGCCAGGGAAGCTCCGTCGGACGTCGTATCTCGCGCCTACGGCCGTGAGGCGCCTACCTTCGGCGCGCAATCCTTGATCCCTTCGCCATTCGATCCGCGACTCATTCTGCGGATCGCGCCGGAAGTCGCGCGCGCAGCGATGTCGACAGGCGTGGCGAAAAAGCCGATTGTCGATTTCAAGGCCTACGAAGAACAGCTTTCGCGTTTCGTGTTCCGCTCCGGCATGATCATGAAGCCGATCATCGAGAAGGCGCGCTCCAATCCGAAGAGGATTCTGTTCGCGGACGGCGAGGACGAGCGGGTGCTGCGCGCGACCCAGGTCATTCTCGAAGAACGTATGGCGACGCCGATCCTGATCGGGCGGCCGGCGGCCGTTGCGCGCGCAATCGAGAAGTATGGCCTCAGCCTCAAGCCGAACGACGACTTCGAACTCGTCGATCCCCACGACGATCACAGGTATCAGGATTATGTCGCGACCTATGTCGAGATCGCTGGCCGCAAGGGCATTACGCCAGACGCAGCGAAAGTTCTGACGCGTACAAACACCACGGTCATGGCGGCGCTCGCGCTCAGGCGCGGCGATGTCGATGCGATGATCTGCGGACTCGAGGGCCGTTTCCCTTCGCGACTTCGCTACATCAAGGATATCGTCGGCCTTGCGCCCGGGGCGCATGACTTCTCCGCATTGAGTCTGCTCATTTCTTCGCGCGGCGCGATCTTCATCGCGGACACGCATGTCCGCGTCAGCCCGACGGCGGAAGAGATCGCCGACATGACGGCGCATTGCGCCGAGCATGTTCGCCGCTTCGGCATGACGCCGAAGATCGCCCTGATCTGCGATTCGGATTTCGGCGGGGCGGATTCGCCTTCGGCCATCAAGATGCGCGCAGCGCTCGACATCATCCGGTCGCGGGGGCCCGACTTTGAAGTCGACGGCGAAATGCAGGCGGACACGGCGCTCTCGCCCGCGATCCGCAACCTCGTCATGCCGCATTCGACCCTGAAGGGCGAAGCGAATGTCCTGATCATGCCGAATCTCGACGCGGCCAACATCGCCTTCCAGCTCGTGAAGGTGGCCGCCGATGCGCTCCCGGTCGGGCCGATCCTGCTGGGCGCGGCGCGGCCGGCGCACGTGCTGACGCCGTCCGTCACCGCGCGAGGCATCGTCAATATGGCTGCGATTGCTGCGGCAGAAGCACAGGCCAGCGAACTGGCCGACGCCGAGGAGCGCACCTTCTATCGCTAGACGTCGTTCAACAACGCCGTCAAACCTTCGCGATATGTGGGATAGCGTAACGAGACGCCGAGCGTTTCCTTCAGGAGGCGATTGGAGACCCGCTGGTTGTTGGCCCAGAATGATCGCGCCATCGGAGAAAGATCCGCCTTGTCGAAAGCGATTTCGGGTGGCGGCGGCATACCAAGAAGTCGAGCGCCATAGGAGATCACGTCCTGCGGCGGCGAGGGTTCGTCGTCGCTGACGTTGAAAACGCCGCCCTCCGTGTCTGTCGTCAGGCAGGCGTCGATCGCCTGTGCGATATCGTCCACATGAATGCGATTGAAGACCTGCCCATCCCGCACGATGCGCTTCGCCGTTCCCTGTCGCAGATTGAGTAGCGCATTGCGGCCCGGGCCATAGATGCCGGCAAGCCGGAGGACATACGCGCGCTTGCCGCAGCCGGCCGCGAAATCCAACCACTCCCGCTCAGCGGACACTCGATCGGCGCCGCGACGGGATGTCGCCACAGGCGGGGTATCTTCATCGACCCAGGCGCCGTCCTGGCCGCCATAGACTCCGATTGTCGAGAGGTACACGATGCGCGATACGCGCGAACTGGCAATTGCCTGGCGATATTGCGCGAGCGCCGGGTCATGCCCGTCCACGGGCGGCGTCGACACCAACAACGCGTTCGCCGTATCTATCCTTGTCGCAACTTCAATCGATCCGAATAGCGCGTGCGTTACGTTCGGCAGCATCCGACGCAGAGAATCGAGCTTTCCGACGCTCCTGTACGTCCCGCAGATTGCGTCTTGACGAGAAGAACGCGCCCATCGGCTTGCGCTGTAGCCCATGCCAAAGACGACGATGTTCATGCGCGCCATGCCTCTGCAACCATCTTGTCCTGTTCGTGCAGGGCGCAGGCGGTTCGAAGCCTTTCGAAAGCCTGCGGCTGCAACAGGCGACGCAAAGCCCAGATTGCCGATTCCCGGACGATCGGCGAGTGATGCGACAGACGATATTCCGCCGGTCCCGCAAGATCCGGATTTGCGCTATTGCCGATCGCGATCAGGACGTTCCTCAGAAATCGGACGTGACCGATCCGCTTGATAGGCGAGCCAGAAAAGAAGGTGCGAAACTCTGGTTCTTCCAGTGCGACGAGATCCGCCAGCCGGGGCTTCAGTAAATCGCTGCGGGCGATCAGTTTCGTTTGGTTCGCCGCTCTGGCGAACTTGTTCCACGGACAGACCGCAAGGCAATCGTCGCATCCGTAAATACGATTTCCGATACGCGCTCGAAATTCGGATGGAATCGATCCCTTGTGTTCGATCGTCAGGTAGGAAATGCAGCGGCGCGGATCCAGCCTGTATGGCGCGACAATGGCCTCGGTCGGACATGAATCGATGCACGCGGAGCAGTTCCCGCAATGATCCGTTTCCGCCTCGTCAGGCGAAAGCTGCAACGTCGTGAAAATACACCCGAGGAAAAGCCATGATCCCAGTTCGCGCGAGACGAGATTTGTGTGCTTGCCTTGCCAGCCGAGTCCGGCGCGCGCGGCGAGCGGTTTTTCCATCACGGGGGCCGTGTCGACGAAGACTTTCACATCGCCGCCTGCGCGCGCGACGAGCTTTGATGCCAGCAATTTCAGGCGACCTTTGATGACCTCGTGATAGTCGCGATTGCGCGCGTAGACGGAGATATTGCCCGCATCAGGAAATGAAATATTCGCGAGCGGATCGAGTGACGGGCCATAATTCATGCCGAGCATGACGATCGATCGCACGTCCGGCCAGAGCGCGCGCGGATGGGCGCGCCGATCGGCGGTCTCCGCCATCCAGATCATGTCGCCAGCAAGGCCGCGTTCAAGCCACTCGCCCAGAGACGCGGCCATCGAAGGCGCGTCGTCCGCGCGCAGGATGCGGCAGAGATCGAAGCCGAGCGATGCGGCGTCTGCGCGAAGCGCGCCCGAAAGGTCCATTGGTCGACGATGGGGTCTCGGCGACGCCCGCGCAAGTCCAGGACTGACAGCGATCAGAAATCCAGGTCGGCGTATTCCGGACCGGGAGCCATGCCGAGCACACGGTCGGCCAGGATGCTGCGGAACGAGGGCCGCGACTTGATCTTCTGATACCACGCCTTCGCGAGGTCGTTTTCCGCCCATGGGACGTCGCCGAGGTAGTCGGCGCAGGACAGGTGCGCGGCGGCGGCAAGATCGGCGAAAGTCATGCGAGGACCGGCAAGCCAGTTCCGATCCGACACAAGGTAACCGATATAGCCGAGATGATGCCGGATATTGGAACGGGCGGCGCGCACAACGCCCATGTCCGGACCGCCGCCGCCCTGGGCCGAGGTCATGAAGCGCCGGTACACCTTCTCAGTGACCAGCCATTCCGTGACTTCGGCGAACATCTTCTGGTTGAACCATTCCAGCAACCGGCGCGTCTCGACCCGCCCTGCAATGTCGGCTGGAAGCAGGCGGCCCGAGGGATTCGTGGCCCCGAACGCTTCATCGAGCCATTCGGCGATCACGCCCGCCCCGGAGACGACGAGACCGCCGTCGGCCACGAGAACGGGCGTGCGACCTGCCGGGTCTATGACGAGGAAGTCCTCCCGCCGTTCGTGCGCCCGCTCCTCGATCAGCTCCGCCTCGATTCCATATTCGGCAAGCGCCAGCCGGACGAATCGCGAATGAGGACACAAGGGATGATGGAACAGGTGCGGCATCGCCCTTTCCATGCATTAAGCAGGGTTAACGAATGGCTAATTCAGCCTTGCGTGAGCGCCTTTCTCTCACGGCGGCGCGCATGGAGGACCGGTTCGGTATATCCGGCCGGCTGCTCGCGTCCCTTGAACACGAGATCGCAGGCCGCCTGGAACGCGACGCCATCAAAGGAAGGCGCCATCGGTTCGTAGAGCGGATCGCCGGCGTTCTGCCGGTCCACGACCGCCGCCATCTTCTTCATGGTCTGCATCACCTGGTCTTCGGTGCAGACGCCATGGTGCAACCAGTTGGCGATGTGCTGGGAGGAAATACGCAGCGTCGCGCGATCTTCCATCAGGCCGACATCGTGGATATCCGGCACCTTGGAGCAACCGACTCCCTGGTCGATCCAACGCACGACGTAGCCAAGAATGCCTTGCGCATTGTTGTCGAGTTCGGCCTGCACGTCCTCGGGAGACCAATTGGGCCTGTCCGCGAGCGGAATCGTGAGAATGTCGTCGACCGACGCCGGCGCGCGTTTCGCGATCTCTTCCTGCGTCTTCGCAACGTCCACGGCATGGTAGTGTGTCGCATGCAGGGTAGCCGCGGTCGGCGAAGGCACCCATGCCGTGTTGGCGCCGGCCCTGGGATGGCCAATCTTGATCCTGAGCATGTCCGCCATCAGGTCGGGCATGGCCCACATGCCCTTGCCGATTTGCGCCTTGCCACGCAGTCCGGCGCGCAGTCCGATGTCGACGTTGGAATCTTCGTAGGCCAGAATCCATTTCTGGCTCTTCATGTCGGCCTTGCGAACCATCGGGCCGGCTTCCATCGACGTATGCATCTCGTCGCCGGTGCGGTCGAGAAAGCCCGTGTTGATGAAGACGACGCGTCCCTTTGCGGCACGGATGCATTCCTTGAGATTGACCGAAGTCCGCCGCTCCTCGTCCATGATGCCCATCTTGAGCGTGTGGCGCGCAAGTCCCAGCGCGTCTTCGACACGGTCGAACAATTCGTTGGCAAACGCCACTTCCTCGGGTCCGTGCATCTTCGGCTTGACGATGTAAACCGAGCCGGACCGGCTGTTGCGCACCCGGCCGAGTCCTTTCAGGTCATGCAGCGCGATAGCGCTCGTGACCATGCAATCGATTATGCCTTCGGGCGCATCGGCGCCGTTCACCTTCACGGCGTCGATGGTCATGAGATGGCCGACATTGCGAACCAGCAGGAGCGAACGCCCATGTAAATTCTTTGCCGCGCCGTCGGGAGCGGTGAAGCTGCGATCGGCGTTCATGCGGCGGGTCATCTGCTTGCCGCCCTTTTCGAACGTATCGGCGAGATCGCCCTTCATCAGACCGAGCCAGTTCCGGTACGCGCCTACCTTGTCCTCGGCGTCCACGCAGGCCACCGAATCCTCGCAGTCCTGGATGGTCGTGAGAGCAGATTCGAGCACGAGATCGGCGACCCCCGCTGGATCATCCTTGCCGATGGGGTGGGCTCGGTCGATCACGATCTCGATATGCAGGCCGTTGTGGACCAGGAGAACCGATTTCGGCGACGCCGCGTCGCCAGTGTATCCCGCGAAGGCGGATATATTCTTCAAGCCGGCCTTCGCGCCGGACTTCAGCCCGACCGAGAGCTTTCCGTCCTCGATCGCATAGCTGACGGCGTCGGCATGTGATCCCTTGTCCAGCGGCGCGCTGTCGTCCAGGAACTTGCGCGCCCAGGCGATGACCAGAGCGCCTCGCGCGGGATCGTAGCCTGATTTGGCGGTCTCGCGGCCGGGAATGGCGTCCGTACCGTAGAGCGCGTCGTACAGGCTGCCCCAGCGGGCGTTGGCGGCATTCAGCGCGTAACGCGCGTTGGTGACGGGAACCACGAGTTGCGGACCCGCCAGTCGTGCGATTTCGTCGTCTACATTGCCCGTCTCGATCGAGAAATCAGGTCCGGGCGCGACCAGATAGCCGATGTCGCCGAGAAAGCGCTTGTACTCCCCCGCATCGAACGGTTTCCCCTTGCGCGCCCTGTGCCACGCGTCGATCTGCGCCTGCAGAGCGTCGCGCTTTTCCAGCAGCGCCCGGTTCTTGGGAGCCAGCTCGACGAGCACCTTCTCGAATCCGGCCCAGAAGCGCGAAGGCTCGATGCCCGTGCCCGGCAGGGCTTCCTTTTCGATGAAGTCTCGTAGCACCGGCGCCACCTCGATTGCGCCATGTCGGAAATATGTGGTCGAAGAGCCGGTCATGTGGAGCCTCGCGGAACTGGCATGCCAGCGTTCTAGAGCGGTCCGCTGCAAAGCGGAAGCCGCTTCTTTGCAAAAGTTCTTCGCGCGAGGTTTGAAAACGGTCGGGGGCGCGCCAGAAGGGCGCCCCCGGTAAGCGCTACGCTGCGATACGCTTGCGCGCGGCTTCATACTGGGCCGCCAGCCTGTCCACGAACTCGGCTGTCGTGGAAATCTTCTTCACGGCGCCGATTCCCTGCCCGGACCCCCAGATGTCCTTCCAGGCTTTGGCCTTTGTATTGCCGCCCGAACCGAAATTCATCTTGGAGGGGTCGGAGTGCGGCAGGTTCTCGGGGTCGAGTCCGGCATTGACGATGGACGGCCGGAGATAATTGCCGTGAACGCCGGTGAAGAGATTGGTGTAGACTATGTCGTCAGCGGCGTTGTCGACGATCGCCTGCTTGTAGCCCTCGCCAGCGTTCGCTTCCTTCGTCGCGATAAAGGCGGAGCCGATATAGCCGAAATCCGCGCCCATCGCCTCGGCCGCAAGAACGGCGTCGCCGGTGGCAATCGAGCCCGATAGCGCGATAGGTCCGTCGAACCATTCGCGCGTTTCCTGGACGAGCGCAAAAGGCGACTGAACGCCTGCATGGCCGCCGGCGCCGGCCGCGACAAGGATCAGACCATCCGCGCCCTTCTCGATCGCCTTGCGCGCGAATTTCTGATTGATGACGTCGTGCAGCACGATGCCGCCATAGGAATGAATCGCCTTGTTGAGTTCTTCCTGAGCGCCGAGCGATGTGATGATCACCGGGACCTTGTACTTCACGCAGAGGTCGACATCATGCTGGAGGCGGTCGTTGGATTTGTGAACGATCTGGTTGACAGCAAAAGGCGCCGACTTCCGGTCGGGGTGTTTCGCGTCGTGTTCGGCAAGTTCGCTCGTGATCCGCTTCAGCCATTCCTCGAGAACCGGGCCGGGCCGCGCGTTCAGCGCCGGAAACGAACCTATGATTCCCGCCTTGCACTGCTCTATGACAAGGTCCGGGTTCGAAATGATGAAAAGTGGCGACGCGATCACAGGGATACGCAAACGACCTCTGAGCGATGCGGGAATGGTCATGAGATTTTCCTTTCAGGTTCGATGAAGTGGAGTCAGGAGGCCCGCGCCCGGCGTGGGCGTTCGGCGCGACGGCCTGCGCCGCGAGAAAGCATGCGCGTCATCTGCAAATGCAACGACTGCAATTCTGATTGGTCGATTTTTCCGGCCATGAACAGATTGACCAGTCCGTGCGTGCCCGCCCAGTAGATCAGGCCAAGCGTCTTTGGATCGCCTTCCATGACGCCGGCGGCGACCAGATCATCCATATAGCCGGTCATCGTCTTGCGTGAGCGCGCGTTGGCGCGGGCCAGGTCGGGGTAGCCGGTTTCGTCAGGCTGCGAGAGGTCGAATATCAACCGATAGGCGTCCGGTTCTTCGATCGCGAAACGAACGTATGCATCGCCGACAGCGCGACCACGTCGGGCAGGCGTGCCAGGCGATCCCCGCGCCGCCTCCAGTCTTTCGGAGAAACGGTCGAGCGCGGCGGCGCGAACGGCCGCGAAAATATCGTCCTTGTTGCGGAAGTAGCGGTACGGTGTCATCGCGCTGCATTCCAGCCGCTCGGCGATCTGCCGCATCGTGACGCCTTCGACCCCGTGTTCGACAAACAATCGCTCCGCCACAGCGCACAGGCGCAGTCGGAATGAAGCAATTTCTTCCTCGGTGAGGGCTGGGCGCATTTCGCCTATCGAACCGGAAGTCTCGCGGACCGAACAATGCCCGATTAAATTTACGTTGTAAAGAAATTCGGAGCCAAGGCATTGCGCCGGCCGGGCGGGCTGGGATACGGTCCCACGCGAAGAGCAGCCGCAAGAACTGCCGGGCGCCGGGAGCGCAGGAGGAACTGGCCATCAGGCCCGACGAACTTCCGTTGCCGGCCCAGCTTGCCATTCGAAGCACGTCGACCAAGGAAAGACGATCATGAGAGAAGCCGTCATCGTTTCCACCGCCCGCACCGGACTGGCCAAGTCCTGGAAGGGCGCCTTCAACGCCACGCACGGCGCCTCGCTCGGCGGCCATGTGGTCAAGGCGGCCGCCGAACGCGCCAAGATCGGTCTGGACGAGATCGAAGACGTCGTGATGGGCTGCGCGACGCCGGAAGGCGCGACGGGCCAGAACATCGCGCGCCAGATCGCGCTGCGCGCCGGGTGCCCGGTGTCGGTTCCCGGGATGACGATCAACCGCTTCTGTTCGTCGGGCCTTCAGACCATCGCAACGGCGGCCCAGCGAATCATCGCCGGCGAAAACGACATTCTCGTTGCAGGCGGCGTCGAGTCGATTTCACTCGTCCAGAACGAAGCCAACCGTACGCATGGCAAGGACCCGTGGCTCGTCCAGCACAAGCCGGAAATCTACTGGACCATGCTGCAGACGGCCGAACAGGTCGCCAAGCGCTACGGAATCGGCCGTGAGCGTCAGGACGAATACGGGGCGCGTTCGCAGCAACGCGCCGAAGCCGCGCTGAAGGCCGGAAAGTTCGTCGACGAAATCGTCCCCATGACGACGGTCATGAAGGTAACCGACAAGAACACGGCCCAGGTCGTCGACAAGGAAGTGACGATTTCGGCCGACGAGGGCATCCGTCCCGGCACGACCTACGAGGCGGTCAGCCAGATCAAGCCGGTGTTCGAGGGCGGCTCCATCGCCGCCGGAAACGCCTCGCAATTCTCCGATGGCGCCTCGGCGGTCGTGGTCATGGACTCCAAACTCGCCGAGAAGCGCGGCCTGAAGCCGCTGGGCGCGTTCCGCGGTTTCGCCGTTGCGGGCTGCGAACCGGACGAAATGGGCATCGGCCCGGTTTTCGCAATTCCGAAGCTTCTAGCAAAGGCCGGCGTAAAAGTTTCGGACATCGACATCTGGGAACTGAACGAAGCTTTCGCCGTGCAGGTCATGTACTGCCGCGACAAGCTCGGCATTCCGGACGACAAGCTTAACGTCAACGGCGGCGCCATCGCGGTCGGCCATCCCTATGGCGTTTCGGGTGCTCGCCTCACGGGCCATGCGCTGATCGAAGGCAAGCGTCGCGGCGGCAAGCTCGCCGTCGTCACCATGTGCATCGGCGGCGGCCAAGGCGCCGCGGGTCTGTTCGAAATTTTCTGAACTTCGCCCAAATCAGGGAAGGCCGCGCGAAAACTCGCGCGGCCTTTTCATTTGCGCAGCGTCTCCAGGACGAGGTCCGCAATCGCGAGGCTGGACGTCAGGCCTGGGCTCTCGATGCCGAACAGATTGACGAGCCCCTCGACCCCGTGGGTCGAAGGACCATCGATGCGAAAGTCCGCCGGCGGTTCGCTCGCGGCGGACAGTTTCGGCCGAACGCCTGCGTAGGAGGGCAAGAGCGCGCCGTCGGCAATCGACGGCCAGTATCGCCTGATCTCCTCGTAGAACACGTCGCCGCGCCGCGGATCGACGGTGTAGTCGACCCCGTCTATCCATTCGACGTCCGGCCCGAACCGCGCGCCGCCGCCCATATCGAGCGTGAGGTGCACGCCCAGTCCGCCGGGAACAGGAACCGGATAGACGAGGCGCTGGAAAGGCGATCGGCCGCTCAGCGAGAAATAGCAGCCGCGGGCGTAGAATTGGGGAGGCACGAGTTTCTCGGACAGGCCCGCCAGACCGTGCGCAAAGGGCTGCGCGCCGTGACCCGCGGCGTTGACGACGACGCGGGCCAGGAGATCCAGTTCCACGCCTTCGACGTCCTGCGTGCGCACATGAATGCCATCGTCCCGGATCGTTCCGCCGGCCGCGCGCGTGTTGAATGCGACCTGCGCGCCATGTGCTTCGGCTTCGCCTTGCAAGGCCAGCATAAAGGCATGGCTGTCGATGATGCCGGTCGACGGTGAATGCAGCGCCGCGATGCACGAGAGTTCTGGTTCCATGACGTACGCTTCCTGCGCACTGAGCCGCCTCAAGTCTTCGACGCCACAGGCGCGGGCGCCAGCCGCGATCGCGTCCAGCTTCGACCGCTGGCTCGCCTCGGTCGCGACGATCAGCTTTCCGAGCCTCTTGTGGGGAACGCCATGTTCTTCGCAAAATCGATAGAGTTTCTGCTTTCCCTCGACGCAGAGCCGCGCCTTCAGGCTGCCGGGCGCATAGTAAATGCCTGCGTGAATGACCTCGGAATTTCGCGAACTCGTCTCGGACCCGATCTGGGCCGCCCTCTCCAGGACCAGCGTTTCACGACCGGAAAGCGCAAGCGCACGGGCAACAGCGAGGCCGACGACCCCAGCCCCTATTACAATGGCCTCAACTCGCTCCATCGCCCACCCTCGCGCCACAACGTTCGCACGCCTGTAACGCCTTTCAAATCAGAGATTTCTCAAACCGGCCTTGTGCACGCGCGCGTGCTGATGTATCCGCAGCGCACCGGAGGGGTGGCCGAGTGGTTGAAGGCGCACGCCTGGAAAGTGTGTATACGGGAAACCGTATCGCGGGTTCGAATCCCGCTCCCTCCGCCAGCCTTGGCCCCAACGCCCGCTCTGCCACGCCACCCGCGACGTGGCCGGATTGCCGTTCCAACGGAGACCTTGAAATGACCATCACGCGCATTGGCGTCGGACCCCGCATGAGCCAGGCCGTTGTCCACGGCTCTACCGTCTATCTCGCCGGCCAGGTGGCCAACAAGACCGCCGGACAGTCGGTGGAAGCCCAGACGGGCGAAATTCTCGAGACGATCGACGCCCTGCTTGCGCAGGCCGGATCGGACAAGACCAAGATCCTCTCGGCGACGATCTATCTCGTCGACATGGCTAACTTCCCGGAAATGAACAAGGTTTGGGACGTTTGGGTCCCGCAGGGCCACACGCCGGCCCGCGCGACCGTCGAAGCAAAGCTCGCGGCGCCTCCCTACAAGGTCGAGATCGCGGTGATCGCAGCCAAGTAATCTATTCGACGCGAGACGCAGCGAGGCCATTCAATGGATTGTCCTCGTCCCATCCGTAGGCCAGCGTCTCGAAACGCATCGCGCGAGCGTCGAAGAGGAGAAGGCGACCGACAAGGCCTTCCCCGAATCCGACGATCTCGCGGATGACCTCGAGCGCCATCATGCTTCCGACGATCCCGGTCAGCGCGCCGAGCACGCCCGCCTCGGCGCAGGTAGGCACTGTCCCGGCGGCGGGCGGTTCCGGAAACAGGCAGCGATAGGTTGGATTCGGTCCCCGATCAGCGTTCATCTCGAAGGGTCGGAGAGTCGTCAGAGACGCGTCGAGCGGCCCGACAGCTGCCGTGATCAGCGGCTTCCGTTCGTAGAAGCAAGCGTCGGAAACGAGGTAGCGCGTCGCAAAATTGTCGGAGCCATCGGCGACGATGTCAAAATCGCGAAGCAGTTCGCGCACATTTTCGTCGCTGACGCGCAAATTATATTTCCTGATCGTCACGTGCGGATTCAGCCGTTCAGCCGCATCGGCGGCGCTGTCGACTTTTTTCCGGCCGACGTCCGGCTGTCCATGCAGCACCTGCCTCTGAAGATTGGACAGGGACACCTCATCGTCGTCAGCGATCCCGATCATGCCGACGCCGGCCGCTGCAAGATACTGGATCAACGGCGCGCCAAGTCCCCCGGCGCCGATCACCAGCACCCGCGCGCGCTTGAGCTTGAGCTGCCCTGGCCCGCCGACGTCGCGAAGGACAATGTGGCGCGCGTATCGTTCGATCTCGTCGTGTTCAAGTCGCATCGCAAATTTCTAGGCCCGAGAGCCCGCCCAATCCAGCGCTTCTTCCAGCCGGTCGAAGCCCCAGAAGAGTTCGCCATCGTCGGCGACGAAGGAGGGCGCGCCGAAAATTCCGCGTCCAACGGCTTCGTCAACGCTGGCGCGCAGGGCCATCCTGGCGGGTTCTGCGCCTGCGTCGGCAACAACTTCGCTCGAAATTCCACAGGCTTCCAACAGCTTGACCAGATTCTCCGGCGAAGCCACCGACTCCCCGGCCCCGAACTCCGCTTCGTACACCGCACGACTGAAGCGCTTGCGGTCTTCGCCGTCCAGCGCCGTGGCGATTCGCGCGGCCAGCAGTGTGTTCTGCGGGAATGGATCAGGGCGGCGGAACGGCAGGCTCTCCCGCGCGCAAATCCGTTCCATGTCCCGCCACATGTAACGACCTTTCGCTGGATACAGATTGAAAGGCGACGTCGTCCATCCTTGCGACCCGAAAATTGGTCCGAGGAGAAATGGGCGCCACTCGACCGTCACCCCGCGCGCGGTTGCCCTGTTCTCGATACGCATCGCGGCAGGATATGAATAGGTGCTCGCGAACTCGTACCAGAATTCGAGGACGGCCATTTGAATTCTCCTTCATCGAACGGCTGGAGTCCGGGGCGCCGTTCAAAAACCCTCATCGGGACCTGCACGATGATCTCGATCTGCATCCTCGCCGCAGCCGCGAGATGGCCAGGCTTCGAGCTGAATCTCGCCCGCATCGCGATCGACGGCGGTCGAGATTTCGAGCATCTCGAACTTGCGCGCAACGTCGCACGGCTGGCTCCATTTGCCGTTTTGGTCCTGACATGCGCCGGACTTGTCATGTCCATGAAATCGCGACGTTTGCGGACGGCCGAGACCGGAGCCAGAGCCTTCATTCTCCTTACAACATTCGCTCTGGGACCAGGCCTTCTGGTGAACGGATTTCTCAAGTCGCACTCTCACCGGCCACGCCCCATCCAGACGATGGAGGTCAGCGGCGTCGGGCAAGACTTCAGGCCCTTCTATGCCTTCGACGGCGGATGTGTCCGGAATTGCTCGTTCTCGTCGGGCGAAGCAGCCGCCGCGTTCTGGACCGTGACTCCCGCACTTCTGGCGCCACCGGGCTTGCAATTTCCGGCGGTCGCGGCCGCCATGATCTTCGGAAGCGCAACCGGCGCTTTGAGAATGCTGGCCGGCGCGCACTTCGTTTCCGACATCGCCTTCTCGGCCTTGGCGATGATCGTACTCGCGTATGTTATGATCCGGTTTGTCCTCCGACTATCTGCATCCGATTCCACTGCTGCCGGGCAACGGCAAAGTGACTAGGGCAAGGTCGCAATTTCATCCGATTCGCATATATCATCGGCATCCGCCTGAACGATGGCGAGGCAGGCGATGCGGCGAAAAATCTTGATAGCGATTGCCGGCGCGCTCGCGTTTTCGAGCGCTCTCGTGGTCGCCAACTATTTCTTCTTGCGGCCCTCGGCGTTACGCGTAGCCGTCGCGCGCGACACTGACGACCACAGGCTTCTGATAGCGACGGCGCGGGCCTTTGCAGCCACGAGAGAGAGCGTACGGTTACGCATCGTTCCAATGAATACGGCCGCCGCCAGCGCGGCGGCGCTCCGTAGCGGCGAAGCCGATCTCGCGGTCGTACGTTCAGACATCGCCGTTCCGCCGAACGGCCAGACCATCGTGATTCTTCATCACAATCCGGCGCTTCTTATCGCGCGGCCGGACAGCGGGATTGCCGAGCCTCCCGATCTGCGCGGCAAGAAGGTCGGAATCGTCCGGGGCACGTCTTCCGGCGAGGGCAATTCGATGCTGCTCGACGTGATCCTCGCACAATATGACGTACCGCCGAGCGCCATCGGCCACGTCCTGCTCGACCGATCCGAGGCGGCTGAGGCCATCCGCGCGAGCAGGGTCGATGTCTTGTTCGTGGTTGCCCCGCTCACATCCGATATCATCACCGACGCTGTTTCGGCGATAACGCGGGCCGTCGGGCCGCCAATATTTGTCCCGATACAGGATGCTCGGGCGATAGCCCAACGGGTTCCGGCTCTCGAATCCGTCGAAGTCGTCCGCGGCGCATTCGGCGGGAACCCGCCTCGTCCGGCCTCCAGCTTCGACACTCTCGGCGTTTCCGCCCGCCTGATGGCGCGCGCGTCCCTGAAGGATTCCGTTGCGGCCGACCTGACCAGGCTCCTTTTCGCCGAAAGACTGGCCATCGCCCAGTTTGCCCCACTGGCGAACCAGATCGAGGCGCCGCCGACCACGAAGGGTGCGACCCTGCCGGTCCATCCAGGCGCGGCAGCTTACCTCGACGATGAGGAAAAGAGCTTTTTCGATCAATACAGCGACTTTATCTATATCGGAGCAATGCTGCTCAGCGTGCTTGGCTCAGGTCTGGCGGCGGTCGCCAGCCGCATGAGTTCCGTACGACATACCGAGATGGACCGCCTGCTGGAGCGGCTCCTGTCTATTCTCGGCGCCGCCCGAAACGCCTCGGATCTGGACGAACTCGCTGAATTGGAGCGGGAAACCGACGAGATACTGGTGTCCGGGATAGCCAATCGTCATGTCAACAAGGCCGACGCCCACAGTATGGCCGCCTTGACGCTCGCTTTGGATCAGGTGCGGCGGGCGCTGCGCGAGCGCCGCACAGACCTAGAGGCGCATCCGGTCGCCCGGCTGGCGATCCGGGCGGCGCCCCGTAGCTGAGGTTTCCTTCCGGGCCGGGTTGGGCTACAAGCCGCCGCAATGCAGCATGGCGCGCCCGGACCGGCGCCCGGCCACAATTTCTGGAAAGATCATGAAGCTTCGCAACATCGCGATCATCGCGCACGTCGACCATGGCAAGACCACGTTGGTCGACCGCCTGCTCCAGCAATCCGGCGCCTTTCGCGAAAACCAGCGCGTCGCCGAGCGCGTGATGGATTCCAACGATCTCGAAAAGGAACGCGGGATCACGATCCTGGCGAAAGCGACGTCGGTCGTCTGGAAGGACACTCGCGTCAATATTGTCGACACGCCCGGGCACGCGGATTTCGGCGGCGAGGTGGAACGCATCCTCTCCATGGTTGATGGCGCGATCGTCCTTGTCGACGCCGCCGAGGGCCCGATGCCGCAGACCAAGTTCGTCGTTGGCAAGGCGCTCAAGATCGGTCTGAAGCCGATTGTCTGCATCAACAAGGTCGACAAACCGGATGCGCGGGCCAACGAGGTCATCAACGAGGTGTTCGATCTCTTCGCAGCCCTGGACGCTACGGACGAACAGCTCGATTTCCCGATCATCTACGGCTCCGCGAAGCAGGGCTGGATGGCCGACAACGCGGACGGTCCGCCGGATCAGGGCATGGCGCCGCTGTTCGACCTCGTCGTTCGGCATGTCGCAGAGCCGAAGGTGGAAGACGGAGGGTTCCGGATGCTTGGAACCCTTCTCGAAGCAAATCCATATCTGGGCCGCATCATCACGGGTCGCGTCTTCTCGGGATCGGTGAAGCCCAATCAACCGGTCAAGGTGCTCGACCGGAAGGGCAATGTTGTCGAACAGGGCCGCGTCTCGAAGATCCTCGCGTTCCGCGGTATCGAGCGCCAACCTATCGACGAGGCGGAAGCAGGCGACATCGTCGCGATTGCAGGGCTCGAAAAGTTCAACGTCGCCGACACGCTCTGCGCCGTGGAAGTGGCTGAGCCGCTGCAGGCGCAGCCGATCGATCCTCCTACCCTCTCCATGACCTTCTCGGTCAATGATTCTCCTCTTGCGGGAACGGAGGGCGACAAGGTGACCAGCCGAGTCATCCGCGACCGGCTGTTCAAGGAGGCGGAAGGCAACGTCGCGCTGCGCGTCGAGGCTGCGCCTAACTCCGACGCCTACATCGTGTCGGGTCGCGGCGAATTGCAACTCGCCATCCTGATAGAGACGATGCGACGCGAGGGATTCGAGCTTTCGATCTCCCGCCCCAAAGTGGTGTTCCAGCGCAGCGAGAATGGAGAAATCCTCGAGCCGATCGAGGAAGTCGTCATCGACGTGGACGAGGAACATTCGGGCGCGGTCGTCCAGAAGATGTCCGAGCGGAAGGGCGAGATGATCGAGATGAGGCCTTCGGGCGGCAATCGTCTGCGTCTCGTGTTTTACGCTCCGACGCGCGGTCTCATCGGTTATCAGGGCGAGTTGCTCACCGACACACGCGGTACGGCGATCATGAATCGTCTCTTTCATGAATACGCGCCCTACAAGGGCGACATTCAGGGTCGACGGAATGGCGTGCTCATCTCGAACGAGCAAGGCGAGGCGGTCGCCTACGCTATGTGGAAGCTCGAGGATCGCGGACCTATGATGATCGAGCCGGGATGGAAGGTGTATCGAGGCATGATCGTCGGCGAGCACACGCGTGACAACGATCTCGAGATAAACGTCTTGAAGGGCAAGCAACTCACCAACATCCGCACACAAAGCAAGGATGAAGCAGTGCGCCTGACGCCACCAATCAAGATGACGCTCGAAAAAGCCCTGGCCTATATCGAGGACGACGAACGGGTAGAGGTGACGCCGAAGTCGATCCGCCTGCGCAAGGCACTGCTCGACCCCAACGACCGCAAGCGCGCCGAGCGCGCCAAGGAGGCGGTCGCCTAGAGCAAACAGGTTCGCTGCGCCCTTCGACGGATTGTCATTTGGGCGTCGAACCGTTCAATGTGTGGCAATGTCGGACCTCTCCATCGTCGACCTTGGCCGCAATGCACGCAGGTTGCGAGTCGACACGCTGGTGCGCCTGCGCTGGCTGGCGATCATCGGCCAATTGTGCGCGCTCCTGCTCGTCAGGTTCGGTTTCGGCTTTGCATTGCCCTTCGCTACATGCCTTGCGGCGATAGCGGCTTCGGTGGCGGTCAACGTCACGCTGCGACTGACATTCGCGCGTAACGACCGCCTCGATGACAGGCCTGCGGCCGTATTGCTGGGTTTCGACCTGCTGCAGCTTGCCGCGCTGTTGTACCTGACGGGCGGAATCGAGAACCCATTCGTCATCCTCGCGCTCGCGCCGGTTGTCATTTCCGCCGTGTCTCTACCTCGCGGACCTGCGGCCTATCTCGTCGCGCTGATGATTGGGCTGACCGCACTTCTTGCGGTCGAGCACTGGCCTTTGCCCTGGCAGGAAGGTACGGCCGTCAGCATGCCGCCGCTCTACCGGATCGGCATCTGGATCGCGCTCGGTCTCAGCGGCGGGTTCGTAGCTCTGTATGCAAGTCGAGTGGCGGAGGAAGCGCGCCGGCTTTCGGATGCGCTGGCGGCCACCGAACTTGTACTCGCCCGAGAACAACACCTCAGCCAACTCGACGGACTTGCCGCGGCCGCCGCCCACGAACTCGGCACACCATTGGCGACAATCGGCCTGATCGCCCGCGAATGGCAAAAAACCCCTCAGATTGCGCCGGCGACGGACGATATCGAGCTTCTTTCGCAGCAGGTGCGTCGCTGCCGCGATATCCTGGGCAAGCTGACATCATTGAGCACCGACCCTGGAAGCCTGATGCTGAGCATGACCCTCTCGGTGCTGGTTGAGGAAGTCGTCGAACCGCATCGGGATTTCGGGGTGACGGTCAAGACGTCGACATCCGGGTCGCAACCGGAGCCGATCTGCACCCGAAGCCCGGGCGTCCTCTACGGCCTCGGCAATCTCGTCGAAAACGCGGTCGATTTCGCGAAATCGGAGGTCGTCGTGGACGCCGCCTGGACGTCGGAAACGGTCACGGTGTCCATCAGCGACGACGGCCCGGGCTTTGCCGCGGATATTCTGTCTCAGCTGGGCGAGCCATACGTGACGACCAGAGGGCGAGATCGCCAGGTCAAGGCAGACGAGGCTTCCGGCCTCGGTCTGGGCCTTTTCATCGCCAAAACGCTTCTCGAGCGGTCCGGCGCCCGGGTGAAAATAGGCAACAGGGCATTGCCCCAGGGCGGAGCCTCCATCGTCGTGGAATGGCCGCGGGCCGCTTTCGAGGTCGCCGCGATGGCGGCGTCTGAAAGTCAGCGCGCGGCAGGAGGAACTGCGACCCCTTGACGCGCCTCCGGCAAAACCGGATAGAGCCTGCATGACGACCGACGGATCCGCCACCGACCCTCGCGCCGCGTCGGCGGACGTGGCCCCGGAAGACCGCAGCCTGCTGATCGTCGATGACGATTCGGCCTTTCTCGGTCGCCTTGCCAGGGCAATGGAGGCGCGCGGATACTCGGTTCGGTCGGCGTCCTCGGTGGCCGAAGGGCTGAGAGCTGTCGAAGCTTCGCCACCGGCCTACGCCGTCATCGATATGCGGCTGGGCGACGGAAACGGGCTCGATATCATATCCGAACTGAAGGCCCGTCGACCTGACGCGCGAGGCGTGATCCTGACGGGCTACGGCAATATCGCGACCGCCGTGACCGCCGTGAAACTCGGCGCGTTCGACTACCTCGCCAAACCTGCGGATGCCGACGAGATCGACGGCGCATTGCGTTCAGCGACGCCCGATCACGCCGAACTGCCGGAAAATCCGATGTCCGCCGACCGCGTGCGGTGGGAGCACATTCAGCGCGTTTACGAGCTCTGCAATCGCAACGTGTCTGAAACCGCCCGACGCCTCAGCATGCACAGACGAACGCTTCAGCGCATCCTGGCCAAGCGGGCGCCTCGCTAGAACTCGTGATCGCGCCACCGCGGGTCTTGCAAGGCGTGCAGCCGATCGGCAGCGTGCCTTGCAAATCGCAGGATAATCGACTTGCGTCGCGCCGCCGCGATCGGGACCATTTCGCTCGCTCGCACTATCGTCGCTGAAAACCCGTCAGCCAGAATGAGTCCCGCATCGTCGGGTACGACATGCTGTGGCGTCCGGTCGTCCAGCGCGAAATACAGGCGATCGCAAAACTCCAAGTAGAATCGCCATTTCCGATCTGCGCGGAAATCCGCGAGACTCGATTTGATCTCAACTATTTCGATCGACCCATCCGGCGCCAATGCGACGAGGTCCGCCCTGCGCCCATCGGGCAAAATCATTTCCGAAACCGTGGAATAGCCTGATGCAGCGAACATACGACGGACGCCACGCGCGATCCTGGCGGCGCCGGCCTGTTCCGGAGCCGCGATCGAGGACGAATTCGCCTTAGGATTGCTGATCGACATGCCGTTCGACATGAATATTATCGTCCCATGCCGAGAACGTCACCCACGCGCATGCGCCACGCGATCATCCCGTTGCTTGTAGCCTTTGCGACCGCGTTGATACCTCATCAGGCGGCAGCCGAGTCCGTTGTCAACGTCGCCAACTGGAGCGATTACATCGACCAGAAAGCCATTGAGGACTTTACCCGCGAAACCGGCATTCGCGTCGTCTACGACACCTACGATTCCAACGAAACTCTAGAAACGCGGCTTCTGGCGGGCGGTACCGGCTACGACCTGGTTGTGCCGTCCGCAACGTTCCTGCAAAGACAAATCAAGGCGGGCGTCTACCGGAAGCTGGACAAGACGCTCATCCCCAACCTCAAGGGCATAGCGCCGGAAATATCCGCCAAACTCAACGCCTATGATCCGGGCGGAGAATATTCCGTCGACTACATGTGGTTTACCACCGGCATCGCCTACAACACCAAGAAGATCAAGGAACGCCTCGGCGATCAGGCGATGGACACGTGGGATATCGTCTTCAAGCCGGAAATCATGCGCAAGATCGCGGATTGCGGCGTCTATTTCCTGGACAGCCCGGAGGATATGCTGGCTATCGCGGCGAGGTATCTCGGCATGTCGCCCGACCTAAAGGACGCCGGCTCAATTAGCCGCGCGGCCAGCGTTTTGTCAGGGGTCCGCAGATATGTCCGTAAATTTCATTCGTCCGAGTACATAAATGCGCTGGCCAATGGCGATATTTGTCTCGCCGTTGGATGGGCGGGCGACAGTTTCCAGGCGCAGAACCGCGCGCGCGAAGCGGGCGGCGGCGTCGATATCAACTACGTAATCCCCCGGGAAGGCACGTTGATGTCGCTGGACACGATAGCCATTCCCAAGGACGCGCAGCACATCGCCGAAGCGCACAAATTCATCGACTTCATGCTGCGACCGGAGATTGCCGCACGCAACACGATCGTGACAAATTTCGCCAATCCGGTGACCGCTTCGAAGGAGAGGCTGCCGCCGTCGATCCTTGCGAACAAGGGCATCTACCCGGACGAGGCGACCATGAAGAAGCTCTTCACGGTCAGCTCGAAAGATCAGGACATCCAGAAGGCCATCACGCGCGAATGGTCGCGTGTGAAGCTCGGTCGCTAATCAGAGCTTGCGCAGCGCGACGCGCTCGATCTTGTGGGTTTCACCCTTGGTCAGCACCAGGCTGGCGCGCGCGCGCGTCGGGAAAATGTTTTCGTGCAGGTTACGCAGATTGATCCGCGCCCATATCGATCGGGCGACGGACATCGCCTCCGCATCGCTGAGATCGGCATATTTCCGGAAATACGATTTGGGATCGCGGAAGGCCGTCTGACGAAGCCTCATGAAGCGGTCGATATACCAGCGTTCGAGAACCGGATCCTCGGCGTGCAGGTAGACCGAAAAATCGAAGAAATCGGAAACGAACGGAATTTCGCTGGCGTCGCGCGACAGTCGGCTCGGTTGCAGAACGTTGACGCCTTCGAAGATCAGAATGTCCGGCCGGTCGACGACCACCGATTCGTCGGCAATCACATCGTAGGTCAGGTGCGAATAGACAGGCGCCTCGACGCGCGGCTGCCCGGCCTTGACGTCTGACAGAAAGCGAATGAGCGCATTCTGATCGTAGCTCTCCGGGAAGCCCTTTTTCTCCATCAATCCTTCGCGCTCGAGCACCGCGTTGGGGTATAGAAAGCCGTCGGTCGTGACCAGTTGCACTTTCGGCGTGTTGGGCCAGCGGGAAAGCAAGGCTTGCAGCACGCGCGCAGTCGTCGATTTCCCGACGGCGACCGAGCCCGCGACTCCGATGATG
This sequence comes from Beijerinckiaceae bacterium, assembly GCA_046349215.1. GTDB lineage: Bacteria > Pseudomonadota > Alphaproteobacteria > Rhizobiales > Beijerinckiaceae > JAJXWB01. The sequence continues at coordinate 629,729 of JAXMCV010000003.1, forward strand.
TAGGGAACCTTGCCGTCTTCAGCCCCCAGGAAGCGCTGCGTCGCCTTGAACAAGCCCTGAGTCGCGGCGACGTAGAGCGCCAGCAAGCGGGACAGTGGAAGATAAATCGCGATGACTTCCTCGACGGAAATCGGATCGTTGATCGATTGAAGCTTGGTCAGGTCCTCGATCGTGAGCGTCAGAGGCGTATCCGCACGCAGGGCCGCCCACTCCGTCCGGGTGAAGTGACGATAAGGGGAGATGTCTCCGCCTGTCCGCCTGAGAGCAACCCTCTCGTCCATGTCGCCCCGCAACGTCACACGCTATGCGCCGCTCTTGCGCGACGCTTTTTCCTGCAGTCCCGTCTGCCGCGTCCGCCGCTGGAGCTCGGCCAGCACTGCCTCGTACCCGACGCCCCGCGCATGGAGCAGGACCATGAGATGGTAGAGCAAATCCGCCGCTTCCGAAACGACTTCGCTGTCCGCGCCGGAACAGGCGGCGATGATCGTCTCGACCGCTTCCTCGCCGAGCTTCTTGGAAATGCGGCCAACGCCGCCCTCAACCAGCTTGCGGGTGTACGAGGAAGCGTCCTCCGACGCCGCACGCGCCGCGACGATGTCCCGCAATTGTTCCAGTGTGAACGATTCCGTCGGCGACCGGTCGAGCCGCATGGGCAAGCCTGCCTGGGCCATAAATTCCTTCGCCTGGCGGATCGAGAAGGTCCCGAAGTGAAAAATGGACGCCGCCAGAACAGCTGACGCATGGCCTTCCCGCACGCCATCGACGAGATGGACGAGTTCGCCGACGCCGCCTGAGGCAATTACCGGCACGTGAACGGAATCGGCAATTGCGCGGGTGAGGGCGAGATCGAAACCTTTCTTCGTGCCGTCCCTGTCCATGGACGTCACCAGCAGTTCGCCGGCGCCCAGCTCCACGACTTCACGCGCAAAGGAGACGGCGTCGATACCGGTGGGATTTCGCCCGCCATGGGTGAAGATTTCCCAATGGTCGCCAGCCCGCTTGGCGTCGATGGCGACGACGACGCATTGGCTCCCGAATTTCTCGGCTGCGTCCTTTACGAACGCGCGACGCGCGACAGCTGCAGAATTGATGGAAACCTTGTCGGCGCCGGCCAGCAGCAATTTTCGAATATCGTCCACGGTGCGGACGCCGCCGCCGACCGTGAGCGGCATGAAGCACGCTTCGGCGGTCCGCTGCACGACGTCGAAGATGATGCCGCGGTTCTCGTGAGTCGCGGTAATGTCGAGAAAGCAAAGCTCGTCGGCGCCGGCGGCGTCATATGCGATGGCACATTCGACGGGATCGCCCGCATCACGCAGGTCGACGAAGTTGACGCCCTTGACGACGCGTCCGTCCTTCACGTCGAGACATGGTATGAGGCGCTTCTTAAGCACTGGCTTCCTCGCGCGCCCGGCGGATGAGCGCAAGCGCTTCTGGACCACGCAGGCGTCCGTCATACAATGCACGTCCGGAGATCGCTCCGGCCAGTCGCGCGCAATCGGGTTGCAGGAGACGGCGAACGTCGTCGAGGGACGCAAGACCGCCCGACGCGATCACCGGTATGTCTACGGCCTCGGCCAGCGATAGCGTCGCTTCGATGTTGAGCCCGAGCATCACACCGTCGCGCATGATGTCGGTGTAGATGATCGCCGCCACGCCGGCGTCCTCGAAGCGGCGCCCGATCTCGACCGCGGTAACCGCCGACGTACGCGCCCACCCCTCGATGGCGACCAGGCCTTCGCGCGCGTCGATGCCGACGGCGACGCGTCCGGGAAACTTCCGGGCCGCCTCGTGAACCAGACTGGGATCGCGAACCGCCGCCGTTCCGATGATGACGCGCGTAACGCCCTTCGCAAGCCACCCCTCGATCGTCCTGATGTCCCGAATGCCGCCGCCGAGTTGAACGGGAATCTTGAGCCGGGCGAGCATACCCTCCACCGCGCCGGCGTTCATCGGCTTGCCGGCAAACGCCCCGTCGAGGTCGACGACGTGCAGATATTCGAAACCGGTTTGCTCGAAGTCGACGGCTTGCGCGACAGGATCCACGTTGAAGACGGTGGCCTTGTCCATGTCGCCATGGATCAGCCGGACGCATTCGCCGTTCTTGAGGTCAATGGCCGGAAACAGGATCAAGGCGACCACCTGAGGAAATTGCCGATCAGTCGCAGTCCGAGCGACTGGCTCTTTTCGGGATGGAACTGCGTGCCCGCGATGTTATCGCGTCCGACCATGGCCGTGACGGGACCTCCATAGTCGACCTCGGCGATGATTGCGTCCGGATTGGTCGGCCGGAAACAGTAGGAGTGGACAAAATAGGCGTGGAGGCCGGTCTCGCCGAGCGGCAGGTCCTGCAGCAAGGGATGCGTCCGACGCGCGTTGAGTGTATTCCAGCCCATGTGGGGCACCTTGAGCTGCGCGTCCGACGGCTCGATCTGGACGACATCTCCGCCGATCCAGTCCAGGCCCTGCACGACCTCGTATTCCAGACCACGCGACGCCAGGAGCTGCATCCCCACGCAGATGCCCAGGAAAGGACGGCCGCGTCTGCACGCGACCTCGGTGAGAGCATCCGTCATGCCGGCGACCGCCGACAGCCCGTTCTTGCAGTCGGCGAAGGCGCCGACGCCGGGCAGCACGACCCGCTCGGCGGCGCGAACGACATCGGGATCGGCCGTCACCGTGACGATGGACGCCGAGAGTCCACATTCGCGCGCGCCCCGCTCGAACGCCTTGCGCGCTGAATGCAGGTTGCCAGATCCGTAGTCGACGATTGCGACGGTCACGGCCGGACCTCCGCAACTCCGATCTGAAGGCCGGCGAGCGCGTCGGACTCGTTCGCGCCGCTCGCGACCGCTTCGACCGGCTTGCCGCGCCGCGCCAGCGCGCGCCGCCGAAGTTCCGAAGCTTCCAGTCCGAGCAGCAAGGCCATGACAAGGACAGCCAGCGCGCTCGAACCCGGCGACAAATATCCCGCCGATCCAACCGCAATCACGCCGACGTCCCAAGCCAGCAGAAGCAGGGCGAGCAGCCAGCGCCCGCCGAAAAGCAGCCAGACCGGACCCAGGAGAAAAGCCGCCCAGGAAAAGCGATGCCCGATCAGCATCGGGAGCGACCCCGGATTCTGCGGATTGTGAACCGTGTAGAGAGTCACGCTCAACTCTTTGCTCAGAGCACGCCCTTGGTGGACGGAATGACGCCAGCCTGACGCGGGTCCGGTTCACTCGCCTGACGCAAGGCGCGCGCCAAGGCCTTGAAACAGGATTCGGCGATGTGGTGGCTATTGGAACCGCGCAGATTGTCGACGTGAATCGTCGCGCCGCTATTCCCGGCGAAAGCCTGAAAGAATTCCCGCACGAGCTCGGTGTCGAACGACCCGATCTTCGGCGTTGGAAAGACCGCCTCGAAAACCAGGAACGGTCGACCGGACAGATCGACGGTGGCCCGGGTCAGCGCCTCGTCCATGGGAACATAGGCGTCAGCGTAACGACGGATCCCGGCGCGGTCGCCCAGGGCGGTGCGGAAGGCTTGGCCGAGAACGATGCCGACATCCTCGACCGTGTGGTGATCATCGATATGCAGGTCGCCCTTGGCCGAAATATCGAGATCGAAAAGCCCGTGGCGGGCGATCTGCTCGAGCATGTGATCGAAGAACCCGACGCCGGTGCCGATCGAGGACTTTCCGGTGCCGTCCAGGCAGATCGAAACGGCAATGTCCGTCTCTTTCGTCTTCCGCTGGATCGTCGCGCGACGCATTTTCGTTTCCTCAGGAGTCTGCGCGCGACTTCTATATGTATTTTCTGTTTTTTGCCATGTCCGCGATGCAGGGCGGACCGGCGGCCGCGCTTGCCGTGGCCAGTTGCCGGGTCTACACGGCGAACGACCTGAAGATCGGGGAAATGTATGAGCGAGCAGGACGCATTGCGCTGGCATGCCACGACCATCGTGCTGGTCCGAAAGGATAACAGGGTGACGATCGCCGGCGACGGGCAGGTCTCGCTCGGGCAGACTGTCGTCAAGGGCAATGCGCGCAAGGTCCGACGCCTTGGGAAGGGCAATGTGATTTCCGGCTTCGCCGGAGCCACGGCCGATGCGTTCACCCTGTTCGAGCGGCTGGAGGCGAAGCTGGACCAGTTTTCCGGCCAGTTGACCCGGGCTACGATCGAAATGGCCAAGGACTGGCGGACGGATCGCTATCTGCGCCGCCTCGAAGCCATGATGCTGGTAGCCGATGCAAATTCGTCGTTTCTGCTCTCGGGAACCGGCGATGTGCTGGAGCCCGAGCAATCGCAGCATGGGTCTGTCATGGCGATCGGATCCGGCGGCAATTATGCGCTCGCGGCCGCCCGCGCGCTCCTCGACGGTCCTGGAAATGCGGAAACGATCGCCCGGCGGGCGCTCGAAATCGCTGCGGACATTTGCGTCTACACGAACCGGAATATCGTCGTCGAATCGATCGATTCGATCTGAGGCCATTGAAATGACTGAATTTTCTCCCCGAGAGATCGTATCTGAACTGGACCGGTTCATCGTCGGTCAGGGCGATGCGAAACGGGCTGTCGCGATTGCCCTGCGCAATCGGTGGCGGAGGTCACAGCTGGAAGGCGCGATGCGCGAGGAGGTTCTTCCCAAGAACATCCTCATGATCGGGCCGACCGGCTGCGGCAAGACCGAAATCGCCCGCCGGCTCGCCAAGCTCGCCCAGGCGCCGTTTCTCAAGGTGGAAGCGACCAAGTTCACGGAAGTCGGATATGTCGGCCGTGACGTCGAGCAGATCGTGCGAGATCTCGTCGAGGTGGCGATCGCCCTTTGCAAGGACAGGCAACGCGCAAATGTCGCTCCCAAGGCGGAAGCGGCGGCTGAGGAGCGAATGCTCTCCGCGCTGGTCGGCGCGAACGCCTCGCAGACGACGCGCGACTCCTTCCGCAAGATGCTGCGGGCCGGCGAACTGGAGGACAAGGACGTCGAAATCGAGACGACCGCCTCGGCATCCAATTCCCCTGTTCTCGAGCTGCCGAACATTCCCGGAGCTGTGGGGGCCATTTCACTGGGCGACCTTTTCGGCAAGGGCGCTGGCAAACCCGTGCGCCGGCGCCTGAAGGTGCGCGACGCGCGCGAGCCGTTGATCGCAGACGAGGCGGACAAGCTCGTCGACAAGGAACAGGTCGTCCAGGAGGCGATACGCGAAACCGAAAACAACGGCATCGTCTTTCTGGACGAGGTCGACAAGATCTGCGCACGCGACGGACGCAGCGGAGACGTGTCGCGCGAGGGCGTTCAACGCGACCTACTGCCGCTGATCGAAGGAACGACCGTTTCCACCAAACACGGGGCGGTGCGCACCGATCACATCCTGTTTGTCGCCTCGGGCGCCTTCCACGTGTCCAAGCCTTCGGACCTGCTGCCGGAACTGCAGGGACGCCTGCCGATCCGGGTCGAACTGGCGCCCCTGACCGAAAGCGATTTCAAGCGGATTCTCACCGAGACCGAAGCCAGCCTGCCCCGACAATATCGCGCCTTGCTGGCCACCGAAGGGGTGGCGCTCGAAATTCCCGACGATGGCATCGCGGCGATCGCCCGCTACGCCGCGCAAATCAATGCCTCGGTGGAAAATATAGGCGCCCGACGCCTGCAGACCGTGATGGAGCGCATCCTCGAAGAGATCAGCTTCAGCGCACCCGACCGTTCGGGCGAGACTGTCGTCATCGACGCCGCTCATGTCGACCGCAGCATTGGCGAACTGGCCGGGAATGCGGATCTAAGCCGCTTCATTCTCTAGCAGCGCGACGGTTTGCCCGGCCCGCGCGCCTGAGATATGACCGGCCCTCTTTCGGAGCGTTCGATGTCCAGTTTTCCGCAACTCGTCTTTTCCGGGGTCCAGCCCACCGGCAATTTCCACCTCGGAAACTATCTCGGGGCGCTGGTGAAATTCGTCGAGATGCAGGCGAAGTTCAATTGCGTCTACTGCGTCGTCGACATGCACGCCATCACTGTGCAGCAAGACCCGCTCGAGCTGACGAAGCATATTCGCGAAGTCACGGCGGCGTTCATCGCGTCCGGCATCGATCCTGAAAAGAACATCGTCTTCAACCAGAGCCAGGTCCCTGAACACGCGGAACTGGCGTGGGTCTTCAATTGCGTCGCACGGCTGGGCTGGCTGAATCGTATGACGCAGTTCAAGGAGAAAGCGGGCAAGGATCGCGAGAACGCGTCGGTCGGCCTCTACGCCTATCCGGCTCTGATGGCCGCGGACATCCTTGTCTATCGCGCTACGCACGTGCCCGTCGGCGAAGACCAGAAGCAGCATCTCGAACTGACGCGCGACATTGCGCAGAAATTCAACAATGACTTCGCCGATTCGATTGCACGCGCCGGTTTCGGCGAGGCGTTCTTTCCACTGCCCGAACCTGTCATCCAAGGCCCCGCGACGCGTGTCATGAGCTTGCGCGACGGTTCCAAGAAGATGTCCAAGTCCGATCCGTCGGACTATTCGCGCATCAATCTCACCGACGACGGAGATCAGATCGCGCAGAAATTCAGGAAGGCGAAAACTGATCCGGAGGCCTTGCCTTCGGAGGCGGCTGGCCTTTCCGGACGCGCGGAGGCGGACAATCTCGTCGGCATTTTTGCTGCGCTGCAGGGCACGACCAAGGACGCGGTCCTCAAGGATTTCGGCGGTCAAAATTTCTCCAGCTTCAAGGCCGCGCTCGTGGAGCTTGCGGTCGCGAAACTCGGCCCCGTGGGCTCGGAGATGAAACGGCTGCAGGCCGACCACGCTTACATCGACGGGATTCTCCGGAATGGCGCAGAAAGGGCGAGCGTCATCGCCCGCAGGAACATGTCCAGCGTGAAGGATATTCTGGGTTTCGTGCGATAAAGACACGCCCACGCAGGCGTGGAGCTACAGGCGGCGCAAATGACCAGCAGGCTCAGGCGATCGTTCGAACCGGGGCACAAGCCCAAATTCCTCGTCATCATCGATGAATCCGAGGAATGCGGGCGCGCGGTGCGCTTCGCCAGTCGTCGCGTGGTCCGGACGGGAGCGCGACTTCTGATGCTGGCAGTGACGGACAAGGCCGATTTCCAGCACTGGCTCGGCGTTGGAGACCTGATGCAAGAGGAGGCGAACGAGCGGGCGAACGATCTGTTGCAGCGCCACGTCGCAACTTGCCGGAACCTCGGCGTCGCAGATGTGGAGACCTCTGTTCGGACAGGCAAGAAGGCGGAGCAGATTCTGCGCCTGATCGAGGAAGATCTCGACGTGTCGTTTCTCGTCTTGGGCGCGGGTTCCGGCGCGGATGGCCCTGGGCCGCTTGTTTCCATGCTGGCGTCCCGGGCGGCCTTTCCGATCCCGGTCGTCGTGGTTCCCGGCCAATTGTCGGACGCGGAAATCGACGCTCTCGCGTGACGGTTGAAATCCGTTCGAAACTTAATACTTTGGGCGAAATCGCCGCCACTTTGCCGGAATGCGCATCATGTTCATTCAGACCGAACCCACCCCAAATCCGGCTACCCTGAAGTTCCTGCCCGGACGGCTTGTCGCCGGATCCCGTCTGACGGAATACCGCTCGGCAAGCGAAGCGCAGGCGTCGCCGCTGGCGGCGGCCCTGTTTTCTGTGCAAGGCGTTTCGCAGGTGTTTTTCGGCGGGGACTTCGTTTCCGTGACGAAGAGCGATGGTGACTGGGCGCACCTCAAGCCTAGCATCCTGGGCGTCATCATGGAGCATTTCGTCTCTGGCGCGCCCGTTTTCTCCGACGAAGCCGGTAAGGGGGACGAGGAGGCGGAATTCTTCGACTCGGGCGATGCCGACACGGTCGACCAGATCAAGGATCTGATCGAGACGCGCGTTCGTCCGGCCGTCGCCGGCGACGGCGGCGATATCCGCTTCAGGGGTTTCAAGGACGGCACCGTCTATCTCGCGATGAAAGGGGCTTGCTCGGGATGCCCCTCGTCGACCGCGACGCTGAAGCATGGCATCCAGAACCTCCTGAAGCACTTTGTGCCGGAAGTTCGCGCTGTCGAGCAGATTTGAGCACGTGTTGATCGCGACCGGATTCGCTTTCAGAGTAGGTCGATGATCATTCTCGCCATCGACACGTCGCTCGCGGCGGCGTCAGTCTGTGTCTACGACGGCTCCAAATCCGAAGTCCTGGCGCGGGAGACGCTCGCGATGGAACGCGGGCAGGATCAGGCGCTGTTGCCGATGATCGACCGGGTGGTCGCAGAGGGCGCTGGAAGCGCTGCCAAGATCCAGCGTGTCGCCGTCACGGTCGGACCCGGATCGTTCACTGGCATCCGCATCGGAATTTCCGCTGCGCGAGCGATCGGTCTCGCCCTCGATGCGCCGGTCGTCGGCGTGTCTACGCTTGCCGCCTTCGCCGCGCCAGTCGTTCTCGAAAAATCTAATGGCGTCGTGGCCGCAGCGATTGATGCCCGTCATGGGCGCGTCTACGTCACGGCTCTCGCCGGTGGCCGGCCTGTGGTCGCCCCCCGCGTCTGTCTGCCGAAGGAAGCGGTTCGCGCAATGGGATCGGGTCCGCTCTGGCTGTGCGGACCGAGCGCCCCAGCGATCGCGGCTGAAGCACGCGCCATCGGACTCGCAGCCGAGGTCGTGGACGATCGGGTAGAGCCGGACATCACTTTCGTCGCACGCCTCGGTCAGATGGCCGACGCTGGAAGCGCCGCGGCCCGACCGTCCTATATGCGCGCCCCGGATATCAGGACGCCGGCATCGCCAAGTCTGACGGCTTGAGTCCGTGGTCAAACGGGAAACCGCGTGGCGCTGCGCTCCCTTGACCGTCAGGGACGGATCGCGGTGCGCCCAATTGCATCGCTTGAGCTTCGCGCGCGGTTGGCCTCAATCGGAATTCGACCGCCTTCTGTCGTCGCAGGGGATCATTGCCGACGCCGGATACGGCGGTGGTGAGGTTTGCGGTTTCGTCATGTCGAGAATTGCGCTGGATGAAGCCGAAATATTGACGGTGGCCGTGCAGACCGAAATTCGGGCGCGCGGCTTGGGTAGGGCGCTGCTGGCATTTCATTTGTCGAGACTTGCAAGCGCTGGCGTCACACAAGTCTTTCTTGAAGTGGACGAGGCGAACGAACCGGCGTTGCGGCTATATCGCCGGTTCGGCTTTGCCAAGGTCGGGGAGAGAGCGGGCTATTACCCCAAGGGCGCAGCAAAGGCGGCAACGGCGCTCGTATTGCGCGCGACGTTGTGAGCGCCGGCTTCACACGAGCGTCAAGAAGCGCAGGTATCCCGTCGATCATGGTCCTGCTTCGGCTGATCCCGGTCGTTTCGCTCATCTGTGCGGCGATTCTGGTCGGTTGCATGTTGCAGCTTCTTCCTCCCGGAGTTCGTCGTCTGCGGGAGACCTTCAATCGCCATTTTTGTCGCCTTGCGTGCAGGGTCCTCGGCGTACGCGTCGTGCCCATCGGCCAGCCTCCGGCGAACAGGCCCGCGCTGCTGGTCTCCAATCATGTTTCGTGGACCGACGTGGTCGCGCTCGGCTCACTTGCGCCGATCTGCTTTCTTGCTCGCCATGACGTCGCGGACTGGCCGGGCCTGGGACTGCTGGCGCGTCTGTTCGGCACACTTTTTGTCGAGCGCGGAAAAATTCGGAAAATCCCGGCGGTGAACCATGCGATGGCCGAACGCATGCTGAGCGGGCATCTGGTTTCGTTTTTCCCCGAAGCCACGACTGGCGACGGGACCAGGATGAAACGGTTCCACGCAGTGCATCTGGCCGCCGGGCGCGATCTGCTGCGATTGCGGCCGGACATCGGCTCGATCTCCGTGGCGCCGGCGGCGATCGTCTACTCGCACCGGCAGGGCTTGCCACTTGGGCGCGTGGAACGCGCCGGCGTGGCCTGGTATGGCGATTCGGAATTTGCGCCGCATTTGATCGAATTGCTGAGTTCCGGCGGCGTCGAATGCAGGATTTCCTTCCTGCCGGCAGTGGAATTCGAGTCCGGCAGCGACCGAAAAGCCGTCGCCCGGCGCGCCGAGGCGGCGATCCGCTGCGAAATCGCGCGAATCCTGTCGGGGGAAAACCGATCCAGAGCTGCAACTGTATGATTTCCGAGCGCCAGAGCGTATGATCGGGGACCTCGGCGACCCGCAAGGCGCCGCTCACAGAACGGGAACTTTCTGAATTGGAAGACGGGTTGAACAACCCACGCGGCGGATATGTGAAATCCTACGGCTGCCAGATGAACGTCTACGATTCATCGCGGATTTCCGGGTTGCTGGGCGCTGAAGGTTACAGTCGCCGCGATGTGGCGGAAGGCTCAGAGGTCATCGTCCTCAACACGTGCCACATCCGGGAAAAGGCGGCCGACAAGGTCTTTTCCGAACTCGGACAGTTACGAGCGCTCAAGCAAGAACGCGCGTCCGCGGGGCTTGCCACCTACGTGGGCGTCGCCGGCTGCGTCGCGCAGGCGGAAGGGGCCGAAATCCTGAAGCGGGAAGCGGCAGTCGACTTCGTGATCGGTCCGCAATCCTACCACCGGCTTCCGGAAGCATTGGCGAAAGCCAGAGCAGGCGAACGCTCGCTCCTCGTCGACTTCGAAACCGAAGAAAAATTCGAAGGTCTTCGCCGCGGGAGTCCCGTGCCTACGAAGAAGTCTGTCTCGGCGTTTCTCACGATCCAGGAGGGCTGCGACAAGTTCTGCACGTTCTGCGTCGTGCCCTATACACGTGGGTCGGAAGTCTCCCGACACCCGGACCACATCGTCCGGGAAGCGCGGATGCTGGCCGAGAGCGGCGTTAGCGACATCACGCTGCTTGGCCAGAACGTCAACGCATACCAGTGGGCCGGCCCCGGCGGCTGGACGCTGGCGCGGCTCTTCGAAGAGCTTTCCGACATTTCCGGCATCGAAAGGCTTCGCTACACAACGAGCCATCCGCGCGACATGGGCGATGACCTGATCGCCGCCCATCGCGACCTGCCGAAGCTGATGCCTTATCTCCATCTGCCGGTGCAGAGCGGTTCCGACGCGATCCTGCATGCGATGAACCGCAAGCATAGCGCGAGAGACTATTTCGACCTCGTCAACAGGATCCGCGAGGCGCGGCCCGACATCGCGCTCTCGTCTGATTTCATCGTCGGGTTTCCCGGCGAAACCGATGCGGACTTCCAGGATACGATGCGCCTGGTTCGGGAAGTGCGTTTCGCGAGCGCATTTTCCTTCATGTACTCCAAACGCCCCGGAACGCCGGGCGCGGAACTTCCGGACCAGACGCCGGAGGAAATCAAGAAGAAAAGGCTGCACGAACTGCAGGCGGAACTCGAACGTCAGAAGGACGAGTTCAATGCTTCCTTCGCAGGGGCGCGCCTGCCTGTCCTGTTCGAAAAGCCGGGGAGACACGCCGGGCAGATCGTCGGACGGACGCCATACATGCAGAGCGTTCACGTCATGGGTCCGGCTTCCCTGATCGGGACCATTCAAACGGTCGCGATCGAGCAACAGGGTCCGAATTCATTGAAGGGTCGGCTGATCGAACGCTGGCCTGCACTCGAGGAATCGAATTGAGCAGCAAGGACCATGCGGGCATGAAGCGTGAATACGAGCCATTGCCCGTCATCGGAGAAGCAGAGGAAACCGAGGTCACGCTCAGCTTTGCGGACAACAAGCAGGCGTCGATTGTCTTCGGCCAATACGATCATCATCTTGCGAAGATCGAGCGCAAGTTGAATGTCATCGCCGCCGCGAACGGCAATCACGTGACGCTTCGCGGCGCGCCCGCCGGGGTCGATCACGCGAAGCGCACGCTCGAGCATCTGTATGCACGCGCGGCGGCAGGTCATCCGATAACGCTGGGCGAAGTCGACGGCGCACTCGAGGAAAGCGCTTTGCAGGGTTCGCTGTTCCCCGCCGACGCAGGCGCCGGGCCACAGCCGTTCGAAGAGGTCCGGACGCGCAAGAAGCCCGGCGTGCGCGCGCGGAATGTCGCTCAAAGCTCCTATTTGCGCGCCTTGAAGAAGTTCGAACTCGTGTTCGCCGAAGGACCGGCGGGCACCGGCAAGACCTGGCTGGCCGTCGGTCATGCGGTTTCTCTGCTCGAACAAGGTCTCGTCGAGCGCATAATCCTTTCGAGGCCGGCGGTCGAAGCCGGCGAAAGACTGGGGTTTCTCCCCGGCGACATGCGGGAGAAGGTCGATCCCTATCTGCGGCCGATCTACGATGCGCTTCAGGACTTCATGGATTCGCGGATGATCGAGCGCGGCATGCAGACCGGCATGATCGAAGTCGCGCCGCTCGCCTTCATGCGTGGACGAACCTTGACCAACGCCTGTGTGCTGCTGGACGAGGCGCAGAACACGACGACCATGCAAATGAAGATGTTCCTGACCCGGCTTGGCGAAGGATCCCGGATGATCATAAACGGCGATCCGACGCAGATAGACCTGCCGCCTGGTCAGAAATCCGGGCTGGCGCACGCGCTGCAGGTCCTGTCGCGCGTCGAGGGCATCGGGCATATCGTATTTCGTGAGAGCGACGTCGTCAGACACGACCTCGTGCGTCGGATCGTAGACGCCTACGGTGTCGCCGAGCGTGGGAGCCTGAAATCGCCCGAGAGGCCATGACGGAGAACGTCCATATCGAAATTGTAGAACCGGCGTGGCGCAAGATCAGGGGCGTCCGGCAGGTTGTCGCGCGTGCGATCAAGGCTTGCGGCCCGCATTTCAACCGCGATGACGAACCCGAATTGTGCGTGCTTCTTTGCTCGGACGCGCGCATGCGACAGCTCAATCGGACGTGGCGCGGCAAGGATCGACCAACAAACGTATTGTCTTTCCCTGCGGACGCTCGGACGCAGCTCGGCGATATAGCCATCGCGTACGAAACAGTGCTTCGCGAAGCCGCAGAGGAAGGCAAATCGGTTTCCGCACATCTTGCTCACATGGTCGTGCATGGATCGCTGCATCTCGCGGGTTTCGATCACGAGAGCGATGAGGAAGCAGAAGAGATGGAAATGCTGGAAAGACGCGTTCTCGCGTCCCTTGGCTATGACGATCCGTATGACGAAGACGTCCCCGGATCCAGAACCGCAACGCGCCGGCAGGGTTGATGAGCGATTCCGCGCACGAGCCGCACGCCCAGCAGACGAGGCCCAATTTTCTGGAGCGCCTCCGGCAGGCTCTCGGCATCAACTCGCCGTCGTTGCGTGACGACATCGAGGACGCGCTCGATCAAGCGGAGCCCGGCGACGAGTTTTCGGCGCACGAACGCGCCATTCTTCGAAATGTCCTGGGGCTGCACGAGCACCGGGTAAACGACATCATGGTGCCGAGGGCGGATATTGTCGCTATCGGCGTCGATGCAAGCCTCGGCGACGTCCTCAAGCTTTTCCGCACGGCCGGACATTCAAGATTGCCCGTCCACGGCGATACGCTCGACGACCCAAAGGGCATGGTCCACATCCGTGACTTCGTGGATCATGTGGCTGGCTTTGCCGAAGCGGATGCCAAACGCGGCCGTGGCGCCGGCGCGGATGCATCCGCAAGCGCTGCCGAACGCAGGACCCAGCGCCTTGCTTCGCTCGGCGCGATCGATCTTTCCGCTCCTCTGGCTCGTGCCGGCATCATCCGTCCGGTGCTGTTCGTGCCGCCGTCCATGCCGGCGCTCGATTTGCTGGTGAAAATGCAGGCGTCGCGCACGCACATGGCTCTCGTGATCGACGAGTACGGCGGGACCGATGGACTTGTTTCCATTGAAGACGTTGTCGAGATGATCGTCGGAGACATCGAGGACGAACACGACCTCAATGAGGATCCTGTCATCCAGCGACTGTCCGATCGCGAATTTCTGATCGACGCGCGCGCTGATCTCGTGGCTGTTTCTCGCGAGACCGGGCTGGACCTCACTCGATCCTCCGAATCCGAGGATGTCGAGACGCTCGCCGGGCTCATCACGACCGTCGCCGGTCGCGTCCCAGCACGCGGGGAGGTCATTCGCTACGGCCCGCTGCCGATCGAATTCGAAGTTGTCGACGCCGACCCGCGACGGGTGAACCGGGTTCGTTTACGTTTGCAGGCCGAATCGCTTTTCCCTGAAGCTGGCGACGACGCGGGCGCCCGTGACCGAACCGACCCGATCTGAACCGAGCGACGCCATCGTCCGAATGGCTCATTTCGTCGTTGTCGCCGACGGAACACGGCGCATCCTGATCTGCCTGGCGGCGGGTCTCGCCGGCGCGCTGGCGCTTCCGCCAATCGGGTTTGTTCCGGCGCTTGTCATCCCGATGTCGCTTGGGGTCTGGCTGATCGACGGCGGCGGCGCGGTGCGGCTCGAGCGCGTTCGCTCGGCGGCGGCGGCGGGGTGGCTTCTGGGATTCGGGTATTTCGTCGGCGGGCTCTACTGGCTGGGCGCGGCCTTTCTCGTCGAGGCCGATCGCTTTGCCTGGCTTATGCCGCTGGGGATCTTGGGCCTGCCGGCCGTCCTTGCTTGCTTCACGGCCTCCGGTTTCGCGCTCGCTGCGCTGTTATGGCGGCCCGGCGCAACGCGCATCCTGACACTCGCATTCGCGCTAGGCCTGTCGGAAATCGCCCGGGGGACGCTGTTCACTGGTTTTCCCTGGAATGTCTATGGAATGGCGTTCGGACAGTTCGCCGTTCTCGCGCAAACCGCATCCATCTTCGGGCTTTACGGACTGACGGCGCTCGCGATCGCGATCTGCGCCGCCCCGGCGACTCTCGCCGATAATCCAGCCAAGGGACGATCACGCTACGCGCCCACATTATTTTCCGGGGCGGTCCTTATCGGCCTGCTGGCTTTCGGCGCAGCTCGCCTGTCGGCGGCGAAGACTGAATTCTTTCCGCAGGTCAGGCTGCGAATCATGCAGCCGAACCTGCCCCAGGACGCAAAATTTCGGCCGGCCGCCAGCGCCGAGATCCTGCGGCGTTATCTGGAGCTTTCGGATCGGTCGACATCCCCGTCGACGGCCGGCCTTTCCAATGTCACCCACCTGATCTGGCCGGAATCGCCCTTTCCGTTTGTCCTCGCCCGGGAACCCCAGGCCCTGTCGATGATCGGAGCCGCACTCGCCGGGCGGACGACCCTCTTGACCGGCGCAATCCGTCTGGATGGCGAGAGACCATCCGATGTCCGGGCGCACAACGCCTTGCAGGTTGTCGATGGAAGCGGCCAAATAGTCGCCAGTGGCGACAAATCGCATCTCGTCCCGTTCGGCGAATATCTCCCGGCGGCGGGCCTGCTTCGCGCAATAGGTCTAAGGCAGTTCGTGGCGCTGCCGGGCGGCTTCGAACCCGGTGACGAGCGGCGCGCGATGAGCGCGCCCGGGCTTCCCGCCTTTCAGCCCCTTATCTGCTACGAGGCGATTTTCCCTGGCGAAGTCATGCCGCGACGCGCGGAACCCGGACGGCTTCGCCCCGAATTCCTTCTCAATATCACCAACGATGGCTGGTTTGGCATCACGGCCGGACCCTACCAGCATTTCGCGCAGGCGCGCCTTCGGACGATCGAGGAGGGGATGGGCCTCGTTCGTGCAGCGAACACCGGCATATCGGCCATCGTCGACCCGTATGGCCAGGTGCTTCAGGAATTGCCCCTCGGGGTGGCTGGCGTGCTCGATGGGCAATTGCCCCGACCGATCAATCCTCCGATCTACGCGCGTCATCCCTGGAGTTCGGTCGCGGTCCTGTTTGCGGCGCTGCTCCTGGCCTCCCTTGTCCGATCCCGGCGCATTTGACAGATTGATCGGCAAGGCGACCCGGCTTGGACGTTAGCACATGAAGAAGCCGCAAGAAGACGAAGCGGAGATCAACGTCCATATCGGGCATCGGCTGCGAATGAGACGTGAATATCTGAAATTCAGCCAAGAAAAGGTCGGCGACCATATTGGCGTCAGTTTTCAGCAAATCCAGAAATTCGAGAAGGGAGCAAACAGGATAGCCGCGGACCAATTGCTCAGGGTATCCCGGCTGCTCCAGGTTGATCCCAATTACTTCTACGAAGGGCTTGTCGACCGCGACAGTGGAAGGACTGGTTTTGCCGAGCGCCAGTCTGTTCTTTCAGTCGACGAGACGCTTGAAGGCGTCGAACTGAACCGCGCTTTTATCACGATCAGAAGCAAGAAGCTCCGTCGCACCATCGTCGAGCTTGTCGTCGCCCTTGCGGAGAAATCAAAGGCGTAGCCGTTCGCCATAAAGAACGAAAACCGCAAAAAAGCTTGACGAAGCGAACGCCTGCTGCCAGAACCCCCGCGATTTCGCGAATATGCGAAGCCATAGACGTTCAGGAGGCGCGCGTGGCCCGGAAAAACTATCTTTTTACCAGCGAGTCGGTTTCCGAAGGCCACCCGGACAAGGTCTGTGATCGCATATCCGACGAAGTCGTCGACCTGTTCTTCGGACGGGGCGCGCAAGCCGGACTGGACCCGTACCAGATTCGCGTCGCCTGCGAGACGCTAGCCACGACCAATCGCGTCGTAATCGCTGGCGAGGTCCGTGGCCCGAAGATCGACAAATCAGAAATCGAAGACGTCGCTCGCAAGGCGATCAAGGACATAGGTTACGAGCAGGAAGGCTTCCACTGGAAGAATGCGCAGGTCGAAGTCCTGCTGCACGCCCAGTCGGCCGACATCGCACAGGGCGTCGACGCCGCCGGAAACAAGGATGAAGGCGCGGGCGACCAGGGCATCATGTTCGGCTACGCCTGCCGCGAGACGCCGGACCTCATGCCCGCTCCGCTCCATTACGCGCATCGCATCTTGCATGCGCTGTCCGAGGCGCGCCGCTCCGGTCGCGAAAAGGCGCTCGGCCCGGACGCCAAGAGCCAGGTGACCATCCGGTACGAAAACGGCAAGCCGGTCGGCGTGACCCAGATCGTCGTCTCCCACCAGCATGTGGAAGAAAATCTGAGCTCGCAGGATATCCGCAAGATCATCGAACCTTACGTGCTCAAGGCCATGCCGGAAGGGTGGGTCGACGCCAAGACGGTGTGGCACATCAATCCGACCGGGAAATTCTTCATCGGCGGTCCCGACGGCGACTGCGGCCTGACCGGACGCAAGATCATTGTCGACACCTACGGCGGCGCGGCGCCTCACGGCGGCGGCGCTTTCTCCGGCAAGGACCCAACGAAGGTCGATCGTTCGGCTGCCTATGCGGCGCGCTATCTCGCAAAGAACGTTGTCGCCGCGGGTCTTGCCGACCGCTGCACGCTGCAGCTGTCCTACGCAATCGGCGTCGCAGACCCGCTTTCGATCTACGCGGACCTTCACGGCACCGGCAAGGTCGACGAAGGCAAGCTCGAGGATGTCCTGATGCAAGCCATGCGTCTTTCGCCGCGCGGCATCCGGGAGCATCTCCAGCTGAACCGTCCTATCTACGCGCGCACGTCGGCCTATGGGCATTTCGGCCGGGCGCCGGACAAGGACGGTGGTTTCTCGTGGGAGAAGACCGACCTCGCGGACAAGCTGAAGGCCTATTTCTGAGCCGATCGGTGCAGAAGCTCTACGGCCGGAGGAAGGGGAAGAAGCTTCGCCAGCGGCAGGATCATCTGGTCGCTGAACTTCTCCCTGTCCTCGAACTGGAAATCTCTTCGGGCGCCTTGGCGCCCGAAGCCGTTTTTGCGCGCCCCTACGCCGAATGGCGCATGGAAATCGGGTTCGGAGACGGCGCGCGGCTGATTGATGAAGCTGCAGCGCATCCCGAAGTTGGTTTCATTGGTTGCGAACCGTTCATCAACGGCGTTGCAAAGGCGCTGTCTGCGATCGATGATCGAAAGCTCGAGAATATCCGCCTGAGGAGCGGCGACGCGCGGGACCTTCTCGAAGCGCTGCCGGCGGACTGCCTCGATCGGATCGAGGTCCTCTATCCCGACCCCTGGCCTAAGCGACGACATCGCAAACGTCGCATTTTCTCGGATACATTCCTGGCGGCGGCCGCCCGCGTCCTGAAGCCGGGCGCCCAATTGCGCTTCGCTACCGACATCGACGACTATTGCGGCTGGGCTCTCGCGCGCGTGCTGCGTTCTGCTCATTTCGAGTGGACTGCGGAAAAGCCGGCTGACTGGCTGACGCCGTGGGATGACTGGTCGCCGACCCGGTACGAACAGAAAGCGCGTCTTGAAGGTCGAACGTCGTCCTATCTGACGTTTCTGCGCCGATAGGCGCCGTCAGAAAGCGATCGACCCTCCGGGCTGACCACTGGGCTTTGCGCCGTATCGGTGCAGGTCGGCGCCATGCGCCTTGAGCCAAGCTTCAGCACGATCCGTTTCGTCGCAGATGGAGCGGCACAGCTTCCAGAACCGGGCCGAATGATTCATGTGACGAAGGTGGCAAACTTCGTGCGCAGCCAGATACGTGAGCACTTCGGGCGGCGCCAGAATCAGTCGCCATGAAAAGTTCAGCGAGCCTGTTCCCGAGCACGAACCCCAGCGCGTCGTCGTGTCTCGCAACGAGAACCTGGGAACCGCGCAGGAGAGCCGTCCGGCATAGAGAGCGACCGCCGCCTCCAGGTCCTTGCGCGCCTGAATCTTGAGCCAGTCGCCAACCCTGCGCGGAACGTGCGGCGATTGGCCGGTTACGTAGAGCAGACTCTCATCCTCATGCTGAGCCTGCCAGGCGACGCCGCGGCTTCCGGGCGCATGCACGATGCGGGTGGGCTGTCCGCGCAATGGAAATATTGCGCCGTCGGTGAGAAGCACCTGTTCCGGCAGGCGGCGCAGCCGCGCCCCAACCCATGCGGCGTTTCGTTGCGCAAATTCAGTCGCGTCCTTGAGGGATGCGCGTCGCGGCATCGTAAGAACAGCGTCGCGGGTCGGACCGCGGACCCGCAGAATGAAACGGCGCGCGGTGTCCATGCGCTTCAGCTGAACGCGATACGTTTCGCCATCGTGCAGGAGTTCGATTTCCGCGCGTTGCGAGCGCGTCTGATCCGTTCGCCTGAAAAGCCGCATTCGAGAATCATAGCGCAGCAAACAGCGAATCGCTACCGCCGGCTGACGATCCAACGAATGGTTCGCCGAACAGGCGGCGGCTTCCGGGCGCCATCATGTCTGACATTCGGGGCAATGAAACGTAGAGCGTCCGGCCTGAACGGAGCGCATGATCGTTCCGTGACATCCGCGGCGGGGACAACCCGCGCCCTCGCGGTCGTAGACACGAAAAGAATGCTGGAAGTATCCGGGCTTGCCATCCGCGCCCGAAAAATCTCGCAACGTCGATCCGCCTGCATCGATCGCCTCGACAAGCACCTGTCTGATCGCCTTGCTCAGCCTTGCGGCACGCGTGCGCGACGCCGCATCCGGCGCAACGATACTGGCAGCCGACCGGAATGGAGAAAGCCCCGAACGATGCAAGGCTTCGCATACGTAAATATTGCCGAGCCCGGCAATCCGGGTCTGATCGAGCAGAACGGCCTTCAGGGGCGCGGTCGAACCCGAAAGCGCCTTGACCAGAACGGCTGCGGTAACGGGCGGCTCGAGTGGCTCAAGCCCGATGCCGCGCATACGAGGATGCGCCGCAAGCTCGTCGCCCGGGGCGACAAACATGAACCCGAAGCGACGAGGATCATTGTAGACGATGCTCGTTCCGTCGGACATCAGGATGGCCACGTGGTCGTGCGCTCCATAACGCGTTGTTTCCCGGTAGAGGCTGGCCTGACGGGACGACCCGCCATCGCGCTCGACGCGAAACGACCCACTCATGCCGAGGTGAGCGACGAGACAGACGTTCCCTGAAAGACTCAGAATGAGATATTTGGCGCGCCGATCGACCCGTTCCACGCGTCGTCCAAGGATCAGCTGCTGAAAGCCGGGCGTGAAGGGGTACCGGAGATCGCCTCGCCGCAGGTCGACGCGCGCGATCGTCTGGCCCTGCATCGCTTGCGCCAGGCCGCGTCGTGTGGTTTCGACCTCTGGCAGTTCGGGCATGGCGAGCGGGTTAACTCTGGCGGGGTTGCGGTCTGTCGTCGCGTAGATCGAGGCGGCCGAAAAGGCTATGGTCGGCCTGGAAGGATGGACTATGAGCGCGACAGGCAGGGCCCGGTCAAGCCGGGACAACGATACCTCCGCCGAAGCGGATTTCGGCTTCCGGCGGGTGCCGATCGACCGGAAGCAGGCGCTCGTGGACGACGTGTTCCATACCGTCGCCGACCGCTATGACCTGATGAACGACCTCATGTCCGCGGGATTGCACCGCGAATGGAAGAACGTTTTCGTCGGGATGGCCCGGCCGTCGAAGACCCGGCCATGGCGGCATCTCGACGTCGCCGGCGGGACCGGGGACATATCATTCCGGATCGCCGCGCTCGGCAGAAAAAACGCCCACTCGACCGTGTCGGATATCAACGCGGACATGCTGGCGGTCTGCAAACGACGTGCGGCGGAGCTAGGGCTTTCCGACCGCGTCGAGACAATCGAGGCGAATGCAGAGAACCTTCCGTTCCCCGACGGGAGTTTCGACCTCTACACCATCGCTTTCGGTATCCGGAACGTGCCGCGGATCGAACTCGCGCTGGCGGAGGCGCGTCGCGTCCTGCGTAAAGGCGGCCGCTTCTTGTGCCTCGAGTTTTCTCAGGTCGAGCTTCCCGTGCTCGAGCGCATCTACGACCAGTATTCCTTTCGCATCGTCCCGAAGATCGGCGAACTCGTGACGGGAGAAGCCCAGCCGTACCGGTATCTCGTCGAATCCATCCGGAAGTTTCCGACCGCCGAACGTTTCGCGAGCATGATCGGCGATGCGGGATTCAGGCGGGTTTCGTTCGATCGCCTGACCGGCGGAGTCGTCGCGATCCACAGCGGCTGGAATCTCTGAGCGCCGCACGTGAAAGCCCTCTTCGGAACATTCCACATTCTGCGTCTTCTGCGTGCGGCTTTCATTCTGGGCCGCGAGGGCGTGTTCCTCGATGTCGATCCGGGCCTGCTGCCCCCCGCCGCGCAACCTGGTTTCTTTCTTTTCCGGCGTCTGGCGCGCAAGGACGCAAGGACTTCCGAGGACCGACTGCCCAGAGCAATGGCGCGGCTTGGTCCGTCGTACGTCAAGCTCGGCCAGTTCCTGGCCACGCGCCCGGACATCGTGGGGATCCAAACGGCGCGAACGCTCGAACGATTGCAGGATCGAATGGCGCCCTTCCCGCGGGCGGAGGCGATCGCGATCGTCGAGAGATCGCTCGGCCAGCCTCTGTCAGATCTCTTCGAAGACTTCGGGGAGCCCGTCGCGGCGGCCTCCATAGCACAGGTTCACAAGGCGAGGACAAGGGACGAAGCCGGCGGACGAGAGGTCGCTGTCAAAATATTGAGACCGGGCATCGAGGCGCGTTTTCAGCGCGACCTGTCCGACATGCTTTTCGCGAGCCGCATGGCAGAAACCTGGTCGGACGAAGCCCGGAGGCTACGTCTCGTGGAAGTCGTCGAGACGCTGTCGCGCAGCGTGCGACTGGAAATGGACTTCCGACTGGAGGCTGCCGCCGCTTCGGAATTCGCCGAGAATATCCAGGACGATCCCGACTTCCGCGCCCCGGGCGTGGACTGGAATCGTACGTCTCGCGAAATTCTCGTCATGGAATGGATCGACGGCATCCCTCTATCAGATCACGACGGGCTGCGCGCGGCCGGACTCGACCTGCCTGCGCTGGGACGAAACGTCATCCAGGCTTTCCTGCGACACGCAGTGCGCGACGGATTCTTCCATGCCGACATGCACCAGGGAAATTTGTTCGTCGACAGCGATGGCCGCATCGTCGCCGTCGACTTCGGGATCATGGGCCGCCTGAATGCGGCCGAGCGAAAATTCCTGGCTGAAATCCTGTTCGGCTTCATCACGCGAGATTATCAACGCGTCGCGGTCGTTCACTTCGACGCCGGCTACGTGCCCCGGGTTCACGGGGTAGCGGAGTTCGCGCAAGCCATTCGCGCGGTCGGAGAGCCGATCCATTCGCGCACGGCCGATCAGATTTCCATGGCGCGCGTGCTGACCCTGCTGTTCGAAATCACAGCGCTGTTCGACATGTCCACCCGGACCGAACTCGTGCTTCTCCAGAAGACGATGGTCGTCGTAGAAGGCGTCGGCCGGTCGCTCGATCCCGCTCTCGACATGTGGAAGACGGCCGAACCGGTCATCCGAGCCTGGATAGAGTCGAACCTGGGACCGGCGGCCAAGGTCAAGGATGCGGGGAGCGCCTTGACTGCCGCGCTCGAGGCCGTGGCTCGCGCCCCCCAAATGCTTGAACGGATCGACGTGCTGACCGAACGCATGACGGCGCCGCCGGCGCTTGCCGCGCCCGCAGACGTTGCGTCTAATCGCTGGATCGCAATTCCCCTGTGGCTGATCGCGGGAATGCTGATTTTCAGTCTGATCAAGTAGGATCGGTCGCGTGGCCAGAAGAGATCGGAGCGCGTGATGTCGGGACTGGCCGGAAAATCAATCCTTCTGATCGTCAGCGGCGGCATCGCCGCGTACAAGATTCCAGAGTTGATCAGACGACTGCGTGAACGGGAGGCCGGCGTGACCGTCGTCTTGACCGCAGCGGCCAAGCATTTCGTGACGCCGCTCACGCTTGCGAGCGTCAGCGGCTCGAAGGTCTACGACGATCTGTTTTCATTGACCGACGAAACCGAGATGGGCCACATCGAGCTCTCCCGCTCGGCGGATCTCGTCGTCGTCGCGCCGGCGACAGCGAACATCATCGCGAAGAACGCGAGCGGGCTGGCCGACGACCTTGCGTCCACTCTTCTGCTCGCGACCGACAAGGCGCCCATCTTCGTTCCCGCCATGAACGTCAGAATGTGGGAACATCCCGCGACGCAACGGAACATAGAAGCGGTCAAGGCCGCAGGGTCGCACGTTGTCGGGCCGGCGGAGGGCGCCATGGCCTGCGGTGAATTCGGGCCAGGGCGCATGCTCGAGCCTTTGGAAATCGTGGTCGCGCTCGAGCATGCGATCATGAATTCCGGTCGCGCGAGCGGCGCTCTCGTCGGGCGCAAGGCCGTGGTGACGGCGGGACCGACGCGGGAGGCGATTGATCCGGTCCGCTTCATTTCGAACAAGTCGTCGGGCAAGCAAGGATACGCCATTGCGGCCGCTCTGGCGGCCGCCGGCGCAGAAACAACCCTCGTGAGCGGCCCCGTCGATCTTGCGGCTCCTCGCGGCGTCAATTGTGTCCGCGTCGAAACTGCCGAAGAAATGCTTCAGGCCGTGCGGGGAGCCCTGCCGGCAGACATCTTCGTAGCAGCGGCGGCAGTCGCCGACTGGCGCGCCAAGACAATCGGCGGCCAGAAAACAAAGAAGGGTCCCAAAGGTCCCCCGACGATCGAACTCACAGAAAATCCCGACATACTTGCAACGCTCGCGCGCGCGGGAAGCGATCGGCCGTCGCTCGTCGTGGGATTTGCCGCGGAGACAGAGAATCTGATCGAAAATGCAAAGGCCAAGCTGAAGCGAAAGGGATGCGATCTGATCGTCGCCAACGATGTCGGCGCCGAACAGCAGATTTTTGGCGGCGACAGAAATCGAGTCGTGATCGTTGAGGCAGACGGCGTTACCCCATGGCCGCAAGCCGGAAAGGACGACGTGGCCGGACGATTGGCCGCCCTTATTGCCGACCGGCTCGGAGCCAAGAAATGAATGGAGTGCTCGACGTCCGATTTCGTCGCTGGGCGCATGCTGTCGACCTCGCCCCCCCAGCCTATCAGTCTGCAGGAGCAGCCGGTCTCGATCTTGTCAGCGCCCAGGATTCTTCCGAACAGGTCATTCTCGCGCCAGGCGAGCGAAAGCTCATCCCGACCGGTTTTTCGATCGAACTGCCCGCCGGATTCGAAGCGCAGGTCCGGCCGCGGTCCGGACTTGCGTTCAACCACGGCGTCACGGTCCTGAATGCGCCCGGAACCATCGACTCGGACTATAGAGGCGAGATCAAGGTGCTGCTCGTCAATTTCGGCCAGTCGGACTGGTCGGTCGAACGGGGGATGAGGATCGCGCAACTGGTCGTCGCACCAGTTGTCCAAGCGCGAGTAAGTTTGGTCGATGTTTTGCAGAGCACGGAACGCGGGCAGGGCGGCTTCGGCTCGACAGGAACAAAAGTCTAGCGAAGCGGGCCCCGGCGGGGGGTTTCTTCTTTGGCGGCGCGGATATTCGCCATTGAACTCGCCTCGCGTATTCCGGAAAATCACATACGAAACAGAGCTCGGGAGCGGACCATGGAACAGGGCAAAGCCGGACGCGGAAGGATCTACAGCTCGATCACGGAAACCATCGGTGATACGCCGATCGTCAGGCTCGACAGGCTGGCGAAGGAGAAGGGTGTCAAGGCGACATTGCTCGCCAAGCTCGAATTCTTCAATCCGATCGCCAGTGTGAAGGATCGCATCGGCGTCAACATGATCGCGGCGATGGAAGCGGCTGGGCGAATCGCCCCCGGCAGATCGACGCTGGTGGAGCCGACTTCGGGCAATACCGGCATTGCGTTGGCGTTCGTCGCGGCCGCGCGTGGCTACCGATTGATTCTGGTCATGCCGGAATCGATGTCCATCGAGCGCAGGAAAATGCTTGCTCTGCTCGGCGCGGAGCTCGAACTGACGCCGGCGCCGCTGGGCATGAAGGGCGCGATTGCGAAGGCCGAGGAACTGGCGAAGACGATCCCCGGCGCGGTCATTCCCCAGCAGTTCGAAAATCCGGCGAACCCGGAAATCCATCGGAAGACCACTGCCGAGGAAATCTGGAACGACACAGAAGGCAAGGTCGACATCGTCATCTCCGGCGTTGGGACGGGCGGAACGATCACCGGCGTCGGTCAGGTCCTGAAGCCCCGGAAGCCAGGCCTGAAAATGGTCGCCGTCGAGCCGGAGGATTCGCCCGTCCTCTCCGGCGGTCAGCCTGGTCCCCACAAGATTCAGGGTATCGGCGCCGGCTTCGTGCCTCCCGTTCTCGACCGCTCGATCGTCGACGAGGTGATCAAGGTCGGCAATCAGGCGGCTTTCGACGCAGCCCGGCTCGTCGCACGGCTGGAGGGCGTGCCCGTCGGCATTTCCTCCGGAGCCGCGCTGGCCGCCGGAATCGAAATCGGGTCGCGTCCTGGCATGGACGGCAAAAACATCGTCATGATCATCCCGTCATTCGCGGAGCGCTACCTTTCGACGGCGCTGTTTGAAGGTCTATAAGTCGGGCGACCGCGGCGGCTGCAGCCGGCGCCGGCGCAGCCTGACGGAGGGGCCCTTGGAATACGCGAATATCATCGTCGAGACCCGCGGCGCGGTGGGTCTCGTCCGGCTCAATCGCCCGCAGGCGCTCAACGCGCTGAATTCCGAGTTGATTGCTGAACTGAATGCCGCGCTGGCCGAGTTCGAGAAATCGGCCGACATCGGTTGCACCGTCATCACCGGGTCCGAAAAGGCCTTTGCGGCGGGCGCCGATATCAAGGAAATGCTCCCCAAGACCTATATGGACGCCTATCTCGAGGACTTCATCTCGTCCTGGGAGCAGGTGTCCCGGGTTCGCAAGCCGCTCATCGCCGCCGTCGCCGGGTTTGCCCTGGGCGGGGGCTGCGAACTGGCGATGATGTGCGACTTCATTATCGCCGCCGATACCGCCAAGTTCGGACAGCCCGAAATCAAGCTGGGGGTCATGCCGGGAGTCGGCGGAACCCAAAGGCTCACCCGCTTCGTCGGCAAATCCAAAGCTATGGATATGTGTCTCACCGGTCGGATGATGGATGCCGCCGAGGCGGAAAGGTCCGGCCTCGTATCCCGGGTGGTGCCGGCCGCCGCCCTGCTCGACGAGGCGTTGAAGGCCGCGGCGGTGATCGCCGGCTTCTCGCGCCCCGTGACAATGATGACCAAAGAGACCGTGAACCGGTCCTATGAAACCACTCTCGCCGAAGGCATCCGGTTCGAAAGACGGGTCTTCCACTCGATGTTCGCGCTTGAAGACAAGGCCGAGGGAATGGGGGCCTTCGTCGAAAAGCGGGCTCCAAAGTTCCGGAATCGCTAGGTTTGCGGGCCGAGTTGACGCCGGTGGGATTCCTCAATATGAAACCGACGTCGCCCGGCCTACCCGTTAGAGCCGGGCTCGCTCATTTTGCATTTCGCGGCGCTGAAGGCGCCTGCGTTCGAGGATACACAGATGGCTAACACCAGCTCGGCCAAGAAGGCCGTCCGAAAGATTGCACGCCGCACCGCCGTGCGCCGCGCCCGTCGCGGACAGATGCGCACTTACCTCCGCAAGGTCGAAGAAGCGATCGCCAGCGGAGACCAGACCGCAGCTGCGGCGGCCCTCGCCACTGCGGAACCGCTGGTCATGCGCGCCGCCCAGAAGGGCATCGTTCACAAGAACACTGCGTCCAGGAAGGTGTCTCGTCTTACCGCGCGCGTCCGCTCGATGAGCAAATAATTGCCTCCAGTCTTGCGCTTTCATGAAGCCGGCTCTTCGAGCCGGCTTTTTCGTTTGCGTTGTGCGGTGAAGAGTCTGATAGGCGCCACATTAAAGATTTTTTAACCAGCCTGTGATCGTCGCGCATTCGATTTCATGCGGATTCAACGCGTTGCTGTCTAAGTCATCCACGACGACCTTTTTCGCACTCTTGACTCACGCGAATCTGGATTCATTCGGCGGCGCGCGAAGCGTGCCATAGCTGAAAGAGATCGGGAGCGGTTATCGGCAGAACCACAGGAATCAGCCGATTACGAGAATCAACCGTCGCGGGTCGCCCCAGGCAAATTTGTCGTATGACCCTTCAGTGACAAAGTTTGTTGAAGCCCAACTGCGGCGTGGCTAATCTTCATTCGCTGAGAGTTTCCATCACACTTTGAGCGGCGAGGACGCGAACGGTATTTCGCGTGAGAGCGTCTTTTTGTCGCGACGGTTGCATCGGTTGTCCAATCGGCGGCGCCGCCAGCGTGTGGAAAATTGGATCGGGGAAGGGGAGCTGATTGTGCGATACGGATTTTCATTCGCCTTTCATCGCTTAGCGCGGCATCGAACCAATCCTGCCTCGCGGCCTAGTCCGATGCTGTGTACGAGGCCTGGAAAGACGGGCTAAGGCTCGGGCCTGCCCGCCCAACCGCATACCGATCATCGCAGTGATGCAGACGCCGCTAGTCGCAGGCGGCGATGGAATTTCTATGCCTTGAAAGGCGAAACGCTTATGGGCCAGACAAAGCCGATACGGAACGAAGATTCTTCAATGCAACAAGGATGGAAAAAAGTCTGTCGTCGCCTTCGCGCGGAATTGGGCGATGCGAAATTCGACTCCTGGTTCGGACGGATCGAGCTCGATCGAGTGGAGGGCAATGCGGCATTTTTGTCCGTGCCGACCAAGTTTCTGAAAAGCTGGATCCAGCTGCACTATCTGGATCGCATTCACGCAATCTTCAGCGTGGAGCTTCCGGAAATCACGGAAATCGACATCAGCGTGCGCTCCTCGGTGCGAGGTCCGGCGCGCGCGCCGGCAAGCGCCGGTCCGCAGCTGGCTAAAGAAGCCGCTGCCGACCCCGCGCGGATTCGCCCCGAACAAAGAGAGGCCGACGCTGCGCGCCGATCGATCGACAAGGCCGACTTCGACGGTCTGGTCGGATCTCCGCTGGACAGACGCATGACCTTTGACAGCTTTCTTGTCGGCGATTCCAACAGAATGTCCCACGCCGCAGCATTGCGGATCGCCAAAGCGGCGCCGGGCGACGCCGTCGAGTTCAATCCGCTCTACCTCCACGCGAATGTTGGGCTGGGAAAGACCCATCTCGTCCAGGCGATTGCGCAAGCGGCCGAGGCTATCGGCCGAAAAGTCGTCTATCTGACGGCAGAGAAGTTCATGTACGGCTTCGTGTCATCCCTGAAGAGCCAGAGCACGATCGCTTTCAAGGAAAGCCTCCGGTCGATCGACATTCTGATCATCGACGACGTGCAGTTCCTGAACGGAAAGGTAATTCAGCACGAGTTCGGCCATGTGCTCAACTCACTGCTCGATCAAGGCAAGCAGGTCGTCGTCGCAGCGGACAGGCCCCCGCTCGATCTGGAAAGCCTGGACGATCGCATCAGGTCGAGGCTGACCGGTGGGTTGTGCCTCGAGCTGAATGCGCTCGACGAGGAGCTGCGGTTGGCAATTCTTCGGGCCCGCGTGGACGCGTCGCAGAAGCGCCAGGCTGGCTTCGTCGTTCCCGAAAACGTCCTTCGCTATGTCGCGCGGACAATCGATACGAACGGGCGCGACCTTGAAGGCGCAGTCAACCGGATGCTGGCGCGTGTCACGCTGACCGGCGTCGCCATGACGGTCGAAAGCGCCGAACTGGCGATCCGCGATCTGGTCCGCACGCGCGACCCCAAGAAGGTCAAGATCGAGGACATACAGAAGCTGGTCGCCAATCACTATAACGTAAGTCGCGCAGACCTCCTGTCTTCGCGACGGACCGCGGCAGTCGTTCGCCCGAGACAGATCGCAATGTTCCTGTCGAAGATCTTGACGCCCAGATCGCTGCCGGAAATCGGTCGCCGGTTTGGCGGCCGGGATCACACGACGGTCTTGCACGCTGTCCGTAAGATCGAAGGTCTTTCTTCGACAGACAAGAGCCTCGCGCAGGACCTCGAATTCCTCAAGCGGCTGCTGACGGAGATCTGAACCGGCGAGTCAGATTCCAGACTGGGCCAGCAGATCCGCAAGCGAGGTCTGCGGCCGAGCCCCGAAGTGCTGAATCACCTCTGCTGCAGCCAAAGCTCCGATGGCCGCGGCTCGCACGTTCGGAGCGCCTCGAGACAATCCGAACAGGGCGCCGGCTGCAAAAAGATCGCCGGCGCCGGTTGTGTCCACCAGGCGATCTATTGCGGAAGCCGGTGCGCTTTCCGCTTCGCCATGATCCACGACGAGGCACCCGTTCGCGGATCGCGTCACGAAAGCAAGGGCCTTTTCCTTTTTCAGTTCGGCAACCGCCGTGCCGAAATCCGCGGTCTGGTAAAGGGCGTGCAGTTCGCTCTCGTTGGCGAAAACAATGTCGACCGCGCCGCCGCGAATGAGTCCGAGGAACTCGTCGCGGTAGCGATCCACGCAGAACGCGTCGGACAAGGTCAATGCTACTCTTGCGCCGCTCCTGTGCGCCGCCTCAGCGGCTTTGCGAAAGGCAGCCTTCGCCTGCGGCGGATCCCAAAGATAGCCTTCGAGATAAACGATGCGCGTCCGCGCGATGAGTTCTTCATCAATGTCGTCAGGGCCTAGATGCACGCATGCGCCGAGATAGGTCGACATTGTGCGTTCGCCATCCGGCGTGACCAGAACCAGGCACCGCGCAGTCGCCGGGCCGGTCGCGGTCGCCGGGGTCGAGAACGCAACTCCCGATTTCTCGATATCGTGGCAAAACGCGCGCCCCGAATCGTCGTCCTTAACCTTCCCTATGAAGGCAGCCTTCGCGCCCAGGCTCGCGAGTCCGACCATCGTGTTGGCTGCCGAACCACCAGACGAAATCGTCGCCGGACCCATCTCGGCGTAAATGCGAGCGGACGACGATTCGTCGATGAGCGTCATCGAACCCTTGTTCAATTGCAGCCTGGCGAGCACGTCATCGCCGGTGGGCGCAAGCGCATCCACGATTGCATTTCCGATGCCGACGACGTCGTAGCTTGGCTTATTGCTCATCTTTCAAACCTGCTCCATCCGGACGCACGCGGGGCGCTTCTGCTCTCCTGCGGGCAAGCGCCTCATCTACGACACTCGTGAGCCGGGCGAAATCCTCCTTCGAAAGTTCGCTCACGACCCGTCCCAGGAGATTGGCGAAGGCCGTTGCATCCGGGATGGCGCCGGACGTGTCGATCCTCACGCGCGGGTCGGACGTCTGGGCAAGGCGGCACAACATTTCCGCTTCATCCCAGATCACGTTGAAATAGGAAATGATCCTCTGCACGAGGAACCATGTCGGCGCGCCACGCCTTCCATGTTCCAGCGCGGACAGGTACGCGGATGAAACGCCCAGCGCCTGCGCCATATCCTTCAGCGAGACGCCGCGCTCGGCCCTCATCTCCCGCAATCTCGCACCGAACGGGGTCACGCCAGATCTCGCTTCCTGCGAATGCGCACGTAGAGCGCGCCGGCACCGCCATGCGCAGGGCTCGCTTCCCCGTACGCCGCGACTATATGCCTCAGTCGCGGGTCAGCAAGCCACATCGGCGTTTGCCTACGTAATGGACCGAATTCTCCGCCCGTTGTCTTTCCCTTCCCGGTGACGATGAGAACGTACCGCGCTTCCTCATCCTGTGCGCGATGAAGGAAGCGGGTAACCCGCTGGTGAGCCTCCGCGAGCGTTTGCCCATGCAAATCGAGCCTCGCGTCAACGACCACCTTCCCTTTCAGCAAATCCCGTCTGGTTCGCCGTTCGATGTCGCCCAGCGGCTTCCGTTCCACGCGAACTGGCGGCGACGGCGCCACAGCATGTGTGGCGATCGAAGTGTGGTCTCTCACTGGAGTCGCGCCGGCTGAAGGCGGGTCGGTCTTGCGGGGCGTAAGCGGACGCACGTTCGCCGTGACGATGCGCCAGAGTTGGCTTTCCTCGGTAGTGAGTCTCCGCTGCTTCACGACCGCCTCGGCAGAAAGGCTATGAAATCGCCGGAATGTCGGATTTTGCCCGCGATTTCTCCGGCCGCATGTCCCGAGCCTATGAACAGGTCGCCGCGCGCGGGTCCCTTGATCGCCGAACCCGTATCCTGGGCGACCATCATCGCCCCTAGTGGCGCACGTCCCATTCCAGCGCTGCTGAAATCGCCTGCGACGAATACGGGCGTGCCATAGGGCCAAACGGTCCGGTCGATTGCGATCGAACAACCGGCGGTCAAGGCAATTCCCTGGCCGCCGATTGGCCCCGCGGCCTCGTTCACGACCTCCGCCAGCCGGAAAAAAATATATGATCGGTTGCTCTGCAGAACCTCGCGGCCCGGTTGACCTGTTTCGAGTCCATGCTGCCGCAACCAGGTCTTGCAGCGGTCGAGGGACATTTCTTCCGGGGCGATTTCCCTCCGGTCGATGAGAATTTTTCCTATGGAGGAATAAGGCTGGCCATTCCGGCCTGAATAGATCAATCGCCGACGGGTCCCATCCGGAAATCTGATGCACGCCGATCCTTGGACCTGCACAAAGAAAACCTCGACGTGGTCTTCGAGCCATACGACTGGTTGCGCAACGTGATCTATGCGCCCTGCTTCGATTGCGCGACGATCGGGATAAGGTTCGAGACGTCCGTCTGGCGTCACACGCGCGCTCTCGCAGGCGTGATCCCATCCGGGAGCATTGCTTGCACGCATGTCCTGCAGGTCCGTCGGTCGACTGAGAACCGGCGCCTGGAATCTCCCCGTCCGGACGGGGGACCCGTCAATTTCCGGTTCGTAATAGCCGGTGAAGAACCCCCTCGAGGTCTCGCCATCCGGCCGAACGAGCCACGGCTGGAAATGAATCTGGAAAAATCGCTCCGCATCGCTTGCGGCGCCGGCTTCCAAAGCGGCGCGCGCCACCGTGGTCAGGGAGAGCGACGCGCTTACGGCGGCTCTCAGGGAGGGGTTTCCGTGCGCCAGGCATTCGCACGAGGCCAGGAAGGCCGGCCAGGCCCGTTGGACGGAGTCTCCACCCCAGCAGGGAATTTGGTCGAATTCGAGCTCGGCCAGCCTCATGCCGCCTAGGCCTGATGGCTTTCCGTCGCGATCAGACGCCAGGTCGGATCGGTGCTGGCGACCGGACGCGAAAACGTCCAGAGATCATCCGTCGATACGACGACCTCGGGGTCGCCTGTGACTATTTCGCCGTCACGATCCCGGACCACGCTCACAAGCTTGGCGGAAATGCGTGTCGAGACTTGCGCAACCCCTTGGCGGACGGACCCGTCGACGATTTCGATATCGTTGATCGCGACGATCCGGGTCGATGCCTGTTCGCCCGCCTTTTCCCTGCGATCGATCTCGCTCCCGAAGCTGCTCAGCACCTCGGGGCTCAGGAGATTGCCGAGCGTCACCCGGTCGCCGCGGGCGAACGCCTCGATAATCATCTGATAGGCGGACCTGGCGCCGGCGACGAAGCGCTCGGCGTCGAACTGAGGGTCCCCGGCAACGATCGCCGCTACCCCGGCACGGCCCTTTTCGGTGCGCGCCGCAGAAATTCGCTCACGATCCGACGGCTGGACCCTGTCGGCCGCCCCAGGAAGCCGGACGACGTTTCCGGTCTGCGCCGGCTGGTCGGAGGCAGGGCGGGCGTCCGGACGCCTTTCGATATCGACCCGCGTTCCGAGAACCGACTTGAGTTTCCAGACCACGAAGACCGCCAGAACGGCGAAAATGATCGTGGTTACGTCCATTCCATCATGCATGGTGGAGAAGCTCTGGTTCTGAAGGGTTTCTCCGACGAGAGATAGGCGCATTCCAGCCGAAGCGCCAGATAGGCCGGCAGCCTCTGCTTGTTCGACGTAAACATACGTGATACGCGGCGGGCCGGATATTCAGACCAAATTCAGACCGCAGCCGACTGGCCGGGTCAGGGAGTTGTTATGGCTGAGAACAATGGCAATGGCGCGAGCCCGGCGGTCCCCCAGATCACGACGATGTCGCAGTACGTGAAGGATTTCTCATTCGAGAATCCCAACGCCCCGCGCTCCCTGGCGCCGCAGGAGCGCCAGCCGAATATCGCGATTCAGGTGGATGTGAACGCGCAGCAGCTCGGCGAGACCGATTTCGAGGTCCAACTGAAGCTCGAAGGCTCGGCCGGCGAAGGGGCAAACACCCTTTTCAAGTTCGAAGTCATCTATTGCGGCGCGTTCCGACTGATCAACATTCCCCAGGAACAGGTGCATCCCGTGGTCATGATCGAATGCCCGCGGCTGATTTTCCCGTTTGCCCGCCAGATCATCGCCGAAGCGGTGCACAATGGCGGCTTCCCGCCCCTCTATCTCGATCCGGTCGATTTCGCGGCGCTCTATATGCAGCGGATGGCGGAAACGCAGCAGCAGACCGAGTCAACTCCCGTCGCCTGAAGCCTGCGGCAGAGATGTCTTGAGCCACTGGGCCTTGTCGCCCAGCCTGGCTACCAGCGCACGATGGGCGAGCAGATCACACTCCTCGAGGCGCGACGGCAAGGGTTCTGGCCGCTCGTCGATCAAATCGGTGACCACGCGCTGGACCTGCACCTCGATCCTCTGGAGCGCGAACGCGGATTGCCGGCCGCCGGATAGTTCGATGTAGACCTCTGCAAGCAGTTCCGCGTCGAGCAGAGCGCCATGCTTCTTGCGCCGGGACGTATCCACGCCATAGCGCGCGCACAGGGCGTCCAGTGAATTTGCCGCTCCCGGGTGCTTGCGTCTGGCAAGCGTGAGGGAATCGACGACTCTGCCTGGTTGCAGCAGGGGCAGCGCGAGCCGGCCCAATTCGGCGTTCAGGAATTTGATGTCGAATTCCGCATTGTGGATGACGAGCCTGTCGTCGCCGATGAATTTGGCGAAATCGTCGGCCACCTTTTCGAAGACGGGGTGCCCGCGAAGGAATTCTTCCGACAAGCCGTGCACGCGGAACGCCGCTTCAGGCATGTCGCGTTCCGGATTTATGTAGACATGAAAATTGGAGCCCGTAACGACTCCGTTGAGGAGCTCGACAGCGCCGATCTCGACGATGCGATCGCCCGTCGCCGGATCAAGTCCAGTCGTTTCTGTATCCAGCACTATTTCGCGCATGATCGACCTTAGTTCCCGAGGCTGACAAGAAAGGCCTGTACCTGACGGCGCGCCGCCTCCAGACCTCGACCGGTATCGACAACAAAATGCGCCCTGCGGCGTTTCTCGCGGTCAGGCGTTTGCTTGGTCAGAATCGTCGCGTATTTTTCCGCGCTCATGCCCGGACGGGCGAGAACTCGCGCCTGCTGGACCTCTGGAGAAGCGGATACGACCACGATCACGTCGACCGCCCGATCGCCTCCTGTTTCGAAGAGCAGGGGCACGTCCAGGACGCAGGCAGAAAGCGACTGCGCCGCGACGTTCTGCAGAAAGTCGGCGCGATCCCTGGCGACCAGCGGATGTACGATGGCTTCGATCCGCCGCAAAGCCGCCGGATCGCTCATGACCAGTCGCGACAGGATTGTTCTGTCGACGCATCCATTGACGATCGCTTCCGGGAAGGAATGCGACATCGGCTCAACTGCAGGGCCGGCATACAGACGATGTACTGCGGCATCCGCATCGTAGACCGGGACGCCGCAAGCCCGAAACATGGCGGATGCGGTGGACTTCCCCATTCCGATCGAGCCGGTCAATCCGATCAGGATCATGAAGCGCTTTCCCAGCCGCGGATGTAGCCTTCGCTGCGAAAGAAGGCGAGAATCGGAAGCAGCGGCAGCCCGACGACAGTGAAGAAGTCGCCTTCGAGACTTTCAATGATGTTGACGCCGAGGCCTTCTATTTCATAGCCGCCGACGGTTTCCAGCATCCGGCGGCCTGCCGCGCGCGCATAAGCTGCCAGGGCGTCCCGCGTCAGCGGCAAAAGCCGCACCGTGACGCTCGACACATTGCGAAAGACGATCTCGCCGTCACGCATGATCGAAACTGCTGAATGCAGCTTGTGTGCGCCGCCGCTCAGTCTTGCGAGTTGCTGGATCGCCTCTTCTTCCGAGGACGCCTTGTGCAGGACTTCGTCCCGATAGGCGAGGACCTGATCGCCGGCCAATACGGTACGGGTCGCGTGCATTCGGGACACAGCGCTGGCCTTTGCGTCAGCGAGCGCCTGCGCGAGATCCGCAGGTGGCCCTGCAAAGCTCCTTTCAATCGCCCTTTCGTCAATTTCCGACGTGACCACGTCGAAGGGAACGCCGGCGCTCTCCAGAAGGCGGGCCCGTCCGCGGCTCTTCGAGGCGAGAATGACAGGATCGCCCAGCCAGATCGATGAAGCAGATGACGTCATGCGATCGTCATCCCTCCGCAATGAATTTCATCTTGTGCTCTCTATAGAGATCAATGATCGCCGCAGCCGTTTCCTCGATCGAGCGACGCGTGACATCGATCGTCGGCCAACCGCGCGACTCGTACAAGCGGCGCGATACCGCGACTTCATCTGCGACCAGGCTTCGATCGACATAGGGAGTATCATGGTCGGCGTTGAGCGCCAGCAATCTGTTCTGCCTGATCTGCACGATGCGATCGGGCGAGGCGATCAGACCTACGACCAGCGGCTTTCGTACGGAATCGAGAGAACCCGGCAGCGGGACGTTCGGAACGATCGGGATGTTCGCCGTCTTGATCCCGCGGTTCGCGAGATAGATGCTGGTCGGCGTTTTCGAGGTACGGCTGACGCCGAGCAATACGACATCGGCGTCATCAAGATGCTCCGGCATCTGGCCGTCGTCATGCATCATCGTGAAGTTCAATGCGTCGATTCTTTTGAAATAGTCGGAATTGAGCATGTGCTGGGCGCCAGGCCGCGGCGTGGAGGCCGTTCCTAGATAGGACTGGAAAAGGCCCAGTATCGGTTCGAGAACAGATAGGCACGGACATCCGGAATCTTCGCACGCGCGTTGCAATCGCTCCGTCAGCTCCAGATCGACGAGCGTGAAGAGCACGATGCCGGGCGCCGCCTTGATTTCTGCGATCGCCTTGTCGAGCTGCAACTGATTGCGGATCAGCGGATAGACGTGCTCGATGGATGAAACGCCCTGGTATTGCGCAGCCGCGGCGCGGCTCACGGCGATCAGGGTCTCTCCCGTCGCATCCGACACCAGATG
The DNA here is from genome assembly GCA_046349215.1 of Beijerinckiaceae bacterium. Classification (GTDB taxonomy): domain Bacteria; phylum Pseudomonadota; class Alphaproteobacteria; order Rhizobiales; family Beijerinckiaceae; genus JAJXWB01. Next base: position 665,405 of record JAXMCV010000003.1, read on the forward strand.
CAGGTGAAAATAGTTCCGGCCGACCATTTTTCCCGCCCGCCTGTCGATTTCCTCTGAGTCGTTGTGGACAATATGCCAGCTTCCGGTCCGCTGTCAGTGGCAGGACGGAGCAAGTCGAGGATCGCTCAACAACCGCGCCCGGATCTCGGAGTTCGCTTGCCGACGACATTCCCACTGGCTGCACGGTCGGAACGTGGAAAAGCCGGCAGCGTTTTATATAAATAATTGTTTTTAAATGTATTATTGTCTTTTCCGACTTGTTCACACTCATCCCGGCGCCAATGTCTCTTTCCCGAGCCTCACAGCGGGTTGTGGAGAACCCTGAATCTCTCTAATCCCGTGCTAAGCAGCAGAAACAGACTCTCAGGATTTAGTTTTATGGTCGGCGCATCTTCACAGGCCGCTTCGAAGAAATTCCTGCGGGTCTTGTCTGGGCAAGCGGTATCGCCACCGCCGATCTGGCTGATGCGTCAGGCGGGCAGGTATCTACCGGAATACAAGCAGGTCAGGGCGGAAGCCGGGTCATTCCTCGACCTCTGTTTCAATCCGAAACTGGCGGCTGAAGTGACATTGCAGCCGATACGCCGTTTCGGTTTCGATGCGGCTATCCTTTTCAGCGATATCCTCGTCATTCCGCATGCGCTGGGCCAGACTGTTTCCTTCGAGGAGGGACATGGTCCCCGGCTTACGCCCGTGGTCGATGAAGGGTCGATTGCCCGATTGCCGGAGATCGATCTGCGAAAGCTGGATAAGGTTTTCGAGGCCGTTAGCCTGATCGCCGGCGCATTGCCTGCCGAGACTGCGTTCATAGGCTTTTGTGGAGCGCCGTGGACCGTCGCCAGCTACATGATCGCCGGTTCCGGTTCGAAGGATCTCGCGCTGACGAGACTTTTCGCTTTCCGATACCCGGATGCTTTCCAGCAGTTGATCGATCTTCTGGCGCGGGCGTCTGTCGAGTACCTCGTTGCTCAGGCGAAGTGCGGCGTAGAAGCGGTCCAGATTTTCGACTCCTGGTGCGGCCTCTTGCCCGTGGACGAGTTCGACCGGTGGTGCGTCCAACCCGTGAAGTGGATGGTCAGCGAACTTCGCGCCAGGTGTCCGGATCTGAAGATCATCGTGTTTCCCAGGGAAGCCGGGAATTACTTGCCGCATTTCCGAGACCAGGTCTCCGCGGATTGTATCGCTGTCGGCACTGCAGAAGACCTGCGGGAGGTCCGTCGTTCGGTCGGTCCGAACATGCCTCTGCAAGGCAATCTGGATCCGCTTGCTCTCGTCGCCGGCGGTTCTGCGCTGGACCGAGGCGTCAAACGGATTGTCAGGGAATTCGGAGACACGCCGTTCGTGTTCAATCTCGGTCACGGAATTTTGCCCGAGACGCCGATTGCACATGTCGAAAGGCTGGTTCGCCTCGTTCGCGATATCTGAAGCGGCGCCAAGCTGGCGCTTGCATTGATTTCCGGCTGGGGTTATCTCAGGGGCCTCTCCTTCAACAGCAACGACTCAAGCGCTCGTTTCGAGCAGCGCCCAGTTGGGTCGGTGTTGCCCTCTCCCATTTCGGCGTCGTGCGCCGGCCGAGGATCTATCCCATGCGGGAAGTAAAGCTTCAGGACCTCAAACTGAAATCGCCGACAGAACTGCTTGCTTTCGCAGAGGAGCATGAAGTCGAAAACGCTTCGGTCATGCGTAAGCAAGAGCTTATGTTCGCTATCTTGAAGCAACTTGCAAATAATGAAGTCGAGATTATTGGCGAAGGTGTAGTAGAGGTTCTTCAGGATGGATTTGGCTTCCTGAGATCTCCGGATGCAAATTATCTCGCCGGTCCCGATGATATATACATATCACCCTCGCAAATCAGAAGGTTCGGTCTCAGGACCGGAGATACTGTTGAAGGATTGATCAGGAGTCCTAAAGAGGGCGAGCGATATTTTGCCCTGCTCAAGGTCAATACTATCAATTTCGAAGATCCCGAGAAAGCGCGACACAAGGTCCATTTCGACAACCTGACGCCACTCTATCCCGATGAACGCCTGAAGCTCGAGATCGAGGATCCGACCAGGAAAGACATTTCCGCGCGTGTCATCGACATCGTTTCGCCGATCGGCAAGGGACAGCGCGCATTGATCGTTGCGCCGCCACGCACCGGCAAGACCGTTCTGCTGCAGAATATTGCCCAATCGGTGACGGCCAATCACCCCGAATGCTATCTGATTGTTCTCCTGATCGACGAACGTCCGGAGGAAGTCACGGACATGCAGCGATCAGTGAAGGGCGAAGTCGTATCTTCGACGTTTGACGAGCCTGCGGTCCGACATGTCCAGGTCGCCGAGATGGTGATCGAAAAGGCGAAGCGTCTTGTCGAACATGGCCGCGACGTTGTGATCCTGCTCGATTCCATCACTCGTCTCGGCCGCGCCTACAACACAGTTGTTCCTTCCTCCGGCAAGGTTCTGACGGGCGGCGTCGACGCCAACGCGCTCCAACGGCCGAAGAGGTTTTTCGGCGCTGCGCGCAATATCGAGGAGGGCGGGTCTCTGACGATCATCGCGACCGCACTGATCGATACCGGCTCGCGCATGGACGAAGTGATCTTCGAAGAGTTCAAGGGAACCGGCAATTCCGAGATCATTCTCGATCGTAAGGTCGCAGACAAGCGTGTGTTCCCCTCGATCGACATCACGCGGTCCGGCACTCGCAAGGAAGAACTGCTTGTCGCTCCGGATATCCTGAAGAAGATGTACGTGCTCCGCCGCATATTGAATCCGATGGGGACCATCGATGCGATCGAGTTCCTCTTGGGCAAATTGCGCGAGACGCCGAAGGGCAATTCGAGCTTCTTCGAATCAATGAATACCTGACGCGGCGCAATGGACGTGCGCGATGGGCGAAGTTGACACAATTTTCGCGCTCGCCACGCCGCCCGGTCGTTCCGCCTTGGCGGTGTTCAGGATATCCGGGCCGACCGCGGTGGAGGCTCTTGCACGGATTACCCGCGGCGGCGGCGTACGTCCGCGTCGTCCAAGCCTCCGTTCATTGTATGCCGCCACAGCTGAAAAGATCGACGACGCGGTTGTAACCGTGTTTCCTGGTCCCGCCAGCTTTACTGGCGAGGATTGCGTCGAGCTATCCGTACACGGCTCGCGCAGCGTGATTTCCGCGCTCAACGCGACACTTGCCCGAATTGGAGGATTGCGCGTCGCCGAACCGGGTGAGTTTACGAAGCGTGCTTTTCTCAACGGACGTATGGATCTGACCCAGGCCGAAGCTGTCGCGGATCTGATCGATTCGGAAACGGAATTTCAGCGTCGACAGGCGCTGCGGATGCTTTCCGGGGAACTCGGCGCGTGCGTCCGCGCGTGGCGGGAGCGGATCCTCGACGTGTCGGCGGAGATAGAGAGCTCTCTGGATTTCAGTGACGAAGGGGATGTCGACGCTCTCGATGTTCGCCGCCTGTCGAGCGACGTCAACGCTCTGGTTGCGGATATTGGTCGAGAATTGGAAAGGAGCGGCCAGTCGCTTCGCCTCCGCGATGGCTTCACCGTTGTGATTTCCGGCCCTCCCAATGCGGGAAAATCAACCCTGTTCAACCTCTTGGTAGGCGAGGAGGCAGCGATCGTAACACCGGTCCCCGGCACGACGAGGGACCTCATTTCGCGTGATCTCGATATCGCCGGGGCTCCGATCAAGCTGATCGATACTGCTGGTATCCGGGATTCGAGCGACGAAATCGAGGCGATCGGCGTCGCTCGTGCAAGGGAGGCCCGCTGCAACGCCGACCTTGTCATAGAGCTCCTGCCCCCAGGGGCGACTTTGCCCGCCGGCGCGGTCGATGGCGCACCAGTTCTGGCAGTTCACTCCAAGACCGACGTGGAACCCGCGCCCGATGGCGCGCTAGGCATCACTCGAAACGACCCGATGGCCATTCGGGCACTGAAAGAAAGGATGGCTGAAGCAGCTCTGAGCGTCGTTGGCGATGGCTCCGAAGGTAGATTGATTCGCGAGCGACACGTTTCGTCCTTGACGGAGGCCAGGGCTGCGCTGAATAGAGTTCCGGCGCATTTGGAACGGGGCTATCTCGAGCTTGCCGCGGAGGAGCTGCGTGCTGCAAGATCGGCTATAGGCGCGCTGGTCGGGATCACGACGACCGAGGATGTGCTTGGCGCCATCTTCAGTCGATTTTGTATCGGGAAGTGAGTGTTTCACGTGAAACACAACCAGTCTCATTTCGACGTCATCGTAGTCGGCGGGGGCCACGCGGGTTGCGAAGCTGCAGCTGCGGCTGCCCGCACCGGCGCACGAACCGCACTCGTAACGAAGAATTTCTCCGATATTGGCGTGATGTCCTGCAACCCGGCGATCGGCGGGTTGGGCAAAGGGCAGATCGTCCGCGAGGTCGATGCCCTGGACGGGGTCATGGGCCGAATCGCCGATCGGGCGGCCATCCAGTTCCGGCTCCTGAACCGGTCACGAGGACCAGCCACCCGCGGGCCACGGGCGCAGATCGATCGAAGCCTGTATCAGCGCGCGATGCAGGACGAACTCTTCGGCTATCCTAACCTGACGATCCTCGCCGGCATGGTCGAAGCAATTGCGTTGAACGATGGGGTGGTGAACGGCATTGAACTTAGTGATGAGCGCCTCCTGCGCTCTCACGCTATTATCTTGACTGCCGGCACGTTCTTGAGAGGGGTCGTGCATATCGGGTCCCGCCGAATTAATGGCGGACGTATCGACGAGCAGCCTTCCACAAAACTCGCATTTCAGCTTGAGGCGCTGGGGTTGCCCACCGGTCGCCTCAAAACGGGCACGCCAGCGCGCCTGGATGCAACTTCCATCGATTGGGAAATGCTCGAAGCGCAGCCCGGCGATTCGGATCCGGAACCTTTCTCGTATCTCTCAGAAAAGATGAGCGTTCCGCAGCTCCCTTGTTACATCACCAAAACCAATCTCAAAACGCACGAAATTGTCCGCGCGCATCTTTCCGAATCGGCTGTCTATTCGGGCGCCGTCACGGGGAGGGGTCCTCGCTATTGCCCTTCGATCGAGGACAAGGTCGTGCGGTTCGGCGATCGAGAGGGACATCAGATCTTTCTCGAGCCGGAGGGGTTTGACTCCAATCTGGTCTACCCCAATGGAATTTCGACCAGCTTGGGTCCGGAAGCCCAAGTTGCGATGATCCGGACGATACGAGGCCTGGAACGGGCCGAAATGGTCCGGCCTGGCTACGCCATTGAGTATGATTATTTCGATCCGAGGGCGCTCTTTTCAACGCTCGAATACAAGCGGATCCGCGGGCTTTTCCTTGCAGGGCAGATCAATGGCACAACCGGCTACGAGGAGGCTGCAGGACAGGGCCTGGTGGCAGGCGTGAATGCTGCCCGAAGGGCCGCCGGCAAAGATCCGATCGTCTTCAAGCGAAGCGAGTCCTTCATTGGGGTGATGATCGACGACCTGACCGGTCGAGGAGTAACCGAGCCGTACAGGATGTTCAGTTCGCGCGCCGAATTCAGGCTCAGCTTGCGAGCAGACAATGCAGATCAGCGAATGACCCCTTTAGGCCTCGCTCTAGGCTTTGTCTCGGATGCGCGCCGAGCGGCTTTCGAAGTCCACAGCGACGAGGTCCGGCGTTTGAGGCTCTTGCTGACCGAACTGACGCTTACGCCTACCGAGGCCCGTTCCAAGGGTATAGCGGTCAATGCAGATGGGGTGCGGCGCAGTGCATTCAACCTGCTTAGTCGTCCTGATCAGGAGTTCAGTGAATTGGCTGCCATATGGCCAATTCTCGGCACGTTCTCGGACCAGGCCAGGCTGAAGGTCGAGACCGAGGCGAAATACTCCGTCTATCTCGAGCGGGAAGCGAAGTCCGTCGCAGAGTTCGAGCGGCGGCTTGACCTGCGACTCTCGGCCCACCTGGACTATGGGTCAATTCCCGGCCTGTCCAATGAGGTGAGGGCGCGATTGGCGGCAGCTCGACCGCTGTCGCTCGAACACGCCTCCAAGGTCGAGGGAATTACGCCGGCGGCGATGACACTGCTGGCGGCATACGTTCAGAAGCATTATCACAACGTGTCGCCGTGATCGATTCGCATCGGAAACGGGCCCTCGACACATTTCCCGAACTGCGGGATATCGCCCCCGAACTGGATGTTTATGAGAACCTGCTCCGCCATTGGCAAGCCCGGATCAATCTTGTTGGCGCCTCCACAATCCCTGAACTTTGGTGGCGTCATTTCGCCGATTCTGCGCAGGTCCTGGAGTGTGGCGCCGGGTCGACCGTCTGGACGGATCTTGGGTCCGGCGCTGGATTTCCCGGGATGGTGATCGCTCTTCTCCAAAGGAAGAGTGTGGGCGGCGAGATGCATTTGATTGAGAGCGATCAGCGCAAAGCTGCATTCCTGCGAGAAGTTTCACGTGAAACAGGCGCGGGCGTCGCTGTCCATTGTGGTCGTGTCGAGTCGGTATTGTCCACGCTCAAGCCCGACTACATCACGTCAAGAGCAATGGCGAGCATGCGATTTCTGTTCGAATCGACACGAGGGCATGTGGAAAACGGAGCCGTCGACGTCTTTCTCAAAGGACGAGATGTTGTGGCCGAATTGACGCAAGCCTCAATACCTTGTAATTTTACTGTGTCGATCGCGCCCAGCCGCGTTGATCCCGACGGAAGGTTGGTGCGGATTTCCCTGCGCCGCTAGGGGCAAACATGCGCGTTCTTGCACTTGCGAACCAGAAAGGCGGCGTGGGCAAGACCACCACGGCAATCAATCTCGGAACGGCGCTGGCGGCAATCGGGGAGCGTGTTCTCATCATCGACCTCGATCCGCAGGGCAATGCCTCGACTGGGCTCGGGATCGACCGGAAGGGCCGCGCTGTCTCGACCTACGATGTGCTTACCGGCGATCGCAAGCTTGATGCGGCGATTACCCCGACTTCCGTTCCCCGACTGTGGATTGCGCCGTCCACTCTCGATCTTTTGGGGGTAGAACTCGAGATCGCCAGTTCCGACGACCGTACCTTCCGCATCAGAAAGGCGTTGTCGGATATTTCTGACTTTGAGGTAGAGTCTGGGGCCCGCATTACCTACGTGTTGATCGATTGCCCGCCCTCGCTGAACCTCTTGACGATCAATGCTCTTGCCGCAGCGGACAGCGTGGTTGTTCCCCTTCAATGCGAGTTTTTCGCGCTGGAAGGTCTGTCGCAGCTCCTGTCCACCGTCGAGCAGGTCAAGAAGTCACTCAACCCGCGCCTGACAATACACGGCATCGTGCTCACCATGTTCGACCCTCGCAACAAACTTGCGACGCAGGTCGTCGAAGACGTTCGCGACCATATGGGCGACAAGGTCTATGAGACCGTCATTCCCCGCAACGTCAGGGTTTCCGAGGCTCCGTCATATGGCAAGCCGGCGCTGCTCTATGATCTTCGTTGCGCGGGCAGCCAAGCTTATCTCAAGCTGGCCTCGGAAATTATCCAGCGCGAAAGACGCATTCGCGCCGCCTAATCCAGCAAGGGTAGCAAATGGCTGAAGAAGCAAGAAGACTTGGCCGTGGCCTGGCGGCGCTCATTGGCTCGACAGACGAGGAATCGGCGGTCGGCTCTTCCAGTCGCAATCCCCAGCGAAAGGCGCCGGTCGAATTTCTGAGGGCAAATCCGAGAAATCCACGCCGCGAGTTCGGAGAAGCCGATCTGGAAGATCTGACGGCTTCAGTCCGTGAAAAAGGTATTCTACAGCCCATCGTCGTCCGCGCGATCGCTAGCGATCTTTACGAGATCATCGCTGGCGAGCGGCGCTGGCGCGCTGCCCAGAAAGCCGGCCTGCACGAAGTTCCCATCATCGTGGTCTCGGCCAACGATCAGGAAGCCCTCGAACTCGCTATCATCGAAAACGTTCAGCGAACCGACCTGAACCCTATGGAAGAGGCGCTTGGCTACGAACGCCTTGTATCCGACTACGGATATTCACATGGCGATCTGGCGAAGACGATCGGTAAGAGCCGGAGCCATGTGGCCAACATGATCCGCCTGGTCCGCCTGCCTGAAAAAACGAGACAATTGCTGACAGACGGAAAGATCACCGCGGGTCATGCGCGGGCGCTGCTTTCCGTCGGGCAGCCGGACGAGGTGGCCCGTGATATTGTCGAGAAGGGGCTGACGGTTCGGGACGTCGAGAGGCTTGCGCAAGACAATTCCGCTCGACAGCAGAGCGAAGCAGATGCTCAGAAAAAAGCTCCGCCAAAGTCGGATCCCAATGTTGTTGCATTGGAGCGGAGGATAGGTGAAATTCTTGGCCTTACAGTATCAATAAAGTCAAAAGGCGAAGCAGGTGAAATGATCTTGAAGTATAGATCGCTCGATCAGCTTGACGAGATCATGCGAAAACTCGGGGTCAGCGCTTCCTGAGGCGGGCGAACTGTCCGAGTGCAACGAGCGCGCGCTCCGCAATCAGACCGGCATTGGAACTGTCGCTTCGTGTCTGCCTCACCGAAGCCCCAAGAGATCGAACGATCCCACGAAGTTCTGCGGAATTCCATGCAGGCGCATGCTTATCTTGGCGCTGTCCAGACCATTGTCTGGACTTGGTTCTGTGCATTGTCATCGCCAGGCGATGAGCCGCCATCAAAGCCTGAACAGGGTCGCCGGTTACACCCAGCCGGTCGAGCGCGTTTCCCAGTTCCTGCACTTCCCCGGACAGAGCCGAAGCTGCAGTCTCGTCGGACAGAACCGAAGAGGCGTCGGCCACGGCAGAATTCACGTCCTCGAGCGAAATATTTCGCCCGACGCCCGCGAGAGCGCCAAGCTTGAGAAGTTCACCGCGCACGCTCGCGCGATCTTCGCCGACGAGAGAAATGAGTCGATCGATCACATCGCGATCCGCCGCCATGCCCGCCGAAGCCATCTCTCTCTCGACAAAAGCTCGGAAATCGCTGGCATCCTCCTCACCGCAAGCGATTGCAACTACTTCCGACTTGCGTGCTACGCGCGATAGCCATTCCGCCTCGGACAGGTCGGGTGTTTCGACAACAAGAAGCCAGTCTCCGGGAACGTCCGCCGCCTGCGAGATCGCTTGTTCACCCTGACGCGCGCTGGCGCGCGCGTGCACGAGGCGCGAGCCGCCAAACATCGATATTGATCCCAGTTCGTCGGCGAGACGGCCGGAATCAAGATCGAGGCTGTCGTGCTCCAGTCGAACAAAACGAAATGGGTCGTCGGGGCTGATACCGGACCGACGGCACAAGGACTTGAACAGATCCGCTTTCAGATCATCATTATTGCCATGAAGCAGGACAATCCGACGCAGAACTCCACGCTCGGCCAAAGCCTTTTCGAACTCGCGCGGCGACGATGTCGCCATCAGCCGCCGGCAGCCATACGCGCGGCAATTTGCGTTCTGATCTGCTCCGCCATGGCCTTGGCGTCCCTCGTCTCGGCGTCCTTGGCAGCCCTGACGTTTGAAACGCGTTGACTGAACCGGTCGTAGCCCGCCGCGGCGAATGCAACGCCTTCCATTGAGGGCTGAGCCTGCCCGAGTGGATATAGCTTAAAATCGGCATCTCCGAGCACCGTCGCCGAGGTTGCGCGGCCCGTGACCGTGTCGATCGTCGGCACCGTGACCTTCTGTTTCAACGTAACGACCAGTCGATACTTCGGGGGAACTGTCTCGCCCGTCCCGTTGAATGCGAAGAGCAATTCCTTCTCGAGATAATGTCCGAACCTGTCCGGAATCGGCTCGATCTTGATTGCCTGCAGCTCACGCTCGAGCCCGCCCGGGCCCATCGTGTTGTACAGGGGTTGAATGCAACCGGTCAGGCCGCCCGAAAGAGCGAGCCCGACGAAAAACACAAGCGTCCCGCGGCGCCAGTCAGACGACGACATTGACGATTCTCCCGCGAACCACAATGAACCGTTTCACGGCACGACCCTCGAGCGCTCGCTGCACCTGCTCATCCTGAAGGACGAGAGTTTCAACAGTCTTGTCATCCGCGTCACGCGGAACGGAGACTTCGGCCCGCTTCTTACCGTTTACCTGAACCGGGAGGACAAGAACATCCTCCACGATCAGAGCGCGATCGGCCGCCTTCCATGTCGCCGAGGAGACGAGGCCCGCGCATCCGATGTCCGCCCAGCATTCTTCGGCAAGGTGCGGCATCATTGGCGAGATGAGAAGGACAAGGCTTTCGGCAGCTTCCCTGCAGGCAAAGGCCATGTCTGGGGCGATTTCGGCGGATTCGATCTCGCTGATCGCTTGGCCGAGCCTATTCACCAGTTCGTTCGCATGCGCGATGCAGCGATTGAACCGCAGGCGAACGATATCGTCCTCCACCTTGGCGAGCGCAAGGTGCGTCGCCTTGCGGACCGCCAGCGCCTTATCGGAGAGACTCGTTGGAGCCTCCGTCGTCTCGACGCCAGCGAACATGTTCTTCAATTCACCAACCAGGCGCCAGACCCGCTGCTGAAAGCGCGCAACGCCCTGGACGCCGTCCTCGGACCAGATGACGTCTCCCTCCGGGGGCGAATCCGAAAGCATGAACCAGCGTGCCGCATCAGCCCCGAAGGTGCCGATGATCTCATCGGGATCGACCGTGTTGCGCTTGGATTTTGACATCTTCTCGATCGAGCCGATCTCGACCGGCGCGCCATCCCTCACCGTAGTCGCTCTGCGACCCTCCGGCCCGGCCACGATCTTGATTTCGGCCGGGGACAACCATCCTCCGTCGGCGCCGCGATAGGTCTCGTGAACCACCATGCCTTGCGTGAACAGCCCCTTGAACGGTTCGTCCAGATTGGCGTGGCCGGTCGCGCGCAATCCCCGGGTGAAGAAGCGCGAATACAGGAGATGCAGGATCGCGTGCTCGATGCCGCCAATGTATTGATCGACCGGTAGCCATTCTGCAATTGCGGCCGCGCTCGTGGGTTGCGCGTCGTTGCGCGGATCCGTGAAGCGAGCGAAATACCAGGACGAGTCGACGAACGTGTCCATCGTGTCCGTTTCACGCCGCGCCGCCTTGCCACAAGTCGGACAGGACGTGTGTTTCCACGAGGGATGCCGGTCCAGCGGATTGCCGGGCGTCTTGAAGTCGATGTCGTCCGGCAGGACGACCGGAAGGTCGTTTGCTGGGACCGGGACCACGCCGCAATCGTCGCAATGAACGATTGGGATCGGACAGCCCCAGTAGCGCTGACGCGACACGCCCCAGTCTCGAAGCTTGAAATTTACCTGCCGAAACGCTTGCGGAGCGCCTGCGAGCATACGCGTCTCAAGGCGGCTCGCGACCTCCTCCTTGGCAACGTCAATCGACATTCCGTTGAGAAAATCAGAATTGATGAGGGTCCCCGGACCGTCATATGCGATCGCATCAACCGCGAATGCCGATGATTCGACTTCCGGCGGGCAGACGACAGGGGTCTTGGAAAGACCGTACTTGTTCGCGAAATCCAGATCGCGCTGATCGTGCGCAGGGCAACCGAAGATAGCGCCAGTCCCATAGTCCATCAGCACGAAATTGGTCGCGTAGACAGGAAGCAGGCGCTCCGGATCGAAAGGATGCCTTGCGCGCAATCCGGTGTCGAACCCTTGCTTTTCAGTCGTTTCCAAGACGGCGGCCGACGTTCCCATTCGACGGCAATCATCCGCGAAAGCCTGCAAGTCCGGGTTGGAGGCGGCGCATTGCTGCACCAGCGGATGATCCGCCGCGAGACCGATGAAGGATGCTCCAAACAGAGTATCCGGCCGAGTCGTGAAGACCTCGACCTCGCCATTCGGCGTCCGAGCGTCGGGGGCGAGCGCGAAACGCAACCTGAGGCCCTCGGACCTGCCGATCCAGTTGCGCTGCATGAGGCGCACCTTCTCGGGCCACTGGTCGAGCGTATCGAGGCCCGAAAGCAGATCCTCGGCAAAATCGGTAATCTTGAAGAACCACTGGGTGAGGTCGCGCTGTTCGACCAGCGCACCGGACCTCCAGCCGCGCCCGTCTATCACCTGTTCATTGGCGAGCACCGTCTGATCCACCGGATCCCAGTTCACTTTCGCCGTCTTCCGTGTCACCAGTCCGGCGGCGAGGAAGTCCAGAAAGATCTTCTGCTGGTGCGTGTAATATTTGGGATTGCAGGTGGCGATCTCGCGTGACCAGTCCAGCGACAATCCCATGGATTTCAACTGGCGGCGCATCACGTCGATGTTGGAATAGGTCCATTCGGCGGGATGCGCGCCGCTCTGCATGGCGGCGTTTTCGGCCGGCATGCCGAAGGCGTCCCACCCCATGGGATGGAGCACGTTGTAGCCACGCGCACGCATGTATCGCGCGACCACGTCGCCCATGGCGTAATTACGGACATGTCCCATGTGGATGCGTCCGGACGGATACGGAAACATCTCCAGGACGTAATATTTTGGGCGCGGATCGTCGTTGCGGCACTCGAAAATCTTCCGCTCATCCCACACGCGCTGCCAGCGAGGCTCGGAATCGCGCGCGTTGTACCTTTCAGGACGCATCTTATCAGGCATTTCCGCTTGTTCGGGTCGCCGGCAATGAGCCTGATTTCACATCGCGGGTCAACACGTCTAAATGCGGTCTCGAACCTGCGGGCCGGCCCCGCGCCGCCTTGGAAAATGTCATGGATGACAGCAACGATATCGCCCGATTCCGCCTTGTTCAGGGGCGCGTCAGCCAGGCGGCCGTCGATTGCGGCCGTGATCCCGCCGAAGTCCGGTTGGTCTGCGTCACCAAGACGGTCGGCCAGACACGGATTGCCGAGATCATCCGATCCGGAGGCCGCCGCTTCGGCGAAAACAGGGTGCAGGAAGCACTGGAGAAATGGCCAGACCTGCGACATCTGGCCTCCGATATCGATCTGCGCTTGATTGGAGCGTTGCAGACGAACAAGGTTCGCGACGCCTTTCGGATCTTTGATGCGATCGAGAGCGTGGACCGGCCGAAGCTGGCTACCGAAATTGCCCGCGAGATGGAGCGTTCAGGCAAGCGTCCTGGGCTCTTCGTTCAGGTCAATATCGGCGAAGAACCGCAGAAAGCCGGGGTCCTGCCAGCCGAAGCCGATTCCTTCCTGCAGTTCTGCCGGAAGGATCTCGGCCTGACGATCGGGGGATTGATGTGTATTCCTCCAGTCGGCCGCCAGTGCTCGCCCTATTTCGCTCTGCTTGCCAAGATCGCGGCGCGCAACGGTTTGGATCGGCTGTCGATGGGCATGACCTCGGATTTTGAACTGGCGATCCAGCTAGGCGCGACCGAAGTCCGTGTCGGCTCGGCGATATTCGGGTCGCGCTAGGCTATTTTTATGCGGATTCGCTTAGAAATGCGCGGGAGCAGCTTCCGCATGTCGGAGGCGCGAACGGCAACGCATCCGGCGGTGGGGGAAAAATCATCGTCGCACAGATGAAAAAAGATAGCGCTTCCCGCACCTTTCCTCCGGGGCGACAGGTTGTAATCGAGAATTCCCACGACGGCGTATTTGCCGTCGCTTCGCCACAGGGTTTCGTGGCTGCCGCGGAAGGGCAGCCTGACCTGCCGATTGTAGGCGCCGCAGTCCGGGTCGTCGCACCAACCGTCGTCGCGCCGGATCGTCCTGGCCGAAAGAGCGCCTCTGGGAAAGCCCGGACGGGCGGGCTGAAACCGCCATTCCCGCAACGAAAAGACGCCAGCTGGAGATGCGCCGTCTCCCTCCCGCTTTCGCAGCGTCAGGCCTGATCGGCCGATAACGCAGCGATAGGTGACGACGCCCGCGCGCAGTGTCGCGGCGTACCGAGCGCCGAGCCAGGGAGAGACGCGAACGATCAGCCGCCCGATCCGGGCCGGCGCCGTCCTGACATTTTCGTGCTTTGACGGACCCAAGCTCCGCGCCTAGCTTTCCACGAATCGACGCAAATCTTTCGACGGAAGGACGCCATGTCGCAAGTCCGCAACATCCTGATCGTCGACGACGACGAGGAATTGCGAAGCTCCCTTGCCGAGCAAATCGCCCTTCATGAGGAATTCTTGGTCTGGGAAGCGGCGACAGCGGCACAAGGCGTGGCGCTCGCCCGGGAGCGTGCGCCGGACCTCGTCATCCTCGATGTAGGCCTGCCTGATATGGACGGCCGTGAAGCGCTCAAGGTCCTCCGTCGGGAAAAGTACCCGAACCCGATAATTCTCCTGACCGGCCACACGTCCGATGCCGATACGGTTCTGGGCTTGGAATCCGGCGCCAACGATTATGTGACGAAGCCTTTTCGGTTCAATGTGCTCCTAGCCAGAATTCGAGCGCAACTCCGTCAATTCGAACAGAGCGACGACGCGACCTTCGTAATCGGCCCATATGTTTTCCATCCCCGCTCGAAATATCTGACCAGTTCACGCGGTTCGAAACTGCGGCTCACGGAGAAGGAAACCGCCATTCTTCGCTTCCTTCACAAGGCCGCGCCGAACATCGTGACACGCGAAGTCCTTCTCAGGGATGTCTGGGGCTACAATCCAAACGTGACGACGCACACGCTGGAGACGCATATCTACCGGCTGCGGCAAAAGATCGAAAGCGATCCCGTTCACGCCAAACTCCTCGTGACCGACGCAGGCGGCTACCGCCTGGTGCCCTGACGACGGAACGGCTTTTTCATCCGCCGCCGATGCGCTAGCCTGCGCGAAAGGCAGATCATGGCGCTCGACGACGACATCCGCACATTTCTGGAAATCCCTCTATTCAGGCTGCTCGAGCGCGATGCCGTGCGGCTCCTCGCGTTTTCTGCCGAAACCAAGCTTCTGCGCGCCGGCGACGTACTCTTCAGGTCGCCCGCGACGGTCGACAGCGGCAACCTGCTGATCAAGGGCGCCCTGGCGATCTTCGACAATCCCGACCAGATCGGCGCGCCGCGGCAGGTGGCGCGCGCTCCAGCTCTCGTCGGCGAATTGGCGATGATCACGGCTACAGAATTCACCGGCTCGGTCGTCGCCCGGGAACCCTCGACGGTTCTGCGTATCTCAAGGACAGTCTTTCATCGTGTGCTTGCCGAATATCCGCGCAGCGCACAAGCCGTCAGAGAGGCGCTGGTAACCCGCTTGAAGGGCATCAGTCGCGAAATGGAGCCTTTGGCGACCTTCTGAGCCTAGACGCGAATCTCGACGGCGACGGGCACATGATCGGATGGCCTGTCCCAACCCCGCGCGTCCTTCAGCACGTGCATGGCGCCAACAGCCTCGACGAGAGACGGGCTGACCCATACGTGGTCGAGCCGTCGCCCCTTGTCCGCCTTTCGCCAGTCCGGGGAACGATAGCTCCACCACGTGTAGAGCCGCTGATCCGCAAGCACGAATTTCCGCATGGCGTCAACCCATTGCCCGGCCCGCATGGCGGCGTTCAGCCGGTCGACCTCGATCGGCGTGTGGCTCACCACGCTCAGCAGAGCCTTGTGATTCCACACATCCGTCTCGAGCGGCGCTACGTTGATGTCGCCGACGAGAATGGCGTCGCGTTCGAAAGGCTTTTCCGTGCGCGCCCATTCCGCAAGCTCGTCGAAAAAGGCCAGCTTGTGCTCGAACTTCGGATTTGCTGCAGGGTCCGGCTCGTCGCCACCAGCTGGCACATAGAAATTGTGTAGTTCGAGGGTGCGGCCACCAGCGTCGACGGTCGCCGTGAGATGCCGAGCGTCGCCCTTGTTGCAAAAGTCGCGGCGCGCCGGCTTTGCGAGCGGCCGCCGGGAAACGATCGCTACGCCGTGGTAACCCTTCTGGCCGTGAATTTCGATGTGCTCGTAGCCGAGCTCCCGAAATGCGGAATGCGGAAATTCCGCATCCCGACATTTTGTTTCCTGCAAGCACAGAACATCGGGATGATGCTCCTGCAGATATCTGGCGACGATCGGCATCCGCAGCCGAACGGAATTGATGTTCCAGGTCGCGATCTTGCAGGTGCCGGGATTCATGCCCCCAAACAGCATGGCGTTCGGGGCGGCGCAAGCTACGCAGCCTGCGCATCCACAAGTACGCGGTCAGTTCGGGTTGAGAAGTCGCTCGCTGCTGATGCGGAACAACGATGGATCGGGGACTTGTGCGAGATCGACATTGTAAAGCGACACGAGCGTTTCGTAACCCTGCGGATCGGTCACATGCCATTGCTTCAGGGCGGAGGACTTTGCATCGAAAACCAGCTTGATTCGCGATGTGCCGCCAAAGGTTGCCTTGTCCTCGACGGTCACGACGAAAGACTTGGCATCCGATGAGACATCGAGAAGCTTCACGTCCCTTCTGAGATCGATCTTGTCCTTCAGGAGGAATTTGAGCGGCGTCTGCGAGATGAAATACATGTCCTGTGTCGCGAGTTTGCGGTCGCGGATGGCGACCGACGTACCGTCAGCGACTACTTCAAGCGTTGCAGGCTGCGCATATTCGAAACGCATCTTTCCCGGTCGTACGACGTAGAGACGACCTTCGGCGCGTCGCCCGTCAACGCCGGTCTGTACGAAGTCGGCAACGAAGGAACTCGCAGAATTGAGATAAGCATTGGCGCGCTGGATCAACGCGTCCGGCGACGGCGACTCGGGGGCGGCCGACTCGACGGCTGGTTTTCCCGCCTTTGGCGCGGGCGCGGACGTCTGCGCGAAAGCGCCCGGGGCCATGAGCCAGAGCGCGACAGCTAGAAGATGCGAATACGAGCAAGCCATGGATATCCTCGATGGGCCCCGGCTTACGTGCGGGCTGTGGCGAACTCGGGGCGGGGTATTGCTCAATCTGCCTCGCTCGGCTCGAACGCGCCGCGGTCGACGCCGTTTCCGACGAGGATTTCGCGTTTTCCGGAATGGCTGGGTTTGCCGACGACGCCTTCCTGCTCCATTCGCTCGACCAGCGATGCGGCCTTGTTGTAGCCGACGGAGAGGCGGCGCTGGATGTAGGAGACCGAGCATTTGCGGTCGCGCAGCACGATGTTGACGGCGCGGTCGTAGAGGTCGCCCGCCTCGTCGCCGAAACCGGAGGCGGCCTCGGCTGCGCCGCCGTCCTCGTCCTCGTCGTCCTCAGCGGTGATGGCTTCCAGATATTCCGGGGCGCCCTGCTGCTTGAGATGGGCGACGACCTTCTCGACCTCGGCGTCGGACACGAAGGGCCCGTGCACGCGCGAGATGCGGCCGCCGCCGGCCATGTAGAGCATGTCGCCCTGGCCGAGCAGCTGTTCGGCGCCCTGTTCGCCGAGGATCGTGCGCGAGTCGATCTTGGAGGTGACCTGGAAGGAGATGCGGGTCGGGAAGTTCGCCTTGATCGTGCCTGTTATGACGTCGACGGAGGGGCGTTGCGTCGCCATGATCAGGTGGATGCCGGCGGCCCGCGCCATCTGGGCGAGGCGCTGGATGGCGCCCTCGATGTCCTTGCCGGCAACCATCATCAGGTCGGCCATCTCGTCGACGACGATGACGATGTAGGGCAGGGGGGAGAGGCTCATCTCCTCCTGCTCGTAGATCGCCTCGCCCGTCTCGCGGTCGAAGCCGGTCTGGACGGTGCGCGACAGGGTCTCGTTCTTCTGGGCGGCCTCGGCGAGGCGTGCGTTGAAGCCGTCGATGTTGCGGACGCCGAGCCGCGACATCTTCTTGTAGCGGTCCTCCATCTCGCGGACCGCCCATTTGAGGGCGACGACGGCCTTCCTGGGGTCGGTGACGACGGGGGTGAGGAGATGCGGGATGCCGTCGTAGACGGAGAGTTCCAGCATCTTGGGATCGACCATGATGAGGCGGCACTGCTCGGGCCTGAGACGGTAGAGCAGGGAGAGGATCATGGTGTTGATGGCGACGGACTTGCCGGAGCCGGTGGTGCCGGCCACTAGCAGGTGGGGCATGCGGGCGAGATCGACGATGACGGGTTCGCCGCCGATGGTCTTGCCGAGCGCGATGGCGAGGCGGTGGCGGGATGTCTCGAAATCGGTCGCGCCGAGCAGTTCGCGCAGGTAGACGGTCTCGCGGTCGTGATTGGGCAGTTCGACGCCGATGGCGTTGCGGCCCTGGACGACGGCGACGCGGGCCGAAATGGCCGACATCGAACGGGCGATGTCGTCGGCCAGCCCGATGACGCGGGAGGACTTCACGCCCGGCGCGGGCTCGAGTTCGTACAAGGTCACGACAGGACCCGGCCGCACGTTGACGATCTCACCCTTCACGCCGAAATCGTCCAGAACGCCCTCCAGCAGGCGGGCGTTTTGACCGAGTGCGTCTTCCGAAACACGCCTGGCGGTCTTCTTTGCGTCAGCAAGCAATCCGAGGGCTGGCAGCCGGTACGCATCTTTGTCGAACAAGCCCGGCTGCGCCTCGCGGGATGCGCGTCGTCCTTGCCTGAGCGGCGGCGCTGGCGGGGCGACCTGGGCCTGCGCGTTGCGGCTGGCTTCCGCTTGGGCGGCTCGGTCGCGAAGCGGCGGAAGTTTTGGCTTCCAGTCTCGCTCTTCGAAGTCGCGCGCGGCGAAATCCGGCTCGACGCGCTGCTTGGGCCGTATGTCCTCAGCGCTCCCGCGGCTGCTTTCCTGCCGGCTCAGGGTTGAGAACTGTCGCGCGATGGCGGCCCTAAATGCAAGGCATGCGTGGAGGATGGCCCCCAACGACGCGATGGCGGCCCCAGGCTCGTCGTCCTGCTCCCGAACCCGGCCGGTTGCGACAGGCGCTCCTTTCCCGCTCGAACTCTCGTCCGCAGGCTGACCACGCGTGCAGGCGGCTGCTAGGCAAAGCAAGGCACCCAGAGCCAGGCAGGCTGTCGCTATCAAACCAACTAGGGGATAACCGGACGAAAACTTCCGAACCAGACCCGTGAGGCCATCCCCGACAAGCCCCCCCATACCGGATGGAAGAGGCCATCGACCAGGAGTTGGCAACATCGACGCCAGAGCGGCAGCCAGAACGGTTCCGGTGAGCCACAACGAAATTCGCCAACGTGGTCGGTCGACAGACCGTTCCGTCATTAGTCGCCACCCGAACAGCGCGGCAGGCGCTATCAGAACGATCGAGGATATGCCGAGGATCTGTGTAAGTAGGTCCGCCGCGATGGCGCCGCGGGCGCCAAGAATATTCCGGACCGGCCCGTCTGTGGCATGGTTCAGGCTGGGGTCGCGGGTGGACCAGGTCGCCAGCGCCAGACCCAGCACGATGACGCCGAGAACCAGAATCGCCCCGGAAAATTCCGCAAGACGACGGGCAGCGAAATGCCGCAGCCCGAGTGCGCCGCCGCCGGGGAGATGTGAGAGTGCCGCGTTACGCATGAAAGGTCGACATCGCCGGATGATGACGGCTGAAAAACCGTCATCGGCGAAGCTAGGTAACCGAAGTTAAGGACGGATTAACCTTGCCCGACCGCGACCCACCCGCCACGCCGGGCGCACCCCCTGCGGCGGGTTTGCGATGCAGGCAAGATGTGTTCTGAGGCCGGGCCTATTGGTGAATAGCTTCGCCATGTAGCGAAAGGTCAAGACCGGCGCGCTCGTCGTCCTTCGTCACGCGCAGCCCGGTGATCAGGTCGACCAGCTTCAGGGATATCCAGGTGCCGGCTACGCACCAGAGAACCGTGATTACCACGCCAGCAGCCTGCAGGAGCAATTGGCGGGACGAGCCTTCGATCAACCCCGAGACGCCGGGCTCCGAACCAGAAACGCTGATGGATGCGGTGGCGAATACGCCGGCGAGAAGCGTGCCCAGGATGCCGCCCACGCCGTGAACGCCAAAGACATCGAGCGAATCGTCGTATTTCAAAGCGACCTTCACGCGCGTGCAGAAATAATAGCACACTGCGCCGGCGATCGCGCCGATCACCAGGCCATGCCAGGGCAGGACAAATCCGGAAGCGGGCGTGATCGTGCCGAGTCCGGCGACGGCGCCGGAGATCACGCCAAGCACCGAGGGCCTGCCCCTTTCGATCCACTCAAGCGCGCTCCAGACCATCGCGCCTGCAGAGGCGGCCAGATGCGTCGCGACGATTGCAAAGACCGCCCGGGAGCCTGCCGATAGAGCAGAGCCCCCGTTAAAGCCGAACCACCCCACCCATAGGAGACCGGTTCCGATCAGGGCCAGTGTCAGGTCGAAAGGCGCGAGGTTCTCGCGACCGTATCCCTGCCTGGACCCCATCATCAGGGCGGCGACGAGGCCCGCAACGCCCGCGTTGATATGCACAACGGTTCCGCCGGCAAAATCGACCACGCCCATTTCGCCGAGGAATCCGCCGCCCCATACCCAGTGCGCCGATGGCACGTAGACAATGAACAGCCAGATCGCCGAGAAAAGCAGGAAGGCCGAAAATTTCAACCGGTCTGCGACCGCGCCCGCGACGAGTGCGCAGGTAATCACGGCAAATGTCATCTGGTACGCCGCGAAAAGCAGTTCAGGGATCGTCTTTGCGAACGGGCTGATCGTGTCAATGCCGATGCCCTGAAAGAACACCCGGCCCAGGTCGCCGAGCCACGGGCCGGACCCGCTGAAGGCCAGACTGTAGCCGGCGGCGCACCAGAGCACCGAGATCAGCGCGGTTGCCGCAAAGCTCTGCGCCATGGTGGCGAGAACATTCTTCTTGCGCACCATTCCCGCGTAGAACAGCGCCAGCCCTGGGACGGTCATCATCAGCACGAGCGCCGTAGCGGCGATCATGAAGCCGGTGTCGGCTGCGCTTATGGATGAGTCAGCACAAAGGGCGGGAGTTGGTGCGACTGCCAGGACGACGGCAGCGAACCGGCAGGAATTTTTGGACAACATCGTCATTTGCGCAGATTTCGTTCAGAGCGGCAGGAACCGCGCCGATCAAAAGGGCGCAAAGGCCAAGTTGCAAGCAGTTTGCTGTTCAAATATCGGGCTAAGTGCCTATATTCACGGCATTCAAACCAGCCGCCGCGCCTCATCCGGAAGCATGATCGGTATTCCGTCGCGAATGGGGTAGGCAAGGCCCGCCGCACGGGAAATCAACTCCTGCCTCCCCTGATCATATTCGAGGGTGGCTCGCGTGACCGGACACACCAATATCTCCAGAAGTCGTGGATCGATACGCGTCTGCGCGGCTGGCGTTTCTCGTTCGTCCAATTCTCTCCCCCATCAGTTTGGTCGAGACTTCGGGCCGCCACGGGCTGCAAGTTCGATTTCGGTGGCGGCCACCAGTATTTGCGCGCGGGTCGCGAGGTCCGGCGCTTCGAGGAGTGCCTGCTTTTCCGGCGGCCCGAAGGGACTCATGGCCGACAACGCGTTCACGAGCATCTCGGACGACGAGGTGCGTATGCTGTTCCAGTCGACCGGTATTGAATTTCGTTCTGTATATGCGCGCAACGCTTCCAGCACCGCGTCCCGATCGACGTCCTCCTCGCCATATCCTGGACGGAGGTCCTCGACGAACGGAGCAAAATCACAGGCGACAGTCCGAAAGGCGGCGTCCGTCTGAATCTCGCCCGCAACGCGAAACCGGCATACGCCTTCAAGCGTGATGATGTAACGGCCGTCGCCGGTCTCCGCAAACCGCGTCAGGCGCCCCGCGCATCCAACCGGAAAGAGGCCGCTGGCCTCCGGACCTGCGGCATCGGATAGCGGCTGGATTACGCCAATGAGCCGGTCGGATGCCATCGCCCGGTCGACCATCGCCAGATATCTCGGTTCGAAAATGTTGAGGGGCAATTCGACCCTCGGCAGCAGCAGGCATCCGGACAGCGGAAAAATCCGGAGTTCGGCGGGCAAGTCCTGCCGACCAAGATACCTCTTGTTCATTGCCATGCGCCCGCCCTCAGGTCAGGAGAAAAGCATCGCTGAAAGCTTGCGGCGTGCCGCCTTTGTCGCCGGTTCCATCGGACCCCAGACATCGAAGAATTGAAGAAGCTGTTTGCGCGCGGCGTCTTCGTTCCACTCCCTATCCGCTTTCACGATGTCGAGAAGAAGATCTGCAGCAGCTTCCTTGTTCGTCGAGGAGAGGGCCAGCGCAAGATCGAACCGGGCCTGATTGTCCTGGGGGTTTTCCTTCAGGCGACGCTGCAGACCGGCGACATCGCCGACGCTGGCCGATTGTTTCATCATCGAAGTCGCCGCTTCGACTGGCTTCAACGCGGGATCTGCTCGCAGTTCCTCCGGCAGCGAATCGAGGATTGCGATCGCCCGGTCGCCCTCTCCGAGCGCCAGAAGGGCTCTCAGATAGACGACAAGCGCCTTCACATTCTCCGGATCGCTCGCAAGGACCTGTTCGGCCAGTTCGAGGGCTTGAGCCGCGTTTCCTTCGGCCAGGGCTGCATCGGCGGACGCTATGGTTTCGCCCGTCGGGTTGAGGGGGCCGATCAGCCTTTCGAGGAAAGCGACGATCTGACTCTCCGGCAGGGCGCCGACGAAGCCATCGACGGGCTGCCCTCGCTGAAACGCGATGACGGCCGGTATCGACTGGATCCCGAGCTGGCTGGCAATCTGCGGGTGGTCGTCGATGTTCATCTTGAACAGCTTGACCTTGCCTCCGGCGGATTCGACCGCCTTTTCCAAGATCGGTCCAAGCTGCTTGCAGGGGCCGCACCATGGGGCCCAAAAGTCCACGAGGACAGGCACTTGCATAGAGCCGGTCAGGACGTCCGACCGAAAGGTCGCGGTCGTCGTTTCGGCGGGTCCGGCAGCCGTTTCGACACTGGATCCCACGCTCATTCCCGGCTCCTCTTCTTTCGTTCGAAGGAAATAGGCCTGCTTTGCAGCCATCGCAACCTTCTGCACGAAGGCGGTTGCAATCTCGGAATGTTTGCGGCATATACCCCGCGCCGACGGGTTCGGCAGGATGCGGGTGTAGCTCAGGGGTAGAGCACAACCTTGCCAAGGTTGGGGTCGAGGGTTCGAATCCCTTCGCCCGCTCCAGTCAATTTCCCGTCGAAGCCGTTCCGCGCTTTCCAAGCCCTGTTCCGCCGCGCTTGCGAGCGCCGAAACGGTTGCGCCGGATGCGCCGACGCGCCTAACATTCGAAATGGTTCGCGTCCTCCACTCCATTCGTCGCGCCCGGCCGGTCGATGTCGACGACATCGCCGCTGTTCACGATGCGGCCTGGCGCGAAGCCTATCAGGGGATCATTCCGGGTCGCGCGCTGGAGGCGATGATCGCCCGTCGGGGTCCGGCCTGGTGGGGTTCGGCGATCAGACGCGGGTCAAGACTGCTCGTGCTCGAATTCGATTCCCGTGTTGTCGGCTATGTCAGCCACGGCCGCAATCGCGTCGCCGCGCTTCCCTACGCTGGCGAAATCTTCGAACTCTATCTGCAGCCGGCATTTCAGGGCGTCGGGCTTGGCGCGCGCCTGTTCGAGGCCGCCCGCGACGATCTGGCCTCCAACGGATATCTGTCCACGGTCGTCTGGGCGCTCTCGGACAACGAGCGTGCACTACGATTTTACAAGAAGATGGGCGGCGCCGAGGTCTGGCGCGCAACGGAGCAATTCGATAACGATACGCGGGCTCGTGTCGCGTTCGGTTTCGCGGCGAAATGACCCGGAGAAACTCCCGGAGCATTCCTCGAGTTGATCCAAGGAGCAGAACGTGCGGCTCGACGCCATATCGATCGGACCAAATCCGCCTCATGAAGTGAACGTCGTCATCGAAGTTCCGATCGGAGGCGAGCCCATCAAGTACGAGATGGACAAGGCCGCCGGGACGCTGGTCGTCGATCGATTCCTGTATACGCCGATGCGCTATCCGGGAAACTACGGGTTCATTCCCCACACGCTTTCGGAAGACGGCGACCCCAGCGACGTGCTGGTCGCAAACACGCGGCCCATCATTCCAGGGGCCGTCATTTCGGTTCGGCCGATCGGCGTTCTGCGCATGCGCGACGAAGCAGGGGGCGACGAGAAAATCGTGGCGGTGCCTTCGTCAAAGCTCACCAAGCGCTACGATCGCGTGCAGAGCTACAAGGACATGCCCGAGATCAGTATCCAGCAGATCGAGCATTTCTTCAGCCATTACAAGGATCTCGAACCCGGAAAGTGGGTCGAATTCGCGGGTTGGGGCGATGCCGCGGATGCCCGCGCGCTGATTCTCGAGGCGATCGAACGCGCCAAGAACGCTAAGGGCTGACTTTTCCGGGTTTCTGGCGGTGAAGCAGGAATACCGCCTGCTCACCGAACAGGTTCCAAGCCCACCACGGCGCATTGACGCGCATCTTGGATCCGGCGCCATCGAGCGCAATGGCGCGATCCATCGCGGCGCCTATATCGTCCACGAGCTGAACGAAGTCGCGGATCGTGCAGAGGTGAATGTTCGGCGTGTCATACCAGGAATACGACAGAGTATTCGTCTGCGGCATCCTGCCCTGAAACATGAGTTGAGCGCGCACCCGCCAGTGACCGAAATTCGGGAACGACACGATGGCGCGTCGCCCGATGCGCAGCATGTGCTCCAGGACGCGTCTGGGGTGACGCGTCGCCTGCAGCGTCTGCGATAGAATGACGTAGTCGAAGGCGTCGTCCGGATAATCGACCAGATCCGTATCGGCGTCGCCCTGCACAACCGAAAGACCTTTCGCAACGCATCCGTTGACGCCGGCTTGCGACAGTTCGATCCCGCGGCCATCGACCTGATGGCGCTGCGTCAGCAATTCGAGCAGGGCGCCATCGCCGCAGCCGACGTCCAGGACACGGCTTCCGGCCTCCACCATGTCGGCAACAAGAAGAAGATCGACGCGAGGGCTCGTCGCAAGATTCGAAACGCTATTGGTATCTGTCACGTTTTCAATCCGGTCTTCGCGGATGAAAGCCCACGCGCGCTCGCGGCGGCCTCCAGGAAGCCGCGCGTCGTAGCGATAAAGTCCGGCTCGTCCAGCAGGAAGGCATCGTGGCCCTTGTCTGTTTCAATCTCGACGAAAGAGACCGGAAGGCTCGCTGCGTTCAGCGCATGAACGATCGCGCGCGCGTCCGAGGTCGGATACAACCAGTCGGACGTGAAGGATACGACGCAGAAGCGGGTTTTCGCGCCTTGAAACGCCCTCGCGAGAATGCCGTCGTAGTCAGCCGCCAGATCGAAATAATCGCAGGCCCTTGTTACATAGAGGTAGGAATTGGCGTCGAAGCGATCGACGAAACTGGAGCCCTGATAGCGAAGATAGTTCTCGATCTGGAAGTCTGCATCGAATGAGAATGTGGGCGCATCGCGATTCTGTAGCTTGCGACCGAACTTTCGCTGCAGCGCGCTTTCTGACAGGTAGGTGATATGGGCGGCCATGCGTGCGACCGCCAAGCCCTTGGTTGGCTGACGGCCGAAGTTTGCGTATTGGCCTCCCCGCCAGTCCGGGTCCGCCATGACAGCCTGGCGACCGACCTCGTGGAATGCGATGTTCTGGGCCGTGTGACGCGAAGCAGTCGCAATGGGAAGCGCGCAATAAACACGATCAGGATAGCTCGCGACCCATTGCAAGACCTGCATGCCGCCCATCGACCCGCCCGCTACGCAAAATAATTTCTCGATGCCCAGGTGATCGATCAGCATGGCTTGGGCCCGAACCATGTCGCGGATTGTCACGACCGGCAGATCGAGACCCCAAGCCTTGCCGGTCGCGGGGTTGGTCGAGGCAGGTCCGGTAGACCCCATGCACCCGCCAATGACGTTCGAACAGATGACGAAGAAGCGATCTGTATCGATAGGTCGCCCGGGTCCGACCATTGTCGACCACCAGCCCGGCTTGCCCGTCACCGGGTGAACGTTCGCGACATGCTGGTCGCCGGTCAGGGCGTGACAAACAAGCACCGCATTGGACCGATCGGCGTTGAGCGCGCCATACGTCTGATATGCAACGCTTAGGGGCGTAAGCGTCGCGCCGGCGTCCATTTCCAGTGGTTGCCGACCCGGGAATCGCACGACCTGACTGGTCGGATTGTCAGCTTCCCTGAATGCCTCGGCACTCACTGCCCTGCGCCTCCGTTCGATATTTCGAACATTTCGTCCGGAAAGAAGAATATTTTTTGCGCGAGAATGTCAAGTCGCCGGACTGGCGAACTGTTCATCCCATCACGATGCCATTAGAAAGGCGCCTAAACGGACCAAGCCGATGAACACCGGGACACACAGCGCCGCTGCGGCGAGCCTCGCCGCGCTGCGGCAGAACATCGACAGGATAGACGAGTCGATTCACCGCCTGCTGATGGAGCGGGGCGAGATCATCGAGAACCTCATCGCGACCAAGGCCAAGCAAGGCGGGGGATCCGCCTTTCGTCCCGGTCGCGAAGCGGAGATGATGCGTCGATTGGTGAAGCGCCACGCCGGATTGTTGCCTCTCGATACGGTCGAAAGTATCTGGCGCACCATTATCGGCACATTCACTTTCGTTCAGGCGAACTACGCGGTGCATGTCGATGTTTCGGCCGGCGACGCGGCCATGCGTGATTCGGCACGGTTTCATTTCGGCTTCTCGCCGCCATTCGCGCCGCATCATGGTCCAGAGGCGGTGGTTGCGGCCGTGGCGGCCTCTGCAGGCGATCTAGGCCTGGTGCGCGTCGCGACCGGCGTTGGCGACGGCGCATGGTGGTCCGGGCTTGAAGACCCGGATGCGCCGAAAGTCATTGCGCGGCTGCCGTTTGTGGAACGGCCGGATCATCCGGCCGGGATTCCATTGTTCGTCGTGTCGCGGCCGCTTGCCGAGGCTGCGGCGAGCGAGGTGCAATTATTTGTCGCACGGATCGACCGGTGGCGCGATGCGCTGCCCGGCGCAGTTCACGCGCAAGGCGGCACGATCGTCGGCAATGCGGCGAGCGACTATGGACTGTCGCTCCTCATGTCGTTTCCCGGCCCGGACGGGCCCGGTAGAGCAATGGACGCGCTTCTGACCGCAGGCTTGAACGCTGCTCCGGTGTTCGTTGGAAGCCATGCCGCGCCGTTCAAGCCTGACGCGGAGATGGCGGTCGATGCCTGACGCTCTCGGCCTCCCGCTCGCAAATCCGGTCGTCGACAGGCTCGCCATCATTGGCTGCGGACTTATCGGTTCGTCCTTGTTGCGAGTAGCGCGGCGCAAGAATATTGCCGGCGCTGTCATAGCCTGCGACGAGTCAGCCTTCGTCCGCGCGCGTGTGAGCGAGCTCGCATTGGCCGACGAGGTACACGAGAACCCGGCGACTGCCGTGCGCGACGCCGACATCGTGATCCTGTGCATTCCGGTCGGCGCTAACGGCGCGGTCGCGAGCAAGATCGAAGGCGCCTTGAAGCCCGGCTCCATCTTGAGCGACGTAGGGTCAGTGAAGGGCGCTGTTTTCTCCGCCGTAGCTGAATTCGTTCCGCCAGGTGTGCACTTCATCCCTGCGCATCCGGTCGCTGGCACGGAACAGTCCGGGCCGGACGCGGGCTTTGCGACCTTGTTCCTCAATCGCTGGTGCATTCTGACGCCGCCCGAAACCGTGGATGCGAGCGCACTCGAAAGATTGAGCGCATTCTGGCTGGCGGCCGGTAGCAACGTGGAGACGATGTCTGCCGAGCATCATGACCTCGTTCTCGCCATCACGAGTCACGTCCCGCATCTGATCGCCTACAATATCGTCGGGACGGCGGCAGACTTGGAAGAGGTCACGCAGTCCGAGGTCATCAAATTCTCGGCTGGCGGCTTCCGCGACTTCACTCGCATCGCAGCGTCCGATCCAACGATGTGGCGAGACGTGTTTCTCAACAACAAGGAAGCCGTTCTGGAAATACTGGGACGATTCACCGAGGATCTCAGCGCGTTGCAACGCATGATCCGCTGGGGCGATGGCGAGGGGTTGTATGCGCTGTTCACCCGGACACGCAATATCCGTCGCAGCATCATAGAACTCGGGCAGGAAACTGCAGCGCCCGATTTCGGACGTCATCAGTCTGACCCTCAATAAAGAGGAGGCAGCGCCACCAGCGCCTTGAACGGGCCTATGCCCAATCGCCCATTGTCGAGCGAGGCCTGCAACCGCAATTCGCCGGTCTGGCGATCCATCGGAAGGAGTCCCCCGAGCAGGGCGCCTGCGATCGGGCCCGCGACACCCAGATTGCGGGCAAGTCCCGAAATTCTGTCAGCCGCATTCTGAATTCTGAGGTCGATCTTTCCTTCCGGACGATGCGCCGGATCAAGGCCGATGGCGCCTTCCGCCTGGATCGCAAAATCGCCCTTCAGCAGTGTCAATTGATTGACGACGGCCCTGCCGCCTACGATCCGCCAGCGTTCCATGCGCTCAGGCAGCGATCCCGCGGCTCCGCGGTCGACCTGCGTGACGCTTCCCACGCCTGCGAGCAACGCGAGCTGTTCACCGCCGATCGCCAGATCGAGAATGCGCGAGCGAATGCCGCCAATGCTGAATTCGAAGTTGAACGCTCCATCGGATGCACCCGGGGCGCGACGGACGTTGGATTGAAACAATGCGACTTGCGATGTCGGCGCGTCTCCGATCCTGATCGACAAATCCGATCCAGATGCAGACAGTCGGTCGAGCCTGTCGGGAAGTCCACGCGCCGAAAACTGCAGTGTCTTCCACTCGAGACCAACAAGTGGAACAACGCCCGGTATCTCGACATCGGCAGGCGATTCCACGTTTACGGTCACGCGTTTCAACGAATGCAATGGTGCGCGCACCGACGCGGCGCGTGCATGCGCGACAATGGCGCCGCGTTCCGCATCGGCGGTTACCGAAAAACCGTCGCAATTAATGTTTATGGAGAAAGGATAGCCGCCAGAGCTGATCGACTTGCACGTCCAAGTGCGACCAGCGCGGGCTTCCTGTCCGAGCGTTTCCTGGAGTTCGCGAAGCGCCAGCCGATGCGCCACATACCAGAAGATCGACCAGCCGGTCGCGAGAAAGACAATCGCGAACAAGACAGACAGGGCGAGTTTGCGCCAGGTGAAGATACTGTCGAACTGCCCCGGCATCGAACTCTTCCTGGAATGGCCCGTGTCATCTGTCACGATTGCGATGAATCAGTCGCTTCGGCGCGCAGGCCTGGATCTCCGCGAAACGCTTCGTCTACGAGAGCATTCGTGTTGGTCTCGATAGTATCTTGCAACCGGCGTGCGAAATCCTCAATCGTCAGCCCCGGCTCGATGACCGGAAGAAACTCGATGACGGCCGTGCCCGGCTTTCGCAAGAAGCTGCGTCGAGGCCAGAATATCCCGGTGTTTAGCGCGACGGGCACGACACGAGCGCCGAGCGTCGAGTAGGCGTGAGACACGCCATGCTTGTATCGTGGCGGAGCGCCCACGGCTCGGCGCGTTCCTTCGGGAAAGATGAAGATCGCGCGGCGCTCCTTCAGGAAGCGCGCGATGCCATTGGTCACCTGCGTCAGCGCCGTCGAGCCCGCCGAACGATCGATGGCGATCTGGTCGACCGCCATGAGATACCAGCCAAACAGCGGAATCCAGTTGAGTTCGCGTTTGAATACGTAAGCGAAGTCCGGGATGTGGATGATAAGCGCGAAGGTTTCGAGAATGGACTGGTGTTTTGCGGCAATGATGACGCCATCCTTCGGCACCAGTTCGAGGCCGCGAAATTCGACGCGGAGTCCGCAGATCTTGTCGAGAAACCATAACGACGTACGCGCCCATAGTTTCGCCATTCCCATCGCGGCCCGGCGACCCATGAAGATGGAGGGCAGGCCGCCGATCATCAATACGAGAACGTTGACGTAGAACACGATGTTGAAGACGGCTGAACGCACGGCGACAGAGGCGCGCCCCGCCGAGCTGCGACGTCCCGATTCCTGAAAGGCGTTTTGTGAACTCACGACAGCTTTCTCAGACGCTTGAATACGATCACCCGGGAAGTTTGACCGGACAGGACCGCGCTCACAAGAGCGATCGCCGCGACCGCTGAATAGCCTACGAGTCCTACCGAGAATGAGCCGAACAGGGCTTCCAGTTGCTCTCCGCTGGGCGTCGCCACAAGCTTCCGGCTCAGGACCCCGGCAATGATGAACAGGAGAGAGGCGCTGGCCGCGCCGATTACGCCTCCGCGCAGCCCCAGCCATAGAAAGCGACGCTGGAACTGGCGCGCGATGAAGTCGTCCGACGCGCCGACAAAATGCAGAAC
This sequence comes from Beijerinckiaceae bacterium, assembly GCA_046349215.1. Classification (GTDB taxonomy): domain Bacteria; phylum Pseudomonadota; class Alphaproteobacteria; order Rhizobiales; family Beijerinckiaceae; genus JAJXWB01. The sequence goes on from JAXMCV010000003.1 coordinate 695,353, forward strand.
TTCGATGATCTCGCGATTGCCGGCCATCGCGCCATGGGTGGCGAAGGAAATCGCCAGAACCATCGCCGTCACGATCAGCAACAACAAGCCGATTGCTACCGCCACGAGAACGTTGGCCATGTCCGCCAGCCGCGCCGACCAGATCCGATGGTCGTCGAGCGAGGCGCTGGGAAGCGCCTTTTCCAGCCGGCTCTTGAGACCGCCCAGGTCCGCAGCGATCCGGGAATCCAGGCGCACGACGATCATTCTGGGGATCGGAACTTCGTCGAGAACAGCCCCCTGACCCAGCCATGGTTCGAGCAGAAGTTCGGACTCGTGCTTGGAGAGAGCCTGGACGCTGCTGATCCCCTCTGTTTCACGTGCAAGCCGGACAGCCGTTTTCACGTCGGATTCGATATCTCGGCCCGCTCTGGGCCGAATCTGGATGCTGGCTTCACGCGAGACGGCGGATTGCCATTCCCGACTTGTCTGGCCGATCAGGACCGCGCCTCCTGCGGCCAGCGAGGCAAGAAAGGTCATGATCGACACGACCGTGACCAATGTGCGCCCGGCAATGCTCGCAGCAGGCACGAGAGGCGACTCCTGGCCGCCGGTAAACCGCGCAGTGCGTGTCCACTTAAGGGCGCTCATGCGTTGCGTTCGAACCTCTCGATTGCTCAATCGTATATGTGCAGCCGACCGTCGCCGAGCACGAGTCTTCGCGCGCCATCGAACTGGTCCATCAATCCGAGATCATGCGTGGCGACGACGACCGATGTCCCCGACCGCTGCAATTCGACGAAGAGACGCACTAGCCGCCTCGCCATGGTCGGATCGACGTTGCCGGTCGGCTCATCCGCCAGCAGCAATTCGGGCCGAACGATCAGAGCACGCGCGATCGCCGCGCGCTGCTTTTCGCCGCCGGAAAGGACCTCGGGATAGACGTGCATCCGGTCGCCAAGTCCGACCCAATGAAGCAGCTCCGTCACTTCGTCGCGGTAGTCGATTTCACGCCGGTGCTGCACTCGCAGCGGAAGGGCGACATTCTGGTAAGTCGTGAGATGTCCGAGCAGGCGAAAGTCCTGGAAAACGACCCCGATACGCCGCCTGATTGATGTGATCGCATCCTTGTCGAGGTTGGACGAATCCTGCCCGAACAGGGAAATCAAACCGCGCGTCGGACGCAGCGATAACAGGAGCAGACGCATCAACGTGGTCTTGCCGGCGCCGGACGGCCCAGTCAGGAACTGGAAGGAGCCCGGCTCGATGGCGAAGGTCAAATCCTGAAGGATTTCAGGACCTATTCCATAGCGAAGGCCGACGTTTTCAAAACGAACCAACGTGAGCTCCGGCGCGGATGGCGGCTACGACCGATTCGCCGCCTTAACCGCCGATTAACCATATGCCTGCGATCTAGGGAACGGAACGTCCGACCGGCGCGGCCTCTGAACCGACCAATTCTATGCGTCCCACCCCCGGGGCCTGAAGCTTCATGCGCATACCTTCGAATCCCACGCAGAAGACAGACCGCTCGTCGCGGCGGCATGCGCTGTCGACCGGAGCCGCCGTGCTCGTCGGCCTTACGGCCTGCGCGGGACTCAGAGCATCGATTGTCAGGGCCGAGCCCCGGACATCCGTTCTGTTCGAAGCCATCGGCTTGCCCGTAAACCTGACGAAATTCGAAATATCGAGGGCCAATGCCCGAATGGTCGTCGAATCGGACCGTCGCTTTCTGATTGTCGACGGCGAGGTCACAAATTCGGCTGCGCAGACACTTGCGGTTCCGCCACTGAAGGTCGCGATCCGAGGTGCGGACGGCCACGTGATTTACACTTGGATCGCCCATGCGCCTCGCCAGAAGGTCGAGCCGGGAGAAAGCGCCGCTTTCAGCGCGAGGCTTGCATCTCCGCCCACCTACGGGGCCGACGTCGTCGTCGAATTCGATCGTTCGCAGGAACGGGGCGTCCAAGGGTCCCCCGGTGGGCAACCACGCGCAAGCCGCCAGCGATCTTGAAGCGATTTACGGCTCAAGGACGGAATCCCAGTACAGGTAATCCATCCAGCTTTCGTGCAGGTAGTTCGGGGGAAACAGTCGACCGTTGCGCATAAGGTCTTCGATTTCGGGCTGATATGGCGCCTTCGCCGGCCACATATGGACCTCGTCCGGTAGCCGGTCGCCTTTCCGGAGATTGCAGGGCGAGCAGGCTGCAACGACGTTTTCCCAGGTAGTCAGGCCGCCCTTCGATCTAGGGATGACATGGTCGAAAGTCAGATCTTCAGGTTCCCCGCAATATTGGCAAGTGAACCGATCACGAAGAAAAACATTGAATCGAGTAAAAGCCGGATGGCGAGCAGGCTTTATATACGTCTTTAGTGAAACGACAGACGGAAGCCTCATTTCGAAGCTCGGACTTCGAACTGTCTTGTCGTAATGAGATACTATATTAACGCGATCTAGAAAGACCGCCTTGATCGCGTCTTGCCACGACCAGAGCGAGAGGGGGTAATAACTCAACGGACGGTAGTCTGCGTTGAGGACAAGCGCCGGACAGGCCTCCGGTCGTATCGTCGGTTGGAAGTGGACCGTCAACCGGAGCACCTCGTATCTGCGTTCGGCGCGCGCCGAATCTAGCCGCAGGTACAGTCTATAGGGCTGGCGACGGAATTGTGAAGGCCGCGCAGTTCTAGCGTGTGGGAACCGGGGTCCCGCTTCGATAATCGTAGAAACCACGCTGCGTCTTGCGGCCGAGCCAGCCCGCTTCGACATATTTCACGAGAAGCGGACAAGGCCGGTACTTCGAATCGGCCAGGCCCTCGTGAAGCACCTGCATGACAGAGAGGCAGGTATCCAAGCCGATGAAATCTGCAAGCTGCAGCGGTCCCATCGGGTGGTTGGCGCCCAGCCGCATCGCCGTATCGATCGCATCGACCGAACCGACGCCCTCGTACAGCGTGTAGACTGCTTCGTTGATCATCGGCAGCAGGATGCGGTTGACGATAAACGCCGGAAAGTCCTCCGAGAACGTGATCGTCTTGCCGAGCTTGCCAATAAAGTCGCGCGAGGCTTCGAACGTATCGTCCTCCGTGGCGATGCCACGAATCAGCTCGACGAGTTGCATGCGCGGCACGGGATTCATGAAATGAATCCCGATGAATCGCTCGGGCCGGTCAGTCGAGGCGGCAAGTCGCGTGATGGAGATCGACGACGTATTGCTCGCGATAATCGCGTCCTTCCTGATAACCGGGCAAAGCTGCGCGAAAATCTTCCGTTTCAATTCCTCGTTTTCGGAAGCGGCCTCGATCACGAGATCGCAATCTCCGAACGCTGCATAATCAGATGAGATCGAAATGCTGGCCATGCGCTCGGAGCGCTCGGCGGCGGTCAGTTGCCCGCGTTCCTGCTGTCGGGCGAAAGCCGAATCGATGTCCTCGACCGCTGATTTCAAGCGGTCCTCGGAAACGTCGTTTAGCGCCACTTTGAAGCCGGAGGCGGCGCAGACCTGCGCAATCCCCTTGCCCATTTGCCCGGCGCCGATGATTCCAACTTTCGCGACTTGCGTGCCCATTGTTCCGTCCGGTTTCGCGACGCCGCTACCTTATGCCGGGAAATCGGCCGCGTCAGCGGCCGATCTTCTGCAACTCTTGTTCAAGTTCGGGCATCGCGGAAAAGAGATCCGCGACCAGTCCGTAATCGGCGACCTGGAAGATCGGGGCCTCCTCGTCCTTGTTGATGGCCACGATGACCTTAGAATCCTTCATGCCGGCCAAGTGCTGAATGGCGCCCGAAATGCCAACTGCGACATAGAGGTCCGGCGCGACGACCTTTCCGGTCTGTCCGACCTGCCAGTCGTTCGGGGCGTAGCCCGCGTCGACGGCAGCGCGCGAGGCACCAACCGCGGCCCCGAGACGATCGGCGACAGGCTCGACGTATTTCTTGAAGTTCTCGGCGCTCTGCATCGCGCGTCCGCCGGAAACGATGATCTTGGCCGACGCCAGTTCCGGCCGATCGGACTTGGCCAGCGCCTCCGAGCTGAAGCTGGAAAGGCCTGGGTCGGCTGCTGGCGCGATCTTCTCGACCGAAGCCGTCCCGCCTTCGCCGGCCGCCTTGAACGAAGCAGTGCGGACGGTGATGACCTTCTTGGGGTCCTTGGACTGCACCGTCTGGATCGCGTTGCCCGCGTAGATCGGTCGCTCGAACGTGTCAGGGGACACAACGGCCGTGATCTCGGACACCTGCATGACATCGAGCAGCGCGGCGACGCGAGGCATGATGTTCTTCGCAGACGCCGTCGCCGGGGCGACGATTGCATCGTAGCCGCCTGCGAGACCGACGATCAGGGCCGCAGTGGGTTCCGCAAGCTGGTGACCGTACAGGGCGTCGTCGGCCAGCAGGACTTTTTCGACCCCAGCGAGCTTGCAAGCTTCCGCCGCAGCCGCTTCGCCGCCCTGTGCGGCAATGAGCACATGGACCGGGCCGCCGAGCGCCGAGGCGGCGCTCAGCGCCTTAGCGGTCGCATCATTCAGCTTGCCGTTCTGGACTTCGGCGAGGAGCAGCGTCGCCATCAGATCACTCCCACTTCGTTCTTCAGCTTGCCGACGAGTTCGGCCACCGAACCGACCTTGACGCCAGCCTTGCGGGAGGCGGGTTCTGTCGTCTTGAGCACGGCCAGTCGCGGCGCGACATCGACGCCGTAGTCTGCAGGCGTCTTCTCGTCGATCGGCTTCTTCTTGGCTTTCATAATATTCGGCAGGGAAGCATAGCGCGGCTCATTCAGGCGAAGATCCGCGGTCACCACTGCCGGGGTCTTGAGCGCGACCGTCTGGAGGCCTCCATCGACTTCGCGCGTCACGTTGACGCCGCCGTCCGTCAGTTCGACCTTGGACGCGAACGTGCCCTGCGGCCACCCGAGCAGCGCCGCTGTCATCTGGCCGGTCTGGTTGCAATCGTCATCGATCGCCTGCTTGCCCAGGATTATCAAGCCGGGCTGTTCGGCTTCCGCGACTGCCTTGATCAGCTTGGCGACGGCAAGCGGTTCGACCACGCCATCGACCTTCACCAGAACGCCACGATCCGCGCCCATGGCGAGACCGGTGCGGATGGTTTCCGTCGCCTGGGCCGGACCGATTGAAACAACGATGACTTCGGTGGCCTTGCCGGCTTCCTTCAGACGGAGAGCCTCTTCGACGGCGATCTCGTCGAAGGGGTTCATCGACATCTTGACGTTGGCAAGATCCACGCCGGTTCCGTCCGACTTCACACGGATCTTTACATTGTAATCGACCACCCGTTTCACGGGCACGAGAACCTTCATCACCAGCTCCCTACGCGTCCTGGAATTCGCAAGGCTTGGTACTCGCCGACTCCAGGGGAGTCAACGCGGGCGCCGCATTGCACGCATCGCGTTTCGCCAGCCGGAACTAGCGATTATGCCCGGGGACCCACAGGACATCGGCCGCCCCCCCGGCATTTGCGGCGCGCGCCGCGACGAACAGAAGGTCGGAGAGACGGTTCACGTAACGCATTGCCGGCGGGTCGACGACCTCGCCCGGCGTCGCACGAAGCGCCACCATCACCCTTTCGGCCCTGCGGCTGATGGTCCTGGCGACATGTAGAGCGGCGGCGCCTTGAGACCCGCCCGGCAAGACAAACGACTTGAGTGCGGGCAGACGTTCATTGATGAGGTCAATCTCCTGTTCGAGCCGCTCGACCTGACTTTGCACGATCCGCAACGCCCCTTCGACGCGGGAGGCAGGCGGGGTAGCCAGATCGGCCCCTAGGTCGAAGAGGTCGTTTTGTACGCGGGACAGGATTTGATCGAGCGCCGTCGCATCGGCGCCGAGCAGGCTTCTCGCAAGGCCGATGGCTGCGTTCGTCTCGTCGATCGCGCCATATGCCTCGATGCGGAGGTCGGCCTTCGAGCGCCGCTCGCCGTCGACCAGACCGGTGGAGCCGTCGTCGCCCGTGCGCGTGTAGATCTTATTGAGGCGAACCATGGATCAGCGACTCCTGAACCAGAGAGCGCCCATGATGACGATGATCGCGACGAACTGAAGTGCGACGCGCCAGCGCATCAGCATTTGCGAACGATTTGAATCGCCGCCCCGAAGCATATTGGCCAGGCCGAGGACCAGCACGATTGCAACTGCGCCGAGGGCGACCGACACCAAAATATTGCTCATCGACTCCGTCCAGACTTGCGCAGTCAGTTAGCGCGCGGACCTGCTGCGGACAAGCTGCGATCAGTAACGCCGGATCAGGCGCTCCAGATAGTCGAGTTCCTCTTGCGGACGGGAGACGTCGCCAAGCCTCTTGCGCAGTTCCTCGAGAACCCGCTGGGCACGAAGAGCAGGACTGGAGCCGAGCGGGTCGTACTTGGCGCGTGGATTATAGCGTGGATCGCGATTGGTCGGCCGACCAAGCGGATCGGCTTCTTCGGGTCCCTGGCCGTCGGGTTCGCCGTTTGCGGGACCTTCGCCACGGTCCGCCTGATCGGACGGCTCGCCATTGTTCTGCATCTGTTGCGCGAGACGATCCGATCCCTTCTTCAAGGCGTCGAGCGCGCGCCCCTGGGCTTCTGCGGCCTTGTCGCGATCCCCGCCGTCGCCGAGTTCGCCATCGGCGTCCCGCATGGCTTCTTCCGCATCCTTGAGATCCTGCTGGCTCTCGTCGGCGCGTCCGCCGAGACGACGCTGGATATCTCCCAGCCGGTTTCGCAATTCCGTCTGGCGGTCGCGCAGCGAGCGACTATCCTCCCGGTCGCCTCCTCCGCCACGCGCCGATTTGTCGTCGTTCTGTTGGTTGCGGCCGCCACGTTTGCCCTGCTGCGATCTCGGAGGCTCTCGGCTGTCTTGATACGTGTCGTCGCGCAATTGCTGCTGGTCGCGCATGAGGCGATCCATGTCGCCGAGCGCGCGATTCATTTCGCGCGCAGACTCGTTCTGGCGCGACCCGCGGCGCGCCGTGCGGAGGTTCTCGAGCATTTCCTGCAGCCGATCAAGCATCTGCTGCGCATCGGCCATATTGCCGGATCGGGCCATCTGGTCGAGCTGATCGAGCATGTTGCGCAACTCGTCGCGCGTAATCGTGCGCGCGTTCGGATTGGGGGCCTGTTGCGCCTGATCACGGTCGTTCGGTTGCCGCTGCATCATTTCGGCAAGGAACTTGTCCATCGCCGACCGCAACGCTTCCGTGAGACGGCGGATTTCATCTTCCGGCGCATTTCTTTGCAACGCGTCGCGCAGCTGGCGTTCTGCGGCTCTCAATTCCTTTTCTGCGTCGGAAAGGCCGCCGTCCTCGATCTGGAGCGCCATCGACCAGAGAAAATCCGCGACCTCTCGCAACTGATCGTCGTTCCTGGCATTGGCCAGCCGCGCACTGGCGGTGCTCAGCCCCAGAAAGACGCCCGCGCTCTGTCCGAAGAGTTCCGGCGCAATCATGAGCGATTCGAGGGCTGCGCCGACGCGCGACTTCCTGTCTGGATCCAGTACGAGGTTTCGCCGCTGTTCCACAAGCGCCCGCGCGAGCGGTTTGCTGAAATTGCGTTGCGGCAGATAGATCGAGATGGAGGGGGTCGATCCCTCGTTGCCGCCGTCGTCCCGCGCATGCAGGGAAAAGGATACGCGCGCGCCGGCCCAAGGGCTCTCGGATATGTCGACGGTCGCCCGCGCTTCGCCGAGTCCGTTGGGCGCAGGAGGAAGCGAGAGCGACATCTGCGGAGGCGGCACAAGGACACGTCCCCGCACCGGCTGGTCGTCGATTTCGGGCTTCGTCACCCGCGCTTCGGCCGCAACGACGCCGTAGTCGTCGTCTGTTCGATAGGCGACGGTGAACGACCCGCGGAGGTTGGCGCGCGGCTGCTCCAGCAATTCTATCGTTGGCGGCGCATCCGGAATTGCTGAGATATCATATACTTCACCTGCTGCCTGAAATCTGGCTGCCCCCTTGAGCCGATAGCGCCTTTCCTGAACGCCGGCCTTGGAAGGCTCCGCTTCGGCTCCGTTATCGACGACGCTCAGGCCGCCGTCCGTGCGAATTTCAAAAGCGCCAAGGTCTGCCGCCCGGACCACCAGGATCGACCCGACAGGCGCAGAGACTTTCCGGATCTCGCCTTTCGGATCCGCGCTGCGACCGGTGAGGAGCACAGGCGGCTTGCCAGTATAGGCTGGAGGATCGATCCAAGCGTCGAGCCTCGCGGACGCGGCGGTTTGGACAGACGACGGCGTAAGCAGCGATGTCAGCCGCCGCCAGCGGTCGGGGCCAGCGGTCAGCGCCGCGACCAAAACCAGCAGGAATGCGCCTGCCCTGAAGCCAAATCGGTCGAAATCGACAGCGCGCGGTGAAGGAAGCGCAACCTTGGCCTTTGACAGCGCGCTTTCCATCCGCGTGAGATGTACGCGCCAGAGCGCCGCGGTCGCCGGGTCGGTCGAGGCATTGGCCGGTCGATCCGTCAGCGCCAGCGCAGCCCCGGGGATCGAGGATCCTTTATCCAGGCGCCGGATTGCCGCGTCACGTCCCAGCGCAACCTGGCGCAGAGGTCGCCAGGCCGCCCACAAAGTTGCGCCGGCAAAGGCGGCCAGCCCAGCCACGCGTGCGTAACTGGGCACGAAGCGCCAGACATCGAACCAGGTCGTCGCAAGAAAAAGGGCTACGACAGCGGCCACGTTGGACGCGGCCCGCCAGAAGATCTCCCATCCGAGCGCAGCGCGCGAAAGGGCGATCAGTCGTTCCAGACGCGACCTGGCGGTCGGCATGAGCGTAAGCAACTCCTGTGGAAGCCAGCACCGGCAGGCTACACGAGACCTTCGCGTCGGCGAAATCAGAACTGGCGGGCAGCCTTTACGCCAACCAAGCCGGAATTGTGTCGAGTCCAATCAACTCGTCATAGCTCGGGCGCGCGCGGACGACGGATGACAGCTTGCCATTCACGATGACCTCCGGGACCAGGAGGCGCGAATTGTAGGTGCCCGCCTGAACCGCGCCATACGCGCCGGCCGACATGATCGCCAGCAGATCGCCTGGCGAAGGCTCGGAAATTTCGCGGTCGAGGGCCAGATAATCGCCCGTTTCGCAGACCGGCCCGACTATATCGGCCGTTATGCGCCGACCCCCTTGTTGCAGAACCACGGGGACGATCTCGTGATGAGCCTCGTAAAGAGTCGGGCGGATCAGGTCGTTCATCGCGGCATCTACAATCACGAACGCCTTCGCTTCGCCACGCTTCACGTAGATGACACGGGTAACTAGAATTCCGGCATTGCCGACGATCAAGCGTCCGGGTTCGAAGAGCAGTGTGCAGCCGAGGTCGCCGACGCGTCTGCGAACGACTGCGGCGTAGCGGTCAGGGTGGTAGGAATCGGGATCTTCGTTGTCCCGGTAAGGAATCCCCAATCCACCACCGAGATCGAGGTGATCGATCGCGTGGCCATCCGATCTCAGCTCGCGCACAAGTTCGGCGAGCAATGCGAACGCGTTGTCGAATGGATCGAGATAGGTGATCTGTGAGCCGATGTGCATGTCGACGCCGGAAACGCGGACTCCCGGCAGAGCGCGCGCTGCTGCGTAGATGGCCCGCGCGTTTCCGATAGGCACACCGAATTTGTTTTCGGCCTTTCCGGTCGAAATTTTCGCATGCGTCTTGGCATCGACATCGGGGTTCACGCGAAGCGCGATCGGCGCAAGCTTGTTCTTCTCGGTCGCGATCCGCGAGATTGCGGCGAGTTCGGGCTCCGACTCGACGTTGAAACAATGGATTCCTTCGTCGAGCGCCAATGCGATCTCATGATCGGTCTTGCCTACGCCGGAAAAGGTAATCCGTTCGCCTGGGACTCCGGCAGCACGCGCGCGCCTCAATTCGCCTTCGGACACGATGTCCATGCCGGCGCCCTTGCGCGCCAGGGTCCGAATGACCGCCTGATTGGAATTGGCCTTCATCGCGTAGCAGACGCGGGCGTCGAGTCCCGCGAATGCGCGGCTGAAGACCTCGTAGTGCCGTTCGATCGTCGCCGTCGAATAGCAGTAGAAGGGCGTGCCGACGTCGCGAGCAAGCGCTTTCAAATCGACGTCTTCGGCATGAAGGACGCCGTCGCGGTAATCAAAATGGCGCATGTCAGTCGAGCAGGGGATCGAGAATGAATGGTCCGGTGGCACGCGCCTTCCTCTCGACGGGAACCGGCGCGCTTGGATCTTCCAATTTGTCGCTTGCGTTGTGGAACAGGCCGCCCGGCGCCGTCGAGTTCGCATCGCGCGGAGCAGCAGGTTTCTGCGCCGGCTTTTCCTGGACGACCCCGGGCGGCGGCTCCAACGGGCCGCGCCGACCGCAGCCTGTCGCTGCGAGCGCGGAAATCAGCCCCAAAATCAAACCAGTACGGGTCAGCACGACTGAATTCCTGCAAAATCCGCATCTGGCCTAGCACAAGTCCCGGTCGCGGCCAACGCGCTCAGGCGTCCCTCGCCAGGCGCTCCCGCCATGCGGCCGCCTGGAGCCTCACGTTCTCGGGCGAGGCGCCGCCGAAGCTGGTCCGGCTCGCGACCGACTTTTCGACACCGAGCACGCTCAGAACGTCGGCAGTGAAGCCATCGTCGATGGACTGCAGGTCGGACAGCGTCAGCGCGTCGAGTTCGACGCCACGCGACGAGGCGAGCGCGACGACCCGGCCTGTCACGTGATGGGCTTGCCGGAATGGCATGCCGAGCCGTCGCACCAGCCAGTCCGCGATATCGGTCGCGGTCGAATATCCGAGACCAGCTGCGGCGCGCATTCGCGACACATCGGGACTCATGTCCCGGATCATTCCTGTCATGGCGGCGAGGCAGAGAGACAAGGTCTGGACGGCGTCGAACATGCCTTCCTTGTCTTCCTGCATGTCCTTGGAATAGGCAAGCGGCAGGCCCTTCATCACGACGAGCAGACTCGTAAGTTCGCCGATCACGCGACCGGTCTTGCCTCGAACGAGTTCCGCCGCATCGGGGTTGCGCTTTTGCGGCATGATGGACGAGCCCGTCGAAAACTTGTCGCTGAGCTTGATGAAGCCGAAAAACGGCCCGGTCCATAGAACGATTTCCTCCGCGAAGCGCGACAGATGGGTCGCGCAGATTGCCGCGGCCGAGAGAACCTCGAGCGCGAAATCGCGATCCGATACGCTATCGAGGGAATTGGCCGTCGGGCGATCAAAACCGAGCGATTTCGCTGTCATGTCCCGGTCTATTGGAAAGGACGTGCCGGCCAAGGCGGCCGCGCCGAGCGGGCACTCATTCATCCGCGCGCGAGCGTCCCGGAACCGGCTGCGGTCCCGAGCGAGCATCTCGACATAGGCGAGAAGATGGTGGCCGAAAGTCACGGGTTGAGCAGGCTGGAGGTGTGTGAAGCCCGGCATGACGGAGTCGACATGTCGCTCGGCGACCTCGACGAGCGCCGACTGGAGGTCGCGAATCTGCATGGCGATCGCGTCGGCGGCGTCGCGGACCCAAAGCCGGAAGTCGACGGCGACCTGGTCGTTTCGGGAGCGGGCCGTATGCAATCGACCGGCGGCGGGCCCGACGATATCTGTCAGACGCGACTCCACGTTCATATGAATGTCTTCGAGCGCGCGCGAAAAGTTGAACGCGCCGCTCTCGATTTCTCCGAGGACCTGATCTAGACCCAATTCGATCTTGTCCGCATCGCCTTTCGCGACGATCCCCGTCGCCGCAAGCATGCGAACGTGGGCCTTGGACGCGGCAATGTCCTGGCGATAAAGGACCTTGTCGAATTCGATGGAAGCGTTGATTTCTTCCATGATCGCGTCTGGCGCGGAGTCGAAGCGACCACCCCACATCTTGTTGCTCATGCCACTTCCCCGGACGGGCGATTCATGACGATCAGACCATCACGCCGCTCTCGGGCAATTTTCTTACCCATGCTGGCGGCAATGGCGCTCATCGGCGCCGCCGTCCTATACGGCAAGCGCCCGGACAAGGGAACGGCTGGGCAGTGTCCCTCCAGCGTCGCAGCCATCGCGCGAGTCGGACCGCTCGAGAAGGGCGAGCTTGCCGCGGCTTCTTCGCCGAAGCAGTCGATGCCGATGCCCGTCCTCGACTTCCTCGATCCGGGCGGAAAACCGGCCTCTCTCGCCAGTTTCTCGGGCCGCGTGATCCTGCTGAACCTGTGGGCGACGTGGTGCGTCCCCTGCCGGGAAGAGATGCCGGCGCTGGACAGATTGCAAAAGACGCTCGGTTCGAGGGATTTCGAGGTTGTTGCAATCAACATCGACACCAGCCGTCTCGAGAAGGTCCGGGATTTCCTGAGGGACACTAAGATCGAAACGCTGGCCAATTATTCGGATCCCAAGGCGGATGTCTTTTATCGGCTCAAGCTCGCCGGCAAGGCGGTGGGCTTGCCCACCACGTTCCTCATCGGGCGTGACGGGTGCGAAATCGCCGCAATGGCCGGACCCGCGAATTGGGCTTCCGACGACGCGTTGGCATTCATACGGACTGCTCTTTGATGTCACTTGGTGGGATTCACGATTAATTCGTGTAAGAATTGTCTCGGATTCAAGGCTATGAGATCACTTCCAACGCGGAAAGTATTCTTTAACCACCGCGTTCGGAGCGTTTGATGGGCAGGGTGGTCGGGTTCGCGGTTTTCGTATTTCTGGCGCTCGCGGCGGCGCCGGCCGACGCGGCCGGACTCCTTCAGGACCTGTTCGCCAGCCTCGAGCGGAGATCGGCGCCGGTCGTCTATCGCTACGCGCCAGCCCAGCCGCAAATGCGATTTGTCTACGACGAGGGATTTCGCGTCTCACGCAAGACGCTCGCTCGAAAACCGACTGCCGGTTCGCGAATGGTCGGTCGCTCCCGAATGAAGGGCGCGACCGCGAAGGGGATGACGGCCGCCAAAGGCTTGCCGACGAATGACCAGCCACGCCGCGATTTCGATGGTCTCAATCCGAAAGACGCGACGACCGCTGCGATCGCCGGCGACAGGACCTTGCGTGTCGGCGATGCGTATATGACCACGCAGGGATTGCGGATTTATCGCGGTCGGGTCGCCGGGAGCGACAAAGGCGCATTCGTAGACTATCGCAAGGCGGGCATCGATCCGGATACGAAGGATCGCCTGTCCGCCATCGAGCGCTCGCAGTCGCCGCGGGCCTTGTCCGGCGCGACGACCGTCGCCGCGTCAGCCATCGAAGCGAATCAGCCGATTGCGTCTCGTACATCGATTGATGCAGCGGGGCGGCTGATACGTGTCGTCGGTCCCTGACGCGCCCCAAGTGGACGCAGGGAAAATCAGTCCCGCGCGGGCTGAGCGGCAGGAACGCCGGCCTTGTTGAGCTGATCGGCGAGTTCGCCCGACTGGAACATTTCCCGGACGATATCGCAGCCGCCGACGAATTCGCCCTTCACATAGAGCTGGGGAATGGTTGGCCAGTTCGTAAAGGACTTGATCCCCTCGCGAAGCTCGCCATCGGCAAGAACGTTCACGCCTTTGTAGGACACGCCGAGATAGTCGAGAATCTGCACGACCTGGCCGGAGAAGCCGCACTGCGGCATCTGCGGCGTGCCCTTCATGAAGAGCACGACGTCGTTCTTGCTGATGACATCCTGAATCTGGTCGTTGATGTTGGCCATGGCCGTTCCTTTCAGCGCGGAGTTCAAGGTTCCGCGGATCGCCGATGATAAAACGAGGCAGCCGAAAATCCCAAGCCCCAGGGCGAAAGATCAGTCCGGCGCCAGGGTTGTCAGCGCCAGAGCATGCAGCACGCCGCCCATCTGACCCTTGAGCGCCCCGTACACCAGCTGGTGCTGCTGAACGCGCGATTTCCCGCGAAACGCCTCGGATATGACCGTGGCGGCGTAGTGGTCGCCGTCTCCAGCAAGGTCCTGGATTTCAACCTTGGCGTCGGGCAGGGCTGCCTTGATCAATCTCTCGATCTCGGCGGATTCCATCGGCATGTCTTACCTCAAGCGTTGGCGAAGCCCGCAGGCATGGCGCCAGCCATATAGGAGGGCAGCGCGCTCTCGGATGCGTCCCGCAAGTCGCGGACCAATATGGGCGCGACGTTCGGCAGCCGCAATGCATCGCCGCCGACAGTCCCCAAGCGCATTGCAGCAATACCGGACCGCTCTGCCGCCGCCAGGATTTCCGCAGCGTTGGCTGGCGGGCACGCAACGAGGTACCGCGCCTGGTCTTCGCCGAACAAAACACCGTGTGCGGGGCCCTCGGGCAGATTTTCCACCCTAGCGCCGACGTTCCCGGCGATGACCATCTCTGCAAGCGCCACGGCCAGTCCGCCTTCGGACAGGTCGTGCACGGCGCTGACCCGCCGGATCTCGATCAGTGATCTGACGAAGTCGCCCGTCCTGCGCTCCGTCGCAAGATCGACGGGCGGCGGCGCGCCTTCCTCGCGTCCACAGACGCTCGCGAGCCAGGCCGATTGGCCAAGCCACCCTTCGGTCGCGCCGATCAGGACAATCGCGTCGCCTTCCGTTCCCAGCCCGATGCCAACGGCTTTCGCCACGTCCGGCACGATGCCTACGCCGCCTATGGCCGGGGTAGGCAGGATTCCGGCCCCCTGCGTTTCGTTGTAGAGCGACACGTTTCCAGAAACGATAGGAAAATCAAGGGCGCGGCAGGCCTCCCCTATTCCTTCGAGACAGCCCACGAACTGGCCCATGTATTCGGGCCGTTCGGGATTGCCGAAATTCAGATTGTCCGTAACGGCCAGGGGCTTGCCACCAACGGCCGTGATGTTGCGCCAGGCCTCCGCGACGGCCTGCTTGCCGCCTTCCACCGGATCGGCCGCGCAGTACCGCGCGTTCACGTCCGTGGTCAGCGCGAGTCCCTTGGGACCGTTTTCGATGCGAACGACCGCGGCGTCCCCGCCCGGCGCGACGACGGTGTTCCCGAGAATCAGATGATCGTATTGCTCCCAGATCCAGCGCTTGGAGCATATATCGGGGCTTCCGAGCAGCAGCAGCAGCGCGTCACGCGTCGACTTGGGAGGCGCGACCGACGAAGCATCGATTTTCGGGCGCTTCGGAGCGGACGTGTGGGGGCGATCATAGAGCGGCGCCTCGTCGCCGAGTTCCTTGATCGGCAGGTCGGCCTTTGTCTCTCCACCGTGCTTGATGACGAACCGCAAAGTGTCCGTCGTCTTGCCGATGACCGCGAAGTCCAGGCCCCACTTGCGGAAGATGGCCTCAGCCTCCTTTTCCTTCGCCGGCGTGAGGACCATGAGCATCCGCTCCTGGCTCTCGGAGAGCATCATCTCGTAGGCGGTCATGCCCGTCTCGCGACAGGGCACCTTGTCGAGATCGAGTTCGATGCCGAGGTTGCCCTTGGCGCCCATCTCCACCGCCGACGACGTAAGCCCCGCAGCGCCCATATCCTGGATGGCGATGACCGCGCCGCTTTTCATGAGTTCGAGACAGGCCTCGAGCAACAGCTTTTCGGAGAAGGGATCGCCCACCTGAACGGTTGGACGCTTTTCCTCTGCATCGGCTTCGAAGGAAGCGGAAGCCATGGTCGCGCCATGAATTCCGTCGCGACCGGTCTTCGAGCCAAGATAGACGATCGGATTTCCGACGCCGGTCGCCTTCGCATAGAAAATCTCGTCGGTCTTCGCGAGTCCGACAGCCATCGCGTTGACGAGGATGTTGCCGTCATAGGCGCGATGGAATGCGGTCGATCCTCCCACCGTAGGCACCCCGAACGAGTTCCCGTAGCCGCCGATCCCGGCAACCACGCCCCCGACGAGGTGACGGGTCTTTGAGTGACCCGGAGATCCGAATCGCAGGAGGTTGAGGCAAGCGATCGGGCGTGCGCCCATCGTGAAGACGTCGCGAAGAATCCCGCCTACGCCTGTCGCAGCGCCCTGGTAGGGCTCGATGAAGGACGGGTGGTTGTGGCTCTCCATCTTGAAGATGCAGGCCTGTCCGTCGCCGATATCGATCACGCCAGCGTTCTCGCCGGGTCCCTGTATCACCCAGGGGGCCTTGGTCGGCAACTTGCGGAGGTGAATGCGCGACGACTTGTAGGAACAGTGCTCGTTCCACATCGCTGAAAAGATGCCCAGTTCCGTGAACGTCGGGGGACGGCCAATCAGCTGGAGAATACGTTCGTATTCTTCGGGCTTGAGCCCATGAGCCGCTACGAGTTCCGAGGTTATCTCCGGTTCGTTCGTCACGGCTTCACGACCTTGTATGTCCTGCGTTTCGACCCGCTTAGCCGGGGCGGCGCGCGAAGGCAACACCGGACAGATTGTTGCAAATTGGTCACGCGTCGTCACAGAAAAGCTTAACTTGGACTTGGCTTGACTCAGATCAATTATTTTCGACGTGCCGCCGACGATTTTCAGCCCTGACATTACAAGCGCGAAGGCGCGAAGAGGGGTAGACCAGATGTCGTTTTCGAAACTCATTGTCGGCGCAGTTTCCGCCGCAGGCATGGTTGTGTTGGGCTCCGCCGCGGGTGCGGCCGATCTCGCGAACCGCAAGTCGGCTCCGGAACCGATATTGGTCGATTCGTATCAGCCGTTTCAGGTTCGCCTGAAGGCGACCGCGATCCTGCCGAGCGGCAGCTCGTCGGTATGGGACCGCGCCGGCCTCATACTTCCGGCAGTCTTTGCGAGCGCCGGCCCGGGCGGCCAGATTTGGGGCGCAGGCGCCAAGCCCTCAAACTCGGTCATTCCCGAACTCGACCTCGCCTACTTCTTCAACAAGAACATCGCGGTCGAGCTGATTTGTTGCGTGTCGCCGCACAAGATCACGGGAACGGGTTCGCTCTATGGCCTGAACGTAGGCTCGACCTGGGTATTCCCGCCCACCGTTCTGCTCCAGTATCATTTCACCGACTTCGGCGCCTTCCAGCCTTACATCGGCGTTGGCCTGAACTGGACCGCCTACTTCGGCAACAAGGGCGGCAACAGCTGGGCGGGCTATTGGACCCCGGCTCTTGGGCCAACGGGCTTTAATGCCAGCTCGAACCTCAGCATTGGCAGCACCTGGGGCCTCGCAGCTCAGGTTGGTTTCGACTACATGCTCAACCAGAACTGGGGCATCAACGTCGACCTTAAACGCATCATGATGCAACCGACGGCCTACGGAAACGTGTACAATACGGCCGTGGCTGCTCTTGCACCGGCTCGCGCAATCATTCCGTGGAAGGCCCAGGTCAATATCGATCCGTGGGTCGTCAGCGCCGGCATTACCTATCGCTTCGGCGGCGGAGCCTCGGCCGTCGTTGCGAAATACTGATCGACGGATCATTCGAAAACAAAAAGGCCCGGCATTTGCCGGGCCTTTTTTATGTGATTTTATTGAATGGGACGCGATGCTGCGGACGGCCTCCGCGATCGCGAAAGTCTCAAGCTGCGAACGCCGCCAGACTGTCGAACATGCCCCGACCGTCGACGCCGCCGACAAGCGGATCGATCAGGTTTTCCGGATGCGGCATCAGACCCAACACGTTGAACCTATCGGAGTAAATGCCCGCGATGTCGTTGCGCGACCCGTTCGGGTTTGACGCGCCGCCGACAACCCCGCTGGCGTCGCAATACCGGAATGCGACGCGTCGATCCTTCTCCAGCGTCTCAATCGTTCGATCGTCTGCCTCGTAATTGCCTTCGCCATGCGCGATCGCAACCTTGATCACCTGACCCTGGCGATAGGCGCTAGCGAAGGGCGAGTGCGTCCCCTCGACCCGAAGATGCTGCATCTTGCAAACGAAATGCAGATTGGCGTTGCGCATCAGAACGCCGGGCAGAAGGCCGCTTTCGCACAGAATCTGGAACCCGTTGCAAATACCCAGAACCAGGCCGCCACGTCCGGCGTGACGCCGGACGGCATCCATGACCGGCGATCTTCCGGCAATCGCGCCGCATCGCAGATAGTCGCCATAGCTGAAACCGCCTGGCAGCACCGCCAGATCGACGCCTTGCGGGAGATCGTGGTCGCCGTGCCAAACGATATCCGGCTTTCGGCCCGTGGCTTGCTCCAGTGCGCGCGCGACGTCGCCTTCGCGATTGGAGCCCGGGAATAGGATGACCGCTGCGCGCATGAGAGCCCCCGCGTCAGCCGACGTCGATCGAATAGTTCTCGATCACGGTGTTGGCCAGAAGCTTTTCGCAGGCGGCCTGCAACAGCTGGGATGCGACCTTCTTGTCGCCGCCATCGAGCTCGAGATCAAACACCTTGCCCTGCCGGACGCTGGCGACGCCATCGACGCCGAGAGACTTCAGCGCGCCTTCGATCGCCTTGCCCTGCGGGTCGAGCACACCATTCTTCAACGTGACGACAACTCTGGCTTTCATGGTCCTGTCCGCGATCGTGGTCGGCCGAACGGCCTTGTTTCACTGCACCAGCTTGGGTCCGCCGCGCGGGGCGTCGTCTGGCTGAAGGATGCCGAGGCGGCGAGCCACCTCCGTATAGGCTTCCACAAGTCCGCCCATGTCGCGGCGGAAGCGGTCCTTGTCTAGCTTGTCGTTGGACTTGATGTCCCAAAGCCTGCAGGAGTCCGGCGAGATCTCATCCGCTACGACAATCCGCATCATGTCGTTTTCCCAGAGTCGGCCGCATTCCATCTTGAAATCGACAAGCCGTATGCCGACTCCCAGGAACAGGCCGGAGAGGAAGTCATTGACACGAATGGCGAGCGCCATGATGTCGTCGATCTCCTGCGGGCTGGCCCAGCCAAAGGCCGTTATGTGCTCTTCCGAAACCATCGGGTCGTTGAGCGCGTCGTTCTTGTAGTAGAATTCGATGATCGAGCGCGGAAGCTGTGTGCCTTCCTCGATGCCGAGCCGCTGGGACAGCGAACCAGCCGCCACATTGCGCACTACGACCTCCAGCGGCACGATCTCGACCTCGCGGATCAACTGCTCGCGCATGTTGAGCCGGCGGATGAAATGGGTCGGAACCCCGATGTTGTTGAGGTGCTGAAAGACAAACTCGGAAATCCGGTTGTTCAGCACGCCCTTCCCGTCGATGACCTCGTGCTTCTTCGCGTTGAACGCGGTGGCGTCATCCTTGAAGTGCTGGACGAGAGTACCGGGTTCCGGACCTTCGTAAAGAACCTTGGCCTTGCCTTCGTAGATGCGACGACGGCGGTTCATGGGCGGATCAACCGTGTTCGAGGGGCGCAACAGGCTTCGCGGCGGCAAGCGCCGATGCTGACCTTGGAATCGTGGTATCGCTTTCGGCGCGACGATACAACCCGGCGGCCCCCCCTCCCGGCCCAAACGATCGTCGGAGGCCAGATCAACCGTTTTCACTAGGAATCCGAAGGCCGGATGGCTATATCAGCCGGAGGCTCGACCATCGGTTCGGGCGAGGATTTGCGGGACGAGCGATGACGACTTTCGACAGGCGCGAAGAAGGCTTCGAGAAAAAGTTTGCGCATGACGAGGACCTGAAATTCAAGGCCGTGGCGCGCCGAAACAAGCGTCTGGCGGCCTGGGCCGCCGAGAAGCTCGGCCGTACGGACGCGGGCGCCTATTTCACGGAAGTCATGGCGGCCGATCTGACCGAAGCTGGCGACGATGATGTCGTGCGCAAGATTGTCGCAGATTTCCAGGCGGCCGGCGTGCAGCAGTCCGAGCACCAGATCCGTCGCACGATGGACGAACTGCTCGCAGCCGCTGTCGAAGACATCAAGGCGGGCCGCTAAGGGTCGATTTACCCCGCGGGCGCACCCTGCAGCAATCAGCAGGGCGAATTGCGAATGACGGAATCCGGCCCCAGTCGCGTTGATAGCTTCACGAGCGCAGGCGCGGGCTTGCGCGGCGAGATTGCAGCGTGGCTCGAGCACCTCAAAGGCGAGAGACGCATGGCGCAGCTCACGCTCGAGGCCTATGCCCGCGACGTGCGCCAGCTGTTGGACGTTCTGGCTGAAGGGACGGGTTCGCGGATAGAAATCAAAGACTTAGAAGGTTTGTCGGCGGCCGACGTGCGCGCTTTCATGGCCCGCCGTCGTTCCGAGGGGGTGGCGAATCGCAGCCTGCTGCGCGGTCTGGCAGGGGTTCGATCACTTTGCCGCTTCCTGGAGCGCGAAGGATTGGCCTCGATCGGGGCATTTTCCGCGATCCGACCCCCGAAGACGCCGCGTTCCCTGCCGAAGGCTCTGGCGGTGTCCGACGCCCGCGATCTCGCCGATCCCGAAACTCGGGCGGGCGAAACAAGGTTGCCCTGGATCATCGCGCGGGATGCCGCCGTGCTTGCGCTGCTGTATGGCGCAGGGCTGCGAATCTCCGAGGCTATCGGGCTGAGGCGCTCCGATGCGCCGACTGGCCGTCGGGATGTCGTAGTCGTGAAAGGCAAAGGCGGGAAAACACGATCCGCGCCCGTGATCGAACCCGTCCGGGATCTGATCCAGACCTACCTGCAGCTGTGTCCGTACAATCTGGAACCGGCTGGACCGCTGTTTGTCGGGGCGCGAGGCGGTCCGCTCTCGCCGCGAATCATCCAGCTTTCCGTCGAACATATGCGAGGGGCACTGGGATTGCCGGACACCGCAACGCCGCATGCGCTCAGGCATTCATTCGCGACCCACTTGCTCGGACGTGGCGGCGACCTCAGAACCATTCAGGAACTCCTGGGCCACGCTTCGCTTTCAACGACCCAGATCTATACCGCGGTCGATGCGGATCGGCTCTTGAGGGCCTACAAATCCGCTCATCCGCGCGCCCGGCCTCAGGCAGGATAGGCGGCTTCCACGCGGTACGGCCCGCCGCCGACGGAATCCTTCGAGGAGTAGAGAACAAACCGCGGGGCGACAAAGCCGAGGATGGTGAACGCGCCGCGCGACTCGATATACGCGGCCGCATCCTGAGCCGATGCATTTCGGACCCTGGCAAGCGTCACGTGCGGGAGGAACTTGCGATGTTCGGCGCGCAGGCCCAGCCGACGCATCAACCGCTCGTGTTCGGCTTGCAGGCCGCAAAACGCGTCCGTCGCCTTTACTTGAGCCACGATCGATCTCGGGCGATCGCTGCCGAACACCCAGAGCCTTTCGATCGTTACGTTGATCTCTCGCGTGCGCAGGCCGTCCAGCTCGCGGGCGATCTCGTTGGCGAGGGACACGCCGACCTCGCCGATGAAACGCAACGTAATATGGTAGTCCTCCGGTTCCACCCAGCGCGCGCCCGGCAGTCCGCCGCGCAATGCGGCAAGCTCGCGGGTTTCGTGCGGTGGGATTTCCAATCCTGTGAAAAGGCGCGGCATCTCGTTCCCGTCACTTGCTGGTCGCGGACGCGGCGGGAGGGCCAAATCGGTCGATCAGAACCGGCTCGATAAACGGCAGGAACCCTTCGACGATCCGCTCGACTCCCTTTGCATTGGGATGCAGGCCGTCTGGAAGCATCAATTCGGGCCGGCCCGTCACGCCTTCGAGAAAGAACGGGTAGAGAGGGACCACGTATTTCCTGGAGAGATCCGGATAAATGCTTTCGAATTCCTGCCGGTACCGGTCGCCCCAATTGGCAAGCGAATTCATCCCGGCCAGCACGGTCGCTATGCGACGATCGTGCAAATTTGAGAGTAAGGCATCGAGATTCGCGCGCGCGGCAGAAGGCGGCAGGTTTCGAAGCATATCGTTTGCGCCGAGCTCCACGATAACGAGATCTGTTCCAGCCGGGGTCGACCATTCGAGGCGGGCGAGACCGCCGGCCGTCGTGTCGCCCGAAACGCCGGCATTGCTGATCAAGACATCGAAGCCCTTTTCTTTGAGCCGTCGCTGTAGAACGTTTGGAAAAGCAGCCGAATCAGGCAGGCCGAAACCGGCGGTCAGACTGTCGCCCAAAGCGACAATCTGGATCTGACGGGCGTGGACGACCGATGCGGGCGCAAGGATCAACATTGCGAGGATGAATTGTATCCATCCCATTCGCCCCCCATCTGTCGACTGACGACTTCCCGGGAGCCGGAAGCGGTAACGAACAGAATGCAAGAAGGACAATGAAGACCTCTATTGCCGAAAGCGGTGCGCCGGCTGCGTCTCTCGTCGACCTGAGGCTGAGCCTCGGCTCCGGCGCAACGCGTGTCGATGTACTCAAAGGCATAACGCTCAACTTCGAAAGGGGGAAGGCCACTGCGATCATCGGGCCGTCGGGTTGTGGGAAGTCGACGTTGCTCATGGCGCTCGCGGGCCTGGAGCGCGTCGATTCGGGTTCGATCACGATCGCCGGGCAACGAATCGAAAGCCTCGACGAAGATGCATTGGCCACCTTCAGGCGCGAAAAGGTCGGGATCGTCTTCCAGTCCTTCCATCTAATGCCAACGATGACGGCGCTCGAAAACGTAGCAATCCCGCTCGAGCTCGCAGGCGTCGAAGACCCTTTCGGTCGCGCGACGTGCGAATTGGAAATGGTTGGACTTGCCTCGCGCGCATCACATTATCCCTCTCAACTCTCAGGTGGCGAACAGCAGCGCGTGGCCATAGCGAGAGCGCTCGTCAACGATCCAGAACTCGTGCTTGCGGACGAACCGACGGGGAATCTCGATGAGAGCACCGGCGCGCAGATTGTCGATCTTCTCCTTACCCAGCGTGTGCGCAAAGGCTCCACGCTGATCATGGTGACGCACGACGCCGGCTTGGCGACAAAATGCGACGCCGTCGTCAGCATGCGGTCCGGATTGGTCGAGTCCTTGCCGGGGCGCTTGGCGCAAAGCGTCGCCCCATGATGTCGCGATTGTCGCTCGTTGTGCGCCTCGCCGCGCGAGATCTCCGCGGCGGTCTGCGTGGCTTTCGCATTTTCCTGGCCTGCGTTTGTATCGGCGTCGCAGCCATCGTGGGCGTCGACGCGGTCGCCAATTCGCTGCTTACCTCCTTTGCCAGGCAGGGACGCGTCCTGCTCGGCGGAGACATCGCATTCAGTCGTAGCCAACGCCCGCTTGACAGCGACGAGCGCGACTGGCTGTCGAGCCGGGGGCGCGTTTCCGAAATAGCCACCTTGCGCGCCACGGCGAGTACGGCTGTCGACGCGTCTACTGTCGAATTGAAGGCCATTGATTCGTCGTACCCATTGACAGGAGCTCTTGACGTCGATCCGCGGCTTCCCATCGCCGGTGCGCTCGAGTCCATTGGCGGCCCTCACGGGGCTCTGGCGGACGTCGCTCTCATGGATCGCCTGGCGCTCAAGGTTGGCGATCGGTTTCGAATCGCCGCTGGAGATTTCGAATTGCGCGGTCAGATCCGGAGCGAACCGGATCGGATAGCAACCGGCGTCGGATTCGGGCCACGAGTCATCATCTCAAAGGGTGGACTTGCGGCGGCGGGGCTAAGCAACGCCGCTTCGCTGATACGCTGGACCGCTCGGGTCGCCCTTCCCGAGACGGCGAGTCAGGACTCCATCGAAAGTCTCGCAAAGGACGCCATCGCGAAATTTCCGACATCCGGCTGGGATGTCCGCACACGTTCGAACGTGTCGCCGCAACTCACGCGCAATGTCGAACGCTTTTCCCAATTCATGGCTTTGATCGGCGTCGTCTCGCTCATCGCGGGAGGCATCGGGATCGCCGGCGCTGTCGTGGCGTTTGTAGACCGCAAACGCGAATCGATCGCCGTCCTGAAGGCCATCGGCGCGAGCGGCTCCCTGATCTTCCAGACCCTCTTTCTCGAAATGATGGCGATCGCGATGCTCGGCTCGTTGGGTGGCGCGCTCGTCGGCGCGCTGATTCCCCTTCTCGCCGGCGGTCCTATCGGTTCGGCGCTGGACCTGCCGTTCGAGCCGGTTGTGGCGCCCGGTTCGCTTTTTGCCGGAATTCTCACGGGTTTGCTGGTCAGCGCCGCATTCGTCGCCGCGCCAGTCGGACGCGCGCACGAGACTCCTGTCGCCACGCTGTTCCGGCTCGCCACTTCCGAAACAAGGGGCCGCCTGCGTGCGCGCTATGCCGTGCTTGCCGTGTGCTGCTTTGCGGCGCTGGTCCTTTTCGTCGCGGTCTCGTCATCCGAACGCAAGATCGCGCTTGCGGCGATGGCGGGGGTTCTGCTTTCGGGGATCATCCTGCGCGTCGTGGCGTTCGGCATTTCGAGGGCCGCGGCGCTTGCGCCGGACGGTCCTCGTCTCTCGTTGCGCCTCGCCCTGCGCAATATCCGGCGACCGGGCGCAGTGACAACCCCCGTGGTGACGTCGCTCGGCCTCGGACTGACATTGCTGGTCGCCATTGTTGCTGTCGACGGGAACATCCGGCGTCAGCTTGCCCAGGGGCAGCCAGGGCGCACGCCGGATTTCTTCTTCGTCGACGTACAAAGCAGTCAGGCCGACGCATTTCGCGCGTTCATTGCGCAACGTCGCCCCGGCGACAGGATCGAGGCGGTCCCGATGCTACGGGGACGCATCGTCCGCATCGGCGAGCGGCGTTCGGAGGAAGTCAAGGCGGACAGCAACGCGGCATGGGTCCTGGAAGGCGACCGCGGGATCACCTATTCAGCCAGGCCGCCCGAAGGATCGCAGGTCGTCGAGGGGGAATGGTGGCCCGCCGACTATGCGGGTCCGCCGCTGGTGTCGATGGATGCGGATATCGCTCGAGGACTCGGCCTGAAAATAGGCGACTCGATCGCGGTCAACGTCGCGGGGCGGATCATTGCAGCCCGGCTCTCCAATCTGAGGCGCGTTGACTGGCGCAGCTTCGGGATCAATTTCGTGCTGGTTTTCTCGCCCTCGACATTCGCGGGCGCGCCGCACAGCGAATTGTTCGCGCTGACGCCGCCCGACGGCGTTGCGCGGCAGGACGCTGCGCTGGTGCGGGACGTGGCGCGCGCCTACCCCGGCGTCACGGCGCTGGGCGTGCGGGAGGCTCTCGACCAGGCCCTGACGCTCGTAGGTAAACTTTCGGCCGCGGTCCGCGCCGCCTCGGCCGTGACGATCTCGACCGCGCTGCTGGTTCTGGGCGGGGCCCTGGCCGCCGGCATGCGGAAACGGCTCTATGACGCCATGATCCTCAGAACCCTCGGCGCCGCGCGCGGATTGCTGATCCGCGCGTTCCTGCTGGAGTTCCTGGCCCTCGGCGTGGCGACCTCTCTCTTCGCCATCCTGGCTGGCGGCCTCGCGGCGTGGCTCGTCGTGACCCGGCTGATGTCGCTCGATTTCCATCTCGAAGCCGGACCCGTCCTGGCCGTCGCTGGCCTCGGTTGCGCAACCACGGTTGCGCTCGGTCTTGTCGCCACATGGCGGGTTCTGGGCGAGAAACCCGCGCGGACGCTGCGCGAATTGTGAAAAACCCTTAATAATCTCGCGCTTGTGTTTAAAGGCGGCTCCTCCCATATTTCTCGACTGTGACGACCGCGCGAGCGGCGCAACCGGGTCTGCGGCCCGCTTTCCGCAGGGGGAGAAAATTCAATGTCCGACTATGACCGAAACGCTGGCCTCCGCTGGGGCGCGAGCGTAGGCCGGGCCGGCGCAACGGAGATCGATCAGGGTCTGCGCAGCTACATGCTCGGCGTCTACAACTACATGACACTGGGTTTGGGCGTGACCGGCCTCGTGGCGTACGGCGCCAAGATGCTGACGACCACGACGACAGTCGCGGGCAAAATGGCGCTGACGCCGCTTGGCCAGACCTTGTACCAGTCGCCGGTGAAGTGGCTGGTGATGCTGGCGCCGCTGGCGTTCGTATTCATCTTCTCGTTCAACATCCATCGCATGTCCGCTGCGGCAGCGCGCAACATGTTCATCGCTTTCGCGGCGGTGATGGGGCTGTCGCTATCGACGCTGCTGCTCGTGTTTACGGGCGAGTCGGTGGCGCGCGCGTTCTTCATCACCGCGGCGACGTTCGGCGGCCTCAGTCTCTACGGGTACACGACGCGTCGTGACCTGTCGGCGTTCGGCTCGTTTCTGGTTATGGGCGTGATCGGCCTGATCATCGCCAGCCTGGTGAACATGTTCGTCCAGAGCTCGGCGATGCAGTTCGGCCTGTCGATCCTGTCGGTGCTGATCTTTGCGGGTCTGACTGCTTGGGATACGCAGTCGATCAAGGAGATGTACTACGCCTCCGACGACTACGAGACCGCCACCAAGAAGTCCGTGAACGGCGCGCTGATGCTCTATCTCGACTTCGTGAACATCTTCCAGTCCATCCTGTCGCTCACGGGCAGCCGCAACGACTGACAGGGGTCCCCTGGAGATCGCAGATTGCGCCCCGCTTCGGCGGGGCGTTTTCGTTTCAGGTCACGAGCCTGAGCTTCTTTTCGAAGACGCCCAGAACGCGCTCGAGATCATGGCCGCGCTTCAGGGTGCGGCCATCGGCGGCGACGACGGAATACGCGCCTTGTCGTCGCGCATGCGCCGGCGTCTTCTCAATGGTGAAGAGCGGCGTTTCCGACGTGCGGCGAAAAATCGAGAAAACGGCTTTCGATACGCTGAAGTCGATCGCGTAGTCCCGCCACTCGCCTTCGGCGACACGGCGGCCATACACGTTCAAGATAAGCTGAAGCTCGCGCCGTTCGAATGAGACGGGTTTTGGGTTTGGGCGCTGGAAATTCAGGGCGACGACCTCGCCGCCCGTACGCTGTGAATCAGCCGGTTCCATTTCCGCCATGAGCCGCTCCGCATCGGATGTTCCTATGAACCCGGCAGAACGGCAAGTCTCACATTACAAATAGGTAAGCCATTGTTTTGCCGGATTCCGGCCCTCGCCTCGCCGGACTGTCCCGCCAGCATGTGACCGTTGCCTCGAGGCCCGATTCGTCGAGCGTCCGGATTTCGTCAGCCCCCCAGCCCCCCGGGCGTCTGATGGATCGGGCCACTTTTTCGGGGTGCGCGTCAAAGGGCCGGTCGCGTTGTTGACCGGCCCTTTTTCTTTCTGGCTGTTTTATTCGGCCGCGCGAACGGATATCTCTGCCGCGCTTCAGCGATGCACATGGCGCACGGCGCGCCGGAAACGATCGACCCTCCAACATGTCGAAAGCCGAATTGCAGGGCCTCGTCGGCGCGACCAGACAAGGCGCCGTTCTGACCGTCCGCGACCATCTTCGTTCGGCTGACATCGGCGAGGCTCTGGAAGAAGCGCGCAGCCTCACTTTGGCGGCCTGCAAGCTCGACGCCCTGGCGCTGTTGCGGGAGCCAGACGTCGTTCTCGCGCCCGAAGAGGCCAGCATCCTTTCCGATTTCGCGGCGCGTCGCGCCGCCGGGGAACCGGCGAGCAGGATCATTGGTCGCCGGCCATTCTGGA
Source organism: Beijerinckiaceae bacterium (assembly GCA_046349215.1). Taxonomy (GTDB): domain Bacteria; phylum Pseudomonadota; class Alphaproteobacteria; order Rhizobiales; family Beijerinckiaceae; genus JAJXWB01. Next base: position 722,480 of record JAXMCV010000003.1, read on the forward strand.
GCGTCGATCTCGCGGTTCGTCCAGACGTTCTCGACCCGCGCGCCGACACCGAGACCGTCGTCCGTCTCGCAAAGCGCCTTCTGGCCGGCGTCCCGCCTCGGTCCGTCCTCGATCTCGGGAGCGGGTCCGGCGCCCTCTTGTGCGCCCTTCTGAGCGAATACCATCGCGCTTTCGGCGTGGCTGTCGACCTTTCGCCAAAAGCCTGCGTTGCGACCTCCGAAAATCTGGAACGGTGCGGCCTGGGCGCGCGCTCCTGTGTTGTCCGCGGCATTTGGGGGCAGGCATTGGTGAAAGGGTTCGACCTGGTCGTCTCCAATCCCCCCTACATTCGATCCGCAGACATTTCCGGCTTGCCGGTGGAGGTGCGTTCACACGATCCCCATATGGCGCTGGATGGCGGCCCCGACGGTCTGGATGCCTACCAGCAGATTTTCGGACATGCGGCGGATCTACTGGGAGCCACAGGCCTGCTGATCGTGGAGATAGGCGCAGGTCAGCGATTCGATGTCGAAAAGCTCGCGGGAGCCTCGGGTTTGATCACGCAAGGCGTCGAACGCGACCTTGGCGGTCATGAACGTGCAATCGCCTTTCGGTCAGCCTGAGCGTTGCCGTGACGCCACGCCAAATGTGATTTCCTTCACGTGGCCTCGCGCCTCTTGGCGGCGGCCGGGAAACCGACTAAGAAGGGTCAGCGAAGACGATCGTTCCAGAGGTGATCGGTCGGTCGGGCCAGAAGCTTTCGCCTCTCTCGCATTGGTCCGGATCAGGCGTCTAAGACGCGAATCCGTTAATGTGTCCATGCAAGGGTGTAGTCGCATCGGTTGGCGGATTCGCCAACGCCGCCCGGGTTCGCTCTGTTCGAACGCACGGATCCAAAAATCTCGATTGCGCCCGCTGGACCATAGATCGCCGCTCGAAGCCTCGGGGCAATTCCCGAGGCGTGGCGTGATGCGTCCCGCAGGCCGGTGATAACAGCTCGGACGGGACGTCCCTACAGTCAAGGATCTTCGATGAGGCCTGGTCAGAACAAGAGAATGCGCGGCCGGAACGGCAACCGGAAGGGCCCCAACCCCCTGACGCGTTCCTATGAATCGAACGGTCCGGACGTGAAGGTGCGGGGCACCGCTCAGCATATTGCCGAGAAATATCTGCAGCTCGCCCGCGACGCCCAATCCAGCGGCGATCCGGTCATGGCGGAGAGTTACCTCCAGCATGCCGAGCACTATTACCGGCTGATCGCCTCGGCCCAAGCCGCCCAGCAGGCGCAATTCAACCAGCAGAACGGGTTGCCTCGGCCAGCCGCCGAAGTCGAATACGACGAGGACGAGGAAGACGTCATCAATGACCGGTTCGCGTCGGTCGCAGAGCGTCTTCCCCAGCCGCAATTCCAGCAGGGCCAGCAGCCGCAACCCTACCAGGAGCGCCCGCCCCAGCAGTTCAATCCGGAGCGGCCGCAAGGCCAGCAGGATCGGCCGCCGCGGCACGAGCGTCCCTATCAGGATCGCAACCAGGGCCAGCAGGGCTTCAATGGTCGCGACAACAGGGATGGCCGTGACAACAGGGACAATCGCCGGTTCCGGGATCAGCGTCCGGCCGAGCAGGTCGAGCGCCCGGTCGGGGAGGCGGCGCCTGCCGCCGAGCCCGTGGGCCTTCCGGCTTTCATCACGGCCCCGCCGCGACCCATGCCGAGCGACGCCCCGCAGCCCGACCTTGTCGCCGGCGCAGAGACCGACGAACAGCGGGAGGCCGGCGGCTATCACCTGCGGCCGCGCCGCCGCCGCCGCGGCCGGCCGGCCGGTCTGGTAGGCGCCGGAGGGGAAAACGGCGAGTTCAGCGGCGGATCGGGCGACGAGTCCGAGGGCGAATAAGCGCGCGAAAGCGTCGCAGCCGGGCTGCGGCGCCCTGTACGAAATCGATATGCCTTCCTAAATCTGCGATGACGGCCGCCGCATGGGGCCGCATCGTGAGTATCGCCGTGGTCGCGCCGCTTCGGGGCCCGCCCGCGGGCAGGAGGGCAAATGAATATCGAGAAATACACCGAGCGCGCGCGGGGCTTTGTTCAATCCGCGCAGTCGCTGGCCGTCCGCGAAGGGCACCAGCAGTTCATCCCCGAGCACATTCTGAAAGTCCTGCTGGACGATCCCGAGGGCCTGTCCGCAGGTCTGATCGATCGCGCCGGCGGACGTTCGCGCGACGCGCTTCAGCAGGTCGAACTGGCGCTGTCCAAGCTGCCCAAAGTGCAGGGCGGCGGGGCCGGTCAGCTCTATCTCGCGCCGACGACGGCCCGGCTGTTCGACAACGCCGAGAAGATCGCCCAGAAGGCCGGCGATTCGTTCGTGACCGTCGAGCGCCTGCTGCTCGCGCTGGCGATGGAAAAAGGCTCCGAATCGGCAAAGATTCTGGAAAAGGCCGGCGTCAACGCGCAGGCGTTGAATGGCGCGATCGAGGATTTGCGCAAGGGCCGCACGGCCGACAGCGCCTCGGCGGAAAACGCCTATGACGCGCTCAAGAAATATGCTCGCGACCTGACCGAGGCGGCGCGTGCCGGCAAGCTCGATCCGGTGATCGGCCGTGACGAGGAAATTCGCCGGACGGTGCAGGTGCTGTCGCGCCGCACGAAGAACAATCCCGTGCTGATCGGCGAGCCCGGTGTCGGCAAGACGGCGATTGCCGAGGGTCTGGCATTGCGGATCGTCAATGGCGACGTTCCGGAATCGCTCAAGGACAAGAAGCTGCTCGCGCTCGACATGGGCGCGCTGATCGCCGGCGCGAAATATCGCGGCGAATTCGAGGAGCGCCTGAAGGCAGTGTTGAACGAGGTCACCGCCGCGGAAGGCGGGGTGATCCTGTTCATCGACGAGATGCACACGCTCGTCGGCGCCGGCAAGGCGGATGGCGCGATGGACGCCTCCAACCTGCTGAAGCCGGCGCTAGCGCGCGGTGAATTGCATTGCATCGGCGCGACGACGCTCGACGAATACCGCAAGCACGTCGAGAAGGACGCAGCGCTCGCACGCCGCTTCCAGCCAGTGTTCGTGTCCGAGCCCACGGTCGAGGACACAATTTCGATCCTGCGCGGCCTGAAAGAGAAATACGAGCTACACCACGGCGTGCGCGTCACCGACGCGGCGCTGGTGGCGGCTGCGACGCTCTCCAATCGCTACATCGCGGACCGGTTCCTGCCGGACAAGGCGATCGATCTGGTCGACGAAGCCGCCTCGCGCCTGCGTATGCAGGTCGATTCGAAGCCAGAAGAACTCGACGAACTCGATCGCCGCATCATCCAGCTCAGGATCGAGCAGGAGGCGCTCAAGAAGGAAAGCGACCGCGCTTCGAAGGACCGTCTGACGAAACTCGAGGGCGAACTGGCCGAACTCGAGGAGAAGTCGGCAGCGCTCACGCAGCGCTGGCGCGCCGAAAAGGACAAGCTCGGCGCGGCCCAGAAGCTGAAGGAGCAACTCGAAGCCGCACGAAACGATCTCGCGCAGGCGCAGCGTCGCGGCGAATACCAGAAGGCCGGTGAACTGGCCTATGGCGTGATCCCCGATCTCGAAAGAAAACTTGCCGACGCCGAGACGAGCACCGCTTCGGCGTTGGTCGAGGAAGCGGTCACGCCCGATCACGTGGCGCAGGTCGTGTCGCGCTGGACCGGCGTGCCGGTCGACAAGATGCTGGAAGGCGAGAAGGACAAGCTGCTCCGCATGGAGGAGGAACTCGGCAAGCGCGTCGTCGGTCAGAAGGAAGCGGTGCGCGCAGTCTCCACAGCAGTTCGTCGCGCCCGCGCAGGCCTCCAGGATCCGAACCGGCCTATCGGCTCGTTCATGTTCCTCGGACCGACCGGCGTCGGCAAGACGGAGTTGACCAAGGCGCTGGCACGCTTCCTGTTCGACGACGAAACGGCGATGGTTCGTCTCGACATGTCCGAATACATGGAAAAGCATTCGGTTTCGCGCCTGATCGGCGCGCCTCCGGGCTATGTCGGCTATGAGGAAGGCGGTGCGCTGACGGAGGCGGTTCGTCGCCGGCCTTACCAGGTCGTGCTGTTCGACGAAATCGAGAAGGCGCATCCGGACGTCTTCAACGTGCTTCTCCAGGTCCTGGACGATGGACGGCTCACGGATGGCCAGGGCCGCACCGTCGACTTCCGCAACGTGCTGATCATCATGACGTCGAACCTCGGCGCGGAATTCCTGGTCATGCAGAAGGAAGGCGAAGATTCGAGCGCGGTGCAGAACGAAGTCATGCAGGTCGTGCGGTCGCACTTCCGGCCGGAGTTCCTGAACCGTGTCGACGAGATCATCCTGTTTCACCGGCTGCGTCGGTCGGACATGGGCGCGATCGTCGACATCCAGTTCGCGCGGCTCGGCAAGCTGCTCGAGGATCGCAAGATCGCCCTGTCGCTGGACGGCAAGGCGCGGTCATGGCTGGCGGACAAGGGCTACGATCCCGCCTATGGCGCGCGCCCGCTGAAGCGCGTGATCCAGAAGGCCGTGCAGGATCCGCTGGCGGAACTGATTCTCGCCGGCGATGTCGGCGACGGCGAGAATGTCGCGATCTCTGCGAGCCCGGCCGGCGTCACGATCAACGGCAAGGCGATCGGCGCGGCGGAAGCCGCGAACGACGAGCCGGAGGGCGGGACAGTCGTGACCTTCCCGAAAGGCGCGTAAGAATCCTATGCCAAGGCAAAAAAGAAAGGGCGGCCTGGGCCGCCCTTTTCTGTGACGTTGTCTCGATCGCGATCAGGTCAGGAATCCGGTCGCCGCGCCGACCAGCAGGACTATGCCGATCAACGCGCGATAGATCACGAAGGGCCAGGCCGAGAATTTTTCCAGAATGCGAAGCAGGCCCCAGATCGCGACAAAGGCCGAGATCGAGGCGACGACCAGCCCGACGCCGAGAATCATCCAGCCATGCAGGTCGAGGTGCGCCTTGTAGAGTTCGTGAAACTCCTTCAGCCCGGCGCCCGCAATGGCGGGCAGGCCCAGCAGGAACGAGAAGCGCGCCGCGTCCTCACGGTTCAGGTCGCGGAACATGGCGGCGGTCAGCGTCGAGCCCGAGCGCGACACGCCGGGAATGAGCGCGCCGCATTGCGCGATGCCTACGATCAACGCGTCCTTGAGGTTGAGCTGGTCGAAACGGCGCGAGTGGTCGCAGTAGAATTCGGCGATCGCAAGTATCACCGCGAGCGTGATCATCGAAATGCCGATGACAGGCAGGCTGCGCAGCGGCGTGTTGCAGGCATTGAGGAGCGGCGAAAGCAGGACGCCGAGGACAACGATCGGGATGGTGGCGAGGACGATCCAGAGCGCGAATCGAAAATTCCAGTCCTTGAAGTCGCGCCGCACGACGGCGCCGATCGAACCGAAGATCAGTCCGCGCACGTCGCTCCAGAAGTAGCTGATGACGGCCGCCAGCGCCGCCGCCTGCATGGCGGCGGAGAAGGCCGAACCGGGATCCCGCCAGCCGAGCAATGCGGGCACGATGCGCATGTGCGCCGTCGACGAGATTGGCAAGAGTTCGGTGATGCCTTGGACGACGCCGAGGACGGCGACCTTGGCGTATCCGAGTTCGATGAAGCCCGTATCAAGTCCGGCCGTGCAGGCAGATGCCATCGGTCAATCCATGTGTTTGATCGCGCGGCCGAACTCTAGGCCGTTACTGGTTTACGGTCTGCTAACCATATCGGCTTCACGCCGCCTTGCCGCGCTCGCCGCCGACGATCCTGACGATGTCGGACATAATGGCGTTCAGGTCGAAGTCCTTCGGCGTGTAGACAGCGGCGACTCCGGCCTGTTTCAGCATGCGCGCATCCTCCGGCGGGATGATGCCGCCAACGACGACCGGGACGTCCAACAGGCCCTCGTCGCGCATGCGGGACATCACGTCCTTCACCAGCGGCACGTGCGATCCCGAGAGTATAGACAGGCCGACGCAATGAACGCCTTCCTCCAGCGCCGCATTGACGATCTCGGCCGGCGTCAGGCGGATGCCCTCATAGACGACCTCCATGCCGCAATCGCGGGCGCGCACGGCGATCTGCTCGGCGCCATTGGAATGGCCGTCGAGCCCCGGCTTGCCGACGAGGAACTTGATACGACGGCCGAGCTTCTGCGAAACGCGCTCGACTTCGGTGCGCACGCTGGCGATCTCGCCGCCGGTCTGGCGCGCGGCGCGCCCGACGCCGGTCGGGGCGCGATATTCGCCGAAGATTTCGCGCAAGGCCTGGCCCCATTCGCCGGTCGTGACGCCGGCCTTGGCGGCGGCGATCGAGGGCTCCATGACGGAGCGGCCCTCGCTGGCCGCGGAGCGAAGATCTGCGATGGCATTCGCGACCGCCTTTGGGTCGCGCTGGGCGCGCCATGCCTCGAGGCGAGCGATCTGCTCCGCCTCGACGTGCTCCGGAACGACCATGATCGCACCCTCTCCGGCTGTCAGCGGCGAGGGCTCGGTTTCCTTGAAGCGGTTCACGCCGACGACCGTCTGTTCGCCCTTCTCGATCGATTCCAGACGCCGGGTGTTCGACTCCACCAGCTTTGATTTCATGTAACCTGTGTCGATCGCGGCGATCGCGCCGCCCATCGCGTCGATGGCGGCGAGCTCCTCGCGCGCCGCCTGCTTCAGTTCCTCGACCTTGCGCGTGATCTCGGCGCTGCCGTCGAAGATGTCGCCGTATTCGAGGAGGTCGGTTTCATAGGCGAGAATCTGCTGCATGCGCAGCGACCATTGCTGGTCGAAAGGCCGCGGCAGGCCAAGCGCCTCGTTCCAGGCTGGCAATTGCACAGCGCGCGCACGCGCGTTCTTGGACAGGACGACGGCCAGCGTCTCGAGCAGGATGCGATAGACGTTGTTTTCCGGCTGCTGCTCGGTGAGGCCGAGCGAATTCACCTGCACGCCATAACGGAAGCGCCGCATCTTCTCGTTTTTTACGCCGTAGCGGTCGCGCGTGATTTCGTCCCAGAGTTCGGTGAACGCCCGCATCTTGCAGAGTTCGGTGACGAAGCGCATGCCGGCGTTGACGAAGAACGAGATGCGGCCGACGACGTCCTCGAATTCCCTTTCGCTGACGCCCGCGGCTTTCACCGTGTCGAGTACGGCGACGGCGGTCGCCAGCGCGTATGAAAGCTCCTGCACCGGCGTCGCGCCGGCTTCCTGCAGATGATAGGAGCAGACGTTCATCGGATTCCATTTGGGAACTTCCGACGTCGTAAAGAGGATCATGTCGCGCGTCAGGCGCAGCGACGGCGCCGGCGGAAACACGTAGGTGCCGCGCGACAGATATTCCTTGATGATGTCGTTCTGCGTCGTGCCCTGCAGGACGGATCGCGGCGCGCCCTGTTCGTCGGCGGCGGCGATGTAGAGCGCCATCAGCCACGGAGCGGTCGCGTTGATGGTCATCGACGTGTTCATCTGCGCGATGGGTATCCCGTCGAACAGCGTCTTCATGTCGCCGAGATGCGATACCGGCACCCCGACCTTGCCGACTTCGCCGCGCGCCAGCGGGTGATCCGAATCGTAGCCGGTCTGTGTGGGCAGATCGAAGGCGATGGACAGGCCGGTTTGCCCCTTGGCCAGATTGCCCTTGTACAGCTTGTTCGATTCCGCGGCGGTCGAGTGACCGGCATAGGTACGGAAAATCCAGGGTTTGTCTTTCGCCGAAGTCCTGTCGCTCATGTCAGCCTCGCAAGCGCCTTGACGCATCCCTAACCGGTCGATCGATGCCCCGGCAATCCTTCCCCCGGAATCGCGGGGCCATTGAAAAAACCGAGAGCCGCGCCATAAAAAGGGAATTCCCGATCGTTCATTCATGAACGATCTTGCATTGCGGCGCAATTCCTATAGTGCAATGCAGCGAAACAGGTAAGATGCACGATCCGGTTAGGTCTTAAAGAGGGAGCAGGCAGGTGAGCGGACTCAAGCTTGTCGAAGGCGGGGGCCAGGGCAGCCAGGCCGAAATTAAGGACCTGTACGACATCGGCGAAATCCCGCCGCTGGGCCACGTTCCGGCGAAAATGCACGCGTGGACGATCCGCAAGGAACGCCACGGTCCCCCCGAAACCGCCATGCAGCTCGAGGTCGTGCCGACCTGGCAGCTCGACAGCCACGACGTGCTCGTCCTCGTGATGGCTGCCGGCGTCAACTACAATGGCGTCTGGGCGGCGCTCGGCGAGCCCATTTCGCCGCTCGACGGCCACAAGCAGCCGTTCCATATCGCGGGATCCGACGCCTCCGGCATAGTGTGGGCAGTCGGTTCCAAGGTGAAGCGGTGGAAAGTCGGCGACGAAGTGGTCGTCCACTGCAACCAGGACGACGGCGACGACGAGGAGTGCAACGGCGGCGACCCGATGTTCTCGTCTTCGCAGCGCATCTGGGGATACGAGACGCCGGACGGGTCCTTCGCGCAATTCTGCCGCGTTCAGGATCGCCAGCTCATGGAGCGGCCCAAGCACCTCACCTGGGAAGAATCCGCTTCCTACACGCTGACGCTGGCGACCGCCTACCGCATGCTGTTCGGCCACGAGCCGCATCGGCTGAAGCCCGGCGACAACGTGCTGATCTGGGGCGCCTCCGGGGGTCTCGGCGTGTTCGGCGTGCAGCTCTGCGCCGCCGCCGGCGCCAACGCGATCGGTGTCATTTCAGATGAATCCAAGCGCGAATATGTCCTCAGCCTCGGCGCGAAAGGCGTCATCAACCGCAAGGACTTCGACGGCTGCTGGGGACAATTGCCGAAGGTCAACACGCCGGAGTTCAACGCCTGGACCAAGGCCGCCCGCGGTTTCGGCAAGGCGATCTGGGACATCACCGGGAAAAAGGACGTCGACATGGTGTTCGAACACCCCGGCGAGTCCACCTTCCCTCTGTCTTGCCTCGTCGTGAAGCGCGGCGGCATGGTCGTATTCTGCGCTGGTACGACCGGCTTCAACCTGACCTTCGATGCGCGCTACGTGTGGATGCGGCAGAAGCGGATCCAGGGTTCGCATTTCGCGCATCTCAAGCAGGCGTCGGCCGCGAACAAGTTCGTGCTGGACCGCCGCGTCGATCCCTGCATGTCGGAGGTCTTCCCGTGGGACAAGATCCCGCTGGCGCACATGAAAATGTGGAAAAACCAGCATGCGCCGGGCAACATGGCTGTGCTGGTCAATTCACCTAAACCCGGCCTGCGGACGATCGAGGACGTGATCGAGGCGCGTACGTCGGCGTGATCTGATCCCTTTCAGGAAGAAGCCGGCTCGCCCGTACGCGCGCCGGCTTTTTCTTTTTCCGCCTTGCGCGCCCGCGCGGCGATGCGGGCGCGCAGAATCGCTGCGTTGAATTCGCCGCCGAACACGAAGATGGCGGCGAGCGTGTAGAGAAACACGAGAGCGATCATGACCGAAGCCAGGCCTGCATAGGTGGTGATGTAATTCTGCGAGAAGCGGCTGAGGTAGAAGCCGAAGCCTTCGCCGAAGGCGAGCCACAGTATCCCGGTCAGTAGGATGCCCGGCATGATCTCTCCGAAACTGCGCCTGCCTGTCGGCAGGTACTTGTGACCGAGCACGAGCGTGACGAACAGCGCGAGCGTGATCGTGCCCAGCCGGAACAATGTGAACGACGATTCGACTTCCGCTAGGTGAGGCAGGAACGCAAGCGCCCGGGCCCAGACGACCGGCTGCAGCACCACGAGGAAGGTGAAGGCGATCAACGCCACGGCGGCGACGAGCACATAGAGAATGCTTTCCAACCGTAGCAACCACCATGGACGTAGCTCCCGCATCCCGTAGGCGCGGTTGAGGCCCACGCGTACGGCCTCGACGCCGCTGGAAGCAAAATACAGGGCCAGCGCCGCGCCGATGGCGGCTACCCCGGTGCGCGGGCGCGTCAGCACGTTCGACACTTCTTCGGCGATCGGGCCGGCGACCTGCGTCGGCCAGGTATCGAACACCAGCCGCGTCGCCTGCGCCGCCAGCGAGGGCGAGCCGACGAAACCGGTCAGCGCACCCACGAGGATCAAGAACGGAAACATCGAGGTGAGGCCGGACAGGGCGATATGGCTGGCGATCGCCCAGCCGTCGTCCTCGGCGAACCGCATCCATGCGTCATAGAATACCCGCCAGACCCGACGCATGATTTCCGCTCGCAGCCGCAATCGCTAAAAGAATCGCATTCCCCGCCCGCGCCCGCCAGCCCCCGGCGCAATGGAAGCGCCCGATGCTCGCGACGACCGCGCCGATCCTGTTCCCGCTTATATGGTCCACGGGGTGGATCGTCGCCCGCTACACGATCGATTTCGCCGACCCACTGGCATTTCTTTGCGTCCGCTACCTCTGCGCCGGACTGGCTCTGGCGGTTTTCGCCTTCGCCTCCGGCGCCCAATGGCCGAAATCGGCGGCGGAATGGACGCACGCCCTGGTTTCTGGCGTGCTTCTTCATGCCATCTATCTCGGCGGCGTCTGGTGGGCGATCGACCACGGCGTCCCTGCCTCCGTATCCGCTCTGATCGCCGCCTCGCAGCCGATCATGACGGCCTTCCTGGCCCCAGCCCTGGTCGGCGAACGAATCGGACTGGCGCGATGGATGGGCGTCGCAATCGGATTTGTCGGCATCTGCCTCGTGCTGGCGCCGAAGCTCGTCGGACTCGACGCCGGTCAGCTCCGCGCGGCGCTCCTGCCTATCGGCGTCAATTTCGTGGCCATGATCGGCGTGACGGCAGGCACCTTCTACCAGAAGCGCTACATTCACTCTGGCGATCTGCGGAGCGTCGCGACACTGCAATATGTCGGCGCTCTCGCAGCCGGCCTGCCTGCGGCGTATTTTTTCGGGGACATGCGTATCAACTGGACGCCGACGGCCTGGGCGGTTCTCGCTTGGTCGGTGCTGGCGCTGTCCATCGGCGCGATAGCGCTTCTGCTCTATTTGATCCGCCGCGGCGAAGTTTCACGCTCCGCCCAACTGATCTTCCTCGTTCCGCCGCTCTCCGCGCTGCAGGCGCATTTTCTGTTCGGCGAAAACCTGACGGCGCTCCAGATCGCGGGGATGGCGCTCACCGCGGGCGGTGTCGCGATGGCGTCCCGGACGAAAGCGTAATTTCAGGCCAAGCCGCGGGCGCGTGCGCGAAGCAGGAGCAATCGGCGCAGGACCGGAGGCGCGCGCAATGCGCTTCCTGCCAAAAGACGCTTCCGCAGTCCGCGCAAGGCGCGAACGTACGGCTGCATCTGGCGGTGCGCCCAGGCGCGCAATGCGAGCAGCCAGTCACGGGACCGCACGAACCATCCAAGCAGCATCAGCCGTTCTTGGCAGATCTGGTACACGAACGCCGTGACGCCCAGGCCAATCGTCTTGGCCAGGAAGAAGACACAGACACCCGAGGCCACCCGGCCGTTGGCCAGCAGGGCGAGACCGAGAAACTTGAAGGGCAGGATCGCGAGCACCGGGATCGCAAACAGCACGAAAGCGAAGGTCGGCGGCGTTCTGATCAGGATCGACTGGAGCGCACGACGCAGGGGCTGCAGTGGTAGCAGAGCGACGATGCGCGCCATGGCCGCGCCGAGAATGTCCCAGAGCCAGGCCTCGACGAGAAAGGCAGCGGCGGCGGCAGTCCAGAACGCGCGGGCGAAAAAGCGGTACATGGACCGATCTTCGCTCGCATTTGCTAAGAAAGTTCGGCTGAAACGCGGCCGGAAGATGGAATCAAGGTCAGCCCGTCAGACGTGAATGGCGCGTTTATCGACCGCCAGAGCCGCTTCCTTGACCGCTTCTGACATGGTGGGATGGGCGTGGCACGTCCGCGCCAGATCTTCCGCCGAACCACCGAATTCCATCAGGACGCAGGCTTCCGCGATCAATTCGCCGGCCCCGAAGCCGAGTATATGCGCGCCGAGCACCCGGTCCGTAGCGGCATCGGCCAAAATCTTGACCATGCCATCGGTCTTGCGCATGGCGCGCGCGCGGCCATTCGCCGTGAGGGGGAACTTGCCAACCTTGTAGGCGACGCCCTGGGCCTTCAGATCGTCTTCCGTCGCGCCGACCGAGGCGATCTCCGGGTTGGTGTAAACGACGCCCGGAATGACGTTGTAGTTCACATGACCGTGCTGGCCAGCGAGAACCTCGGCGACAGCGACGCCTTCGTCCTCCGCCTTGTGCGCCAACATCGGCCCGCGCACGACGTCGCCGATCGCATAGACGCCTGCGACGCTGGTTGCGAAGCGATCGTCGATGACCACGCGGCCGCGTTCCATTGCGACGCCCGCTTCCTCGAGACCGAGGCCTGACGTGAACGGCGCGCGTCCTGTTGCGATCAGCACGCGGTCGGCGTCGATCGTCTGCGCTTCGCCGCCCGCAACCGGTTCGAAGGTCACCTTGGCTGCATCGCCCTTTACCGCTACTTCCGTCACCTTACTGGCGAGCTTGAAGGAAAAGCCTTGCTTCTCCAGCAGCCGCTGGAACTGCTTGACGATCTCCGAATCCATGCCCGGCAGGATGCGGTCGAGATATTCGATCACCGTCACGTCCGTGCCGAGGCGGCGCCAGACGGAGCCGAGTTCGAGGCCGATCACGCCGGCGCCGACCACGACCAACTTCTTCGGAACGCCGTCGAGTTCGAGCGCGCCCGTGGAGGATACGACGACCTTTTCATCGACTGGGATCGGATTGCCGTTGCGGTCGCGCAGCGACGCGACTTCGGAACCCGTGGCTATGACGATGTTCTTCGTTTCCAGAACCTGCGTCGTACCGTCCTCCGCCTTTACCTCGACCTTGCCGGCGCCGAGGACGCGGCCGTGGCCGAAGAAAGCGTCGACCTTGTTCTTCTTGAGGAGGAACGCGACGCCATTGACGTTGGCGGCGACAGTATCGGTCTTGTGCTTCATCATAACGGCAAGATCGAGCTTCGGCTTTCCGACCATCACGCCGAGCGCCGGCAGGTCGTGTGCGGCTTCGGCGAACATTTCGGACGCGTGCAAGAGGGCCTTGGAGGGAATGCAGCCAACGTTGAGGCAAGTGCCCCCATGGGTCCTGCGCTTTTCGACAACGGCCACCTTCATGCCGAGCTGCGCCGCGCGGATCGCGCAGACATAGCCGCCGGGGCCGGTGCCGATAACGATGAGATCGTAAGCCATTCGAAGTCCGTCCATCCGCTCAGAGGTCGAGAACCAGACGCGCCGGGTCTTCCAGACCTTCCTTGACGCGCACGAGGAAGGTGACGGCTTCCTTGCCGTCGACGATGCGGTGATCGTAGCTCATCGCCAGATACATCATCGGACGGATTTCGATCTTGCCGCCGACCACCATCGGACGTTCCTGAATCTTGTGCATGCCGAGGATGCCGGACTGTGGCGCGTTGAGGATCGGCGTGGACATGAGCGAGCCATAGACGCCGCCATTCGAGATCGTGAACGTGCCGCCCTGCATGTCCTCGATCCCGAGCTTGCCGTCGCGGGCGCGTCGGCCGAAATCGCCGATCGCCTTTTCGACCTGCGCAATCGACATCTGGTCGGCGTCGCGCACGACCGGAACGACGAGGCCCTTGTCGGTGCCGACGGCGACGCCGATGTGGCAGAAGTTCTTGTAGATGATGTCCTGGCCGTCGATCTCGGCGTTGACGGCGGGAACTTCCTTGAGCGCCTGGCAGCAGGCCTTCACGAAGAAGCCCATGAATCCGAGCTTCACGCCGTGCTTCTTCTCGAACACGTCCTTGTATTGCGCGCGCAGCTGCATCATCGCGCCCATGTCGACCTCGTTGAACGTCGTCAGCATGGCGGCGACGTTCTGCGCGTCCTTCAGGCGGCGGGCGATCGTCTGGCGCAGCTTGGTCATGCGTACGCGCTCTTCGCGTGAAGCATCTGCAGGCGTCGAAGCCGGCCGGGCGGCAACAGGCGCCGGCGCCGTGGCGGCCGGCGGGTTGGCGATATGGGCCAGTACGTCACCCTTGAGCACCTGGCCGCGCTTGCCGGACCCGGCGACGGCATTCGCGTCGACACCCGCGTCGGCGGCGACCTTCGCGGCGGCCGGCGACGCCGGCATGGCGCTTCCGCCGCTCGCCGGAGCCGGAGCGGCTGGCGCGGCCTTGGCTGCAGGCGTTTCCGTCTTGGCTGGGGCGGTCGCGACGCCGGCGCCGCCTTCGGCGATCTGGCCGAGCAGCGCGCCGGGCGTGACGGTCTCGCCGTCCTTCGCGACGATCTCGGCGAGCACGCCGGCGGCCGGCGCATTCACTTCGAGCGTCACCTTGTCGGTCTCGAGTTCGACCAGCGGTTCGTCGGCCTTCACGGCTTCGCCGGGCTTCTTGAACCACTTGCCGATTGTCGCCTCGGAAACGGATTCGCCGAGTGTGGGAACGCGGATTTCAGTCGCCATGTCTTCGTCTCCGCCCGCGGGCGGTCCCTTGTCTGATGAGCCGCGTCAGGCGGCGAAGGCTTCGTCGAGGAATGCTTTGAGCTGCGCCATGTGGCGCGACATCGTGCCCGTCGCCGTCGCCGCCGAGGCGGCGCGGCCGACATAGGTTGCGCGCTTGACCTTCGAACCGGCCTGCCCGAGCACCCATTCGAGATAAGGGTCTACGAAGGTCCATGCGCCCATGTTCTTGGGCTCCTCCTGGCACCACACGACATCCGCCTTCTTGAAGCGCGACAATTCGCCGACCAGTCCCTTGAGCGGGAACGGGTAGAGCTGCTCCACGCGCAGCAGATAGACGTCGTCTATGCCCCGCTTCTCGCGCTCCTCGTAGAGGTCGTAATAGACTTTGCCGGTGCACAGGACGACGCGACGGATCTTGTCGTCCTTCACGAGCTTGATCTTCTCGCCTTCGAGGCGCTCGGCGTCGTCGGAGATCCAGCGCTGGAAGTAGGAATCGGGCCCGAACTCGTTCAGGCTCGACACGCAGCGCTTGTGACGCAGCAGGGATTTCGGCGTCATCAGAATCAACGGCTTACGAATGTCGCGATAGAGCTGCCGGCGCAGGATGTGGAAGTAGTTCGCCGGCGTCGAGCAATTGGCGACCTGCATGTTGTCTTCTGCGCACATCTGCAGGTAGCGCTCGAGGCGCGCCGACGAATGCTCCGGACCCTGGCCCTCGTAGCCGTGCGGCAGCAGGCAGACGAGGCCGGACATGCGCAACCACTTGCGCTCGCCGGACGAGATGAACTGGTCGAACAGAACCTGCGCGCCATTGGCGAAGTCGCCAAACTGAGCTTCCCAAAGGGTCAGCGCTTCGGGCTCCGCCAGAGAATATCCGTATTCGAAGCCGAGCACAGCCTCTTCGGAGAGCATCGAATTGATGACTTCGTACTTGCCCTGCTTGCCCTCGTTCAGATGGTTGAGCGGCGCGTAGCGGCGCTCCGTTTCCTGATCGATCAGCATCGAATGACGCTGCGAGAAGGTGCCGCGCTCGCAATCCTGGCCAGACAGCCGCACGCGGTGGCCATCCCACAGGAAGGTCGCGAAGGCAAGCGCTTCCGCCATCGCCCAGTCGATGTTCTGGCCGGTCTCGACCATCTTGCGACGATTGTCGAGAAAGCGCTGAATCGTGCGGTGGAGGTTGAAGCCCTCCGGAACCTCAGCGAGCTTCAGCCCCAGCATCTTCAGATGATCGACAGTTACGCCGGTCTTGCCGCGGCGCTCCTCGTCAGTGGTTTCGCTGGCGGCCTTCAGGCCCGCCCAACGGCCGTCGAGCCAGTCCGCCTTGTTCGGCTTGTAGGCCTGACCCGCCTCGTGCTCGGCCTCCAGCCGCTGGCGCCAGTCGGCCATCATCTTGTCGACCTCGCCACGCGTGACGATGCCTTCGCCGATCAGCTTCTCGCTGTAGATTTCCAGCGAAGTCTTGTGCGACCTGATCTTCCGGTACATCAGCGGCTGCGTGAAAGCCGGTTCGTCGCCTTCGTTGTGACCGAAGCGGCGATAGCACCACATGTCGATCACGACCGGCTTCTGGAAGCGCATCCGGAATTCGGTCGCGACCTTGGCCGCGAACACGACGGCTTCCGGATCGTCGCCGTTCACATGGAAGATCGGCGCCTCGACCATCTTCGCCACGTCGGAGGGATAGGGCGACGACCGCGAATAGCGCGGGTAGGTCGTGAAGCCGATCTGGTTGTTGATGATGAAGTGAACCGAACCGCCGGTGCGGTGTCCCTTCAGGCCCGACAGCCCCAGGCATTCGGCGACTACGCCTTGGCCCGCGAATGCCGCGTCGCCGTGTATGAGCAGCGGCATGACGGCGCGACGATCGTCGCGCGTGCACTTGTGCTGGTCCTGCTTGGCGCGAACCTTTCCGAGCACGACCGGGTCGACGATTTCAAGATGCGACGGGTTCGCAGTCAGCGACAAATGGACCTTGTTGGAATCGAATTCCCGATCCGAGGAGGCGCCGAGGTGATATTTCACGTCGCCCGATCCTTCGACTTCGTCGGGCAGGAACGAACCGCCCTTGAATTCGTGGAATAGGGCGCGGTGCGGTTTGCCCATCACCTGGCACAGTATGTTGAGGCGACCGCGGTGGGCCATGCCGAACACGATTTCCTTCACGCCGAGCGCGCCGCCACGCTTGATGATCTGCTCGAGCGCAGGAACCATTGACTCGCCGCCATCGAGACCGAAGCGCTTGGTGCCGGTGTATTTGACATCGAGAAACTTCTCGAAGCCTTCGGCTTCGACCAGCTTCTGCAGGATGGCGCGCTTGCCTTCCTTGGTGAAGGCGATTTCCTTGTGCGGTCCCTCGATGCGCTCCTGGATCCAGGCCTTCTCGGCCGGATCGGATATGTGCATGAACTCGTAGCCGATGGTCGAGCAATAGGTACGGCGCAGGATCGCCAGCATCTCGAAGATCGTCGCGTATTCCAGACCTAGCACGTGATCGATGAAAATCTTACGATCGTAGTCGGCGTCGTCGAAACCGTAGCTCGACGGATGCAGTTCCTCATGATCGAGGCGCGCCTCGATGCCGAGCGGATCGAGATTGGCATGCAGATGACCGCGCATGCGATAGGCGCGGATCATCATGATCGCGCGTACGGAGTCGCGTGTGGCGCGATGCAGGTCTTCGGCGGAAAGCGCCTCGCCCTTCGCGGCGGCCTTCGTCTTGATCTTGTCGCCGAGAATCTTCTCGGTCGCGCTCCAGTCGCCATCCAGCGCGGAGACCATGTCGCCGTTCGCAGCGATCGGCCAGTTGGGACGTTTCCAGGATGCGCCACGCGCGTTCTTTTCGACAGCCGCCTTGTCGTCGCCTAGCGTCTCGAAGAATTCGCGCCATTCCGGCGCCACGGACGCCGGGTTCTTCTCCCAGGCGTCCTGCAATTGCGCGACGTAGGTCGCATTGCCGCCGTACAGGAACGAAGTTCCAGCGAAATTCGCATTCTGGGTGGAGCGGCCAGCGCCGCCGCCGTTCGATCCGCTGTCGGCCATGCAAGGTCTCCTTCGGATTTGCGGCGCACGTCCGACATAGCTTCCGCGCCGCGCCGCGCCGCCTCTCGCCGCGCGTGTCAGGGTCGGGACGCTTCCCGACCCTTCTTCAACCAGGTTCCGCTCAGCCCCTGAGCAGTTCCGCGAGCGTCTTACCGAGGCGCGCCGGCGACGGCGACACCTTGATGCCGGCGGATTCCATCGCCGCGATCTTGTCTTCCGCGCCGCCCTTGCCGCCGGAGATGATCGCGCCGGCGTGGCCCATGCGACGTCCGGGAGGCGCCGTGCGACCGGCGATGAAGCCGACCGTCGGCTTCTTGCGGCCACGCTTGGCCTCGTCCTTCAGGAACTGCGCCGCGTCTTCTTCCGCCGAGCCGCCGATCTCGCCGATCATGATGATCGACTTAGTTTCGTCGTCCTTCAGGAACATCTCGAGGATGTCGATGAACTCGGTCCCCTTGACCGGATCGCCGCCAATGCCCACGGCCGAGGTCTGGCCGAGGCCGACCTGCGTCGTCTGGAACACGGCTTCGTAAGTCAGCGTACCGGAACGCGACACGACGCCGACCGATCCACGCTTGAAGATATTGCCCGGCATGATGCCGATCTTGCATTCGCCGGCGGTCATCACGCCCGGGCAGTTCGGCCCGATCAGACGCGACTTCGATCCGATCAGCGAGCGCTTCACGCGGATCATGTCCTGAACCGGAATGCCTTCGGTGATGCAGACGATCAGCGGGATTTCGGCATCGATCGCCTCGCAGATCGCGTCGGCGGCGCCCGGCGGCGGAACGTAGATCACCGAAGCATCAGCGCCGGTCTTCTCGCGCGCTTCCGCGACAGTGTCGAAGATAGGCAGGCCGAGGTGCGTGGCGCCGCCCTTGCCGGGCGAAGTACCGCCGACCATTTTTGTGCCGTAGGCGATCGCCTGCTCGGAATGGAAGGTGCCGTTCTTGCCAGTGAAGCCCTGGCAGATGACCTTGGTGTTCTTGTCGATGAGGACGGACATCAGGCGGCTTCCTTCACGGCTTTCACAATCTTCTGGGCGGCGTCGTCCAGATCGTCGGCGGGGATCACGTTGAGCTTGGATTCGCTGATGATCTTCTTGCCCTGGTCGACGTTCGTGCCTTCGAGGCGCACGACGAGCGGCACCTTGAGGCCGACTTCCTTGACGGCTGCGATCACGCCTTCGGCGATGATGTCACACTTCATGATGCCGCCGAAGATGTTGATCAGTATCCCCTTCACGTTGGGATCGGCAGTGATGATCTTGAAGGCTGCGGTGACCTTCTCCTTGCTGGCGCCGCCGCCGACATCGAGAAAGTTCGCCGGGCTTTCGCCGTAGAGCTTGATGATGTCCATCGTCGCCATCGCGAGGCCGGCGCCGTTGACCATGCAGCCGATCGTGCCGTCGAGCGTGATGTAGTTGAGGTCGTATTTGGATGCTTCGAGCTCGGCCTTGTCCTCTTCCGTCTCGTCGCGCAGCGCGGCGACGTCGGGGTGACGGAACAATGCGTTGTTGTCGAACGATACCTTGGCGTCGAGGCACTTCAGCTTGCCGTCGGTCGTGACGATCAGAGGATTGATCTCGAGCATCTCCATGTCCTTCGCGACGAAGGCGGCATAGAGCTTCTCGACCACCGAGCCCGCCTGCTTGGCGAGGTCGCCCTGCAGGTTGAGAGCCTTCGCAACGCGGCGGCCGTGATGGGCCTGGATGCCGGTGGCCGGATCGACGGAGAAGGTGACGATCTTCTCGGGCGTCTTGTGCGCGACTTCCTCGATGTCCATGCCGCCTTCGGTCGAGACGACGAAGGCGATGCGCGAGGTCGAGCGATCAACGAGCATCGACAGGTAGAATTCCTTGGCGATGTCGGAGCCTTCCTCGATGTAGAGGCGGTTCACCTGCTTGCCGGCCGGGCCAGTCTGGATGGTGACGAGCGTCGCGCCGAGCATCTGCTTGACGTTGGCGACGACATCCTCGACCGACTTGGCGAGACGCACGCCGCCCTTTTCACCGGCGCTGGCTTCCTTGAACTTGCCCTTGCCGCGGCCGCCTGCGTGGATCTGCGACTTCACGACCCACAGCGGGCCGCCGAGTTCCTTGGCCGCCTTTTCCGCGTCCTTTGCGTCGAGCACGGCGATGCCGCGCGAAACCGGCGCGCCGAATTCCTTCAGGACCGCCTTTGCCTGGTATTCATGGATATTCATTCGAAACATCCCCTCCACTCGCGCGCGACTTCTTCACGCGGGACGTAGCCGTTGCGAAAACTCCGGCCGGGGCGTCCGGCCGGAGCCTGGTTCTCCGGGATCAGGCGAAAGCCGGATCGATCTTCTTGCAGGCCTCGATCAGGCCCTGGACGGCCGCGACCGACTTGGCGAACATTTCCTTCTCGGCCGCATCGAAGTCGATCTGGACGATCTTCTCGACGCCGCCCGCGCCGATCACCGCCGGCACGCCAACATACATGTCCTTGACGCCATACTCGCCGTTCAGATGCGCGGCGATCGGCAGGATGCGCTTCTGATCCTTGAGATAGGATTCGGCCATCGCGATCGCCGAGGAGGCCGGGGCGTAGAAGGCCGAGCCCGTCTTGAGCAGCGCGACGATCTCGCCGCCGCCCTTGCGGGTGCGATCGACGATTGCGTCCAGCTTTTCCTTCGTGAGCCAGCCCATCTTGACCAGATCGGGCAGCGGCACGCCGCCGACCGTCGAATGGCGAACGAGCGGGACCATGTCGTCGCCGTGGCCGCCGAGCGTCATGGCGTGAACGTCCTGAACCGACACGTCGAGCGCCTCGGCGAGGAAATAGCGGAAGCGGGCCGAGTCGAGCACGCCGGCCATGCCGACGACCTTGTTCTTCGGAAGGCCCGAGGCCTTCTGCAGCGCCCAGACCATCGCATCGAGCGGGTTGGTGATGCAGATGACGAAGGCGTTCGGGGCGTATTGCTTGATGCCCGCGCCGACCGAAACCATGACCTTCAGGTTGATGCCGATCAGGTCGTCGCGGCTCATGCCGGGCTTGCGCGGCACGCCAGCGGTAACAATGATCACGTCCGCGCCGGCGATGTCCTTGTAGTCGTTCGCGCCGGACATGCGGGCGTCGAAACCTTCCACCGGGGCCGATTCAGCGAGGTCGAGCGCTTTGCCCTGCGGCGTGCCTTCGGCGATGTCGAAAAGAACGATGTCGCCCAGTTCCTTGAGGCCGGCGAGGTGAGCGAGCGTGCCGCCGATCTGGCCGGCCCCGATCAATGCGATTTTCTTACGCGCCATGTTGTCGATCCTTGTCGAGCCGCCCTCGGCCGTGTCCGGCGACGGCCCTTCGCCGCCCCGGAATTCTCCCGCGTCCAGACAGGGATTTCTCGCCCATCCCGCGCGGCGTTTTCTTTGAACGCATCGTGTGAAGCTTGCAAGGCAACCAAAGACTCAGGCTTGACGGGAAGGCCGGGAGCGACGGACGTCGGCGCAGGTCGCGGAGAGAAAAGTGTAAACGATTTCAAAACTTTGGAGTCGTCTTAAGCCGAAATGCCTTAAAATCAAGCGATCATTACATATTTCAAAATATGTAATTCATAAATAGATGGCTAGTAGCGCCCGGTCGCCAGAGCCTGAAGCACAAGCCTGGAGACGCGGGCGGCGCGCGCGTCAACCGCCGGGCGGGGCGCCTCCGCATCCAGTCCGATGGCGGCCGGATGCGTGAACCGGTGCATCAGGTCGAAAACGAGCGCGAGAGCCTTCCGCATGTCGACCGTCGTGAAGCTGCCCTGAGAAAAGCCTTCCTCGATCGTTCGCTGCACCGCGCCCTGCAGCTTGCCGCGATGCTTGCGCGACACGCCGGAATTTGCCTCCGAAGCTTGGACGAGCAGGCGGAACAGCACGGGATCGCGCTCGAGCTTTTCCCTATAGGACCGGTGAACGGCGTAAAGGATACGCTCCAGCTTGTCCGGCGCCGGGTCCGGGCTCTCCGCGATGACCCTCACCTCGGCTTCGAGCGGCCTCAGCCATGCAGCGGTCACTTCGTCGAGCAGCGCCGCCTTGGAGGGAAAGTACCGATACACGTTGGCGTGTGACATGCCGGCGCTCTCGGCAATCTCGACGATCGTCACACGTTTGGGGCCAACCCGCCGCAGGTGCGCAGCCGCGATCTCGAGAATCCGCGCTTCCGGCGCCAGAACCTGGCCCGATGCGGCGGGCGGCGTCATCAGGTTTCCACCAGTCCGCCGGAATCGCCCGAAGCGTCCGACAGCGAGCCATGGGGCAGGGCAAGATATTCCTGAGATTGCATCTCGATCAGGCGCGAGACGGTGCGGTCGAATTCGAATCCCTCGTGGCCGTCGCCGCCGGCGTAGAGCTGCTGGGGGGCTGCAGCGGCGGCGGCGACGAGTTTGACACGATGGTCGTACAGCGCATCGATCAGCACGATGAACCGCTTCACCTCGTTTCGCTTGGCCGGGTCGAGCACCGGAATTCCATCGAGCACGATCGTGTGGAAGACGCGCGCGATCTCCACGAAGTCCGAGGCGCCGAGCGGTCTTCCGCACAGATCGTCGTAGCTGCAGCGCGCCACATTGTGCGCGGCTTCAGGTATCTCCACGTCGCGACCGAACACCCGCACGCTCGTCGGCGCGCCGCGCTCGACGCCGGTCAGGGCCTGAAACACTTTCTGCAAATGCGCCGTCGATTGCGGGCCGAGCGGCGTGAACCAGATGCTCGAGGCCGACAGTTTCTCCAGCCGGAAATCGGTGCGCGATTCCAGCCGGTAGACTTCCATGCGGTCGCGGATCATCGCGATGAAGGGCAGGAAAAGCGCGCGGTTGAGGCCGTCGCGGTAAAGATCGCCGGGCTCGACGTTGGAGGTGGTCACGACCACCACGCCGCGCGCGAAAAGCGCCTGGAACAGGCGTCCGAGAATCATCGCGTCCGCAATATCTGTCACCGCGAATTCGTCGAAACACAGCAGCCAGGCGTCCCTGGCCAGGTCGTCGGCGACCGGCGCGATGGGATCGTCGCCCTTGACCTCGCCCGCCTTCTTCTTCTGCCGCCACTCGTGCACGCGGGCGTGGACATCGGCCATGAAAGAGTGGAAATGCGCGCGCCGCTTGCGCTGCACGACCACCGCATCGAAGAACAGGTCCATCAGCATGGTCTTGCCGCGGCCCACCGGTCCCCAGATGTAGAGGCCGCGCGGATCGCCGGCCGGCTTCCTTGCGCCGAAAAGCCAGCCGAGCGCGCTCGACTTTCGGGCAAGCCGATGCTCGGCGAGATCGGAGCACAGCTTGTCCAGCCTGCGGACGGCGGCCTCCTGCGCCGGGTCGCGCTCGATCTGGCCCTCGCGGACCCTCGCCGAATAACGCGCCTCGATCGTGCCGGACATGTCTTGCTCCTGACGTCAGGCCATAGCCGGACGCGGGATTGCAACGCAATAGAGGCAGGGTGGTTCGAACCCTAGAGGCCGCCCATGGCGCAGACGATCTTCCATTCGGCGTCCGTCACGGGCTGGACCGACAGGCGGGAATTGACGACGAGGACCATCTTCGCCAAACGCGGCTCGGCCTTGATATCGACGAGCGGCACTGGCTTCGACAGCGGCTTGGCCGCGCGTACGTCCACCATGCCGAACTTGCCGCTCTCGTCGGTCGGGTCTGGATAGAATGTCTTGATGATCTCGACGATGCCGACGACCGCGCGTTCCTCGTTGGAGTGATAAAAAAAGGCGGTCTCGCCCTTCTTCATCGCCATCAGATGGAGTTTGGCCTGGTGGTTGCGCACGCCATTCCAGAACGTGCCCTTCGCGCCGGCCTCGACCTGCTGGGCCCACGACCAGACCGAAGGTTCGCTTTTCATGAGCCAGTGAGCCATCGTAAGTTTCCTTCAATTCTCAGGCTTCGGCGGGCGTAGCAGAAGCGAATCGATTGCCGCATCAACGGAAAGATCGCCGCTTACGATCCTGTCGACGACCGAAGCGATCGGCATTTCCACGCCGCGCTCGGTGGCGAGTTCCACAAGCGCCCGCGCCGTAAAAGCGCCTTCGGCAAGCTTTCCGCCGCTGGCCTTCTCGAGCGACTGGCCCTGACCGAGGGCGTGGCCGAGCGCAAAATTCCGGGACTGGAGGGTCGCGCAGCACAGGACCAGATCGCCGAGACCGGAGAGGCCCATCAATGTTTCGGGTTGCGCCCCGAACACGCGGCCGAAGCGCGTGAGTTCGGCGAAGCAGCGCGCCGTCAGCGCCGCCACGGCGCTTGCGCCGAGACCGCGACCCGACGCAACGCCGCATGCGATCGCCAGCACGTTCTTCGCCGCGCCGCCGATCTCCACGCCGCGAATGTCGGCTGAACGATAGAGACGAAATGTCGGCGCATCGAGCAGGCGGCAGAGCGTCTCGGCCTTCTCGATCGATTCGGCGGCCAGCGTCACGGCCGTTGGCAGTCCCGCCGCGACATCCGCCGCAAAACTCGGTCCCGACAGGATCGCAGGTCGCGCCGCCGCTTGTTCGCGTACGATATCGCTGAGAAAGGCATGGGCGCCGCGCTCGATGCCCTTGGCGCAGATGATCCAGTCCGTCGACGCTCGCAGATGCGGCCTGGCGGCGCGCGCGATTTCACGCATCGTCTGCGCCGGCGTCACGGCGAGAATCGTGGCGGCCGCGCCGACGCAAGCGATGTCGGCGGTAGGCTCCACGCTCGCCGCGAGTCCTACGCCGGGCAGACGGCGCGCGTTCGCACGTGTCTCGGTCATTTCGGCGACATGAGCGGGATTGCGGGCCCACAGAAACACACGTCGGCCGCCGCGCGCCGCAAGGTTGGCGAGCGCCGTGCCCCAGGCGCCGGCGCCGAGAACGACGATCGCGTCGGTCATCGTCCGATCTCCTCGTTGCCGGCCTGCGTCCACATGCTGTTGAACGCTTTGACGAAAGCCATCGCGAGCGGAACGATTTCCACGATCACGACGTCGTCGTCCTGACGATGTTCCCCGGAAAAAGTATAATTGGCGGAGCCCGTGCGGAGCAGGCGATCCACCGACACACCGTGTCGCGCAGCTGCAGTGAGCGCGTCGCGGATGGCGCGATTGGTCAGAATGAAGGCGGCGAGATCGATCGACCGGCGGGCCGAAGCAATCGTCCGCGTATCGACAGCCGATGTATCCCGCGCCGGGCCGCAGTACGTGCGGACTGCGGCGATCGATGCTTCAGGAGCGCCGGATTGGCTGACCAGCGCGAAGGCCGATGCAAACACGAGGAGCAACGCCGCTTTCAACGATGATCACGCCTTGCCGTGGTGTCGCGCTTCCGACCGCAAATCGAGCGGCCAGCGCGGCCGGGCGGCGACGCTCAGATTGTCCGTCAGCCCCAACTCCATCCGCTCGATACCGACCCAGGCGATCATCGCGCCATTGTCGGTGCACAGCTGGGGCGGCGGCGTGACGAGGCGAATTCCGGATTCGCCGCAGAAACGCCCGAGCGCCCGGCGGATAACGCCATTGGCGGCCACGCCGCCCGCCACGACCAGGGCCTCGGGCGGAGACCCGGTCTCGCGGGCGACCCGCAGCGCCGCGCGGGCGCGATCGATGACGATATCGACGATCGCCGACTGGAACGAGGCGCAGAGGTCGGCGACGTCGGTCTTGCTCAGCGGCGCAATCTTCGTCGCCTCGTTGCGCACAGCCGTCTTCAGGCCCGAAAGCGAGAAATCGGGCTGCGTCCGTCCGAGCATCGGCCGTGGCAGTTCAAATCGCGCAGGATCGCCGTTTTCGGCGGCGCGCTCCAGATTCGGGCCGCCGGGATAGGGCAACCCCAGAAGCTTGCCGACCTTGTCGAAAGCCTCGCCGATCGCGTCGTCGATCGTGGAGCCGAGCCGCCGGTAATCCCCGACGCCGCGCACCTCCAGCAATTGGGTATGTCCTCCGGACATCAGCAGCATGATGTAGGGAAAGGGCAGGTTGTCGGTCATCCGGGCGGTCAGCGCATGGGCCTCCAGATGATTGACCGCCACGAAAGGCTTGCCGGCCGCCCAGGCCAGGGCCTTGCCCGTCGTCAGCCCCACAAGCAGCCCGCCGATCAGGCCGGGTCCGGCCGCGGCAGCGACGGCGTCGACCTGGGCGAGCGCCACACCCGCCCGCGAGAGGGCGCGGCGGATCAGGTGATCGAGATAGTCGACATGGGCGCGGGCGGCGATTTCGGGCACGACGCCTCCATAGGCCGCATGCTCCGCGATCTGGCTCAGAACCTCGTTCGCCAGAATTTCCCCGCCACCTTCCGGGCGCTTGCGGACGATGGCGGCCGAGGTCTCGTCACAGGTTGTCTCGATTCCCAGAACCAGCATGAATCGCGCGCCCTTGCATCGACAGGGCGCAACCTATAGTCGAGCGGCCGGGACAGCAAACGGACAGCAGGACCGATGGGCGCTCCATTTCTCAGGCTCGGTACGCGGGGGAGTCCGCTGGCGCTCGCCCAGGCCCGCGAAACGCGTCGTCGTCTCGCCTCCACGCACAATGTCCATGAAGATGCGATCGAGATCGTCGTCATCAAGACGACGGGCGACGTCATCGTCGACCGGCCGCTCGGCGAAGCCGGCGGCAAGGGGCTGTTCACGAAGGAACTCGACGCCGCGCAGCTCGACGGGTCGATCGACATCGCCGTGCATTCGGCCAAGGACCTTCCCACCGCGCTTCCGGACGGCCTTGCCGTCGCCGGCTATCTCCCGCGTGAGGATGTCCGCGACGCGCTGATTTCACCGCGCGCAGCGAGCCTGTCCGATCTTCCGAAAGGCGCGCGCGTCGGCACGGCTTCCCTGCGCCGCGCCGCGCAACTGAAACGCCTGCGCCCCGATTTCGAGACGCCGCTACTGCGCGGCAATGTCGAGACGCGACTACGCAAGGCGCAGGACGGCGAGATCGACGCCACCTTGCTGGCTCTCGCCGGCCTGAAGCGCCTCGGACTCGCCGACCGTGCAACAGCCGTGCTGGAAATTTCCGACTTTCTTCCGGCCGTCGGGCAGGGCGCGATCGCAATAACCGTGCGGGACGAGGATCACGCCACGCGCGCCCGGATCGGCGCCATCCTGCACCACGATACATCGGTCGCGCTCGCCGCCGAGCGCGCCTTCCTCGCCGTGCTCGACGGCTCGTGCAAGACGCCGATCGCCGGACATGCCTGGGTAGTCGGCGGCGTCCTTGATTTCGCGGGCATGGTGCTGCGCATGGACGGTTCGGAATCGTTCGAGGCGAAAGCTTCGGGCTCGATCGCCGAGGCCGCGCAACTCGGCGCGAAGGCAGGACGCGAGATATTCGACCGGCTGCCTCCGGGCGTGCTCGCGAGCAAATGAAGGTTCTGGTCGTCCGCGCTGTCGAAGATGCGCGCCGGACGGCGGTCCGATTGTCCAGGAGCGGCGTCCAGACGATCGTCTCGCCTGTGCTTTCGATAAGGCCACTCGACAGCGCTGAACCGGACGGCGATTTCCATGCCCTGGTCGCCACCAGCGCGCATGCTTTCGCCGCGCCTTTCGCCGACCGGTTCCGAAATGCGCCGCTGTTTCTCGTCGGGGAGCGGACGGCGGACAGCGCGCGAGCCAAAGGCTTCGAGACGATTGCGGCAATCGCCGACAGCGCGGCCAATCTTATCCCGATCATTCGCGACAAGGTTCCGATCGGCAGGCGCCTCCTTTATCTCGCCGGACGCGATCGCAAGGACGAACTGGAGCGCGCCCTTTCGGCCACGCATGATCTGGCTGTCGTGGAAGCGTATGCGGCCGAGCCGGCCTCAACGCTCAATGTCGATGCGGTGGCGGCCTTGCGCGTCGGCGCCGTTGACGCCGTCCTTCACTATTCGCGCAGAAGCGCGCGGATTTTTTCCGCGCTCGTCGCGCGTGGAGGCCTCGAGCCATCGGTCCGGGCCTTGCGCCATGTGACGATCTCGCAAGACGCAGCGGCGCCGCTGATCGAGGCGGGATGGCGCGTCGACATCGCGGCGCGTCCCGACGAGGATGCGATGATCGCGCTGCTTCTGGCGTCGACGGATGGCGCGCAAACAACAACGAACCGGCAGGAGGAAAAATGACGAAGACGATTCTCATCACCGGCGGCAGCCGCGGCATCGGCCGCGCCGTTGCGATCTGCGCCGGCAAGCGCGGCTGGAACGTCGCCATCACCTATGTCGCGAACGCGGCGGCGGCCGACGAGGCGTGCAAGGCCGTCGATGCGGCAGGCGGCAAGGCGCTGGCCATCAGGAGCGACGCCGCGAAGCAGATCGATGTCGAATCCGCTTTCAACGAGACGGAAAGAGCGTTCGGCAAGATCGACGGCTTCGTCAACAACGCCGGCTTCGGCACGCATACGAGCAAGCTCGCCGACAAGAAGCCCGAGGACATCGCCGCGCTGGTCGAGACCAACGTGCTCGGCGCACTGCTCGGCGCGCGCGAGGCGGCGCGCCGCATGTCGAAGAGCCGGGGCGGCCGCGGCGGTTCGATCGTCAACATGTCGTCGGCCGCCGTGCGGCTCGGCATGCCGAACGAAGGCGTCGACTATGCCGCCACGAAGGGCGCGATGGACCCGCTGACGCTCGGCCTGTCACGCGAACTCGGACAGGACGGCGTGCGCGTCAACGCCGTGCGGCCGGGACTGATCGCCACGGAATTCCACGGTCTGATGGGCGATGCGGGCCGCATCCAGCGCCTGATGGGCGCCATACCGATGGGCCGCGAAGGTTCGGCCGACGAGGTCGCGGAAGCGGTGGTGTGGCTGCTGTCGGACGAGGCGTCCTACGTTTCCGGCGCGCTTCTGGACGTCACCGGCGGGCGCTGACCGCCGTTCGCGCTCAGTTCGCTCAGTTCGCCTGGGACGTCGACGTCGCGAGCGACGCCTGCGGCTTGACCGGCGCCGCCGCGCCCTTGGGCCTGGCGGTCTTTGCAGGCTTGTCGGGATCGGTCACGAGAATCGTCTCGGGCGGCGCGGACTTCGCCGGGGCAGCCGCTTCGGCCGACTTGTTGAGACCGAGCCACCGCCCGATCGAATCGCCGTTCGAAGAAGCGCTGGCGGATACGGCGGTCGTTCCCGTCGTCGCAGGCGCATCGTCGTTCTTCGCGGCAAATGTTTCCGACGATTTGGCGGCTTCGGCAGGCGCAGCCTTGGCGACGGCGACCGCCGCCGGCTTCCTGGTCGCGCGGCCCTTGTCGTCGAGAGCGATCTCCACCGGGCCCTTTTCGAGCGCTTCCGGACGGCTCACCTCGTCGACATGCGCGAAATCGGGGTGCTGCCCGCCGTCGGCGTACATGATCTTCACGGGCTTCATGCCCTTGGCGATCAGTTCGGCGACCTTGGCGCTGTCGGCGGATTCCTTTTCGGCGACCAGGCTCTTGATCTCAGGATCCTCGGTCAGGACCGGGCAGGGGCTCGCCGCGTCGAGCTGCCCGCCATTTGCCGCCTGCGCGTCGAACACGTAGCGCTTTCCGCAGGCGCCTACCGCCGGCTCGCGCTTGGACACCTCGAAATGGTCCGAGCCGACCTTGAGCTGCTTCCAGAACGCCATGTTCGGGTCGAGGCGATGCTTGGCGAGGTTCTCCGCCGTCATGCGGAACGGATAGGACTGCATCTGGATCGCACGCTGCCCGCCGCCGAACGCCTCGCGGGCAATGGCGTAGATCTCGGCGATCTGGTTGTCGGTCATCGAGAAGCAGCCGGCCGACGAGCAGGCGCCATGGACCATGATCATGCCGCCGGTGTGGCCGAGCGCGCGATCGAGCTGGTTGGGGTAGCCGACGTTGAACGACAGATAATAGTTCGAGTTCGGATTCATCTGGCCCGGCGTGATCGCGTAGAAGCCTTCCGGCACCTGACGATCGCCCTCGCGCACCTTCGGACCGAGCTGGCCCGACCAGCGGCACATGGGGAAGGTCTTAAGCAGCGTGTACTGCCCATCCTTCTTCATCTTCCAGATTTCGAGTTCCGCTTCCTTCTTGTAGGCGCGGATGACGATCGGCTGGTGCGAATCGCTGCCCTTGGCGTTCATCAGCGCCACGGTCTCGGCCGGGATCGGTTTCCAGGCGCGGGCGTTGGAAACGTTCTGCGTGTCGTTGCAGCCGGACAATCCCGCCGCCGCAAGGCAGACCCCGCCCAGTCGGGCGATGAGATCGATGGTCGGCCGCTTCGTCATACGCCTGCTGCGTCCCTGTTCTTCGCCGGCTGTTCCCGCCGTGTCGCCTGGCCTCGTGCGGCCGGCGGATTGATTTACGACCGTTATCCTTACACGACTGTTACCCCGAAGGGGGGTGTTCGTCACTCAGGGTTAGCGAGCCGTTAACCCCCGTTTCGGCTAGAGCCGCCGGCCCATCGCCAGGAATTTTTCCGCCCTGGCGGACCGCAACTGGTCGCGCGACATGCCAGCCAGAGCCTCGAGCGCCGACTGGATCGCCGCGCCGGCCGAGTCGATCGTCGCCTCCGGATCGCGGTGGGCTCCGCCCACCGGCTCGGACACGATCCCGTCGATAATGCCGAAGCGAAGCAAATCCTGGGCTGTGATCTTCATGTTGGTCGCGGCGTCCTGCGCCCGGCCCGAATCGCGCCAGAGGATCGAGGCGGAGGCTTCGGGCGAGGCCACGGTGTAGATGGCGTGCTCGAGCATGAGCACGCGGTTGCAGCTGGCGATCGCCACCGCGCCGCCGGAGCCGCCTTCGCCCAGCACGAGCGCGACATTGGGAACGCCCAGCGCCAGCGAGGCGTCGGTCGAGCGCGCAATCGCCTCAGCCTGGCCGCGCTCTTCGGCGTCGACGCCGGGAAAGGCGCCCGCCGTATCGACGAGACAGAGCACCGGCAGGTCGAAACGGTCGGCCATCTCCATCAGCCGCACCGCCTTGCGGTAGCCCTCGGGACGGGCCATGCCGAAATTGTGGGCGAGCCGGCTCTTGGTGTCCGAGCCCTTTTCCTGGCCGATGACGCAGACCGGCGCGCCGCGAAACCGGCCGAGTCCGCCGACAATCGCCGCGTCCTCGGCGAACTTCCGGTCGCCGGCCAGCGGCGTGAAGTCCGTAATCAGCCCCTTCACGAAATCGAGGAAACGCGGACGCTGCGGGTGGCGCGCCACCAGCGTCTTCTGCCAGGGGGTCAGTTCCTTGTAGAGGTCGGCCAGCGCCCGGGCCGCCTTGGCCTGCAGCCTCGTCAGTTCCTCGCCGATCGAAACCGCGCCGCCGTTGGCCGCAACCGCACGCAATTCCTCGACTTTCGCCTCGAGTTCGGCGACCGGCTTCTCGAAATCCAGATAGGAACGCATGCAGGACGGTGTTGCGGCGCGCACGCCTGAAAAGTCAGGTCCCGCGCCTGCCGCGCCGGGAGCGGCGCGAAACTGGCGACTAGCGGTTCGCAAGTCAAGCGCGGCGGATCAGGTCGTCTCTGTCGGTTGCCCGAATCCCTGAGTTTCAGCTCTCAGCGAAATCAAACATTTGCAGTTTGGCGCACGACAACCGCGGCTGGCGTTGTGCCGTTGATTTTGAGACTGGGGTTCAGTTTTGCCCTAATTCGTGGGATTCGCCGACAATTTTGAAGATTGCGCTCCTTAACTCGCAAACCGCGTCGAGCGGTAGCAAGCGCCAAAGAGATCCCGCGACCCCTTATGCGCAAGCGTAATTAAATTGCGCCGAAAGACTGGGCGTCTCAGAAACCGTCGCTTCTGATATCTTTGCCCCTCTCTGTAAAACTGACTGCGGGTTAAGACCGAGAGCCTAACAGTTGAAGCCTCATTGGAGGCTTGGGTTATGGCGATTGATTTGGCTGTTCGGGTAAAGAACGGTGTCGTGAAGGGATTGGTTCGCGGCCTATTGGAGGACGCGGGTTATCAGGTTGTTCCCGTCGGATACGAGTCCGGGACGCTCCTGAAAGAAGTTCAGCAGCGGTCCGGCGGTCGAATTCAAATCGCTGGGGTTACTTCGCTAGATGGCCATTCACCGGATTTCTTCGTTTTCGACACCAGCTCGAAGGGCGGGGTCTTTGTCGACGTCAGATTCCGGTCGGAACTTCGAAATGCATTTTTCGATGATTTGGATGCCCAGCTAGCCAAAGAGCCCGAGTTCACGCTGGTCCTCGCGCTCGGGGTGGAAGCTGGCAAGCGCAATGCGCCCGACCTGAGCCATATGGTCCGGTGTTGCCGCTTAAGAACCGCGGATGGTCGGGTGGAAATTTCGCGCGATACAACAGAGAACTGGGCTCCTCTGAGGCGAGACGCGAAGGTGCTGTGGAGGACCATGGCGCCCCTTAGATCCTGCTTTCCAAAGGCGGCGCCAGTCTCGGACGAGAATTATGAAAGGCTTCGCGGACTGATCTTGGCGCTTGCGGATCCTGCGAGCGCCGCCGCATAGCAATTCTTCATGTCCGGCGACCAATCGGTTCGCTGCATATTGAAGGCGTCGATTGTTCCTCGATCGACGCCGGCCCGCCTAGCGATGTTGTGAAGCTCGTCCCATGCCCAGAGCACGTCGTAGACGATTTCCCACTCAAGGCGGTCGGTTTCAGCCAATGCGGTCGATTCGTCGAGCAATCCGCCGATAACCTGGTGGCGCCGGAGCATGTCCTCGACAGTCACATCCCGGTTGAAGGCGATGAGCTTATCGATTTCCTTTTCGTAGTTGCGGCGGAATTGAATGACGATCGCGCTCATGGGGTTTCCTCTTGGGGGATTATAGGGCCAGTTCACCATTGGGGGCTTTGACGCCTCGATTGGACTTCGAGTCCAGAGCCTCATTTCTTGAGGGCGCGTCCCGAGCTTTTTCGCTTTTTGGCAGGGTCTGATGAGACGCGTTCTGCGGTCGCTTTGCGCATTATTTCCAGAGCCTCAGCCTGCGCGGAGGCGATTTCAGCTTCGCTGAGGAGCTCCATCGCGGCGCGCCCTCGGGCGATTGGCGGCTCTACGAACTTTGCGTGCTCCCGGATTTCGGCGGCAAATTCTGGAAACTTGTCGCACCACGCGTCGATCTGAGCGGTGGTCGGCTGAGGGCAGGCAGTCTCGAACGCCATGAGCCAGACTTCGGCCTGCGTGAGGCCAAGCTCTCTCGCGGAGATTTTCGCGTTCATGGTAGATCCTTTCGGGGTAAGAGGTCCTAGTGACCATCCTTTCTTTGTTGTTTTCGCTTATACTTCTCGCACGGGAGCGATATTTCGGCTTCCGGACGCGGGTTGGTGCCCACACCCTATTTCGTGGCCTTCCATAGCGCTTTGTACTCGGCAGGCGTTCGCCCAGCTTTCCGACCGACCTCAAGAATCTTCGACTTGAGGTCGACGCGATCTACGTCAGCCTGTTCGTAAATGAGCACACCGGCATTGCAGTTCACTTCGCGGAGCGGATGAACTCCAGCTGCGGCCAGCGCATTCGCGATGATAGTACCGTTTGTCCGCCATTCCCTGGCGATCGCTGAAGCGGTTGTGCGTTCGCGCATGTGCTTCTCCAGCGACGCACGGAGAATCCGCGGACGCTTTTCGGTCCATCCTGCGCCCTTTTCCAAGATGCCGACCTCGAGCATCCAAGCTACGGTCGATGGATTGCACTGCAGAATGTAGGAGCCGCGCAAGGTCGTTAGGCCTTCGATGTCGCCGCGTTCACGATCATGGATCAGCTGGTTAAACCGGTCGACCTCCCGGTTGTTGAATAGCGCGCCTGCTAGGCCGGATTTTGTTTCGTCCCATCCGCGCACCGGTAGCTCGCCGCTGTCGATGGCGTCGAAGATTGGCTTTGATGACGTCCGTAGGGTTTCTTGGCCCCTGAAAAGGGTCTTCATCGGTAGATTGGCCGCGAAGTCGTCGCTTGGAGCAACGCGCGTGCGGACCAGATCGACGAGGCCGTCGATTTCGCGCACGGCGAACAGATAGCTCGCATTTCCGCTGTGTTGTGGGCTGGCAAGCGGCATGACGACGCCGTCGTGCATTAGCTGCTTTAGCTTATCGATCGGAAATCCGAGGCGCTCGGCGGCTTCCTTCTGAATGAGTGGGGCTCCGCCTTCTGAAATTTGTTCGAGTTGCTCGCGATCGAGGAACACGCGGTTTCGGCTTCCGCCAACAGCAACAGCGGGCGAGATTGCTCCGGAAGCGATGAGCTTGCGGATCGAATAGTATTTTTTGCCGACAATCGCCTCGGCTTCTTTGGGCGTGATGAGTGGGCGGTCCTTTATGTCGTCGGCCGTATAAACGGCGCCGTCTCCACGGCCTACGATTGGCGTCAGCTTCTGAATGCCAGCGTACTTGGCGAAGACGTCACGCAGGAATAGCCATGGTTCCTCCTGCGCCTGGGCGATTTGGCTGTAGAATCCCCCATACACCCGGGCAAAACCGAAGAGCTTGTGACGCGACTTGCTGTGAGCCTGTTCAGCGGAGGTATTCGCCGCGATGTCGTCCAACCGCGCGTAGAATCGATTCGGCCAGTCGACGAGCGCTTCATATCCACGCTGGAGACATTGATGCGCGTCTACTGGATCGAACTGAAGAAGGCGCGATTGGCTATCTGCTGACAGGCGATCGAGGATGCTGAGAAGCTCTATGGCGTCGGTAAGCGTTAGATGTTGAGCCTCCGGAGGCCATTCGGTCCCGAGGTCCTCCGCGACAGGGAAACCCACGCGGCGGGCTATCGCGGCCGTCCCTTCAGATTCCGCGCGAGACACAGGAATCTTCTCGGCTGAACGGAGATCTGCAGAACAGCGATGACAGGCGGTTATGCTGGGGCCGCCCCATTTCTGAGGCCGCGCGCAGATCGGGCAGGCTTCGTGCAGCCGGACGAGATGTTTCGGGCAGATGCCGATGGCGGTGAGATCGAAGAAACTATGATGAAAGCCATCTTCTTCGAGACAACAGGGGCAGTAGCGTCGCTTTTCCACGTTGATAAGCACGAACGGCACGCGCGAGCCTAAGAACTTACGTTGGCTGTCCAGGCGGCCTTCATCGGGGTGGGGCCGGTATGCCAGGTCATCGAAAGCCTCGAGATCAAGGCCTACGAGACCGGCCACGGCCAGTCGCACGTCATCTGACCAGCTGCCGATATCCCAGCGCGGCAGGTGCCGCTTTTCGAGAAGCCAGCGCATCTTCGCGTACATGTTCGCGTCCGCCGTCCGGGTCATGAAGCTCAGCACGCTTTCGCCGGCCTTGGGCTGGATGACGATCGGGACGGTGCGGGTGATGATGGGGTAATTCATGAACGCTCCTATTTCTCCGTACGGGGGCCGGCATTCCGGCTGGCTGCGACCTGGTTTGATCGGAGGTCTGACGGGGTCCGGCGCGGATCGAAGGGATTCACCCCGTCGTAAGGCAGCGAATCGTAGGCGTCCGCGAAGTCCGCGAGCGTCAGGCAGAGCGGCCCGTCCGAACGAATAAGGCTGGCGCCAGCCGCCTCGAGCGCCAGCTGCGAGACAACGCCGATGAGGCCCTTAGACGCGATGTGAATTCGCTCGGCGAAATCGTAATCGCCGAGACCAGACTTATCTGGGAAACCCATCTGGTTTTCGTAGACGTGCAGGAATGCGCGGAATGCGTCGCTCTCCTCGTTGCCGTCATCGTCCCAGCCGAACGGCTGCTTCTGGATGAGCTTAGTTGTGCGGCGGCGCAGCTGCTCGTGTTCCGAGATCACGGTCGTGCTCTCGGGCAGCCCGACGCAGACGACGGGGATGCCGGCGGTATCGAGGAGCTGTTTCAGCCAGTCCGTGGCCTCGTAGAGGACGACGTGCTTCGGGCCCGAAACCAGGTGCTGGAATTCGTCGAGGATGACGAGGCGAACGCCCTGGACACGGAGCTGCTCGATGATGCGGATGCTGTTCTGGCCGGTCGTGCCATGACGCTCAGCGAGCGGATCGTTGAGCGCGCGCAACAGCGCCGTCGTCATCATCTTGATCGTGCACGGGATCGGCAGCGAAACGTACAGGATCGGCTGGATGGAACCGCCGTTCCCGAGAGTTTTGACGAGGCGCTCCTTAGCCTGCCGGACCGTCGTGCTCTTTCCCCAGCCCGACGGGGCGACGAACATGGTGAGCTTGGCAGAGTGGGCGCCACCGCCAGCGAGCACGCGGCGGCGAAGTTCGTCTTCGACGTCGATCAGGTCCTTATGCTCGATCACGATATTCTGGATACGGCGCTGATGGTCGCCGATTTCCTCTGGGGTGAAGCGGGGGATGTGAATGGTCACTTGCTTGCTCCTTTGCGAACACGGATGCCTGAAGCGGCGGCGATTTTGTCCAGGTCGGAAGCGGGTCGCGGCGCTTGCGCTGGGGTCGGTTTTTTCGGGGCGTTGAGCGGCGCAGCGGCTTGTGAAGCGGGCTTGGCCGCGCCGCCGTGGTGGGTGGGGGCGGCCGACAGCATGCGCGCGGCCTGCTTTGTCTTGCCGATCTTTTTGCGATGCTTGCGCGCTTCCTGGAGCGTCGACTTGGCCAGCTCGCGAAGCTTGGCGCGGGATTGACGGATTTCTCCGACGGTAGCGCCGCCGGCGTTGGCCCCCAGGTCCGCGAGGATCGCCTTGCGCTGCCAGACGGTCATGCCCTTGG
The DNA here is from genome assembly GCA_046349215.1 of Beijerinckiaceae bacterium. Classification (GTDB taxonomy): domain Bacteria; phylum Pseudomonadota; class Alphaproteobacteria; order Rhizobiales; family Beijerinckiaceae; genus JAJXWB01. Next base: position 758,333 of record JAXMCV010000003.1, read on the forward strand.
CTTCGGGCAGGACGCTCTCGACTTCGAGGAAGCGCACGCGCTTTTCATCGCGGACGTAGATCTTGCCGAGATCGAGCGGATCCCAGCGAACTTGGGCCTTGGCCTTCCCCTTGCCCTCGATGAGCAAGCGACGGAGGTCGTCGCTCTTGTCTTGGTAGAAGAGGCCGTGAAGCTCGATACCCTGACGTCGGACCGTGCGGCTATCGCGATGCAGGAGAGCCAGGTCGACGGCGCGGCGGGACGGGGGCAGCCGGATCGGGTGCTCCTGCGTCTTTTCAGTCCACCGCTTAATCGGCGCGACTTTCAGCGTCCGGTGGGGACGCTGGTGGTACACGTCGACGATGAACATCGCGATCATTTCGGTGAGACGCTGCTGCGTTACTGTCGCGAATGTTGCCGGATCGCGCTTGGTCTTACGGTTGAACGTTGATAGCGTCGTCCCCGGCAGCATGTGGAACAGCCCGGTGTTCAGCGTGCCGAAGAAGCGCTCCACGCCGCCTTTCCAGGCCGGATTTGCGGTCGGGTAGTACCGGGGATCGATGCGGAGCTCGCTTAGAGGATCCGTGTAGTTGCGTGCATGGAACTCGACCGCGTTGTCGCTGCCGGCTTCGCGTGGGACGCCAAAGCACGGCCACGTGTTCTTGATGCTTGGGAAATTCGCGAGGAACGTTCCCTTGCCGAGGACGATCGCCTTGATCAGGAGGAGAACGGTTGCCGCGGACGGGTCCTCGAACGTCAGGATGAAGCCAGCGCACATGCGCGTGCATCGGTCGATTCCCACGCTGAGCCACGGGCGGCCGATCGGCACCCCGTTGTCGTCCACGACAATGACGTCGACCCGCGTATGATCGATGTCGATTACGCCGTAGGGCATATCTTCGACTGGCCCGGGCTGGACCTTCTTGTAGAGGGCGTCTGCCGCTGCTTTGCTCTGCTGCTTGTGCAGGCGGCGAGCGTCGTCTTGCGCCTCGATGCGCTTATAGACGGTCCGCTTGCCGGGGTGGCGGAGCGGTTCTGTGGGCTCAAGGCCGAACTTCTCGGCCTCCCGCCGGGCTTTGGCGTTTTCAGCGTCTATGCGATCGCAAATAGCTTCGTGCGCCTCGTCGCCAGACAGGGGCGGCTTAGTCATGATCGCTTCGTCGATAACCTCTTGGATTATCAGTTCGACAGCGGCCGGCAGGCGCGGACCGGAGCTTCCGGCCTTATTGGGCGCGAGGCCGATGATGTCGCCGGCGCAACGCTTGGCGGCCGCGAGATGACGACGGGCCGTCGACAGCGGCACGGTTTTCTCGAATCCCGCCTTTGCCGAAGCGTCGGGCAGGACCTTTGTAAGATCGATATGATTGTAAGGCGGTGGACCGAGCTTGAGGATCACCTCGTCGATTAGATTTTGGCGCTTAACTGCGGTCTCGCGCGCCTTGTCTGACATCGCGCTGAGATCTTGCGAGGGCCCAAGCGCCGCCTCGCGCGGGGTGCGCACGAGCCGGCCTTCTTCGAACGCCAGGAGAAGTTCCTCGGTGGTGAACGCCTTCTGAAAGCCGTCGCCGACGCCTAGAACCAGGATGCCGGTCTGGGTGCGACGGTCGACCGACCATTCGATGCCGTCGATCCAGATGCGCTCATTGCGGTGGAAGTCGATAAACATGCTCATGACGTTGCCTCCTATTTGCCGGGAGCTGTTGAGGACGGAAGGGTCGCGACGAGATCGCGGAGACGCACGTCGGCGAAAGGATTGACGAAAATGGCCGTGATCATGCGGGTCGCAGGACCGATTTCGGCGACGACGTCGATCTGGGTCGATATCGGTCGGCCCTCTTGCGTACACCCGAAAATGACGGCGGGACGCGAGTGGTCGATTTCGATGGTTGGCGTCGATTCATTCTTCATGCTCATCGGTTACGCTCCCTTTTTCTGGACTTGGCTGTGCCAGGCGATTTGCTGGGATGGGTCAGTGAGTTCGAGATCGCCGGCGACGATCAGCGCGTAGAGCGCGTTCACGAAATACGGCTTCTGATTGAGCGTCTTGACGAGGTCCGCGAAGGAACGGGGTTTTTTCGTCAAGCACGCGAGGACGCGGCAACGCATCTCGTTGGTGGGCTCCTGCCCGCGGCCGTTTAGAAGAATCTTGGCGTTGCCGAAGGCGGGTTCAGCGCGGATCCAGTCCTCACTCACCATGGTATAAGAGCGGCCATTGGCGCGTTCCTGGGCGTCGAGATATTTGGCGCGACGTTGAAAGAGCGGGAGCGTCACATCCTTAAGCGGCTTGACCTCGATGAACTCCTCACCACTGGCGCGGACGATCAAGAAGTCAGGGACATGCGTCCTGACGACGTCCGCGTCCTTCCAACGCAGGATCGTCGGTTGGGCGTAGATCTCGATAACGTCGGGATCGACCTCGAGGCGGTAGAGGAAATCGCGCTCGCCGGTGGATTCGTAAGGAATCGGCTCCAGAGCTTTGGTGGATTGGAAGCGGCCGACGACCGAGCCGTGTCCACGGCGGATGACCTTGCGAACCGCATTCCATTTTTTCGTAGCGTTCTTCACGGTTGTTAAGCCCCTTCTGTCTGTCGGGGCTCTCCGGAAGAGGCCCCTACTAGTGAAGGCAGCCAAACGAGATGGATTCGCGTGTTTCGAGAAAATATTTTTCAGGCGCCCCAGAGCGTCATCGCGTTAACCACGTAGTCGAGTTCGGCGCTCACTTATGAACGACGACATTCGCGATGAGCGGCCCGACAGTGTCAGTTTCGCCTTGGCTCGATTCTGGTCTTTGCCCGCTTCTTAGTCTTGGGAAAGCAATGCCGACGGAAATCATTGAAGCCCACAAATCGCATTCGGCGATGCCAACAGGGATCAGCAGGTTGTCGAGCTGTCCGCCGAAATCGAAGACCGCCGGCGCACCCTTCAGGCTGACGTTTGCTCGTCCGCGAAAAGTCCTGGACTTTTTGCCGATGGGCAGAGGGACCCGATCGCGATGCGCATTGCCGCGGCGCGGAGTGTCGCTCCGGCCGCTTATATAATCTCGCGCCCCACCGGATCGCCGTCAGTCGCCCAGGCGACCTTGGCGGTAAGGCGCCTTAGCTTGGCCGATCCCCTGAGCAACTCGGTCAGGGAATAGCGCTTGCGGGTGAAGGGCTGCGCGATCAACTTGCCGCGCTCGACCGAGAGCGTGACCTGATCCCCGATCCTAAGATCGAGCGCCTTGAGCAGGGAAGATGGAATGGTCATGACGGTAGAGCCGCCTTGTTTTCGGATCCTGGAACTCAAGCGCATATGCGAATACCCGCAGTGAGATGGCATAAATATAGCGCGGTACGCACGACGACATTCTCCTGACGACCGCTTCTGGAATCTTGAAGCGACGAACACGTTCCCGTTCAAGTCTGCGGGCCGAATTCTCGTTTGACAATTCCCGCTAGAAAAAATCATTTCTCCGTCGTCGCATGCGCGACGGATGAATCGTTGCACACAGGCGTCAATCCGCTAGCTTGAAACTGTGTGCAATCTCTACTCCATCACCAAGGGCCAAGCGGCCATCCGAGATTGGTTTCGCGTTCAGCGCGACTTCACGGGCAACCTGCCACCGATGCCGGGCGTCTTCCCGGATTACCCAGCGCCGATCATTAGGGCGCGGAGTGGCCAACGCGAGCTGACAATGGCGCGCTGGGGCATGCCGTCGCCGGTGTTCGCGCTGAAGGGACGCACGACCGATCCCGGCGTAACAAACGTCCGCAATACGGCGTCGCCTCACTGGCGCAGATGGCTGGGCGTCGAAGCCCGCTGCGTCGTGCCCTTCACATCTTTCTCAGAGTACGAGACGACCGTTGACGGCAAGAAGCAGCCGGTGTGGTTCGCGCTCAACGAGGAGCGCCCGCTAGCGGCCTTCGCCGGCATCTGGACCAACTGGACGTCTGTTCGAAAGGCAAAGGAGGGGGAGGTGACCTGCGACGTGTTCGCGTTCCTCACGACCGAGCCGAACGCGGAGGTCGGAGCGATCCATCCGAAGGCGATGCCTGTGATCCTGACCAAACCAGAGGAGGTCGACGCCTGGCTTCTCGCCCCAGCAAGCGGGGCTCTCGCCCTTCAACGACCACTCCAGGATGGCGCGCTGCAGATCGTCGCGCGCGGAGCAAAGCAGGACGGATAAATTCGCCAGCAAAGCGCTGCTCTAGTTCTGGACGCCCAGGGGCTCGATGAGGGCTGACAGCCGTTACATGCAAAACGGCTTTTTGCATGTAACGGGATTTGTCCCCGCAGGGAAGTCACAGCCGAATTGAATAAGCGACCGAACTTGCTGATTTGAATTCTTGAGCGAGAAGCTGGCGGCAATCAGGAGGCGACCGATTTGGGTTCCTCGAAATGTGAGGTTCCGAATCTTTCTTCATCGTCTCTGTGAGGTTTAGTCGGCGCAGCCGCGGAGCCACCCCAAGCGGCACGCTCCGATACGTTTGCGACAGCTAAATCAATTGGTTGGAATTTATGCGATTTTGTTAGTTTACGGTGCGGAATTGCTTCGCGCTTGAATCAGCGGCAGCAGTTCCGCGAGGCTGCGGATTTCAACGTCCGGTTTGCCCGGCAGCCTTTCCGGGCTCTGCCCATATCGGTTGCACCAGGCTACCCGCATGCCGAATGCCGAGGCGGCATATGCGTCCCAAGCGTTGGATGACTGAAACAACACTTGATCTGCGCGCAATCCCAGCCGCTGTAACGAGTATTCATAGACGTGCGGATGAGGCTTGAACACATTGACATCGTCGGCCGACAATACCGCATCAAACAGATTTTCGAGACCGGCGCCTCGTACCGCCGTATCCAGCATAGTCGGGGATCCGTTGGATAGGATCGCCGTCACAAAGCCTGCTTCCTTCAACCGTCGTAGCGTGTCAGGAACCTCGGGAAAGGCCAGTAGCGTCAAATAGAGGTCCATCAGACGCGCGCGCAACGCAAGTGTCTCGATCCCGAGACTGTCGAGTGCGAAATCGAGCGCGTCGCCCGTCACTTGCCAGAAGTCGACGTAGCGCCCTTGCAGCGAGCGCAGCCACGTATATTGCAACTGCTTGTCGCGCCAAAGGCTGGTCAGCGCGGCGTGCTGGTGTTCGGGAATTTCCGTGCAACGCGCTGCGGCTGAGGCGAAATCAAAGATCGTTCCGTAAGCGTCGAAGACGCAGGCGCGGATACCGGTCAACGAATTCATCTCGCAGCTCCCCGGATCGGATAGTCCTTTTCGATAACGAAGCGTAGGCCGCCGACGAGCCGGTCGAGATCGGGGCGCAGGAAGGGCGCATTAGCGATATCAACGAGATGCAACATGCCCCGCGGGTTAACGACGAAAAGCGCCGGTTCTGGGAAACGATGGTCGGTCTCTTGCGTCGAACGCGGTTCGGACACGTAGAGGCCAAGGCGATGCATTGTCGCCTCGTCCATTCCGTAAAGCAGCGGGAAATTCACCTTCGCCGCATCCGCAGTGATTTGGGCCTGCGCTTCGCTGTCTGCAGAGACGGCAGCGACGGAAACGCCGAGTTCGACGAAGGCCGAGCGACGTTTCTCGATTTCGCCGAGATATGATTTGCAGATCGGGCAATGCTGGCCACGGATGACGAATAGCGCTTGCCAGCCGCCGGGGCCGCCGAAATCGAAGTCGTTGCCATCCAAATTTTTGAATGTGACCGGTGCGAAAGGTTGCCCGGGATGCAGCTTAGAGGTGCGATCCATTCTGTAGTCTCCACGGAAAATGAGAATTGCTTGCCTGCGGTGGACTAACTACGCGCCACCCGCTCCACCGAATGGGCGAGACCACTGTATGCGTCGAGCATCCGCTCAATCCTGTCGGATGCCGGATCATCGGCGCCGGCCAGGTCAAAGACCCATAGACCGGCGCTCATGGTTTCGCTCCAGTGAGATGGGCGGCGGTCTGCCCAAAAAGCAGTGCGCGGGATTGTTCGCTAACCGTCGGCGTAGTGTTGATTTTCTCAGCGATGGCATAAGCGCGTTGGACAGCCGGGCGAGCCTGGATCGCCTCGAACCACCGCTTCAAATGTGGAAAGTCATCAAGGTTCTGGCGCTGGCGATTGTATGGAACGATCCAAGGGTAGCTCGCCATGTCGGCAATCGAGTAGTCGCCGGCGACGAACTCATGATCAGCCAGGCGCTTGTTCAACACGCCATAGAGACGGTTCGTCTCGTTGACATACCGGCTGATGGCGTAGGGTAGCTTCTCCGGCGCATATTGGACGAAGTGATGGTTTTGACCGGCCATCGGGCCGAGGCCGCCCATCTGCCAGAACAGCCACTGCATCACCTCGGCGCGGCCGCGAATATCGGAGGGCAGGTACCTGCCGGTCTTCTCGGCGAGGTATTGCAGGATGGCGCCGGACTCGAAGACATTGATCGGCGCACCGCCATCGGCCGGGTCCTTATCGACGATCGCAGGAATGCGGTTGTTCGGCGCGATCCCTAGGAATTCGGGCTTGAATTGGTCGCCTGCGCTGATGTTCACCGAGATCACGCGATATTGTACCCTGGTCTCCTCCAGGAAGATCGTCACCTTGTGGCCGTTGGGCGTCGTCCAATAGTAAAGGTCGATCATCGGCGGTATCCCTTGGTCATGGGAAGGCTCGCAACGGCGTGGTCGGAAAGCGCGCGCAGCCGCTTGGGGTTAGGATCTAGGCGAGCCATCACGCGGATGGCGAAAACCGTGCCAAGCAGCGCCGTCGCGTTTGCGGCTACGTCCGCGGCTGGATCGATGGCGCCCTTGTCGACGGCGTCTTCTAGGCGCTCAGTGAAGAAGCGCTCTACCTCGCCGAGGCGCGCACGCACGAGTTCCCGCGCATCGTCCGATATCGTCGCCCCGTCGACCGCCGTGTTGACCAGCAGGCAGCCGCGATGATGCGGATCCCCAAGCGACATCACGATCAACTCGTCAAGGAAATCGCGGATCGCGCCGAGCGGATCAGCGACGACGGACAGACGCGTCAGACGCTCTACCAATCCTTCGTCCGCGTAGTGGCGCAGCGCTTCAACAAAGAGCCCATCCTTGTCGTTGAAGCGGTGATAGAGGGCCGCGGCGCTGAGCCCGGTCGCCTGGGTCAAATCGCGCAGCGAGGTTCCCGCGTAGCCGTTCCGCCAGAAAACCCCGATCGCTCGTTCGAGGACGGTCTCGTCGGACAGTGTTCGGATTCGCGGCATTGATTTTGCCCGGAAGGACCTAGTGGCTATTCTTAATGGAACGTTCGTTTTAATTCAAGTTGGATTTTGGACATCTGCGAGAGGGTGAGCATGCGCAAGTCTTACACTGCATAGTTCGTTGATCCTCAACGGAAATGCCAAATGGTCGTTGGAGACAACGCTGAAGCTCGCGATCGTTGGGCGAACGTTAATTGGCGGGGCGGCGGCCCCTCGATTTCGACTTCTTCGCGCGAAAGAAGCTCGTTTGCGACGACATGTTGGACCCGCGCTTGGGTTTTGGGATGTGGCGGCAAGGATCCGAGGAGGACCTGTCGTTGTTCGCCGTTTTCCAGAAATGCGGCGTGTGCCCGCAGCCGGATAGCCGCGATGTCGCCCCCTGATTGGGTAGCGGCCTCTACATTCCATCAAGATCCAAAATTGTCAGGCGAACGACGAACGCAAAAGTTGCAGCAACCGTCTACTCAGCTCACGAAAGGTACAAGGACGGCAGCGACTTGTGGACGGATTGGAGCGACGAATTTGAGCTGTGACTTTGGGTATCGACCCAATCCAATAGCCGGCTTCACCAATTTCTTTTCCAACAATCTGTAACGCGCCATCGTCTCGGTGCGAAAGCTATTCGAACGGCCGCGTCACAATGTCCATCAGCATGACGCATTGGCCTCTGCAGAGGTGATCCATGCTCGTCGACAGATATTCCGGACATCATTCGATTTCGGATTCCTCTGCGCTCGCGCATTTTGAGGAAGCGGTCTTCAATGTGGCAGCGCATCGGCCTCTGGCCGGGGAGGCGCTCGGTCGAGCGCTGAACGAGCAGCCGAATTTCATCGCCGCTCACGCCCTTAAAGGATTCGCCGGCGTAATGCTCGCGCGACAGGAGTCGGCCTGTGCTGCTCGCGGGGATTTCGCCTCTGCACGCCGGGCCATAAAGGCTCGGCGAGCCACAGGTTCCGAAATCGCGCTGGTCGAAGCTCTCGGGCTTGCTGTCGCCGGACGACTGCTCGACGCCGCGGCGCGGCTGGACATGCATCTCGTCGAGGCCCCACAAGACTTTCTCGCGCTCAAGCTATCGCATTCACTGCGCTTTATGAGCGGCGATTCCAGGGGCATGCTGCGCACGACTGACGCCGCGCTCGGCGCATGGTCGCCGTCCATGCCGGGATATGGCTTCGTCCTCGGTTGTCATGCGTTCGGACTCGAGGAGACTTGCCATTTCGCAGCGGCGGAGCGCTTCGGTCGCCGCGCGGTCGCCGCTGAAGCGGCCGACGCCTGGGGCCTGCACGCGGTCGGCCACGTCTGCGAAATGCAGGGGCGCGCTGAGGAAGGCGCTGCATGGCTGGAGGCGAGCCGCCCGACATGGTCTGCCTGCAACAATTTCTCGTTCCACATGGCCTGGCATCTTGCTCTGTTCTATCTCGCCCAAGGCCGCGCGCCGGAAGCGCTCGCGCTCTACGATCGCGAGGTTCGGCCGACACAAACAGACGACTTCCGGGACGTCGCCAACGCGGTGTCGTTCCTTGTGCGCTTGCGCCACGAGGGCGTCGATGTCGGCGACCGCTGGGCGGGGCTATCCGCCCTGGCTCTGAAGCGGACGACCGACGCGACCTATGTGTTCGGTTCATTGCATCATCTGCTGACGCTGTCTGCGGTCGGCGACCTCGACGCAGCCGGCCGCCTTACCTCGGCTTTGGCTACGCGCGTGCAGGCGTACGCGGGCGATCAGTCGGAAGTTGCGGAATTGGTGGGTGTGCCGTTCGCAAGAACAGTCCTTGCACACATGCGGGGGCAGACGAATGCTATATCGTTTGGCGAGATCGCACACCGGCTGGCGACGATCGGCGGCAGTAACGCCCAACGCGATATCTTCTTGCGGACGCTGGCGATGATCGCGGCCGAAGAAGGCCGCCGCGACGATCTCGTCGCCGTGCTGAGGATCCAGCGGGGATTCCGGACGGACGAGCGATTCGAACGGCTGGTCTATTCCCGGCTCGCTGCGCACGACAGGACGGCGGCATGAACCAGAAGGCCGCGCGCGACCCGCGGCTCGATTTTTTCCGCGGGCTCGGGATGTTCATCATCCTGATCGCGCACATTCCCTGGAACAGCTGGACGGACTGGATTCCCGCCCGCTTCGGTTTCAGCGATGGCGCCGACCTGTTCGTCTTCTGCTCCGGCCTCGCCTCGTCGCTCGCCTTCGCGCCCATATTCGAAGAACGCGGCTGGCTGCTCGGCGTCGCGCGCATCCTGCATCGCATGTGGCAGGTCTACTGGGCGCATATCGGCGGTTTTTTGGTCGTGCTCGCTATCATCACAGGCGCGGACAGCTATTTCGGCGGCGACCGTTATGTGCAGCAGCTCATGCTCGGCGACTTTTTCGCGCGTCTGCAGCTCTATGCGCCCGGACTTATGACGCTACGCTTCGTGCCGAACTATTTCGACATCCTGCCGATGTATATCGCGATCCTTGGAATGATCCCGATCGTCATGGCGCTCGCTTCGGTACATCGCGTCCTCGTAGTAGTCGCGGTCATCGGCGCTTGGCTCGCCGCCAATTTCGGACTTCTGACCCTACAAGCCGATTCGGTCACCGGGCGGGAATGGTTTTTCGACCCGTTCGGTTGGCAACTTGTCTTCTTCACAGGCTTCGCCTTCGGCAGGGGCTGGATCCCGGCACCGCCGTTCGATCGTAGGTTGCTAAGGCTCGCTGTCGCCCTGATTGTGTTCGCAATTCCGGTCTCTTGCCAGGAAGGATTCGGCTGCTATGCCGGATTCGGCTATTTCCCAGTACTCGGGACTATCCACGACTGGCTCGGCTCGGCTATCGACAAGACGCATATCGGATTCTTGCGCTATGCGCATTTCATGGCGACCGCGTATCTCGCATACCTTGCCGCCGGTCCGCGCGGCGCTAACCTCCGCGGCCCACTCGCCGCGTCTGTCAGCAGAGTAGGTCAGCAGACACTAGCCGTCTTCTTGACGGGCCTCGTTGGAGGCCACGTTCTGGGAATTGTTCTCGATGTTTTTGGCCGCGATCCGTTGACGACTGCGATCGTCAACATTTTGGGCGTCGTCGGTCTCGTCGTCGCAGCCGAGGTTGCCGGCTGGTTCAAATCTGCTCCATGGAGGCGCGGCGCGCCGCCAAGGACAAACGACGCGCTAGTGTTTGAACAGACCTTGATCGCTTCACCGAACGCGCAAGAGCAGGCCGCCTGACTAGGTCTGATATCCCGCCGGCAGCATTCCCGCGACACTCGCTTCAGATTGTGTCGTCGTCTTAGTCGCAATTTCGCGCAGCAATCTCATGACTCTGGCCTTTCGCGCCTCGCGGAGAACGCCGTTCAGGCGGGCCCAATTCACTGGCCTACGGCGGATGAGGATATTTGCTCAACGCCGTCGGCTCGATCATGTCATCGCTGGCCATTGACGATCTGAACCGTAATGACATCAATAGTAAACATGACACGGCTTCGAGGAGACGAGATGGCGCGCGACGAGATTAGATCGGGCCTCAAAACTTGGTTCTCGCCCTATCTCAGACGCCGATGTGGAATTGTCGCCTTGGTCGTTGGGTCAGTTCTGAATCTGATAAATCAGGGCGACATTCTCATCAAATTGGGCTCGCCCAACTGGTTCAAGCTCGTGCTGACCTATCTCGTCCCATATTTCGTATGCGCTTTTGGCGCCATTTCCGCGGCTAGGAAGGTCGGTCGGTAGAAATCCGCAAGGCACGCAAAGCAACGTTCGTCTTTCCAGCCAATCCGGCGGGCGCTTCGGGAATGTGCGCCCAAGAAGGCCGAGTATAAAGAAAAGCTAGCGGTGTCCCGGCGACCAGAGCGCGCGCAGCAAGCGGCAACGCGATCGCGCATAATGTCACCAGCGAAGCAATCGTCGCCACGTCGCTGATAATGCCCGCTTTAAGCAGGATGGCGCGGGCCGCCGCCATAGGCAGCACGAAACTGAGGTAAATTGCGAGCGAATTTCGACCGCAGTAGGCCAGCAAGCGGGTGACTGGGAACCGCGCCAGCAACGCGGCAACCGCGACGACCGCGAGAGCGCCGGAAAATCCAGCCAGCAGCGTTACGCCGGGAATTTCCGTAAGACCCGCCCGGACGGCCAACCCTTCGGCAAGGGCCCAAACGAGAAAGATGGCAAGCGTCAATGCCGCGCGCGGCGCCGCTGCTTCCGCTAGGCGGAAAATCGAGGGCCGCGCGATATGGCCGACGTAGAAATAGACGAAGAACAGGGCGAAGCTGTCGATGGTCGTCCACCCCGTCCAGACCGAAGCCATCGCATACGCTCCACCGGCGGGATGTTCGGCAGCGAGGATGTGAAGGACGATCGCTAGAGCAAGAATCGCAAGGCGATCAAATCGATCGACGATCCGAATGACCAGGAAAAGCAGCGGCAACAAGTGGATGAACCACAATGTGCTGAAGGGCTCGATCATGCTCCACATGTATTCGCCGAGGAATCCGGATGGCGAAGTTAGGCCGAGTTGACCAGACTTGGCGAGAAGCACGATGCCGAGCCACAGCGCATAGAAATAGGCGAAATGAAGGATTTTTCGATCGAGGAAACGTCGCCACGGCATCGCAACCGCGCCGCCCGCCATGAGCCCCGCAACCATGAAAAAATCCGGCATTCGGAAAGGCTTCGCGAAGGCGACGACGGCGTGCAGCCAGCTTGTCGAAGTCACATCGGCGCCGACCCCGAGCGTCGAATGCATTGTGACGACAAGAATAATGCACCAGCCCTTGGCGACGTCGATCCATTGCACCCGCTTGGCGGGTGCGCGTGAAAACGCTTCGAACATAACGCAATACTCGGGTTACGCGGATACGCCGTAGTTTAGTCAATTCACCACTTGAGAAAGCTGCGCGCGCCGAAGATGCCGAGCGCGACAACAATTAGAGCAGCCGCGCCGTACCAGACCAGCATGAAGAGCGGGCTGTCATCGGTACAGTTCAGCGCATAGAAACTCGCGCCTATGCCGGTTGCAGCGAGACCGGCGATGGCGCCGGCCATAGTCGGACGCGTCACGGCGCCGCGCTGGAGCACAAGCAAGGTCGTCGCCAGCGGAACGACCGACAATGTCGCGACAGCAAAAACACAGCGCCAGTTGTGCAAGCCCAGGAGCCGTGTCTCCCAGCCGGCTACTCCCGTCGTCGCTATGTCGAAGGCGAGCATCAATGCGAGCAGGCCGAGAGTTGGCGCTGCGGCCAAGGCTATCTCGCGCGCGCTTGAGGCAGGCCTGGCTGCGCGGAGCGCAGCTGCGATCCCTGTTGTCGCTAGTGTCAGCGTGATTGCGAGCTTCATCGCGGTGATCGAAAGAATCTGGCTTTGGTCGAAGCCAGGACGAAGGCCGAGAAACGTGAAAAAAGCTGCTCCCAGAGCGAGAAGGCAGATCGGATAGCCAACCCTCGCCGCACGGGCGCACGCACCGCGTTCGACAACGTCATCCAGCGCGAGCGATCTGACGAGATCTTTCGTCTTCATTCCGATCCGCTCCGATAAAGCGAGGCCAGCTTCTTCAGCGCGCGATGTAGCGTGACGCGGATCGCGCCGTCTGTCATGCCGAGTTCAGCGGCGATCTCGGCCATTGATCTACCCTCGATTGACGCCGCTCTGACGATCCGTTGCTGGCGGATGTCGAGATGAACCAGCAGCCGCTCAACATCGCCGGCTGCGCTTTCGTCCGTAGCGGGTGCTGGTATTGCTTCGGCGATGTCCTCGACCTGATCGTAGATTCTGATCTTCTGGCGGCGCAGAGAATCGATGACCTTGTAGCGGACTATGGCGTTGACCCACGGCGCGAAGGGTTTGGCTGGATCCCACGTTCCGCGCTTCAGATGCACCGCCAGAAGCGCCTCCTGCACGATGTCCTCGACATCAGAATTGCCCCGGCCGGCGCGGGCCATCAGGGCGCGCACCGTCCCACGCAGCGCGACGGCAAGGTCCCCCAGCAGGAGTTCATAAACCGGGGTGTCCCCGGCGAGTGCGGCTCGCATCATGTCGCCCCAGCGGTCCTGTTTTGGCGCATCCAGCATGCATCACCGTCTATTCGGATCGGGGGCCACAAACGTTACAAGGCCGGTTTCGCACAAGCCGTCAACGCGGCCGGATCACGTCTCCGTGAGGCACCGTAACGATCCGGCTCCTTCCCGCGAACTCTCCACGTCAAGCCCGGTGTCCGGGCCTGTGCATAACGGAGGATTTCATGGATCGTCGTACGGTTTCCCTAGCGCTTGCCGCGTCATTCACGTCAGCGTTGGCGCTCGCCTCGATCTCGCCTGCGGCGGCCGAAGACCCGGCCGGCAAGGAAAAATGCTTCGGCGTGGCGTTAAAGGGCAAGAACGATTGCAAGGCCGGCGCTGGCACCACGTGCGCGGGCACGTCGAAGATTGATTTCCAGGGCAATGCCTGGTCGTACGTCCCCAACGGAACGTGCGGCAAGACAGCGTCGAAGACCTCGCCGAGCGGTTTTGGTCAGTTGAAGGAATTCAAGGAAAAGCGCGCCTGAGCGCGCTTGGCGTCGCGACCCTTCAGGGAGAGTCCCCGTGCCCCCAACCTCTGCTGGTGTCGCGACGCCTCAGCTGATTTCAACGCGCGTCCTGCCATCGCGCGTCGGAATCGGCCTGAAGGCGGAGCATGTCGACGACCTCATCCAGACCAAACCGAACATCGCCTTCCTCGAAATCCATGCCGAAAACTATATGGGCGCCGGCGGACCACCGCATGCGTATTTGAGCGCCTTGCGCGAGGTTTTCGCGCTGTCCATCCACGGGGTCGGCCTGTCGATCGGCGGCGCAGGGCCGCTCGACGAACTGCACATGGCGCGCCTTGCGGCGCTCGTTGACCGTTATCAGCCGGACGCCTTCTCCGAGCATCTAGCATGGTCGACGCACGGAGGCGTGTTCTTCAACGACCTCCTGCCGATCGTATACGACAATGCGACGCTTAAGCGGGTCATCGAGCACGTCGACCGCGTGCAGACCCGCCTTCGGCGAAAGCTTTTGTTGGAAAACCCGTCGACATACGTCGGCGTTGCACAGAATGCCTGGGCCGAAGTCGATTTCATCGCGGAGGTCGCGCGCCGTTCAGGCTGCGGTTTGCTTCTGGATGTCAGCAATGTCTACGTCTCTTGCATCAACCACGGCCGCGATCCGGAGGCGTACATCGACGCTTTTCCGATCGACAGAGTCGAAGAAATCCATCTTGCAGGCTTTGCGGAAGACAGTGACGCGGCGGGCGCACGCCTGCTGATCGACGCGCATGGAACGCCAGTCGACGACGACGTTTGGGCGCTATACTGTCGTACTTTGCGACGGGCTGGGCCGGTCGCGACGCTGATCGAATGGGACAACGACGTGCCGGCTCTGCCGGTCCTGGTCGCGCAGGCGCTGTTGGCGGACGCTGCGCTAGCGGAGTGCGCCGGCGCGGCGGGGGCTGCGCAGTGAACGAGACATCTCTCCAGTCCCGTTTCGCACAGGCGCTCCTCTCCCCTGAGGCCGCCGCGCCAGCCGAACTGCTTGCCTGGAATGGCTCCGATGTCGCGAAGCGTTTCGCGGTCTATCGCAACAATGTCTTGGCTTCGCTGATCGATGTTCTCCGCGACAAATTTCCAGTTGTAGACGCGCTCGTCGGTACGGATTTCTTCACTGGCATGGCGCGCGCCTATATTATGGCTGAACCGCCGAGCTCGCCGATCCTTGCGCTTTACGGCGACAGATTCGGCGACTTTATCGCGCGGTTCGAACCCGCTCGCGAACTTCCCTATCTGCCGGATGTCGCACGGCTTGAGGAGATGCGCCTTCGCGCCTACCACGCCGCCGATGCGGCGTCGCTGGGGCCAGAGGATTTCGCCGCGCTGTCAGGCGGACAACTCGACGAGATCATCGTGCGCCTGCATCCGAGCGTGGGCCTAATGACATCAGATTTCGCGGTTTTTTCCTTGTGGGCCGCGCATAGCGGGCTCGCCGACATCGGCGATGTCGACCCCCTCGTTCCGGAATCTGCGCTCGTCGCGCGGCCACGGCTCGATATTGAGACGACGCAGCTAGGCGCGGGCGAGTTTAGCTTCTTTACGACGCTATCCAGCGGACTGCCGCTCTGGCGTGCAGTGATCGCCGGGCAGGAAGCCGCGGAGAATTTCGACCTTGCGCGCGCCCTGCACAATCTGGTCGTAACGGGCGTCGTCACGTCGCTTTCGAAACAGGAGGGACCACGGCCATGACTGCTATCGAACGTTCGTCGCCGCACAGCGAAGGCGCGCTTGCGCCGCTCGTGCGGCTCGTCGATGGCGTGAACGGCCTGCTGTCACGGATTCCCCACTGGCTGATCGCCTCACTCGCCCGCTTCTCAATCGCCGCTGTTTTCTGGAAATCGGGGCAGACCAAGGTGGAGGGGTTGGCGATCGACCTCGTCCAGGGACAGTTCCAGATCGGCCTGCCACATTTCTCGTCGAGCGCGATCGACCTGTTTCGTGACGAATACCGCCTGCCCGTCTTGCCGCCTGAACTCGCCGCGTTCATGGCGGCCTCGGCAGAACACGTCTTCTCCGCGCTTATCCTCGTCGGCTTTGCCACCCGTCTGTCTGCAACCGCGCTCTTCATGATGACGCTCGTCATCGAGATCTTCGTCTACCCGGATGCCTATCCGACGCACGGCGTGTGGGCCGTGTGCCTGCTCTATCTGATGTCGCGCGGCCCGGGACCGCTGTCGCTCGATCATCTTGTCAAAAAGCGGTTCGGCTGAAGTTCGAACCTTTCGGAGAATCAACGATGAAACTTAGACCCTTACTTCTCGTCGCCCTCATCGGGACAGCGACGACTTTCTCGCAAATCGCATTAGCCGATCCAGCGCCGCTCGTTGCTGCGCCCGGATGGGTCGTCACGAAAACCGCCATGAAATACGACGCGCTAGTCCACAAGCTGGACGAGGCTGTGAAGGCCAACAAAATGGGCGTTGTCAATTTTGCGAGCGCATCGGATGGAGCAAAGGCGCAAGGAATAACTATCTCCGGCAATCGCGTCGTCGGCGTTTTCCGAAACGACTACGCGCGGCGCATGCTCGCGGCAAGCATTCCCGCAGGCATTGAGGCGCCCATCCGCTACTACGTCACTGAGAACGCCGACGGTTCGTCGACCTTGTCCTATCGCACTCCGGCTGCGGTGTTTGCGCCCTACGTCGATAAGGCCGGTGCCGATCTGAAAAAGCTCTCCGAGGAACTCGATCTCGTTTTTGCCAAGATCGCCGAAGACGCGACGAAGTGAAGGCGCACGCAGTCATCACACTGACGTGAGGAGATATGAATCGTATTGAACATCATATTCGAATGTTTAATACAGCATATGCCTTGCGCAGCTCTCGAACAGAAGGTCCTGACGAATATGAAGACGACGTTCAAATCCGCGGTCGCAATTGCAACCGTGTTGGGCGCAAGCCAGGTCGCTACGGCCGCTCCTGTGAAATTCGAGGCGGCGGTCTCGCAGAAGGAGGCGATCAAGCTCGACTTCGCTGATGGCACCAAGCACTTCTTCTTGCTCGTTCATCGCGAGGGCAAGTCAGACGGTCAGGGTCCGCTCGCAGGAGCTTCAGTCAACGAATATGGCGCGCACGACATCGTTCCCGGCGTGGGCGGAGAGCCGCGAGGCTATTTGGAATTCACCAAGGACGGCGACAAGGCTTACATCAAATGGTCGATCCTCGCCGTATTTGTCCCGGGACCGGACGGAAAGCCGAAGTTGCTGGACAACGGTGTCTGGCAAGTTGTTAGCGGTACGGGAAAGCTTGCAGGCCTCAAGGGCGCAGGAACATTCCATCTCTTGCCGACGGGTGCGGTCGATCGCAAATTCGTCCTCGAGGGCGAACTGTCGCAGTAAATTCTGAGGTATGCAGCCGACCCGGTCGTACTCGATCGGGTCGACGATCTGGACGCGTGATCAGATGACTAACAGCGTCCAGAGAGGAGTCGTGACGTTTGCGAGCGTCGTAGGGCTTCTACTAACGGCCCTCGCTTGGAATAAGGCAGGCGGCAACTTGGGGCTGCTTGTCTTAGTCGGAGTTTTCGCCGGCTTCGCGCTCTACATGTCCTCCTTCGGTTTCGCTCATTCCTGGAGGCAGGTGTTTGGAAGGAGACGTAGCGTCGGCGTGCGAGCACAAATCGTAATGCTTGGCCTGACAATCGCTGCTTTCTTCCCTCTTCTCGGACAAGGCGCCGTACTTGGAAAGTCGGTATCTGGGTTCATCAATCCAGTTGGCCTCGCATTGTGTCTGGGTGCTTTCTTGTTCGGAATTGGCATGCAACTCGGCGGCGGCTGTGGCTCGGGCACGCTTTACACCGTAGGCGGAGGTAATAGCCGAACAGCTGTCACGCTAATCGCCTTCATCTTTGGCTCGGTCGTCGCGACAGCTAATCCATTCGATTGGCTACATTGGCCATCGCTTGGCGAAATGTCTCTTATTGATGCTTTTGGCGTCCCCTGGGCGCTTGTAATTTCGTTGGGCGCCCTCGTCATAATTTACGTTTTGCTTCTGAGATTCGAGACGGCTGAACACCATTCTGCGCAACCATTGTTTAATATCGCCAGGATGAGACCCTTGCGCGGACCCTGGCCCTTGGTCGTTGGCGCAATGGCGCTCGCGCTAGTCAACACGCTGACACTTCTGCTTATCGGGCGCCCGTGGGGAATTACAAACGCGTTTGCGCTATGGGGCGCAAAGGTGGGGATTTTCTTCGGATTCGACATCCCTCAGTGGGACTATTGGCGTGGAGACCCATCTCTTTCTGCAAGCGTCCTTCAAGACCCAACGTCCCTCATGGATCTGGCGATCATCGTCGGCGCCTTCGGCGCCGCCGGTATGATGGGGCAATACAGACCTCAACGGAAAATGCCGCTGCGTCTCTTGGCCGCTTCTATATTGGGCGGGATTTTGATGGGAATCGGCGCGCGTCTCGGTACGGGTTGCAATATTGGTGCATTCTTCTCTGGCACGGCTTCAGGCAGTTTACACGGGGTTATATGGCTCGTGTTCGCGTTACCCGGCAACATGATCGGCGCCCGCTTCCGGCGATTCTTTGGGATGGGCGACTGATAATTTCTGTGCGAGCGACGTGCACAGTCCAGAAATTTCCGAGCGACCTGGCAAACATAAGCGTTAGTGTGCGTGGGCTATATTGCCGGTTAGAATGACCGCGTGGAGATACGGCTGTTCTTCGGCGGGAAAACTCGCGAGGTGCGATTATCCATGCTGCGTTCTGAAGCTAGGCATATGAACGTTGGTTTATTGAAGGGAGCGAATCCGCAAGGCTTGCAAGGTGCTCACCGAGACTTTGCAAGACACGCAGCCAAAATGCTCGGACTCGCATTCGGTCTCGCCGGCCAAATGGGCCAATTGCGATTCGTATCCTCGGAAGCCAGATTATTTTTTAGCGGCGTGCTTCGTCAGTTCGATGGTGTCTCGCATAAGCCAGGCTGCGAGCACAGGCGATACTGCGAGAGCGGCCGCGAGAACGAGCCACCCCCAGACCGAGGCCTCGAGCATTGCGTCTCCAAAATACGATATGCCGAGAATCATCGGCAGTATTCCTATCGATGTTGTCCATAGAAATGGCCACCATCCGACGCCGCAAATGCCGGCGGAGAAATTGATGAGATTGAATGATATTACCGGGACAAGCCGCAGTGCGAGCAGTGTTGACGGACGCATGTGTGCCCGCTGAAGGCGGGACATTAGGTGCACGTCTAAGTTCAACGCCTCTCGGCTTTTTCCGAGGTAGCGTGCGGCAGAATATGCGGCGATCGCCCCACTCATTGCGCCGATCCAAGTGATGACCGCTCCGAGCAAAGGGCCAAAAATCAATGCATTGGCAAGTGCGATGACTTCTCCGGGCAACGGCAGGACTGAGTGAAGTACCATCAAGCCGATCGAACCGAACGCACTCCACGGACTCCAGGCGCGCAATACATCCGCAAGCCGTGAAATGTCCGTCGCTGAAACGTCTATGCCAGCCCGATCGAGGATTTGCTGGATGCCGTAACCCATTATGAATACGCACAGAATGAACGTTAGCGGTCGCCGAAATGCGACCGTCAATTGGCCAAGTGCGATCAAAGTAGTGAGAATGCGATTTCTGTCTCGCAGGAAACATCCTTTCCAACCAGCGGTCGCGAACGACGTTTTCGATCAAGGAAGTTTACCTGCGATGACGTCGGTATGAAATCACTGTCTTGTGAAGTTGTTTAGTCGAGTAGACCGAAACGCTTTGGTTCGTGTGATCGAACTAGCAGTAGCGCATACAAGCGCGCATCCAATGCGGGCAAGCGCATTGCCGGAGGCTGAAATGACAATCTTTCAGGCGATCTTGAGTGGGTGCCTTATTATAGCGTCGACGTCGACGTCGACGTCTTATCCAGCTCCCGCGCCGCAGCTAGAACGCGAGACAAATCTGCGGGACTGTGCGAGGAGATCGCGCCCGCGTGCAGTTTGCCGAAGCGAGCCCGTGCTGGCGAAATTCAATTCCTTATTGGATCGTCACGCGTAAACGCCATATCAAGTCGGCATTGGCCAAGAGTATAAGGATTGCCGACCTACGCTACTTGGTGGTCCAACACGAGGCCACCGCGATCACGATCTTGTGTAGTACCGAAGCTGCTTTTTACGATTTGATACGTAACGGTTGGTGCCGTTTCTGCGAACTAAAGGTGTCGCAAACCAGAATCCAATTGCAAAGGAATTCAAGATGCCCCGAACTCGCTTCTTCGCGTCGCTTGTGTTCGCTCTAAGCGTGGTGTCCGCTTCCGCTTTAGCAGCTGTAAAGGCGCCATTTACTCAGGTCGCTTTCGAACAAGCCCTAAAGTCCGGTGATCCGATCCTAATCGAGATTCACGCTGACTGGTGTCCGACATGTAAGGCGCAAGACGCGGTAATGGGCCCGCTCCAAGCTAAGCCTCAGTTTTCAAAGCTAAGAGTGTTCCGCGTAGATTTCGATTCGCAGAAGGATGTAGTCAAAAAATTCAACGCGCGCATGCAGAGTACTCTAATCGTCTTCAGAGGCGGCGCTGAGGTTGCCCGATCTGTAGGAGAAACCGAGGCAAACTCGCTCGAAATGCTCCTCGATAAAGCGCTCTGACGTACCCAAATGAACAGTTCCTTTGGCCTTGCGTTTCTGGCTGGTAGTGCGTCGATCTTATCGCCATGTGTGTTACCGCTCGCGCCGCTGGTGCTTGGAGCTGCAGCTGCCGAACACCGACTAGCGCCTAGCGCGCTTGCCGCGGGAGTTGGCGCATCATTTGTCGTCGTGGGGCTTTTCGTCGCAACCATTGGCTTTGCGATTGGGTTGGACGGCGATCTTCTCCGGCGTGCGGCCGCTCTACTGATGATCGCCATCGGCGTGCTACTGGCGGTCCCTGCCCTGCAGACGCGGATGGCGACAGCGGGCGGTCCGATCGGCGATTGGGTCGAACAACACTGGGGTGGATTTTCGACGCGAGGCCTAACCGGGCAGTTCGGAGTTGGTCTGCTGCTTGGCGCAGTCTGGAGCCCGTGCGTCGGCCCTACACTCGGCGCGGCGTCTATTCTAGCTGCGCAGGGCCAGTCGCTCGGCTCGGTTGCAGTGACGATGGCGCTGTTTGGTGTAGGCGCCGCTTTGCCGCTTGCACTACTCGGGTCAGTGTCACGCCAAGCGCTTATGCGGTGGCGAGGCGCCATGCTAACGGGCGGCCGCTTTGCGAAAGCAGCAATGGGAGTTGCTTTTGCCCTGATCGGACTGTCCATCCTCTTCGGTCTGGACAAGCAAATTGAAGCATTTCTGGTCGAGGCGTCGCCAGATTGGCTTACCGCTCTTACAACGCGTTTCTAGTTTGTTTCGACAATTTCCGCCCCGGCCGCTGTGGCGGGGGCGAGGTTGGCGCCCGCGGGGCTCTCCACGCTGCACGAAGCGCCGCCGAGAACGCAGAACTTCGCGCAGTGCGGATGGTTGAGGGCGATCGGACGTATCGCGGAGGCGAGCGTCCGGCCCAGCTCGAACGCCTCGTCATAGGCGATGAGCGTGCAGGCCAGAACTGTCGGCGCAACTGCGCCTTTGCGTTTCACCACCATGCGAGACGACGCGCACATCACATCCGCCGGCCGCTTGCCCAGTATATCCCAGCAGCTCTCGGTGATCTCCGGCACGTCGGCTTGCTCGTCCATCTCGGGAAACAAGACGAGAGACGCCGGATCCTGAGCATCGAGCGCAATCGAGAGTTCGTTGAACAACCTGGCGTATCCGGCTCGCACGACGGGTTCGGCCTCGCCTGAGTACATGCGCCCGGCGACCGCGATCCGAAAGCCGCGTTCGCCAAGCCATTTCAGCCCGTCGATCGCTGGCCGCCACGTGCGCGGCCCGCGCTCTAGCTCGTGCAGTTCAGGCGTATAGTGATCGAGCGACACGCGCAGGGTCAGCTTTTCTGGATATTTGCTTCGCAACACGTCGAGCCGCCGGGCGTGGCGCTGCATCGGCTTCATTGCATTGGTCAGCACGAGCGCCTCGAAGCCGCGCGACAGTGCGTCGTCCAGCATCGCGATCATGTCGGGGTTGACGAATGGCTCGCCGCCCGTAAAGCCTATGGTCTCGGTCTCGAAACCGCCGTTCTGAATCTCGTCAAAAAAGACAGCGACCTCCTTGGCGGAGATGTAGGCGAGTCGATCGTTCTTCGGCGTCGACTCGATGTAACAGCGCGCGCAGGAGAGGTTGCAGGTCGTTCCCGTGTTTATCCACAGGGTTCGCAATGCAGCCATGCCGACAATCGCGCGCACATCTCCGGCCGCGGTGAGATGCGCGTCCTGAAACTTGGACGGGTCGCGGCTCGCATGCGGCGCTGCGTAGGGCCAGGCGGCATTGTCCGCGGCGCGGCGCCATTCGATCGTCGCTGGCTCGAGCGGTTGACCTGCGACCTTCGCCTCGGTTGACGGCAATATTTCGCAATTCGGCCAAAGGCCGGTCGATAAGGCCAGCGCATAGTCTTCGGGCAGCAGGGCCGCGCGCATCTTCGTTGCGGCGGTCGCGCAATCGTAAGTCAGTGCAGCATGCTCAATCGTAAGCGCTCCCGGCTCGGCGCCGGGCGACAATACGCTGAACCAAACCCGAGGGGTTCCATCGTTCGCGGGCATCCCGACAACGCCCGGGTTATGCCACAGCCGTCCTTCAACGGCTTGCGTGAAGGGAAGCCCGCTGTGCCCGCATATGATTCCATCGACACCGAGACGATCGAGGTCGAGCGCCTTGATCCGCGCCGGGGTGGACGCGAATACGAAGCGACTATTGTCTGCGGAAGTCGCATGAATAACAACCAGATGCAGGCCGTTGATTTCAAAATCGAAACGCGGCGCAAGACCGGCCATCCAGGCGCGGTCGTTGTCATCGAGGGAGCGACAGGCGTGGGCAAACCAGGTCCTGGACGCCAAATCGCAATCGCTGCCCGGTGCAAAGCCGCATCCGCAATCTGCCTCGCCGGCCGCAATCTGCTCCTCGCAATTGCCGGCAATCACCTGGATCCCGGCTGCCCGGACAAGGTCGACGCAAGCCTTCGCATCGGCGCAATAGGCGACGACGTCGCCGGTGCAAATGACATTTTCGGGCGGGACTCCACGCCGCGCGGCCTCAGCCAGAACGGCCTGCGTCGCCTCCAGATTGGAGTAGGGCCCGCCGAAAACCAGAACCGGTGCGCCTGAGAGCATGTAACTATCCGTGGATCTCATACGAATAATACGCAGGCGTCCGGGCAATCGTTACACCACGGCCGCAGCCGGAGGCCATTTTAGTGATTGGAGTCAGGCGGTTCATTGCGGTCGGGGGAGCGATCTTGCTAGTGGGCATCGCCTGGGCAAGTGGCGGGGCGGATTTGCTGTCGCCAGCTTCCCTGTTGTCGAGGCGGCAGGAACTCTTGGCCGCGGCCGACGCCGCCCCCGTGCTTGCGCCGGTCGCATTTGCGGTCGTTTACGCGCTCGTCGCGTCGTTGGCGCTCCCCGCCTCGGCAGCTCTTACCATGATCGGTGGCTTTCTTTTTGGGCGATGGCTTGGAACCGGTCTGGTACTCATCGGGGCCACCGCCGGCGCTACGGCGGTCTTTCTCGTAGCGCAGACGGCGATTGGCGCGCCGCTTCGCCGACGTGCGGGACCGCTTTATCAGAAGCTCTTGACCGAGGCGGGTTCGAATGGCTTCAACTACATGCTTTTCCTGAGGCTCATGCCTCTATTTCCGTTCCCGCTCGTCAACCTTGTCGCTGCATTGCTGGGTGTCGGCACACGTACATTCGTGGCGTCGACGATCATCGGCATCGCACCGGCGACATTCGCTTACGCGAATTTCGGACAACAGATCGGCACCGCCACCAGCTTGGGCGACGTCGTCTCGCCTGGCGTACTCATCGCTCTAGGCGCTATCGGGTGCTTGGCGCTTGTTCCGATCGTTTATCGCCGCATGCGGTCCGCGACTCCGGCTTCTGTCGTGCAGGAGTAGCGCGTGGCGCGCTTGACCTACGACATCTGTGTGATCGGAGCCGGATCGGCCGGTTTGTCCGTCGCTGCTGGAACCGCCCAACTCGGTCTCGACACCATCCTAGTAGAGCGTGGAAAAATGGGCGGCGAGTGCCTCAATTCCGGCTGCGTCCCGTCGAAGGCATTTCTGTCGCTGTCTAAACACGTGGGCCATGACGTTGCTTCGACCGCCGGGCGGTTTCAGTTTTCGCGCGTGAAAGATGGTATACAGGCGGCGATCGACGACATCGCTCCACACGATTCCGTCGAGAGGTTTGAAGGCCTTGGTGTGCGGGTCTTGCAAACAAGTGCGCGGTTTGTCGATTCCAATACCCTGCAAGCGGGCGAAGTCACGATTTCGGCGCGGCGGTTCGTGATCGCGACCGGATCACGGCCGGCGCTGCCAGACGTTCCGGGGTTCGACTCGACGAAGATTCTCACCAATGAGAACATATTCGCGCTGCGTGACCGTCCTGATCATCTTGTTATCCTCGGCGGTGGGCCGATCGGCATCGAGATGGCGCTCGCGCATCGTCGCCTAGGGATTGCGGTTACGGTCATCCAGAGATCGACGATCCTACCACACGACGAGGCCGAACTCGTCGCCATCCTGCGGGTGAAGTTGGAAGCCTCAGGGATTTGCCTGCTGGAGCAGGCGTCCGTTCGATCGGCCTTCCACGATCAACGACGCGTAGAACTCGTAGTCGAGCGCGCCGGCGCAACCGAGCGGATCGTCGGATCGCACCTCCTCGTGGCAACCGGCCGGCAGCCGAACATCGACGATCTCGGCCTTGATGACGCCGGGGTCCGCTATGGTTCTCGCGGTATAGTCGTCGACGCCAGGCTGAGGACCTCGCAGCGGCACATATTTGCGCTCGGCGACGCGATCGATGGGCCGCGGTTCACGCACGCCGCCGGCTACCAGGCCGGGATTGTCATCAGGAACGTCGCGTTCCGGATCCCGGCAAAAGTCGATTACGCGCCGCTTCCCTGGGCGACCTATACTGACCCCGAACTTGCCCACGTCGGCCTCGGCGAAGCCGTGGCGCGGACCAAGTTCGGAAAGAATGTGCGAACGGTTCTCCTGCCGCTAGGGGAGAACGATCGCGCAGTGACGGAGCGACGCACCGACGGCGCGATCAAGATCGTAGTCGGACCACGCGGTCGCATCCTCGGCGCCTCGATCCTCGCGCCCGCCGCTGGCGAAATGATCGGAATGTGGTGCTTGGCGATCAGCCGCAAGCTCACGTTGCGCGCGATCGCGGGCATGACCTTGCCCTATCCCACCTTCGGCGAGATCGGGAAAGCCGCGGCCGGTCGCTACTATGCGCCGGCCCTGTTCAGCGATAGGACGCGACGGATCGTTCGCTTTTTGCAATGGCTGCCGATGTAACGGCGTCAGCCCGTCGAGGAAGAAGGTGGACGGCAGCATTCGCCGATCTCGCTGCTCGGGCGCTGGAGCTGAATCGGCGGACACGGCGACGAGCCATAAGAACAGAAGACGCAACAGTCGCCGGTTTTCGGACGCAGCATCGCGTGACAGTTCTGGCACTCGTAGAAAAACTGGCAGGCATCGGTCGGCATGACCTCCACCCTGCGATGTCCGCAGTGCGGACAGGTGATCTCGGAGCGAAGTTCGGTATCCATGTCGTTACTCTCCAACCCCCGACATCATGTCGGCGGCGCTCGCCATTTCGCGGGTACCGTAATGTACGTGTACTGCCCGCCTCTTTTCACGAGCATCGTGACATATTCTCGTTTCGACGAGATTGTCTCCGCGATCCTGGCCGCAATATCGCTGGGGTCGCGAACGGGCACCAGCTGCAGGGTTACGACGACGTCGCCGATCTGCAATCCGGCCTCCGAGGCCGGAGAGTTGGACTGCACGTCGGTCACCACGACGCCGGTCTGATCATTTCCGATTCGAAACTGGCTGCGGATCTCCTCGGAGATCGGAGCGCAGGCGACGCCGAAGCCGGTCGCCATGCTCGGAATATCTGCGCCGGGGCGCTGCGGAGGGCGATCATCGACGCGGGCGCCCGGCCATTCTGCCGGCGTTACTGAAACCGTCACGACTTTTTTGCTCCGCAGAATTGTGAAAACAACGGGCTGACCAAGCGAGACAGCGACTCGACGCCGCAGCATGCGCATGTCATCGACTGGCTTTCCGTCCACGTCGAGAACTATATCGCCTCGCTTTATCAGTCTCGCCGCTGGACCGTCGTCGCGCACATCGGAGACGGCAGCGCCAGGACCGGCCGCAGCGCCCAGTGCGTTAGCCATTTCCGGCGTGAACGCCGTCCCCTCAACGCCGATCCAGCCGATCCGCAAATAGCCGTATTGCTTCAGCAGGCCTACGATTTCGCGCGCCGTATTCGAGGGAATGGCGAACCCGAGGCCGATCGACCCTCCGTTCGCATTTCCTCCGGTGTAGTATGCGGTATTGACACCGACGACGTCGCCGTTCGCGTTCAACATAGGCCCGCCGGAATTTCCGTGGTTGATCGGCGCATCGGTTTGAATGAACGAGTCATAAACGGAAAAACCGAGATCGCGATTGAGAGCGCTCACCACGCCGGAACTTACGGCCGTGCCTAGCCCAAACGGATTGCCGACCACAAAGACCGGATCGCCGCTAGACAGGTTGTCGCTGTCGCCGAATTCGACCGGTTGCAGGTTGTGTTCCGTGTCAACCTTGATTAGCGCAAGGTCGATATCCCCGCCGTGACCGATGACCCGCGCGCGCAGCGGCGTCCCGTCATTCAGGTAAACGATGATCTCGTATGCGCCCTTGATCACGTGACGATTTGTTACAATGTAACCGCTTCGGTCGACGATGAAACCAGCGCCGAAGCTTTCCTGCGCCTTTGTCGCCGGAGGGTCGTTACCGGCGCTTGCCGATCCCATCGGTACGAGCGCATGCGTCGTGATGCGCACAACGGCCGGCAATACTGAGACGATACGTGAGGCCGACCGGGCAGTGGGTACGAAGATCAAAAGTGCGAGGAAAGTCAGAATCGACAACTTGCGGATCTGAAGCCGCCATTTTGCAATGTATGTCATCATAAGCTCCACCGACAGGCAGGCCTCAGCTGCGGAACTCAAACGATCGCATGAGTGTCGGACCCACGTGAGAGCGGACCTTCCCAGGCCAGCTGTCGGTAGTCGAAGCCGGACTCAATTTCTGGTTTCACGATTCGGAAGTATGGAGATACGTCGAAGTCGCGCGGAGTGAACAACGAGTGATGCCTAATATGAAGGACTTCTTCCATGCATCCGGGGCACGCGGCAGTCGCTGCGGACCTTCGCTCGACCGACGGGAGAATAGGATAGCCGATCGATTGAAAAGCTTGCGAGATGAGCGTTGAACAGATCGCACGCGTCGGATCGCCGCTACCGAGCGCGATCATTCGCCTTCGGAATCGCGTGGGCACTGGGGGCGTCGGCAGCAAATAGCGCGCGAGATCGATCACGTTGCGCAAGTCGTAGCGATAGCCGATGCGCGCGATCGCGAATGTAATCAGCGATTCTCGATCAAACTCGGTCAGTCCAACGGGTCGGCAAATTCGGGTCGGCAGACCTTCGAAGTCGTCCAGGCCGATGCCGCGGACGCCCTCAACTACGTCGGCCTCGACGAAGCAATGGCTGCGTTCGGTCATCTCCGGTAACCGCCCGGATCCGACATAGAGAGCCGCATGGGACCATGTCGATTGCGTCAGGTATTTGATGGCGGTGCTGAAGCGGCTATTGCCTTCCACGAGCAGAACGTCGCCGGGTTGGAGGGTCTCGATCAGTTGGGCAATCGGCGTCACCGTCCCGGACCCGTGCACATGGGTCCTTTGCGACAGGTATCCGGCCAACTCCCGCCCAATTTTGTTCAGAATGGCTACCATCGAGAGTCAGCCCTAGCGCCCGTCGATCAGTTACGGGCATTCGATTCCTCTGATCCCCATTCGCAACTCAGGACCTCATCGTTACATAAAATGCATTTCACGCCTTGGATATGCTGCGATCGCTTGGCATAGTGCGAGAGTCAGCGGAGGCGCCAAGTGTCATTTCTCCCCTCTCTCGAGGCCAATGCAAGCCTCCGGTCCGTATTCAAATCGTTCCCGACGACATCATCGCCTCTTCTTGAATATCACGAGGTTTTGCTTCGTGGGCCATCTGCGTTGTCCGTCGGCGAACGTGAGTTGATCGCCGCTTATGTTTCTGCCTTGAATTCCTGCGGGTATTGCCATGGCGTGCATGCGAAGACAGCGACCGAATTTGGTGTTTCAGCGCAAACGCTAACAGCCTTGATGAGTGATTTCGAAACCGCTCCCGTCTCTGACCCCTTGCGCGCGATTTTGCGTTATGTCGCAAAGCTTACCCGCACCCCGGCTCAAATGACGCAGGGCGATGCCGATGCAGTGTTTTCTGCTGGGTGGGACGAACAAGCTTTGCACGACGCCGTATCAGTCTGCGCGCTCTTTAATTTTATGAATCGGTTAGTTGAAGGCTTGGGGCTGAAAGAAGACGCAGGTTACGCGCAGATCGCTGCACGCGCGTTGCATGACAATGGCTACGCCGGATTGAAGCGTGCCCTGGAAATTTAAAATTGAGCGTCTATCGAACATTAAGTCTGGCGAGAGCGACCTCGGATTCGATTCTCCAAGCCGTGTAGGACGTCGCCATTAGGTCTCGATTGCTGAGTCTTGCCGTGTGCAGCCTCTTGCTAGCTCTGATCTCACGCTCATTGCTGCTCCAGGTAGTAATCGATTAATGCGCGCGCTTCCGCCGAATTCCAATCGGCTGGACCGGCTAGATAACCTCTGACTTTCCCGTCTTTGTCCAGAACGTAGGCCGATGGGAGTGCGTGCACCGCCAGCCCTAACGAAGAAGTCTGATCATCCGACAGAGTGCCCAACCGGTGGTGCGGGTCGAGCAACACTGTGACGTGATGTAGCGGATGTCTCCTTAGAAATGTTCGCACACCCCGTCCATCGTCTTGGTCAAGTGAAACTGCAACGACAGCGAAACGATCCTTGGGCAAGCGTGCGGCAAGTGCATCGAGGGTCGGCATCTCGAAAGCGCAGGGTGCGCACCAACTGGCCCAGAAATTGAGCAATACGATGCGTCCAGAAAATTGCCCCAAGTGTACAGGACCGCCATCTAAGCCGGCCAGCCGAGTTTCCGGTGCTGGTTTCGTAGGCTTCAAGATTACAAACTGATTGCGTTCGTTACTTAGAACCGGCGGGTATTCATCAGCGCTCGCGACGTTACAAGATATTAGAATTATAGCGCTTGCGATCACAGTCATCGCAGGACGCAAATCTTCGCGGCTTTGCGACCAAGACCGGTGAGCCAACGCTAGTCTGCCCGCGAAGATCATAAGTGATCCCAGACTTGGATTGTTCATACAGGTCGCTCACGATCGATCTTAGGGCATTCGTTGCCGCTTCAATTAGGCATTTTCGGCATTGAGCTCTTATTGTGTTTCGGCGTGCAATTTTGACCCCCTGACGGGGTGAATCGGCGTCCAAAATTGACCCCCTCGATATTGATCGATCTGGCAGCCTGCTCGTTTGGACCGAGCGAGCGGGCGGTGGGGGATGCTGATTGTGGAGACGATCGGCCGGATACGGCGTGAGCGGTTCGTCAAGGGCAAGTCGATCAAGCAGATCGCGCGCGATCTCGGCCTGTCGCGCAACACGGTCCGGAAGGTCTTGCGATCTGAGGAGACCTCGTTCGCCTACGAGCGCGAAGTCCAACCACGCCCGAAGCTTGGGCGCTGGACGGCCGATCTGGATCGCTTGCTGACAGCAAACACGAGCAGTTCGGCCCGGGAGCGACTGACGCTGATCCGCCTGTTCGAGGAGCTGCGGGCTCTAGGCTACGAGGGCGGGTACGACGCGGTTCGGCGATATGCCCGCCACTGGAGCGAAGAGCACGCCGGACAGACAGCGGCGGCCTTCGTGCCTTTGTCGTTTGCGCCGGGCGAGGCCTACCAGTTCGACTGGAGCCACGAGATCGTCATGATGAACGGCGCGACGATCACGGTGAAGGTCGCCCACATGCGGCTTTGCCACAGCCGGATGTTCATCGCCCGCGCCTATCCACGTGAGACGCAGGAGATGGTGTTCGACGCGCACGAGCGCGCCTTCGCCTTCTTCAAGGGCGCCTGCGCGCGCGGCATCTACGACAACATGAAGACGGCGGTCGACACGATCTTTGTCGGCAAGGACCGCCAGTACAATCGCCGCTTCCTGCAGATGTGCTCGCATCATCTGGTCGACCCGGTCGCCTGTACGCCGGCGTCTGGCTGGGAGAAGGGACAGGTCGAGAACCAGGTCGGCCTGGTACGCGAGCGCTTCTTCACCCCGCGATTGCGGTTCAAGACCTACGACGAGCTGAACGCCTGGCTTTTGGACAAGTGCATCGCCTATGCGAAGACGCATGCCCATCCGGAGCGCCCGGACACGACGGTCTGGGCGGCGTTCGAGGAAGAGCGTCCCCACCTCGTGCCCTACCGCGGCCGCTTCGATGGCTTCCATGCATTGCCGGCCTCGGTGTCGAAGACCTGTCTGGTCCGGTTCGACAACAACAAGTACTCGGTCAGCGCCAGCGCCGTCGGGCGACCGGTCGAGATCCATGCCTATGCCGACCGGATCGTGATCCGGCAGGACGGCCGCATCGTCGCCGAACATGCCCGCTGCTACGGGCGTGGCGAGACGGTCTACGACCCTTGGCATTACGTGCCGGTGCTGGCGCGCAAGCCCGGCGCGTTGCGCAACGGGGCGCCGTTCAAGGACTGGGTCCTGCCTGCGGCGCTGGAGCGCGTGCGGCGCAAGCTCTCCGGCAGCGACGACGGCGACCGTCAGATGGTCTCGATATTGGCAGCAGTCCTGACCGACGGCTTGCCCGCGGTCGAGGCCGCTTGTGCCGAGGCGCTTGCCGAGGGCGTCCACTCCGCCGACGTGATCATCAACATCCTGGCGCGCCGCCGCGATCCGCCGCCGATCGGTCCGATCGCGACGCCGGCGTCGTTGACGTTGCGTCACGCGCCAATCGCCGACTGCGCCAGATACGACCAACTCAGGAGGGCCTGACCATGGAGCGCACCGAAGTTCTCGACCTGATGGGATCTCTCAAGCTCTTCGGCATGCGGACCGCCTACGACGAGACGCTCGCCGTGGCGGTCAAGCGCAAGCACGAACCGCAGCGCTTCGTCGGCGACCTCCTGAAGGCCGAGATCTCGGAGAAGCAAGCGCGCTCCATCAAGTATCAGCTCACCGTCGCCAAACTGCCGCTCGCCAAGGACGTCGACGACTTTGCCTTCAAGGACACCCCGATCAACGAGGCGCTGGTCCGCGATCTCGCGGGCGGGGGCTTCATCGTCCAGCAGCGCAACGTCGTACTCGTTGGCGGCACGGGAACCGGCAAAACTCATCTGGCGATCGCCATCGCCCGCGCCTGCATCCGTGCTGGCTCGCGCGGCCGCTTCTTTACGACCGTCGATCTCGTCAACCGGCTGGAGGCGGAGACACGTGGAGGCCGGCAGGGGCGGCTTGCTGACTATCTCACGCGCCTCGACTTCGTCATCCTCGACGAACTGGGCTATCTGCCCTTCGCCCAGGCTGGCGGCCAACTCCTGTTCCATCTGATCAGCCGGCTCTACGAACGCACGTCCGTCATCGTCACGACCAACCTTGCCTTCGGCGAATGGCCGAGCGTGTTCGGGGACCCGAAAATGACAACCGCGCTGCTCGACCGGCTCACGCATCACTGCGACATCGTTGAGACCGGCAACGAGAGCTGGCGCTTCAAGCACCGCGTCTGAATCCCCGCGACCTCGGTCCCGCACGCGCGACGCCGCCGCAACCCCCACCAGCCGCGGCGACGCGCGCGCTCGCATCCGTGTCTATGACAAGGGGGTCAACTTTGGACGCCGATCAGGGGGCAATATTGCAAGCCGATTGACAGCCTGTTTCTGTCAGCGAAATGACAAGCTGCGCGCCGCACGCTCTTTAGCTGGTTCCGCGCTAGAGGTTCCGGTCGTTTCCCGGCTGATCGGACAACGACCCCCGCAACGGGAGGGACTCGACTCTCGGCAAATGTTCTGCTTTTGTTCTAGTCATGGTACAGACGCTCGCGACCTATCCCTACGTCGTGGTTCGTCTGGATTGCACGCTCTGCGGCAGGAAGGGCCGCTACAGGCTGGCGCGGCTCGCCGATAAGTACGGGGCGGCCTGCGCGTTGAAGGAGTTGCTCGAACTACTCGCTGGCGACTGCAAATACCGCGGCCGCCAGCGCCACCCGATCCGCCCAGGTTGTGGGGCGAGATTTAGAGATCTGGATGGCCCAGACCGGCCGCCGCCGGACATGCCGCCTACCAGACGGTTGCGTCTTGTTGCGAAGGAGTTTGGCGATGGGAAACGTGACGTACTTCGTGGTTCTTCCGCTCGTCCGAAATGAGGATGGCGATCTTGTCGCTGAGGAAGGGCAGGAAGCGCCAACAGCCGCTGCCGCGCAACTGCGCGCGCAGGCGATGGTTGGGAAGAAGGCCGGCGCGATCGCATTCAGCCGCAGTGGCGATCCCGCAGTTGGCGAGTTCGAAGACGCCATTGTTTTGGGGCGTTACGGGGACGCGCCGGACGATCCTTCGTCTCTGATGGAGGCTTCGTAATCCAGAACGGATTCTGGGATGACCTCACCAGAGCTTCGAGCCGCTGGCGAAGAGCTTCTCATCCGGTCGCTTTACGACGGGCTCGCGATCGCCAAGGCGATCAAGGATCGTGACTATGTCGCACTAGCTGGGGCTAGCGCATTGGCGGCCGTTGGGCCGCCATCGCAATTAGCCTTGGCAGATCCGCTTCGCTATCGACGCCTGCGCAAAGCGATCACGCTGTTCTACGCGAAGGGCTACGAGGTGCTAGACATTGAAGCCCTCTTAAAGCTCGCAAGCGGCGCAGGCTCTGGACGTTAGCCCCGAAAATTAGCCCTTGTCTGTCGATCGCGTCGCCCAGGGCGCCTTGCGTGAGAGAATCTTGGTCAACTGCGGAAGTGGACGGGCAGGCGCCTCGATGACAGCAAGGAATTGCGCAAAGCCTTCTGGACTCATTCGGATCGGCGATCTCTCCACGACATTGTCCTGTGCGGCCTGAATGGCGGCCTCGCGAACGAAGTCAGATCGGGACTGTCCGCTCAGTTTCGCAGCTTGGTCGATCAGCGCGAGCTCGGTCTCCGAGAAACGGACCGAGAAGCGCGCTTTTGAAGAAGTCGTCACGCCAGCGTGTCCTAGCTAGAAAAGGCGATCATCAAATACATTCTAGCGCGTGGCGAAGAATTCCAATCCGGAATTTTCTGAGACTCGCACCCTCCCCGGCGGCTGGCCGCAACGTGCGGCCTCCGCTGGCGAACGCCGAAGCCTATCTAGCCCTCATAGTTTGGGCGAAACGGATTGGCGTCGTAAGGGAACAGCGAATTGTAGGCATTCTCGAAGTCCTCGTGCGTCACGCACATCGGTCCATGATCGCGTGTAAGGCACAAGCGCGCTGCTTCATTGGTCAAAAGCGTGACGATGCCGATAAGGCCCTTGGACGCGACATGCAGGCGCTTGGCGAAGGCTTCGTCTGAGAAATCGGAGAATTCCGGAAATCCGATCTTCTGCTGGTACATGCGTAAGAAGCTGCAAAACGCCCCGTCATAGTCATCCCAGCCGAACGGGTCCGCTTTGATAATTCTCGTCGTGCGCAGGCGCAGCCGCGCATTCTCGGAGAGCACCGTCAGGAAATCGGGCAGGCCGACGCAGACGACCGGAATACCTGCGCCATCGAGCAGATTGAGCAACCAGGTCATCGTCTCCTCGCGAGCGGCGGGCTTCCCTGCGGCAGACAGAACGTGGACTTCATCGAACACCACGACCCGGACGTTTTTAGCCCGCAATTGGTCCACGATCCGGATACTCTTCTGCCAGATCGTCCCGCGGTCGCCGGAGCTCGGATCGTTGAGCGCGTACAGCAGCGCCGCGGCAAGGGCCCGGGCTGTGCACGAGAAAGGAACGGGGACGGTGAGCACGCCCGTTTCGGAGTCGTCCACGCCGAGTTCGTCCGCGATCCGCTGCTGGACATGGCGAATGGCGATGGTTTTGCCCGTGCCCGATGGGCCAACTAAGGCCGTGAGCTTTCCTGAGGCGTGCCCGGAGGTGAGGACTTCGTGAACCACCTCATCGGCGACCCGGAGAAGGTGCTCATGCGGCACGATCAGGCCGCGGATATGGCGCTGAAGCTCGACGATTTCCTCGGGCGTGAAACGCGGATGCATGGTCATTGCGGGTTCTCCCATTCTCTTTCAGACGGGGCCTCGCAATTGACGCCCCTATAAGGAGAGCCTTCGAATGGGGGGGAATTCGCGTGGTTCGGCGAAATATTTTTCGAGGCCGCTAGGGACGTGACGGCTTAGGGTGCGCCGCCCCGATCCCATCGCGCCAGGTCAGATGTACAGGCGATAAGAGATCGCCTCAGAAGTTCCGCTTGAAATGTACCGAAGCACCTTTGCGATTTCTCGCGCCGCGCGAAGCGTTATGGGTAGCGAGCCATCGGACTGGGTTCCTATTCCAGTTCATCTTGGTCAACGCGAGCGCTTCCGGGGAGATGAAGCCCAGCGTCACAGCGCGAGTAACGGACGCAGTTTCAGCGGTCGGGTTACATAGAGGAGCACCGGAGGCCTTGCGGGTGACCGAGACCCTTCGACCCCAGCCTCGCGATGAGAGCCTGGGGTCGGCACACGCGCGCGGACGGGAACGGTCTATTCGTCCTAGGGTGTTGCTGGTGACGGTGTCCTTGCGACGGCCGTGCTTTTCGCCGGACCCTCGAAAACCTTTAGGTATCCAGATTTACGGCAATCGTAGTCGTACATGCAGTGGAGCAGCCAGATGCGCTTCCATAGCTCGTCATCCATGCCGAGCTTGTCGATCTTCAGGCCGAGCTGCAACGCCTCGTTATAATCAATGGAAGAGCCGTGGGACGCATATGTTTGACGCGTCGCAAGCTTTTCCACGACGGCTTCGACGTCCGCATCAGGCTTGCCGGCCATCATTCCGTTCTTGAGGAGGGTCGTCGCAAGATCACGCGAGTGCTGCAGCGCATACTTTCCAAACATATGTAGCGGGAAATTGGTGGCCGCTACCTGGGGTTGAGTCAGGATGGAGGCAGGAACGCCTTGTACCGAGGGCTCGATTGGGCCGAGCTCGGCCTGGGGGCCCATCACAATGGATTTAGCGAGGAGGGCGATCAGCGTTCCGTTGCTCTTGGCGGAGTTTGCGACGATGACGCGCAGATCTGTTGTTACATTCCGCAGAAAAGTGATGATGCTGTCGGTCGCGTCAGTGCTGCCGCCGTTCGTTTCGATCATGAGATCGACGGGATCGTTCCCGATATCGCCGAAGATTTCAGCGATAAGGCTGCAGTCGCGATCGTCGATGTTCGCGGTGGCCTCGTAACGGTTTGCAAAGTAGACAAGTAGGCGACGTCCAGTAATTTGCTGGATGTCGCGGATCAGAAGTTGTCGAAGGTAGCGATCTTTCTGCTCGACCCAAAATAATGGCGACTGAGCTGGTAGGTCAGCCGTTCTGGGGAACTGGCTCGATCCGCTGTTTGTTATCGTGCTTTTCATCAGCGCCCATGATGAGTTTACGCATAGCCTCGAAATCAGGCGTTGGAATACTTTCGTACCGCACAACATGGACATTGACCGTTTCGCCTTCAGACTTTGGGCGAAGGGCATCTAGCACCTTCATCGTCGCGGCAATGTCCATGGTGGCTCCTCGATCTATCGGCAGGAAGGGGCCGAATCGGCATTCGAATCGCCAGCACAAGGCTTGTCAAGCTTTCGAAGCGCCGTGCGACAATGTGCTTCAGCAACTGGGCAAACGCCCACGCGTCGTATGGGTTTCAACTAGGAAAGTCGCTAGCGCACCTGCCATGTTAACGGCAAGGTTTGCGTGCCTAGCCGATGGTCGTAAGCGCTTGCCGCCGCGGCCATGCGCGTCGCTGAGCTTGTTTCGCAGTGTGCCAAGACCGTTCACGACGGCCATTGCGCCGCCGAGGATCGACCGGATCGCTTCTTCTGAGTGCTGATCGGGAGCAAGCTCCAGTGCTCTAGCGGCCATGCCGTACAGCTTCGGCAGATCTTCCTTGTCGGTGTAGGCGGTGTCGTGCTCGTCCAGGATTCGCTTGCAGACGGTTTCGAGGAGTGTCCGGGCGATCGTGATCGCTCCCTCAGGGTCGGAGCCGCGACGCGTGAGCGCCTTTTCCCAGACGGCGTGGACGCCGTCGGCGTCGAAGGTCTCAAGGGCAGTTGACGCCACCGCGTCGACCGGAGCGCGATGGCGACCCTCGAGATAGTCGATCAACGGGTTGAACGCGGCCGAGATGATCTTCCGGCGATCGGCGTAGGTTCCAGCCTGGTTCTTAATGAATGGCCAGAAGACGTCGAGCGTCCGACAGGTTCGCACGAAGTCGGGGAGGAGCGCTTTCGTCGAAGGGTCGTCGATGAAATCCCGGCGTAGGAGCTCGAAGGCCGTCGTGGACGCGCCGGTGTCGCCCGTAGCGCGGGCGATGAGGAGATTCTCCATCATGCGGGCTCGTTCAAGCGGCGCGTCTGGTAGGTCGTTCATGGCGCGACCGTGGCGTAGGCCAGCCGGCCGCGCAAGGCACCCCGTCACGTCGAGCTATGAGTGCGCATAATTCCGCGACGAGATGCCGTTAAACTATTGAAAAATCGACGAGAATGCGCTATATTTGAACTTGGCGATCTGATCGCCGCCGGCTTTTCGCCGGTCCGTTTGCCCCTCCGGGGATTTAACTCAAGCCATATGAGGTAATACATTGATAGACTTGAATATTCCGGGCGCGTGGACGCCCCAGAGCGCACTGTCCCTGCTTCAATCCAAGACCGATGCGCGTCATAGGCAGGTCCGCCTCTCGGATTCCGGTATTGTCGAACTGTCCGATTGGTTCGGAAACCAGAATCTTGCCGGCACACAGTTTCGTCTCGAGACCTTCTGTGCCGGCAACGGTTACTGCGGTCCATCGGTGACGATGCGGTTCGCTGATGCGGTCTATTGGACGGTGCAGAACGCATGGGTCCATGGCGACAGGGGACTTGCCGACATCTTCGATGACGGCCCGCGATAAGCGTTATCCTTCTAACAACGACCGCCGCCGGTTGATTACAAGCGGCGGTTTTTAGAAAGCGCTCCGCGCTGCACGCTAGGTGCCACCTCTGCGATCGGGCACGACCGCTGCAAGACTATCGAGCTCGCAGCTAATTGTTTGGCCAACCTGACGGAAAAGATAATTATTTCAATTAATTAGTTTACGGCCGAGGCCAGTCTCATGGATTGGCGTTCTACTCTCATTTATTCGGGCAGAGTCTCATTTATTCGGGCAACGGACAGTCTCGCGGTCGCCGTCGGACAAGGGGTGGAGGTCGCGCACCATCGCCTTCATCCTTTCGTCCAGCACGTGCGTGTAGATCTGGGTCGTCGATATGTCGGCGTGTCCGAGCAATTCCTGGACGACGCGCAGGTCCGCGCCGTTCTGCAGCAGGTGGCTGGCGAAGGCGTGGCGGATCACGTGCGGACTGATGCGCGCCGGCGCTATGCCGGCGGAAACCGCCAGATCCTTGAGGTCGCGGGCGAAGGCCTGACGCGTCATATGGCCGCTCTCGGAATCCGAGGGAAACAGCCAGCGCGAAGCGGCGAGTTGCGGGCTCTTTTCCCGGAGTCGTTCCAGATAGAGCGTCATCGCCTCGCGCGCCGGCGGCGTGATCGGGACCAGCCGCTCCCTGCCGCCCTTGCCGCGCACGCCGATCAGCGGTTCGCGCGACCGCGCAGCCGAACGCGGCAGCGCGACAAGCTCCGATACGCGCAATCCCGTCGCATAGAGCAATTCGACCAGCGCATGCATGCGGGCGGCGCGAACGGCCTGCGCCGCGCTGGCGTCGGGAGCCTGAACGGCCTGTCCGGCGGCTTCGATCAACGCGTCGACTTCGGAAACGCTCAGGACCTTGGGCGGCGGCGGGAGGCGCCTCGGACCTGCGAGTATGGCGGCCGGATCGTCGCGGCGGACGCTCTCGCTCAGCAGGAATTTGTGCAGCTGCCGGACCGAGGAGAGCCGGCGCGCCGCCGACGAGGGCTCGAAACCCCGCGCCTGCACCGCGGCGAGATAGGCGCGGATGCCTGCCGTATCGACGTCCTCGACAGTGCGATTGCATGTCTGCAGAAAGGCGGAATAGTCGGCCAGGTCGCGTCCGTAGGCGTCCACGGTATTGCGCGCCGCGCCGCGTTCGGCCGCCAGCATGTCCAGGAACTGGGCAATCCGTCGCGCCGACGGCGACGTCATTTGCCGGTCAGGCGATTGGCCGGCAGCGTCTGCGACATTTCCCGAGGCTGCGGCTCCACATAGGTGGCGAGCGCCCACATTCCGGCATAGGCCGCGCCGGCGAGAACTCCGACGATGATGACAAAGCGAAACAGGCTGGGCACGACGCCGCTCCTTGACGCCCGCAGATATGACGGGCGCGCAGCGGTCTGGCAACCGCCACGTTTCTTGACCTCCGGGGCCTGTGGTAGAGACGGCCCGTGAAACAGGAGGCGCACGATACCGTTTCCCTGACCCCGCTTCGCGCCGACACCGGTCGAAGCGGCGAAATCGTGCGCGCGCTCGGCGCGCGCAGCATCGTTCTCGTCGGCATCATGGGCAGCGGCAAGACCTCGGCCGGGCGTCGTCTGGCGGAACGCCTGGGCCTGCCTTTCGTCGACGCCGACGCGGAAATCGAGGCGGCGCACAAGCTGACGATCTCCGAGATTTTCGCCACCTATGGCGAGCCGTATTTCCGCGACGGCGAACGCCGCGTGATGGCGCGGCTGATGACCGACGGCCCGCGCGTCATAGCGACCGGCGGCGGGGCGTTCATGAACGAGCAGACGCGCGCCCGCATCAAGGAGCGCGCCGTTTCAGTCTGGCTCGAAGCCGACCACGATCTGGTGATGCGAAGGGTGCGCAAGCGTCCGACCCGACCGTTGCTGCAGAACGCGGATCCGGACGGCACGATGAGGCGCCTGATGGACGAGCGCTATCCCGTGTATGCGATGGCTGATCTCAAGGTTCGGGCGCGCGACGCCCATTTCGACTTGGTGGTGGACGATCTCGTGGACGCCTTGCATTCGCATCTGACCCAGCCGGCCGCGGTCGCCTCCGCGCAACCTCCACGCAATGTGCCCGTCGCCCTCGGAGACAGGGCCTATGACATCGTCATCGGCAAGGGCGTTCTCGCCCAGGCGGGCGGTCGCATCGCGACGATCGCGCCCAAGGCTTCTTGCGCGATCGTCTGCGACGAGAATGTCGCGCAGGTCCACCTGCCGGCCCTGGAGGCCAGTCTCGCCGCCGCCGGCCTGCGTCATACCCGCATCATCGTGCCGCCCGGCGAGAGCACCAAGTGCTATGCGCAGTTCGAGAAGGTCTGCGAGGCGGTGATCGCGGCGAAGATCGAGCGCGGCGATATCGTCGTGGCGCTCGGCGGCGGCGTGGTCGGAGATCTGGCGGGATACGTGGCGGCGTCGGTCCGGCGCGGCGTTCGCTTCGTCCAGGCGCCGACGACGCTGTTGTCGCAGGTCGATTCGTCGGTCGGCGGCAAGACCGGAATCAATTCGGCGCATGGCAAGAACCTGGTCGGCGCCTTCTACCAACCTTCTCTGGTGCTGGCCGACACAGGGGCGTTGTCGACGCTGCCCCCGCGGGAATTTAGGGCTGGCTACGCCGAAGTGGCCAAGTACGGCCTGATCGACGATCCGGAATTTTTCGCCTGGCTCGAAACGCACTGGCGCGAAATATTCGCCGGCGGCCCCGAACTGGAAGAGGCGATCGCGCGGTCCTGCGCTTCAAAGGCGGCGGTCGTTGCGCGCGACGAAACCGAGCAGGGCGATCGGGCCCTGCTGAATCTCGGCCATACTTTCGGTCATGCGCTGGAGCGTCTTGTGAGCTACGACGGCGCGCGCCTCGTGCACGGCGAAGGCGTGGCGATCGGCATGGCCTGCGCCTTCCGCTTTTCCAATCAGCTCGGCCTGTGCTCCGGCCAGGACGCCGAGCGCGCGGCCGCGCATCTGCGGTCCGTCGGCCTGCCCACGCGCGTCCGGGCGATTCCCGGATGGAGCGCGGGCGCCGACGCCATCCTGGAGGCCATGTACCAGGACAAGAAGGTTCAACAGGGCGCCCTGACCTTCATCCTGGCCAGAGGGATCGGCCAATCATTCGTCGCCAAGGGCGTTTCGGCCGGCGACGTGCGGGCCTATCTTGAAATGGAACTGGCTGCGGCTGCGGACTGATACGCCGCCGTCGCAATATCGGGGTTTGCGACAAGGACAGGCCTGAATGCACGGGGCGGTGGGCGAGCCTCTCTCGATCAATGTGTGGGTCGCGGTCGGCGTCGTGGTCGTCTGCATCCTGCTTTCGGCGTTCTTCGCCGGTTCCGAGACGGCGCTGACCGCGGCGTCGCGGGCGCGCATGCACGCGCTCGAGAAGAACGGCGACAAGCGGGCGGCTACCGTCAATCGGCTGATGCTCACGCGCGACCGGTTCATCGGCGCGATGCTGCTCGGAAATACGTTGGTCAACATCGCGTCCTCGGCGGTCGCGACCAGCCTCCTGGTCGCCATCGCAGGCGAGCGCGGCGCAGTCTATGCGACGCTGCTGATGACGGCGCTGCTGCTCATCTTCGCCGAAGTGATGCCCAAGACCGTGGCCATCGCCTATCCGGAGCGGATGTCGCTCGTCGTGGCGCGGGTCGCCGCGATCTGCGTCGCCGTCTTCGGTCCCGTGCTGGTGGCCGTGGAGGCGATCGTCCACGGCGTCCTGCGATTGTTCGGCGTCGAGGCCCGCGGCGCGCATCCCCTGCTCGCCGGCCGCGAGGAGCTCAAGAGCGCCGTCGATCTGCTGCACAAGGAGGGCGGCGTCGGCCGGGCCGACCGCGACATGGTCGGCGGTCTTCTCGACCTCGAGGACCTGGCCGTGGCCGATGTCATGGTCCATCGCACCAAGATGGCCGCGATCAGCGCCGACCTGCCGCCACGCGAACTGGTGCGCGAGGTGCTCGCCTCGCCCTACACGCGCCTGCCTGTCTGGCGCGGCGAACCGGAAAACATCGTCGGCGTTCTACATGCCAAGGACCTGTTGCGCGCGCTCGACATGGCCGGCGACCCAGACAGGTTGCAGATCGACGATATCGTGCTGGAAGCCTGGTTCGTGCCGGAGACGACTTCGCTGCGCGAGCAGTTGCAGGCGTTCCGGCGTCGCAAGACGCATTTCGCGCTGGTCGTCGACGAATACGGCGTCGTGATGGGACTCGTGACGCTCGAGGACATTCTGGAAGAAATCGTCGGCGAGATCAGCGACGAACATGACGTGACGGTGCAGGGCGTGCGCGTTGGGCAGGACGGAGCAGTGACGGTCGACGGCGCGGTTCCGATCCGCGACCTCAACCGCGTGATGGACTGGAGCCTGCCGGACGAGGAGGCGACCACGGTCGCCGGACTCGTCATCCACGAGGCCCAGATGATCCCGGAACCCGGCCAGACCTTCATGTTCCACGGATTTCGCTTCGAGGTGCTGCGCAAGACCCGCAATCGCGTGACCCAATTGCGCGTCGCGCCGCTGCCGCGCGTCTAGTCCGGGCTGGTCCGCCGTTCCGGCAGCAGGTCGCCCAGCATCCCGTCCAGCGCCTTGACCTTCTTGCCTGACAGAAGGTCGACGAATTCTTGCTGGAGGACGCGCTGGCAGGTCTCGCGCATGTTCGCGAGGGTCCCGGCGCCCTTGTCGGACAGCGAGACGAGCGCGCCGCGCCTGTCGTCCTCGCAGGCGTTCCGGATCACGAGCCCCTCACGCGCCATCCGGTCGAGAAGCCGCGATACCGTGTACTGGGCCTCGCCCGTCGCCTGTTCCAGTTCGAATGGTCGCGCGCCGGATGCCGGGACCCGGCCCAGCGCCGTGAGCAGACCATACCAGTCGAGTGGCGGCAGGCCGTCGCTCGCGAGCGCGCGTTCCAGCAATCCCGTCACACGCCCGTGGACCATCTGGAGGCGCGTCCAGGCCCGCAGCTCTTTTTTTGACAGGTCGGTCATGAGACTGCCCGGGTCGATGCGATTGCATCGAGCCTAGCGAGGGCAGCCTGTCCTGTCGAGTTCAGGCGGAAGGCGGCGTGGCGGCCGTTTCCGGCTTGGCCGTGGCGGGGGCCATGAATTGCGCCTTCGCAAGTTGTGCGAACCTGCCGTCCAGCGCCACCAGCTCCTCGAAGCTCCCGCTCTCGACGACCTTGCCGGCGTCGAACACCAGGATTCGATTGGCGTTGCGGATGGTCGCCAGGCGATGGGCGATGACGAAGGTCGTGCGTCCCTTCGTCGCCGCATCGAGAGCGGCCTGGATCTGCCGCTCGGTCGTGGCGTCCAGAGCGCTGGTCGCCTCGTCGAAAATCATCAGCGGCGGATCCTTGAGCAGGGCGCGCGCGATCGATACGCGCTGGCGCTCGCCGCCCGACAGCGAACGGCCTCGTTCGCCGACCTTCGAGTTGAGGCCTTCGGTCTGGCGAGCCACGAAGTCCTTGGCCTGCGACCGCTCGAGGGCGAGCGCCAGTTCCTCGGCGGTTGCGTCCGGCTTGCCGACGCGGAGGTTCTCCTCGATCGAACGCGCGAACAGCATGGGCTCCTGGAAGACGACGCCGATGTTCCGCCGCAGCGACTGGAGCGTCATGTCGCGAATGTCGATGCCATCGATGCAGATGCTTCCTTCTGTCGGATCGAACACGCGATGGAGCAGGCTCATCGTGGTGGACTTGCCAGAACCCGTCGATCCGACGAGGGCTATGGTTTCGCCCGGTTCGACTGCGAAGCTGACGTCGTCCACTGCCTTGCGCTTGCCGTCATAGGAGAAGCCGACTTTCTCAAACGTGACCCTACCGGTCAGACGGCCCGGATCCATGGCGCCGGGGCGGTCGGCGACGCCTGGCGTTGTGTCGATGACCTCGAAGAAATCCCTGACGCGACCGGCCTGCATGAACAGCGAGTTGACGAAACCGACCATCTGCTCGAGCCGGCCGATCAGCATGGTGGCGAAATTGATGAAGGTGACGATCTCGCCGACGGTGGCGAGGCCCTGGATGTGCAGCCAGGCCCCGAGCATGAAGATGGACAGGATCGACAGGGTCGCCGAAGCGCGGGTCGCCACCGCTGCGAGCGCCCACCAGGACAGAACCGGCATCTGCGCGGCGAGCAGTGCGTCAATGATCCCGCGCATGGCCCGGGATTCGCTCTCGATCCGCGTAAAGCTTTGAATTACAGGCACATTGCCGAGCGCATCGGAAGCATGTTCGGCCAGGTCGGCCGAATAGCGCTCGACATCTCCCTGCATCGTTTCGGTCTTGCGCAACACATAGGACGTGAGCAGTCCGAAGCAGATGACGAGGATGATCAGCACGGCGGCCAGCCGCCAGTTGACGAACAGCGTCAGCGGCAGC
This sequence comes from Beijerinckiaceae bacterium, assembly GCA_046349215.1. Taxonomy (GTDB): domain Bacteria; phylum Pseudomonadota; class Alphaproteobacteria; order Rhizobiales; family Beijerinckiaceae; genus JAJXWB01. Next base: position 801,579 of record JAXMCV010000003.1, read on the forward strand.
AGCACGAAAAGGGCGACGGCCGAGGCGCAATTCTCGCGGAAGAATGACAGCCAGATCCAGAACATGGCCTGGGCGCCATCCAGCATGATCTTCAGCAGGCGGCCCGAATGGGTGCCGCTGTGAAAGCTCAGCGGCAGGTGCAGGACGTGATCGAAGTAGGAGGCCATCATGCCGAGGCGACGGCGATGGGAAAGCCGGTCGGCGTTGAGGGCGACCAGCACGGAGCCGGCGATCGAGAAAAGACCGAAACCGACCCATGCGCCGAGCAGCGGCGCGAGATCGCCCATCGTGAGCGGCGTCTGCGCGGTCTGCGCGCCAGTCATCCGGTCGATGATGCGTCCGAACAGCAGGGGTTCGGCGAATTGCGCGGCGGCGACCGCAATATTCGCCAACGCCAGCGCGATCGCCAGCGCAGCTTCCGGCGCGAGCTGGCCGAGGACCCTGCGATAGACAGAAAGAAAGGACATCGCGACCCGCGACTTCAGACATCGCGAGGCGTAGCCGGCGGCGCGGGCCCGCGCAAGCCGCCGTCGGATGATTCCGGCGCGTTACTCCCCGATTTCAGCGCCAGAAGCCGACATGGGACGGCGCGAGCATTCTCACAGGCGCCACCGCCCAGACCGTTTCGACGGCGCGATGATGCTGCGGCGCTCGCCAGACCCGCGCCTGCCGGACTTTTCGCGGAGCCGCCGCCTGCATGCGCAGTGCGCCGTCTCGTTTGAGGACCCGTTCGATCGCCCGCACGGCGGAAGCGGGCTCCTTCACTCTGACCGCGGGCGCGTAGGCGTTGGCGCCGCGCGGGCCCGCCGCCCGGGCCGCGGGCTTCGCCGACGTCGTGGCGACGACGGCCCTTGCCGCCGGCCTGGCGGCTGGTTTGGCCGCTCCCGCGACCGGCGCCGTCGGCGCATCGGCCGCGTGAGCAATCTGTACCTTCTGCGCCGCGACCTTGGGCGCCTGGAGGGCGATCTGGTGCCTCGACACTTCGCCACGCCGCATCGTCCGGTCGAGCGCCTCCAGCACGGCGCGGTTCTGGACCTTGTCGGCCGCCGCGAGCGCTGCGAAATCGGCGTCGCGGAACGGAAACTGGCTGGAACCGCGGAAAACCCGCAGTCCGGCGGCGGTTGCGACGATATCGCCGGCCCGCAGGGTCTTGTCGGAAAGATGGGCGCTCTCCGGCGACGGGCGCCCGTGTATGGCCGACGGCCCGGACGCCCCGGGCTGTGGCTTATGCCGGCTGTCGCTGGCGACCGGGCGGGACGCTACCTTGATGTGGGGATGGAACGCCACGAGCCGGCGTGCCGGCTTTTGATGGGCGAACCGGATCGGCTGCAGCGCCGGCCGGGCGACGTATGGACTGACCTGCCGGTAGGAAGGCGTCTGGAGGATTACGTGGGCGGGCGGGCGCGGGGCGCCGGCGCTGAGCGCGAAGACCATCATGCCGGCATCGTCATTGGCGCGGGCCTCCGTCGGCAGGCCGCCCGTTAGGGCGACGCCGGAGAGAACGGCAAAGGATAGGAAAACGCGCCGAAAGCGGACGCGCGCCGCAGCGGCGAGCGGGTGACGCATGGGACGACCCTCTGAAACAAGTACGAGAACGAAATGACCGAAAAACCGTGACGACCGCCGCGCGCCCCGCCTTCCGGCCGGGTTGATGCACCAATTGCGCAGGCGTCCGAAAAAGACCGCCGCTACCCGGTCGAACGCCAACAGGTTAAGTAAAGCTTAACGTCCGAGAAGATTCAAGGAAAATATATCGTTAGGCGAAGTTCTCCGCCTTTCAGGGGATTGTGTTCGACGGCAGGCCAGGGACGCGCCCACAAAAAACCGGCCGCCGCAATCGCGACGACCGGTCCATTCAGACGCTGAGCCCGAGACTCAACGCTTGCCGGGCTTGACCGGCAGGCGCAGTTCGCAGGGCTCGCTGCCGTCGATCTGGACGGTGATGACGCCCGTCGGCGCAGCGGTCTTGGTCGCAGAGGCGACGACGACGCCCTGATTGCCCTGCGGGTTGACCGAAGAGGCCGTCACGACATTGCCATTGCCCTGGGGCGCGGCCGCCGAAGCGGTCGTCACGGAGCCATTGCCCTGGGGCGCAGCCGCGGAAGCCGTCGTGACCGAACCGTTGCCCTGCGGGGCGGCGGCGGAAGCCGTGGCGACGGAGCCGTTGCCTTGCGGAGCCGCGGCGGAGGCGGTCGTCACGGAGCCATTGCCCTGGGGCGCAGCCGCGGAAGCCGTCGTAACCGAACCGTTGCCCTGCGGGGCAGCGGCCGAAGCCGTGGCGACGGAGCCGTTGCCTTGCGGAGCCGCGGCGGAGGCGGTCGCCACCGAGCCGTTGCCCTGCGGGGCGGCGGCGGAAGCCGTCGTCACGGAGCCATTGCCTTGCGGGGCGGCGGCCGAAGCCGTCGCCACCGAGCCGTTGCCCTGCGGCGCAGCGGCGGAAGCGGTGGTCACGTTATTGCGGCGGAGAAGCGCGTTCGGGTCGCCGGCGGCGACGACGACATTGCCATTGCCCTGCGGCGCTGCGGCGGAGGCCGCCTTCACGCCCGGCGCGACGGCGATGATGTCGGCGCTGGTCGTGACGCCGAGGATGGTGCACTGCTTGAGACCGCGCGCTTCCGCCTGGCCGGCGGCCAGAGCAAGCGCGACGATCGCAGTCGAAGTGATGAGTTTCATATCTACCCCCTGTTTCAGGCCGGTTCTGGTTCGACGCGCCCGTCGGGGGCCGTCTGGGCGGGCCAGCGCCGCAACCTATCACAGGTGGGTACGGGCGAACGCGGCTTAAAGTTCTCGAGATTCGTGAAAACTGCGGCTCTCGGTCGCAGAACGATCGAATTGTCGACGGATTTGCCGGAAAAATGCAGAGCAGTGTCGAAAAGGAGCGATCTGGTGGAGCTGAGGGGATTCGAACCCCTGACCTCTGCAGTGCGATTGCAGCGCTCTCCCATCTGAGCTACAGCCCCGCTCCGGCGGGCTGTCTATTCGGCTTCAACCCTTGCTGTCAATGCGTCTTTGCCGCCGAATGCGTCGCAAGGCGGGCGTTTCGACGGGTCTTGCATTCCGCGACGGCCACGCCAAAGTCAGGTTTCGTTCCTCGCCGCCGCCCGCGGCTCCCTCCAGCCACGGATCGCCGATGAGCGCCCTGCTCGACGTCCTGCTTCTCGCTCTCGACCTCTATCAATGGGTGGTCATCGCCACCGCCATCATGTCGTGGCTGATCGCCTTCGACGTGGTCAATACGCGCAACGACGTGGTGCGGGCGATCTGGAACGGCTTGCTGGCCATTACCGAGCCGGTGCTGCGGCCGATCCGCAACCTGCTGCCCTCGATGGGCGGGCTCGACATCTCGCCGATCATCCTGCTGCTCGGCATCTATTTCCTGCAGCGGGTGATCGTCCGGTATCTCTATCCGGCCGCCATGGGCTACTGAGCCGTCGCTTGAGTTCGTCCGAACCCTGGCGCGCCGTCGCCGGCGGGCTGCTTGTGTCCGTCCGGCTGACGCCGAAGGGCGGCCGCGACGCCATCGACGGGATCGAGACGTTGAGCGACGGGCGCGCCGTCCTGAAGGCGCGCGTACGCGCCGTTCCCGAAGACGGCAGGGCAAACGACGCGCTGGTTGCGCTGATCGCCCAGGCGGCGGGCGTCGCCAGATCAGCGGTCTCGGTCAGCGCCGGCCATACCTCGCGCATCAAGACGCTCGCAATTTCAGGAGACGCCGCCGCGATTGCCGAAGCCGTGAAGAAAGCGGTCGGGGCGTAGCCCCCCGACGATTCCCTCCCCGCTTGCGGGGGGAGGACGCGGAATCTGTCGTGGCTTTGGCCCGAACTTCGCTTTATGCAGGCCGCACGAATTTCGCGGAGCGCGACGATGAAGACGAACGCCGGCAATTTCTTCGAGGACTTCCGGATCGGCCAGACGATCCGCCACGCCACGCCGCGCACGGTCACGGTCGGCGACGTGGCGCTCTATACCGCGCTCTATGGTTCGCGTTTCGCGGTCCAGTCCTCCGACGCCTTCTCGCATGCCATCGGCTATCCGCGCTCGCCGGTCGACGACCTGCTCGTCTTCCACATCGTCTTCGGCAAGACGGTGCCCGACATTTCGCTGAACGCCGTCGCCAATCTAGGCTACGCCGCCTGCCGTTTCCTCGCGCCTGTCTATCCGGGCGATACGCTGTCGTCCGTTTCGGAAGTCATCGGCCTCAAGGAAAATTCCAACAGGCAGACCGGCGTAGTCTATGTACGCTCGCGCGGCTTCAACCAGCACGGGGCCGTCGTGCTCGACTATGTGCGCTGGGTGATGGTGCGCAAGCGCGATCCCAATGCGCCGGTCGCCGAAGAAAAGGTCCCGCAGTTGCCCGGCGCGATGCCGGCTGATTCGCTCGGCGACGCGTGCCCGGAAATTTCGGTGAAGCACTACGATTTCGAGCTGGCCGGCGCGAAGCACCGCTTCTCCGACTATCGCGTGGGCGAAAAGATCGATCACGTCGACGGCATGACGGTCGAGGAAGCAGAACATGCCACCGCAACGCGGATGTACCAGAATACGGCGAAGGTGCATTTCAACCAGTTGTCCGAAGGGCAGGGCCGGTTCGGGCGGCGGCTGATCTACGGCGGTCATGTCATATCGCTGGCGCGCGCGCTGTCGTTCAACGGTCTCGCCAACGCCTTTCATATTGCGGCGATCAACGGCGGGCGCCACGTCGCGCCGCTGTTTGCGGGCCTCACCGTCCATGCTTGGTCGGAAGTGCTGGAGACGGCGGAAATCCCCGGCCGCGACGATGTCGGCGCGCTGCGCCTGCGCACGATCGCCACGAAGGACCATCCCTGCACGCACCTGCCTTACCTGCAGGAAAACGGCAAGGATTACGATCCGAGCGTCATCCTCGATCTGGATTACTGGGCGCTCGTGCCGCGGTGAGGGGCGTTCTGTCATCCTGGCCGTGGTCAAGCGCAGAGCCGGAATCCAGAAGCTGAAACGAAATTTCTGGTTGCCGGATCGGCCTGCGGCCGTCCGGGATTACAACGTCCCTAACGCGTTGCGATCTGCACGCGGCCGCCCGCCTTATGCGCCGGCTTCGGCGCAATCCTTGAAGGCAATGGGCGCTTGACCGGCGCCGGCGGCGTCGCCTTCTCGTCGAACAATTCGGCGAGTTTTTCGGTCATCGCGCCGCCCAATTCCTCCGCGTCGACGATCGTCACCGCGCGCTTGTAGTAGCGCGTCACGTCGTGGCCGATGCCGATGGCGATGAGTTCGACCGGCGAGCGGTTCTCGATCTCGTCGATGATGTGGCGCAGGTGCCGCTCGAGATAATTGCCCGGGTTCACCGACAAGGTGGAATCGTCCACCGGCGCGCCGTCGGAAATCATCATCAAGATGCGCCGCTGCTCGGGCCGGTGCACGAGGCGGCGATGCGCCCAGTCCAGAGCCTCGCCGTCGATGTTCTCCTTCAGGAGGCCCTCGCGCATCATCAGCCCGAGGTTTCTGCGCGCGCGCCGCCAGGGCGCGTCAGCCGACTTGTAGATGATGTGGCGCAGGTCGTTGAGGCGGCCGGGCGAAGGCGGCTTGCCGGCCTGCAGCCAGGCTTCGCGCGACTGCCCGCCCTTCCAGGCGCGCGTCGTGAAGCCGAGAATTTCGACCTTCACGCCGCAACGCTCCAGCGTGCGCGCGAGAATGTCGGCGCAGGTGGCGGCGACCGTGATCGGGCGCCCGCGCATGGAGCCTGAATTGTCGAGCAGCAGCGTGACGACAGTGTCGCGGAAATCGGTGTCCTTCTCGTGCTTGAAGGAAAGCGGCTGCTGCGGATCGATCACTACGCGCGACAGGCGCGCCGGATCGAGAATGCCTTCCTCGAGGTCGAAGTCCCACGAGCGGTTCTGCTGCGCCATCAGGCGGCGCTGCAGCCTGTTGGCGAGACGGCCGACGACATTCGAAAGATTGGAGAGCTGCTTGTCGAGATAGGCGCGCAGGCGATCGAGTTCCTCGGCGTCGCAGAGGTCCTCGGCCTGGACGATCTCGTCGAACTTGTGGGTGAACGGCTTGTAGTCCGGTCCGCGCTTGTCGGAGCCGTGCACGGGCGGCCGGCGCGATTCGGCGGCGTCCTCGGCGTCGCCGACGTCGGCTTCCTCAGGGAATTCGCCGGTCGGCGCGTCGGCGGAATCGGTCTCGCCGTCTTCCATCTCGTCGTCGGAATCGGCGGTCTTTTCCATCTGGACCGCTTCGCCGTTGGCTTCCTGCTCGTCTCCGGAATCTTCCTCGTTCTCGGCCTTGTCGGAATCGTCGGACGAATCCTCCTCGCTCTCCTCGGAATCGGAGGAGGCGTCGTCGGCCATGTCGAGCGCGCCGAGCACGGAATGCACGACCTTGCCGAAGGCGCGCTGGTCCTCGATCTGCGCAGACAGCTTGTCGAGTTCGGCGCCGGCGCGTTCCTCGATGAACTGGCGCCAGATGTCGACCACACCCTGCGCGTTTTTCGGAACGGCTGCGCCCGTCAGGCGCTCGCGCACCATCAGCGCCAGCGCGTCTTCGAGCGGCGCATCGGCGCGGTCGGTTACATCCGCGTAATTGCCCCGCGAATAGCGGTCGTCGAGCATGGCGCCGAGATTGGCGGCGACGCCTTCCATGCGCCGCGCGCCGATCGATTCGACGCGCGCCTGTTCGACGGCGTCGAACACGCCGCGCGCCGCGGAGCCTTGCGGCACGATGCGTCGATGCACCTTGTCGTCGTGGCAGGCGAGCCGCAACGCAAGCGAATCGGCATGGCCGCGGACGATCGCCGCCTCGCGCGGCGTCAGCTTGCGCGGCGGCTCGGGCAAGCGCGCCTTGGCGCTCTCGCCCGTGCCGATGACGTTTGGCCTGTCGGCGGAAAAGGCGACTTCCAGTTCAGGCGTGCGCGCCATGGCGCGCATGCAGGAGGCGACCGCCCGCTTGAACGGTTCCTGCGGCGCTTCCTTGGAACTGGGCGGCTTACGATTGGAGGTCACGCGATCCTGCTTGCGCGGCTTTAGGTCATCACTACGTTCACGGCGCTTTCCGGCAATTCCTTGCCGAAGCAGCGCTGGTAAAATTCCGCGACGAGCGCGCGTTCCAGCTCGTCGCACTTGTTCAGGAAGGTGAGGCGGAAGGCGAAGCCGATGTCGCCGAAGATTTCGGCGTTCTCCGCCCAAGTGATGACCGTGCGCGGGCTCATGACGGTCGACAGGTCGCCCGCCATGAACGCGTTGCGCGTAAGGTCGGCGACGCGGACCATCTTTGAGATGTTCTCGCGGCCTTCCTTGTTCTTGTCGTAGGACTTCACCTTGGCGCGCACGATGTCGGCTTCCTTGTCGTGCGGCAGGTAATTGAGCGTGGCGACGATCGACCAACGGTCCATCTGACCCTGGTTGATCTGCTGCGTGCCGTGATAGAGGCCCGACGTGTCGCCGAGGCCGACTGTGTTGGCGGTGGCGAACAGCCGGAACGCGGGATGCGGACGGATGACGCGGTTCTGGTCGAGCAGCGTGAGGCGGCCCGACACTTCGAGCACGCGCTGGATCACGAACATCACGTCCGGCCGGCCGGCGTCATATTCGTCGAAACAGAGCGCGACATTGTTCTGGATCGCCCAGGGCAGGATGCCGTCGCGGAATTCCGTGACCTGCTTGCCGTCCTTCAGCACGATCGCGTCCTTGCCGACGAGATCGATGCGCGACACGTGGCTATCGAGGTTGACGCGCACGCAGGGCCAGTTGAGGCGGGCGGCGACCTGCTCGATATGCGTCGACTTGCCGGTGCCATGGTAGCCGGTGACCATCACGCGACGGTTCCGCGCGAAGCCGGCAAGAATGGCGAGCGTCGTCTCGCGGTCGAACAGATAATCGGGGTCGAGATCGGGCACATGGGCGTCGGGCTCGGCGAAGGCGGGCACTTCCATGTCGGTGTCGATCCCGAAGGTCTGGCGCACCGACAGTTTGATGTCAGGCACGCCTGGACCGGCGCCGTTCGCTGAATTCCTGGCCTTTTCGCTGGCGACTTGCATCCATCCTCCGATCCGCCGACCGCGGACCGGCAGGCGTGCAATTCCATGGGGCGAGCCGGACGCGCAGGCGTCAGACGAGTTTCGCCGATCTCAGATAATTATAGGCCCGGATGATCTCGCGCAATTTGTCCTCGCTCGACCGGTCCCCGCCATTGGCGTCCGGGTGGAGGCGTTTCACGAGTTCCTTGTATTTGGCCTTGATTGCCGCGGCATCGGCGGTGTCGTCGAGGCCGAGCGCCGATAGCGCCTTCATGGCAGCTATGCCATAGGCGGGACGCGCAGGACGCTCCGGCGCGGCGCGCCGGCGGGCGCCGTCGGAGAACATGCCGAGCGGGTCCTGGACGCCGGATCCGTCCTCCCGGAACGGCTTGCCGGCCCTGTTCACGCCCATGGCCCAGGTCGGGCGATGGCCGATCAGGTCTTCCTTCATCCAGCGGGCGACCGCCTCGTCGTTCATGCCATCGAAATAATTGTAGGTGGCGTTGTACTCGCGGACGTGGTCCAGGCAGAAACAAAAATACTGTCCCTCCCGCAGTCGACCCATCGGCGCGCGAAATTCGCCGTTCGCGTCGCAGCCCGGGAAATCGCAGACGATACGCCGCGATTCAGGCTCGGACCGGCGCTGCTGCTGCTGGCGGCCGGCTCGAATGCGATCGAATATGGGCGAATTCAGATCCATGGACCGATCATTATGGGTTGTTCGGGTCTCGCCGCAAGGCGAAGGTCGGGATAAAATCGGCGCAGATTGCGCAGTTTGGGCGCGTCCGGGAGTTCAGTCGTGAATCAAGCCGCAGGACGGGTTAAGGACCGCATAAAGGCGAAGCTGCATGAAGCGCTTTCGCCGGTTTCGCTCGATGTTATCGACGATTCGCACCGTCATGCCGGGCACATGCACCATCCCGGCGGCGTCGGACAGCAGGGCGAGACGCATTTCACCGTCAAAATCGTGTCGCAAGCCTTCGAAGGCAAGAGCCGCGTGCAGCGACATCGCGCGGTGAATGAAATTCTGGCCGAGGAACTCTCAGGCGGCGTGCACGCGCTGGCGATCCAGGCCAAGGCTCCCGGCGAGTAAGTCCGCGGCTAGTTCTTCAACCGGTCGGAAGATACGATCTGAAACACGCCCGAGGCGCGCAGCACGGGCTTGCCGTCGGCGTAGATCATGCCGGAGGAATGGCAGAGCGCACGGCCCATGCGGTCGATCCGGCCGCGGCCTTCCATCCACGAGCCGAGCGGCGCCGGACTCAGATAGT
>JAXMCV010000004.1:0-235000 GCA_046349215.1 Beijerinckiaceae bacterium
GCCGGCGTCGGATCGTAGACATGCGCGTCGCCATCGGGGCCGACGATGCTGGCGACATCGACCCGATCGCCGCCCACCTCGCGCACGAAATCCGCGAGGATCGTGAAGGTCGCCACGACGGGAATCCTTTGCGGCTGGCCAAGGGCCGGACCAGCTGCCGAAAGCGCGGCGACCGAAGCCAGAAATGCGCGACGTGTGGTCATCATCCCTCCAGATGCCGGCGCTTCGGGGAATTGCGCAGGATGCCGCCGGCCGGCCCGAACACGAGCGAGGCGGCGTAGAGCGCGCCGGCCGCCAGAACAATCGACGGGCCGGACGGCAGGCCGAACGCATAGGAGGCGACGAGGCCCGAGTAGGCCGAAATCATCGCGAGGGCTGCGGCGATACCGATCGTCAGGTCGAGGCGGCGCGTCCACAACCGCGCGGCGGCGGCCGGCAGCATCATCAGGCCGACGGACATCAGCGTGCCGAGCGCGTGGAAGCCGGCCACCAGATTGAGCGCCAGCAGCGCCAGAAACACGAGCTGCGTGAACGCGCCCGCGCCGCTCGTCGCCGCCATGAAGGACGGATCGAGCGTCTCCAGCACGAGCGGGCGATAGAGGAAGGCGAAGGCGATCAGCGTCGTCGTCGCGATGGCCGAAAGCAGGAGCAGGGTCTGGTCGTCCAGAGCGAGCACGTTGCCGAACAGGACATGCAGGAGGTCGACGTTCGAGCCGCGCAGCGAGACGAGCGTGACGCCGAGCGCCAGCGACACGAGGTAGAGGCCGGCGAGGGAGGCGTCCTCGCGCAGGATCGTCACGCGCGCCACGACGCCGGACAAGAGCGCGACGGCAAAGCCCGCGGCCAGGCCCCCCAGCGTCATGGCCGGCAGCGACAGGCCGGCCGCAAGATAGCCGAGCGCTGCGCCCGGCAGGATCGCATGGGCCATCGCGTCGCCCGACAGCGCCATGCGCCGCAGGATGAGGAACACGCCGATCGGCGCGCCCGCCAGCGCCAGCGCCAGCGCGCCAACCAGCGCGCGCCGCATGAATTCGAAATCGGCGAAGGGCGCGATCAGCAGGTCGTGCATGTCGATCACGCCGCCCGTTCGCAATCGGCCGCCGTCTCGTCGAAGGCCTCGCTCATCGCGCGCGCGCGGGCGAGATTCTCCTGCGAAAGCGCCTCGCTCGTCTGCCCCCAGGCCACGCATTCGCGCGCCATGAGCAGCGCGCGCGGAAAATGTTCGCGCACGACGGCGAAATCGTGCAGCACGGCCACGATCGTGCGGCCCTCGAAATGCCATCGCGCCATGAGCGCCAGCAGGTCGCCGAGCGTCCGCTCGTCGACCGCGGAAAACGGTTCGTCCAGCAGGATGACGCGCGCATCCTGCGCCATCAGGCGCGCGAACATCATGCGTTGCGTCTGTCCGCCCGACAGCGCGCCGATCTGCCGGCGCTCGAAGCCCTCGAGCCCGACAGCCGATAGCGCTTCCTGCGCGGCCTTGCGATCGGCCGACGAGACGCATCCGAACAGGCCGCTGCGGCGGATGCGGCCGAGCGCCACGAAATCGAACACGTCGATCGGAAACGTGCGATCGATCTCGGCGGCCTGCGGCAGGTAGCCGATATCGCGCGGCGCCAACCCGCCGCGGTCGATCCGCCCGCCGAGCGGCTTCAGCGCGCCCGACATCGCCTTGATGAGCGTCGACTTGCCGGCGCCGTTGGGGCCGCAGACCGCCGTGAGCGACCCGGGTTCGAAAACGCCGGTCAGGTGATGCACCGCCGGATGGCCGTCATAGCCGAGCGTCAGATCGGAAAGGGCGAGGGCGCCGCTCAATGCACAGCCCACCAGGTTGCGGCCCAGATCGCCGCCGAGAGCAGCAGCGCGCCAGCGAGCCGCTGGGCCGCCGACAGGCGCAGCACTGAAAAGGCCGGCGATACGAGGTCAGGATCGTGCGCGTGGCCGTGCGGGTCGCCATGCCCGTGGTCATGGCCATGGGCGTGGCGACCGGAATGGACGTGGTCGTGATGCGTGTGCGCGCTCATGAACGTAACAATATAACATAACCCGATGCTTGCCAACGCGGCATTGCTGGACAGAATTGTTGGACAATCCTGAAGATTCGTCGCAGCATCGATTTCGATCGAAGGGTTCGGACGCGGCTGTCACAGGGAGCGGCGGCGCGTCGATCGTGCGAACAAGAAAGAATTTCCGATGCTCTATCCCATGTCGCCACGCGTGTCGGAGCTGAAGCGCCAGCTCGAAAAATTCATGGACCTTCACATCTATCCGAACGAGGAGCGCTTTTACCGCGAGGCCGAGGAGCTCGGACCCTGGAAGGTCTATCCTTTGGTCGAGGAGTTGAAGCCGATGGCCAGGGCCGAAGGCCTCTGGAACCTGTTCCTGCCCGAGAGCCATCGCGGCGCCGGCCTCACCAATCTCGAATACGCCTCGCTCTGCGAAGTGATGGGCCGCTCGCATCTGGCGCCGGAAGTCTTCAACTGCAACGCGCCCGACACCGGCAATATGGAGGTGCTCGAGCGCTATGGCTCGGAAGCGGACAAGAAGCGCTGGCTCGAGCCGTTGCTGGCGGGCGAGATGCGCTCCTGTTTCGCCATGACGGAGCCCGCCGTCGCCTCGTCCGACGCCACCAACATCGAAAGCTCGATCGTCCGTGACGGCGACCATTACGTCATCAACGGGCGCAAGTGGTACACGACCAACGCCACCGACCCGCGCTGCAAGATCTGCATCTTCATGGGCAAGAGCGACCCGGACAATCCGAACCGCCACAAGCAGCAGTCGATGATCCTCGTGCCGATGGACACGCCCGGCGTGAAGGTGCTCCGTCCCTTGCCCGTGTTCGGCTTCTACGGCGTACCGGATCGCGCATCCGAAGTTCTGTTCGAGAACGTCCGCGTGCCCGCCGCCAACATGCTGCTCGGCGAAGGCCGCGGCTTCGAGATCGCGCAGGGGCGCCTCGGCCCCGGCCGCATACATCATTGCATGCGCCTGATTGGCCTCGCCGAGCGGACGCTCGAAAAGATGTGCCGCCGCGCGGCCTCGCGCGTCGCTTTCGGCAAGGCGGTGTCCGAACAGACGGTGACGCAGGAGCGCATTGCGGAAGCCCGCATCATGATCGAGCAGGCGCGCCTGCTGACGCTGAACGCAGCCCATGCCATGGACACGGTCGGCAACAAGGTGGCGAAGGCAGAGATCGCCATGATCAAGGTCGCCGTGCCCAACATGGCCTGCCAGATCATCGACTGGGCGATCCAGGCGCATGGCGGCGGCGGCACAGGCAACGATTTCGGCCTGACGCAGGCCTACGCGACCGCGCGCCTGCTGCGCCTCGCCGACGGTCCGGACGAAGTCCACCGCAACCAGCTCGCGCGTATGGAGCTGAAGAAATATTCGAACTGAGCGGGCTGCTTCGGGCGGGGCGCGGGCGAACATCTGAGTGCGTCATGTCCGCGCTTGTCGCGGGCATCCACGCCGCGCCATTCCGCAAACTTTCGTCAGATGATCGAGTTCGTTCCGCGTGGATGGCCGGGACAAGCCCGGCCATGACGGCGAGATTCGAGTCCGCCATCGGTCGAAAGCAGACCTACCGCGCCCTCCCGCGCAAATAGTCCTCCGCCGCCGCAATCCCCGTCTCCCACGCGCCATGCGCAGTCGAGAAGAAATGGCGCGAGCAGGCTTCGCCCGCAAAGAAGATGCGATTGTCGACCGACGAAGCGAGCGCGGCGCGCGCGTCGGCATGGCCCGGCAGCGCGTGCGAATAACCGCCGCGCGCGAATTCATCCATGTCCCACCGCGTCGCGGTGATGAAGCGCAAATGCTTCTGCACGTCGGCGCCGAGCATGTCGGTCAACTGGCGGCGCGCCTCGGCCTCCATCGCGGCCACGCCTTCATGTTCGAGGCGCCGCGCGAAGGCGCCGCCGAGAAAGCCGGCGACAAGCGGCCGCCCGCGGGGAAAAATGTCGAAGCTGATGGTCTCGATGGAATCGATCGCGCCGTAGAGATGTCCTTCCGGCGCATCGAAGCCCCCGGTGATTTCGAAGAAGATCTTGTCGGCGAGACCGAGCGGCAGGCGCGCCGCCGCCTCGGTCTTCTCCGGCAAGGCCGGATGACACGCCAGCGCGCCGCCGGCGATCAGCGGCGTCGGCAGCGTGACGATGACGGCGCCCGTTTCGATCGTCCCGCGACTGGTTTCGACGCGCACACGTTTGCCGGAATGGTCGATCCTGTGCGCTACGCAACCGAAAGCGACCGGCAAATCCTTGCCTGCCGCCGCCAGCATCGCGCCATAGCCCTCGCGGATCGTCCAGTTGACGCCTGAATCCTCGTAGCGGCCGAGATCGACGACCGAGACGTTCTCGAGTTCCGTACCGTTGTAATAGGTCGAGATCGACTGGATCAGCGCGTTCCAGCGCCCGCCCGGCGGCAGGAAATCCGACGCGGGCCGATCCGCTCCGCCGCTTTCCGCCGCCTGTTCCAGCACGTCCCAGAAGGCTTCGGACGCGGCGCGATATTCCGCCTGCTCGCGCTTCGGGAAATTGCGGCCGACGTGGCCGCCCCAGTTCGGCGTGCCCTCGTCCACCGTGAAACGGAGATCGCGCGCGACCTGCACCAGAACATTGCGGTCGGCCGAATGCAGCCATTCGCATCCGAGATCGATCACGTCGCCGGCAGCCGCAATCGTATGCGCGCGACCGCCGATCCGGTCGCGCGCCTCGATCACGAGAGTCGCGGCGCCCGCGCTCATGAGGCGGCGCGCGGCCGCGACGCCGGCGGCGCCGGCACCGACCACGACAACTTCGACGTTGGAAGGCAAAGCGCTCAAGACAATGTGCTCGCCGGAACGTGGCGGCGCGCAGGCCGCACAAGCCGCATATAGTTCCATCGCGGCGCAGCGGCGACCCGCTGCGCACACCCGCGAAAATGGACGACAGCCCCTATTTCTTCTGCGGCGGCCAGGAGTCGAACGGGTGGTACTGGAACATCCAGGTTTCCGTCAGGACTTCTTCGCCATTCTTGAGCACGAGACGCATCTCGACCGGATCGTCGCCTTCGACCGTCAGGTCGAATTGCGCGCGCCAGTGGCCCGGCACGTCGTCGGGCACGGGGTCGGTGAAGACATAGGAGAACGTGCCGCGCGAGGCCGAGAGATCGGCGACGGGGCGCACGCCCTTCGGCAGTTTCGCGAGCGGACCGCCGAGAAATTCCACCATGAACTTGCGTACGCCGCGCGGGCGCGGCAGGCCGGGCTGGCCGCCGTTGCCGAGCCGCGTCGCCACGCACCGCCCGAGTTTCGACGGGAAGGGTTCGTCGGCCTTCCAGTAGAGCTTGTAGGACAGGTTCACTTCCTTGCCCGGCCCGGTCTTTTCGTCGGGCACCCACATGGCGACGATATTGTCGTGGATCTCGTCGTCGGTCGGAATCTCGACCAGGTGAATCGCGCCCTTGCCCCACTTGCCTTTCGGCTCGACCCAGACGCTCGGACGACGGTCGTACATCACGCCGTCCTGGTAATGGTCGAACGAGCGGTCGCGCTGCAGCAGGCCGAAGCCTTTCGGATCGTTGTCGCCGAAGGCCGACGCCATCACGCGCGTCGGATTGTTGAGCGGACGCCACAGATGTTCGCCGGTTCCCGTCCACATGGCGAGACCGTCGGAATCATGCACCTCCGGCCGCCAGTCGACGCCGTCGCCCTTTCGCGTTTCGGAGAACCAGTACATCGACGTCAGCGGCGCGAGGCCGAAACGGATGTAGTCCTTGCGCAGGTAGAGCGCGCAATCGATGTCCATGACGACCGCCTTGTCGCGCGTCATCAGGAAGCGATAGGCGCCGACGATGCCCGGCCCGTCGAGCAGCGCATGGATCGTCACCGTGCGGCCCTGCTCCGGGCCGATCCAGAATTTCGTGAAGTCGGGGAATTCCTCCTCGCGACCCACCTGCCAGGTGTCGAGCGCGACGCCGCGCGCCGACAGGCCGTACTGGCGCAATTCGCCGATGGCGCGGAAATAGGAGGCGCCGAGAAACGCGACCCAGTCCTGCGTATGCCAGTCGAGCGGACCGTCCTTGGGCTCCTGGATCTTGAAGCCGGCGAAGCCGACGCCCTGCGGCAGCTTGCGCGCCGGCGAATCCGCCGGCATGTCGAAATAGGACTGGTCGTAGATGATCTCACGCGCCTGCCCGCCGTCGACGGCGTTGATCTGGATGCCCTTCCGGAAGAACTTGCCGAGGTGGAAGAAGCTGATCGGACTCTGCTGCGGGCCTTTCGCAAACAGCGCATATTCCGTCCTGAACCGAATCTTGCCCCATTCCTCGTAATTGAGCTGGTCCATGATCTCGGGCGAGGGTTTTGGCGGCGGCGTATAGGCGCCCTTCGACATTTCCTTCGCCTGCTCCTTCAGCAGGGCGAAGGAAAACGGCTTGGCCGGACCGAGCTTCAGTTGCGCGTCCTGCGCGACGGCCGGAACCACGCCGAGCGCGGCGGCAAAGCCCGCCGCCTTGAGGACGGTACGCCGGTCAAAATCGTCGGTCATGAATACTCCCTGTCGCGAATCGTTCGAGGGAAACAGAGCGCAGAAACGGTATCGGCGCTTCGAGACGTGTCAAATGACGGCATGGCCGGCCTGCGACGCGTCGTCCCGTCAGCTCATGCCGAGCGCCGACATGTAGATGTCGAGGATTTCCTCTTCCTCGCGCCGCTTGTTGTGGTCCTGGCGGCGCATCGAGACGATCTTGCGCATCACCTTGACGTCGTAGCCGGTGCCCTTGGCCTCGGCATAGACATCCTTGATGTCCTCGGCCAGCGCGCGCTTTTCCTCCTCGAGCCGCTCGATGCGCTCGATGAAGGCCTTCAGATGGCCGGAATCGATGGAATTACTCGCCATGGCGCGCCTTCGTGTCTCTGGATCGGCCGGAACGGATGCGACGATGCGGGCGCAAGGTCAAGCGCCGCAGCGGCCTAATCCCCGTTTTCCAGAAGCCGCGCTCGATTCCCGCGGATTTTGCCTGTAGAGACGGGCGCTCACGGGAGTAAAATGATGATAGAGGCGGTGATCTGGGATTTCGGCGGCGTCATCACGACCAGCCCCTTCGAGGCCTTCGCTCGGTTCGAGAAGGAACGCGGCCTGCCTAAGGACCTGATCCGCACCATCAACGCCACCAATCATCTGGAAAACGCCTGGGCGAAATTCGAGCGCGCCGAGGTCACGCACGCGCAATTCGACGAATTGTTCGCCGCCGAAGCCGCCGCGCTCGGACATGTCGTCCGTGGCGGCGATGTCCTGCCGCTGCTCGCCGGCCTTCCCCGCCCCGAAATGGTCGAGGCCTTGCGACGCATTCATGCGCGCATGAAAACCGGTTGCATCACCAATAACCTGCCGGCCAAGCAATCCGGCGCCATGTCCGGCATGTACAAGAAGGACATCATGGCGATGTTCCATCATGTCATCGAAAGCGCCAAGATCGGCCTGCGCAAGCCCGACCCGCGCATCTATCACATGATGGTCGACGCGCTGCAGGTAGATCCGGCCAGATGCGTCTATCTTGACGATCTCGGCGTCAACCTGAAGCCGGCGCGCGACATGGGCATGAAGACGATCAAGGTCGTCGATCCCGCCAAGGCCCTCGACGAACTCGAGGGCCACGTCGGCTTCGCCTTGCGGTGAGCGAGCGGCGTTCCGTTCGCTGTCATTCCCGCGTAAGCGGGAATCCAGTTCCCCGACGTTCAGAACCTCGATGCGCTTGTCCGCCGAAGCGGATACATCGGCGAACTTCGTCGAGAGCGGGGAACTGGATGCCCGCTTTCGCGGGCATGACAGCACTGGTTGCTTCTCAGAATAGCTGAACGAGGATCATCAGAAGGCCGGCGATCGAGACGGCCCAGACGCCTGTCCGCAGCCACGGCACGCCGATCCAGTAGACCGGCGCATAGGCGAGGCGGCCCCAGAAGAACAATTGCGCGCCGAGCGCCGTGGTCGCGTTCGTCTTGCCGGAGACCTGTGCGACGAGCACGAGCGCGGCGAACAGCACGAGGCTTTCCAGGAGATTGCGGTGCGCGCGAACGGCGCGTCCGGCGAAGCCCGTCAGCTCGGGCATTCCTTCCCGGTTTCCGGCAAGCGGCGGAAGCCCGACCTGCAATTGCGCGCCGATGGCGGCGACGACCATCTGCGCGAGCGCCAGCGCGCACGACCAGACGAGCAGTTTCAATTCGATCGACATGCGCCCCTCCCCGCGCGGCCTTGATCCCGGCCGCCTGCAGAGCAGTCTGGAGCGCGCCGCTCTCCCGTCAAGTGCGGGGCCGGAGGAAGCTCAGCCGATCTTCATGTTGTGGAGACGTCGTTCCCAGGCCAGCGCCTGCTCGACAATCTCTTCCAGATTGTCATGCAGCGGAATCCAGCCGAGTTCCCGCCGGATGCGATCGTTGCCCGCGACGAGGGCCGCGGGATCGCCTGCCCTGCGGCCGGCGATGCGCACCGGGAAATCGACGCCGGATACCTTCTTCACGACGTCGATCACTTCCAGAACCGAAAAGCCCTTCGCATAGCCCGCATTGCAGACCAGGCTGGCGCCGCCGGACCGCAGATGGCGCAATGCGTCGAGATGGGCGCGCGCAAGATCCGTGACGTGAATGTAGTCGCGCACGCACGAGCCGTCCGGCGTCGGATAATCGACGCCGTAAACGTCCATGCCGTCGCGGCGACCGAGCGCCGCCTGCACAGCAATCTTTATGAGATGCGTCGCATTGGCGCCCGACTGTCCCGAACGCCCCTGCGGATCGGCGCCGGCGACGTTGAAGTAGCGCAGCGCCACGTAGGTCAATGGCGTGGCCTTCGCCGTGTCCTCCAGCATCCACTCGACCATCAGTTTCGAGCGGCCGTATGGGGAAATGGGTTTCAGGCGTTCGTCTTCGGTGACGGGATTGCGCTCCGGATCTCCGTACACGGCCGCCGTCGACGAGAAAATGAAATGCTTCACGCCGCAGTCGACGGCGCATTGCAGCAGCGTGCGGGCCTTGGCGGTGTTGTTCTCGTAATAGCCGAGCGGATCGGCGACGGATTCCGGGACGACGATCTTGGCCCCGAAATGAATGATCGATTCGACGTCGTGGCGGGTAAGTAATTCGGTAACGGAATCTTCGTCGCCGAAATCGCCGACGACAAGTGTCGCCTTGTCGGGCACGGCCCAGCGGAAGCCGGTCGTCAGATTGTCGAGCACGACGACTTTCTCGCCGGCGTCGATGAGTTCGAGCGCCATGTGGCTGCCGATATATCCGGCGCCGCCGGTGACCAGGATCGCCATGGTTGATTCCGAAATTCGACTTTGGCGATCATTTAACAGGAAACGCCTTGCCAACAGGTGAAGCAAGGGAAACCCTAATTCTTTCAATCGTCTCCAGGCTTACAGGCGTTCGCCCTTCCTTAAGTGTTTGCGGTTAAGTTCCGAAAACGGCCGCATTCTCCCGGTGGATGCGGCCTTGTCGCATCTTTCTGGAACCATCATGACCAAGCGCATCCGTAAGGCCGTATTTCCCGTCGCCGGTCTCGGCACCCGATTCCTGCCGGCCACCAAGTCCATGCCGAAGGAAATGCTGACCGTCGTCGACCGCCCCGTGCTCCAGCACGTCGTCGACGAAGCGAAGGAAGCCGGCATCGAACATTTCATTTTCGTGACAGGTCGCGGCAAGGCGGTAATCGAGGATCACTTCGACATGTCCTACGAACTGGAGGACACGCTGCAGAAGCGCGGCAAGAAAAAGGAATATGATGCGCTGATGGCGGACCTGCCGGCCGCGGGCGCAACCTCCTTCACGCGCCAGCAGGCGCCGCTCGGCCTCGGCCATGCGGTCTGGTGCGCGCGCGACATCGTCGGCGACGAACCTTTCGCCGTGCTGCTGCCGGACATGGTAACCATGGCCACCGGCAAGCTGAAATCGCGCTGCCTGACGCAATGCGTCGACGCCTACAACAAGTACGGCGGCAATATCATCGCTGTCGAGGAAGTTCCGCCGGAAGAGACGCATCAGTATGGCGTCGTCTCGATCGGCAAGGACGAGGGCCATGCGTTCGAGATCACAGGCATGGTCGAAAAGCCGCCGAAGGGCACGGCCCCGTCGACGTCGATCATTTCCGGCCGCTATATCCTTGGCCCGGAGATCTTCAAGATCCTGGAAACGCAGGAGCGCGGCGCGGGCGGCGAAATCCAGCTCACCGACGGCATGAAGACGCTGGCGAAGGCCCAGGGTTTTCACGGCGTGCGTTTCGACGGCAAGACCTACGATACGGGCTCCAAGCTCGGCTTCCTGATGGCCAACGCGGCTTTCGCGCTCGCCAATCCGGAACTCGCCGGCCCATACAAGGCCGAATTGAAGAAGCTGATCGGCTGATCGCTTCAGGCCCCGCATTTTCTGGCGCCGGCGAGAGATCGCCGGCGTTTGCATTTGAGCGGGACAGCAGCGGCGGTTGCGCGCCGGTTCGATGCTGACTTACCGTGGCGACATCAGGATTCAGGAGCCGCCATGCGCAACCCGATCGTCGCACTTGCCATTTCCATCGCCGCAGGCGTCGCCCCCGCGCAAGCCGAAATCGTCGTCGGCTTCGTCACCGGGCTGAGCGGTCCGCTGTCTTCCATCGGCATTCCCAACTCGAAGGGCATAGCCGCAGGCATGGCGTATCAGGACAGCGTCGGCGGCGAAAAGATTCGCCTGATCCAGCTCGATGACGCATCCGACCCGACGAATTCCGCGCAGAACGCGCGCAAGCTCGTCGAACGCGAGAAGGTCGACTTCCTGATCGGCACATCCGGCGCGCCGCAAACCTTCGCCATCGCGACCGCCGCGATCGAATTGCAGACGCCGATGGTCGCGGTTTCGCCGATCGCCCCGCCGCCCGTCGGCGTCGGCGGCCCGTGGGTCGTCCAAATTCCCCAGCCGCAGACGCTGCTCGCCAAGGGCGTCGTCAACGACATGAAGGCGCGCGGCCTGAAGACGATCGGCTTCATCGGCTTCAGCGATGCTTTGGGCGACCTCATGCACAATTCGCTGGTGGCCAACACCAACGGAACGGACGTCAAGGCGGTCAACGACGAGCGTTACGCGCGGACGGACAATACGGTGGTCGCGCAGGTCCTCAAGACCATGGCGCTGAAGCCCGACGCCATCATGATCGGCGGGACGGCGACGCCTGGCGCCTTGCCGATGCTGACGCTCGCCGAGCGAGGCTACAAGGGCGTGGTCTACGGCAATAACGGCGTGATGAGCCAGGACTTCCTGCGCGTCGCTGGCGCTGCGGCCGAAGGCCTGATCGCGCCGACGGGCCCGGTGATCGTCGCCGAGCAATTGCCTGATGCAAACCCGATCAAGAAGGTCGCGCTCGCCTATCGCGCGGCTTACGAAAAGGCCAATGGCGCGCAGCCGACCGACGGTTTCTCGCCCTACGCCTTCGACGGCTGGGTGGTGTTCCTGGACGCCGCGAAACGCGCGCTGGCCACGGGCGCGAAGCCACAGACGCCGGAGTTCAGGCAGGCGCTGCGCGAAGCCCTGTTTTCCAGCAAGGAGGTGGTGGGAACCCACGCCATCTACAATTTCACGCCCGCCAGCAGTTTCGGCGTCGACGACCGTTCGCGCGTCATGGTGCGTCTGCAGAAGGGCCGCTGGGCGCTCGTCCCGAACGAGTGAGGATCGAACCGCCTAGCGCTGCAATTTCACGCCGAGCAGGAAGACATTGGCGGTGTAACCCGAATTCGGCACCGTCGATTTCAGGTACTCGTAGGCGTAGCTCGCCTTGACATAAATGCCGCGCGTGATCGCGTATTCCGCCTTGATGCCCGCTGTCAGGAGTCGCTCGTTGATGCCGACCGTCGTGTATTGTGACGCCGACGCCAGGTTGTTGCCCTGGTACGACGTCACCTGGTAGGCGGCGGTTCCGGTCAGCGTGAGATTGCGCAGGAGTTCGTGTTTCACCTGTGCGGTGACGGTTCGGACCATCGCGCCGGACGCATTGGCGAGCGTCGTCTCGTTCGCGGTCGTGTTGGCGCGCAGCGTGATCGTGGTCAGCGGGGAGGCCGTCCAGACGATCGAGGCGTCGATCAGCGGGCCGCGCAGGTTCGGCAGCCGGGGATCGTCGTAATTGCGCATCACGTAGCCGCCGGAAATTTCGCCCTTCACCTCGCGGACG
Organism: Beijerinckiaceae bacterium; assembly: GCA_046349215.1. GTDB lineage: Bacteria > Pseudomonadota > Alphaproteobacteria > Rhizobiales > Beijerinckiaceae > JAJXWB01. The sequence goes on from JAXMCV010000004.1 coordinate 12,168, forward strand.
ATTTCGAAACTCGCGCCGCCCTTGGCCGAATAGCCATAGGAACTGCGCATGAAGCCGTTCACGTCGTAGGTATGGTCGTATTCGCGCCTGTCGAAGGAGCCTTCGATGAAAGGCTTGAAGCCCGGCGAAATCTCGTATGCGATGCGCGGCTTGCCGCCGACCGTCGTGTAGTCGTTGCGCGACAGCTCCTGGATCGTGCCGTTAGAGAATGTCGCATTCGCGGTCTGGGTCCGCTCGAGTGCGCCGCGCATGCCGACCTCGAGGCGGTTGAACGTATGCGTTGCGCCGACATAGCCGCCCGCCGACCAGGTGACCGGCTGGTTCGTGGACGCCACGCCGTTCGTGCTGGCCTGGATTTCCGGCGAACCGGGCCGCAGCGTGGTGATTGAGAAATTTCCGCCGTAGTCGAGCGTCGTGTCGCGCAAGACATCGATCTTGCCGTCGACCTTGCCGAGTCCATCCGGACGATTGGCGTCCTTCACGCGCGGAAAGTTTGAAAAGCCGAGGCGCATCTCGCCAACGAGGCCGTGCTTCGACCATTCCGACTGCATGGTCGTGCCGATCTCGCCACGCAGCATCGGCGAACCCTTCCCGTTGCTGTATTGCCGGTACGGGTTGGTGTCGTAGCCGCCCAACGCTTCCAGATACGGGTTGAGACGTAGCGAGCCGACCTTCCATCCGACCGGATCGAAGGGCTTGGGCTCCTCCGGTTTCGGCGTCTTGGCGACGATCGTCGGCGCAACGGCGTAGTTGACCGGCGGCTGCGGCTGCTGCCGACCGCTGTCGTCGGCGAGCGGGCCGCGCAACCGCGCCTTCTGCTTGTTCGGATAGGACGTCTTGTAGGCCTCGAGTTGCGGCAGCGGGCGCCCGGCCTTCATCGGCGCAGGATTCTGCAGCGGTTTTTTCTGCAGCTTGCGCGCCTTTCCGTAATTGATCGCCGCGCCCGGCGCCGGGTCGCCCGCGCCTGCGGCATAGCTTGCCGGCGGCGGCGGCGGCGACACGAGGCCGGCGCTGGGATCCGATCCGACCGGCGCCGGACCGATGGAACGGCCCGACGGCGGCGCCGTCGAGCCACGCAAGCCCGTGGAATTATTGAGAGTCTGGCCAAAGGCGGGAGCAATCGAATCCAGCGCGAGCGCGAGCGCGCACCCGCAGGTCGCGACGACCAGCGCGAATTCCCAATTCCGGCCTGTCGCTCGCAAAGCCGCCTGAACTCCTCGCCCGGACCAAAGCGGCCCGGCGCATTGCGAGGATTAGGAATTCATGGTTAACGCGCGCTTAAGTCGGGCGGCGGCAGGCTCGTTCCGTAACCGGGCGTTAACCCTGCCAATGTCTTAACTTGATCCTGCCGAACCCGTGCGCCCGCTGGGGCGCGCGGGTCTAACAATTGACCGATTCGCCGGGCAGAGCATCGCCAAACGCCCCGCCCGCCGATCGAAGCCGTAAGGAACCACGATGAACCCCGCAGAACTGGCCGCCCCGGTCGCCGAAGTGTCGATCTGGAGCATGTTCCTGCACGCTTCGATCGTCGTTCAGGCGGTCATGATCGGCCTGCTGGCCGCCTCCGTCTGGTGCTGGACGATCATCGTCGACAAGGCGCTGCTGTTCCGTCGAACCCGCAAGGCGATGGACCAGTTCGAGGAGACCTTCTGGTCCGGACGTTCGCTCGAGGAACTCTACCAGGCCCTGGCGGAGCGCCCGACGACCGGCATGGCCTCGCTGTTCGTGGCCGCGATGCGGGAATGGAAGCGCTCGTTCCAGACCGCCCACGCATCTTTCGTCGGCCTGCAGGCGCGCATCGAAAAGGTGCTCGACGTCTCCATCGCGCGCGAGGTCGAACGGCTGGAATCCAATCTTCTCGTACTGGCGACGGTCGCATCCGCCGGTCCGTTCGTCGGCCTGTTCGGCACGGTCTGGGGCATCATGACCTCGTTCCGCTCGATCGCGGCTTCCAAGAACACGTCGCTCGCCGTCGTCGCACCGGGCATCGCCGAGGCGCTGTTCGCTACCGCCATCGGCCTGTTCGCCGCCATCCCGGCGCTGATCGCCTACAACAAGATGCAGGGCGACGTCGCCAAGACGCAGGCGCGGCTCGAAAGCTTCGCGGACGAATTTTCCGCCATCCTGTCGCGACAGATCGACCAGCACGCCGGCGACCGGGCGGCGTAAGGAGCACCGACGATGGGCATGTCCATGGCCGCAGGCCGCAAGGGCGGGCGCAGACGCCGCGGCGTTCCACGCTACGGCGCAATGGCCGACATCAACATGACGCCGTTCATCGACGTCATGCTCGTTCTTCTCATCATCTTCATGGTGGCGGCGCCATTGCTGGCCACAGGCGTCGCGGTCGACCTGCCGCAGACGAAATCCGCGCCGCTCAACATCGAGCAGAAGCCGGTGTCGATCTCGATCGACGAGAAGGGGCAGATATTCCTGATGGATCAGCCCGTGGCGATCGAGAACCTCGTCGACAAGCTGAAGGAAGCCGCCAAGAGCGGCGCCGACGAGCGCGTCTATGTGCGCGGCTCCAAGGCGGTGAATTACGGGCGCGTGGCGGAAGTCATGTCGCTGGTGACGGGCGCCGGTTTCAAGAAGGTCGCTCTCGTCACCGAACCGGAGCGGAAGTGAGGCTGCATTGCAGGTCTCCCGCAAAGAGCCAGGCCTGATCGTCTCGGCAGCGGCGCACGCGTCGCTGCTCGCCGCGACGCTCGTGGTCTTCTCTTCGCCGGCCAAATTCCAGGATGCGCAGGAAGCCATCCCGGTCGAGATGATGACCGACCAGGCCTTCAGCCAGATTTCGAAAGGCGAGAAGACGGCGAAGGAAGTCCGGCCGATCCAGAAGGCCGACAAGGTCGCCGAGAAGACGGAACAGAAGCCGACGCCGCCGCAGAACGAGGCGAAGAAGGACGTGCCGCTGCCGCCGCCGAACCTCAAGCGCCTTCCCGATCCCGGAGAGGACGACGAACCGAAGAAGCCCGAGCCGCAGAAGATGGCGGCCTTGCCGCCGCCGCGTCCGGCCGAGGAGACCAAGCCTGCGCCCCTGCCGCCGGAGCGTCCACAGGCAGCAAAGGCCGAGCCGAAAGACGAACCCAAGGAAGAACCGAAGGAGGCCGAGGCCGTGACGCCGAAGCCGCCGCCGCGTCCCAGGCTCGAGCCGAAGCCCGAGGCGAAGGCGGAGGCCAAGCCTGCGCCCACGCCGCCGAAGCCGCCGGAGCGTCCGTTCAACAAGGATGCGATCGCCCAGATGCTCGCCAAGGACAAGACGGCGGACAAGCCCGCCGCGCGTCCGAAATCCGGCGAGGAGAACGATCAGCAGAAGACGAAGTTCAGCGCCAACGACATTTCGAAATTCCTCGACCACGACAAGCCGCAGACGACCGGATCCACGGGTCGCGAAGTCGTGCGCACCGCCTCGCTCGGCACGGCGACAGGGACGGCGGCGCGCATGTCGCCCAACATGATGGACGCGCTCAATTCGCTGATGATCGAGCAATACACGCGCTGCTGGCATTATTTCGGCACGAGCGCAGGCCAGAAATACATTCCGCAGGTCAAGGTGTCGTTCCGGCCGGATGGTTCGCTCGCGGGCGAGCCGGCTCTCGTCAATCCGACCTCGGATCCGGCTTTCGAGAGTCTGGCGAAGGCCGCGATGAATGCCGCGCGCGAATGCAACCCGCTTCGCATCCCCCAGCAATTCGCCGCCTACTACGACCAGTGGAAATCGCGCACGATCGTCTTCGATCCCGAGATGATGCGCTGATCGCATGAAATCCAGAACGCCAGGATAAAGACATGTCCCTGCTTCTCACCCGTCGGCGGCTGCTGTCCGGCCTGGCCGCCGCAACCGCGACGCCGGCATTCGCGCAGAACGACACGATTACCGTTCGCCCCGGCGGCGCCTTCCGCCCGGTCCGCATCGCCGTCGCGAATTTCGCCGGCGATCCTGACGCCGCGCGCCTGTTCACGTCGGTCATCTCGAACAATTTCAAGCGTTCGGTTTTCCTGCAGCCGATCGATCCGGCGAGCTTTCCCGAACAGCTCAACCCCGACCAGCCGCCACAGATGGAATCGTGGAAGGCCGTCAACGCGCAATACGTGCTCGTCGGCCGTGCGCAGCGCGGCGGCGACGGTCGCCAGCGCGCCGAATTCCGCCTGTGGGACGTCGCCTCCGGTCAGCAGGCGGCCGGCCAGCAATATGCGACCGACCCCAACGTGTCGCGCCGCGTCGCGCATATCATGTCGGACCAGGTCTTCTCGCGCATCACGGGCGAGAAGGGATTTTTCGACACGCGCATTGTCTTCGTCGACGAGACGGGTCCTGCCGACAAGAGGCGCAAGCGCCTCGCCGTGATGGACCAGGACGGCGCCGGCGTGAACTATCTCACGCGCGGCGACGATCTCGCGGTGACGCCGCGCTTCTCGCCGTCGTCTCAGGACGTCGCCTACATGGCGTTCGGCGGCGGCGAACCGCGCGTCATGCTGATGAATCTCGATACGCGGCAGCGCGAGGCGGTCGGCAATTTTCCCGGCATGACATTCGCGCCGCGCTTTTCGCCCGACGGCCAGAAGATCATCATGTCGCTGTCGAACGGTTCGGCCTCGACCCTGTATGTCATGGACCTGCGTTCGCGCTCGACGACCCGGCTGACCGATTCCAACGCGATCGACACCTCGCCTTCCTATGCGCCGGACGGTTCGCAGATCTGCTTCGAATCCGACCGCGGCGGCACGCAGCAGATCTATGTAATGAGCGCGTCCGGCGGCGGCGCGAAGCGCATCTCCTTCGGCGACGGCCGCTATTCGACGCCCGTGTGGTCGCCGAAAGGCGACTTCATCGCCTTCACGCGCCAGTCGAAGAACGGCTTCGGCATCGGCGTGATGAAGCCCGACGGCTCCGGCGAGCGTATCCTGACGGAAGGCTTCCACAACGAAGGGCCGACCTGGGCTCCGAACGGACTGTTCGTGATGTTCTTCCGCGATCCGGGCGGCGGCGCCGGCTCGAAGATCTACATGACCGACGTCTATGGGCGGCAGGAATTCGTCGTGCCGACGCCCTCCTACGCGAGCGATCCGGCCTGGAGCCCCTTGCTGAACTGACGCCCTAACGGCGCGCAGCTTGCCCGACTTATGAGCGCCTTACGCAGTGCGGGCGCCCGCCTCGTGGGCGGGCGAGGTCGATCGACGCTTGGCGCGGGAACCAACGGCAACTAGGCTGTTCCCTCGAAGTCCGGGGGAGCCGCGAATGGCCGCGAAGGGTCATGAGGTCGCCATCGAACGCGTTGGACAGCGCTTCGGCGACTACGTCGCCGTGGACGATGTCAGCCTGACGGTCGGCGGCGGCGAACTCGTCGCCCTGCTCGGACCTTCTGGCTGCGGCAAGTCGACCCTCCTGCGCATCATCGCTGGCTTCATCGCGCAGACCGAGGGGCGGATCCTCTTCGACGGCGCCTCGGTCGATCATCTGCCGGCCAACCGTCGCGGCGTCGGCATCGTCTTCCAGAACTACGCGCTCTTCCCGCACATGACAGTTCGCGAGAACGTCGCCTACGGCTTGCGCGCGCAGAAATGGAAGCGGGACGACATTGCTCCGCGCGTCGAGGAAATGCTCGGCCGAGTCCACATGGCGCAATTCGGCGACCGTTATCCGCGACAATTGTCGGGCGGCCAGCAGCAGCGCATCGCGCTGGCGCGCTGCCTCGCGACCGACCCGAAGGTGCTGCTGCTCGACGAACCCTTCGCGGCGCTGGACAAGAACCTGCGTTTCGACATGCAGATCGAGGTCAAGCGACTGCAGCACGAATACGGCATCACCACCATCATGGTCACGCACGACCAGGAGGAAGCCCTCTCCATGGCCGACCGTGTGGCCGTCATGAGTCGGGGAAAACTGGAGCAGGTCGCAAGTCCGACCGAAATCTACGATCGGCCGGCCACGCTTTTCGTCAACCAGTTCGTCGGATCGAGCAATATCCTGCGCGGAGAGGTTCTGGGCTCCGACGCGGCGGGATGCCTCGTCAGGCTTGCCGATGGCGCGGCGATCCACGCCGCTGATTCAAAGAACATGCAGCCCGGCGCGAAAGTCGTCGTGGCGCTTCGGCCCGAGGCGCTCGTGCTCAGCGACGCGCCCGCGCAAGGCGCCAGGCCCGGCCGCATCAAGGCCGTGCTGCCGCTCGGGCCGCAGGTCGCCTACGATATCGAGACAGCGGACGGATCGGCTTTGAAGGCGATCGTGACGCGCGCCGCCGAGACGAAATTGCGCGCCATCGACACACCGGTCCACGTGGCGCCGCTTTCGCCCGCCGCCTGCAATCTTTTCCCTGCGGAATGACTGTCACAGGAGATCATTCATGTTCGATGCGCTCGACCGCCGCACTTTCCTGAAAGCCGGCGGCCTTGCCGGCCTCGGCGCCCTTGCGCCGGATATGGCCTTTGCGCAGTCGCAGGTTCTGGTGGCGGCGACCTTTCCGGGCACATGGAGCGAGGCTCATCGCGAAATATTGATGCCCGCGTTCACGAAACGTACGGGCGCGAAGGCGACGCAATCGATCATCTTGGGAACCGACCAGATCTCGCGGCTCGTCGCGGCCAAGGGCGGCAAGCCGCCGTTCGACGTCGCGCTCTTCGATTCGCCGCAGGTGATCGATGCGGCCAGGCAGGGACTGATCGTCGAATATCCGAAGGCCAAGTCGCCGAATTTCGGCTCGCTGCTGCCGGAGTTCCAGGATCAATGGGGCCCGCGCATCTCGATGCAGGTGATCGGCATCGGCTACAACCCGAAGAAGATCAAGACGCCGCCGAAGAACTGGGATGCGCTGTGGGATCCGCAGTACAAGGGCCGAGTCGGCCTCACCGCGCTCAACAGCCAGCTCGGCCTCGCCTTCCTCGCCGAAATCAATCGCCTGCGCGGCGGGACCGACGACAATTTCGATCCGGCGTTCAAGGCGCTGCGCGAATTGCTGCCGAACGTCGGCGCGATCGGCGCCAATCTCGGCGCCTTCGCAACGCTCTGGCAGCAGGAGCAGATCGACATCGCGCCGTACAATTTCAATTTCGTGCAGACGCTGAAGGCGAAAGACGTACCGGTCGAACTGTCGATTCCGGAAACAGGCCCGGTCGGCTGGTACACGAGCATGCACATCGTCGCCAATGCGGAAGCGCCAGACCTCGCCGCCGCCTATATCGACACCCATCTCGATCCTGTCGTGCAGGCGGCGATGCTGAAGCCGCCATTCGACATCATCCCGACCAATTCGAAAGTGCCGCTCGAAGGCGCGATCACGCAATCCATCGCCAGGACACATGCCGATCTCGCGAAGGTTCGTCCGGTCAATTGGGAAAAGATCAATCCGATGCGCAGCGCCCTGATCGAGCAGTTCAACCGCGAAGTGAAGATCTGACGCGCGATGCGGCGCGACGGCCTACCTCTGGCGCTACCGCTGGCGGCCCTGTTTGCGGTCGCCTTCGTCGCGCCATTGTGCGTTCTGATCGCCATGTCGCTCTCGAGCGACGCCGGCTTTGCGAGCTTCACCGCGCAGAATTACGTGAAGTTCTTCACGGACAGGTTCAATTATTCAATCCTGGTCGACACGCTTCTGCTCGGCGTCAAGGCGACCGCTCTCTGCCTGCTGTTCGGCTTTCCCATTGCATGGGTCGCGTCGCGCTCGTCGCCGCGGGTGCAGTCGATCCTGCTGTTCATCGTCGTCCTGCCGATCATGACAAGCGTCGTCGTGCGGACGTTCGCCTGGATCGTCATCCTTGGACGACAGGGCCTCCTGAACCAGATCGTCACAGGCCTGGGGCTGTCACAGGAGCCGTTGCGACTGCTCTATTCGGAAGCGGGCGTCGTCCTGGTCCTTGCGCAGGTGCAGATGCCGCTCATGGTCCTGCCGATCCTGACGGTCATATCGCGCATCGATCCCAACCTGTCGGACGCCTCGCGCGCGCTCGGCTCCAGCGAATGGCGCACCCTGTTCAAGGTGACGCTGCCGCTTTCCATGCCGGGAATCATTGCAGGCTGCATCCTCACCTACGCCGCCTGCGTCACCGCCTTCGTGACCCAGACGCTGATCGGCGGCGCGCGCCTCGTCTACATGCCTCTGCACATCTACCAGCAGGCGGTCGGGGCGAATAACTGGTCGTTTGCCGCCGCAATCTCGGTAATCTTCATGGTGGCGGTGCTGGGCGTGGTCGCGCTTCTGAATCTTCTTGCGGCAAGGATGCAGCGCCATGCCTGATCGCCGTCGCGGCCTCGATCTCGACTCCGGCTCGCTCGTCGCCGTCTTCGGAATTGCCACGATCCTGGCCGCCATCGTCCTGATCGCGCCGAGCATCGTCATCCTGATTACATCCTTCACGGATTCGGCGTCCCTGAAGTTTCCGCCGACCAGCTATTCCTTGCGCTGGTACAGGGCGCTTGCCGACGCCGACCAGATGCAGACAGCCGCGCTCAACAGCCTCATGGTCGCGGCCTGGACGACAGCGATCTCGGTCTTTCTCGGCACGGGCGCGGCGGTCGCAATCTCGCGCAGCAGGGGCTGGCTCGCGCGCCTGCTCGATGGCCTGTTCATGTCGCCGCTGCTGCTGCCGGCGCTCGCCTTCGGCTTTGCAGCGCTGATCTTCATCTACCGGATCGGCCTGCGTCCCAACATGTTCTTTCTCGTGCTGGGCCACGTCATCGTCTGCGTGCCGTTCGTCATTCGCACGACGCTGGCCTCGCTCGCGCAACTCGATCCGGCGCTGGCCGACGCCTCGCTCAGCCTCGGCGCGAGCCGCAGCGAAACATTTCGCTGGGTGACCCTGCCATTGATCGGCAGAGGCATCGGCGCGGGCGGCTTCCTGGCCTTCATGGCCTCCTTCGACAACGTGCCCGTCTCACTGTTTCTGGCGGACGAACGCACCGAAGTGCTGCCCATCCACCTTTGGCAGCAGATCGAGACGAATCTCGACGTGCGTACTGCCGCAGCCTCCGGGGTCATCATCGTCGCGACCTTGTTGCTGATGGCCCTCGCCGAACGCTTCGCCGGCCTTACCAGCCAGATGCGCTAGGAGCGAAAATGCCGGGCATGTCCATTCATGCGGTCGATATCGCGCGCGGCGCGGCGGCGACAGGCCTGCGGGTCAGCGTCGAACGGCTCGAAGGCGACCGGCGCATTTTCGTTGCGGAAGGCGCGATCGCCGCAAACGGCAATCTCGAGGCCAAGGCGCTCGAAACGACATTGCCGCGCGGCGTCTACGAAGTGACGTTTCTGGTCGGCGACTACGTGCGGCAGCATGATGGTTCTTCCGCCAGAATATTTCTCGACCGCGCGCCCTTTCGCTTCGCGATCGACGATCCGGCGCTCCATTGCCATCTGCCGTTCAAATTCACGGCTTTCGGCTTTTCCTGCTTTCGCGGCGAAGCCTGAGCGCAGCCTCGGCTGCCCCATTCTCGCCATTAACCGAAGGTTAACCACGCGCGTCCTTTGCGCGAATGCCACACTTTCCGCAAAGCCTTCATCAAGGTTGATAGAACCTTCGCTTAACCATCGCGGTCTAGGACTGGCCCCAAGTTGAAGCGAGTTCGAGGAGTACCGGGATGTTTTCTGCCGATGGCGCGCGCGCGCTGAGATTCGCTGCTGCGATCGTACTTGCGATCACGGCGACCGCCTGCGCGAAGAACCCGGCCGACGATGCGAGCCTCGCGGGCGCCGGATATGGCGCCGGCGGCGCCGCCACACCCGGCAGCCAGCAGGATTTCGTCGTCAACGTCGGCGACCGCGTGTTCTTCGAATCCGATTCGACCGAACTGTCGTCGACCGCGCAAGCCACGCTCGACAAGCAGGCGCGCTGGCTGCAGCAATACAATCGCTATTCCTTCACGGTCGAAGGCCACGCCGACGAGCGCGGCACGCGCGAATACAATTTCGCGCTCGGTGCCCGCCGCGCCGAAGTGACGAAGGAATATCTCGTCGCCAAGGGCATTTCGGCTTCGCGCATCAAGACGATCAGCTACGGCAAGGAGCGTCCTGTGGCCGTCTGCAACGACATTTCCTGCTGGTCGCAGAATCGCCGCGCCGTCACGGTGCTCGGCGGCGGACAGTCCTGACATTCACGTCGCCCTTTGGCGCCCGGAACAGGCCGCCGCGCGCCAGCGCGGCGGCTTTTCCATTTGACAGCAGGCATTTGCCCGCCACGCTTCCGGCGGAATTTTGCGACAATCGCAGCTATGCTATCTGACGGCCGCAATCGCCTGGACTTCTCCCCAATGCCCGCTCCGTTCCGAATCGTCTTCCTCGGCCTCGCAGCCGCGCTCTGCGCCGCGCCCGCTTTCGCCGCCGACGATTCCTCGCCCTTCCGCCTGACGCAGCTTTTCGGCCGTCCGCAGCCGCCGGCGGACGTCGACGAGGACGGTCCTCCGGCGCGCGGCCCGAGCGCCGCCGAGCTCGTCGTTCGCATCGACCGGCTCGAGCGCATCAACCGCGAACTGACGGGCCAGATCGAGCAATTGCAGTTCCAGGTGCGTCGTCTCGAGGAACAGGCGCGCGGCGCCCCGCAGGCTTCCGCTGCGCCGCCGGTCGCACAGCCGCAACATTCCGCACAGGCGACCGTCGCGCCGCCCCTCCCGGCGCCCGTGCAGATCGGCGGCGGCCAGACGCCAGGCGCGACCTCCGCGGTCGAGGGATTGCGCCAACGACGCAGCGACGCCTTCGATCCGGCGAGCGACCCGACCGCCCCCGGCGCGCCGCGTCCACTCGGCACGACCGCGCCCAGCGCGCCGGTCGCAGGCGCGCCGCCCGCCGGCCCGCTCGCCGCAGCGCGCGCCGCGGTGCCGGCGCAGCAACCGATGCAGCCGATGGACCTGGGCCAGCCCAGGGCGCCGGGCGCGTCGCCCATCGATGCGACCGGTTCGGCGCCGGCGGGGACCGTCATCGCCTCGACGCAGCCGCAAGGACCGAAGGAAGAATACGAACTCGCCGCCGCCTTCCTGAAGCAGGGCCAGTACGAGCAGGCCGAAAAGGGATTTGCGGCCTTCCTCGCCAAGAACCCGAAGAACCGATACGCGGCGGACGCCACTTTCGGGCTCGGCGAATCCTATTTCCAGCGCCAGCGCCACCGCGAGGCGGCCGAGCAATATCTGAAGATCACCACGAACTATTCGACCTCCGGCAAGGGCGCCGACGCCCTGCTGAGGCTCGGACAATCGCTGAACGCCATGGGCGCCAAGGAGCAGGCCTGCGCCTCGTTCGCGGAGGTCGGCCGCAAATATCCCAATTCCTCCAATGCGATCCGCGCCGCCGAGCGTGAAGCCAAGAAGGGCGCGTGCTGACGCGCGCCCCCGCCGCGCCGGATGCCGGCGCGCTGTTCGCGCCGCTCGCCGACGCCCGCGGCCTGCTGCTGGCCGTCTCGGGCGGCCCGGATTCGATGGCGCTTCTGGCGCTTGCCGACGAATGGCGACGCGATCATGACGCGCCCGTCTTCGTCGCCACCGTCGAACACGGCCTGCGCCCCGGCTCCCGCGCCGAGGCGCACGCCGTCGCCGCTGCCTGCGCGGCGCGCGGCCTGCCGCACGCCCTCCTCGAATGGCAGGGCGACAAGCCGGCGACCGGCCTGCCGGCCGCCGCCCGCGCCGCCCGCTACGACCTGCTCGCCCGGCACGCCCTCGAAATCGGCGCCGACACGCTGGTGACGGCTCATCATGCCGACGACCAGGCCGAAACAGTGCTGATGCGCCTGACGCGCGGCAGCGGCCCGGCGGGTCTGGCCGGCATGGCGGCGCTGGCCCCGCTCCCGGGCTTCGAAAGCGCCGGCCTGCGCCTCGCGCGCCCGTTGCTCGGCGCGCCCAAGGCCGACCTCGTCGCGCTGTGCCGGACGCGCGGCCTCGCCTTTTTCGAGGACCCGACCAATGCGGATGAAACCTATCGCCGCCCGCAATTGAGAAAGCTGGCTGCGATTCTCGCCGCCGAAGGCCTCGGCCGCGACGCACTGCTGCGCCTAGCCGGCCGGGCCGGACGCACCGAGAGGGCGCTCGCCGGCCTGATCGCCGAACGGCTGGCGACCCTGCCGGCGCAACGGACCGCCGGCCTGTTCGAGGTCGAAGCCCCAGCCGCTTACGCCCTGCCGGAAGAAGGCCTGATCCGCCTGCTCGCCATGGAAATCGCCCGGATCGGCGCGGCCGCGCCGCGGCTCGAACAGGTCGAGGCCCTGGCCGAGCGCCTGCGGACCGAGCCGCAAGTCGCGGCGACTTTGGCCGGCGTCCGCGTCCGCGCCGACGCCCGTCGCATCACGCTCGACGCGGCGCCGCCCAGAAGGACTTGAGCCAAACCGTAAATCACGATTCCCCGCGATCCTTGGCAATAGGGGGTTGCGCGCCTACATTGGCTAGACGTCCCGTTTGCGGCCGGGCGTGTTCGGCCGCGACACTACAGGTCCCTGATGAACCCGAATTTCCGGAACTTCGCCCTCTGGGTGATCATCTTCTTCCTGGTCGTGGCGCTCGTCATGCTCTTCCAGAACCCGGCGCAGCGGCAGCAGTCCGCCTCGATCTCGTTCAGCGAATTGCTGACGCAGGTCGACCAGGGCCGCGTCCGCGACGTCACCATCGCGGGCAACGACATTTCCGGCCATTACACGGACAACAGGGAATTCTCGACCTACGCCCCGAACGACCCCTCGCTGGTCCAGACGCTCTACAAGAAGAACGTCGCCATCACCGCCCGCCCGCCGTCGGAAGGCAACAACTGGCTCGTCACGCTGCTCGTGAACGGCCTGCCGCTGATCGCATTTCTCGGCGTGTGGATTTTCCTGTCGCGCCAGATGCAGGGGGCCGGCGGCAAGGCCATGGGTTTCGGCAAGTCGAAGGCCAAGCTGCTCACCGAGACGCGAGGGCGCGTGACCTTCGAGGACGTCGCCGGCGTCGACGAGGCGAAGGAAGATTTGCAGGAGATCGTCGAATTCCTGCGCGACCCGCAGAAGTTCCAGCGACTCGGCGGCCGCATCCCGCGCGGCGTGCTGCTGGTCGGCCCGCCCGGCACCGGCAAGACGCTGCTCGCACGCGCCATCGCCGGCGAGGCGAACGTCCCCTTCTTCACGATTTCCGGCTCTGACTTCGTCGAAATGTTCGTCGGCGTCGGCGCGAGCCGCGTCCGCGACATGTTCGAGCAGGCCAAGAAGAACGCGCCCTGCATCATCTTCATAGACGAAATCGACGCGGTCGGCCGTCATCGCGGCGCGGGCCTGGGCGGCGGCAACGACGAGCGCGAGCAGACGCTGAACCAGCTTCTGGTCGAGATGGACGGCTTCGAGGCGAACGAGGGCATCATCCTCATCGCCGCCACCAACCGTCCCGACGTGCTGGACCCGGCGCTGCTGCGCCCCGGCCGTTTCGACCGCCAGATCGTCGTTCCGAACCCGGACGTCATCGGCCGCGAGAAGATCCTGCGCGTCCACGTCCGCAAGGTTCCGCTTGCGCCGGACGTCGACCTCAAGACGGTGGCGCGCGGCACGCCCGGCTTCTCCGGCGCCGATCTCATGAATCTCGTGAACGAGGCGGCTCTGATGGCGGCGCGGCGCGGCAAGCGCATCGTCACCATGGCAGAATTCGAGGATTCCAAGGACAAGATCATGATGGGCGCGGAACGCCGCACGCTCGTCATGACCGAAGGCGAGAAGCAGCTGACCGCCTATCACGAAGGCGGCCACGCCATCGTCGCGCTCAACGTGCCGGCGACCGATCCCGTCCACAAGGCGACGATCATTCCGCGCGGCCGTGCGCTCGGCATGGTCATGCAGCTTCCCGAGCGCGACAAGCTGTCGATGAGCTACGAGCAGATGATGTCGCGCCTCGCCGTGCTGATGGGCGGCCGCGTGTCGGAAGAACTCATCTTCGGCAAGGACAAGGTGACGTCCGGCGCGCAATCCGACATCGAGCAGGCGACCAAGCTGGCGCGCGCCATGGTGACGCGCTGGGGCTTCTCCGACCAGCTCGGCACGGTCATGTACGGCGAGAACCAGGAAGAGGTCTTTTTGGGCTATTCGATGGGCCGCCAGCAGAGCCTGTCAGAAGAAACCTCGCAGAAGATCGACGCCGAAGTGCGTCGCCTCGTCGAAGCCGGCCTCGCGGAAGCTCGCCGCATCCTCACCGAGAAGCGCGAGGACCTCGAGACGCTCGCCAAGGGGCTGATCGAATACGAGACGCTGTCGGGCGAGGAAATACTGGCGCTGCTGAAGGGTGTGCCGCCAGTGCGCGATTCTGGCGATGCGACGCCGCCGCGTCCGACCGCCGCCGTGCCGACGACGCCGCGCAATCGCCCGGCGCCGCCGGAACCGGACGCCGGCGGTCTCGAGCCGCAGCCGACCGGCTGAGCGAAAACAAAATCCGAAAGCGAAAACCCCGCCGCGAGGCGGGGTTTTTCTTGCGTCACGCATCCGGCCCGTTGGCGATGCGCTGTAGGATCAGGAAGCCAAAGACTATGGCGACAATCGCGCAAGCGGCGAAGAAGGCGAGGCGTCCGCCGCCGCCTTCGGCTTCGTGGCGCCGCCGCACCGACACAAGCAGCGCGATCCCGAGCGGCGCGCAGGTCAGCGTCGCCCAGAACATGCCGATATATTCCATGCCGTCGCTGTATTGGTAATTGCGCAGCCGGATCGGCTCCTGCAGGCTCCAGCCCCACAGCGCGAACATGGCGAGCGCCAGCGCCATATAGGCGGCGCGCCAGCGCGACGGTTTCTGTGGAGCGGCGACGTCCATCCCGTTCCCTCCCGATGGAGAAAGGATAGACGAGCCGCGCGCAACCTGCCGTGCGCGGCGTCACGCGACGTTCAAGCCGTCAGCACGACCTTGCCGACATTGGCGCGGCTCTGGATATAGGCGTGCGCATCGGCCGCCTCTTCGAACGAAAACGTCTTCGCGACCTGCGGCCGCACGATTCCCTGCGACCATAAGGCGAGGATTTCTTCCAACCAGCCGGCGACGCGCGGGATCTCGTTCCACATGTGCCCGACGTTGACGCCGAACACGCCCTTGTTGGCGTTCATCAGCGCCACGGGATTGAACTGAAGCCACGGCATCGACGCCGCCAGCTTCAGCAGCGCCAGCGGATTCTTCGTCTGGCCCTGCGCCATCGACGACGCGCCGAACATGCCGAGCCGGCCGGTCGGCGCGAGCGCGCGATAGCTCTTCTTGAAGGATTCGCCGCCGACCGCATCGAGCGCGAGTTCGACGCCGCGCCCGCCGGTGATCTCGCGCACGCGCGTCTCGAAATCTTCCCGCGTGTAGTCGATGCAATGATCGACACCGAAGCCGCGGATCATGTCGTGCTTGCCCGCCGACGCCGTGCCGATCACCGTCGCGCCGATATGCTTTGCGATCTGCGTCGCGGCGATGCCGACGCCGCCGCCGGCTGAATGGACGAGCACGCTCTCGCCCTTCTTCAGCGCGCCCATCACGACGATCAATTGCCAGGCGGTCACGTAGTTCACGGGGATCGCTGCGGCCGTGACCGCCGACATGCCCTGTGGTCGCGCAAAGACCTGCGCCTGCGGAGCGCAGACGACATCGGCGTAGCCGCCGAAACGGGTCATCGCCAGCACGTCCCGTCCGACCCAGCCCGCATCGACGCCCGTGCCGACAGCGTCGACGGTTCCAGCGACCTCGTAGCCCGGCACGACCGGAATGGGCGGCAGGTCGGGATAGAGGCCCATGCGGCCCATGATGTCGGCGAAATTCACGCCGGTCGCCTCGACGCGAATGCGAATTTCGCCGGCGCCCGGCGCCGGGTCCTGCGCGGTCTTCACTTTCAGCACGTCGGGCGCGCCGAAACGTTCGATCCATATCTGCCGCATCGCCCCCTCCCGCGCGGAAGCGCTACCGGTCTCCGCCATCGATCTGCGCGCCGATCACGGCGATGGCGCGCTGATAGACGCTGGCGGCGTTCCAAGCCTGGATCGCCGCGTAATTCGGCTCGCCGGGCTGGTAGCCGGCGCCGGCGCGCCAGCCGTGCGCCTTGAGGAAATTCGCGGTCGACATCAACGCGCCCGACGAGGTTTCGAGGCTGCCGACGGCATAGTCGCGCACGGTCTTCGGCAGGAATTGCGTCTGGCCGATCTCGCCGTGCATCGAGCCGCGCGTCCCGGCGTTCAGCACGCCGCGGTCGATGAGCTGCAGCGTCGCGTACAATTGGTCGGTGAAGAATTCCGGCCGGCGACAATCGTAGGCTAGCGTGGCGATCGACGACAGGACGTTCTGATTGCCGTGCTGCGTGCCGAAACCCGATTCCATGCCCCAGATCGCCAGCAGCGGGCCGGGCGGCACGCCGTAGCGGCTCTGGATGGTGGCGAACAAAGCCGCGTTCTGCTGCTTCAGCGCGCGGCCGCGCGAGGCTATGACCGCGCCGCCGCGCTTCTTCATGAAGCCCTCGAACGACAGCTTGAAGCTTTTCAGCCCGCGATCCGCGCCGATCGTGGCGTGCGCATAGCTCGCGCCCATCAGCGCAGAAATCGCCGTCGGGCCGACCTTCCCCTGCGCCTCGCGCGCGAACGCCTGCTTCCAGGCCTCGAAACCGCCCGGCCCGTTCCCGCACTGGGCTGCCTGCGCGCCGCCGCCGGACGCGAGCGCGGCAAGCGCCGCGATGCCGACCAAGCCTGCTCTGAAAGTCATTTCGGGCCCCCTTCCGGAAATAATCAGGTCGTCGCCGGGTTTACGCGAGCAGGTCGCGGATTGTTTCCGACGGTCGGCATAGTGCGGCTCTGTCGCCGATCTCCACGATCGGCCGCTCGATCAGGACTGGATGCGCGGCGATGGCGGCGAAAATCCGGTCGTCGCCGAGCTTCGGGTCGTCGAGACCCAGTTCCTCGAAGGGCGTGCCGCGCCTGCGCAGGATGTCGCGCACGCCCTTTCCCATTTTCCCGAGCAGCCTTTCGAGGGTCTTCCGGTCCGGCGGGGTCTTGAGGTATTCGACCACCTCGACGTCCGCTCCGGCCTCCCGCAGCGCCGCCAGTACGTTGCGGGAGGTCCCGCAGCCCGGATTGTGGTAGATTATTGCGCGTATTGTCATCCGACTCGCCTTGTCCCTGCGGGATTAAGGACGATTCGGCCCGCCCATGCCAGAAGTCTGGCTGGCGAGAACCAGAGGTTCGGGTATGAGCCGCAAATTTTTCGGGACCGACGGCATTCGCGGGATGGCCAACCGTGTCATCACGCCCGAACTGGCGCTCAAGGTCGGGCAGGCTGCGGGCCTCGTCTTCAACCGGGGCGACCATCGCCATCGCGTCGTGATCGGCAAGGACACCCGCCTGTCAGGCTACATGATCGAATATGCGCTGGTTTCCGGCTTCGCCTCGGTCGGCATCGACGTGATGATCCTCGGCCCGGTGCCGACGCCCGCCGTCGCCATGCTGACGCGCTCCATGCGCGCCGACCTCGGCGTCATGATCTCCGCCTCGCACAACCCCTACGAGGACAACGGCATCAAGCTGTTCGGCCCCGACGGCTATAAGCTCTCCGACGATACCGAACAGGAGATAGAGAAGCTGCTGGAGCAGGATCTGGCGCCGCTGCTCGCCAAGTCTCCGGACCTCGGCCGGGCCAAGCGCTTCGACGACGTGCAGGCCCGCTACATCGAATTCGCCAAGCGCACCCTGCCGCGCAACGTCTCCCTGGACGGCCTGCGCATCGTCATCGATTGCGCCAACGGCGCCGCCTACAGGGTCGCCCCGCAGGCACTCTGGGAACTCGGCGCGGAAGTCTTTTCCATCGGCTGCGAGCCGGATGGCCTCAACATCAACCGCGACGTCGGCTCGACGGCGCCCGAGGCGCTCAGCGCGAAAGTGCGTGAAATGCGCGCCGACATCGGCATCGCGCTCGACGGCGACGCCGACCGCGTTCTGATCGTCGACGAGCGCGGCCATCTGGTCGACGGCGACCAGTTGATGGCGCTGGTGGCGAGCGACTGGAAAGAGGAAGGCCTGCTGTCGAAGCCCGGCATCGTCGCGACCGTCATGTCCAACCTCGGCCTCGAACGCTATCTCGGCGGCGTCGGCCTCGGGCTGGAGCGCGCCGCCGTCGGCGACCGATACGTGCTCGAGCGGATGCGCGAGGGCGGCTACAATGTCGGCGGCGAACAATCCGGCCACATCATCCTGTCCGATTATTCGACGACCGGCGACGGCCTCGTCGCGGCCCTGCAGGTGCTCGCCGTCGTCCAGAAGAAGAACAAGCCGGTCAGCGAGGTCTGCCGCCTGTTCGAGCCGCTGCCGCAGATACTCAAGAACGTGCGCGTCCGCAGGACCGTGCTCGACAAGGAGCCGGTCGCCCGCTCGATCGACGCCGCCCGCGAACGTCTGGGGGCGGGCGGACGCCTGCTGATCCGGCCGTCCGGAACCGAACCCGTCATTCGCGTGATGGGCGAAGGCGACGACCGGGCGCTGGTCGAACGGGTCGTCGACGACATCTGCGGCGTGCTGGGGCAAGCGGCCGCAGCCTGAGAACGCCGGCGACATCAAGGCGTCAACATCTTGCCACGCAAACGGTTTTACCGCCGCTGACGGCGTTGCAGCCGCTGGTCGCCGCAGCCGGGCGTGGCCGCAAAGCGGCGCGAGCGTTGCCGAAAACTTAAACGAAATCAAAATTCTTCGGGGGCGTTAGGGTTAAGTCCAAATTAAGGAAGGTCTGCGAATTTTCCCTTGTCTGTATCGATGCGGGCGCTCGCCCGTCAGCACAAAGGAAACTCGCATGGGCAGCATCAAGGCCCTCACCATGGCGGGCATGGTCGTCGCCTTCGGCGCGATCGCCCCGGCCTCCGCGGCGGACCTCCTGCCGCCCCCGCCGCATATCGAACCGCTCCCGGTCGCCGTCGAAACGAGCGGGTGGTATCTGCGCGGCGACGTCGGCGTCGGCATCAACCAGATGAGCTCGCTGCGCTCGTCATTCTCGGCGATCGACCTGGCGGGAGCGCCCTGGCCGCCGCCCGGGCTAGTCACGGCGAACGGCAACAATGCGATCGGCGATTCCGCGGTCATCGACTTCGGCGTCGGCTACCAGATCAACAACTGGTTCCGCGCGGACGTGACGCTCGGCTACCACTCGAGCACGTCGTACACCAACACCACGCTGTACGGCCCCTTGGCCTTGTGTGGTTTCGCCGCGCCGGCGCAATATTGCTACGATAATTACTCGGCGCGCCTGAACAGCTTCCACGGCCTGGTCAACGGCTACGTCGATCTTGGCACCTGGTGGGGCGTGACGCCCTATCTCGGCGCGGGCGTCGGCTTCGCCAACATCCGGATGACGGGCATCACCGATATCGGCGCCCAGAGCAGCGTCGGATATGGTTCCAACATCTCCCAGACCAATTTCGCCTGGGCGCTGATGGCCGGCCTGTCCTACAACGTCAACGAGCGCCTGAAGCTGGAGATGGGCTACCGCTATCTCAACCAGGGCACGGTCACCAGCGCTCCGATCATCTGCAATAGTCCGAACGGCTGCGCGCAGGAACGCCAGAGCTTCAAGCTGGCCTCGCAGGACCTGCGCATCGGCATGCGCTGGATGCTTGGCGACACCCAGCCGGCGCCGGTCGTGGCCAGCGCGCCAATCTTCGGCAGCCGCCCCGGCCCGCTGGTCCGCAAGTACTGATTTTCTCCAGAGACCAACTTCGACGGCGCGGACCTTCCGCGCCGTTTTTCTTTGCGGCGAGCCGCACGAGATTATTCAGCCTGCGTTTTGTTAGGGTTAAGCGCATTTTAAGCATGTTCCCTCATCTTTGATTCATCGACGTCCGGACCCCGCGTCCGGCGCATTTGGGGTGAACGATATGGGCGTGCTTTCCCGCGTGAATGCGATTGCTGCGGCAGCGACTGTCGCTGGCGTTATCGCCGCGCCGTCCGCGGCCCTCGCTTGGGACTGGCCCTGGGCCGGATGGTTCGCGGACGACGCGGCGATGGAGCCGTCGGCAATCGCGGTCGACGACACGCCCGTGACATTCGGCACCGGATGGTACCTGCGCGGCGACATGTCCATTTCAGGCGAAACGCAGATCCCGATCGGCAACGTGATCCTGCCGACGACGAAGACCTTCCCGAACAATTACGCGCTGGGTCTGGGCTTCGGCTACAAATACAACGCCTGGCTGCGCACCGACGTGACCCTCGACTATCGCGCCGGCCGGCAATTCCAGGGCAACACGACGCGAGGCGTTATTCCCTGCCAGGACGGCGCGGTCGGCACGCCGGTCGGCGGACCGTTCACCGGCTCCATACCGATCTACGGCTCCTGTCTCGACTACGTGCAGGCGCGCATGAACAACACGCAGGTCATGTTCAACGCGTACGCCGACCTCGGCACGTGGTACGGCCTGACGCCCTACGTCGGCGCGGGCATCGGCTTTAACCTGAACTATCAGCGCTTCCAGCGCACCTGGTATTTCAACAACGGCAACCCCTACAGCGGCACGAGCTGGGTCGATCCGTGGACAGGCGGCACCTATTCCAATTACTGGGACAGCAAGCAATCCACCAGCACGATGCAATTCGCCTGGGCGGTAATGGGCGGCGCGTCCTACAACGTCACACCGCATCTGGCGGTGGACCTCGGCCTGCGCTATTCGAACCTCGGCTCGGTCTACACGACCACCGTCTTCGGCTCCTACAAGCAGAACTATTCCGCCACCGACGCGCGCATCGGCTTCCGCTACACGCCGGATTGATCCTCGGGCGGCAGGCCACCGTCCGACCGCCCCTTGCCTAAAACCCGTCTTCGCTATATCGCCGTCCGCGGGACACCTCCCCCCAACGGGAGGCGCCCATCTGAAAGGATGGTCAAATGGCGAATACGAAGCCCGGCGTGCGGCCGGTCAATCCGCAATTTTCTTCCGGCCCCTGCGCCAAGCGCCCCGGCTGGTCCCTCGAAGCCCTGAAGGATGCGGCGCTCGGCCGCTCGCACCGGGCCAAGCTCGGCAAGGCCAAGCTCAAGCTCGCCATCGACCTGACCCGCAAGGTCCTGCAGGTTCCCGCCGACTATCGAATCGGCATCGTGCCCGCCTCCGACACCGGCGCAGTCGAAATGGCGCTGTGGTCGCTGCTCGGCGCCCGCCCCGTCGACCTGCTCGCCTGGGAAAGCTTCGGCGAAGGCTGGGTCACCGACGTCGTCAAGCAGCTCCAGCTGAAGGACGCCCGCACGCTGAAGAGCGGTTACGGCGAAATCCCCGATCTGAAGCAGGTGAATTTCGACCATGACGTCGTCTTCACCTGGAACGGCACCACCTCCGGCGTGCGCGTGCCCAACGGCGATTGGATCGCCGCCGACCGCAAGGGCCTGACCATCTGCGACGCGACGTCGGCCGCCTTCGCGCAGCACCTCGACTTCGCCAAGCTCGATGTCGTCACTTTCTCTTGGCAGAAGGCGCTAGGCGGCGAGGCCGCGCACGGCATGCTCATCCTGTCGCCGCGCGCCGCCCAACGGCTCGAGACCTACAAGCCTGCCTGGCCGCTGCCGAAGATCTTCCGCATGACCAAGGGCGGCAAGCTGATCGAGGGCATCTTCGAGGGCGAGACGATCAACACGCCGTCCATGCTCTGCGTCGAGGATTACATCGACGCACTGCAATGGGCCGAACAGCTCGGCGGCCTCGAGGGTCTTGTGGCCCGCGCCGACGCGAATACGAAGGTCATCGCCGACTGGAAGGCGAAGACGCCGTGGATAGATTTTCTGGCCGTCTCGCAGGACATCCGCTCCAACACCTCCGTCTGCCTCAAGGTCGTCGATCCGGCGATCACGGCCCTGCCCGCCGATGCGCAGGCGGCCTTCGCCAAGCAGCTTGCGACGCTGCTGGAGAAGGAAGGCGTGGCGCTCGACATCGGCGCCTATCGTGATGCCCCTCCCGGCCTTCGCATCTGGTGCGGCGCGACGGTGGAGAAGTCCGACGTCGAGGCGCTGACGCACTGGCTCGACTGGGCCTTCGCCGAAGCCAAGGCCGCGTTGCCGAAGGCGGCCTGACGATCCCGAACCTGTTCCCTCCCCCCTTTTGGGGGAGGGTTACGTGGGGGGCGGGCGATCCCGCGAACCGCGCATCCATCCTTTCTCGCAGGATTCCCGGACCCCCTCCCCCCTCCCCTGCCCCTGCCCCTTCCCAAAAGGGGGGAGGGGAGAATCCCCCTTCATTCGAGAGAACTCCCATGGCTCCTCGCGTACTCATCTCCGACGCCCTCTCGCCCGCCGCCGTCGCCATCTTCAAGGATCGCGGCGTCGAGGTGGATTTCCAGCCGGCGCTCGGCAAGGACAAGGACAAGCTCGCCGCAATCATCGGCGATTACGACGGCCTCGCCATCCGCTCGGCCACCAAGGTCACGCAGAAGATCCTTGAGAACGCGAAAAAGCTAAAGGTCATCGGCCGCGCCGGCATCGGCGTCGACAATGTCGAGATTCCTGCGGCGACGGCGCGCGGCATCATCGTGATGAACACGCCCTTCGGCAATTCGATCACGACCGCCGAGCACGCCATCGCCATGATGTTCGCGTTGGCGCGCGAAATCCCCGCCGCCGACGCCTCCACGCAGGCCGGCAAGTGGGAGAAGAACCGCTTCATGGGCGTCGAGATCACCGGCAAGACGCTGGGCGTCATCGGTTGCGGCAACATCGGCTCGATCGTCGCCGACCGCGCCATCGGCCTCAGGATGCGCGTTATCGCGTTCGATCCCTTCCTGTCGCCGGAGCGCGCCCTCGACATCGGCGTGGAGAAGGTCGAACTGGAAGAACTGCTGGCGCGCGCCGATATCATCACGCTGCACACGCCGATGACGGCGCAGACCAAGAACATCCTTTCGGAAGAAAATCTCGCCAGGACGAAGAAGGGCGTGCGCATCGTCAATTGCGCGCGCGGCGGCCTCGTCGACGAGCAGGCGCTGGCGAAGCTTCTCGATTCCGGCCATGTCGCGGGCGCGGCTTTCGACGTGTTCATCGAAGAGCCGGCCACTTCGAACGTTCTGTTTGGCCGCTCCAACGTCGTCTGCACGCCGCATCTCGGCGCCTCCACCTCGGAGGCGCAGGAAAATGTCGCGCTGCAGGTCGCCGAGCAGATGTCGGACTATCTGATGCGCGGCGCGATCTCCAACGCGATCAACTTCCCGTCGATCACCGCGGAAGAAGCGCCGAAGCTGAAGCCTTTCATCGCGCTCGCCGAGAAGCTCGGCTCGTTCGCCGGACAATTGACGGAGACCGGCATCAAGAAAGTGACGATCACCTACGAGGGCGCGGTCGCCGAACTGAAGACCAAGGCGATCACGGCCTCGGCAATCGCCGGCCTGCTCCGCCCGCTGCTGTCGGACGTCAACGTCGTCTCGGCGCCGGCGGTGGCCAAGGATCGCGGCATCGTCATCGACGAAGTGACGCGGGCTGCTGCGGGCGACTATGAATCGCTCATCACCATGTCGGTCGTGACGGAGCGCCAGGAGCGTTCGGTCGCCGGCACCGTCTTCCACGACGGCAAGCCGCGCATCGTCGACATCAAGGGCATCAAGGTCGACGCGGAATTCGCCGAGCACATGGTCTATGTGACGAACGAGGACAAGCCGGGCTTCATCGGCCGCTTCGCCGGGCTGCTGGGCGACGCCAAGGTGAATATCGCGACCTTCGCGCTCGGCCGCGATCAGGAAGGCGGCTCGGCGATCGCGCTCGTCTCGGTCGATTCCGATCCGCCGGCCGCCACCCTCGCCGAAATTCAGAAGCTGCCCGGCGTGAAGCAGGCGAAGGTTCTGGCGTTCTGAGTCGCGTTCCCCTCTCCCCGCACGCGGGGAGAGGGGCCGATGCAATCACGGTCGGATGCATTATTCCGCCATCGACCGGAAGCGGCCCCGGACAATCGACACGACGCGTTGCGTCAATCGTCGTCACCGTAGGCGAAGGCCGCAAGGGCTTCGGCATCGAGCAGCCGGACCCGGTTGTATCCGCACGCGATCCAGCCTGCAGCCTCGAACGACGCCAGCTTTCGACCCACATGGTGGCGCGACAGGTTCGCCATCACGCCCAATTGCTGGCGCGTCAGCCAGAAGCCCTGCGCGTCGTCCGGCGCGACTTCTCCCGCGCCAAGAACCCGGAACAGCACG
The DNA here is from genome assembly GCA_046349215.1 of Beijerinckiaceae bacterium. GTDB lineage: Bacteria > Pseudomonadota > Alphaproteobacteria > Rhizobiales > Beijerinckiaceae > JAJXWB01. Next base: position 36,237 of record JAXMCV010000004.1, read on the forward strand.
GCCGCCAGTCGCCGGCCGGCGTCCGGCGTCATCAGGTCCCGCGCGACCCAGGACCCCAGGCGATTGCCGATCTCCGCGAGTTGCCCGATCCGCACCGCAACGTCCGGGCTCCTCTGGATCAAAGGCGCCAGACGGGCCCGCGACACGAACAGAAGGCAGGTCGGCTCGACCGCCCGATAGGTCAGTTCTCGTGGGCCGCCGGGCAAGAGAGCCTTGGTTCCGAACCAGTCGCCCGCGCGCATGATGTGGCCCATCAGCGGCGACTGCCGCCGGTGTCCGCCGTCCATGCCCATGGCGCCGGAAAGGATCCCATAAAGACCGTTCGACTTGTCGTCCTTGCGGAAAACGCTCGTTCCCGACCGCGCTTCGACGACAACCCCTTCACTGATCAACAGGGACCGGAACGCGGCGGGATGTTCCGACAGCCACCCCCTGGCAGCGAAAATGGCCTCCATTCTGGCTGGCGAAATGCGGGGCGCGGACGGCTCGGGCATAGCTAAACCTACACCGGCGCTCGATTTTTCACATTGGTACTTCGCGCAACATTGAAATTGCGCGGGACGGCAAGATCGTCAGGTCTCAAATGGGGAGATCGACATGAAGCGGAGACTTGCGCTGGGCCTGGGCGCGGCCCTGACGGCTGCGACGGCGGCCCCTTTCGCGGCCGACGCCTGCAGCCGCGCCGTCTATTTCGGCAAGGACGGCCAGACGGTCACCGGCCGGACCATGGACTGGTTCATTTCCGACATGGACACCAATCTCTGGATGTATCCGCGCGGACTGCAACGCAACGCCGGCACAAAAACGCCGCTCGTCTGGAAGAGCCAGTACGGCAGCATCGTCACGACGATCTACGAAGGCGCAGCCGCCGACGGCATGAACGAGAAGGGCCTCGTCGCCAACCTGCTCTACCTGCCCGAAAGCAAATATCCGGCGGACGACCCCAACGACAAGCGCCCGACGCTGCCGAACTCGGCCTGGGTGCAATATGTCCTCGACAATTACGCCACCGTCGCCGAGGCCGTCGCGAACATCCGGAAGGAGGAATTCCGTATCGTCGCCATCAAGGCGCCGACGGGCGAACCGGGAACCGTGCACCTGTCTATTTCCGACGCATCGGGAGATTCGGCGATCTTCGAATATCTCGACGGCAAGCTCGTCATCCACCACGGCAGGCAGCACCAGGTGATGACCAATTCGCCGACCTTCGACCAGCAGATCGCGCTCAACGCCTATTGGGAGAAGATCGGCGGCTCGATCTTCCTGCCCGGCACCAATCGCGCATCCGACCGCTACGTGCGCGCCTCGTATTACATCAACGAGGCCAAGCAATCGGCCGACCCGCGCACGGCGGTGGCGACAGTGTTCAGCGTCATGCGCAATGTCAGCGTGCCGCTCGGCATCAAGATTCCCGGACAACCCAATATCGCGGACACGCTGTGGCTGACGGTCTCCGACCAGAAGAACCGCGTCTATTATTATCAGGACACCAACAGCCCGAGCATCGTGTGGGCAGACATGAAGAAGATGGATTTCAGCGAAGGCGGGCCGGCGCGTCGTCTAAAGCTCGACGGCAATCCCGACATTGGCGGCAACCAGACCGCCAACTTCAAGCCGAAGGAAGTCTTCAGGTTCATCGTGCCGCACGACTGACGCTTTGTCTCGTGCGAGCGGGCGGGAAAGCCTATCCCGCCCGCTGCTCGGCGAGCCAGATTCCCGCCAGCGTCAGCGCCAGCGCGACCGCGTGGTAGACGTGGAATTCCTCGCCGAGCAGCACGACCGCGAAGAGCGCGCCGAAGATCGGCACGAGATTGGAGAACAATCCCGCGCGATTGGGGCCGATCAGTTCGACGCCGCGCATGAACAGGACCTGCGAGGCGAGCGAGGGCCCGAGCGTCACGAATACGAGGATCGCCCAGCCTTCGGCCGTCGGCCAGTGGAAGCGGCCGGTCGCGGCTTCCGCGACCATGAAGGGCGACGACGTCAGCAGCGCCGCGAAGGCCAGCGCCGAAAAGAAGACCAGCGGCGGCATGGCAGGACGGTCGCGCAAGGCGAGCGTGTAGCCCGCGTAGAACACGCAGGCGATCAGAATGAGAATGTCGCCGAAGTTGAATTGCGTCTGCAATATCTTCAGCGGTTCGCCATGCGTGGCGATGACGGCGACGCCGACCAGCGTGACCAGCATGCCGACGATCTGCATGGGCGTCGGATGCAATCCGCGAAAGATCACCGTACCGGCGACCACCATCGGCGGGATCGCCGCCTGCAGCAGAGTGATGTTGACCGCCGTCGTCCAGTAGGCGGAGGCGTAGAACAGCACGGTGAACCCGGTGAAGCCGAAGCCGCTCATCAGCAGGATGCGCCAGCGGTTGGCGCGGATCGTCGGCCAGTGCTCGGCGATCGGCTTGCGCAACGCGATAGCGAGCAGGACGCAGACCGCAAGCCACCGGATGAAGACGAGCGACATGGGCGTGACGCGGCCGACCGCCATGCGCGAGGCGACGCCGTTGCCGCCCCACAACATTGTCGTGGCGATGAGGACGAGCCAGGCCTGGTCGTAGGCCCAGCGCAGGAATTTCATGGTCGGTCCGGGAAAGATCGAAGGGCGTTTCCGCTTCGCACCATGCGGGAGCCGGCCGGCCGCGTAAACCCTGTTTCGGCAGGCCTTGCGCCAGCCGCAGCTTTGCCGTGAAAATTCCGCAATGCGGCTGAGAGATGCCTGTCGCACCGACAGGAGACGACATGCGCAGCCTCTTCCTCGCGTCCACGGCCCTTTCGACGTTCGCCGCGGCGAGCGCCTTCGCCGCCGATCTCGAAGCGCGTTCGCGCATCGATTCCGTCGCTGTCCATCCCGACGCCGCAGTAGTGACTCGCACATTCGAGGTCGACCTGCCGGACGGAGCGAGCAACGTCTCGTTGCGCGGCCTGCCTTACGCGCTCGACCCGGCGTCGCTGCGCGTGTCCGGCGCAGGCAGCGCGGCGATCTCCATCGGCGCTGTCGAAAGCCGCACTGCGCCGGCCGATACGAAGACCGACACCGCCAACGACGCGAAGCTGAAGCAATTGCGCTCCGACCGCGCGGGCTGGCAGGTGACGCTCGACGCACTGTCGGCCAAGCAGGCGATGATCCAGCGTTTCGCGCAGGCCTCGCCCGAAAAGCTCGGCGAGGACAAGCCGCTCGATATCGGACAATGGAACAACGCCTTCGACACCGTCGGCAATGCGCTCGCCAAGATCGGCGACGAATTGCGTTCGGCGCGCGCCCGCGCGCAGGAGATCGACGACGACATCAAGGCGCAGGAAGCTGCGCGCCCGCGCCCGAGCGCGAAGCCGCCGTTGCGCGATATCGCCATCGCGCTCAACGCGGCCGGCGCGACGAAAGCGAAATTCAGCGTTTCCTATCGTGTCAGCGGCGCCTCGTGGCGGCCGGCCTATGAAGCGAAGCTCGACACGGGCGGTAAGGATCGCAAGCCCGCGCTCGATCTCGTGCGCCGCGCGCAGGTCGCCCAGAACACGGGCGAGGACTGGAGCGACGTGGCGCTGACCCTGTCGACGACGCGCGCCCTGCGCGGCTCGCAGGCGCCCGACGTGCAGCCGCAGCGCCTCGCATTCTGGGAGCCGCCGGTCCCGATGGCCGCCGGCAGCCTCGCGCGATCGGCGCCCGCGCCGGCGATGAAGGCGCAGGACAGCGCGCGCAACGAAGCAGCGCCGGCGTCCGCGCCGCCCGTGCAGGCGGCCGAGCAATACGCCAGTCTCGATTCCGACGCCTGGCAGGCGAGCTTCATCGTGCCGGGCCGTCTCAACGTGCCGGCGGACGGCGCGACGAAGAGCTTTGCGCTCGCCTCGAAGCGCTACGATCCGCAGCTTGCGGTCAGGACGGCGCCGTCGATCGACCCGACCGCCTATCTCGAGGCGAGGCTCGTCAACGACGAAGATGCGCCGCTGCTTGCGGGTCCGATCACCGTGCTGCGCGACGGCGCCTATGTCGGCCAGGGCCAGCTCGCCTTCGTGGCGGCGGGAGATGGCTTCGATCTCGGCTTCGGCGCCGACGACCGCGTGAAGGTGACGCGCGTTCCCGTCAAGAAGAAGGAGAACGAGCCGACCTGGTACAACCAGACCAAGATCGACACGCGCGAGTTCAAGACCAGCGTGAAGAACCTGCACGACTTCCCGATCCGGACGACAATCGTCGATCGCATCCCATTCTCGGAGAATACGGCCATCACGGTCGAATTGCTGCCGCAGACGACGCCGCCGACCGAAAAGCAGGTCGGCGACAAACGCGGCGTCATGTCATGGACTTACGATCTGGCGGCGGGCGAGCAGAAGGACGTGCGGCTGGCGTGGCGGATGAAGTGGCCAGCAGACCGGGACGTGGTGACGCAACCGGCGCCGGTGGCCAGGTGAGCATCCTGTCGTCCCCGCGAAAGCGGGGACCCAGTTCCCTGTTCCTTCCCTTTCTGGAGAAACAATGGGAACTGGATGCCCGCTTTCGCGGGCATGACACCCACGGTGATACACGCGGCCACGGATAGTCTAGCCTGACGCGGTTTCGAATCACTCGCTCTTCGGGGGGCGTCCATGATCGCCAACGGTTTCGAACTGGTCGCGCTGGCGATCGTCGTCCTCGTCTTTCTCACCCTGATGATGGGCGTGCGGCAGGTGCCGCAGGGCTTCAACTACACGGTCGAGCGTTTCGGCAAATACGCGACGACGCTGACGCCGGGCCTGGCGCTTATCGTGCCGTGGATCGACCGCATCGGCCGCAAGATGAACATGATGGAGCAGGTGATCGACGTTCCGTCGCAGGAGGTCATCACCCGCGACAACGCCACCGTCACCGTCGACGGCGTCGTGTTCTTCCAGGTGCTGGATGCCGCGCGCGCTTCCTACGAGGTCGCCAATCTCGAACTGGCGCTGCTCAATCTGGTGATGACGAACATCCGCACCGTCATGGGCTCGATGGACCTCGACATGCTGCTGTCGCATCGCGACGAGATCAACCAGCGCCTGCTCGCCGTCGTCGACCAGGCCGTCGAGCCATGGGGCGTCAAGGCGGCCCGCATCGAGATCAAGGACATCGTGCCGCCGAAGGATCTCGTCGATTCCATGGGCCGCCAGATGAAGGCCGAGCGCGAGAAGCGCGCCAACATCCTGGAAGCCGAAGGCCTGCGCCAGTCGGAAATCCTGCGCGCCGAAGGCCGCAAGCAGGCCGTCGTGCTCGAGGCCGAGGGCCGCAAGGAGGCCGCCTTCCGCGACGCCGAGGCGCGCGAGCGTTCGGCGCAGGCCGAAGCCGAGGCGACGCGCATGGTGTCCGAAGCGATCGCATCGGGCGACATCGCCGCCATCAATTATTTCGTGGCCGAGAAATACATCCGCGCGCTCGATGATTTCGCCAAGGCGCCGAACCAGAAGACCTTCATCCTGCCGATGGACATGGCGGGCCTCGCCGGCGCCATAGGCGGCATTGCCGAGATTGCACGCGCGTCGCTCGGCGAAGCCAGCGCCGACGACGCCAGGCGTACGCGCGCCACGGCGCCGGTGCAGCCGCGCCCGGTCCAGCCGCCCGCAACGCCGCCTGCTTCGCCTTCGCCGCCGCCGCCGTCGTCCGGTCCCTGGGGCGGCGGTCCGGCCGGGAGGTGACGATGCTGGCGCACGCTCCCTTCATCTGGCTCGTCTGCGGACTCGCGCTCTGCGCGGCCGAACTCGCCGCGCCCGGCGCCTTCCTTCTGTGGATCGGTTTCGCCGGCGTCACGGTCGGCCTGATCGAACTGATCGCCGACATGCCGCTCGGCTGGAGCCTCGTGCTGTTTGCGGCGCTCGCGGTGGCCTATTCGCTGGTCGGCCGTTACGTGTACGGCGGCATGGCGACGTCGGGCGACGACGGGCTCAACCGCCGCGCCGAGGGGCTGGTCGGCCGTGAATTCGTGCTCGTCGAGGCCATCGTCAACGGCGAGGGCAAAGCAAGGGTCCTGGATTCGGTGTGGCGCGTCGCCGGCGCCGATGCGCCCGCAGGCGCGCGCGTGCGCGTCACCGGCGTCCGCGCGCAGGGCAACGTCCTGACCGTCGAGCCCGCGTGACGAGCCGCTTTGCAGCCCGCATCGCCGTCTACATCGCGCTGATCGACGGCGGGCGGTTTTTCGTCATGCGCCGCATCAACACCGGCTACCGCGACGGCGAATGGGCCATGCCGGCCGGCCATGTCGAAAGCGGCGAGACGCCGGCGCAGGCCGCCCTGCGCGAATTGCAGGAAGAAACCGGCGTGTCGGCTTCCCCCGAAGATCTCGAATGCGTCCACGCGCTCTATCGCCAGTGCGGCGAAGCCGGCGCGAAAGCCTATGTCGACTACCTGTTCGTCTGCCGGCGCTGGACAGGCGCGCCTACCAACGCCGAACCGGACAAGGCCGACGCCTGCCGCTGGATCGAAGCGGAGACGCCCGACGGCATCATCGACTTTCACGCAGCGATGATCGCGCGCGCCCGGGCAGGCCAGCGCTTCAGCACGTTCCAGGATTTTCGCTAGGGTTCGGAACGCCGGGAATCGACGTTCCGGCATCAGTTGGAATTGCCGCTCGTCGTCTTTTGCGCCGAGCGCTGCCGCGCGGGCGCGGGAGGCGCGAACGCCGTCGTCGACAGTTCCGACGCCTTGGACGAGAAGTGGCTGGTCGCGGCGTGCGGCTCCGGCTTCAATGCGCCGTTGGCGGCGCGCGCCGCGCGCGCCGCGCTGCGCGTCCCGATGGCCGCCGCGCCGTGCACGGATTGCGTCGTCGCCCTGGCGACCGGCGTCGGCGCCGTCAGTGCGCCGAAATTCGAACGGTCGAGGCGCGCCGGCGCGATCGGCTGGCGCGGCGGCGGCAACGGCGCGAAGGTCGCGGCGCGAAGGCCGATGGAGCCGCGCGCAATGGAGCCGACCGCGTCGCCCTTCGCTCCGCCGGAAAGCATTTCGCCGATGGCGTCGCGCCGTAGCGGCGCATTGGCGAGCGGCTGATTGTACGCGATCGACCGGAACTCCGTGGGGCGGGAAGGCGGCATGGGCGCGAAGGCGGCGAAGGTCGGCAGATCGTCCGGCCGGCGCGGCGGCATGGGCGCCGCAGCGACGTTGAGCGCGCTCTCGGCATCGTCGTCGGAAGGCTGGAGCTTGGCGAGCCGGATAGAATTCTGGTCGAGAGAGGCGACCTGTGTCTTTTCGGGCTGCGGCGCCGTCTGGGCGGCCTGCTGCGCGAGCGCGGGCGCTGCCTGCGGCGCCGGCGCCATGTAGGTCTCGCCGCGCGGCAGATTGGCTTCGGCGCGCGCCACCTGCTGCGAGCCGGAGCGATTGGCGTCCATAGCGAAGAAGCTGCGGCTGCCGTCGTCGTTGACGTTTGGGCTTTCGCCCGGCGCATAGGCGGCGACCTGCGTTTGGGCGCGCGAGGGCGCCGAAGCAAAGCGCGAACGGCCGCGCTTCGCCGGGGCCGGCGCTGCATCCTCGTCGTCCTCGCCGCCGCCGAACAGGAAGGCGAAGAAGCTCTTCGATTTCGACGAGGGCGGCAGGTAGACGGAGCCGCCGGCCTCGAGTTCGGCGCGCGCTTCCTCGTAGCGGGCGAGCGGCTGGCCGTTGGAAGGCAGGTGAACGGTCTTGCCGTCAGGGAACAGACGCACGAGCTGGTCATAGTTCATTCGCGGCCAGGAGCGCACCGAACCGACGTCGAGATGCACGAAGGGCGTGCCGGCGGTCGGATAGTAGCCGACGCCGCCGCGCTGCATCTTCATGCCGATCTCGCGGATGTCCTGCATCGACATGCCGGGCATAGACGTGTCCATCGCCTTGCCCTGCATGTGCTGCGAATGCCTGGCGACGCCACGCGAACGGCGGCGCAGCATCGCGTTGGTCTCGGGCGAGCGGTACGCCGACATCACGACGACAGGATTGGTTCCGGATCCTGCAGTGCGATAGACTTCCCAAACCACATCGAACAGGCGCGGATCCATCGTCGTCGGCTCGTCCCTGCGCCAGTCGCGCAGGAACCAGTTGAGCTGCTTCAGAACCTCGGCGTCGTAGCGGCCGCCGACCAGATAGGTCGCCGCGATCGATTCCTTGGTGTGATTGTGGAAAAGGTAGATCGTGCGCGTATCGCCATTGGCGACGGCATTGCCCGCGCCCGACGAAAATCCGCAACTCATCAGCATAGCGAAAACGCCTGCCTTGAACGCGGCTTTGGCGACATTCGAGGATGCGGGGCGACCGGGTTCCGACAAGCTGAGTTCCGTAATTGAACGCCGCAACGAACCGGGCGCATGGTCAACGCAATCTTGCCGAAAACCGTTAATGCGCCGTAAGGGCAGGCACATTTCCGTTATACGGACGTTGCGGGGTACCGTCAGATCGTGGCGAAAAATAGCCGGGGCGCCGCAATTCTGACAAGCCTTCCCGGGCGCGGCCGGGTTGTTCCCGTTCTCCACAGCCAATGTTAACCCTTCGCAGCCTTTCGCAGTGGCGAATAGGAATCAACTCTTCATTAATTTCAAATTCTTACCTCCTCTTAGACTCTAAGTCCTATCTTCGCGGCATGACCGGCGACCGCCCCATAGTCGATTTTCGCTTCGCCCGGACCGCGTTCCGGGACCAAATGCCGCGCACGCTGGGCGCCGCCGCGGTCGGACTGTCGGTCTGTCTTGCCTTCGGTGGCGAGGCCTTTGCCGGCTGCGCGCCCGGCCCTGCTGGACCGCTCGACTATGTCTGTACAGGCACGTTCGGCGCGCAGACCCTTCTCACGCCTGCTTCGGTCGCTCTCGTCGGAGCCAAGGCGACCGGCGGCATCACCTTCAACTATGCGGGCGGCGGCGGCGACGCCAATTTCTCGATGGACGCCAATTCGTCGATCACGGCGTCGGGCAACGGCGTGACGATGGTGACGACCGCCGGCCACGTCGACATGACGACGCCGGGCGGTCAGGCCATCCTGGGTCCGATCACCTCGACGGCCGGGATCGCAATCCTGGCCGGCGCGAGCGGCGCCGGCAACAACGTCAATATCGTCACCGGCGCGAAGGCCGTGATCGCTGGCGCCACCGGCGGCATCGCCGCGACCTCCGACGGCACGGGCGAAATCAACCTTTCGCTGGCCGCCGACGTGACGGCCAAGAACGGGCCCGCCATTGCCGCGCAGGCGGTGGACGGCGCCATCAACATCACGCAGGCCGGCAAGATCTCGGGCGGCGCAGGGGGCATCCTCGCGACGACGATCGGCGCGGGCCTCATCGCCATCGACACGGCGAGCACGGTCTCGGCCACCACCTGGACCGCCATCTCGGCGAGCGCGGCGGGGACCGGCGACGTCACCATCTACGCCGGTGACGCCGTCAGCAGCGCCGCCAACGGCGTGCTGCCGCCCGGCGCCGGCTGGCTCGGCGGCATCTATGGCTCGTCGGCGGGCGGCAATGTCACGATCACGACGCTGGATACGGTCGACGCCGCCTCGGGCATCTACGCCAGCACCTCGGGCAAGGGCGCGGCCAACATCACGACCGGCGACACGGTGACGGCGCGCAGCGGCGACGGCGTCACGGCTTCGAGCGTCGACGGCGACTCCCTCGTGCAGATCGGCGTCGGCGGCGTCAAGGCCCAGATCAATGGCGTCTCGGCCACGGCCTCCGGCCTCGGCAATGTCGTGATCGGCATCCATGGCGACGTCGCCGCGACGGACGGCGTCGGCGTTTCGGCGCGCTCCGCCTCCGGCAAGATCGAGATCGACCTCGACAAAGGGACCTTCGTTTCGGGCGCCGTCGCCGGCGTGTCGATCGCAACCGACAGCGGAACGGCGATCCTGCGCAACGCGGCCAATATCGCCGGAACGGGCCTTGTCGGGGACGGCGTCGTCATCGACGCCAATGCGGGCGCGGTGACGGTCGAAAACAAGGGCGTGATCGAATCGATCGCCAATGCGATCAACGTGAAGAGCGGAGCGGCCCTCATCAGGAACACCGGCACGATCGACGGCGTCATCACGAGCGCGGCCGGAACCGTGGCGACGCTCAACAACGACGGCGTCTGGTCGAACGCGGCAGGTTCGACGCTCGCCTACCTGAACAACACCGGCACGATCTCCTTCGGCGCCAACAATGGCACGACCGACCTGATCACGATCAGCGGCGACGCGAATTTCGCCAGCACCTCGACGATCAACATGCGTGTGGCCGCGACGACCGTCGGCGGCGTGACGACCGTTTCGACCGACGCGATCGTCGTGAAGGGCCAGACCACCATCAACGGCGGCTACATCAATCTCAGCGGGCCTTCGACCGGGCTCGCCCGCGGCATGACGTTCACGCTGCTGTCATCGACCGGCGGCATCACCGGCGCGTTCAGTGGCGTCGCCTCCAGCATGAACGACTTCACCGGCTTCGTGACGAACGATCCCAACAACATCTACCTCACGCTGCTGGGACGCGACTTCCGCGGCTATGCGCTCAACCGCAACCAATATGCCGCCGCCAACGGCATCTGGATGGGATCGGCCGTGCTCTCCAACCCGGCCGGCGTGACGTTGATGCAGGCGCTGAACAACTCCAGCGACGGCGAGATCCCGATCGCGCTGACACAGATTTCCGGCGACGGGATCGTCAGCGGGGCCAACAACGCCGCCCTGCAGGCAGGCCATATGTTCACCGGCGCGATGGCCGACCAGAGCGCGATCTGGCGCTCGAACGGCCTCAACCCGGTCAACAGCATCACCCTGACCGAACCCTTCCCCTATGCGCCCGTGCAGACCGCCGGCTCGAAATGGCCGGTCTCGCGACAGCAATATGCGCCGGCTCCGGTGCGGCCGGCGGGCCAGCGGACCTGGCGCGTCTGGGCCACGGGCTTCGGCGGACAGTCGAACTTCGCCGGCGGCATATCGTCGGGCGCCGGCGCGCAGACGACGAGCATCGCCGGCGGCGCGATCGGTCTGGATTACCAGGTCGGCCAGAACATGCTGATCGGCGTCGCCGCCGGCTATTCGGGCAGCGCCTGGTCGACCGCCGGAACGAATGTCAGCGGCTCCAACAGCGGCCTGCAGATCGGCATTTATACCGGCTTCAAGATCGGCGCCTTCTACGCTGACGCCAGCGTCGCCTGGGGCGACTACCAGAACAAGACGAAGCGCACGGTGGCGGTCGGCGGCGTGAGCGAGGCCGAAACCGGAAACTTCTCGACTTCGGAAATGCGGTCGCGGATCGAGATCGGCCGACGGATGTCGTTCGAGGCGATGACGATCACGCCTTTCGCGGCCGTCGAGATCGCGCACGCTCACTCCGGGTCCTTCGCGGAACGCGGGATCGCCACGACCGGCCAGGTCGGCGTCTACAGCCTCGCCTTCGCAGGACAGGGCGCCTATTCGACGCCGACCTTCATCGGCCTGCGCGTGGAATCGCGGCTCGACGCGGGAACGGTCGCACTGACGCCCTGGATCAGCCTTGCCTGGCGCCACGAATGGTCGGCCACGCGCAACCAGACCGCGACGCTGGTCTCGCTGCCCGGCTCCAGCTTCGTCGCCATCGGCGCCAAGCCAGCCTATGACGCGCTGCAGCTCAAGGCCGGCGCCCAGGTGCAGGTGAGCAAGAACGCGGCTCTGTTCGCGGCCTTTGAAGGCGAACTCCTGACCAAGACGCCGGTCTATTCCGGCAAGGGCGGCTTCCGCGTCGGCTGGTGATGCCTACCGCCTGCCGTGCCGGCGCGACACCGCATCAGCGGCGTGCCAGTCGAACAGGCGACCGACCTGCTCGTCGTTCAGCCACGATTGCACGCGATGCGCGCCGGCCGAGAGCGATGCGCGGCTTTCCTTCGCATACATGGAAAAACAGGATTCGATATAGGCGCGCAGTCCGAGGAACTCGCCGACGCTGCGCGACAATTCGTAATTGGCGCGCTTGAACAGATAGTTTCCGCGATGGCCGTAGCGCTCGGCGATCTCCGGATAGACGGGATAGACCGCGCCCCGCACGATATCGTCGACCGCGAAATCATCGAACTCGATCTGCGCGGAATGCGGCAGGCCGGCGCGTTTCAGCAGCGCGCGCGCCACGTCGAAGAGGACATGCGCCTTCGGGTGGTTCATCGAATACATGAATGCGCCCCTGCGGCTCCAGCGCACGAGTTCGCCCGACAGATCGAGACGGGCCTCCGCGGCGAGCGCGAGGAACTGCTGCGCGCTCTCTTCCCAGATGTCGAAATAGCCGAGCGCCGCGAAGAAATCCGCGTTGAACAGGCCCTCGGTCTGCTCGGCGTTCATGCCGCGCAGATAGGCGTAGAGCGCGATGGCCGAATGATAGGGGCCGGTCGGGCTTTCGATCGGCCGGCCGCCGCGCGCCGGGTCGAGCACATAGACCGTGTCCGGATGGAAACCCGAAAAGACGATGCTGGGGATGGGCTGCACCGACGGCATGCGGGCGCGCAATTCCTCCCAGCCGCCGCCGCGCACGAAACCCGGCTGGAATTCGAGCGAGAAGACGTGATCGTAATTGGCGAGTGTGCGCGCGAGGAACCCGAGGTCGGCCAGCCCCTTGTTGACGATGGTGAAGCGGTCGACCTGCGCGGCCGGCAGGAGCAGCTTCATGCCGTAGGCGACGCCGAAAGACTGGCAATTGCCGACGACCGCGATCTTCGGCGCGCCCTTTTCCCGCCCGAGCAGGCGGCGGCGCCACACATGGGCGAGCTGGCGATCGATCTCCGAAAGCATCGGCCGGAGGGGTAAAGGGTCGCGCGCCCGGAGGCAAGGTCCGCGAATCTATCCGCCGAGCGCCTTGCGCTTCATGGTCTCCGCAGACAGGACGGCGAGCGTGCGCTGCGTCTCCTCATCGGCGAGCCAGCCGTCGACGCGCGCATTGGCGAGCTGCGGCTTTTCGTGCCGCGCATAGATCGCGAAACTCTCGGCGATGTAGTCGCGCAGCGTCAGGAACTCGCCCGGCTTGAGGCTCAGGCGGTAATGTTCCTTCTTGAACAGCGTCGAGCCCCGGATGCCGTAGAGGTCGGCCAGCGGCGGATAGACCGGCAGGATGAAGCCGCGAACCAGGTCGTCGACGAGATAATCGTCCGGATCGATGTCGCGCGCCGGCAACCCTGCCTTCTTCATCGCCTTCAGGGCGACGTCGTACATGACGTGCGGCTTCGAATGGTTGGGCGTGTACATGAAGTTGCCGCGCCGCGCCCAGCGGGCGAGTTCGTTGTGCAGGTCCATGCCGACATCGGAGCCGGCGCGCAGCAATTCCTCCGCCGCCCCGTTCCAGACGCCGAGATAGCCGACATAGTCGAAGACGTCGTGATTGAAGAGCGCCTCGGTCTGGTCGACCGACATGCCCTTCAGGTAGCCATAGAGCGTCAGGCCGGAATTGTAGACGCCGGTCGGGCTCATGATGAGCTTGCCGTTCCGCGTCGGGTCGAACAGGTAGACCGTGTCGGGATGGAAGCCGAAGAAGTTCACGAACGGCAGCCGGTGGATCGACGGCAACGCCTTGCGCAGGGTCTCGGAATCGCCGTTGTCGCGCAGGAGCGCCGGCCCGAAATCTTGGGCGAAGACGATATCGTATTCCTTGAGGGCCTTCGCCAGCATGTCGAGCGTGGCCAGCGAGCGCCCGACCAGCGCGTAGCGGTCGATTTCCAGCCCCGGATTGAACAGCTTCATGCCGTAGGAATAGCCGAAGCTCTGGCAGTTCCCGACGACGGCCACGCGCGTCGCGGCCCTGGACCGGCCGAAGGCGTCCTTGCGCCAGCGCGCGAACAATTGCCGGTCGATCTGTGAAAACATTCCCGGAACAACTCTCCGCGGGGGCGGAAAACCCCGAAAAGGCGAGGCTGCTGGAGCCCGCGGGTGACAATTGGGGACGCGGCGCCTATGGTGCCGCCGACGACCCGACGCGGGGCATCACGGAGATACCCTTGTCCTCGAACCCCTACAGCGACCTACCCGACCATCGTTTCTGGCGCAAGGCCGTGGCTGGCCTGCCGCCCTTCGCCATCGACCCGATCGTCGACCTGCCCTTCCGCATTTCGCCCACCGACAAGGTGGCGACCGGCGGCTCCTGCTTCGCCCAGCATCTGGCCAAGCGCCTGCAGCAGAGCGGCTTTCACTATTACCAGGTGGAGCCCGCGCCCGAAGGCATGAGCGCGGCCGAGGCCGAGCATCTGCAATACGGCATCTATTCCGGGCGCTACGGCAACGTCTACACGACCCGCCAGCTGCTGCAGCTGTTCGACCGGGCCTTCGGTAATTTCAAGCCGGAACTCGACGTCTGGACCCGCAAGGACGGCCGCTTCGTCGACCCGTTCCGCCCGCGCGTCAATCCGGACGGCTACGCCACGGCCGAGGAGGTGCGCGCCGAGCGCGAGAAGCACCTGGCCGCCGTGCGCACCATGTTCGAGACGCTCGACGTCTTCCTGTTCACCTTCGGCCTGACGGAAGCCTGGGTGCACAAGTCCGACGGCGCGGTGCTGCAGATCGCGCCCGGCGTCGACGGCGGAACCTATGATCCCGACAAGTACGAATTCTGGAACTCGCGCGTCTCGGAAGTGACGGGCGACTTCCTCGCCTTCGTCGACAAGCTGCGCGCGGTCAATCCGAAGTCGCGGATCATCACCTCCGTCTCGCCCGTGCCGATCGCCGCGACGCAGGTGCCGCGCCACGTGCTGGTGTCGAATTCGGCGTCGAAGTCGATCCTGCGCGTCGCAGCCGACGAAGTGTCCGCCGCGCGCGAGAACATCGCCTATTTCCCGTCCTACGACGTCGTGAACTTCGGGCCGAACGCCGCGAAATTCTACGCCGAATCCATGCGGCAGCTCACGCCTATCGGCGTCAGCGCGGTCATGCGCATCTTCTTCGATCATTTCGCGGAAGGATCGACGTCCGGCGCGCCGGTGCGCCACCTCAAGGTGGATGTCGCCCGCGAATCGCAGGAAGCGGCCAAGATCGTCTGCGACGAGGAAGCGATCGAGGCGGCCTGAGTCCGCACGCTGATCGGCAATGCAGAAAGGCCGCGTGAGCGGCCTTTTTCATGCGGCCTGCGGGCCCGGATCCTTGATAACGCGCCGATTGCGGCCGAGCACGAGATTGCGGGCGAAGGCGCGGACCGCCGGCGTGCGCGCCTCGGCGACACGCCAGAACAGCCGCGCGATGGCGATCGTCGCAAACAGGATCGCCGCCATGACCACCCAGTGCGTCCAGTGCGTCGGCGCGGTCCGCCAGCCGATGCCGAACGTCTGCTGCGCGGCCGCGCAGAGGATGACGAGCACCGGCAGGTGGACTGCGTAGAGCGAGTAGGAAATCTCCGAAAGGCGCGCATGTACGCGCCAGGTCGAGAAGCGCCAGACCGGCCCGTTGTCGAATCGCAGCGTCGCCAGCAGGTTGGCGAAGGCGAGCGCCACCGCCGCGTCCGCGAGTCCGCCGATCCACCAGATTTCCACCAGCGAATAGCGCAGCCCGAGACGCAGCCCGATCGCAACCGAAAGGAAGACGGCGAGCGCCAGTCGCGCAGATCGCATCGGCGCCCTTGTCGCTCGCGCCGCGCCGACGCCGGTCATCCACAGCACGAATCCGAACAGGTGATAGCTGAGCGAGGCCGACATGAGCGCCAGCAGGATCGCCGAGCCGGCGAGCGCGAACTTTCGCGTGCGCGACGAATAGCCCGACGACAGCGACGCCGCGAACAGGCCGAACGTCACATAGTACCAGAATTCGTGCGAGAGCGTCCAAAGCGCCGAGTTCGTTCCGAAATACGGCGCGAAAATATCCTGCAGGCTGGCGAGATTGGCGAGGAAAACGCCGAGACTGGACCGGCCCGCGAAAGCCTCGATGTCGTAGATTCCGGTTCCGCCGAACCAGCGGCGCCCCGCCATGTCGAGCGCCAGCGTGACGAAGAGCGTCGGCACGAGCACCAGATAGATGCGCACGGTGCGGTCGAGCAGATAGGCGGAGAGAAACCGCTGTCCGCGTTCTGCACGCGAAAGCGAGGCGCCGCCGACGAGAAAGCCCGACAGCACGAAGAAGACGACGACCGCCTGGTGCGCGAAGCCGTAGAAAAACCAGACGAGCGCGGCGAGAAGCCCGCGATGGTCGGCCGGAATGTCCGCGTAGGCGACGAGCACATGCGCTTCCACATGCGTGAACAGCACGGCAAGCGCGGCAAGTCCGCGCGCAGCGTCCACGAAACGGGAGGTCTGTTCGTTCATTCCCAACGCATCCCCGGCCTGCGCCAATCCGGGACTGGCGAGATACGCGGCCGTTAAACTCTCGTTAGGATGCGTCCAGCGGTCCGGAGTGTCGACGGAAACCGGCCGTTAAGCCTAATTGCGCCGACGAACGGAGCACAAAAAGGAAAGCCCGGAGAAACGCCTCCGGGCTTTCGGATGGTCGATGCTGGCGGCGCGCGTCAGGCGGCGTGCGAATCCTCGCCGATCATCTTGTCGTCGTCGGCTGCTTCGTCGAAGCCGTATTCCTTCATCTTGCGGTAGAGAGTCGAGCGGCCGATGCCGAGACGTCGCGCCATCTCCGACATCTGCCCACGATAATGAGCGAGCGCGAAGCGGATCGCTTCCGCCTCGAGATCGTCGAGCTTGCGTACTTCGCCGTGTTCGTCGAGCAGGCGACGCGTGTTGGGATCGCGCACTTCGACGCGCACGATCTCGCGTTCGACGCGGGCCGCGGCGGGCGCTATGGCGGGCGCGCTTGGCACGCGCACGTCGAACCCGTCGACCTGCGCGGCGATCTGCGGAAATTCCGCGACGGTAAGTTCATCGCCGTCGGCGAGCACGATGGCGCGGAACAGCGCATTCTCCAGCTGCCGCACGTTGCCGGGCCAGTCGTAGGCGGAAAGCAGCGCCAGCGCTTCGGCCGTCACGCCGCGAATCTTCTTGCCTTCCTCGGCCGCGAAGCGTGCGCAGAAGCGCCGCGCCAGGTCGCCGATATCCCCCTTCCGCGCGCGCAGCGGCGGAATGGTGATCGGGAAGACGTTGAGCCTGTAATATAGATCCTCGCGGAATTTTCCGGCCTTCACCAGTTCGATGAGGTTCTGGTTGGTCGCCGAGATCAGCCGGATGTCGACGCGCGCCGGACGCTTGGCGCCGATCGGATCGATCTCGCCTTCCTGCAGGGCGCGCAGCAGTTTCACCTGCGTCTCGAGCGGCAGTTCGCCGATCTCGTCGAGGAACAGCGTGCCGCCATTGGCTTCCTGAAACTTGCCGACGTGGCGGTCGACGGCGCCGGTGAAGGCGCCCTTCTCGTGGCCGAACAGGATGGATTCGACGAGGTTCTCGGGCAGCGCGCCGCAATTGACGGTCACGAACGGCTTGCCCTTGCGATCCGAGCCGCCCTGGATGGCGCGCGCCACCAGCTCCTTGCCGACGCCCGATTCGCCTTCCAGCAGAACGGGGATCGTCGATTTCGCGGCGCGTTCGCCGAGACGGACGATGCGCGTCATTTCCTCGCCAGCGAAGACGAGATCCTTGAATGTCAGCGTGCCCGTCGCGCGCCGGTTGATACGGCGAATTTCCTCTTCGAGCGCATCGGCGCGCAATGCGTTCTTGATCGAAAATTGCAGGCGCTCGGCGCCCACCGGCTTCACCACGAAATCATAGGCGCCGGCGCGCATCGCCGAGATCACCGCCTCGATCGACCCGTGCGCCGTCTGCACGATCACCGGCGTCGAATTCTTGCGCTCGCGCATCCTGGAGAGCACGCCCATGCCGTCGAGATCGGGCATGACAAGATCGAGAATCAGCAGGTCGATCGCGGGGCCTTCGGCGCGCTCCATGCGCGCCAGCGCCGCCTCGCCGCTTTCGACCGTTTCCGCCTCATAGCCGAACCGGCGCGTCATGGCCTCGAGAAGCCGACGCTGTACGGGGTCGTCGTCGGCGATCAGAACAGTCGAAATCATTCACATCCTCGGGCCGGCGGGGGAGCCGCTGGTCGTGGATCGTGCGCGAACAGGGTAAATGCCCGATTAATTCGGGCCGGCAAAATTCTCATTTTCGTACAGTTAGTTGGAGAAACAGGCGGTTTGCCGCCGCCGTGGGCGCCCGGAGCTTGTTACCGCGCGGCCCGTCCACAAATATGGGAAGACCCGTCCCGCCATTGATTCTACGGTAGCCCATGAGCCCCGCAAGAAACGCCGCCACGAAATCCTCCGAAAAGCCCGCCGACCTCGGCGTCCTTCCGGAATGGAATCTCGCCGATCTCTATCCCGGACTCGATTCGCCCGAATTCGCCGCCGACCTGAAGCGCGCCGAAGGCGAGTGCCGCGCCTTCGCCGACAAGTGGCGCGGCAAGCTCGGCGCAGCCGCCAAAGGCGCCTCGGCGTCGAAGAAACTCGCCGACGCCGTGAAGGGCTACGAGGCGCTGCAGGATCTGCTCGGCCGCATCATGGCCTATGCCGGCCTCGTCTATGCCGGCAATACGACCGATCCGGCCTGCGCGAAATTCTACGGCGACGCGCAAGAGAAGATCACCGCCTATTCGACCGACCTTCTCTTCTTCCAGCTCGAACTCAATCGCATCAACGATGCGCTGGTCGAGAAGGCTTGCGCCTCGGGGCCGCTCGCCCATTACCGGCCGTGGCTGGAAGACATACGCAAGGACAAGCCGCACGAGCTCGACGACAGGCTCGAGCAGCTATTTCACGAAAAGTCGGTCACCGGCCACGGCGCGTGGAATCGCCTGTTCGACGAGACGGTCGCCGGCCTGCGCTTCAACGTCGACGGCAAGGAATTGTCGCTCGAGCCCGTGATGTCGATGATGCAGGACCCGAGCGAGGAAGTGCGTCACAGGGCGTCGGATGCGATCGCCGAAACATTGCGCGCCAACCTGCGCATCTTCACGCTCGTCACCAACACGCTGGCCAAGGACAAGGAGATTTCCGACCGCTGGCGCAAGTTCGGCGATGTCGCGGATTCGCGTCATCTCGCCAATCGTGTCGAACGCGAGGTGGTGGAGGCTCTGGTCGCCGCGGTGCGCGCCGCCTATCCGCGCCTGTCGCATCGCTATTACCGGCTGAAGGCGAAATGGTTCGGCAAGGAGACGCTCAACCACTGGGACCGCAATGCGCCGCTGCCGCAGGTCGCGCAGCGCACCTATTCGTGGAGCGATGCGCGCGACACGGTCCTGTCGGCCTATGGCGCCTTCGCGCCCGAAATGGCCGACATCGCGAAAAGGTTCTTCGACGAACGCTGGATCGACGCGCCGGTGCGGCCGGGCAAGGCGCCGGGCGCCTTCGCGCATCCGACCGTGCCGTCCGCGCATCCCTATGTGCTGCTCAATTATCAAGGCAAGCCGCGCGACGTGATGACGCTCGCCCATGAACTCGGCCACGGCGTGCACCAGGTGCTGGCCGCCAGGCAGGGCGCGCTGATGGCGCATACGCCGCTGACGCTCGCCGAAACGGCGAGCGTCTTCGGCGAGATGCTGACCTTTCGCACGCTGCTGGCGAAGACGACCGACAAGGCGCAGCGTCGCGCGCTGCTCGCCTCCAAGGTGGAGGACATGATCAACACGGTCGTACGCCAGATCGCCTTCTACACGTTCGAGCGCGAGGTCCACATATCGCGCAAGGACGGCGAACTGACCGCCGACCAGCTTTGCCAGACTTGGCTCGGCGTCCAAGGCGAGAGCCTCGGGCCGGCGATCAAGCTGCAGCCGGGCTACGAGACCTTCTGGGCCTACATCCCGCACTTCATCCACTCGCCCTTCTATGTCTACGCCTATGCTTTCGGCGATTGCCTCGTGAACTCGCTCTACGGCGTCTATCGCAAGGCGGAGAAGGGCTTCGTCGAGCGCTATTTCGACATGCTGAAGGCCGGCGGCTCCAAGCACCATTCCGAACTGCTGGCGCCCTTCGGGCTGGACGCCACCGATCCGGCCTTCTGGAACATCGGCCTGTCGATGATCGAGGAGTTCATTATCGAGCTGGAGGGGATGGAATAGCCCCCGAGAGCATCATATGTTATACTCTTAGTATAACATGAGGACGCCATGAAGATCGAGCCCAAGCGCATCGGCAATTCCACCGGGTTCATCATCCCGCGCGAGGTCGTGGTGAAACTCGGCATTGAGCAGGGCAAGACCTTCTACCTGACCGAAACCGCGGACGGCGGCTTCCGCATCACGCCCTACGACCCGGATTTCGAAGCGGCGATGCAGGTCGCCGACGGATTGATGGACGAATACCGCGATACGCTGCGGACGCTGGCAAAATGAGCGAGCCGCGCTGGCTGTCCCTCGACGAGGTGCGGACGGTTCATGAAAAGCAGCTCAAGCGGTTCGGCGGGCCGCCCGGCGTCCGAGACGCAGGCGCGCTCGAATCCGCCCTCGACCGGCCCCGCAATCGCTACCACTACGGCGAGACCGACCTTGCTGCTCTCGCGGCGGCTTATGCTTTCGGATTTGCGCGCAATCACGCCTTTGTCGACGGCAACAAGCGGATCGCCTTTCTCGCGTTGATGATGTTTCTGCGACTGAACCGCGTCGCCTTCGCGCCGGACCAGGCGCAGGCCACGGCGATCGTGCTGTCCCTTGCAGCCGGCGAAACGAGCGAAGAAGCCCTCACGCGGTGGATTCGCGACAATTGGCCGAAGCTCTGAGAAGGCCCATATAGCACCCATGACAGACCGCGAAGCCAACCGATTTTCCGCACGCGCCGCCCGCTACGCCAAGGTCGGCGCCAATGTCGGCGGCGTCGCCGCCCGTTTCGCCGCCCAGCAATTGACGGGCGGGCGCACGTCCGGCCGCGACGCCTCGAACGCGGCCGTTCTGGCCCAGGCTCTGGGGGGCCTGAAGGGACCGCTGATGAAGGTCGCCCAGCTCATGGCGACCATTCCCGACCTGCTGCCGCCCGAATATGCCGACGAACTGGCCAAGCTGCAGTCCGACGCCCCGCCCATGGGCGCTGCCTTCGTCAAGCGTCGGATGCAGGCCGAACTGGGCGCCGGCTGGGAAAAGCGCTTCAAGTCCTTCGACCTGAAGCCCGCCGCCGCCGCCTCGCTCGGCCAGGTGCACAGGGCGGTCAGCCACGACGGCGAGGCGCTCGCCTGCAAGCTGCAATATCCCGACATGAAGTCTGCCGTAGAGGCCGATCTCAAGCAGCTCGACGTGCTGTTCGCCATTCACCGCCGCTTCAACCCGATCATCGACACGACGGAAGCGGCGAAAGAGATCGGCGCGCGCGTCCGCGAGGAACTCGACTACCAGCGCGAGGCGAAGAACGCCGCTCTCTACGAACATATTCTCGGACGTGAAGAGATGGTGCGCGTGCCGCGCATGCATCCGGAATTATCGACAGAACGCCTGCTGACCATGCAATGGCTGGACGGCGAGAAGCTGCTGTCGTTCAAGTCCGAGCCGCAGGAAGTCCGCAACCGGCTGGGCATCGCCATGTTCAAGGCATGGTGGCTGCCTTTCTCGAGATTCGGCGTCATCCACGGCGACCCGCATCTCGGCAATTACAGCGTGTTCGGCAAGGCAGAGGGCGTGAACCTGCTCGACTACGGATGCGTGCGCATCTTCCCGCCGAAATTCGTCGGCGGCGTCGTCGATCTCTACGAGGGCCTGCGCACCGAGGATCAGGCGCGCATCGTCCACGCCTACGAAATGTGGGGCTTCAAGGGTCTCAAGAAAGACGTGATCGAGACGCTGAACGTCTGGGCGCGTTTCATCTACGGCCCGATCCTCGAAGATCGCGTGCGTACTGTCGCCGATGGCGTCGAGCCCGGCCGCTACGGCCGGCGCGAGGCCTTCCAGGTGCACCAGGCGCTGAAGGACAAGGGTCCCGTCACCGTGCCGCGCGAGTTCGTCTTTCTCGATCGCGCGGCCGTCGGCCTCGGCGCGGTCTTCCTCCACCTGGGCGCCGAACTTAACTACCACCGCATGTTCAACGAGGCGCTCGGCGACTTCCATCTGGACGGCCTCGCCACAAACCAGACCGGCGCGCTGACGCAGGCGGGCCTCGCCTGAAGCTCAGCCGCGCGTGACCGAACGCAGCGGCGCGACGCATTTCCGGCCGAGTTTCGCGATGGCTCGCCTCGCCTGGGCGCGAAACAGCGCCGGCAGATCGCTGTACGCCTTCGCGCCCGAGAGAATGTCGAGATAGCCCTGGCGCAGCGTGCCTGCGTCCGCGAAGGCCCAGGCGAACAGTCCTCGCACGGCGCGCGGACAGATCAGCAGGCGCCAGCGATTGGCGTCGCGAATGCCGCGCGTGATGCGCGCGTAGTCGGCGCGATAGAGTTCGCCCGGCGAAACGCCTTCCGCATGCGCCCGCGCGATGGCGTCGCCGGCGGCCGCGCCTGTCTCCATCGCATAGGCGATGCCCTCGCCGGTGATCGGATCGACCGCGCCGGATCGACGCCCCTGCCCTCCAGGTAGGCTTCCATCTTCGCGCGCAGATCCGGATTGTCCGCCTGCCGCCCGCAGACTCCGATGGTGATCGAAGCGGGCTTTGGAAACACCCAGCCGTAACCCCAGTCGGCGGCTGCGAAATCGATTTCGAGCCGGTCGCCCTGTCCGGGCAACGCTGCGACCGGCGCCTCAGCCTCCAGCGCGAATCCGATCGTTTCGCTGTCGAACGAGCGCCCGAAAATCCGCTTCGCGATCTGGCTGTTCACCCCGTCGGCGGCGACCAGCGCCCCATAGGCGATGCGGCTTCCGTCATCGAGCAGGATCGACCGCGCGTCCGCATCCAGGGTCTCGACGCGCCGGCCGAGCCGCGCCTCGACGCCCGCGCCGAGCGCCAGTCCGAGCAGGTAATGGTCGAAATCGAACCGCATGGTCAGGTGGAAGTCCGGCGAGCGATGCGGCCGGCCCAGCATCCGCCCGGCGGAGAAAAAGGCGATCTCCTCGGGACGCGAGAACAGCGCGGCGTCCCAGGGCCGCCCGCCCGAAGGTGTGTTCGAAGATCGACCGACTGCGGGCGGTGATCAGGCCGCCGCACAGCTTCTGGCGGGGGAAGACGGCCTTGTCGACCAGGCAGGTCTTCAGGCCGGCGGACGCGAGCCGGAAGGCGGCGGCGCTGCCGGCCGGACCAGCGCCGATCACCACCGCGTCGTAATTGTCCGACCTGTCTTGCGCGCCCATACCCGCTCCGGTCCGCCCGGGCCGCTCCTAGCACAAATCCGGGGTCGGGCGCGCCGCTCGCATTGCCCGTCGCCCCCTGCTCCGCTAAGAAAGCCCGACCGAAATCGAACCGGACCAAGGACGAGGGAGAGCATGGCGAACGACGTTTCCACGGGCGGTCATCCCGACATGGATTATGCCGAGCACGAGCGCACCTACGACATGTTCATCGCCCTGTTCAAATGGGGCACGGTGTTCTGCATCGGCTGCGTCGTCCTGCTCGCCGTCCTGACGCTCTGATTTTTCGCGCTTCAGGCCCATGAATAAGCCGGCTCCGCGAGGAGCCGGCTTTTTCCTTTCCCGGGGGCGGACTTACTTGCCCTTCAGCGTCGCCACGACCTCGTCGAGCATCTTCTTGGCGTCGCCGAACAACATCAGGTTGTTGTCCTTGTAGAAGAGCGGATTGTCGATGCCGGCGTAGCCCGAGGCCATCGACCGCTTCATGACAATCGAGTGCTTGGCCTTCCAGACCTCCAGCACCGGCATGCCGGCGATCGGGCTGGTCGGATCGTCCTGCGCCGCCGGATTGACGATGTCGTTGGCGCCGATGACCATCGCGACATCCGTCGACGGGAAGTCGTCGTTCAGTTCGTCCATCTCGCAGACGATGTCGTAGGGCACCTTGGCTTCCGCCAGCAGCACGTTCATGTGCCCTGGCATGCGGCCGGCGACCGGATGGATGCCGAAGCGCACGTTCACGCCCTTGTCGCGCAAGAGCTTGGTCATCTCGAAGACCGCGTGCTGCGCCTGCGCCACCGCCATGCCGTAGCCCGGCACGATGATGACGCTCTTGGATTCGGCGAGCAGGTCCGCCGTCTCGGCCGCGCTGATCGACTTGACCTCGCCGGCAGGCGCTGCGCCCGCGGCCGGCGCTGCGCCGCCCGTCGTACCAAAGCCGCCGGCGATCACCGAGATGAAGTTGCGGTTCATCGCGCGGCACATGATGTAGCTGAGGATCGCGCCGGACGAACCGACCAGCGCGCCGACGACGATCAGCAGGTCGTTCGACAGCATGAAGCCCGTCGCCGCCGCCGCCCAGCCCGAGTAGCTGTTCAGCATCGAGATCACGACCGGCATGTCGGCGCCGCCGATCGCCATAACCATGTGCACGCCGAAGGCGAGCGAGATGATCGTCATGACGATCAGCGGGAACATGCCGCCTGAAATCGATTCGGCGCCTATGAACACCTTGCCGAACCAGATCACCACGATCAGGCCGGCGAGGTTGATCAGGTGGCGGCCCGGCAGAAGAACCGGCTTGCCGTCGATGCGGCCCGACAGCTTGCCGAACGCCACGACCGAACCCGTGAAGGTCACCGCGCCGATCAGGATGCCGATGTAGATTTCAAGCAGGTGGATCACATGCTCGGCATGGGTCGCGAATGTCGTCGACGTGTCGATGTAGCTCGCAAAGCCGATGGCGCAGGCGGCGAAACCGACCAGCGAATGCATGATCGCCACCAGTTCCGGCATCTGCGTCATCTGCACGGTGCGCGCGGCATAGAGGCCGACCGCGCCGCCGACGACCATCGCCGCGATGATGAACGCAAAGCCCGCGCCGACGACGATAGGCTGCTCGCCCGCGCCGATGACGCGCGAACCGAAGACGGTCGCGAGCACGGCGATCGTCATGCCGATGATGCCGTACCAGTTGCCGCGCCGCGCCGTCTCCGGATTGGAGAGGCCGCCGAGGCTGAGAACGAAGAGGATTGTGGCTCCGATATAGGAGACGGTGACGATGCTGGCTGACATTTTCCCGGCCCCTTACTTCTGGAACATCGCCAGCATGCGGCGCGTCACGGCGAAGCCGCCGAACATGTTGATGGTTGTGAGAGTCAAACCGACGATCGCGATGATCAGGATCCAGATGTCGGGACGACCCGGCGCCGATGGCGGCCAGATCTGCAGCAACGCGCCGATAGCGATGATCGAGGAGATCGCGTTGGTGACGCTCATCAGCGGCGTATGAAGCGCCGGCGTCACGTTCCACACCACCATGTAACCGACAAAGATCGCCAGCACGAAGACGGTGAAGTGCCCGAGGAAGGCCGGCGGCGCGTAGGCGCCGACGAGCAGGAACAGAACCGCGCCGATGCCGAAGGTCACGAGCAGCGATTGCAGCGAGGCAGGCTCGCTCGGCGCACCGTGGCCATGTCCGCCGCTCTTCTTGGCGGGCGCGGGCGCCGCGGCTGCGGCGGCGGGCTTGGGCGCAGGCGGCGCCGGCAGTTTCAGCGGCGGCGCCGGCCACGTGATCTCGCCATCCTTCACGACGGTGAAGCCGCGAATGGCGTCGTCGTCCATGTTGACGACGATCTGACCGTCCTTCGCCTTGCAGAGTTCCTCTGTCAGCCGCAGCTGGTTGGTCGCGTAGAGGGTCGAGGATTGCTTGGCGAGCCGGCTCGCCAGGTCGGTGTAGCCGATGATCGTCACGCCATGGCGCACCACCGCCTCGCCGGGAACGGTCAGTTCGCAATTGCCGCCCTGCTCGGCCGCCATGTCGACGATAACGCTGCCGGGCTTCATGGTTTTCACCATGTCGGCGGTGATCAGCTTCGGCGCCGGCTTGCCGGGAATGAGCGCCGTCGTGATGATGATGTCGCAATCGGCCGCCTGCTTGGCGTACATCTCGCGTTGCGCGGCCTGGAAGCCTTCGCTCATCACCTTGGCGTAGCCGCCGCCGCCCGAGCCTTCTTCCTCGAAATCGACCTTGACGAATTCGCCGCCGAGCGACTTGACCTGATCTGCGACTTCCGCGCGCGTGTCGTTGGCGCGCACGATGGCGCCGAGGCCGGCCGCCGTGCCGATCGCCGCCAGGCCGGCGACGCCTGCGCCGGCGATGAACACCTTGGCCGGCGGGATCTTGCCCGCGGCGGTGATCTGGCCGTTGAAATAGCGACCGAAGGCGTTGGCCGCCTCGATCACGGCGCGATAGCCGCTGACGCCGGCCTGCGACGTCAGCGCATCCATCTTTTGCGCACGGGAGAGAAGGCGCGGCACGGCGTCCATGGCGAGCACCGTCGCCTTGCGCGCCTTCAGCTTCTCCATCAGTTCCGGATTCTGCGCCGGCCAGATGAAGGAGATCAGCGTCTGCCCTTCCCTGATCTGCGCGACTTCCGCATCGGTCGGCGCGCGCACCTTGAAGACGATGTCGGCGCCCGACCAGACATCGCCGGCGGTGGCGACGATCTTCGCGCCGGCGGCAGTGAAGGCGTCATCGTAGAAGTCTGAGGGATCGCCCGCGCCTTTCTCGATAATGACGGAGAACCCCAGCCCGATCAGCTTCTGGACGACTTCCGGCGCAGCGGCCACGCGCTTTTCGCCGGGAAAGATTTCCCTGGGTATGCCAATGACCTGAGGCATCGGATCGGTTCTCCTCGCTGGGGACGAGGCGGCGCCCGCCCCTCCCTTTCGCGGCACACAATAGTGCGCCCCCGGCGCCCGAGGAAAGCCGCAATTGAGGCCACGGGCCAAGGTGTCGCACCGGACTTTCGGCGATAGGGGCCGCCAAAGACAAAGGCGCGGCCCTGCGGCCGCGCCCTTTCATTTTTCAGGGAGGCGGAGGATCAGACCTTCATGCGGCTCGCGCCGGAACGGGCGACCGAATTGTTGGGATCGATCACCAGCGCGCGCTGGTAGGATTCGGCCGCTTTCACGCGGTTGCCGGTCTTTTCGTAGGCGAGGCCCAGGCCCGCCCAGCCGTCGGCGTTGCGATTGTCGACATTCAGCGTCGCGTTGAAATCCTCGATCGCCAGATTGTACTTGCCGAGCGCCACGAGGCTTTCGCCACGGGCCTGATAGGGCGCGGCCGCGAAGGGATCGCGGTCGATGGCGTTGTCGAAATCGGTGACGGCGCGCTGGTGCTCCCCGCGCTTCTGGTAGATCAGGCCGCGCGCGTGGAAGGATTGCGCGTTTTCCGGGTTGAGGCGGATCGCCTGGTCGAGATCGGCCAGCGCCTGGTCGAGCTGGCCCTGCGCCCGCAGCAGATTGGCGCGGCCGAGATAGGCCGAGGCGTGGCGCGGATTGACCTCGATGGCGCGATTGAAATCGGCGAGCGCGGCGTCGTTGCTGCGCACCTGGCGCTCGGCCAGCGCGCGGTTCGTGTAGGCCGCGGCATTGTTGGGATCGAGCTTGATGGCGGCCGAGAAATCCTGGATCGCCTCGCTGAACCGGCCGTTGCGGGCATAGGCGTTGCCGCGCGTCAGGTAGGCTTCGGCCGAGTTCGGATTGCGCGCGATGACGTCGCTGAGCGAGGCGATGTTCGACTTGGCGGCTTCCGGATCGTCGGGCTTCACTTCGGCGTATTGCGGCACGCGGGCGTCCATGCCGCTGCGGCCGATGCCCGCCGAATCGCAGCCCGCCAGAGCCGAGGCGCCGGCGATGAGCGCAAACGCCAGCCCGACCCGACGGACCGGGACCGCCCCAAAGCGGAAAGCCTGACCTGCGTCAGCGCGAGACGACATTTCGACCCCTAAGATGTTGACTTGTTCCTGTGGCCCGGAGCCCTTTCGCCGGCCAATGGGGCGAGATCAGGGAAAGTCGGACGCAAACTGGGGGGAAACGGTCAACAATTCGTAAACAGTGTCTCTTGAGACACGCTGCGGCCGGCAGCGCCGGCCGCAAGGAGCATTCGTTCAGCGAGCGGCGCCGGCGGCGGCCGGACGCGCGCCGAAGGTCGGCTTCGGCTTGGACGGCAGCAGGCCTTCGCGCTGCATCTTCTTGCGGGCGAGCTTGCGGGCGCGGCGGACGGCCTCGGCCTTCTCGCGGGCGCGCTTCTCGGACGGCTTCTCGTAATGGCCGCGCAGCTTCATCTCGCGAAAAATGCCTTCGCGCTGCATCTTCTTCTTGAGCGCCTTGAGCGCCTGATCGACGTTGTTGTCGCGAACGAGAACTTGCACCGGACCTCCTGTGCTGGGCCTGGACCCTGGGAATTCTGGAAACAGGAAACCGCCCGCGTCCCGCGGGGCGAGGCGGCGAAGGGCTGGCGATTAACAGACTCGACGCCGAATGTCTATCCGGTTCAGGGTTTCACCCGCGTCACATGGCCCATTTTCCGGCCCGGCCGCGCCTCCGCCTTTCCGTAGAGGTGCAGGCAGGCGCCGGGCTCGGCCGCCAGGGCCGCCCACTGGTCCGCCTGCTCGCCGATCAGGTTGCGCATTTCGACCTGCCCCCGCCGGCGCGGCGAACCCAGAGGCCAGCCGGCGATCGCCCGCACATGCTGCTCGAATTGCGAGGTTTCGGCCCCGTCGATGGTCCAGTGGCCGGAATTGTGGACGCGCGGCGCGATCTCGTTGACGACCACGCGCTCGCGGCGGACGCCCGAGGCGTCCGTCTCGGCGACCAGGAACATCTCGACCGCGATCACGCCGACATAATCCAGCGCGTCGAGGATGCGATGGGTGATGTCCATCGCCTCGGCGGCCGTCTCCGGCGCCATGTGCGCGGGCGCGCGGGTGACGCTGAGGATGTGGTTCTCGTGCTCGTTTTCGCAGACGTCGAAAGCAGCGAACGAGCCATCGAGGCCGCGCGCCCCGACGACCGACACTTCCCGCTCGAAATTGACGAAGCCTTCGAGAATGCAGGGCGCGCCGCCGAGCGAGCGGAAGGCGGCGCCGACGTCGGAGCCCTCGCGCAGCATGATCTGGCCCTTGCCGTCGTAGCCGAACCGCCGCGTCTTGAGGATGGCCGGCCTGCCGATCTGGCCGACATGCCGGGCGAGCGCGCCGGCGTCCGCGACGTCGGCGAAGGGCGCCGTCGGTATGCCGAGATCGCGCAGGAAGGTCTTTTCCGTCAGCCGGTCCTGCGTCTTCTCGAGCGCCAGAGCGCCCGGCCGCACCGGCTTGCGGGCCGACAGGAAGGCGGCCGTGGCGGCCGGGACGTTCTCGAATTCGTAGGTCACGACGTCGACCGCGTCGGCGAAGCGCGCCAGCGCCGCCTCGTCCGTCCATTCGGCGAGCGTCGCCGCGGCCGAAACCTGGCAGGCCGGTTCGTCGGCATGATGGGCGAAGACATGGGTCTTCAGCCCGAGCCGGGCGGCGGCCATCGCGATCATGCGGCCGAGCTGGCCGCCGCCGAGCACGCCGATGGTCGCACCGGGCTTCAGCGCCCCCTCAGGCGTCATCGCTCGGGTGTTCCGCAACCGAATCGGTCTGCTTCGACCGCCAGGCGTCGAGCCGGGCGGCCAGCGCCTCGTCGTGCAGAGCCAGGACGGCCGCCGCCAGAAGCGCGGCGTTGACCGCGCCGGCGCGGCCGATGGCGAGCGTGCCGACGGGAACGCCGGCCGGCATCTGGACGATCGACAGGAGCGAATCCTGTCCCGAAAGCGCCTTGGATTCGACCGGCACGCCGAATACCGGCAGCGGCGTCATGGAGGCCGTCATGCCCGGCAAGTGGGCGGCGCCGCCGGCGCCCGCGATGATGATCCTGAAGCCTTCGTCCTTGGCGTCCTTGGCGAATTTCACCAGCCGGTCGGGCGTGCGATGGGCCGAGACGATCCGCGCCTCGTGGCCGACGTCGAGCGCCGTGAGCGTCTCGGCGGCGTGGCGCATGGTCGCCCAGTCGGACTGGCTCCCCATGATGATGGCGACTGGCTTGGGGCTTCGCTTGATGGATTGCGGCACGGACGCCTCGCTGGCGGGCAAAAAGCGCGGATAAACGAAGGCAGAGGCAGAGGCAAGCGAGAGGCTCGCCCCTTCCTCAGGCGATGATGTCCGGCGTGAGCTGGTCCTCGACGAAGGACAGGCGGTCGCGCAGCGCCAGCTTGCGCTTCTTCAGGCGCTGGATCTGCAACTGGTCGCCCGCGCCCACCGCTCCCAGCGCCTCGATGGCGGCGTCGAGATCCCGGTGCTCCTGCCGGAGGCGTTCGAGTTCGGCTTCGAGGGCGGCGCGTTCGGCTTCTGACAGCTTCGAAGACATCGAAATCCGGGCAAACGGACAAGGCCTGCGGAGGCGTCGTCCTGATGGGAGAGCACGAACGCTCGCGCTGCGGGATGCTTGCGCGCGACCGGGCGAGTATCGCGCTCCGTCTGCGCCCCCGCAAGCTGTTCCTTAAGAAAGCCCGCGACGCTGCGCCGCAGCGTTCAACCTAAATTAAATTTCATGTCACGCGCGGCGGAAATTCGCTTGCGGCTATTCGGACCTGTGTCATGATTTCGTCGTGTGCGATCCACAACAGGAGCTGCCGCATGTCGATGCAATCCCATCTCGCCGAACTCGAGCGCCGTCACAAGAGCCTCGAGGACGAAATCGAGAAGGAAGTTCTTCACCCGAGTTCCGACGACAACCACGTCCACGAACTGAAGAAAAAGAAGCTTCGACTTAAAGATGAAATTGCGAAACTGAAGGGACAGTCGACCGAGACCGTCCACTGATCCGCCCGAAGCGGACATGAAAAATCCCCGGCCAGCGCAAGCTGCCGGGGATTTTTGCTTATCGGGCCGACCGCGTCCACGTTAACCCGACGGCGAGACGGCAGGGCGTAAACTCCGCGACCTCGCCAACGGGTCGCCTCGGATTGCCGCAGCCGTCTTCGCCCCTGCTCCTGCCCTCGCTCACCGCGATACGCGCCTTCGCGGCGCTCGCGGTGGTCGTGCACCATGTCCGCATGGCGCTTCCGCAATTCGAGCCGGTTCGTCGCTTCGGCGAGATCGGCTGGCTCGGCGTGCCGTTGTTTTTCATATTGTCCGGCTTCGTGCTGATGCACACTTTCGACCGGCGGGCGCCATGGGGCGATTTTGTCGTCCGCCGGCTGTCCCGTATCTATCCATTGCACCTGCTGACCCTGTTCGCGGCGCTGGCGCTGGCGCTCGTCTACGGCCACGCGCTCGGCGGACGCATGGGAACGGTCCCGACCACCATTTTGAATGGCCTGCTGCTTCACGATCTCCCGGTCGGGCGTCCCGACATCAGGCACGCGTGGAATGGCGTCTCGTGGTCGCTCTCCTGCGAGTTCTGCTTCTATCTCGTGGCCCCGCTGCTGTTCCTGAGGATGGAAGCGCGTCCGACGCAGACGATCTGCCTCGCCTTCCTCGCCTTTCTTGCGGTCCTCGCCGCGGCGGCGGCAGCGGCCGAACCCGGTCGTGAGGAACTCGACGATTTCCTGAAATTCCATCCGCTGCCGCATTTCGCGGAATTTTCGCTCGGCGCGGCCGGCGCGGCGCTCGTCCGGCGCGGCTGGACCTTCGTCCATCCAGGACTCGCTCTCGCCCTCATGGCCGTCCCTGCGGCCCCCGTCCTGCTCGGCGCCCAGTCGGGCGAGACCGCGGCCTCTCTCGCCAATTACCTTTTCGTGCCCGGCGCCTTTCTGCTGATCGTTTCGCTCGCGGCGCGCGACAGCGCGGGACGCGTGGGATTTCTGCACAATCCGATGCTCGTGCGAGCGGGCGAGGCCTCGTTCGCGCTCTACATGACGCATTCGTTGCTGTTGCCCTGCGTGAAGACCGTCATCCTGATGGCCGATCCGGATCTCGTGTCGGAGCCTGTCGGCGGAACGATCGCGACGATCGGCTACATCGCGCTGGCGCTCGCTCTCGCTTCCTTCGTGCACTATCGCTTTGAAATGCCGGCGAACCGTCGCTTGCTGGCGCGCTGGCGCGAACGCCGCGGCGCGCGGCGACCGGCGGCTGAAAGCGCGTAGAGCTTCAACGCGCCAGATGGCGCCGCAGGAAAGCGTCCAGCTCCGCGAAATGTTCGTCGGATTCGGGCGAACCGAACGTCCGCAGATAGTCCGAATGCGACATGCCTTCGTAGACGTGCAGGTCGGCCTCGACCCCGGCCTTTCTGAGCCTGCGATGCATGACGATCGTGTCGCTGAGCAACAGGTCGCGCGATCCCGAAATCAGGTAGGTCGGCGGAAATCCCTTCGCCTCGGCATGAACGGGCGATAGCGCGGGGTCGGCGAAGCTTCGGCCATTCGCATAGAGCGCCGCGACGCCGGCGACGAGGCCGTCCCAGGCCAGCACATTGTCGACGCCGTCGTTGACGAAGCGGCTGTCGCCGGCCTTCGCGAGATCGATGACCGGCGTGCCGATCATCAGCGCGCCGGGCGCCGGCAGTCCGAGATCGAGGATGCGGCGCGTCGCCGCCAGCGAAAGATTGCCGCCGGCCGACGTGCCGCCGAGCGCCATGCCGGCGGCCGGGCGCGTCGCCGCCAGCGCGCGCCAGACCGCGACCACGTCGTCCAGCGCGGCGGGAAAGGGATGGTCTGGGGGACGACGATAATCGATCGCCAAGACTTCGACGCCGACCTTCGCGGCGATCATGATCGCCTCGATCGCCGTTGCGGAGCCGCCGCCGAACGCCCAGGCGCCGCCATGGACGTTGACGAAAAGGCGGTTCGCATATTCGTCTGCGACGCGCGCGGGCCGCACGCGATAGACGGGGACGCCGGCGATATTCTCCTGCGTGACCGAAACGCCTGTGAGTTCGGCCAGTCTGGTCGCATAGCGCCCCGAAGCCGCGTCGCGCGCGGCGATCAGGCTCCGCCATTCGTCAACAGTTTGAGGCGCCGCCTCGCGTGGATCGAGTTGCGCGGTCGCGGCGACCCGCTCGCGCATCCATTCGCTGGCGTGATCGGGCGGCGGCACGAGTCGCGGGCCGATGCGGCGCACGGGATCGCCGCCGACGCCGGCGCCGACCGCCAGCGCCAGGATCAGCGCGATAAATGCCCCCGCCTTCATTCGACCGCTCCGGCCCAGAAGCCGGATGGTGGCCTGAAAAGCTGAAGAAAGGTTAGCCCTCCAGCAGCGGGGCGCAAGACGATCTTCAGACCGCCTTCGCCCGCTCGCGCAGCACGAATTTCTGGATCTTGCCCGTAGAAGTCTTCGGCAGTTCGGTGAACACCACGTTCTTCGGACATTTGAAGCGCGCCAGCAGCGTCCGGCACCATTCGATCAGCTCTTCTTCCGTGGCGCTCGCGCCGGACTTCAGCTCGACAAAGGCGCAGGGCGTCTCGCCCCACTTGTCGTCGGGCTTCGCCACGACCGCCGCCTGCGCGACGGCGGGATGCTTGAACAGCGCGTCCTCGACCTCGATCGACGAAATGTTCTCGCCGCCCGAAATGATGATGTCCTTCGAGCGATCCTTCAACTGCACGTAGCCGTCGGGATATTTCACGCCGAGGTCGCCGGAATGGAACCAGCCGCCGGCGAAGGCGGCATCCGTCGCCTTCCTGTTCTTCAGATAGCCCTTCATCACGACATTGCCGCGAAACATCACCTCGCCCATCGTCTGGCCGTCGGCCGGCACGGGCTGCATCGTCTCGGGATCGAGCACGTCGAGCGATTCCAGCGCGAGATAGCGCACGCCCTGCCGCGATTTCAGCGACGCCTGCTCGTCGTCGGGCAGGCTGTCCCAGCCGCTGTTCCAGTCGTTGACGACCGCCGGTCCATAGACTTCCGTCAGCCCGTAGACGTGCGTGACATTGAAGCCGGCTGTCTTCATCTGGCCGAGCACGGCGGCCGGCGGCGGCGCGCCGGCGGTGATGAACTGCACGGTCTGCGACAGCGGCTTCTTTTCCGATGCGGACGACGCCAGCATCGTCGACATGACGATGGGCGCGCCGCACATGTGCGTCACGCCGTGCTGCGACATCAGTTCGTACATGTGGCCGGCGCGCACGGCGCGCAGGCAGACATGCGTGCCGGCGACCGCGCTCAGCGTCCAGGGGAAGCACCAGCCGTTGCAATGGAACATCGGCAGCGTCCAGAGATAGATCGGATGCTGGCCGAGCCGCGCCGAAAGCACGTTGCCGACGCCAAGCAGATAGGCTCCGCGATGATGATAGACGACGCCCTTCGGATCGCCGGTCGTGCCGGACGTGTAGTTGAGCGCGATGGCGTCCCATTCGTCGTCCGGCATCTTCCACGCGTAGGCCGGATCGCCCGAAGCGATGAAATCCTCGTACTCGATCTCGCCCAGCCGCTCGCCGGGGCCTGAATATTCCGGGTCGTCGTAGTCGATGACGATCGGCTTCGCCTTGCAGAGCTTCAGCGCCTCGCCGATCACCTTGGAGAATTCCCGATCGACGATCAGAACCTTTGTCTCGGCATGATCGAGCGTGAAGGCGATGATGGCGGCGTCGAGCCGCGTGTTGAGGGCGTTGAGCACCGCCTGGCACATCGGCACGCCGTAGTGGCATTCGATCATGGCCGGCGCATTGGCGATCATGGCCGAGACCGTGTCGCCCTTGCCGATGCCGCGCGCGGCCAGAGCCGAGGCCAGCCTGCGGCAGCGCGCGTAGAGCTCGCTGTAGGGACGGCGCATCGGGCCATGAATGACGGCCGTGTGGTCGGGAAACACCGCGGCCGAACGCTCGAGGAACTGCAGGGGCGTCAGCGGCTGGTGATTGGCCGGGTTGCGGTCGAGGCCGACGTCATAGGCCGATGGCATAGTTTCCCCTCGGAATGGTCTATTTCAGGCCCGATCCATAGCGCGAAACCCAAGGCGCCGAAAATATCGGCTAAGGTCGAAAAAGCGGCCGTCGCCCGCGTTGCCAGACCCTTGGCGATTGTGCATCTTCCCGGTCCGGAAAAAAAACCACCGGAGGGAATGGGAATGAAATTCAAGACAATGCCTGCGGTCGCCCTCGGCGCGATGCTCGTCGCCGCCCCGGCGCTCGCCCAGGACAAGAACGTCAAGATCGGCGTGCTCAACGACATGTCGAGCCTCTACGCCGACATCGGCGGCCCGAATTCCGTCGTCGCCGCCAAGCTCGCGGTCGAGGATTCCGGCCTTCTGGAGAAGGGCTGGAAGATCGACGTGATCGGCGCCGACCACCAGAACAAGCCGGACGTCGGCGTCAGCGTCGCCCGCCAGTGGTTCGACGTCGAGAAGGTCGACGCCATCGCCGATACGCCGAACTCGGGCGTGGCGCTTGCCGTCTCCAATGTCGTCAAGGAAAAGAACGCGATCCTTCTGAACTCCGGCGCCGCGACGGCCGGCCTGACCAACGAGGCCTGTTCGCCGAACACCGTGTCTTTCACCTATGACACGTACATGCTCGCCAACGGCACCGGCAAGGCGCTGACCAAGTCCGGCGGCGACACCTGGTTCTTTCTGACCGCGGACTACGCCTTCGGCGCTGCGCTCGAGAAGGACACGGCCGCGGCCGTCACGGCCGCCGGAGGCAAGGTTCTCGGCGCCGTCAAGCATCCGCTGAACACGCCGGACTTCTCGTCCTTCCTGCTGCAGGGACAGACTTCGAAGGCCAAGGTCATCGGTCTCGCCAATGCCGGCGGCGACACGACCAACGCCATCAAGCAGGCCGCTGAATTCGGCATCGTGCAGGGCGGCCAGAAGCTCGGCGCATTGCTGTTCTTCATCAACGACGCGAAGGCGCTCGGCGCGAAGGTCGCGCAGGGCCTGACCTTCACGGATTCCTTCTATTGGGACGACAACGACGACACCCGCGCCTTCTCCAAGCGTTTCGCCGCCAAGGCCAACAAGGGGCAGATGCCGTCGATGACGCAGGCCGGCGTCTACGCCGCCGTGCTGCATTATCTCAAGACGCTCGAGGCGATGGGCGGCAATCCGCACGACGGCGTCAAGGTCGTCGCCAAGATGAAGGAGTTGCCCGCCGTCGACAAGCTGTTCGGCAATGCTCCGGTGCGCGCCGACGGCCGCCGCATGGTCAAGGCCTATCTTCGCGAGGTGAAGAAGCCGGAGGAATCGAAGGGCGAGTGGGATCTGTTCAAGAAGATCGCCGACATTTCGGCCGAGGACGCCGCGCGTCCGCTGGCCGAGAGCGTTTGCTCGCTGGTCAAGAAGTAAGAGAAAGCCGCTTCGGGCAACGAGGGCCGCGCATCGCGCGGCCCTTTTTCTTTCGGGGCCTATTGGCAGACGCGCACGCGCTGCCAGGCCGCGACATTGCCCCATGCGTCGTAGAGCGGCTGGTTCGCGATGTAGCAGGCCGGCGCCGGGTAATAGCCATAGGCCGGATAGCCGCCCCAATAGCCCGGCGCCGTGGCCGCCGCCGCGGCGGCGCCGACAATGCCGGCCGCCAGACCCAGACCGAGGGCGGGCGCGCCCCAGCCCGGGCGATAGGCGTAGGGGCGATATCCCCAGCCGCGATAACCGTAGGCGCGCGCCACGGGCCGGTAGCCATAGGCGCGCCGGTAGACGACCTTCTCGATCGCCGGTGCCGCAGAACCCGCCACGAGTTGCGGGGACGCGGCCCGCGGCGCGGCTGAGGCCGGCGCAGCCACGCAAGCCAGCCCGGCGGCGAAGCCGAGGCCCAGAAGTGTGCGCGTGAGATATTTCATCGGGACGTCCTCGCTCGTTTTGCGCATCTAGCTGAAAGCTAGACCAAAACCGGGCCCTTGTCGTGGGCCTCAGATCAAGCCGAGGCCGCGCGCGCCATCGAACATCAGCTTCAGGCCGAGGAGGAACGTGAGCGCGTAGACGATCCTGTAGAAGATCGCGGCCTGCACGCGCCGCACCAGCCAGACGCCCCCGAATGTGGCGGCGATCGCCACCGGGAACAGGCTCGCCGAGACGGCGAGATTGTCGGTCGACACCTGCCCCAGCGCAAAGAAGGCGGCGAGTTTCACGAGGTTGACGACGGCGAAGGTCATCGTCGAGCAGCCGGCGTAGGTCTGCGGCTTCAGGCGCAGCGGCAGCGCATAGGCCTGGAACGGCGGCCCGCCGGCATTGGCGATGAAGGATGTGAAGCCGATGCACGCGCCCCAGAACAGGCCGGGGACGACCCTGGCCTCGGCGGGTTCGTCGGTCGATGGCGCGCGGCGCAGCAAGGAATAGACGACGAACCCGGCGGCGATCGCGCCGACGAACAGAAGCACCGCATAGTCGGACACGCGCGCTGCGAAGATCGCGGCGAGCGCGATGCCGAAGAGGGAGCCGGCGAGCAGGATCGCCACCACCCGCCGGTCGAAGTCGCGGCGGTAGGCCCAGACGCTGACCACGTCCTGCACGATCAGGATCGGCAGCATGATGGCCGCCGCCCGGATCGGCGCCGACACGAGGGTCAGCAGCGGCAGCGAGATCATCGACAGGCCGGCGAATCCGCCCTTCGAAAAGCCGACGAGAATGACGGCCGGCACGGCGGCGGCGTAGAAAATCCAGCTTTCGGGCAATGCTCGGCAGGGCTCCAGACGCCCCGCTATAGCCTAAGAGCTAAGCGGCCCGCCATTGCATTCGCTGGCCCGCCCGATCATGAATCCGCGCAAAGAGCCGGGAGAGGACGCATGACGAGCCGTTACGCCGAAGTCTATGGCCAGTGGAAGAAGGATCCGGAAGCCTTCTGGGCCGCCGCCGCGAAAGAGATCGACTGGATCAAGGCTCCGACGAAGATCTTCGATGCGAACGCCGGGGTGTACGGCCGCTGGTTCCCCGACGCCACCTGCAACACCTGCTACAACGCGCTCGACCGCCACGTGAAGAACGGCCGCGCCGACCAGCGCGCGATCGTCTACGACTCGCCCGTCACCGGCCAGCAGAAGACCTACACCTACGCGCAGGCGCTCGCCGAAGTGGAGGCGCTCGCCGCCGTCCTGATCGACCTCGGCGTGAAGAAGGGCGACCGCGTCATCGTCTACATGCCGATGATCGCCGAATCCGTCTTCGCCATGCTGGCCTGCGCGCGCATCGGCGCGATTCATTCGGTCGTGTTCGGCGGCTTCGCCGCGAAGGAACTCGCCACCCGCATCGACGACGCCAAGCCGAAGGCGATCATGGCGGCCTCCTGCGGCATCGAGCCCGGCCGCGTCGTGCATTACAAGCCGCTGCTCGACGCAGCCATCGACCTGTCGAGCGCCAAGCCCGACGCCGTGCTGATGCTGCAGCGTCCCCAATCGCAGGCAGAGATGAAGTCCGGTCGCGACCACGACTGGGCCGACGCTGTCGCCAAGGCCAAGGCCGCCGGCAAGAAGGCGGCCTGCGTCGAACTCGCCGCCACCGATCCGCTCTACATTCTCTACACGTCGGGCACGACCGGCATCCCGAAAGGCGTCGTTCGCGACAACGGCGGGCACATGGTCGCGCTCAAGTGGACCATGAAGAATCTCTACGGGATCGAACCGGGCGAGGCCTTCTGGGCCGCCTCCGATGTCGGCTGGGTCGTCGGCCATTCCTACATCGTCTATGCGCCGCTGCTGCACGGCGGCGTGACCATCGTCTACGAAGGCAAGCCGATCGGCACGCCGGACCCCGGCGCCTTCTGGCGCATGATCTCCGAGCACAAGATCGCCGCGCTGTTCACCGCGCCGACCGCGCTGCGCGCGATCAAGAAGGAAGATCCGAAGGCCGAGCATCTCAAGCGCTATGACGTTTCGTGCATGCGCACGCTGTTCCTGGCCGGCGAGCGCGCCGATCCGGACACGGTGCACTGGGCCGAGGACATCCTGAAGAAGCCGGTCGTCGACCATTGGTGGCAGACCGAAACCGGCTGGGCGATCGTCGCCAATCCCGTCGGCCTCGGGCTGCTGCCGGTCAAGCACGGTTCGCCGACCGTTCCGATGCCGGGCTACGACGTCCAGATCGTCGACGAAGGCTGCAAGCCGGTGCCGGCTGGCCAGATGGGTTCGATCGTCGTGAAGATGCCGCTGCCGCCCGGTTGCCTGCCGACGCTTTGGCAGAACGACAAGCGCATGAGCGAGAGCTACCTCGACGACTTCCCGGGCTTCTACAAGACCGCTGACGCCGGCTACATCGACGAGGACGGCTACCTCTACATCATGGGTCGCACCGACGACATCATCAACGTCGCCGGCCACCGCCTGTCGACGGGCGGCATGGAGGAAGTCCTCTCCTCGCATCCCGACGTCGCGGAATGCGCGGTCATCGGCATCAAGGACGCGCTGAAGGGCGAGCAGCCCTGCGGGTTCGTCGTGCTGAAAGCAGGCGTCACGAAGCCTCACGAGCAGATCGAGAAGGAAATCGTTGCGCTGGTGCGCGAGAAGATCGGCCCCGTCGCAGCGTTCAAGATCGCCGTCTGCGTCGATCGACTGCCGAAGACGCGTTCGGGAAAGATCCTGCGCGCCACGATGAAGAAGATCGCCGACCACGATCCCTGGACCATGCCGGCGACCATCGACGATCCGGCTATTCTCGACGAGATCGCCGGCGCGCTGAAGATTCACGGGGTGTGAGCGTATACTCCTCGCGGGAGCCCATCGGCGGGACACGGATGACAGCCAGCGCGTGTTCGCGCTGGCTTTTTTGTCTCAGGCGTTCTGCCAGGACCACGCGCCATCGGCGCCCTTCGAGATCACGATCTGCTTGATCGTCAGCTTTTCGGAATCGACCAGCAACAGGTCGATTTCGCCTATATAGGTCTCGTTGCTCTGCCTGTAGACGCGCACGGCGCGCACCTCCCGCACGCCGGGTAGCGCAACGTGAAAGCGCCGCACCTCGTCCTTCAGCTTCGCGATGCT
This sequence comes from Beijerinckiaceae bacterium, assembly GCA_046349215.1. GTDB lineage: Bacteria > Pseudomonadota > Alphaproteobacteria > Rhizobiales > Beijerinckiaceae > JAJXWB01. Next base: position 75,724 of record JAXMCV010000004.1, read on the forward strand.
GCGTGTCGCGCCATGCTGGCTACGTTCGAGCACGGCGACCGCGCCGACGGTGAAGGCCGACGCGAAACCGATCGCGCCAAGGCTCAGCGAGAAGTTGGAAAACGGCATTGTCGGCCCCCGGATCGCGGTTTGATAGCCGAGCCGTTTTTCTTAAATCTTTCAGTCGGATCGACCCGTTTCTCAACCTTCGTTAACACAGGCGCCACAACATGCGCCCGGCGCGGCAAGCCCTTGAAAATCAAGGCAAAGCGGTCGGAGTCGCTGTCACGGAACAGACACAGAAGGCTCAGATCCCGTTAAATTCCACATCTATATTGTGGCTTGGCGCGACGGGGCCACCGCCGCGGCGCGCCCGGGGCAGGGCGATTCACTCAGGCTTCGCGCCTGCCCCACCTTTCGCCCCCTCCCCAGAAAAAAACCCGGCGATCGCTCGCCGGGTTTTTTGCGGGTCGACACGCGGCCTTTCGGCTCATTCGCTCGACTTGAGGCCCTTGAGCTTGCCGAACACGCTCGCGACGTCGATTTCTTCCTCTTCCTCGCGCGGCGCGGCGGGCTTCGGCGCGCCGAACACGTCTTCGGTCGAGCGCGGCTCGCGCGCGGTCGTGACTTCGGCCGGCAGCAGCGTCTGGCTCGGCTCTTCCGGACGGATCGGCGCATCCTTGGCGGCGCGGTTCACTTCCATGTCGAGTTCGATCTGCGAGCAAAGGCCCAGCGTCACCGGGTCCATCGGCTGCAGTTGCGCCGAATTCCAGTGCGTGCGCTCGCGGATCGCCTGCAACGTCGTCTTGGTCGTGCCGACGAGACGCATGATCTGGGCGTCCTTCAGCTCCGGATGATTGCGCACCAGCCAGAGGATGGCGTTCGGCCTGTCCTGGCGGCGCGACAGCGGCGTGTAGCGCGGACCGCGACGCTTGACCTCGGGCAGCACGACCTTGGAGACGGCCAGCTTGAGTTGGTGGCTCGAATCATTTTCGCCGCGCGCGATTTCCTCGCGCGTGAGCTGGCCGGACGTGATCGGGTCGGCGCCGCGGATGCCGGCCCCGACCTCGCCGTCGGCGATGCCCTTCACCTCGAGCGGGTGCAGCTTGCAGAAGCTGGCGATCTGGTCGAACGACAGCGACGTGTTTTCGACCAGCCAGATGGCGGTCGCCTTGGGCATGAGCGGGGCGTTGCTCATCGGTATACCTCCTGGTGTGGACCCGAGCTTCAGGGTCCGCCGGGCCCCGGGGCCCGGCCGAGGCTTCAGCCTCGATGAATCTCACGAATAGCGGGATGCGCCGTATATAATCGGACGACCCGGCAAAGGCAATTCGCAAGCCCGTGCCGACAGGAGTTCCTCATGGCCATCGAAGACGATATTTTCGCAGCGCCGAAAAAAAAGCCCGCCCACGAGATCGGCCAGCCGCTGGACGCCCTGTCCGTTCACGAACTGGAGGAGCGCGTCGAACTGCTGCGCGAGGAGATCGCCCGGCTCGAGGCGGCAAAGACGGCAAAGGCCGCCTCCGCCCAGGCCGCCGCCGCCTTCTTCAAGAGCTGAGCCATCGTTAACGCGGCATTAGGATTATCGTGAACTTAATGAGGGCGTTCCGAGGTTCGGGACATCGAGCGGCGCCTGTCGCTCAGTTTTGACGCCTCCCTGTTGAACTCTCTGGGCCGCTTTCGAGCGGCCCTTTTTTCGTTGCGGAACCCGCCGCGTATTAACCGTTAACGAAAGCTTAAACTGACAAGTCTCGACAAATCCGCTTATGTTTTCCCCGTTGGTACGGGGTGAGCGTATGCGTGGGTTCAATGTTTCGGGCGAGACCGTCAGGCCCGTGTCCTTCGTCGAACGGCTGGCCGGATCGGATGCGTTCCGCGCCCTGTTCAAGGAGGGCATGAATCTCGTAGAGGATGCGGCCGCCTATCTCGACGGACCGGGCCGCGCCGAGGCTAAGAGCCTGCCGCGCATGGAAGCGCTCGCTTATGCCTCGGAAAGCATGCGCCTGACCACCCGCCTGATGCAGCTCGCCTCCTGGCTCCTGCTGCAGCGCGCAGTGAACGAAGGCGAAATGTCCGCCGACCAGGCGGCAAGCGACAAGCACAAGGTCAAGCTTTCGCAGCAGGATGTCGCGACCGCCTCCGACACGTTCGAACGCCTGCCGGCGCGGCTGCGCGAACTGGTTTCCCACTCGATGCGGCTGCAGGCGCGCGTCATCCATCTCGACCAGTTGCTCTATGCCCGCGCCGAGGCGCAATTGCCGGCGCCGTCGACGAGTCCCGTCGCCGAACAGATCGAACGCCTGCGCGCGGCTTTCTCAAACTAATTGCAATCCACGGCGCGACGAAAAAAGCCCCGGCCATCGGCCGGGGCTTTTTGTCTGGTCCGCCAGAACGGATCGAGCTGGTTACTTCTTGCCGCCGATGCCCAGATTGCCGAAGCGCGTGTTGAAGCGCGACAGGCGGCCGCCGCGGTCGAGCAGCTGCTGCGAACCGCCCGTCCAGGCCGGATGGGTCTTGGGATCGATGTCGAGGTTCAGCGTGTCGCCGTCCTTGCCGTAGGTCGAGCGCGTCATGAACTCGGTGCCGTCGGTCATGACGACCTTGATCATGTGATATTCGGGATGGATGTCGGCCTTCATGGAACCCTCTCGAGCCTCTGCCGCTGGCCTTCCCCGCGTCGGGGGTCCGGCGGTGGGCCGCTGAGGCCCATCGGAAAACGTTTCGTCTTGTGGACGGAAGGCGGTCGTGTATCGCAACCGCGTCCGCCATGCAATAGCCGGCTTCCCGCGCCAGTACGGCAGGCGGGACAGTTGCCGCGCGAGGCGCTATAAGGCTGCTGTTCCGATGCGGCGGGGAACGGAATGAAAGGCGGCTTCTGGCGCGGGGTTTCGGTGGCGGCGGGCGTGGGCCTGGCCGCGATCTGGGGCGCGGATTTCGCGGGCGCCCAGGAATCGGCTAATTCCGCGTCTTTCTGGCTGCAGGAACAGGCCCGTCAGGACCACACACGTCCTTCGTCCCGCCAGCAGCCGCAGCGCGTCCGCCGCCTCGTGCCGAACGCCAAGCTCGCCCGCCCCACCATCTGGCGCGAGAACTCGCACGAGCCGGGACCGCCTCTGACCGACCCGGCGCCCGAGCCGGGCCAGGCCGCGCAGCCCGCGCCCACGGCGCCGGGCGCGCCGCCCGCCGCAACGCCGGCCGACGCCGGGCAACAGCCCGCCGCTCCCGCGCCCGCGCAGCAGCCGCCGCAGCAGGCTGACGTCGCGCCGCCTCCGCAGCAGCCGGAGGCCGCGCAGCCCGTCGCGCCGCCGCCGGTCGCCGCGCCGCTCCCAGGCGCCCGCCTGTCGGTGGCGGTCGTCGGCGACAACCTCGGCTACTGGCTGGGCCAGGGGCTCGCCGATTCACAGGCCGATGCGCAGGCTGGCGCCCCCGGCGGCGCGCGCATGGCGCTGACCCGCAAGACCAAGGATTCCTCGGGCCTCGTGCGCGACGACTTCTACGACTGGCAGAAGAACCTGCGCGAGATCCTGAACGGCCCGGAAAAATTCGACGCGGTCGTCGTCATGATCGGCTCGAACGACCGCCAGGAATTGCGCGACGGCGCCGGCCGCCACGAGCCGCTCTCTCCGCGCTGGCGGGAACTCTATGCGGCGCGCGTCGACGCCTTCTTGGCCGCCATCAAGGAGAAGAACATCCCCGTCTTCTGGGTCGGCATGCCGATCATGCGCGCCGAAAAATATTCGAGCGAGATCGGCCAGCTCAACGAAATCTATCGCGCCCGCGTCGAGGCGGCCGGCGGCGGATACGTCGACGTCTGGGACGCCTTCGCCGACGAGAACGGCAAGTTCAGCGTGTTCGGCCCCGACGTCAACGGCCAGACCGTGAAGCTGCGCACCTCGGACGGCATCCATTTCACCAAGCCCGGCGCCCGCAAGCTCGCCTATTTCACCGAGCAGAACATGCGCGCGCTGTTCGATCGCAAACCGGCGGACCCGCTGGCGCCTGCTCCCGCCCCGGCGCCCCCGCCCTCGGCGTCGCAATCGGCCGCTCCGGGCGCGCCGCCGCCGCCCGCCCCCGGCCCGCAGGCGGCGTTACCCGCGCCTGCAGCGCCAGCCGTTCCGGCCGCTCCCGTCGCGCCGCCGCCGCCGCCGAAGCCGCTGGCGGGCCCGATTCTGCCGCTCACCGCGCCGGCGATCGCGCCGGGCGGCGAACTGGCGGGAGCGCCGAACGCGCAGCAGCAGGCGCGCGCCAATGTCGCGCGCGACGCCGTCATCTCCGGATCGCCGCCCCAGCAGCCCGGACGCGCCGACGACTTCTCCTGGCCGCGCCGCTGAAGGCATTCGCGACGACGTGCGCGCACGCACGGAACCGCGCGAAGCAATTTGCGTTCATGCCCCAGTCAGAGCCTCGGCTCACCGGAGGGCGCGCAAATGCAGATTCGTTCGTCTCTTCTCGCCGCTTGTGCGATCGCGGCATTCTCCGTCGCAACGTTTTCCATCGATGGCGCGCAGGCCTTCGGCTATCGCCAGACGGCGCCTGATCCGGCCGCCGGCCAGACGAGCTGGCAGGCAGCCTACAATGGCGAACCGGACCTCGATGTCGGCCGCGAATATCCCACGACGACGCGCCAGACGGTCACCGATCCGACCGGCGCCGCGCCGGGCACGATCACCATCGATACCGGCAATCGCTACCTCTATCTTTCGCAGGGCGGCGGATCGGCCGTGCGCTACGACGTCGGCGTCGGCCGCGAAGGATTCGAATGGTCGGGGAGCGCCGTCATCGGTCGCAAGGCCGAGTGGCCCGGCTGGACGCCGCCCACCGCCATGCTGAAGCGTCGTCCCGACCTGCCGCGCCACATGCCCGGCGGCATCGACAACCCGCTCGGCGCGCGCGCCATGTATCTCTACAGCGGCAATCGCGACACGATGTTCCGCATCCACGGCTCGAACGAGCCCTGGACGATCGGCGAGGCGGTCTCCTCCGGCTGCATCCGCATGCTCAACGCCGACGTCGAGGATCTCTATTCGCGCGTTCGCGTAGGCACGCGGGTCGTCGTGCTGCGCTGACCGCGCCGATTGCGCGGGCGAGCGCGATCGGATAGCCCTTTGGGGCGCGTCGTGCGACGGCGCGCCCTTTTCTTTGGCGGAGACGATCTGATGAAACCGGCCGGACTGGCGCTTGTCGCCGCGCTCGCTGCGCCCGCGATCTTCGCGACCGAGGGGCGCGCCGCCGACGACGTGATCGTCGTGCGCCCGCTGGTTGCGCCCCACGTCCTTCGCGTGAAGCCCGGCAGCTATGTGCACGAATATCCGTTCGGCCCGCTGCGCGAGGACTACACGCCCTACGGCATGGCCGGCGTACCGGCGCGGCTCTATTTCGATCGCGTCGACACGCGGCGCGTGAAGGTGCGCCGCCACGTCGTGCGCGCGACCTATTGAAAATGAAATTCTAGGCGACCGGCAGTCGCGCGGCGACTGCCGACCTTCAGGCGCCGACCGCCTTAGCGCGGCAGGTCGGTGCGCCCCATAAGGGTCTTGTCGATGGAATGGGCCGCCTGACGGCCCTCGCGGATCGCCCACACCACCAGCGACTGGCCGCGGCGCATGTCGCCGCACGCGAAGACCTTCTTCTGCGACGACGCATAGGCCAGCGTATCGGCCTGCACATTGCCGCGCGGGTCGAAGGCGACGCCGAGTTCGGACAGCATGCCGTCCTGCACCGGCGACACGAAGCCCATCGCCAGCAGCACGAGATCGGCCTTGATGGAGAATTCCGAACCCGGAATCTTCTGCATCTTGCCGTCGACGCGCACGCAGGTGAGCTTCTTGACGACGCCGTTCTCGCCTTCGAAGGCGCTCGTCATGACCGCGAAGTCGCGCTCGGCGCCCTCCTCGTGCGAGGACGACGTGCGCAGCTTCAGCGGCCAGTCCGGCCAGGTCAGCAGCTTGTTCTCCTTGACCGGCGGCTGCGGCATGATTTCGAGCTGCGTCACCGACAGCGCGCCCTGGCGCACCGACGTGCCGATGCAGTCCGATCCCGTATCGCCGCCGCCGATGACGACCACATGCTTGCCCGACGCCAGGATCGGCGCGTTGGTGGCGAGCGGTTCCTTGCCGACGCGACGGTTCTGCTGCGGCAGGAATTCCATCGCGAAATGCACGCCGCCGAGTTCGCGGCCCGGCACGGGCAGGTCGCGCGGCTTTTCTGCGCCGCCGGCCAGCAGCACGGCGTCATATTCGTCGACGAGCTTCTTGGCCGGCATATCGACGCCGACATGGCAATTGTAGTGGAAGACCACGCCTTCGGCTTCCATCTGCGCGACGCGGCGGTCGATGATCTTCTTTTCCATCTTGAAGTCCGGAATGCCGTAGCGGAGCAGGCCGCCGGCCTTCGCGAACTTCTCGTAGAGGTGCACCTCGTGGCCGGCGCGCGCCAGCTGCTGCGCGGCGGCGAGGCCGGCCGGGCCCGAGCCGACGACGGCCACGCGCTTGCCGGTCTTGACCGCGGCGATCTCCGGCTTCAGCCAGCCGTTCTCCCACGCCTTGTCGACGATCGCGCATTCGATCGTCTTGATGGTGACCGGCGTGTCCTGCAGGTTGAGCGTGCACGAGGCCTCGCACGGGGCAGGACAGACGCGGCCGGTGAATTCCGGGAAATTGTTGGTCGTGTGGAGATTGCGGCAGGCGTTCTCCCAGTCGTCGCGATAGACCAGATCGTTCCAGTCGGGGATCTGGTTGTTCACCGGACAGCCGTTGTGACAATAGGGGATGCCGCAGTTCATGCAGCGCGCCGCCTGGTCGCGCGTCGCCTCTTCCGACAGCGGAATGACGAATTCGTTGTAATGGCGCACGCGGTCGGCGGCCGACTTGTACTTGCGGTCCTGCCGGTCGATCTCGAGAAAGCCCGTCACCTTGCCCATGGCTCTTATCCGTGTCTGGCGCCGCCAGCGGCGGCGGTGATTTCGTTGGTCTGTTCGTCGGAAATTTTCAGATCGCGCTCGCATTGCGCGATCCATTTTCGGATCGCCGGCCGGTGCGAGAGGCGAAAGCCGCCCTCGTGCGCGAGCCGCGTATAGGCGAGCAGCGAGATGTCGGCGATCGTCAGGCTTTCGCCGACGAGATACGTGCGACCCGACAGAAGCTGTTCCATCACATCGAGCGCCGCCTCGCCCTTTTCGACGATCTTCGGCTCGCGCTCGGAAATCTTCTTCTTCAGATAGACCATCTGGAAGCGCGCCACCGCAACGTAAGGCTCGTGGCTGTACTGCTCCCAGAACAGCAATTCATCGACCTTCGCCTGCAGGAACGGATCGCGCGGCAGCAGATCGCTGTCGCGCGCGAGGTAACGGATGATCGCGTTCGACTGCGCCAGGCAGCGTCCCGGCTCGAACTCCACGACGGGAACCTGCCCGAACGGGTTCTTCGCCAGAAAGCTTTTGGTCCTCGTCTCGCCCTTCATGAGGTCGACCGGAATCCATTCGTACGGCAGGCCGAGACGGTCCGCCGTATATTTCACTTTCAGGCAATTGCCCGATCCGAGGTCGCCGTAGACGCGCATCGCGTTACTCGGCTGCTTCCTGCATCGCCGCATTGAGTTCCGCCAGCGCGCGGCGGTACTCGATCGGCATGACCTTGCGGAACTTGCCCTTCGCCTCGTTCCAGTTGTCGAGGAGTTCCTTGGCGCGGACCGAGCCCGTGGCGCGATGATGGTTGGCGATGAGCTGGTGAAGGCGCTCGGCGTCGAACCGCGTCATGTCGCTCATCACGTCGACCTTGCCGGCCGTCAGCAGGTCGCCGCCCTGATGGTAGGTCTCCTCCATCAGTTCCTCTTCCTCGGCCACCGGTTCGAGATCGACCATCGACATGTTGCAGCGATGCTGGAACGAACCGTCCTCGTCGAACACATAGGCGATGCCGCCCGACATGCCCGCCGCGAAATTGCGGCCCGTCGATCCGAGCACGACGACGATGCCGCCGGTCATGTATTCGCAGCCGTGGTCGCCCACGCCCTCGACGACAGCGATCGCGCCGGAATTGCGCACTGCGAAGCGCTCGCCCGCGACGCCGCGGAAATAGCACTCGCCGGCTATCGCGCCGTAGAGGACGGTATTGCCGACGATGATCGACTTCTCGGGATCGATCTTGGCGGCTTCCTTCGGCGGATAGACGATGATGCGTCCGCCCGAGAGGCCCTTGCCGACATAGTCGTTGGCTTCGCCCTCGAGTTCGAGCGTCACGCCGCGCGCCAACCACGCGCCGAAGCTCTGCCCGGCCGTGCCCTTCGCCTTCACATGGATCGTGTCGTCCGGCAGTCCGGCGTGTCCGTAGACCTTGGCGACCTCGCCCGAGAGCATGGCGCCCGTCGTGCGGTCGACGTTGCGGATGCCGGTCTCGATGCGGACGGGCGCGCCCGTGTCGATGGACGCACGCGCTTCGGCGATCAGCTTCTGGTCGAGCGCCTTCTCAAGTCCGTGGTCCTGGCGCTCGGTCCAGTGGATCGCGACGCCGGGCTTCGCGACCGGCTTGTGGAACAGCCGGGCGAAATCGAGGCCCTTGGCCTTCCAATGGTCGACCGCCTTCTTCTTGTCGAGCATCTGCATCTGCCCGATCATTTCCTCGAAGCGGCGATAGCCCATCTGCGCCATCAGCTCGCGGACTTCCTCGGCGACGAAGAAGAAGAAGTTGATGACATGCTCGGGCTGGCCCACGAAGCGCTTGCGCAGCACCGGGTCCTGCGTCGCGACGCCGACCGGGCAGGTGTTGAGATGGCACTTGCGCATCATCACGCAGCCCGCCGCGATCAGCGGCGCCGTGGCGAAGCCGAATTCGTCCGCGCCCAGCAGCGCGCCGACGACCACGTCACGGCCGGTGCGCAGGCCGCCGTCGACCTGCACCGCGATGCGCGAACGCAGGCGGTTGAGGACGAGCGTCTGGTGCGTCTCGGCCAGACCGATCTCCCACGGCGAGCCCGCATGCTTGATCGACGTCAGCGGCGAGGCGCCCGTGCCGCCCTCGAAGCCCGAGATCGTCACATGGTCGGCGCGCGCCTTGGAGACGCCGGCGGCGACCGTGCCGACGCCGACTTCCGAGACGAGCTTCACGGACACGTCGGCGCGCGGATTTACGTTCTTCAGGTCGTAGATGAGCTGCGCCAGATCCTCGATCGAATAAATGTCGTGATGCGGCGGCGGCGAGATGAGGCCGACGCCCTGCGTCGAGTGACGCACCTTGGCGATGACCGCGTCGACCTTGTGGCCGGGCAATTGTCCGCCTTCGCCGGGCTTCGCGCCCTGCGCCATCTTGATCTGCATCATGTCGGAATTGACGAGATATTCCGTCGTGACGCCGAAGCGGCCGGATGCGACCTGCTTGATCGCCGAACGCATCGAATCGCCGTTCGCCATCGGCTTGAAGCGATCGGCTTCCTCGCCGCCTTCGCCGGTGTTCGACTTGCCGCCGATCCGGTTCATCGCGATGGCCAGCGTCGTATGCGCCTCGCGCGAGATCGAGCCGTATGACATCGCGCCGGTTGCGAAGCGCTTGACGATGTCCACGGCCGGCTCGACTTCGGCGAGCGGCACGGGCTTGCGGCCGTCTTCCTCCGCGCCCTTGATGCGGAACAGGCCACGGATCGTCAGCAGGCGCTCGTCCTGTTCGTTGAGGATCTGCGCATAGGCCTTGTACTTCTCCTGCGCATTGCCGCGCACGGCGTGCTGCAGCAGGCCGACCGTCTGCGCGGTCCAGTTGTGCGCCTCGCCGCGCACGCGCAGCATGTATTCGCCGCCGACGTCCAGCGAATGGCGATAGACCGGCGCGTCTCCGAAGGCGAGCGAATGGCGCAGCACGGTTTCAGCTGCGACCTCGTCGAGGCCGACGCCCTCGATGCGCGTCGCGGTGCCCGCGAAGAATTCGGCGACGAACTCGCTCGACAGGCCGACGGCGTCGAAGATCTGCGCGCCGCAATAGGACTGGTACGTCGAGATGCCCATCTTCGACATGACCTTCAGCAGGCCCTTGCCGATCGACTTGATGTAGCGCTTGACTGCTTCCTTGCCGTCCACTTCCTCGGGGAACTGGTCGGCCATGTCGGTCAGCGTGCGGAAGGCGAGATAGGGATTGATCGCCTCCGCGCCGTAGCCGGCCAGGCACGCGAAATGATGCACCTCGCGCGCTTCGCCCGTCTCGACCACGAGACCGACCGACGTGCGCAGGCCCTTGCGGATCAGGTGATGATGCACGCTCGCGGTGGCGAGCAGCGCGGGGATCGGAATGCGATCGGGGCCGGTGTTGCGGTCGGACAGGATGATGATGTTGTAACGGCCCTTGACCGCCTCCTCGGCGCGCTCGTTGAGGCGCGTCAGCGCCTCGCGCATGCCGGCGGCGCCGTTCTCGACGGGATAGGTGATGTCGAGCGTGCGCGTGTCGAACGTGTCCTCGATCTGGCCGATCGAACGGATCTTCTCGAGGTCGGCGTTGGTCAGGATCGGCTGGCGCACTTCGAGACGCTTGCGCTTGGCCGAACCCTCGTGATCGAGAATGTTCGGACGCGGCCCGATGAACGAGACGAGGCTCATGACGAGTTCCTCGCGGATCGGATCGATCGGCGGGTTCGTCACCTGCGCGAAGTTCTGCTTGAAATAGGTGTAGAGCAGCTTCGACCTGTCGGACATGGCGGAGATCGGCGTATCCGTGCCCATCGAGCCAACGGCCTCCTGGCCGGTGACCGCCATCGGCTCCATCAATATGTCGATGTCCTCGCGCGTGTAGCCGAAGGCCTGCTGGCGATCGAGTAGCGACACGTCGGTGCGCGCGGAACGCGGATCGACGGGCTTCAGATCCTCGAGCACGATCTGCGTGCGCTTCACCCAGTCCTTGTAGGGATGGGCGCCGGCGAGCGACGCCTTCATCTCGTCGTCGGAGATGATGCGGCCCTGTTCGAGATCGACCAGCAGCATCTTGCCGGGCTGCAGGCGCCACTTGGAGACGATCTTCTCCTGCGGGATCGGCAGCACGCCCATTTCCGACGCCATGACGACGAGGCCGTCGTCGGTGACGAGGTAGCGCGCCGGACGCAGGCCGTTGCGGTCGAGCGTCGCGCCGATCTGGCGACCGTCGGTGAAGGCGACCGCGGCCGGGCCGTCCCACGGCTCCATCAGCGCGGCGTGATATTCGTAGAAGGAGCGGCGGCCTTCATCCATCAGCGGATTGCCGGCCCAGGCTTCCGGGATCAGCATCATCATGGCGTGCGCGAGCGAATAGCCGCCCTGCACGAGGAATTCGAGCGCATTGTCGAAGCACGCCGTGTCCGACTGGCCTTCGTAGGAAATGGGCCAGAGCTTCGAGATGTTGTTGCCGAACAGCTGCGACTCGACGGAGGCCTGGCGCGCCGCCATCCAGTTGACGTTGCCCCGCAGCGTGTTGATCTCGCCGTTGTGCGCGACCATGCGATAGGGATGCGCCAGTCGCCAGGACGGGAACGTGTTGGTGGCGAAGCGCTGGTGGACGAGCGCAAGCGCGCTGTCGAAACGCGGATCCTGCAGGTCCTTGTAATAGCCGCCGAGCTGCCCGACGAGCACCATGCCCTTGTAGACGATCGTGCGGCAGGACATGGAGACCGGATAGAACTCCGCCATGACCTTGTTATCGATCGCATAGAGCGCGTTCGAGATCACCTTGCGCGCGACATAGAGCTTGCGTTCGAATTCGTCCTCGCTGGCGACGTTGGCGCCGCGGCCGACGAACACCTGGCGGTGCGCCGGCTCGACTTCGCGCACGGCTTCGCCGAGGTCGGAGGAATCGACGGGAACCTCGCGCCAGCCGAGCAGCGTCAGGCCTTCTTCCTCCAGCACGCGCGCGACGGTCGCGCGCACCTTCTCGCGCTTCTCGGTGTCGGTCGGCATGAAGAACTGGCCGATGCCGTAATGGCCGGGCGCGGGAAGTTCGAAGCCGAGCTTGGCGCATTCTTGCTTGAAGAAGCGATGCGGGATCTGCACGAGAATGCCGCAGCCGTCGCCGAGCTTCGGATCCGCGCCCACCGCGCCGCGATGGTCGAGGTTCATCAGGATCTGCAGGCCCATCGCCACGATCTCGTGGCTCTTGCGGTTCTTCATGTCGGCGACGAAGCCGACGCCGCAGGAATCGTGCTCGTAGCGCGGATCGTAGAGGCCCTGCGCTTCGGGCAGGTGGGGATCGCGGGCGCTGATGGTCATGTCGTAATTCCTGTTCGTCTGAGCGGTGGATGCGGAAAAGGCGTCGTCGCCGGGGCGGATTTCATCCCCCGGTTTTCGCTCGTTCCCACGCATCGTCGCCTCGCTCATCCCACACACTCCCGAAGCCGCGCTCTCTCGCACGCCCGCGCTGTCACGTCGACTTTCCGGGCCGTTCGGCCCCTCGCCGGCGTCGACTTTTTCGCGGGCGCCAAATGGTCAGCATAACTGTCCTATCGGCGGCGCGCGACATTGCCAGATTTGAGGCCGTCCTTCAAGCGAACGGGGGCCTCCGGCCCCCCGGAAATTGCGCCGTGGCGGCCAACGCCGCAAGGTCCGGAAGGACCGCCGAGGACGAAAGCAAGAAACGGTCCGGTTCCAGCCCGCCGAAGCCCGCTTGCCTGAACGAACGGGTGCGGGCGACAAGAGGGGCATGAACCTCGACTTCGCCAGCGACAATTCCACCGGCGCCTCTCCGGCAATCCTTCAGGCCATCGTCGACGCCAACGACGGGACAGCACCAGCCTATGGCGCGGACGATTGGTCGCAGGGCGCCGAGCGGCGCCTGTCCGAGATTTTCGGGAAAGACGTGACGGTCTCCCTCGTCGCGACCGGCACCGGCGCCAATGCGCTCGCCATCTCGGCGCTGGTCGAGCCGTGGGGCGCGGCGCTCTGCCACGAATTTGCGCATGTCGCCGTCGACGAATGCGGCGCCCCGGAATTTTTCGCAGGCGGCGCCAAGCTCGCGCCTATCCCCGGCCGCGCCGGCAAGATCACGCCGGACGGCTTGCGCGACATGCTCGACCTGATGCCGCGCGGCGTGGTCAAGCAGGTCCAGCCGATGGCGCTGTCGCTCGCGCAGGCGACCGAATGCGGGACCATCTATTCGCTCGACGAACTCGCCGCCCTCTCGCGCATCGCCCATGATTCCGGCCTCGGCGTCCACATGGACGGCGCCCGCTTCGCCAATGCGCTCGTTACGCTCGGCTGCGCGCCGGCCGACATGACCTGGCGCGCCGGGGTCGACGTCCTGTCGTTCGGCGCGACCAAGAATGGCGCGCTGGCCTGCGAGGCGGTGATCTTCTTTGACAAGGCGAAGGCCGAAAGCTTCGCCTTCCGCCGCAAACGCGGCGGCCACACCCTGTCGAAGGGCAGGCTGCTCGGATCGCAGATGCTCGCCTACCTGGAGGACGGACGCTGGCTGAGGACGGCGGCCCACGCCAACGCGATGGCGGCGCGGCTCGAGCTTGGCCTGTCGAACATCCCCGGCGCGCGCATGCCTTTCGTGCGGCAGGCCAACGAGGTCTTCGCCATCCTGCCGCGCGCTGCGCACGAGCGGCTGCAGACGGGCGGCGCCCGCTATCACGTCTGGACGCCGCGCGCGCTCGATGCGGCCGAGCGGCCGGGCGCAGATGAAACATTCATGCGGCTGATCTCGTCCTTTGCGAAAACGCCCGAGGAAATCGATCGCTTTGTCGAGCTCGCTCGCGGCTGAGCGAATATTGCGCGCCGGCCGTGAAACCGCGCGCCTCCTGTCGATATTTCTCCTCAATTCCGGGGAAACGTCCGCCGGTCGGGCACAGGAGACCCCATGTCCAAACTGTCGTTGCTTCTGCGGGCCGCGCCCGCGGCTTTCCTTCTGGCGCTGGCTGCGCCGCAGCCGGCGTCCGCCCAGTTCTGGGGCGGCTTCGGCGGCGGTTTCGGGCCGCCGCCGATCCCGCCGCGCAATGTCGGGCCGGGTCCCTATTTCGACGACGCCATTTCGCCGCGCGTCGTCTCCCGCATTCTCGCCGCGCACGGCTACAGGATGATCTCGGCGCCGCTCTACAACGGCGAACGGGTGATCGCGACCGGCGAAGGCGCAGGCGGCGCACGCGCGCGTTTCTACCTGGACGCCTATGACGGCGCGCTGATCCGGGTGGCGCGCGGCGGCCCGCCAGGCCCCGACCTCGCCTACGGCCAGCCCGACGCCTTCGGCCAGCCGCAGGTCGCGCCGGGCGCTGCGCCCGGCGAGCCGCTCTATCAACCCAGGCCGAAGCCCAAGCCCAAGCCGCGCACCGCGGCGCGCACGGTCGAACCGAAGCCCCTGGCGCCCGCCAGACCCGCGCCGACCGAGGCGACGAAGCCGCCGGCCGAACCCGCGCCGGTCGCCGCCACGCCTGCCTCGCCCGCCCTGCCCGCCCCGACCGCCGTCGCGCCGGCGCAACCCGCCGGAACGCCGGCTGCGACGCCGCCGGTCCAGCAATCGGCGGTCCCCGCGCCGGCCCCGACCGAGACCGCGACGCCCGCCTCGCCGCAGACGCCGCTCGCCCCTGACGCCAAACCTGCCAAAGCGGCCAAGCCAGCCGACATCGGTCCCCGCGTGCAGCCGGTCGCCAGGGCGCCGGAGCAGGAAGCCAGGCCAACCGAGCCGGCGGTCCCCGCCGCTCCGGCGACCGACCAGCCGAAATAAAAAAGGGCGCTCGCGAGAGCGCCCTTCTTCGTTGCCGAGCCTGGCCGGTTACGCGGCTTTCGCCTCGACGACCTTCGGCTGGCCGCCGTTGATCGGAATCTGGCGCGGCTTCTGCGCTTCGGGAATCTCCCGGACGAGTTCGACATGCAGCAGGCCGTTCTCAAGACGGGCGCCCGACACCTGCACATGGTCGGCGAGCTGGAAGCGACGCTCGAACGCCCGGGCGGCGATGCCCTGGTACAGGACCTCGTTCTGCGGGCCCTCGGCGGCCGCTTCCTTGGCGCCCTTGATCGTCAGCGTGTTCTCACGCGCCTCGATCGAAAGGTCCCTGTCGCCGAAGCCTGCGACCGCGACGGTGATGCGGTAATTGTTCTCGCCGGTGCGCTCGATGTTGTAGGGCGGATAGGACGTCGGCTCGGAGCCGGTCGCCTGGTCGAGCAGCGAAAAGAGGCGGTCGAAGCCGACCGTGGAGCGGTAGAGCGGAGAAAGATCGAAACCACGCATATGCATATCCTCCAGTGAGCGACATGCGGCGCTAATCGTGCCGGACCATTCCGGCCGCGAGGCGCCGGGTGAATGGCGCGCCCGGTATCGGCCCGCGCCGTCCCGCATGTGGGCGCCCCTTTCCGGGCCCGCAAGGGGTTCGGGAGCCTTTTTGCTTTGCTTGTGGCCGCCGCTGCGGCATGCTCCGCTCAGGCCCGGCGAACAGGGCCGTCAGGGACGAAACGCAAGACCAAGAGGGCCCAATGGCAGCCAGCCAGCCAACGCCGAAAGGCGCGTGGAAGATCGTCGCGCTTCTTTTTCTCTACATGGTGGTCAATTTTGCCGACAAGATCGTCGTCGGGCTGGCCGGCGTGCCGATCATGCAGGACCTCAAGCTGACGCCACAGCAGTTCGGCTTCCTCGGCTCGTCCTTCTTCTTCATGTTCTCGATCGCCGCCATCGTCGTCGGCTTCATCGTCAACAAGGTCGAGACCCGCTGGGTGCTCCTCGTCCTCGGCCTGATCTGGGCGCTGGTGCAATTCCCGATGGTCTTCGACGTCAGCTTCACGACGCTGGTGATCTGCCGCATCGTGCTGGGCGCCGGCGAAGGTCCGGCCTTCTCGGTCGCCGCGCACGCCATCTACAAGTGGTTCCCCGACGAGAAGCGCACCCTGCCGACCGCCATCCTGTCGCAAGGTTCGGCCTTCGGCGTGATCCTCGCCGTGCCCGCGCTCAACTGGGTGATCGTCAACCATTCCTGGCACATGGCCTTCGGCGCGCTGGGCGTCGTCGGCCTGATCTGGGTGGCGGTCTGGGCCTTGATGGGCAAGGAAGGGCCGCTGGTCGGACCGGCCGCCGGCGGCGTCGACGACGGAAAGCGTTATTCCTACGGGCGCCTGCTGACGACGCCGACCTTCATGGGCTCGGTGCTCTCGACCTTCGGCGCCTATTGGGTGCTGTCGGTCGGCCTCACCTGGTTCACGCCCTTCATCGTGAAGGGCCTCGGCTATTCGCAGAAGGAAGCGGGCCTCGTCTCGATCCTGCCGTGGCTGTTCGGCGCCGTGGTCGTGCTCATCACAGGCTGGGTATCCCAGCGCATGATGGCGAACGGCTCGTCGACGCGCTATGCGCGCGGCGTGCTCGGCGCGGCGCCGCTGGTCGTCGGCGGCGCGATCCTGATGTGCATGCCCTACATCGAGGGCCGCGGGCTTATCGTCGCCCTGCTCGTGCTCGGTTCAGGACTCTGCGGCTCGATCTACGTCGTCTGCCCGCCGATGATCGGCGAATTCACGCCGACCAGCCAGCGTGGCGCGATGATCGCCATCTACGGCGCGCTTTACACGATCGCGGGCGTACTGTCGTCGATCGTCATGGGCAGCGTGATCGAGAAGGCGGCGACCCCGCTCGCCGGCTACATGCAGGGCTTCATGATCAACGGCGCGATCCTCGTCGCCTCCGGCGTGCTCGGCCTGCTGCTGCTGCATCCCAACAGCGAGCGCGCGCGACTGGCGTCCTCGGGCGTCGTGCAACCGAAGCTGGCCTAGCCGCGATCCGAACCGGCTGACGCCCGGGCTTGAAGCCCGGGCGAAGTCCTGTCATTTCAGTCGCCGGTCGGACCTGCGGGCCGACTGAACGGCGAGGCGCTTTTTGGAACTCATCGGCACGCCCGACAATCCCGTCCCCGAGGGCGCGCTGGTCTCGGCGGTCGGCGCCGAAGACGGCCTGCTCTTGCGAATCGCCCGCTGGGTGCCCGGCCCGACGACGGCCGGCACGGTCTGCGTCTTCACCGGTCGCGGCGAATTCATCGAGAAATATTTCGAGACGATCCGCGAACTCGTCGCCCGCAATTTTTCCGTCGTCGCCATGGACTGGCGCGGACAGGGGCTATCGGCCCGCGAACTCGCCGACCCGGCAAAGGGCCACATCGACGATTTCTCGATGTTCGAGCGCGACCTCGACGCCCTGCACCGGCAGGTATTGCAATTCCTCTGCCCGCGTCCGTGGTTCGCGCTCGCCCATTCCATGGGCGCCGCCATCCTCCTGTCGCAGGCGCGCAACGGCGCCTCGCCATTCGAACGCATCGTGCTGACCGCGCCGATGATCGAGATTGCCGGTCTGGGCGCTAACCCGCTCGTGCGCGGCGCCATCGAACTGTTCGATCTCGCAGGCTTCGGCGCGGCCTTCGCGCCCGGCGTCGGCCGCACATCCGCCATGACTCGGCCCTTCGACGGCAACGACCTGACCTCCGATCCCGTTCGCTATTCCCGCAACGGCGACATCGTGTCGGCGGCGCCGCAACTGGCGGTCGGCGGGCCGACCATCGGCTGGGCCAATGCGGCGCTGCGCGTGACGCGGCGCTTCGCCGATCCCGATTTTCCGCGCCGGACGGCCACGCCCATTCTCATCTTCGCCGCCGGCGACGACAGGGTCGTCTCCACCTCGGCCATCGCCCGTTTCGCCACGCGCCTCAAGGCTGGCCGGATGATCGTCCTGCCCGGCGCCCGTCATGAAATCCTGCAGGAACGCGACGAGATCCGCGCGCAATTCTGGGCAGGGTTCGACGCCTTCCTGCCCGGCGGCCGCGACGAGGCGGCGGCGCTGCGCCGCGCCGAGACCGCGGAGGCCGTCGCGCGGGCGCGGCCGTGGTGGAAGCGAATGTTCGCGCCCCGTCGACGGGCCGCCTGACACGGAACGAGACAATGCTGGAAAACATTTCGATCCCGACCAGGGACCTGCGCGTCCTTCTGCTCGAAGGCATCAACGAGAGCGCGGTCGACCTCTTCCGCCAGGCAGGCTTCGAGAAGATCGAGCGTCTGACGAAGGCGCTCGACGGCGACGAGCTGAAACAGGCGCTGAAGGGCGCGCATATTCTCGGCATCCGCTCGCGCACGAAGCTGACCGCGGACGCGCTTGCGGCGGCCGACAATCTCATCACGGTAGGCTGCTTCAGCGTCGGCACGAACCAGGTCGACATTCCGGCCGCCCGCAAGCGCGGCGTTCCGGTGTTCAACGCGCCTTTCTCCAACACGCGCTCGGTGGCCGAACTCGTCATCGGCGAGATCGTCATGCTGCTGCGCCGGATCGTGCCGCGCTCGATCGCCGCCCATGCCGGCGGCTGGGACAAATCGTCTGACAATTCCTTCGAGGTGCGCGGCAAGACGCTCGGCATCGTCGGCTACGGCAATATCGGCAGCCAGCTCGCCGGCCTCGCCGAGCCGATGGGCATGCGCGTCGTCTTCTTCGACCTGACCGACAAGCTGCGGCGCGGCAATGTTGAGCCGACCGAGACGCTGGAAGAACTGCTCGCCATTTCCGACGTCGTGTCTCTGCACGTGCCCGAGACGAAGCTGACGGCCAACATGATCGGCGAGGCCGAAATACGCGCCATGAAGAAAGGCGCCTATCTCATCAACAACGCGCGCGGCAACGTCGTCGACATCGATGCGCTGGCGCGGGCGCTGAAGGACGGCCATCTGCGCGGCGCGGCGATCGACGTGTTTCCGACCGAGCCCGGCTCCAACAAGGAAAAATTCGTCTCAGCCCTGCAGGGTCTGGATAACGTCATCCTGACGCCGCACGTCGGCGGCTCCACGGAAGAAGCGCAGGAGCGCATCGGCTCCGAAGTGGCGCGCAAGCTCGCAGATTACGCCGAGACGGGCGCGACCTTCGGCGCGGTCGGATTTCCGCAGGTGCAATTGCCGCCGCATGTCGGCGGCACGCGCTTCGTCCACATCCACCGCAACGTGCCCGGCGTCCTGCAGCGCGTGAACCAGATCTTTGCCGGCCGCAATCTCAACATCGCCGCGCAATATCTGCAGACGGACGCCGACGTCGGCTATGTCGTGGTCGACGCCGACGGCGCCAGCGCCGAACGCGCGCAGGTATTCGAGGAATTGGGCAAGATCGACGGCACGATCAGGACGCGGCTGCTCTGATTGGATCGGCGATCGACCGCCGGCCGCCTATTGCCTGAACGCGACGATCGCCTCGATCTCCACCGCGATGCCGCGCGGTAGCGCGATCATGCCGACGGCGGAGCGCGCGGGACGGCCCGCCTCGCCGAACACGTCGACGAACAGGTCGGTGCAGCCGTTGATGACCTCGGGCTGTTTTCCGAAATCCGGCGCGCAGCGGACCATGCCGAGCACCTTGACGATCTCGGCGACATTGTCGAGCGAACCGAGCGCCGCGCGCATGTGCGACAGGAGCACGAGGCCGCAGGCGCGGGCGCCGTTGTAGCCCTGCTCCACCGACAGATCGGCGCCGACGATCCCCGTGACATAGCCTTCCGGCGTATGCGGCCCGACGCCGGACAGGTAGAGCAATCCGCCGGCCTTCTTCCACGGCACGTAATTGCCCGAAGGCGCCATCGGCGCCGGCAGTTGCAGGCCGAGTTGCACGATTTTCTTTTCGGCGGACATGCTTTTCTCCCTCGGTCGAAGATTGGCCGAAACGCCGCGGGGATTCCAGAGCGAAAAGCTCGATTCAGAAAACGAGTTTCGCTGCCGACCAGATCGCTTCGAGGCCGAAATAGATCAGCAGGATTGCCGCGCCGCGATTGAGCCACATCAGCCGCGCCGGCGTAAGCCGCTTGCCGGCGACGATCGCCACGGTCGCGAAGACCGTCCACACCAGCGCCGAGCCGAGCACCATGCCGCCGGCGACCGACGCGCCGCCCTTGCCGATCGCGTCGCCGCTGCTCATCAGCACGGTGGCGAACATGACGATGGTGGTCGGATTGGTCAGCGTCAGGCCGATCGTACCGGCGTACATGGAGATCGCCCGCTTGCGTTCGAGCGAGGGCTCGCTCTTCGGGATCGGCCGGCGCAACGCGTCGAAGGCCAGATAGAGCAGCGCAAGCCCGCCGATCAGCCGCAGCGCAGGACCGGCCGTATGCAGAAGGCTCATGACCGCGTTGAGCCCGAGCGCTGCGATCGCGACATAGACGGCGTCGCCGGAAACCACGCCGGCCGCCGTGACGATTCCGGCCGCCGCGCCCCACGCCATCACCCGCCGCAGGCACAATATCTTCATCGGCCCGAGCGGCATGGCGATGCTCGCGCCGAGACCTATTCCATGCACGAGATAGCCGAAATCGGACAGCGGCTGCACGGGCAATTCAGCGTCAACCCGCCAGCAGCTTCATCGCCGCCTCATGCGCGCGCGCGTCGCCGGCGGCGATGATCGAGCCGCCATTGGAGGCGTCGCCGCCGTCCCATGTGGTGACGACGCCGCCCGCGCCCTCGATGACCGGGATCAGCGCCACTATGTCGTAGGCGTTCAACCCGTCCTCGATCACCAGGTCGACATGCCCCGCCGCCAGCGCGCAATAGGCGTAGCAATCGCCGCCGTATCGCGGTATGCGCGCCTGTTCTTCGACGCGCAGATAGGCGGCGCGCTTTTCTTGCGAAAACAGCCGCGGCGACGTGGTCATGAGCGTCGCTTCAGAAACGCTCGCGCAGGCGCGCGTCCTGAGCCTGCGTCGCTCCTGTCCCTGGCCGCGATGCGCCGGTCCGATCCACCAGGACGCCGCGCCGTCCCCGAAGAAGCGCTCGCGCGTGAAGGGTTGGCTCATCATCCCGTAGCAGGGCCGGCCATTGTGCTTGAGGCCGATCAGCGTGCCCCACATGGGCAAACCTGAAATGAAGCTCTTGGTCCCGTCGACCGGATCGAGCACCCAGACGTAGGCCGCATCCTCGCGCGTCGCGCCGAATTCCTCGCCGACGATTCCATGCGCCGGGAACTGCGCCTCGATCTGCCGGCGCATCGCGACTTCCGCCGCCCGGTCGGCCTCGGTCACCGGATCGAAGGCCCCGCTCGCCGCCTTGTTCTGCGCGCCGAGCGCCGACCGGAAGAACGGCATGATCGCCTCGCCCGAAAGATCGGCGAGCCGTCCCACGAAAGCCTCGAAGTCGACCGCGTTCATGCAAATCCTCTGGAGCAGCGAGCCGAAGGCGCGGCTTGTGCCTGCCTTCAGCCGTGTTACCACGACGCCAGCGCGGCCCGCGACCCCGGCGGGACAAAGAAGGCCGCCGGCGGGACGGAATTCGGCAATGACGGTTACGGAAAAGAGCGCGGCTGCGCCCGCGAGGGCCGAAAGAGGCGCGAACGGCGCCGTCATCGTCGCCGCGCTCGTCGGCATCTACATCCTCAGCCAGTTCTTCCGGAACACGCTGGCGGTCATCGGCCCGGACCTCTCGCGGGAATTCGATCTCGACGCCGCGCAACTCGGCCTGCTCTCGTCGATCTTCTTCCTCGCCTTCGCGCTGGCGCAGGTCCCGCTCGGCATCGCCATCGACCGCTGGGGGCCGAAGCCCGCCATGCTGTTCACCGCCGCGCTGATGATCGGTTCGGCCGTTCTTTTCGCGCTCGCCGCCGACTACCGGCAGCTGACCGTGGCGCGACTCCTGATGGGCTTCGGCTGCTGTTCGTTCTTCATGGCGCCGCTCGCCCTTTATGCGGAATTGTTCCGGCCCGAGAAATTCTCGACCGTCACCGGCATCCATATCGGCGCAGGCTCGATGGGCATGCTGATCGCCACCGTCCCGCTCGCTTCCTTCACCGCGCTGTGGGGCTGGCGCAACGCCTTCCTCACGGCGGCGGTGTTCGCGACCATCATGGCGATCGTCGTGCTGCTCTTCGTACATGAACGCGCCGAGGTGATCGAAAAACGTCGCACGCGCGTCGAGGACATGCGCCAGACGCTCGCAGGCGTCGTCGCGGCGACACGGCAGCGCGGCTTCTGGTCGATCTTCTTCATGCAGGGCGCGACCTATTCGGCCTTCGCCGCTGTGGCCGGCCTGTGGGTCGGGCCGTGGCTCGCCCAGACCTACGGGCTCGGCATCGAGGCGCGCGGACGCATGACGCTGATCATCGCCGTCTGCCAGATCGCCGGACTGTTCTTCTGGGGCGCTTCCGACCGCTGGTTCCAGAGCTATCGCCGGCCGGTCGTGACGGGGGCGACGCTGAGCATCTGCCTGCTGGCGCTGGCGGCGGTCGTTCCGCTGCCGGCTGGCGCCCTGCCGGTCTATCTCGCCTGCTTCGGCTTCTGCCTCGGGATCAATTCGGTCCTGACCGCGCACGGCAAGACGCTGTTTCCGCCCAATCTGACCGGGCGCGGCCTGACGCTCATCAACATGGGCACGATGAGCGGCGCCTTCTTCCAGCAATTCGCCACGGGCCTGGCGATCGAGACCTTCGGCTTCAGGATCGTCGACGGGGTCCGCCTCTATCCGCCGGAAGCCTTCCGGCTGGTCTTCGGCCTGATCGCCGCGCAGGTGGCGCTGGCGCTGGTCTTCTATCTCAGGGCGCCGGACCGGCATCCCGCGCGGGATTGAGCGAAAGTCGTGCGTCGCCCTGTCGCAGGCCTCCGTCTATGGTTTGTATTGCGCTTTGTGCGTTGCGGGAGGAGTATTCGCACATGCCCTCTTTGGGCGTTTCCTCCCAAGACTTTGGGGCCGTTTGCATCCGCAGGCGGCCCTTTTTCTTTGTCTTGAAAATTTTGGCCCTATTCGGCCGCCGCCCGCCAGGAGGCCAGGCCCTGGGCCGTTTCCGACAGCACCGCGACCAGAGAGGCGAGATCGGCTGTCAGACCCGCGAAGGCGGGCAGCCGCTCGAACGTCGCCTCGTTCATGTAGACGCCGCGGTTGATCTCGATCTGCAGCGCGTGGGCGCCCGAACCGGGATTGCCGTAATGTTCGGTGATGAAACCGCCGGCATAGGGCTTGTTGCGCTGGACGGAATAGCCGAGCCGCCGCAGCACCGATTCGGCCGCCGCTGTCAGTTCCGGGTCGCAACTCGTCCCGTAGCGGTCGCCCAGGACGAAATCCGCCTTCACCTTTTCCGCGCCAGCCGAGCCGGCGATGGCCGAGGGCATGGAATGGCAATCGACCAGCACGGAAAGGCCGAATGTCCGGTGCGCCCGGTGCGTCAGCCTTCGCAAAGCCGCGTGGTAGGGGCGATACATGGCCTCGATCCGCCGCAGCGCGGACTCGACCGGCATCCGGCGCGCGTAGATCTCCTGCGATTCGGCGACCAGCCGGGCAATCGTGCCGAGACCGGCCGCCACCCGCAGCGATCGCGTATTGGCGTGTCCCGGCAGCCGGCCGTCGAACATGCGCGGATCCAGTTCGAACGGCTCGCGATTGACGTCGAGAAAGGCGCGCGGGAAGCGGGCCCGGACCAGCGGCGCGCCGAATTCATGGGAGCGGGCGAACAATTCGTCGACGAAACTGTCCTCCGACCGCCGCAGCATGGCCGGATCGAGCCGCGAGGCGGCGAGGAAGCTCTTCGGGTAGACGCGGCCGGAGTGCGGCGAGGAGAGCACCAGCGGCGAGCCGAGCGCGCCCGGTTCGACGATCTCGACCGGCGTGGCCAGTTCCGGTTCGGCGGCTGCGGTCTCTCCGGCCTCGGCGATGATCTCGTATCCGGTCAAAGGAATATCCTGGAACCCGTCCCCTGCAAGACAGTCTGACAGTCCGCCCGCCGGCTGTCCACGCGAGCCGAAAGGCTTTGCCCAAGCGGTCCTTACCCCTGAGTTTCGGTGACGGACTTCACTCGTTTTTTACACAATTTCGGCTCTATTGGGGCGGACCCGAAGAGGAAGAGATGACCGAAGCGCCTGCCCCGACACTGAAAATCCTTCTGGCCGAGGACGACAACGACATGCGTCGATTCCTGGTCAAGGCGCTGCAGAACGCCGGCTACGACGTCGTCTCCTTCGACAACGGCCTGTCCGCCTACAATCGCCTGCGCGAGGAGCCGTTCGAACTGCTTCTGACGGACATCGTCATGCCTGAAATGGACGGCATCGAACTGGCCCGCCGCGCCACCGAGCTCGACCCCGACATCAAGGTCATGTTCATCACCGGCTTCGCCGCCGTGGCGCTCAACCCCGACAATCACGCCCCGAAACAGGCGAAGATCCTGTCGAAACCCTTCCATCTGCGCGACCTCGTCACCGAGGTGCAGAGGCTTCTGGCGGCCTGACGCAAAAGGCTGTTTCCGGCGCTTGCGCTCTGACGAAGCAGCCTTTATACCCGGCCCGCTTTCAGCCGGCGGCGCGTTCCGCAGGCTAAAGGGCGCGTAGCTCAGCGGGAGAGCACTACGTTGACATCGTAGGGGTCACAGGTTCAATCCCTGTCGCGCCCACCATCCTCTCGATGGTGAAACACCCAGAAAAATCCGAGATCGTGCTTGCCCATGGCCGCCGAATGCGCGGCTGGAGCAAAATTTTCTCCGGCGCGGCCGTCGCGGCGCAACCTTCTCCAAACCGCTGATTCTTTGGAAAATGCTTCGCTTGACCCTGCAGTGCCGAAGGCGACATATCGTTTGTACGCACATGAACTCACGCGGCGGCCGCCTTCGCGCCCTCGCCCATTCCAAGCGAGCCGTCATGACGCAAGCTGCTTCCGCACGGACGAACGACGCCCCCGCCCCGGCGAAGAAGGCCGGCGCCTTCAACCGCGAGACGGTTACATCAGTCACCCAGTACACGGACCGCCTGTTCTCCTTCCAGACGACCCGCGACTCGAGCTTCCGCTTCGAGAACGGCCAGTTCGCGATGATCGGCCTCGAGGTCGACGGAGGGCCGCTTTTGCGCGCCTATTCGATGGCCAGTTCCAATTACGACGAGGGCATCGAATTCTATTCGATCAAGGTCGAGAACGGCCCGCTGACCTCGCGGCTGCGCCACATCCAGGTCGGCGACACGGTGCTCGTCGGCCGCAAGCCGACCGGCACGCTGGTGCAGTCCAGCCTGCTGCCCGGCAAGCGTCTCTATCTGCTGTCGACCGGCACCGGCCTCGCGCCCTTCGTCAGCATCATCAAGGACCCGGACGTGTACGAACGCTACGAGCAGGTCGTGCTCGTGCACGGCTGCCGCCACGTCGCCGAATTGCAATACGGGATCGAGCGCGTCGAGGCGGTGCGCAATGACGAATTCCTCGGCGAGATCGTGCGCGACAAGCTCGTGCACTACCCGACCGCCACGCGCGAACCCTACGAGAATCGCGGCCGCATTACAGCGGCGATCGAGAGCGGCGACCTGTTCCGCAAGATCGGCGCGCCGGACCTGAACCCGGAGGACGATCGCGTCATGATCTGCGGCAGCCCGGACGTGCTGAGCGACCTCGTCGGCGCGCTGGAGACGCGCGGCTTTGTCGAGGGCTCGGGCGGCGCCCCCGGCACATATGTCATCGAAAAGGCCTTTGCCGAGCGCTGAATTCAGCCGGCTTCCTGCGTGCGCGCGCCCGTGGCCTGGGCGCGCCTTTCGATTTCGGCATTCAATTCGGCGCCGACCAGCACGATCGTCACCGACAGCCAGATCCAGATCATGCAGCCGACGACCGCGCCGAGCGAGCCGTAGGTCTTGTTGAACGATCCGAAATGCGCGGCGTACCAGGTGAAGCCTGCGGACATGGCGTCGAGCTGCCGGTCGATGGCGCCGACGTCGCCTATCAGCCCGTATATCGAGACGAGCGCGGCGATGGCCGGGAAAACCGCCAGCAGGATATAGAACGCGCAGCCCGCGCCGACCGCCATGATCCTGTCGTTCGAAAAATCGTCCCATGTTCGTCGGAGCGCCCCCGTGAACGAGCCGTCCGGCGGATTCGCCGGCGTCGTCCTGTCATTCGCCATGTGGTTCTTCTCAGGCATTCCGGTCAAACGCCGGACTGGCCGCGAGGTTGCGCGGCGACGATGCGCCGCTGTCGCGCTCGCGCGCGATAATGCTAGGCTCCCCGCAACATGGGGGAACGCATGACACCCGAACAGGAAGCGAAAGGCGCAACCGAACGCGCCGCCGCCGTCGTAGAAGCCGCGACACGCGAGGCGAACGAATTGCGCCAGACGGTCGAGAAGAAGCTGCGCGAAGCCGGAGTCGACACGGACGCCCTTGCTCTCGAAGCCCGCGAAAAACTGACGGCGCTCGAGAAGCTCGCAGCCGACGAAATGGCGCGGCGCCCGCTGCGCACACTGGCGATAGCAGCAGGCATCGGCGCGCTGATCGGCGCGATCATCGCGAGGTGAGCATGTTCAAATTCCTTGTCGACGCGCTTACCGGCAATCTGCAGGCGCATGTCCGCCGCCGCGCGCTGATCGGCGGACTTGCGCTGATCGCTGCGCTGGCGGCGCTGGCCGCGCTCGGCTACGCGCTCGGCGCGCTGCATGTCTGGCTCGCCGCCCGCTACGATCCGATGGTCGCCTCGCTCGGTTTCGGCGGCGCATTTCTTGTCATCGCCATGGGCTTCGCCATCGCCGCGCTCGTCGTCGCCCGCAGGCCGCCGCCGCCCGATCCGACGGCGGCGCTGACCGGCGCGCTCGCGCCCGTCGCCCTCGCCCTGTTCGCCCAATGGGTGAAACCGGCCGCCGAAGCGCGCCCGGCGGCGCGGCCCGCCGCGTCAGTCGATCCGGAGCCTGCGCCCCCGCCTTCTGACGCGCCTGCAGAATCGTCTTCGTCTGCTGCGGCGTCCGGCGCGATTCTCGCCATCCTGCCGGCGCTTCTCGTCGGACTCGTTGTCGGCCGCAAGCTGCGCGGCTGAAGCATTTCCGCCGCGCGCCGCCCCGCGATTGATTTGGCCTCCCCGAGGTAGCATTCTAGCAGCCTTGCTTTCGGGAGAAGAAAAATGGCGGGTGGAAACGGCGCGGGCGGATCAAAGGGCAAGCGGAAGCTCCGCTCGCAGCTCTGGTTCGACAATCCGGAAAACCCCGGCATGACGGCGCTCTACATCGAGCGCTATCTCAATTTCGGCCTGACGCGCGGGGAATTGCAGTCGGGCAAGCCGATCATCGGCATCGCCCAGACCGGGTCGGACCTCTCGCCCTGCAACCGCCATCACCTCGACCTCGCCAAGCGCGTGCGCGAGGGCATCGTGGCGGCCGGCGGCATAGCGTTCGAATTTCCGGTCCATCCGATCCAGGAGACCGGCAAGCGTCCGACCGCGACGCTCGACCGCAACCTCGCCTATCTCGGCCTCGTCGAACTGCTCTACGGCTATCCGCTCGACGGCGTCGTGCTGACGACCGGCTGCGACAAGACCACGCCCGCCTGCATCATGGCGGCCGCCACCGTGAACATTCCGGCCATCGTCCTGTCGGGCGGCCCGATGCTCAACGGCTGGTGGCGCGGCGAGCGCGCCGGCTCCGGCACTGTCGCCTGGAAAGCGCGCGAGGAACATGCGGCGGGACGCATGACGGAAGAAGAATTCATGGACGCCGTCACCTCGTCCGCGCCCTCCGTCGGCCATTGCAACACGATGGGCACGGCCTCGACAATGAACGCGCTGGCCGAGGCGCTTGGCATGAGCCTGCCGGGCTGCGCGGCCATCCCCGCGCCCTATCGCGAGCGCGGCCAGATCGCCTACGAGACAGGCCGGCGCGCCGTCGAGATCGTCTGGGAAGACCTGAAGCCTTCCGACATCATCACGCGCAAGGCGCTGGAAAACGTCATCGTCGTCAACTCGGCTATCGGCGGTTCGACCAATGCGCCGATCCACATGAACGCCATCGCCCGCCACATCGGCGTGGAACTCGACGTCGACGATTGGGAGAAGGTCGGCCACAAGGTGCCGCTGCTCGTCAACATGCAGCCGGCGGGCTTCTATCTCGGCGAGGAATATTACCGCGCCGGCGGCCTGCCCGCCGTCATCAACGAATTGATGAAGCGCAAGCTCATCCACGAGGACGCGCTGACCATCAACGGCAGGACGATGGGCGAGAATTGCCGCGGCCGCGAGGTGACCGACAAGGACGTCATCAAGCCGATCGACAAGCCGATGATGGAAGACGCCGGCTTCATCGTGCTGAAGGGCAATCTGTTCGACTCGTCCGTGATGAAGACTTCGGTCATCTCGAAAGAGTTCCGCGACCGCTATCTGTCGAACCCGAAGGACCCGGAAGCCTTCGAAGGGCGCGCCATCGTTTTCGACGGACCGGAGGATTATCACCACCGCATCGACGATCCGGCGCTGAAGATCGACGAACATTGCCTGCTGTTCGTGCGCGGCACCGGGCCGATCGGCTATCCCGGCGGCGCGGAGGTCGTGAACATGCAGCCGCCGGCCGCGCTCATCAAGCGTGGCATACTCTCGCTGCCCTGCATCGGCGACGGACGGCAGTCCGGCACGTCCGGCTCGCCCTCCATCCTCAACGCCGCGCCGGAAGCGGCCGTCGGCGGCGGTCTCGCGTTGCTGCGCACCAACGACATCGTGCGCATCGACCTGAAGAAGCGCACGGCGAACATCCTGATTTCGGATGCGGAACTCGCGCAGCGACGCGCCGACCTGCAGAAGAACGGCGGCTATCCCTATCCCAGGAGCCAGACGCCCTGGCAGGAAATCCAGCGTTCCATGGTCGCGCAATTCGACGAGGGCATGGTTCTCAAGCCTGCCGTGCAGTTCAAGGACGTCGCGCACGTCTCGCCCGTGCCGCGGGACAATCACTAGACCAGGCGCCGTTCCCTCCCCCCTGTGGGGGAGGGCTAGGGTGGGGGGTCGGATAATCTCGCGAGGTCGCACGCCCCCTCCCCTGCCCCTCCCCACAAGGGGGAGGCGGCGCCCAATCCCAGAGATTCGCGATGTCCCTTCAATCCCCCATCGGCCCGCCCGTCGATTCCGCGCCGGCGCAGCGCCCCGCGCGGCGCGCGTTCGACGGCGCCTTCGTGCGGCTCGAACCGCTGGGCGTCGCGCACGCCCGCGATCTCTACGAGGCGACGCATGGCCCCGATCGCGAAGCGATCTGGCGCTATCTTTTCACCGGCCCCTACGCGGACTTCGACTCCTTTGAAAAATACGTCGCGGCTGGTTCGCAATCCGCCGATCCCATGCCATGGGCCGTCATCGACAAGAGAACCGGCAAGGCTGTCGGCGCGCTGTCGCTGATGCGCATCGAACCGACGCATCGCGTCATCGAGATCGGCGGCATTACCTTCGGAACGCCGCTGCAACGCACCTGCGGTTCGACCGAAGCCATCTATCTGCTGGCGCGCCACATATTCGAAGACTTGCGCTATCGCCGCTTCGAGTGGAAATGCGATCATTTCAACGCGCCGTCGCGGCGCGCCGCATTGCGCTTCGGCTTCGTCTACGAGGGCCTGTTCCGCCAGCACATGATCGTCAAGGGCCGCAGCCGCGACACGGCGTGGTATGCGATGCTCGATACGGAATGGCCGGCCCGCAAGGCGGCCTTCGAAGCATGGCTCGCGCCGTCGAACTTCGACGCGGACGGACGCCAGAAGATTTCGCTCTCCACGCTCAACGGAGCCGGCGCATGACGGACATCCGCCGCGCGAGCGCTCGCGATTGCGACTCCATTTCTGCCCTGCAGCGCGCCGCCTATGCGCAGAACGCGGTCGTGCTCGGCGCGACGCCGATCCCGCTGGCAGCGGATTATTCTGAAATCCTGCGCACGATGGAATGCTGGGCGGTCGATGGCCACGACGGCCTCGATGGCGCGCTGATCCTCGAATACCGGCCGGTCGACATGCTGATCTGGAGCGTCGCCTCGCATCCGCGCGCGCGCGGGCGCGGCGTCGGGCGGAGATTGCTCGAATTCGCGCACGAGCGTGCGCGCGAGAACGCACGCGATACGATCCGGCTCTATACGGCGAGCGTCTATGCCGGCAACATCGCCTGGTATGCGCGGCAGGGATTTGTCGAGGAATCGCGCGAGCAATTGAGCGACCGCGTGAAGGTCAACATGGTCAAGAAACTCGGATCGTAAGGAGAAACGAACATGGCGGGACGATTGAAGGGCAAGATCGCATTCTGCACGGCTTCGGGCGCCGGCATCGGGCAGGCGGTCGCGCAAGCCTTCCTCGAGGAAGGCGCGCATGTGATCGCGACCGACCTCAACGAGGCCAATCTCGCGCCGCTGAAGGGCGCCGATTGCCGCAAGCTCGACGTGCTGTCGACCGAAGCCGTCGACGCGATGGCGAAAAGCGTCGGCGGGATCGACATTCTGTTCAATTGCGCCGGCTTCGTGCATCACGGTACGGCGACGACGACGAGCGACGCCGACTGGGACTTCTCGTTCGACCTGAACGTGAAATCCATGCACAGGACGATCCGCGCCTTCCTGCCGGGCATGATCGCGCGCGGCGGCGGGTCGATCGTCAACATATCCTCGATCGCCTCGTCGGTGCGCGGCCTGCCGAACCGGCACGTCTATGGCGCGTCGAAGGCGGCCGTCATCGGCCTCACCAAGGCGGTGGCAGCCGACTACATCGGCAAGAACATCCGCTGCAACGCCATCGGGCCGGGCACGGTGCAGAGCCCGTCACTGGACCAGCGCATCAAGACGCTCGCGGCCACGACCGGCGTCACCGAGGAAGCGGCGCGCCAGTCCTTCGTGGCGCGCCAGCCGATGGGCCGGCTCGGCACGGCGCGCGAGATCGCCATGATCGCGACTTACCTCGCGTCCGACGAAGCCGCCTTCACGACAGGCCAGATGTACATGGTCGACGGCGGCATGACGATCTAGGCGCGCGGAAAGGCGCGTTCGCACATGTCAGTTCGAGACGACTTCCACGCGCACGGGGGCGACGCCGGCGCTGCGCATGCCGAGCACGCCGGCCGCGCCGGTCGAGACGTCGACGATGCGGCCGCGCACGAACGGGCCGCGGTCGTTGACCGTCACGACCACCGAACGCGAATTGTGGAGGTTGGTGACCTTGATCTTGGTGCCGAAGGGAAGGCTCCGATGGGCGGCGGTATAGGCGCCGATATGGGCGCCGCTGGCGGTGCGGCCGCGGCCGCCGTAGTAGGACGCCTTGCCGGTCCACGCGGCTTCGGCGGCGCCGCTCGCCAGAATCGAAAGCGAGGCGACGATCAGAATCTTTTTCAACATGTTCTCCTGAGATCTGGGCGGGGGTCCCAGCCGGGAGCGGCCTGTTGAAGGGTCAGTGTGGGCAGAAAAAGGCAGGAAGCGCCCGGTTGTGGCCAAATTCCTTGCCAGAGCATGAACAGATCAATTTGCACGGATGCAAAAATATAGACTTATCAATAGCCTGATTGTGCGACGCAACATACTCGAGGTCGACTGTGGCGAATATGTCCCGGTCGTCAGGAAACGGAGGAAACACGATGAAAGTTCTCGTTCTCGGCGCAGCCGGCATGGTCGGACGCAAATTATGCGAGCGCCTCGCCCACGATGGCTCTCTCGGCGGCAGGAAGATTTCCGAACTGCACATGGTCGATATCGTCGCCCCGTCGCTGGCCGGCGCGCCGTTCAAGGCGACCGGCGAGGCCGCCGACATTTCGGACGCGCGGCTCGCGCCGCGCCTCATCGCCTCGCGCCCCGATGTGGTCTTCCATCTGGCGGCGATCGTCTCCGGCGAGGCCGAGCAGAATTTCGACAAGGGCTATGCGATCAACCTCGACGGCACGCGCCATCTCGTGGACGCCATCCGCGCCGAGAACCTGAAGTCCGACGGCGCCTACAAGCCGCGCCTCGTCTTCACCTCGTCGGTCGCCGTGTTCGGCGCGCCTTTCCCCGACGGCATCCACGACGATTTCCATCTGACGCCACTGACCAGCTACGGCACGCAGAAGGCGATCGGCGAAATGCTGCTGTCCGACTACACGCGCAAGGGTTTTCTCGACGGGATCGGCATCCGGCTGCCGACGATCTGCGTGCGTCCGGGCAAGCCTAACGCGGCGGCCTCGGGCTTCTTCTCCAACATCATCCGCGAACCGCTGGTCGGCCAGAAGGCCGTGCTGCCCGTGCCTGAAACCGTACGCCACACCCATGCGACGCCGCGCGCCGCCGTCGGCTTCCTGCTGCATGCCGCGACAATCGATGGCGAGAAGGTCGGTCCGCGTCGCAACCTCACCATGCCCGGAGTCTCGGTGACCGTTGGCGAACAGATCGAGGCCCTGCGCCGCGTCGCCGGCGACAAGGCGGTGGCGCTGATCGAACGCAAGCCCGACGAGATGATCGCGAAGATCGTCTCGGGTTGGCCGGAGAAATTCGTCGCGCAACGCGCGAAGGATCTCGGCTTCGTCGCGGAAACCTCGTTCGACGACATCATCCGCACGCATATTGCGGACGAACTCGGCGGCAAGGTCGCGTGAGCATGGCGCAGCGCCTTCTGGCGCTTGGGCTGGTCATTGCGATCGGCCTCGGCGTCCGGGCGCTGCGGCCTGGCGAAGACCTGCCCTTCTTCGTCTGGAAATATCTGGGTTCGGCGCTGTGGGCGACGGCGCTCTATCTGGCAATAGCCATCGTCGCCCCCCGCCTCGGTCCGGCGCGCACAGCGGCGTTCGCTGCGCTGATCGCCATTGCCGTGGAATTCTCGCGCCTGCTGGGTTTCGGCTGGCTGGACGCATTCCGCGCGACGCTCACCGGCAGGCTGCTGATTGGAAAGGTCTTCGCCCTTTCCAATCTCGTCGCCTATGCGGCCGGGATCGCGTTGGGACTGGCTCTCGACGCAGCCTTCAGGCGACGCGCGAAAGACTCCTGATCACTTCTCCTTCGCCAGCGCGTCGAGCGCCTGCGCGAGTCCGCGGAACGAGAACAGGATCGCCACGTCCTGCCCGCCGCCGCTGCGTACGATCAGTCGGCCGGATTCCGAACTCGCCCGCCATTTCTTGAGCGCATCGGCGCTCGGCCCGCCGCTGGCGAAGCAGCCGACGGGGAGGCAGCGCGTCCAGGCGAGTTCTGTCGGTTGCGTGTCCTTCTCGTCCATGGCGATGCGGATCGTGCTCGGGAACGAGACGTCGTGTGGCATCACGACGGTGACGCGCAAGGGATCGTTGGCGTTGATCCTGCCGAAGGCGATCTGCGCGATTGGCGTATTCTGGCCCTTGACCGAGACCGCCTGGGCGACCTCGCAATTGCGCCGCGTGGCGGCGCCGTCCTGCACCCGCTGGCAGCGAAGGAGCCAGTCGCCGTAGGTGGATGTCGTCGTCTCCGGATCGTTGGAGACAGGCGCGGCTGGCGCAGGCGCCGCCGGCGCGCCGGGCCTGGCGCCCTGGGCCGGCGCAGCCGGCGCCTGGGCGACTGGCCGGGCGTTCTGGGCAAGGGACGTGGACGCGAAAAGCGCAGCCCCCGCGAGTGCGAGGCAAATTCTTGAAATGAAATGGCTCATCATCACATCTTTCTGAAACCGAGCGGCTTGCCGCCTTCCTTGGGATCCTTCTGCCATGTTCCGTCGGCCGTCATCTCGAAGGTCGCGGAATGACCCTTGCGCGCGGTGAGCTTCAGCTTGCCGCCGACAAACGCCCAGGACTGCGGATCGAAGATCACGAAGCCGTTGTCGCGGCAAGCGGGCGCGAGTTGCGCGCGCGAACCGCCGCCGCGCGCGCCGCTGTCGAGCGTCAGCATGCAACCCGTGTCCTTCGTGCCTTCGCGCAGCACCGCATAGCGGCCGGGCACGTCGCCGGGCCGTACGGCCGGTCCCGCCGGGGCCGGCGCGACGCCGGTTGGACGCGCCGCGCCTTGCGCGACATCCGCCGCTGTCATCAGGACATAGGTCTCGCCGCCGGCGCCGGTCGCGACCATCGCATTCTTCTGTGCGGAAAAGGACAGGATCGCGACGCCCGTCTGGCTGAGAAGATCGATGCGGCCGGCAGGCGTGAGATTCCAGGCCGCGACATTGCCGACAGCGGGAATCGCGTTTCGACAGGTCGCGGGCAATCCGATCGCATTTCCGCCCGCCGTCGGTTCGGCGCGCAACTGGATCGCGCATTTGCGCTGGCCGTTGTCCCGGCTGAGCTCCCAGCTTCCTATGGCGCGCTGCACGCTCGACACGTCGAGCGCGTTGGCCGGCGCAAGCGGCGCAATCAGTCCGGCGATCACGCAAAGGGGTGCGAAATGAATGGCGGCCACGCCGGTCTCCCTGCCCCTCGTCTCGAAATCAGGACGCCCGCGCGGCCGGCCACGGCGTCTCCGGAACCGGCGTAAGGGGCGCGCCGTCCCGGATGAACGAGGCAATGTTGTCGACCACGAGTCGGCCCATTGCGTCGCGTGTATGGTTTGTCCCCGATCCGACGTGCGGCAGCAAGACCACATGCTCCATTTCGAGCAATTCCCGGGGCACGTCGGGTTCGTGCTCGAATACGTCCAGGCCGGCAGTCAGGATCTTGCGGTCGCGCAGCGCCGCGATCAGCGCCTGCTCGTCGCAGACCGAACCGCGGGCCACGTTGATGAAGATTCCATTCGGCCCGAGCGCTTCCAGCACTTCCGCATTGATCAGGTGCTTCGTTTCCGGCCCGCCGGGCGTGATCGCCACCAGGATGTCGCAGGCGCGCGCCATGCCGACGAGGGTCGGAAAGTAGGGATAGGAGGCTTCGTGCTGCGGCCGGCGGCCGTGATAGACGATCTTCATGCCGAAGGCCTCGGCGCGCCGCGCGATCGTCCGGCCGATTCGGCCAAGCCCGAGGATGCCGAGCGTGCGGCCGCGCAGCGAGGCCGTCAGCGGAAACGCCCCCTTCAGCCACCTGCCCTCGCGCACGAAACGGTCGGCCTGCGGCATCTGCCTCACCGCGCACAGGATCAGCCCCATGGTCGTATCGGCCACCTCGTCGTTCAGGACGTCCGGCGTGTTGGTGACGACAATCCCGTTCTGCCCGGCCCAAACGGCGTCGATGTGATCGTAGCCGACCCCGAAGGACGAGACGATCTTCAGCTTGGGAAAGCGCGACATCATCGCCCCGTCGAGGCGAGCGTGGCCGCCGCCGGCGGCGATCGCCTGGATGCGGGGAGCGACCTCGGCCAGCGCCTTCTCCCGGTCCGCCGCCTCCCACAATTTGTGAAGCTTGCAGATCGCCTCGATGCCCGCGACCACCTTGGGGGGCATGGGGTTGAACATGAGGGCTTCGAATTCCGCCACAGGGACCACTCTCATTTCAGCATGATGGGAGGATGCATGCTTGCATTCTACCTCGCCGGATGCATCATGCGCGAGCGTCCGGGACCCGGCAAGCCGGCCGGAAGCGGGACTTTACGCAAGGCGCGAAAAGACGCCAGAGAGGGAGACGTTCATGGCGTCGGTGGAAATCCGCGACGTTCGCAAGGCATATGGGGCGACGGCCGTCATTCACGGCGTGAATGTGGAGATCGCCGACGGCGAATTCGTGGTGCTCGTGGGACCGTCCGGCTGCGGAAAGTCCACCTTGCTGCGCATGATCGCCGGGCTCGAGAACATTACCGGCGGCGAGATCCGGATCGGCGGTCGGGTCGTCAACGACGTGCCGCCGAAAGAGCGCGACATTGCGATGGTGTTCCAGAACTACGCGCTCTATCCGCACATGACTGTCTACGACAACATGGGTTTCTCGCTGAAGCTGCGGAAGGCCGACAAGGCCGAGATCGAGAGCCGGGTTTCGAAGGCAGCCGACATTCTCGGCCTCAAACCGCTTCTTGATCGCTATCCGCGCCAGCTCTCCGGCGGCCAGCGGCAGCGCGTCGCCATGGGCCGCGCCATCGTGCGCGATCCGCAGGTCTTCCTGTTCGACGAGCCGCTGTCGAACCTGGACGCCAAGCTGCGCGTCGCCATGCGCACCGAGATCAAGGAACTGCACCAGCGCCTGAAGACGACGACCGTCTATGTCACGCACGACCAGATCGAGGCCATGACCATGGCCGACAAGATCGTCGTCATGCACGACGGCATCGTCGAGCAGATCGGCGCGCCGCTCGACCTCTACGACCGGCCGGGCAACATGTTCGTGGCAGGCTTCATCGGTTCGCCGGCGATGAATTTCCTGAAGGGCAACCTCGCCTCCAACGGTTCGGGCGCGATCTTCAAGTCCGATTCCGGCCTGTCGCTTCCCGTCGCTTCCGCGCCTGCCGCCAGCGAGGGCAGGCCGGTCGTGCTGGGCGTACGTCCGGAGCATCTCGTGTCGGACGGATCGGGCGCGTCGGTCGATGTCGTCGTCGTCGAACCGATGGGTTCGGAGACGCAGATCGTCGCCAAGTCGGGCGGCCAGGAAATCATCTGCCTGTTCCGCGACCGCGTGATGCCAAATCCAGGCGACACGATTCGCGTCGCCTGCAACCCGAAGCTGGTCCACCTGTTCGATCCGGATACGGGCAAGACGCTTGCCGCCTGAGCGGCGGACCGAAATCCAAGAAACCCAAAAATCCTGAGGAGGAAGACATGACGCTCATTACCCGCCGTTCACTGGTGAAAGGCGCCGCGGCAACCGGTCTGGCCGGCGGCACGCTGCTCGACATGGCGCGCGCCTTCGCGCAGGAGAGCCCGTGGAAGGTCGAACCCGGCGCCACGCTGAACGTTCTGCGCTGGAAGCGCTTCGTGCAGGCGGAAGACGACGCCTTCATGAAGATGGTCGACGCCTTCTCGAAGGCGATGAACGTCAAGGTCAACATCTCGAACGAGAGCTTCGACGACATCCAGCCGAAGGCCTCGGTCGCCGCCAATACCGGCACCGGCCCCGACCTCATCTGGTCGCTGCATTCGACGCCGCAGCTCTTCCCCGAGAAGTGCCTGCCGATGCAGGACGTCGCCGACTATCTCGGCAAGAAATACGGCGGCTGGTTCCCGGCGGCCGAAGCCTACGGCAAGTCAGCCGGCAAATGGGTCGCCATTCCCGTTGCGGTCAACGGCGGCTACATCAACTACCGCATCTCCTCGATCAACAAGGCCGGCTTCAAGGAAATCCCGAAAGACCTGCCGGGCTTCCTCGAACTCAACAAGGCGCTGAAGAAGAACAATACGCCTCCGGGCTTCGCGCTCGGCCACGCGTCCGGCGACGGCAATGCATGGCTGCACTGGATGCTGTGGAGCCACAACGCCTGGCTGGTCGACAAGGATGACAAGATCATCATCAACTCGCCGGAAACGGCCAAGGCTCTGGAATATTGCAAAGCCCTGTCGGACAATTTCATCGAGGGCTGCGCCTCGTGGAACGATTCGTCCAACAACAAGGCGTTCCTCGCCGGCGACCTGCACCTGACCGCCAACGGCATCTCGATCTACGTCGCCGCCAAGACCGCCGGCGCGCAGGGCGACGCCAAGCAGAAGGCGATCGCCGAGGACATGGACCACGCCTATTTCCCGGTGGGTCCGATCGGCAAGCCGACTGAGCTGCAGCTCGTCTTCCCGATCTTCGCCTTCAATTTCACCAAGGTGCCGAACACGGCGAAGGCCTTCGTCGCCTTCATGATGGAAGCGCAGAACTACAACCCGTGGCTGGAAGGCGCGCAGGGCTACCTGTCCCACACGCTGGCCGCCTACGACAAGAACCCGGTCTGGACCGCCGACCCGAAGACGACCGTGTTCCGCGACGCGGCCAAGCGCACGCTGCCTGCATCGGGCCTCGGCACGCTGAGCCCGAAGGTCGCCGCCGCCATGGCGGAATTCATCGTGGTCGACATGTTCGCGCGCTATTGCACCGGACAGGAAGACGTGAAGACGACGATGAAGACCGCCGAACGCGCGGCGCAGCGCATCTTCAGGTGAGCACGCGCCGCTGACCTCGGACGCGTCATGCCCGGGCTTGTCCCGGGCATCCACGCGGCGACGAACGGCGACGAACGAGAAGCAGGCGCCTGACCATCGGGCGCGCGTGTATCCAACGACGTGGATGGCCGGGACGAGCCCGGCCATGACCACCGGCAGGATTTGAAGATGACCGACGCGGCGATCCCGAGTACGGCAACCGGCAGGACGGCCTGGGAAAGGCTGCGCTCCCACCGCGACTGGATGGGCCTCTGGTTCATGATGCCGGCGGCGGCGATCCTCATCGCCTTCCTCGCCTATCCGCTCGGCCTCGGCGTCTGGCTGTCCTTCACCGATTCCAAGATCGGCAAGTCGGGTTCGTTCGTCGGCATCGAGAACTACGACTGGCTGAGCGACGACAAGATATTCTGGGGCGCGGTCGCCTTCACCGTGGGCTACACGGTCATCGCCTCGATCGTGAAATTCGCGCTTGGCCTCTATCTGGCGCTGCTGCTCAACAAGAACCTGCCGATGAAGGCGCTGCTGCGCTCGATCGTGCTGATCCCCTACATCGTGCCGACCGTGCTGTCGGCCATCGCCTTCTGGTGGATCTACGATTCGCAGTTCTCGATCATCTCGTGGTCGCTCATCAAGCTCGGCATCATCGACCGCAACATCAACTTCCTCGGCGACCCGTGGAACGCGCGCTGGTGCCTGATCGTCGCCAACATCTGGC
This sequence comes from Beijerinckiaceae bacterium, assembly GCA_046349215.1. Taxonomy (GTDB): domain Bacteria; phylum Pseudomonadota; class Alphaproteobacteria; order Rhizobiales; family Beijerinckiaceae; genus JAJXWB01. The sequence continues at coordinate 113,978 of JAXMCV010000004.1, forward strand.
GCGGCGTGCCCTTCGTCGCCATCACGCTGCTGGCCGGCCTACAGACCGTGTCGCCCTCGCTCTACGAGGCCGCGACCATCGACGGCGCCTCGCGCTGGCAGAACTTCCGCTTCGTCACCTATCCGCTTCTGACCCCGATCATCGCGGTCGTGATGACATTTTCGGTGCTGTTCACCTTCACCGACTTCCAGCTCATCTGGGCGATGACGCGCGGCGGTCCGGTCAACGCCACGCATCTCATGGCGACGCTGTCCTACCAGCGCGCCATTCTCGGCGGCAATCTGGGAGAAGGCGCGGCGATCTCGACCGCGATGATCCCCTTCCTTCTGGCTGCCATCATGGTTTCGTGGTTCGGCCTTCAGAGGCGCAAGTGGCAGCAGGGCGGCGACAATGACTGAGGCCTCGAAACTGTCGACCGAGGTGTCGGACCTGTCGAACCTGTCGGAACGACTGGCCAAGACCAATCTCGCCGATTCCTCGGAGGGCATGAGCTATCTCGACACGCTGCCCAGGCGCGTCGTCACGACATGGATTCCGCTGTCGCTGATCCTGATCGTGCTGCTGTTTCCGTTCTACTGGATGGTGCTGACCGCCATCAAACCGGACGCGCAGCTCATCGACATGAACACCTACAACCCGTTCTGGGTCGTCGAGCCGACGTTCAAGCACATTCACAAGCTGCTGTTCGAGACGCGCTACCCGCTGTGGCTGTGGAACACGATGTATGTCTCGGTGCTGGCCACCTTCGTGTCGCTGGTCGCCAGCGTCATGGCCGCCTACGCCATCGTGCGGCTGCGCTTCCGCGGCGCGGAACTGACGGGCGGCCTCATCTTTCTCGCCTATCTCGTGCCGCCGTCGATCCTGTTCATTCCGCTGGCCACCATCGTGCAGGCCTACGGCCTGTTCGATTCGCCGATGGCGCTGGTGCTGGTCTATCCGACCATCCTCATTCCCTTCTCGACCTGGCTGCTGATGGGCTATTTCAAGACCATCCCCTACGAGCTCGAGGAATGCGCATTGATCGACGGCGCCTCCCGCCTGCAGATCCTCACCCGCATCATCCTGCCGCTGGCCGTGCCCGGCCTGATCTCGGCCGGCATCTTCTCGCTGACATTGTGCTGGAACGAGTTCATCTACGCGCTGACATTCATCACGTCCGTGCAGAACAAGACGGTGCCGGTCGCCATCGTCAATGAATTCGTCGACGGCGACATCTACCGCTGGGGCTCGCTGATGGCCGGCGCGCTGGTCGGCTCGCTGCCGCTGGTGATCCTCTATTCCTTCTTCGTGGAGTACTACGTCTCGGCGATGACCGGCGCGGTGAAGGAATAGGACTCTGTCATTCCCGCGAAAGCGGGAATCCAGTTCCCCGGCATTCGTCGTTTGCTCTGGATTCCCGATCGCCTGCTTCCCAGGCGTCGGGAATGACACGGCGGCCTCACCCCTTCTTCGCGATCACCCGCTCGCGATAGAACAGATACAGGCCCGAGCTCACCACGATCGCCGCGCCGATCGCCGTGTAGAGGCCCGGCACGTCGCCGAACACGATGAAGCCGAGCGCCGTCATCCACATGATCTGCGTATAGACGTAGGGCGCGAGCACGGCGGCCGGCGCGCGGCCGTGCGCGAGGATGAGCAGGTAGTGCCCGAAGCCACCGAAGAATCCGGTCGCCGCCAGCCCGAGCCAGACGCCCCAATGATCCGGCCACACCCAGAAGAACGGCAGGAAGGGCGTGAGGATCACCCAGCCGGAAATGGCTGAAAAGAAATTGGTCGTCGTCGCCGGATCGGTCGCCGAGATCAGGCGCGTGAACATGTTGTAGAAGGCGTAGCAGAACAGGCCGGCGATCGAGAACAGCATGCCGGGCTGGATGACGCCGACGCCGGGCCTGACCACGATCAGCACGCCGATGAAGCCGATGCAGATGGCGATCAGCCGGCGCGGACCGACCCATTCGCCGAGCACGGGGCCTGCGAGCAGCGACACGACCAGCGGCAGAGCGAAGGCGATCGCCATCGTGTCGGCGAGCTGCAGCGTCCTGAGCGCGAGAAAATTGAGCGCCGTCGATCCGAACAGGAGCAGCGCGCGCGTGCACTGGAGCAGAGGACGCTGTGTCTTGAGCGATCCCGTTATGCGCCAGGGATTGGTGAAGATCAGCATCAGGATCGTCGCGCCGACGTAGCGCGACCAGACGATTTCCCACACCGGCACATGGCGCACGAGCCATTTGCCGGTTGCGTCAAGGCAGGCGAAGCAGATCAGCGCGCAGCACATCAGGAAGATGCCGCGCCGGCGCGACGCCGATTCCGCCGCGTCCACGGTCTCCAGCGAGACGCGCGGCGCGGCGCCCGGGGGCCTGCGTGGGAAGGTGAGCGCCATGCGCCCTTCTAGCTGCGTCGCTCGTGCGTGGCGACCGGCGAAGGGGCGGAAAAGGCAAGCGGGCAGCGGCCATGTTCGGGAGACATGACGGACGACTTCGCCCGGACTACCGCTCCCGGCCGCCCGCGCTCTCGTGCCAGCGCCCGAGGAACAGCGCGGACAACAGCGAGAAGAAGGCGTAGATGGCGATGCCCGTTGCGGAAATCAGCGCCAGCGCCGCGAACATGCGCGGAATGTTGAGCCGGAAGCCGGCCTCGACGATGCGAAAGGCGAGGCCCGAGCCCTGGCCAGCCGCGCCGGCCGCCAGTTCCGCCACGATGGCGCCGATCAGCGCCAGCCCGCCGGCGATCCGGAGACCCGAGAAGAAATAGGGCAACGCAGAGGGCAGGCGCAGCAGCAACAGGGTCTTCCAGCGGGGCGCGCGATAGATTTCGAACAGGTCGACAAGATTGTGATCGGTCGAGGCCAGCCCCATCGCCGTATTGGCCAGCACCGGGAAGAAGGCGACGAGGAACGCGCAGACCAGCACCGCGGTCGAGGGTTCGAGCCAGACCAGCAGCAGCGGCGCGATGGCGATGACCGGCGTGACCTGCAGCACGATGGCGAAGGGCAGGAAGGCCCGCTCGATCCATTTCGATTGCGCCAGCAGAATGGCGAGCAGGACGCCGCCGATCGTCGCGGCGAGCATGGCCTCGAAGGTGATGGACAGCGTGACGAGCAGCGACGACGACAGCACGCCCCAGTCCTTGACCAGGGTCTCGCCGATCAGGCTCGGCGCCGGCAGGATGTAGGATGGGATCGCCGCGATGCGCACGGTTGCTTCCCACGCGCCGAGCGCGGCGAGGAAGATCGCCAGGGGCACGACGATTTCGAGAAAACCGCCATTGCGAGGAGCGACGCGACGAAGCAATCCAGAGCCGGACTGCGTTTCTGGATTGCTTCGCTTCGCTCGCAACGACGGATCTTGATTCGTTCCAGCGCTCATGCCGCGCGCCCCTCGACCGCCGCGTCGAGCGCCGCCGACGCGCGTCGCGCGCAATCGGAAAATTCCGGGGAATGACGGAAGGCGGCATGGCGCGGTTGCGGCGCGTCGATGTCGATCACATCCGTCACGCGGCCCGGCCGCGCCGCGAATACGGCGATACGCGAGGAAAGATAGACGCTCTCGAAAATCGAATGCGTGACGAACACGACAGTCGTGCGCAATTGCGCGGCCAGCGCCAGCAGATCGTCGTTGAGTTTGAACCGCGTGATCTCGTCCAGCGCCGCGAAGGGTTCGTCCATCAGGAGTAGCGGCGGCCGCGTGACGAGCGCGCGGGCGATCGAAACGCGCATCCGCATGCCGCCCGACAACTCGCGCGGGAAGGCGCCGCCGAAGCCGGAAAGCCCCACGCCGGCCAGCGCCTCCTCGATCTTCGGCGCGGCGTCGCGCCACGAAACGCCTTTCAGGCGCAGCGGCAGGAAGACGTTCTTGGCGACATTCGCCCACGGCATCAGGGTCGGCTCCTGGAACACGAAGCCGATCTCCGGTTTCTCGCCGTCGCGCCATTCGACCGAGCCGGCGTTCGGTTCGCCGAGACCCGCGAGAATCCGCAGCGCCGTCGACTTGCCGCAGCCCGAGGGGCCGAGCAGCGACAAAAACTCGCCTTCGTTGACATCGAGGTCCAGGCCCGCCAGCGCCTGCACGCCGCTCGCGAATGTCTTCTCGACGCCCCTGAGGCGCACCAGCGGCGTCACGCTCACTTCTTCGGACGCAGGTCGACGCCCACGCCCTTGTTGACGAATTGCAGCGTGTAGGCCTTGCGATAATCGACCTTCGGATCGACGACGCCGGCCTTCGTCATCTTGTCGAAGAAACTCTTCATCCGCTCATCGGTCATGGCGCCGATGCCCTTGGCGAGCGAGTCGCCGGAATCGACGATGCCGTATTCCTTCATCTTGGCGATCGAATAGGCGATCTGCGCGTCGGTAATGTCCGGGTTGTCTTTCTTGATCGCCGCGTTGGCGGCGGAATTGTCGCCATGGAGATAATTGTACCAGCCGATAGCCGAAGCATCGACGAAACGCTGCACCATGTCGGGATTTTTCGCGACCACATCGGCGCGGGTCTCGATCGTCGTCGAATATGAATCCCATCCATAGTCGGCGATCAGGAACACGTTCGGCCGGAAGCCGCCCTGCTTCTCCACCTCGAAAGGTTCGGAGGTGAGATAGCCCTGCTGCACGGAAGTCTTGTCGGCGATGAAGGGCGCCGGATTGAAATTGTACGGCTTCACCCGCTCTTCTTTGAAGCCGTAGCTCTGCTTCGCCCACTGGAAGGCCGTGACGAGATTGTCCTTGCCGACGAGATAGGCGCTCGCCTTCGAAAGATCCTCGATCCGGTCGAGACCGACGCCCGGATGCGACATGTAGATGATCGGGTCCTTCTGGAACATGGACGCGACGGCGAGCGTCGGTATGCCCTGCTTCACCGCGTCCAGCGCCTGGATCATGTTGGCGCCCATGAAGAAATCCACCTTGCCGGAAATCATCAGCAGACGGTTGTTTGCTTGCGGTCCGCCCGGCACGATCTTCACGTCGAGCCCGTATTTCGCGTAGGTGCCGTCCACGACCGCCTGATAGAAGCCGCCGTGCTCCGCCTCCGCCAGCCAGTTCGTGGCGAACGAGACCTTGTCGAGTGCGCGCGCCGGCACGATCTGCGAGGCCGCCAGGGCGAGAACGGCCAGCGCCGCAATAAGGAACTTTCTGGGCACTGAACCTCCTCGGCCGATGCGGGCCCCCGGAATGACGACAGACGGATTTTTGGCCTTACTTGCCGGACACGGCAAGCGACGGTCGGCGCTCAGGCGGCGCCTCGCTTCTTGACGGAAGAATAGTCGTTTTCCTGAAAGGCGAGCGAAAGGTCGTGGCTCACCTGCAGGTTCATCCAGAAATCCGGCGTCGTGCCGAAGCGGCGCGCAAGGCGGATCGCCGTGTCGGCCGTCACGCCGCGCCGTCCGCGCACGATCTCGCTCAACCGGTTGGCGGGTACGCCGATCTCCTCCCCCAGCCTGTTGGCGCTCAGTCCGAGCGGCTTCATGAACTCCTCGCCGAGAATTTCGCCGGGATGGGTCTTTACGCGCATGATCCATTCCTAGTGGTAGTCGACGATTTCAACATCCGCAGGGCCAGCGGCGGTCCACACGAAGCAGACCCGCCATTGCTGGTTGACGCGTATCGAATGCTGGCCCTTCCGGTTCCCGGACAGCGCCTCGAGCTGGTTGCCAGGCGGGCTTTTCAGATCGTCCAGCGACAATGCAGCGTCGAGCATGTCCAGTTTCCTGCCGGCGACGGCCGCTAACGACTGCCATCCCGCCTTGGTGCGGCCCGTCGCGAAAAACGCTTCGGTCGCCCTGTCCCTGAAACTGCGGATCGCCAAGAAATCGTCTCGATAATATGCAATACGTATTACATACTGAATTCGGCGCGTCAATGACGCGGCTGGACCGCAAGCCGCGCGCCTTTCATAGTCGCACCGAAAGGCGCTTCAGGACAGGAAAGCCATGCCGTGCACGCGATTGTGGACCGAGATGAGCGCGCTCGATTTTCGCGACGCCGACATGGCCAACATGATCGCGGTCCTGCCGGTCGCGGCCGTCGAGCAGCATGGGCCGCACCTGCCGACCGGCGTCGACGCCTTCATCATGCGGGGCTATCTCGACAGGGTGATCGAGCGGTTGCCGGACGACCTCGACGTGCTGTTCCTGCCGGTCCAGTCGATCGGCGCCTCGCAGGAGCATACGAATTTTCCCGGCACGCTGTCGCTGCCCGCCGATGTGGCGGCGCGCGCCTGGACGGCCATCGGCGAGAGCGTGGCGCGCGCCGGCTGCCGCAAGCTGGTCATCGTCAATTCACACGGGGGCAATTCGGCAGTCATGACGCAGATCGCGCTCGATCTGCGCGCGCGCTGCAACATGCTGGTCGCGCCGGTGTCATGGGGCCGCTTCGGCTATGCCGACGACCTTTTCTCGGAGCGCGAGCAGGCGCACGGCATCCACGGCGGCGACATCGAGACGTCGCTGATGCTCGGTTTCCGGCCCGACCTGGTACGGATGAATCTGGCCGACGACTTCCGCCCGTCGAGCCTCGACATGGAGCGCGAGTTCACCTGGTTGCGCGCCATCAAGCCAGTTGGCTTCGGCTGGATGGCCGAAGACCTGTCGACCTCGGGCGCGATGGGCGACGCCTCCATCGCCACGTCGGACAAGGGCGACGCCGCCGCCGACTACGGCGCCACCGCCTTCATCGAATTGCTGCGCGACGTGGAGGCTTTCGATCTTTCCCTGCTCGGCCGCGAGCCGGAGCTTTGACCAGCGCCTTCTCGAAACGCAGCGCCGGCGCGCCGTCCTCGTAGTAATTCTCGTAACGCCCGATCCGGCGGAAGCCGGCGCCTTCGTAGAGCGCAATTGCGGGCGCGTTGGTCTCGCGCACTTCGAGCCGCATCGCGACCAGCCCGCGCCGGCGCGCCGCGCGTTCCGCGCCCGCCAGCAACGCGCGGCCGCAGCCGTGCGGCGCGCCGGGATGGCGGGCGAGCGAGAACAGCCGGCACTTCTTCGAATTGCTGCGAAAATGCAGGAGCGCATAGCCGTCGGCGGCGCTCTCGCGCGTCGCCACCAGCAGCAGGGACGCCTTGCTTTCGAGCGCGTGCGCGAAACTCTCGCGCGACAGAAGATCGGTTTCGAAAGCCGCCTTCTCGATCTCCACCAGTCGGTCGAGGTCGCGGACGCGCCCCTGCCGGATGGAGAATTGGCTCACAGCGGCGTCCAGGGGAACGTCCAGGTTTCCGTCAGCAGGCGGCCGTTGGCGCGCAGGAACACGCGGATGTCGCCGACCTGTCCGATCGGCGTCTGCACGTCGACGATGGCGCGCACGCCCTTCACATGCGGGTTCGGCATCAGGAAGGCGCGGATGACGGAGCCGTTCGAGATCGTCACGACCGGCTCGACGAGGCCCGTGTCCTGAGAGAAATAGGCGAGTTCGCCGCCCGAGAAATCGATCAGGAAACGGCGCGATCCGTCGGGCGGCGTTTCGCGGGACCCGAGCGCGCGCGCCGGCGCCTGGAACGTGTAGGCCGTGCGTCCGTTCGGCGACAGCCGCGCCATGTTGAGCCCCGAGACGATCCGGTACTCGTAGGAGATCGGCTTGTTCTGCTCGATGGGCTCGTCCGCCACGAAGGACGCGACGATATTGTCGTTCGTCTCGTCGCCCGTCGGCAGTTCCACCAGTTCCACGCGCCCGGGCGGGAACGAGTCGATCGGCTCGACCCAGTAGCTCGGCCGCAACTGGTAGTTCAGGTCGAGATCCTGGTAGCTCGAGAACTTGCGGTCTCGCTGCATCAGGCCAAAGCCGCGCGTGCCCTTGTCGATGAACGACGAGATGGCGACCGCGCCGACCGGATTGCGCAGCGGCCGCCACAGCCATTCGCCGGATTGCGTATGAATCTGCAACCCGTCGGAATCGTGCAGTTCCGTGCGGAAATCGGAATTGGGCCGGCGGTCGTTGTTGCCGAGAAAATACATCGAGGTCAGCGGCGCGATCCCGAACTTGGCGCCGGATCGGCGCGGGAACATCGTGCAGCGCACTTCCATCACGCTGTCTTCGCCGGGGATGAGATCGAACCGGAAGGCGCCGGTCACCGAGACGCCGTCCATCAGGCCGTAGATCGTCATGCGGTCGGCGCGCGGTCCGGGCGTTTCGATCCAGAACTCGCGATAGAAGGGGAATTCCTCTTTCGGACCGCCGGTCTCCACGGCGAGCGAACGCGCGGAAAGTCCGTAGCTCTGGCCGCGACCCAGGAAACGGAAATAGCTCGCGCCGATGAACGAGGCGAGTTCGTCGCTGACGGCCGGATTGTTCAGAGGAAAGTGCACGCGAAAGCCGGCAAAGCCGGTGTTCACCGGCAACGACTTGTCGAGCTTGGCGCGGCCATAGTCGAACAGCGCGCCGGTATAGGGGATCGGCGTGGCGATGCCGTCGCGGATCGTGTTGATCGTCACCGGCCGGCGGAACAGATGGCCGAGGTGAAAGAGCTGCAGCCGGAACGGACTGCCCTGCTGCGTGAAGATCGCCTTGTCGGTGCGGAAGCGGATGTCGCGCCAGCCGTCGAAATCCAGCGTCTCGATCCCGTCCGGCAGGCGGGCGATCGTCTTGTCGAACGGCGCGGCGGCCAGTTCGCGCGCCCGCTTGATAACGTCGTCGAGCCCGAACCGCGGAGCGGGCGGCGTCGCCGGCTGCGCCTGGATCGGCTTCGGTCCGGGCTGCCCCAGGGCTCCCGACCAGACGAGCGAACCCACGCCGAGAGAAGCGGCGCCGAGAAGTGTGCGACGGGTCGTTTCTGTCATGTCCGGAATATCTTGGGGGGCGGGTGGCTGAAGCTCGTAGACCGTCTGAAACGCGGCCGCAAGCCGCCGCGCGCGCGCATGATGAACAGCCCGCCTGAAGGCAAGATGAACGGACAGGCCTGCCGCCGGGCCGCCTTCCACAAATTTAATGTGGCCCGGGCGCAATTTTTTCTTGTCATTAGGAAAAAGCGCCGTATGTTCCGCCTTGCCCAAATCGCACGTGCCTGTGGTCGTGTGTCGGTCGGCGGGGATCCGGACAAGAGGCCGGTCAACCGCTGCAAGAAAACCGGCAGCCGGAGGCGAACCGGCGAACCCCGCCTGAGCGGGGGATCGCGACTTAAAGCAACGACGGACCGGGCTTTTTTGGTCTCTGTCGGCCCCTCCAAAGGCCGGCGCACCGAAGAGGCTTGTCTTTCTTGCCGGGCGTGCGGAAGGGAGTATTCCTTCCAAACGATGGCCACGCTAACCGCGACGACCTCCGTTGAGGCCCGTCGAGGAACCTCGAACCGCCCTGCGCGATTCGGGGAATACGTGTCCATAACGGCGCACCACCCGATCGTTTCCGTCGGGCCTGCGGGCCTGCCGTCGACGATCCAGGCTGCGGGTCAACCCTCCGCTTCCGCGTTTCCATCGCGCGGGTCGGGGCCAGGTCGCAGCCACGAAGCTGACTGGTATGGCGCGGGAGACCGCGCCCTTCGTAGGGGAGGCGGCGATGACCGACCGAATCTTGGAATTCCTCCGGGCGCGACGCGAAGCCGGACGTGACAATGGACCCTGCCTCGTCGTCGACCTCGACGTCGTGCGGGACAATTACAACGCCTTCGCAAAGGCGTTGCCGGACACGCGCGTCTTCTACGCCGTGAAGGCCAATCCCGAACCGCAGGTGCTGAAGCTCCTGGCGGAGCTCGGCTCGTGCTTCGACACGGCTTCCGTCGTCGAGATCGAGCAGTCGCTCGCCGCCGGCGCCTCGCCCGACCGCGTCTCCTTCGGCAACACGATCAAGAAGGAGAAGGACATCGCGCGCGCCTACGCGCTCGGCATCCGGCTCTACGCGGTCGATTGCGAAGCCGAAGTCGAGAAGATCGCGCGCGTCGCGCCGGGCTCGAAGGTGTTCTGCCGCATCCTGTCGAACGGCGCCGGCGCCGAATGGCCGCTGTCGCGCAAGTTCGGCTGTGCGCCGGAAATGGCGCCGCGCGTGCTCGAGCACGCCCATCGCCTCGGCCTCTCGGCCTATGGCGTCTCCTTCCACGTCGGGTCGCAGCAGCGCAATCCGAAGATGTGGGACGGCGCGCTGAAGGATGCGGCGACGATCTTCCGCGATCTCGCGGAGCGCGGCATCCACCTGTCGATGGTCAATCTCGGCGGCGGCTTCCCGACGAAGTACCTGAAGGACGTGCCGGCGGTGAAGGCCTACGGCCAGTCGATCTTCCGGTCGCTGCGCAAGCACTTCGGCAACCGCATTCCGGAGACGATCATCGAGCCGGGCCGCGGCATGGTGGGCGCCGCCGGCATGATCGAGGCCGAAGTCGTTCTCGTCTCGAAGAAGGCCGACGACGACAAGCTGCGCTGGGTCTATCTCGACATCGGCAAGTTCAACGGACTGGCCGAGACGATGGACGAGATGATCCGCTACCCGATCCGCACGGAGCGGGACGGCGACGAGATCGGGCCCTGCGTGCTCGCGGGCCCGACCTGCGATTCTGTCGACGTGCTCTACGAGAAGGATCCCTATTTCCTTCCGTTCAGCCTCGAGATCGGATCGAAGGTGCTGATCGAGGGCACGGGCGCCTATACGACGACCTATTCGGCCGTCGGCTTCAACGGCTTCCCGCCGCTCGAGACGCATGTGATCTGACGCGTGAAATCCCTCTCCCGTGAAACGGGAGAGGGTGTCATGCGCAGCATGACGGGTGAGGGAGTTGCGACTGCGAAACCTGCAGTCGCCGTGACCCGATCGCCCTCATCCGAGCCTTGCTTCGCAAGGCCCACCTTCTCCCGCCGCGCGGGAGAAGGATTCGCCCAGCCCCTGCCCGGACGGCCCATTCTGAATGGGTGCGAGGGTTGTCCTGCCTCTTCATGGAGGAAGCGATGACCTCTGCTGTGCTGACTCGTGCCCTGCCCCAGGCAGGTCTTCCGCCGCGCCCGTTCCAGATCGGAGAGGAGCGCGCAACGGACGTCTTTGCCCGTGAAAAGCTGCTCGACGCCGCCATGGGTCCGGGCCGCTTTCGCAAGACCTCGCAGCGGCTGCGCACCGGCCGGCTTCCGGCGATCGCGCTCGTCGCGCGCGACGAAACCGGCCGCGTGATCGGCACGGTGCGGCTGTGGCATGTCGAGGCCGGCGGCGTTTCCGCGCTGCTGCTCGGCCCGCTGGCGGTCGCCGAAGACCGGCGCTGCGACGGCGTCGGCGGCGCGCTGATGCGCGAAGCCATTTCGCGTGCGAAAGCCGCCGGACACGGCGCGATCCTGCTCGTCGGCGACGCGCCCTATTACGCGCGTTTCGGTTTCGAACGCCGCCTGGCCGAACGGCTGCAGATGCCCGGCCCCGTCGAACTCGACCGCTTCCTCGGGCTGGAACTGCGCGAGGGCGCGCTGGCCGATGCGCGAGGCCGCCTGCATGCGACCGGCGCGCGGGCCATACGCCATGCGCCGGCGCGGAAAATCAGTCGGGCGGCGTGAGCGACGGGCTTTCCGGCGGCGCGTCGCGGTTCTGCTTCGCGTCCCGGTTCGCATGGACGAGCCCCGACACGAGCGCGAATATCCCCAACGCGGCCGAGGGCAGGCAGGCGACGAAACGCGCCGGCCTGTCCATCGGCTGCAATGTTCCGCGCATCGCGTCGAACGACAGGTAGGACAGCCCGCGCGTCGCCTGCATGAAGGCGTCGACGCAAAGAAGCAGGCCGACCGAAGTGAGGAAAACGTTTGAGGCGCGCCGGCCGGCAAAGGCCGCGATCACGCCCCAGACCGCGGCGGCCGCATGGACGACGCCGGTATCGGTGTTGAGCCGGAGAGACGGCGCGCCCACGGCGAGATCGAAGATCGCCAGCGCGGCGAGTACGACCGAAAATCCCAAGGCCAGTCTGCGCGACCCCTGCATCTCGCCCCTGCTCCGCCCGCCGGCCGAATTGCGCGGCTCCTCCCCTCTGGATAGACAGGCGGGAGAAGAAAGCAAGGCGCGGCGATACGTCGCCCGCGCACGGGGAGCGACATGACCGAGACGCCAGCGCTGAAGGCCGCCGACCTGTTCGACCTTTCCGGCGAAGTCGCCCTCGTGACAGGCGCTTCGTCCGGTCTCGGCAAGCGCTTTGCGCGCGTGCTCGCCGCCAATGGCGCAAAGGTGGCGCTGGTCGCGCGCCGCAGGGACCGGCTCGAGGCGCTCGCGGCCGAGATCAACGGCGCCGGCGGCGCGGCGATCGCGCTCGAAGCGGACGTGATCGACGCCGATGCGATGAAACGCGCCTTCGACGCGACGGAAGAGGCGCTCGGAACCGTCACCATCTGCATCAACAACGCCGGCATCTCGCGCGCCTCGCGTCTGATGGATGCAGACAAGATCGGCTGGCGCGAGACGATGGACGTCGATCTCGACGCCGTCTGGGAAATCGGCGTGATGGCGGCGCAACGCATGAAGGCGGCGGGAAAGAAAGGCGCGATCGTCAATCTCGCCTCCATCCTGTCGTTCGGCGTCGGCCGGTCCAACGGCGCCTATGCGGTGGCGAAAGCCGGCGTCATGCAACTCACGAAAGTCATGGGCTTCGAATTCGCGCGCGACGGCATCCGCGCCAACGCGATCGCGCCCGGCTATTTCGCGACGGAAATGAATTCGGACTGGCTGACCGGCGGCGGCGCCGACATGCAGAAGCACATTCCGATGCGCCGCTTCGGCCGCGAGGGCGAACTCGACGGCGCCCTGCTGCTGCTCGCCTCAAACAAGGCCGGCAGCTACATCACCGGCGCGACCTATGCGGTCGACGGCGGCCACACGCTGCAGATCGCAGGCGTCTGAATTCTCTCGGGCAAACCGGACGCCCGCGCGGACAGGATCAAATCCCCTCCGCCCCGCCGTCGGCGCGCGGGTCGTGATCTGCTTCGATTTCGCCGTTCTTGCTCCGCAACAGCGCGCCCGCATGGCCGAAGGAATCGGCATAGGCCAGCGGGCTGACCTCGATCTCGTGGCCAGCCTTCTCGAGTTGCGCGACGAGCGAGGGATCGAAGCGGTTCTCGACCTTCAGCGTCGCGCGTTTCGCCTTCCATGTCTTGTCGTAGCGGAAACGCGGCCGGTCCAAAGCCTGCGATATGCCGTCGCCGAACAGGATGCGGGTGAGAACCTGCGCCTGGAATTGCGGCTGGCCGTCGCCGCCCATAGAGCCGTAGGACATGACGCGCCCGTCGTCGAACACGCAGAGCGGCGGGTTCAGCGTATGCATCGGCTTCCTGCCCGGCGCGAGCGCGTTCGGATTGCTTGAATCGAGCGAGAAGGAGACGCCGCGATTCTGCAGCAGCATGCCGGTCGATGGCAGCACGCAGCCCGATCCGTATTCCCAGAACAGGGACTGGATATAGGAGACCGCGAGGCCCGAAGCGTCGATCGCGCCCATCCAGATCGTGTCGCCGTCGCCGGGCGGCAACGGCCAGGGCGCGGCGCGCTGCATGTCGATGTCCGACGTCATCTTTTCCAGCGCCTGCGGCGTCAGATAGGACGCGGCGTCCTCCTTGCAATGATCGAAATCGACGCAGAGCCGCCCGCGGATCGACAGCGCGCGCTTGGTGGCTTCGACCAGCCCGTGGATATGCGTGAAACTCTCCGCTTCCTTCACGCCGAGACGTTCGAACATGCCGAGCGTCGCGAGCGCGGCGACGCCGACGGTCGGCGGCGGCGAATTGTAGAGCGTGCGGCCCGGCAGTTTGAGCGACAAAGGCTCGCGCGCGACAGGACGATATGTCTCGAGGTCGGCGCGCGTGACCGGCGAGCCGATGCGCTCGAGGTCGGCGGCGATCTCGCGACCGATGTCCCCGCGATAGAAATCCTCGAGGCCCGCGTCGGCCAGATGCTGCAGCGTAGCGCCGAGCCTTTCGTTACGACGCGGCGCGCCTGCTTCCGGAACCTTGCCGTCTACGAGGAAGGTCGCGGCGAACCCCGGCGCAGCGAACAGATCTTCCTTTTCGCGGTGCCCGTAGCGCGCCTCGGATTTCGATTGCGCATAGCCCTCGCGCGCGAGTCTTATACCTGCGTGCAGAAGCGCGTCGAGCGGCAGCTTGCCGCCGAGCGAACGCGACAATTCGCGCGCCATCGCCCAGCCGCCGACGGCGCCGGGCACGGTCAGCGCGGCGCGCGGGCCTCGACGCGGAATGTAGCTGTGGCCGTCCTGCCGGTAGGATTCGATCGTCGCCTTGCGGCCCGCAAAGCCACAGGCCTCGATGTAGCGGACGCGACCGTTCGGCTCGCGCACCAGCCAGAAGGCGTCGCCGCCGATCGAATTCATGTGCGGGTAGACGATGGCGATGGCGGCCGCCATGGCGAGCATCGCCTCTATGGCGTCGCCGCCCTCGGCGAGAATGGCCTTGCCGGCGCGCGCGGCCTCGAAATGGGGCGCGGCGACGGCCGCGCGGGAGAAGTGGGGCGTTTCCATGCGGGCCAGCGTAGCAGAGGACGGGATTGTTCCAACATCGTCCCGCCGCATGGCGTGTCGCGCGGGCGTCTATGCCGGCCGTGACGAACGCGGGTCGCGGATGATCGATCGAAGGGCCTACGCCTGACGCTGCCCCATCGATTGCTCCGGCTTCACGGAAAGCGACTCGGTGCGGGAGCCGAACGCCATCGGGGGCAGCCGGAGCGGCGCGCAGGCGAGATAATCCAGAGCGCTTGCGACGCGCACGTGGCCGTCGTGCATGCACAGGCAGATCGACGGATCGAAACCGATCCAGCCCAGCCCCTCGACGAAGGCTTCCGCCCAGGCGTGCGGCCGCGCCGTCTCTCCTGGCTTTTCAGGGGCGAGGTAGCCCGAGACGCAGCGCGCGGGAATGCCGACGGCGCGCGCAGCCGCGATGAAAACATGCGCCAGATCCTGCGCCGACCCCTTCTTGCGCTTGAAGACGGCGGCGGCGGCGGCCGGCTCGGCCTCCGTGGAGAATTCCACGCCCTCGCTCAGCGCCCGCATCAGGAAATGCGGGCGGTCGAGAATTGTCTTGGCCGGCTTGACCGTCTTGGCCGCGAAATCCCGGATCGCCGTATCGGCGGCCGTCAGATCGCTGTCGCGCAGGAACATTTCGACCGGAAAACGCTCGGCCTCGCCGCCGCGCAGCAAGCCGGCCGTATCGAACGTGTCGACCTCGCCGCGCGCGACGATGACGAGCCTCGCGATCGTTCCCTCGCCGTCGATCGTCTGCGTGCAATTTCCGAAGGCGTCGCGGCCTTCCCGAATTCGGCAGTCCGTATCGACGTCGACGTTCCACGACGCAATGTGCTGGCTTTCGAATTCCTTTGGCCGAAGCCGCAGGATTTCGATCAGGGCGCGCGCCGGCGGCGTGAACTCCTGGACGATCTCGTGAACGATGGCGATACGCATTTCGAGACTCAATGCAACAGGTATTGCTGCGCCAGAAGCGAGCCGAGCTTGTCGTTGTCGTCGACGAATTCGCCGACGAATTCGTGCAGGCCGTTCTGGAAGATCGCCTTGAGATCGGCGCCCTGGAGTTTCGCCAGCATGGCGCGTGCATGGCGCTGCGACACGCCCTGCCTGCCATATTGTCGCGCCAGCAGATCGAGCCACCGCACGATGTTCTCGTAGCAGGAGATCAGCGAGCGCGGCATGTCGGGCTTGAGGATCAGCAGGTCGGCGACCAGCCACGGCTTGACCGCCTGCCGATAGACCCAGTGATAGGCGGTATGCGCGGAGACCGCGCGCAGGATGGCCGTCCACTGGAAATAGTCGAGCGTGCCCCCGACCGACTCGGAATCGGGGAGCAGCAACTGATATTTCACGTCGAGCAGGCGGGCGGTGTTGTCGGCGCGCTCGACGAAATGGCCGAGCCGCATGAAATAGAAGCCATCGTTGCGCAGCATGGTGCGATAGGCCGAGCCGTCCACGTCCAGCGCCATCTTTTTCACCAGCGCGAGAAAGCGATTCAACTCGTCGCGATCGTGCCGCTTGCCGGCGGTTCGCGCCCGCTCGAACTTCGTCATCTCCAGCCACGCGCCATTGATCGCTTCCCACGTCTCGACGGTCAGCGCCGTTCGCACGGCGCGCGCGTTGCGCCGCGCCGCTTCCACGCAATTGTGGATCGACGACGGATTGTCGACATCGAAGACGAGGAAATTGATGACGCCGGCTTCGTTCGCTTCGCCGAATGTTTCGGTGAAACGTTCGAGTCCGCCGGTCGAGACGAGCGCGCTTTCCCATTCGTTGGTTTCGCCGCCGTAGGCGCGCGGCAGGGCGGCCAGCCGCGACGTCGCCTCGATGATGCGGGCGACGTGATCGGCCCGCTCGACGTAGCGGGCGAGCCAGAAGAGATTGTCTGCGGTGCGCGACAGCATCAGAACGTAACCTCGTCGTCCACCACCCACGTATCCTTCGTTCCGCCGCCCTGGCTCGAATTGACGACGAGCGAACCTTCCTTCATCGCCACGCGCGTCAGGCCGCCGGGCGTCAGGCTCATGCCGTTGGCGCCGGTCAGCACGAACGGCCTGAGATCGACATGGCGCGGCGCGACGCCCGATTCCAGAGACGTCGGGCATGTCGACAGCGACAGCGTCGGCTGCGCGATGAAATTGGTCGGATTGGCCTTCAGCTTGCTGCGGAATTCGGAAATGGCGTTCTTGCTGGCGTGCGGCCCGACCAGCATGCCGTAGCCGCCGGATCCGTTGACCTCCTTCACGACGAGTTCGGGCAAATGGTCCAGCACGTAGGCGAGCGCATCGTCCTCACGACAGCGCCACGTCGGCACGTTCTTCAGGATCGGTTCCTCGCCGGTGAAGAAGCGGATGATCTCCGGCATGTAGGTATAGATCGCCTTGTCGTCCGACACGCCGGTTCCGACGGCATTGGCGAGCGTCACGTTGCCGGCCTGGTACGCGCTCATCAGGCCCGGCACGCCCAGCACCGACTCCGGCTTGAAGGCGAGCGGATCGAGGAACTCGTCGTCGATGCGACGGTAGATGACGTCGACGCGCTGCGGCCCGGTCGTCGTGCGCATGTAGACGATGTCGTCGCGCACGAACAGGTCGCCGCCCTCGACCAGTTCGACGCCGAGCTTGTCGGCGAGGAACGAATGCTCGTAATAGGCCGAATTGTACTGGCCGGGCGTCAGCACCGCGACGGTCGGCTCGCCATTGGT
Source organism: Beijerinckiaceae bacterium (assembly GCA_046349215.1). GTDB lineage: Bacteria > Pseudomonadota > Alphaproteobacteria > Rhizobiales > Beijerinckiaceae > JAJXWB01. The sequence continues at coordinate 131,069 of JAXMCV010000004.1, forward strand.
GGAATACGGCGCCACGGAGCGCAGGGACGACAGAAGGCGGTCTGGATAATCGTCCACCGGCGCGACGCGATGGTCGGCGACGAGATCGGGGAACAGCCGGATCATCGCCTCGCGGTTTTCCAGCATGTAGGAGACGCCCGACGGCGTGCGGGCATTGTCCTCTAGCACGTAAAAGTCGGAATCATCGACGCGGATGACGTCGATGCCTGCGATATGCACCCAGACGTCGTGCGGCGCCCGGAAGCCTGCCATCTCCGGCCGGTAACCCGGATTGCGCAGCACGAGATCGGAAGGAACGATCCCGGCCTTCAGGCACTCCTGCGCGCCGTAGACATCGGCGAGGAACATGTTCAACGCCTTCACGCGCTGGAAGAGGCCCGTCTCGAGCCGGCTCCATTCCTTGCGCGAGAACAGGCGCGGGATGATGTCGAACGGGATCAGTCGCTCGGAGGCGTCCTTGTCGCCGTACACGGCGAAAGTGATGCCTATGCGCCTGAACAGAATCTCGGCCTGCGCGCGACGCGAGCCGAGCAATTCCGGCGATGCGTCCTTCAGCCATTGCGCAAGGCGGTTGTAGACCCCGCGCGGCGCCTCGGCGCCCATCTCGTCGAAAAAGCTGCCGCCCAAACCAGTCCCCAACACCTTCTGCCCTTTTGCCTATCGAACGCTTCCGCACTGGAAGACGCAAGCCTCGTACCATGCGTTCAGCGTGGGCGGCGCGGCAGCAACGCAAATTCCGCGGGCGCCGGCGCCCAAGTTTTGGGCGCTTGCGTCTTGCGCAGGCGAGCCCCCGGCGCCGGAACGTTTGCGGCAAAGGCGAGTTGATGGCGGCACGAGGGGAGGATTTCCGTGACCGACGCCAGCACGCGCAGTCTTTACGAAATCAAGCGCGACGCCGAGCGTTCGCGCATCGAACTGGCCGAAACCGTCGACAGGCTGAAAACGTCGGTCGCCGGCGCCCGTGACAGGCTGGCCCCGGACGCCATCAAGGCGCGGATTTCGGACCGGCTGAGCAATGCCGCGCGCGAGAACCCCACCCAGGCCCTCGCTGTCGGCGCCCTCGCGGCATGGCCCTTGTTTCGACTGGCGCGCGCGATTCCGCTTCCACTGGCGCTGGTCGGCGCCGGACTGGCGCTCACGAATTCGAAATCGGCGCGGGAATTCGCCACGACGTCCTTGCAGCAGGGTCGCATGCGCGCCCACGACCTGCGCGACGCCTCGTCCGGGGCGATGGACGCCGCGGCGGCGCGCGTGGCGGAAGCCGCCGGACGCGTCGCCGAAACCGCGCGATCCACGGCCGACATGATCGGCGCGGCAGCATCCGACGCCGTCGCCGGCCTGACCGACACAAGCGAAGACGTGGCGGACCGCGCCGCCCAATGGGCGGAGCAGGCAGTCGACCAGGGCGCGGGCCTCGGCGTCGCGATGGGCGCGCAGGCGAAAGCCCGGGCGAACGATCTCGGCGCGGCCACCCGGCAGGTCGGCGGCGCGGCCGCAGCCGGCGCTTCGCAGGCGCTCGAATGGGTCGCCAACAATCCCGCCCTCATCGGCGGGTTCGGCCTTCTCATCGGCGCCTTCATAGCCAGCGCAATTCCGGCGACCGCGGTCGAGCGGCAGGTCGGAGAGACGGTCAAGGGCGGCGTGAAGGCGGCCGCCGCCGCCGAGATGGCGCGTGCGGCCGGCGCGGTGATGCGTGCGGCGACGGCGGGTCTGTCGAAGGACAAGGGCGAAACCGACGCCATGCATGGACGCCACGACGAACGCTTCGGCTCGGCGTCGCAGTCCGCCGCAGCGGCGCCTGGCGAGGACGACCGCGACGCAAGCAACATCAGAGGAGGCTGAACGATGGCGACCGGCATGAAAGAGACGACACCCTCCCGGCCGAAGGAAATCGGCGCGGGCTATGGCCAGAGCGACTTCCAGTCGTCGCTGGGCGCCGCCGCGGGCGATACGCAGAACAAGGCTGGCGAATTGTTCGACGCCGCCAGGGACGTCGCCGCGCAGGCGAAGGACCGCATCGTCGAGCAGGCCAAGGAACAAATGCAGGGTGGAACCAGGGCGGGCGCCGATTATCTCGACGGACTCGCAGGCGCGCTCGATCGCATGGCCGGCGAGTTCGACCAGAGCATTCCCTTCGCAGGTCCCTGGATGCGCACAGCTTCCCGGCAGATGGGCGATGTCGCAAAAACCATCCGCGACGGCGATCCGCAAGAACTGGGGCGACAGGCGCAGGATTTCGCGCGTCGTCAACCGACGCTCTGCTTCGGCCTCGCCATGGTCGCAGGTTTCGGTCTCGTGCGCATGTTCAAGGCCGCCGGCCCATCGAGCGAAAGCAGCGACGCTCCGGCGCAGCGGGCGTGACGGCCATGGAGGATGCGCGCTCCATCCCCGAACTTCTCGGCGACGCCGTATCGCAGGCGTCGAAACTGTTCAGCGCCGAGGTCGAACTGGCGCGCGCCGAGGCCTCCCGCGCGATGTCGGAATTCGCACATGGAGCCTTGATGATCGCCATCGGTCTGGCGCTGGCGATGCCCGCGCTGGTTCTGCTGCTCATGTCGATCGCCGCCGCTCTCGTCGGCGCGGGCCTCTCACCCGCGATCGCCGATCTCCTCGTCGCCGTGCTCGTGCTGGCGCTGGCGGCGGCGGGGATCGCGACGGGTCTGAGCAGGCTGAGCGCCGACCGGCTGCTTCCGCGCGCCACGCTCGAGCAGATGCGCCGCGACCGGACAGCGGCAAGAGAACTCATGCCGAGGAATTGAGTCCATGCAGAGAATTGAACCGATGCAGGGAAATGAATCGATGCGGAGAAATGAATCGATGAACGACAATGCAAATTTCTCCGTCGGCGACATGCTGCGCTCCAACCCCCTCGGCGCCGCGATGATCGGCGCGGGATTGTTCTGGATGTTCGCCGGCGCCAGGACCAGCGAGGCCATGCTGGGCGCGGCGCGCGCCGTCAGCGACGCCGATCTGCCGCTCTCTCCGTCCAGGATGGCGGAAACAGCGACGGACATGGCGTCCGCCGTGAGCGATGCTGCGCGCAGGAGCGCGAACGTCGTCACTGAAAACGCCTCCGCGATGATGCGCGGCGACCGCGCGCAGAGCGCCTTCGCCGCGTTCGATTCGATGCGCGAGTCCATGGGGCGCATGTTCGCCGCCCAGCCGCTGATGATCGCCGCGACAGGTCTCGCGGTCGGCGCCGCGATCGCTGCGACGATACCGGCGACGCAGATCGAGGCGAGCGTGCTCGGCGACAAGGCCGACGAATTGAAAAGGCAGGCGAGCGATCTCGTATCCCGCGGCGCGCAGGAAGCGAAAGCCACGCTCTCCGATCTCGCCTCGTCCGCGCAACAGCAGGCGCAGGCTCATGGCGTCGACGCCGGCGCGATTGTCAACCGCGCGGAAGACATGGCGCGCCAGGCCGGCAAGGACGCCGGCCTGATCTGACGCCTAGGACGCCCGGGACGCAGGCCTGTTCTCAGCGGATCATGCGCTGGTGACGATGGTGAAGTCCTTGCCCGAGCGCTTGTCCGCCGACAATGGCGCATCGGTCAGCACCATCAGCATGCCCGGGTGCATTTTCGCCTGCAGCGCGGCGACGAAATCGTTAGGCGCGCCGATCTTCCTCAGAACATCGCCGTCTTTCAGAATGTCGTCGATGCCGGGACCATGGCTGATCGCCGTCCAGGCGAGGCCCTTGGCGTCGGCGCTCGCGCCGTTCAGCACGAGCACGCTGGCCCCGAATTTCGCGCCTGCCGCGATATTGGCGTCGCAGGTCGCAACGACCCGGTCGTTCTCGATCAGCTCGCATTTGCGGTCGGCGCTGGACACGATCAGGGTCGTCACAGGCGTCTGTGCGGCGCTCGTCCAGTCGCTCGGCAGACCCTTGCCGTTCAGCCCCGCCAGCGCCTGCTCGAATTCCTGCTGCGCATAGCCGGCCAGCACCATGCCTGGATGGACGAGTTCCCACGGGTCGGACGCGGCGCCCGAGATGATGACCGGCGTGCCGATATGCGTGACCGTGAACAGGAGCGCCGAGAAGGCGAGCGGCAGGCGCACGCAGCCGTGGCTCGCCGGATAGCCCGGCAATTGTCCGGCATGCAGCGCGACGCCCGACCACGTAAGCCGGTTCATGTTCGGCATCGGCGCATCGTTGTAGAGGTCGGAATGATGCATCTTCGCCTTTTCGAGGACGACGAAAACGCCCGTCGGCGTCGAATGGCCGGGCTTTCCGGTCGAGCATGTCGACACCGCGATGCGCACGCCGTTGCGATAGACGTGCACGCGCTGTTCGGGAATCGAGACGACGACGGAGACAGGCCCGGCCGGGGAAATGTCTGGCCGCCAGGCATATTGTCCCGGCTTGAGATCGCCGATCTCCTTCAGCAGATCGTCGGCGCGCGCCGGCAGGACGCCGACAAACCCCGCAAGGCCGAGCCCGGTCAGAAATGTGCGGCGGTCGAAGTTCATGAGTCCCCCCGTTTGGTCCCGGCGCTTATGCCGCTCTGACGGCGGCTTGGCGGTGCGCCGGCGCACGCCGGTTGCGCCCATGTCGGATGGCGACTGGCGCGGACGGAGCAGGATAAGGCCGCGCTCGCGCTCGTCAAACGGCCTTCACGGCCTCCCTCTTCCCTCCGAACGCCTTTTCAGCTATGTGACGGCCGCAACGGACCCCGGCCCTTGCGCCGGGGTTTTTTCTTGGAAATCGATAGCGCTATGGCGAACGTGGTCGTGGTCGGCGCCCAGTGGGGCGACGAGGGCAAAGGCAAGATTGTCGACTGGCTGTCGGTCGAGGCCGACGTGGTGGTGCGCTTCCAGGGCGGACACAATGCCGGCCATACGCTGGTCATCGACGGCAAGACCTACAAGCTCGCCCTTCTGCCGTCGGGCATCGTGCGCCCCGGCAAGGTGTCGGTCATCGGCAACGGCGTCGTGGTGGATCCGCATCACCTCGTCGAGGAAATCGCCAAGCTCCGCGCGCAGGGCGTCGAGGTGTCGCCGGCCAATCTCAAGATCGCCGAGAACGCGCCGCTGATTCTGGCCTTGCATCGCGAACTCGACGGCCACCGCGAGGAAGCCTCTTCCGAAGGCGTCAAGATCGGCACGACCAAGCGCGGTATTGGCCCCGCCTACGAAGACAAGGTCGGCCGCCGCGCGATTCGCGTTCAGGATCTGGCCGAACCGGACACGCTCGACGACAAGATCGCGCGCCTGCTGGCTCATCATAATCCGCTGCGGCGCGGCCTCGGCCTGCCGGAGATTCCGGCCAAGGCCGTGCGCGACGAACTGATGGCGGTAGCCGGCCAGATCCTGCCGCATATGGACGCCACCTGGGACCTGCTGTCGCAGGCGCGCCGCGCCGGAAAGCGTATCCTGTTCGAGGGCGCGCAGGGCGCGCTGCTCGACGTCGACCACGGCACGTATCCCTTCGTGACGTCGTCCAACACGGTCGCGGCCAATGCGGCGGCTGGTTCGGGCGTCGGGCCGGGCGCCATCGGCTACGTGCTCGGCATTGCCAAGGCCTACACGACCCGCGTCGGCGGCGGCCCCTTCCCCACCGAACTCAACGACGAGATCGGCCAGCTCATCGGCGACAAGGGCCACGAATACGGCGTCAACACGGGACGTCGCCGGCGTTGCGGCTGGTTTGACGCCGTCTTGACCCGGCAGGTCGTCAAGACCTGCGGCATCGACGGCATCGCGCTGACCAAGCTCGACATTCTCGATGGCTTCCCGGAGATCAAGGTCTGCGTCGCCTATCGGCTGGACGGCCAGACGATCGACCGTTTCCCGGCCTCGCAGGCCGCGCAGGCGCGGGTCGAGCCGGTCTACGAGACGATCGAGGGCTGGTCCGGCACGACCGGCGGCGCCAGGTCCTGGGCGGACCTGCCGGCCCAGGCGATCAAGTATGTCCGGCGCATCGAGGAGTTGATCGAAGCTCCGGTCGCGCTGCTCTCCACGAGTCCGGAACGCGACGACACGATTCTCGTTCACAATCCATTCCAGGATTGACGCGAGAAATCTGGAATGGTCTTAACCCTGCATGGCCGATTACTATCCACTTCTGGCTAAGGCGGTTTCCGGACTGCCCGATTCCACCGAGGAGACCCGCCGCGCGATCTACGAACGCGCGCGCAAGGCGTTGCTCGGCCAGTTGCGGAAGATCGAGCCGCCGATCCCCGAGGAAGACATCGCCCGCGAGAATTCCGCGCTCGACGAGGCCGTCGCCCGTCTGGAAGGGGAAATCGCCGGCAAGGCGGCCGCGGCCAGCGTCGCCGCGTCGCCGGAAACCAGCGCCCCCCCGGCGGCGGAAGCAACGCCGGCCGCCCCGGAATCCGCGCCCGCCGCGCCGAAGCCCAAGCCGACGACGCCGCCGCGCCTGACGATGCCGCCGCGTCCGCCGACGCCCGCGCCGGCCGCGCCGCCCAAGCCGTTCTCCTTCCGCGCGCCGACGCCTCCGGCGGGCGCGGCCCCCGCCGCCGAGGCGGCGGGCGAACCAAGGCCGGCTGAAGACGCAGCGACCGCCGAAGCCCCGAAGACCGCCGAATCGCCAGACGCGATCGAAACCGGCGCACCCGCGGACCTCCGTCCGCCGCGTCCGCGCAGCGACGTGCGGCCGAGCGCGCCGGCGCCCGAACAGGCCGGATCACGCAGCAAGCGCCTGTGGATCGTCGGCGGCGTGGTCGCCGCGATCGTCCTTCTGGTCGCCGGCCTCGCCTTCAAGCTCCGCGACCAGTCGCCGCAGGGGCTCGCCAAGCTCGGCCAGACGCCGCCGGCCGAACAGCCGCAACAGAGCGGCAAGATCGTCGAGCGCGCCGACAAGCCGGCCAATGCGCCGCAGCAGGCGCCGGCCCAGCCCTCACAGACCGCGCCGGGGCAGCCGCAGCAGCAACAGCCGCCCGTGCCGGTCGCCCATCGCGCAGCGCTGCTGATCGACGCGCCCGATCTGCCGGACAAGGTGAAGACCTACATCGGTTCGGTCGTGTGGCGGCTCGACAGCGTGCCGACCGGCGCCGGCCGTCCGCTCGGCACCGCCGTCCATGCCGATGTCGACATCCCCGAGGCCAAGCTTCGCATGAGCCTCGACATCCAGAAGAATCTCGACGATTCGCTGCCCGCCTCTCACACGATCAACGTGAACTTCACGATCCTCGCCGGCAGCGAGATCCCCGGCATCAAGCAGATCGGCGCGATCCAGATGCGCCGCGAGGACGCCTCCAATGGCGAGGGCCTCGCCGGCGTTCCCGTGCAGATCACCGATACCGCCTATCTCATCGGCCTCGCGCGCGGCGATTTCGTCGTCCGCAACATGGACCTCCTGAAGAACCGCGGCTGGCTCGACCTGCCGCTGGCGCTGAGCAACGGCCGTATCGCCAAGTTCAGTCTCGAGAAGGGCGCATCGGGCACGCGCGTCATCGCCGACGCGATCCAGGCCTGGGACATGGAAAAATAAGGGCGCGTCGTACGCGTCGCGTTAAGAAAAAGGCGGCCTCTCGGGCCGCCTTTTCCTTTCGTATCGAACCCGCGTTCTAGCGGGCCGAAACCTGCGCCGCCGGCAGCCGCGCGGGCGGCGGCGGCAGGCCTTCCAGCTTCGCCATGCCTTCGCGCACCGCGGTCTGCACCTTCTCAAAGGCGCGCACCTCGATCTGCCGGACGCGCTCGCGCGACACGCCGAATTCCGCGCTCAATTCCTCGAGCGTCATCGGTTCGTCCTGCAGGCGGCGCGCCTCGAAGATGCGACGTTCGCGTTCGTTGAGCACGCCGAGCGCATTGCGCAGCGCCTCATGGCGATTGTCCGATTCCTCGGACTCGGCCAGCAGGCTCTCCTGGCTGGCGCTGTCGTCGACCAGCCAGTCCTGCCACTCGCCGCTCTCGCTGTCCGCGCGCAGCGGCGAATTGAGCGAAGCGTCGCCGCCGAGGCGGCGGTTCATGTCCACCACTTCCTGCTCGCTCACGCCGAGCTTGCGGGCGATGGCCGCGACGTTCTCCGGACGAAGATCGCCCTCCTCCAGCGCCGAGATCTGGCTCTTCGCCTTGCGGAGGTTGAAGAACAGCTTCTTCTGGTTGGCGGTCGTGCCCATCTTCACGAGCGACCACGAACGCAGGATGTACTCTTGTATCGACGCGCGGATCCACCACATGGCGTAGGTGGCGAGGCGGAAGCCCTTCTCGGGCTCGAATCGCTTCACCGCCTGCATCAGGCCGACGTTGCCTTCGGAGACGACTTCGCCGATCGGCAGGCCGTAGCCGCGATAGCCCATGGCGATCTTGGCCACGAGACGCAGGTGCGAGGTGACGAGTTTGTGGGCCGCGTCGGAATCGTGATGCTCGCGCCAGCGCTTGGCGAGCATGTACTCTTCCTGCGGCTCGAGGAGCGGAAACTTGCGGATTTCCGAAAGATAGCGGGACAGCCCGCTTTCGCTGGAAATCATCGGAAGGGCAGCAGCCATAAGGTCCTCCTGGGCCCCCGTTTCACGGCGGGCCTGATCGCGGCCGCGTAACGCCGACCGCGCAACGTGCTCATATAGGGCCTGCCCACCATGGCCAAAAGGGGGCAGACGCCCTACCGAGGGCTCACCGCGAGCTTAACTTTCTGTAATGTGGGGTTTTCCCAGCGATTTCAACGCTCACAAGGCCGTGAAGGCCTTCGCTGCCTTGCGGAAATCGGCTGGTGCGGGGGTTTCGAACCGCATCTCCTCCCCTGTCAGGGGGTGCGGAAAGGCGAGGACGGCGGCGTGCAGGGCCTGCCGCCCGAGCGCCGCGACGGCCGCCCGCGCCTTTTCCGGCAGCAGTTTCTCCTTTGTCCGGAAACCCGTCGCGTAGACCGGGTCGCCGACCACCGGACAGCCGATATGCGCCATATGGACCCTGATCTGGTGGGTCCGCCCCGTCTCGAGCCGGCAGGCGACCAGGGAGGCGACGGGCTTGCCGTTCCGGTCCGCCCCATAGCTCTCGATCAGCCGCCAGTGGGTGATCGCCTCCTTGCCGCGATCGCCGTGCTGCACGGCCATCCGTTCCCGCTGCGTCGGATGCCGGCCGAGCGCCGCATCGATCGTCCCGCCCTTGCGGTCGGGCGCGCCCCAGACGAGCGCCAGATATTCGCGCTCGAACGGCATGGTGCGGCCGTGGTCGGCGAACAGGGCGGCGAGCCCCTGGTGGGCGGCGTCGGTCTTTGCGACCACCAGCAACCCGGACGTGTCCTTGTCGAGACGATGGACGATGCCTGGCCGCCTCACGCCGCCGACCCCCGACAGGCTGTCGCCGCAATGAGCGATCAGCGCATTGACCAGCGTGCCGGCCGCATGTCCGGCCGCCGGATGCACGACGAGGCCGGCGGGCTTGTCGATGACGATGAGATGCTCGTCCTCGTGGACGATGTTCAGCGGAATGTTCTCGGGCAGCGGTTCGGCAGGCGCGGCCGGTGGAATTTCGACCTCGATTTGCGCTCCCGCCGCCACCTTCGTCGAGACGCTGGCCGCCGGGCACCCGTCGACGCGCACGCGGCCTTCCTCGGCCAGCGCCTTGATTCGCGTGCGGGAGACATGCGCCTCGGCCAGCGCCGGCCGTTCCGCGAGATATTTGTCGAGACGCGCGCCGGCTTCGTCGGGCTCGACGGTGAAAGCGAACAGGGTCGGCGCGTCGTTCATCGCCCGCAGATAAAGGCCTCCGCGCCGCGCCGCAACCGCTTGCGCGATCCGGCGCCCGCGTGGTCTGTGGCGCGATGCAGGATGCGGGCGCGGAAACCATCGATGTGGCGATCGTCGGCGCCGGGCCGGCCGGGCTGATGGCGGCCGACGCCGCAGCGCAGGCCGGCGCCCGCGTCGTCGTGTTCGACGCCATGCCGAGCGTCGGCCGCAAGTTCCTGATGGCCGGGCGCAGCGGCCTCAACATCACCCATTCCGAGCCGCTCGAAACCTTTCTCGCGCGCTATGGCTCAGCGGCTGCGTGGATGCGGCCCTTTCTCGAAGCCTTCCCCCCCGCCGACCTGCGCGCCTTCTGCGACGGCCTCGGCGCGGAAACCTTCGTCGGCACGAGCGGCCGCGTCTTTCCGAAGGCGATGAAGGCTTCGCCCTTGCTGCGCGCCTGGCTCAGACGGCTCGATGGCTTCGGCGTTGCGATCCGCGTACGGCGGCGCTTGCAGAAAATCGAAGCCGGGGACGACGCGATGACGCTGCGCTTCCAGGCGCCGGACGGTTCGACCCAAACGATCTCGGCCCGCGCCGTCGTTCTCGCGCTCGGCGGCGCGAGCTGGCCGCGGCTGGGTTCGAGCGGCGCATGGAGGGATCTGCTCGCGCCTCACGGCTTTCGCATCGCTGAATTCATCCCGTCGAATTGCGCCGTCGAGATTCACTGGTCGCAGACCTTCCGCGACAAATTCGAAAGCCAGGCGATCAAGACGGCGGCCTTTTCGTTCGGCGGCAGAACGATCCGCGGCGAGGCTGTCGTGACACGGCGCGGACTGGAAGGCGGGCCGGTCTATGCCCTGTCGAAGGCCATCGGCGAAAAATTGCGCGGCGACGGCGCGGCGAAGCTGGCGGTCGACCTCAAGCCCGATGTTTCGGCAACGGACATCGCCAGACGCCTCGACCGCCGCCGCAAGGGCGACAGTCTCTCCAACGTCCTTCGTAAGACGCTCCATCTTTCGCCGCTGGCCATAGGCCTGCTGCGCGAAGCCGGGAGCGACCTGACATCGCCGGAGCAAATCGCCGAAGCCGTGAAGGCGCTGCAACTGCCAGTCGCCGCCGTCGCCGGCCTCGATCGCGCCATTTCGACGGCGGGCGGCCTGTCGCGCGAGGACATCGACGAGAACCTGATGGCGCGACAGACGCCGGGATTGTTCTTCGCCGGCGAAATGCTGGACTGGGACGCGCCGACCGGCGGCTATCTCTTGCAAGCCTGCTTTGCGATGGGACGCGCCGCCGGCGCCGCAGCGGCGACCCATGCCGCGACGCGCCGCCCTCGCGCATAGTCCCGGAATCAGTCGTTCTGTTCGTCGAGCGATTCCGCGTCGGCGCGCGCGCAGCCTTCGCCGTCCCGCGAGGCGTTGCCGGACAATTCCTCCATAGCGACAGCGCCCGTCACTTCGAGCGCCGCAGCCGTGCGCGTGAGGCCGAGTTCGGCGGCCTCTCTCTGAAGATCCTGAATGAGTCCGAAAAGCCGGAGATGGGCAGCCGATGAAACCATGTGGGGGCCAATAAAAATGCCACGGCAAGGAGCCGAGATCGAAAGTTACATGCAATCGAGTAAAAAGACGGAGATGAAGCGTCCTAAATTTAGATCAAAATCGAGCGAGCGACCGAAACGGCGCGTTTACGGCAATGACGTCGATGCGGCTGCCGAAGTGACGTTGAGGAACCGTGCGGCGCAACCCCTCATATTCGAGGGGTACGGCGCGTTCTTCTAGATCACGAACTCGCCCTGCCGCATCACGGCCGTGCGCGCGCCACTGGAATCCAGCCCGTCGACGTCCATGTCGCCCGAGCCGATCATCCAGTCGATGTGAATGAGGCTGCGGTTGGCGCCGCGCGCGGCGAGCTCCGTCTCGCTCATCCTGTCGCCGTTCACGAAGCACTTGGAATAAGCCTGGCCGAGCGCGATATGGCTCGCCGCATTCTCGTCGAACAGCGTGTTGAAGAACAGGAGACCGCTCTTCGAGATGGGGGACGCGTGCGGCACGAGCGCGACTTCGCCGAGCCGGCTCGCGCCTTCGTCCGTCTCCAGCACCTTGCGCAGGACGTCGGCGCCGGCGCGCGCATTGGCTTCCACGATCCGGCCGGCCTCGAAGCGCACGGAAATGTCCTCGATCAGCGCGCCCATGTAGGAGAGCGGTTTGGAGGCGCGCACGTATCCGTTCACGCGTTCGCGATGCGGCGTCGTGAACACTTCCTCCGTCGGCATGTTGGCGTTGCAGACGATGCCGTTCTTCGCCGTCGACGCGCCGCCCGCCCATTCGTGATCGTCGGCGAGCCCGACCGTCAGGTCGGTTCCCTGGGCCTTGAAGTGCAGGGCGTGGAAACGCCGGTCGTTCAGCGTCGCGGTGCGTCTGGCCAGCGCCGCATTGTGGCGGGTCCATTCGCCGACCGGATCGGACCCGTCGACGCGCGAGGCGGAGAAGATCGCGTCCCACAATTTCTCGAGCGCCCGATCCTCCGGATCGTTCGGGAACACGCAGCGCGCCCAGGCGGGCGTGGCGGCGGCGATGATCGTCCAGTTGATGGCGAAGCTCGAGATCAGCTCGAGCGCCGGGCTGTAGGCTTTCGAGCGCGCGCGATTGGCGCGGGAGACGCGGTCGGCGTCCTGCGCCGACAGCAGCCGCGGGTCGTCGCCGGCGATGGCGAGCCGCGCCGCGCCCTGCTTGTAGGCCTGCGCCATGCCCTCGTAGAGCCAGCCCGGCGCGACATCGAAAGCCTCGTCGGGCGCATGGCGGTAGCGCGCCAGCGTCTGCTCGTCGTCGCTGAGCAACACCGTGACGAGCGAGGCGCCGGCCCTGTAGGCGTGTTCGGTGACGCGGCGGGCGAGGTCGAGCGCCTCGATCGGCGCGGTCACGACCAGTTCCTGCCCCTTCCGCAGGTTGAGACCGACCCGCACCGCCGTTTCGGCGAGACGGTCGAGCTTTACGGCCTGGCCGGCGGCGGCGGGCGACATGGACAGGTTCATGGGAGGCGTTCCGTTGCGACGTTGTCGGTCGAGGTAATAGATAGCGCGCGGCCGGCCTCGAGTCAGGCCTCGCGCTTCTTCATCGCCAGCTGCACGGCGCCGGCGTTGCCCGCGAGATATTCCTTGCGCGTCGCCATGGACTCCCGGGCGATGTCGAAGGCGAGGCGGAACGCCTCGAAACCCTCGTTGGCGATCGTCCCCTCGCGTATGCCCGCCAGCACTTCCGAAAGGAGCTGGTTGAGCTGCTTCTCCATGGCGCAGATCGCCTCGACGCTTTCGGCCTGCGTCGCACGCTCGGCGAGCGTGATGATCTCGTCTGCAAGATGCCCGGCATGAACGGGCGAGACGCGCGTGACGGTGGAATAGAGCGCCAGGAAGATCGAGCCGACGATGCTGGCCACCGACATGCCGATGTAGATCATGTCGCTGTAGCGGTCGAAGAACGTCTTGGTCTCGTCGTCGACATATTCGGCGACGCCGGGATGCGCGAGAATGGCGGCATCCTTGTCCGTGCTCGGCGGCTCGATGTTGGTGGCGTAGCGGCCCGGCTCGCCGAGCTGGTCCTTGTTCTCGAAGACGGCGAACGCGAGTTCGGTGCCGAGCGCCTCCGACAAACGATGCTGGACAATCAGCGTGTCCTCGACGCTGATCGTGTCGATGTCGTCGGCCGGAATGGCCGGCGACGGCACGATCAGGCCGGCGTCGATCGTATCGTCGCTCACCCCGTGGATACGCGCGGCGACCGCCTTGGCGTCGAGATTGAGCAATTCGAAATTGGGCTTCACCGACCGGTTCGGCAGGAACTTGTCGGAGGCGATTTCCGATTTGCGGACCATATAGAAGACAGCGGCAGGGCCTCCGGCGTCGAACAGGCGCGGCCAGTCCTCGGCCTTGTGTATGTCGAGCTGGCTCGACGCCGAGATGTCGTAGAAGGCGAAGATCGTGCGCAGCAGGCTGGCGTCGCGCGGATCGTCGCCGATCAGCGCCAGCTTCTTCCCCTTCAGGGCCGAGAGCGATTTCGGCTTGGCGTTCTTCGGCGCGCCGACCAGCATCAGCGAATGTTCAAGGATCGCCACGGCGCGCGCCCGGCCGGGTATCTTGGTGTCGCTGCGCACGATCGCCAGGTCCGCCTTGTTCTGTCCAAACAGGGCGACCGCCGCGCCCTGGCTCTCCTGGGGCTTGACGACGACGCGCACGCGCTTGTTCTGCGCGGTCGCTGTCGCCAGCTTTTCGGCGAAGGCGTATTCGGCCGTGCCGCGCGGGCCGGTCGCGAAAGTCAGGGTGCGCGCCGTCATGAGGTAGCGGGCGACGAAGGCGCCGGCCACCGCGAGCAGGATGGTCAGGACGACGAAGGCCGTCTTCTGGGTGGCGTTGCTCCAGCCGGCGTTCAGGCTGTTGCGCAGCAGCATGTTGGAGGTGAGCACGGACGTGCGTCCGGGGATCGCGCCTCCCGGACCCGTGGGCTTGTCCAATCCGCTCAACCGGCGTCTCCCTGCTGCGCTCAGGATGCCACGGGCCGCGGCGCCTTCAAAGCACGCTGCTTGACCCCGGCGCCCCACGGGGGCATCAAGCGCCCTCCCGTTTCCCGGCCAGGCCCCAGATGATCCGCTCCGCCCTGATGAACGTCATGACCGCCGCCGCCATCAAGGCCGGCCGCGGCCTCAAGCGCGATTTCGGAGAGGTCGGCAACCTGCAGGTCTCCGTCAAGGGTCCGGGCGATTTCGTTTCCGCCGCCGACCGCCGCGCCGAAAAGACCCTGTTCGAGGAATTGTCGAAGGCGCGGCCCGGCTACGGCTTCGTCATGGAAGAGAGCGGCCGGGTCGAGGGCGCCGACAAGACCCACACCTGGATCATCGACCCGCTCGACGGCACGACCAATTTTCTGCACGGTCTGCCGATTTTCGCCATCTCGATCGGCCTCGAACGCGAGGGCCAGCTCGTCGCCGGCCTCGTCTACAATCCCGCCGACGACGAAATGTATGTGGCCGAGCGCGGCCAGGGCGCCTGGCTCAACAACCGGCGCCTGCGCGTCGCCGCCCGTCGCGACCTCGCGGATTCGCTGGTCGCGACCGGGATCCCGCATCTCGGCAAGGCCAAGGAACATCCGCGCTTCAGACAGGAACTGTCGGCCGTGATGGCGAAGGTCGGCAACGTCCGCCGCCTCGGCGCCGCGGCCATCGACCTCGCCTATGTCGCGGCGGGTCGCTACGACGCCTATTGGGAGCGGGGCCTGCAGTCGTGGGACATGGCGGCCGGAATCGTGCTGGTGCGCGAGGCCGGCGGCTTCGTTTCCGATCTCGCCGGCGGCTCGGATCCGCTCGCGCGCGGCGACATTCTCGTCGGCAACGAAACCATGGTCCGCGGCCTGTCGGACCTGCTGCGCCCCGCCTGAAGCTTCGCCAATCGCCGAAAATCCGCCGCTCGAAATCCGTCGCCATTGCCGGCCTGTTGCTGCTGATGCAATCTGGCCCGCACAAACGTCGCGGTGAGGAAACGGGCGAAATGGCGTCAGACGAAAACGCGGCGCGGTTGTCGAATCCGCGAATCTTTCTCATTCGCATGGTCCTGTTCCTGGCGCTGGCGGGCTTCGTCGCGCTGATCCTCAATCGCGAGATCGTCCGCGCCTTCATGGCCAATCCCGGCCTCAACGGCCTGATTCTCGGCGTTCTGGCGGTCGGCATCGTGCTGGCGATCCTGACCGTCGTGCGCCTGTTTCGCGAGATCGCCTGGGTCAATGCTCAAGGGACGCCCGACGCCGACAGCATGCCGGCGCCTGTGCTGCTCGCCCCGCTCGCCCGTCTCTGGCGAGGCGATTCCGCGCTGTCGACGACGGCGTGGCGCGCCATTCTCGATTCGGTGGCGACGCGGCTCGACGAGAGCCGCGAGATACTCCGCTACCTGACCGGCCTTCTGATCTTCCTCGGCCTGCTCGGCACCTTCTGGGGCCTGCTCGAAACCGTCGGCTCGATCGGCGACGTCATCAACGCGATGAAGGGCGGCGCCGATTCCGCCGTCCTGTTCGAGGATCTGAAGGCCGGGATCGCCAGGCCGCTTTCGGGCATGAGCCTGTCGTTCACGGCGTCGCTGTTCGGTCTCGCCGGTTCGCTCGTCCTCGGCTTTCTCGACCTGCAGGCCGGACAGGCCCAGAACCGCTTTTATGTCGAACTCGAAGACCGGATGTCGGCTACGACCGCCGATTACTCGGGCGCCGAGGCCGTGTCGACGAGCCTGCGCTCGTCCCTCGCGCGCATGTCGAGCGGCGACGACGGGCAGCGCGCGTCCGCCGCGGCCATGGCCAATCTCGCCGAAGGCGTTCAGTCGCTCGTCCAGCACATGCGCTCCGAACAGCAGATGATCCGCAACTGGGTCGAGGCGCAGGCCGAGCAGAATCGCGAATTGAAGAAGACGCTCGACAGGCTCGCCGCCGAGAAGGAGCGTAACTGATGGCGCTCTCGCGTTCGCGACGCTCGCGGCAGGGGCCGGATTATTGGCCGGGCTTCGTCGACGCGCTGTCGACCATGCTGCTCTCCTTCGTCTTTCTCATCACCGTTTTCATGACGGCGCAATTCTTCCTGTCGCGCGACGTCACCGGCAAGGACGCGGCCTTGCAGCGTCTCAATCGGCAGATCGAGGAACTGACGTCGCTACTGGCGCTCGAGAAGAACGCGAAGGGCGATGCCCAATCCTCGCTCGCTTCGCTGACCGCCACGCTCGATACGACGAAGAAGGAAAACGCCGCCCTCGCCGCGCGCCTGTCCAGCGCCGAGAACGCGGCGTCAGGCGCGAGCGGCCAGGCGAGCGAAGCCGCGCAGAAGCTCGCGGCGGAACGCGAGCTCTCGGCCAAGGCAGCTGCGCAGGTCGATCTTCTCAACCAGCAGATCGCCGCCTTGCGAAAGCAGCTCGCCGCCATCGAGGAGGCGCTGCAATCAGCGGAAGCCAGGGACAGGGATTCGCAGGCCCGCATCGCCGACCTCGGCCAGCGTCTCAACGTCGCGCTGGCGCAGAAGGTGCAGGAGCTTTCGCGCTATCGCTCCGACTTCTTCGGCCGCCTGCGCGACATTCTCGGCAATCGCCCGGGCGTGCGCGTCGTCGGCGACCGCTTCGTGTTTCAGTCGGAAGTCCTGTTCGACACGGGACAGGCCGCGCTCGCTCCCGCAGGCAAGACCGAACTCGATCAGCTCGCCTCCGCCGTCATCGATCTCGAACGCGAAATCCCGCCGCAGATCGCCTGGGTGCTGCGCGTCGACGGCCACACCGACAAGCGGCCGATCCAGTCCGCGCAATTCCCGTCGAACTGGGAATTGTCCTCGGCGCGCGCCATCGCCGTCGTGCAATACCTGATCTCGAAGGGCGTGCAGCCCGCCCATCTCGTCGCCGCGGGCTTCGGCGAATTCCAGCCGCTCGACGGCGGCGACAGCGAGGAACAATTGCGCCGCAACCGCCGCATCGAACTGAAGCTGACGGAAAGGTGAGACCCGAGCTTTCGCATCTAGCGCTTCGCCCGCCGCGCGACGACGAGCGCCAGGCGCTTGTCGAACTCTGGATCGCCGCGTGGAAGGCGACCTATCCCGACATCGATTTCGACGCGCGCCGCGACTGGTTCGTCAGGCATCTCGCAGAACTGGAAGCCGCCGGCGCAAAGACGATCTGCGCCTTCGACGGCGCGCGGCTGATGGGATTCGTGGTCATCGATCCGGCGACCGGCTGGCTCGACCAGATCGCAGTGCGGCCGAAATCCTTCGGCGCCGGAATCGCCGGCAAGCTGCTCGGCGCCGCCAGGCGCGTCTCGCCGGAACGCATCACGCTGGACGTCAACGCCGACAATTTTCGCGCGCTCAGGTTCTACAAAAGGGAAGGGTTTCAGCGCATCGGCGCCGGAACCAACAAACTGTCCGGGCGCGAGACCGCGAAGCTGGAATGGCGGCGCGGGGGCTGACAGCGGAAACAGGCGGGTTTCGGCCGAAGCCGGACGTTAGGACGACGGCGCCTTACCTTGTAACTTGTCGCTTGCCGACACTGGCATAATCGCCGGCGCGGTGGCGGTCGGAAGACTGGGCCTACCTAGGGTTTGCGAGCCCGTCGGGGAGCGAGGGTCTCCGTCCGCCGTTCCATCGAACCCGAACAGTCGCTTGGGCCGCTCGAAGCGAAGCCCGGTTGCGCAAGGATGGGATCGGATGGACGCTCACTACATCGGCATCGACGTGTCGAAGGATCGGCTGGATGTGCATGCGCATCCTTCCGGCGAAGCCTTTGCGGTCGCCCGCAACGGCGAAGGCCTCGCGCAGCTCGTCGTTCGGTTGCAGGCGATCGCGCCAGCGCTGATCGCCGTCGAGGCGACCGGCGGCTTCGAGACGGTCGTGGCGGCGAGCCTGGCGAGCGCAGCCCTGCCGGTCGTCGTCGTCAATCCGGCGCAGGTCCGCCACTACGCGCAGGCGCTCGGCAAGCGCGCCAAGACCGATCCGATCGACGCCGCGGTCATCGCCCGCTTCGTCGAGGCGACGCAGCCCGAGGTGCGCGTCCTGCCGGACGAGGCTACGCAGCTTCTCGCCGATCTCGTCGCCCGCCGGCGGCAGATCGTCGAGATGATGGCCGCCGAGGGCCAGCGCGAGCGGCGCGCCGCCAAACGCCTGCAAAAAAGCATCGCCCGGCTGCGCAAGGCGCTCGAGAAGGAACTCGCCGAACTCGACGCCGAGATCGACGATCAGGTGCGCGGCTCGCCGGTCTGGGCCGAGAAGGAAGACCTGCTCGCCTCCGTCCCCGGCGTCGGATCGATCATCGCCCGCACGCTGATCGCCGAAATGCCGGAACTCGGAACGCTCGACCGCCGTCAGATCGCAGCGCTCGCGGGGCTAGCGCCGTGGACGCGACAGTCCGGCCAGTGGAAGGGCAAGAGCTTCATCGGCGGCGGTCGCAAGACCGTGCGCAGCCTGCTGTTTGTCGGCGCCATGGTCGCCGCGCGACACAACCCGGCCCTCAAGAGATTCCGCGACAAGCTGGTGGCGGCAGGAAAATCCAAACGGCTCGCCCTCGTCGCCGTCGCCCGAAAGCTGCTGACGATCCTCAACGCAATCCTGCGGGACAGAAAGCCATGGCGCGCCGAAATCGCTTGATCGCCAAGACAGTCGCTCCCCGCTCGCGGGGAGGTCGATCATCCGCGCAGCGGATGTCGGGTGGGGCCGTTGAACCAGCGCCCCGCACGAGTCCGCCTCTCCGGCGCCGCGCCCCACCCGTCTCGCTTCGCTCGACACCCTCCCCGCCAAGCGGGGAGGGAAGACGCGCCCGCAAACGTCCGCTTCCCACCCAAATCAGGCGTCGATCGACATCCGCTCTATTCCGCCGCTTTCTCCGCCAGCGCCGCAGCGCCGGTCTCGAATTGCAGGCGGGCGAGACGCGCATAGAGGCCGCCGCGCGCGACGAGCGTGGCGTGCGTGCCTTCTTCCACCACACGCCCGGCGTCCATGACGAGAATGCGGTCGGCCTCCAGCACGGTGGCGAGCCGATGCGCAATGACGAGCGTCGTGCGGCCCTTCATCACGTCGTCGAGCGCGCCCTGTACGAGCGCCTCGTTCTCGGCGTCGAGCGCCGAGGTCGCCTCGTCCAGCAGCAGCACCGGCGCGTCCTTCAGGATGGCGCGGGCGATGGCGAGGCGCTGGCGCTGGCCGCCCGACAGCGTCACGCCGCGCTCGCCGACGAGCGCATCGTAGCCCTTGTCGAGTTCGGCGATGAAGCCATCGGCGGCCGCGCGCTTCGCCGCGGATTCGATTTCGGCGCGCGTCGCGTCCGGACGGCCGTAGGCGATGTTCTCGGCGATCGTCGCGCCGAATATGACCGGCTCCTGCGGCACGAGGGCGATGCGCCGCCGCAATTCCTGCGGATCGACCGTCCTGATGTCGACGCCATCGAGCGTCACGCGCCCCTGCTGCGGATCGTAGAAACGCATCAGCAACTGGAACAGCGTCGACTTGCCGGCGCCCGAGGGTCCGACGATGGCGACGCGCTCGCCGGACGCGATGCGGAACGACAGGTCGTCGACGATGCCGGCGAGCGGCGCCGAGGGATAGGAGAAGCCGACGCGCTCGAAGGCGATCTCGCCGCGCGACGGCTTCGGCAGAACGACAGGCGCCTTGGGCGCGACGATCTTCGACTGCACCGCGAGCAATTCGCCGATACGGCCGGCCGAGCCTGCGGCGGCGGCGACTTCGCTCCACACTTGGCTCAATTCGCCGAGCGAACTCGCGCCGAGCACGGCGTAGAGCACGAATTGCGAGAGCGTGCCGCTGGTCATGCGGCCAACCAGAACGTCGTGCGCGCCGTACCACAACACGCCGATGACGCTGGCCGACGCCATCAGGATCGCGACGGAGGTCAGCACGGACCGCGCGCTCGTGGCGATGCGCGCCGCGTCGTAGGCTTCCTCGACGGCGCGCGCGAACCGGCGCGTCGTCGCTTCCTCGGCGACGAAGGCCTGCATCGTGCGCACCGCACCGAGGTTCTCGGCGGCGAAGGCGGAGGCGTCCGCCAGCGTGTCCTGCGCGTGGCGCGAACGCCTGCGCACCATGCGGCCGGAGAAGATCAGCGGGAAGACGATCAGCGGAATGGCGACGAGTACGAGCGCCGACAGCTTCGGGCTGGTCGCCACCATCAGCACGATCGCGCCGATGAACATGAAGAGATTGCGCAGCACGACCGAGGCCGAGGCGCCGAAGGCGGTCTTGAGCTGCGTCGTGTCGGCCGTCAGGCGCGACACGAGTTCGCCGACGCGCGCCGAATCGTAGAACGATGCGTCCAGATGCGACAGATGCGCGAACACGTCGTCGCGCAGGTCCGCGACCACGCGCTCGCCGAGCGTCATCACCAGATAGTAACGGACGCCCGAGGCCAGCGCGAGCACGCCGACGACGGCGAGCATCGCGCCGAAGTAATTGTTGATCATCGCGGCGTTCTCGGTCGAGAAGCCGAAGTCGATCATCCGCCGGACCGCGAATGGAAACGTCAGAGTGGCGGCCGAGGCCACCGTCAGCGCGACGAAGGCCAGCGCGATCCGGCCCTTGTTGCGAAGCGCGTAAGGCAGGAGCGGCTTCAGCGCCGAAAGCGAGCGCGAACGGCGCGGTTCGTCGGCGGCTTCCGGGGCGGGCTTGGTCTCGGCTGACATGGGTGGCTCTATAGCCCCCAAAACCGGCCTTGGCGCGGAAAAAGCGAACCGTGCGCCGCGACAAATTGTTGCCGCGGGTCAGGCGCGTCGGGAAATTTGCCTCGCCATTCGCGCGGGGTTGATCCCTCGACCGAAATCGGGCATACGACCGGCCAACCGAGACGGGCTTTGGGCCGGTTCTCGAACCCTATTCCGGAACAGAGCGATGAAAGTCCGCAATTCCCTGAAGTCCCTGCGCGCGCGTCACCGCGACAACCAGATCGTCCGCCGCAAGGGCCGCGTCTACATCATCAACAAGACCCAGAAGCGCTACAAGGCGCGTCAGGGCTGATTTTTCAGCACTTTCTGGGTAAACGCAGGCCCCGGCTCGCCGGGGCTTTTTGCGTTGCCCGGCGCATTAGCGATAGGCGCGCTCGAATTCCACGCCCTGCGCGGCCAGCCCCGCCTGCAGCGCCGGCGCCGACGCCGCCTCGACGTCCAGTCCCACCCGCCGCCAGCCCGGCCGCGCCTGCAGCGGCGTGGAGAAGATCGGCCGCACGCCCGGCGCTTCCAGGTTCCTGTCGGCTGGCGCCAGCACGGTGACCAGCACATGCGATGAGCCCGGGCCCGCCTTGTCGGCGCCCGAACCGCCTGTCGCGAAGGCCGGATGCGCATAGAGGCCGCGTCCGACATATTCCAGCGTGAACAGGACGCGCCGCTCGCCCTTGCGGATCGCGGCGTCGCCCGACGTGGGCGTTTCCTTGAAGAAGCGGTCGAGTTCCTGCCAGAACGGGAAGCGTCCGCCGGGCGACGTCTTCAGGAATGCTGCGTAATTTGCGAGCGTCTGCAGGCCGAATTCGTCTTCGGACGTGCGCACGGGCCCCCGCATCCAGGCGGTCAGTCCGCCCAGCGTGCGCTCCCAGAGGCCTTTCAGCGTCATTTCGGCGGTGAAGACATAACCGACCAGATAATTGCCGGCCTTGCGGTCGAGCGGAATTTCGCCATAGCGGCTCGCCTCGCGCGTCGTCGCGCAAAGGCTCGACCAGAAATTGGAGATCGCTCCGCCGTAGTCGAAGGCCGATTCGGAACGCTGGCGGGCGACGGCGGCGAATTCGCCGTAGGAATCCACCACGAATAGTTCCGGATAGGCCAGGAACGAGGTCGGGGCCGGGGCGGCGGCGCGGGACTCCTCGACACAGGCCGTCTCGACCCAGATGACCGGCGCGCCGATCGCGACGATGCCGACCAGCAACCCGATGCCGAGAAAATCGCGGAATTTCACGTGGGGACGCGCCTCTGACAAAGGGATGCTGGCCGGCGGAAATGCGGGCCACTTTGTCCCGCGAAAATGTATTTGCTGTTAACCCGCCGCGCCCGCCGCCTTTGACCCGGCCCGCCGCCAGCCCTAGCTTTGTCCGCATGAGCCATCCGCGCGCTATCATCCTGGCCGCCGCCCTGCTCGCGACGGGGGCGCCCGCGTCCGCCGAGGAGGACCTGCCTCGCCCGGCCCGGCCCGGCGACGTATTGCGCATTCCCGGCCTGCCGCCCGTGCAGATGCCGCCTGGCGCCCGCGTGTTCGGGCCGAACATCACGCCGAACGACGAGAGCGGCGCGGACATTCCCACGCCGCCAAAGGCGCCGCAGCGCGCCGACGACGGGCTGAAGCCCGATCGCCGGGAAGCCCGCAAGCCGCCGCGCAATCCGCCGCACAGCACGCCGACCGAACAGGCGCAGCGCGCCAGCGTGCTGGACCGGCTGTTCGCGCAACTCAAGGCGAGCTCGGACGCCGATGGCGCCAAGGGCGTGGCGGAGGCGATCCAGCGCGTCTGGCTGCGCTCCGGCTCCGACACGGCCGACGTGCTGATGAGCCGGATCATCGCCGCGCTCGCCGTCCACGATATTCCAACCGCGGAAAAGCTTCTCGACGCGGTCGTTTCGCTGCAGCCGAACTGGGCGGAAGCCTGGAACAAGCGCGCCACCGTGCGCTTCATGCGCGACGATATCGAAGGCGCGATGAACGACATCGAGGAAACGCTGCGTCGCGAACCGCGCCATTTCGGCGCGCTGACCGGCCTCGCCGCCATCCTCCAGAAATCCGGCTTCGACAAGCGCGCGCTCGAGGCCTATCGCCGCGCGCTCGCCATCTATCCCGAACAGCCGGAGATCAAGAAGGCCGTCGAGAAACTGCAGCTCGAGGTCGAGGGGCGCGATATTTGAGTCTCGCGCTGCTGGCGCTGGCGGTCGGCTGCCTGTTCGCCTTCTCGCTTGTGCAGGCGCGCCGCATCGAGGCGCGTTTTCCGCCGGCCGGCGCGTTCGTCGATGTGGACGGTCGGCGCCTTCACTTCACGCGCCGCGAACCGGCCGGCGCTGCGCGTGCAAATGTCCTGCTGATCCACGGCGCGAGCGGGAACCAGGCCGACATGATGACGGCGCTCGGCGGCGCGCTGGCGACGGCGGGCTTCCGTGTCTTCGCATTCGACCGGCCGGGCCACGGCCATTCGCAGGCGCTCGTCGCCGATGCGGCTTCGCCCGCCGCGCAAGCCGCCGCGATCCGCGCCGGGCTCGAAAGGAGCGGCGTCGAAAAGGCCATCGTCGCCGGGCATTCCTGGGCGGGTTCGATTGCAGTCGCCATGCTGCTCGACCACGAAGATTTCTGTGAGGCGGCCCTGCTGCTCGCGCCCGTCACGCATCCCTGGCCGGGCGGCGTACGCTGGTACTACAGGCTGGCGGCGACGCCCCTTGTCGGCTGGCTGTTCGCGCATCTCCTCGTCACGCCGCTCGGCCTCCTGATGATGGACGCGTCGATCCGCGGCGTCTTCGCGCCGTCGCCTGCGCCGCCGAACTACGCCGAACGCACGGGCGCGGCGCTGGCCCTGCGACCACGAACGTTCCGCAACAATGCGCGCGACGTGGCGCGACTGCGCGCCTTCCTCGAAATCCAGGCGCCGCGCATGAGCGCCATCCGTCGGCCCGTCGCCATCCTGTCCGGCGATCACGACGGCGTCGTACTCACCGAGCGCCATTCCTTCGGTTCGGCGCGCGATATCCCGAATGCGCGCCTGACGATGCTTGCAGGCGTAGGCCATTCGCCGCACTGGGCCGATGCGAACGAAGTCGTCGCGCAGGTCGAGGATCTCGCCGCGCGCCTTCAGTCGGCGCGCGAAATGCGGCCGGACATGCTGTCGATCGCGCCGGGCGCCAATTCGCAATAGAGCAGCCGCTCCGGATCGACCGGCCCCGGCATTTTCATGCGTCCGTGCGGCGCCTTCACGAAGCCCATGCGCTGGTAATAGGGCGCGTCGCCGACGAGAAGGACGACGCGGTGGCCGGCCGCCCGCGCTGCATCCAGCGACTTCATGACGAGTTTCTCGCCGAGCCCGTGCTGACGGAACGCCGGCTCGACGACGAGCGGGCCGAGCAGCAGGGCCGGCTGATCGCCGATGCGGATTTCCGTCATGCGGTTCGAGCCGACGAGGATCGTGCCGACGCGCGCGACGAAGGACAGCGAATTGTCGGCGGGCCGGCCCTCGCGCAGCCGGTAGGCGGTCTTGGCGAAACGGCCGGGGCCGAAGGCGTGTTCGGTCAGGCGCTCGATCGCCGGCAGGTCGGCGTCGGTCGGCGTCGAAAAGGTGAAGACGATGTCGGACATGGGAACAGGGACTGGAGTGCGCAGCAGGATCGCGCCATGGCGCGGGTCTCGCGCGCCTCGCCGCCGGCAAGGCGCGTCACGCGCTCAGGCGCGCGGTGTGAGCTGCAATCGTCGCTGTCGCCGGTTCGTCATGCCCGATCTTTGAGCATGAAAGCGGCAAAGGGGCAAGGAGAGGGAGCAGGACGCGGTAAACCAGTCTATTCCGCCGCGGAGGGACGCGCCGCGGCGACCGGCTGCGGCGCGCTCTTGACCAGCCGTGTCGCGACGGCGATGGCGGCCAGCGTCGCCAGATAGACGACGACCTGCATTCCCGAAGGCTGGTCGGTGTAGCCGATCAGCGTGTGCAGCACGCGGCCGCCGATGCTGGTGTCGGACAGAAAGCCCGACGTGTCCCATACCGTGTCGGACAGCGCCCGCACGAGGCCGGCCTGCTGGAGGAAGACGACGCATTGCGCCGCGAGGCCTGCGGCCAGCAAAGTGATGAGCGCCGTCGTCGCGCCGAACAGATATTTCGGCGGAATGTGCACCAGGCCGAAGAAGGTCAGCGCGCTGAGGGCCACGCCGAGCGCCAGGCCGATCACGCCGCCCGCAATGAGTCCGGCCGCCGTATCGTTGCCGGAGATCGCCACGCCGTAGAGGAACAGGACCACTTCCGAACCTTCGCGCAGGACGGCGACGCCGACGACGATGGCCAGCGCCATCATCGTGCGGGAGCCCGCGCGTACGTCCGCGCCCACGTCCTTCAGCTGCGCGGCGAGTTCGCGGCCGTGCCGCGCCATCCAGACGTTGTGCCAGGCGAGCATCACGACGGCGAGCGCCAGAACGCCGGCATTGAACAATTCCTGGCCCATGCCGGCCATCGCGCCGGCCACCTGCTCGGCGAACAGGGCAAGCACCCCGGCGCCGGCGACGCCACCTGCGACGCCCCCGGCGATCCAGCGGCCGCGGTTCGGCACGCCCGACGTCGCGGCCATGACGATGCCGACGATCAGGCCGGCCTCGATGACCTCGCGAAAGACGATGATGAGCGCGCCGAGCATCTGTGTTTCTTTTACTCCACGATCAGATAGCCGACCGCTGTCTTCTCATTGTACTCGTCGAAGAACTTGTACTTGCCCGGCGACAACGCGCGGACATTCAGCGTGATTTCCGCGCCGCCCTTCACGACCTTCTCGAGCTTGAGGTCCTTGCTCTCGAATTCGGCCGGCGTCGTGTCGAGGTTCTTCACCGTGATGACGATAGGCTTCTTGGCCGGCGCCTTCACTTCGGCCGGCTGGAACTTGTGGTCCTTGAGCGTCAGGACGATGGCGGTCGTGTCCTCGGCCAAGGCCGGAGCGCTCGCAAGCGCGCCTGCGGCAAGGGCGCCGGAAAGGAGCGCTGCGAAGAAATGGCGTCTGGGGTTCATTACCGTCTCCAGAGAAATTCTCGTCCTGTTATCGCCACGTCCGCCCGATCCGCGCAATATGCCCGCGAAACATTTGATTTCTTCCAAATTGAGCATTGGAATCGTTCAAATCCGTGGCGGGTCGCCGCCTGTCGCTCGAATGCGGCCCTCCGATGCAATCAGGACATGGTTGGCGCGCTGTCGGAACGCCGCACTGCTGCTATGCTGAGGACCGGAGGAAACATGACCGAGGGTTCCGATACGGCGGCGCGCCGCCAGATCAGGCTCATCAACGCCGCGCATCTGCTCACGCATTATTCGCTGCTGATCCTGCCGACCGCGGTCCTCGCCATGGCGCGGCCGGGCGGCGCCTTCGGCGCCGATTACGGTCCCATCGTCGCGCTGGCGACAGGCATGTTCGTCCTCTACGGCGCGGGCTCGCTGCCGCAGGGCTGGCTCGCCCAGCGCTTCGGCCGGCCGCGCCTGATGCTCGCATTCTACTTCGGCACTGGTCTGTCGCTGATCGCCGCCAGCTTCGCGACCAACCCCTGGGCGCTGGCGGCGGCGCTTTCCTTCGCCGGCTTCTTCGCCGCCATCTACCATCCGATCGGCACGGCGATGCTGGTGGAGGCGGCCGGCGACAAGCCGGGCCGGGCGCTGGGCCTCAACGGCGTGTTCGGCAATGTCGGCGTCGCCTCGGCGCCGCTCGTCACGGCCTTCCTGTCGCAGAAGGTCGGCTGGCAGGCGGGCTTCGCCATTCCGGGGATCGTCTGCCTGGCGCTCGGCGCCGCCTGGCTCGGCCAGCGCGAGATCCATCCCGACCACGCCGCGCAGGCGAAGAACTTTCCGGCCATTCCGCCGCAGATCGTCCGCCGCGCCACCATCACCATGCTGTCTATCTCGGCCGCCTCCGGCCTTGTCTTCAACGCCTATACGATCCTGCTGCCGAAGCTGATGGAGGAAAGGCTCGCCGGCGACGTATCGCTGCTTCCGATCATCGGCGCGCTCGCCTTCGCCGTCACGCTCTGCGGCGCGCTGACGCAATTCACGGTCGGCCGCCTGATCGACCACATGACGCTGAAGCGCATCTTCATGCCGATGGCGCTCGTGCTGGCGCCGGCGATGGCTGCGCTCGCCTTCGCGCGCGGCTGGCTGGCGCTGCCGCTGGCCGGCCTCGTCGCCGCCGTCATCTTCGGACAGGTGACGATCAACGAGACGATGACGGCGCGCTACATCTCGCCGGCCATGCGCGCGAAAATCTATTCGCTGCGCTTCTTCATCGGCTTCCTCGGCGGCGCGGCGGCCGCGCCGGTCGTCGGCTACCTGCACGAGCGCACCGGCAGCCTCACCATCGTCGTGCTCTGCCTGTCGGCGATGAGCCTCGTCACGCTCGTCTGCGCCATCGCCTTCCCCGACCGGCGCGAGGAACTGGAGCCGCAACTCTGGGCGCAGGCGAAGGCTCCCGGACCGGTTTCAGCGCAGGTCGCGGCGGAATGATCACCAGCGCCGCGATTTCGGCGCGAGGCCCCTGAATTCGGCGATGCGCGCGCGTGTGGCGCGCGTCGAATTGTCCGGCAGCGCGTCGAGCGGGAAAAAGCCCGCTTCGGCGATCTCCCAATCCGGCGCCTTTGGCGCACTCTGCGTGAAGGCGCGCGCCACATAGACGGCGACATGACTGCGCGGCGCATGCGCGTAGAGGCCGAACAGGTCAGGTTCCGCCGACAGCGCTATATTGCCCTCCTCGACGAGTTCGCGGGCGAGCGAAGCAGCCGCATCTTCATCGCCCTCGACGCCGCCGCCCGGCAGATACCAGCCCGGCACGTAGGTGTGGCGCACGAGGAAGATGCGATCCTGCGGATCGACGACGATGCCGCGCACGCCGAACGTCACGGCGCGCGTGACGAGCCCGACGCGGCGGATCAGCCCGCCGACCAGCCGGGTGCGCAGCGTCGTTTCGGGATCGTCGCCGGTCATTTTCCCTTCCTGTCCACAGGCGCCAAGCCATAGCCGATCCACAGGTGGAAATATCGGCCCCCATAACCTAGAATCATTCTAACAAAGACCCTGCCGGAGCCCCCGTGAAAGCCTTCGCCGACCTGACCGAGCGCGAGATCCTCGCCGTCGCCATCGCCTCGGAGGAGGAGGATTCGCGCATTTACGTCGCCTTCGCCGAGGACCTGGAGGAGCGCTATCCGGCCACGGCCAAGACCTTCCGCGACATGGCGGAGGTCGAGAAGGGCCATCGCGAGATGCTGCTGGCGCAATTTCAGCGTCGCTTCGGCGACGCGCTGCCGCCGATCCGGCGCGAGGACGTCAAGGGCACGCTGAAGCGCCGGCCGATCTGGCTGACCAA
The DNA here is from genome assembly GCA_046349215.1 of Beijerinckiaceae bacterium. Classification (GTDB taxonomy): domain Bacteria; phylum Pseudomonadota; class Alphaproteobacteria; order Rhizobiales; family Beijerinckiaceae; genus JAJXWB01. Next base: position 159,243 of record JAXMCV010000004.1, read on the forward strand.
GAACCTGCCGCTGGCGCGCGTGCGCGCCGAGGCTGAACTGATGGAGCAGCAGGCCGCCGCCTTCTACCAGCGCGCCGCCGAACAGACGACCGATGTCGGCACACGCAAGCTGCTCGGCGACCTCGCGCTCGCCGAGCAGGGCCACGAAAAAGTGGCCGAGAAGATGACGGAGACCAACCTCTCGCCCGGCGCGCGCGAGGAGGAGGAGCGCACCCGCCACCGCCTGTTCGTCCTGCAATATGTGCAGCCGGGCCTCGCCGGCCTGATGGACGGGTCGGTCTCGACCCTCGCGCCTCTGTTCGCCGCCGCCTTCGCCACGCATCGCAACTGGGAGACCTTCCTCGTCGGTCTCGCCGCGTCCATCGGCGCCGGCATTTCGATGGGCTTCGCGGAGGCGCTCTCCGACGACGGCTCCCTCACCGGCCGCGGCTCGCCCTGGCTGCGCGGCGGCGTCTGCGGCCTGATGACCGCGCTTGGCGGCCTCGGCCACACCCTGCCCTTTCTCGTGCCGGACTCCTGGCCGAACGCCTTCTGGATCGCCACGGGCATCGCCGGCTTCGTCGTCTTCGTCGAACTCTGGGCCATCGCCTTCATCCGCGCGAAATACATGGACACGCCGTTCCTGCAGGCCGTGTTCCAGATCGTGCTCGGCGGCGTGATCGTGCTCGGCGCGGGAATCCTGATCGGCGGCGCCTGACGCGCGACCCGCGGACGGCCTGACAGCCCGCATTGTGAGCGCCGGCCAAAAAGCGCCGATCCGCCTGCGCCGGACAACCGGCTGGCAAAAAGCGATGCGTCCCGGAAAGACTTTGGTTGCATCCCCGCGCTAAATTGCAGAGGTAAAACAAAAAACTTGGGGCAAGACTGAAAATGCGTCTGTCGGTCATCCTGCGTGCCGGGCTGTGCTCGGCTATCGCCATATGCTGCGCGTATCCCGCGCTTTCGTCCGCTGGCGCCGCAGAGGTTTCCCTGCCGCCCTTCTACGAAAAGGCCGCGCGCATCGCGCCGAAAGGCCCGCTCGGCACGGTCGTCGCCAAGGAGCCGGTCGCAACGAACGTGCCCGGCGCAATCGCCTGGCGCATCGCCTATGTCTCGTCCGACCTGCAGGATCGCCCCACGCTGTCGACCGCGCTGGTCGTCGCGCCGAAGGGCCCGGCGAAGGGCGCGAACCGTCCCATCATCTCGTGGGCGCACGGTACGACCGGCACGGCGCAGAATTGCGGCCCCTCGCAGGTGATCGATCCCGCGCAGCCGCTCAACGAATATTTCCTCGTCGGCGGCACGTCGTGGACCGATTTCGGCCTGCCGGCGATCAACCAGTTCATCGCAAGCGGCTATGTCGTCGTCGCCACCGACTACCAGGGCCTCGGCGCGGGCGGGCGTCATCAATATGCGGTCGCGGGAACCCAGGGGCGCGACGCGATCAACGCGATCCGCGCGGCTGGCAGCATGGGCCTGTCCGGCCAGAGCAAAAAGGCAATCGTCTACGGCTGGTCGCAGGGCGGCGGCGCGACGATCGCCGCGGCCAGCATGCCCGACTACATCAACCGGAAGGGCACGGCCTTCGACGGCATCGACATCGCCGGCTTCGTCGCGATGGCGCCGCAGGACGTCGCGGCGCCGCTGGCCGGCGCCGGCGCCGACGACGCGTCAGCCGCCAAGGCGCTCGGCCAGATCACGTCGGCTTTCTCCGGCGACGTCTTCAACTTCACGCATGCCGCCATGTCGCTGTGGGCCCTGCCCTCCGCCTTTCCCGATCTGAAACTCACCGACGTCTTCACGCAGGACGGCATCAAGGCTTTCGACGCCGTCCTCTCGAAGAAATGCATGCACGCGGCCGCCGATACGGTGAGCTTCAATTTCGCCGACACCTACAAGACGTTCATGAATGCGCAGCCCTCCAACGCCTCGGCCTGGATCAAGGCGCTGGTGCAGGGCAGCGTTGCGCCGGTGAAGCCCGTCGCGCCCGTCGTCATATACTGGGGCACGAAGGACAACGCCGTGCCGCCGGTCATGCACAAGCTCTACCAGGAGCAGATGTGCAAGATGGGGGCGAACGTCACGCGCATCCAGCTGCCGGGCGAGCAGAGCCATTACACGACTCCGCCGATGGCCGAGCCGATGTACGTGCCGTGGGTCAAGGATCGCCTCGAGGGCAAGCCGCTCGCCAACGGCTGCGCGCCGACCTGACGCTCGCGCGCTGAAGGCTGCGGCGAGGAGACCGGACATTGGACTCAGTCGATCCCACCGTCCTCGGCTTCATCGCCTTCGCCTGCATTTACGGCGCGGCGCTGGGCGGCATCGTCCTCGGCCGCGTCCGGCAGGAGACGTTCTCGCGGCCTGAAGTTCGCGACGTGCTGAAATCGGCGCGCGACGTGATCGTCGGCGTTTCGGCGCTGACGCTCGGGCTGCTGGTCGCCACCGCCAAGACGTCATTCGACGAGAAGAACGCGCAATTGCGGACCGTCGCCTCCAGGGCCGCCATGCTGGACAGGACGCTCTATGCGTTCGGCCCGGAGGCGAACGACGCGCGCAAGCTGGTGCGCGTGTTCGTCCAGACCGCCATAGAAAAGATCGACAGGGCGGAGGCGCAGGGCGTCGGCGCGGAATTCGGCAGACAGGGCACGCTGCTCGAGGACCTGTATTCGAAGATCCTGCAGATCGACGCCCCCGATGCGACGAAATCGGCGCTGAAGAATGACGCGATCGGTATCGCGCGGGAGATCAACCTGTCGCGATGGATGATCCAGGAATCGGTGGGCAGCAGCATTCAGGCGCCCCTGTACTTCCTGCTGCTGTTCTGGCTCGTCTGCATTTTTCTGGACCTTGGCGTGCTCGCGCCCTGCAGGCCGACCTCCTTCGTCGCGCTGGCGCTGGCGGCGCTCGCCATGACCGGAGCGATCTACCTCGCGCTCGAATTCGACAGGCCCTACCAGGGGCTGATCAAGGTGTCCGCATCGCCGCTGAAACTGGCGCTGGTCCAGTTGATGCCGCTGTAAGAGCGGAGCGCGGACGGAGCTTGCAGTCCGCGCATCTGTCCGATTAGTTTCACGGCCGAGGGAAACGCCGGCTTGCGCGACAGCCGACGGACGGGAGACGGGCGCGGTCTATCAACGACGCCCGGCCGTCGAGCACAGGGGGAGGATTTCATGATTCCGGACCACGCGGATTTCAGCGACATGCTGGTGCACTGGGCGCGCGAGCGTCCCGCCGGACTTGCTCTCGCCTTCGCCGGAACGCGCAGGACATGGGCCGAACTCGCCGAGCGCGTGCAGCGCATTTCCGGCGGTTTGCGCGCCGCGGGCCTGAAGCCCGGCGACCGCATCGCCGTGCTCGATCTCAATCATCCCTCCTGCCTCGAACTGACGCTCGCCTGCGCGCAGACCGGCTGCGCCAATGCGGTGGTCAACTTCCGCCTCGCGCCGCCCGAGGTCGCCTATGTCATCAACGATTCGAAGGCGCGCATCCTGTTCGTCGGTCCTGAATTCGCAGGCGCCGCCGAACAATTGCGTCCCAGCCTGCCCGCCCTCGAGCGCGTGATCCGCATCGGCGGCGACAGGGACGAATTCGAATCCTGGGTGGCGGCGCATGCGCCGGATCCGAAAGTGCATCCGGCCAACGGCGGCGATTGCTTCGTCCAGCTCTACACGTCCGGCACGACCGGATTCCCGAAAGGCGCGATGCTCACGCACCGGGGCATGCTCGCGCATGCGCGCAATGTCGCCGAGACGCAGACGCTGGGCGCGGATTCGCGCGTGCAGGTCGCCATGCCCCTGTTCCATGTCGGCGGCACCAGCTACGCGCTCGTCGCCTGGGCCGGCGGCGCGCCGATCTACATGATGCGCATGCCCGATCCCGCCGCCGCGCTGGCGATGCTGGAGAGCGAGAAGATCACCCACACTTTCTACGTGCCCGCGCTGATGGCGGCGATGACGCAGGTTCCGACGGCGACCAAGCACGATTATTCGTCGCTGCAGGCGCTCTCCTATGGCGCCTCGCCGATGCCGTTGCCCGTCATGCGCGCCTGCCTGAAAATCTTCCCGAAGGGAACGATGCAGCAGGTCTATGGCATGACCGAGGAAAGCGGCGTCGTCACCATCCTCGGCCCGGAAGATCACGAGAACCCCGCCGTCGCCCATCGCCTGGTTTCGGCCGGCAAGGTCATTCACGGCGTCGAGATCGAGATCCGCGACCCCGCCACCGGCGCACAGGTTCCGACCGGCCAGTCCGGCGAAATCTGGGTGCGCTCGGAACAGGTGATGGGCGGCTACTGGGGCAAGCCCGAGGCGACCGAAGCCGCGATCACGCCCGACGGCTGGTATCGGTCCGGCGACGGCGGGCACATCGACGCCGACGGCTATGTCTATGTGACGGACCGCATCAAGGACATGATCATCAGCGGCGGCGAGAACATCTATCCCGCCGAGATCGAGCGCGTGCTGGCCGAACATCCCGCGCTCGCCGATGTCGCCGTCATCGGCGTGCCCGACGATCGCTGGGGCGAGGCGCCGAAGGCCATCGTCGTGCTGAAGCCAGACGCAAAGGTCGAACCGGCCGAGCTGGTCGCCTGGTGCCGCGAGCGCCTCGCCGGCTACAAGGTGCCGAAGTCGGCGGAAATCGTCGCCGAACTGCCGCGCAATCCGACGGGCAAGATTCTCAAGCGCGAATTGCGCAAGCCCTATTGGGAAGGGCGCGACCGCCAGGTTGTGTGAGCGCGTAAGCGGGCCTTGAGAGTGTGCGATTGCGCACGCTTCGATGCTCGCGCGCTTTGACCGACGCGAATGTCTGGGCTAGGCCTGTCGCGCGCGTGCAAGAATGCATGATCGCATGTTGCACAGCAGAGACTTTCTGGTCACATGACGAAGGGCGCACTGGCGAAATACGGACTGGCCACGCGTATCGCCGGCATATCGCTGCTGTTCGGCCTGGTCCTCGCCGCGATATACGCAACGCCTCCGGACTTCTTCGTTCTTCACTCGGGCTGGTACGTGACCGCGACCGCCGGCGTATTCGCTCTGGCGTTCGTCGGAAACTTTCGTGTATTGGCCGGTCACGTCCGACGTCTCGGCGCCGATGTTCTTGCCCTTCTCGCAAGCCTGAAGCCATCCATCGTCGTCGCCGCGCTCGCGACCGGATTGTCGCTCCTGGCGAACAGGTTGAATGAAGCGAAGATCACGCTTCTCACGACGCCCCTGACCTATCAGGACCTGCAGATCGCCGCGCACGACCCGCAGGGCTTTCTCGACGCAGTGAAGTTCTCGCCCGCGCCCGCCGCATTGGCCGGGGCTGTCGTGGCGGGTCTCGCGCTCATTCTGTCCGTCAGGTGGCTTCGGCGCGTCGCATCGATCCGGGCAATCGCGATACGGCTAGCCCCCGCGCTGGTCTCAGCGGCGTTCCTCTGGGCGACGGCGAGCCTTTACAGCCGCAAGCTGGAAGCGTCCGTGCCCACGCTCGAAATCGCCGACGAGGCTTGGACGCCCGCAGGATTGCTTGCGCTCTCGGCAAAACTAGGCGCGGTGCCGTTCCTGTTCCTGACGTCGCGCTACGGCGCGCTCGATCCGGAGTTGCTCGAGGAGCCCGCGCTGACAGGTCATCGCGACGATGCCGCCAGGCAGGACAGATGGGCTCATCTCGCGCCGATCGGCCCAAAGGCCGAACTACCGAATGTCGTGGTCGTCCTTCTTGAATCCACTTTCGACATTGCAAAGGCCTTCGACATAAGCCCTGCATTGCAATCGCCTCTTTTTCCCGACTCCGGGTCCGGGCAGTTGCGCGGCGAACTGGGCGTGAACACGGTCGGCGGCGGCACATGGATCAGCGAGTTCGAGGCGATTGCCGGCATTCCCGCTCGAGTCTTTGGTTTCGCAGGCAACTACACGCATGTGTCGGTGGCGCCCTACGTGTCAGGAACTCTCGCCAGCTACATGAAGCAGAAGGGCTATCAGTCGCTCGCTCTCTATCCCACCGAAACGCGCTTCTACAAGGCGCGCGAAGCCTATGCCAGATACGGCTTCGACAGGATGCTGGGCGCCGACGACCTGCACATTGAGCGTCCATGGTATGTGAAGGATACCGAGGTGGCGCAACGTTACGCGGACGCCCTGTCGCAGTTGAACGCCGACAAGCCTTATTTCGCCTTCGCCCTGACCATCGAAAACCACGCGCCGCACCCCTGCCCGCGCTTTTCGAGCGAGGCGGAAATGACGTACCGCTTCGCCGACGACGCAACGCCCCGCGCTACCTGCGAACTCAACGAATACATCGCACGCATGCGCTCGACGGAGGCTGCGATCCAGATTCTGGAAGCAGCGCTTCGCGAACGGGAGAGGAAGACGGGTCGGCCCTATGTGCTGGCATTGTTCGGCGACCATCAGCCGCACACGTTCACCAGCACGGGAAAGACGCCATTCTGGAGCGCACACGATTATTCGAAGAGCCGACGTTCTCCCTCCGATGTGACGCTCTACCAGATCCGGAGCACGGCGCCCTCGCCTTTCGCAGACGAACGCTTCGACGCGCCGATCGTTCTGCTTCCCACGCTCATCAGCGCTTACGTCGCGAGCGATCCTCACGATCTCTATCTTCCGCAAAACCTCGAAATCGCGGCGCGTTGCGGCCTGTCCATCAACATCACGAGCAAGGATTCGCTGCTCTGGAACCGCATGCCTGGCCACGCGAACGAAACGCCGTCGCGTGCGCGGCCGGGCGGGGGCGACGATTCGTGCACCAGGGCCGTCAACGCGGCTCTGCCTGCCTATCGCCGTCTTTTGGCCATTCGCTGAGCGGAGCGGATCGGGCGGAATCGACTGTCCTTCAACGCGCCTGCACATCGAACTCGCCTGAAGGGTTCAAATCGCGATAGAAGACCTCCGTGTCCTTCCTGCTCGCCCATCTGTCCGACCTTCATCTCGGCCCCTTGCCCGTGGTCCGCGTCCGCGACCTCGTCGGCAAGCGGCTGACAGGCTGGTTCAACTGGGAGCGCAGCCGCGCTCACGTCCACAATATGGACGTCCTCGACGCGCTGATCGCGGATATTCATGCGCAGAAGCCCGACCACATCGCCGTGACGGGCGACGTCGCCAACATCGGCCTGCCGCAGGAATTCACGCTGGCCCGTTCCGTCATGGCGCGCATGGGCGATCCGTCCGACGTCAGCTTCACGCCGGGCAATCACGACGCCTATGTGCGCTCGTCCATGCCGCATCTGGCGGAGGCCTTCACGCCATGGACGACGAGCGACGCGCCGGGCGGCTCGCCCTATCCCTACATGCGCGTGCGCGGCGACGTCGCGCTGATCGGCCTGACCTCGGGCGTGCCGACCGCGCCCTTGATCGCTTCCGGGCGGCTCGGCTCGAAGCAGCGGGAAATCTTCGCGCGCCTGCTGGACGAAGCCGGGGCGCGTCGCCTGATCCGCGTCGTGCTGCTGCATCATCCGCCGACGCAGGGCGGCGCTTCCTTCGGGCGCGGCCTCACCGATTCGCGCGCCTTCGAGACGCTGATCGCCCGGCACGGCGCCGATCTCGTGCTGCACGGTCACAACCATCGCCTTCAGGTCTCGCATCTGCGCGGACCCGACCGGCGCCCCGTGCCGGTCGTCGGCGTCGCCTCCGCGTCGGCGGCAGGCGGCTCGCGCACGCATCGCGCCGGCTACAATCTGTTTCGCATCGACAGGAAAGATGGCGCGGTGACGATTTCAGCGGAAGCGCGCGGCCTGATGGACGACCGCAGGACGATCGGCGACCTCGGGCCTATAGCGGTCTGATCAAGGGACGAAATGCCGCCAGGCGTACCAGCCGGCGGCCGCGAGCGCGGCGAAGAAGACGACCGAGCCCAGGAATTCGACGATAAACAGGAAGGCGCGCGACAGAATGCGCCCCGGCCTGGGGCGCGGGCGCGGCGCGGACGCCATTTCGTCGTCGGCGTCGAGCGCGCTCATGGCCTTTGCCGCGGCCTCTTCCGTGAGCGACGGCAAGCGCGAAAGGGAAGCCGACCTCGACATCGCCCTTGGTCGCGGCGGAGGCGCAGTCGGCGGGCGCGGCGCGGTCTCGGCGGGAACGCCGAACATCGCGTCGGCCGAGAGCGCCTTCTCGCGCTCGATCAGCCGGCGCGCGCAATAATCGGCGACGGCGCGCACGATCGTCTCGACGCTTTCGGATTCGGCGATCAGCACGCGGCCGTGACGCGTGTCCTGCACGAAGCGATAGGAACGACGGTCGCGGCCCATCTCGATGAAGCCGAGAATGTCGACGAACAATCGCGCCGGTTCGCCGGGCGCCAGCGCCAGATCGAAAATGTCGCTGTGCTTGCGCGCTTCCGCGACGATCGGCGCGATGCGCTCGCGCAAGAGGTCGAGCCGCGCGCCCTCGGCGCTGCGCAGATCGGCGACCACATCGGAGCGTTCGGCGTTCTCGAGCCGCGCGCGACGCAGCGCCGCCTGCAGGCTGACGACGGGGGCCGACGGCGGTTCGACGGCCGGACGGCTTTCGCCCGGCTTGCTCCCCTGTCCTTCCGGCGTGTCGCCCTTGTCCACCCGATCCTCCGCGGAGTTCAGACGCACCTTAGCGCGAAAACGCCGGCAGGCCATGCGCGGGCGCACACGGCCCCGCGCCGGCCGGCCTTCGCGTCACCGCGCCTGCTGGATCGCCGACAGCGCCCAGGCCGAGGCGTCCGACCCCGTCGGGCGACGGAAGGTCCACAGTTCGGTCGCCTCCTGCGGCGCGGCCGAGCCGGCGACGATCCTGCCGCTCGCCTTCTCGACCATGTTGTCGACCAGCGAGAAGCGCATCGCGACCGTCGCGTATTCCGCGCCGGGCTCGCGCCAGGCCTCGGCGAGGTCGCCCTGCAGCAGGCGCACGTCCGTGATCCGGTTGACCGCGCCCTGTGCCGCGTTGCCGGCGATCTCCTGCCGGAAATACTCCGTCATCTCGGGCGTCGCCAGCCGCGCCAGACCGGCAATGTCCTCGCTTGAATAGGCCGCCTGGACGTCGACCAGCCTTTTCTCGAAGGTCTCGTAGTCGGCCTTGACGATGTCGAGCTTCTGCTGCGGCGGGGCGGCGGTCGCGCCGCCCTGCAGCGGGCTCGTCGCCTGCCGGTAGGCGGGTCCGGTTCCCGGGCCGTCGCCGGCGAAGGCCGGCTGCTGCCGACCGCGCCACAGGCCCATGAGGAAGCGCACGACGAGGAAGATCAGGCCGATCTGCAGGACGAGGCCGAGCAGCGAGAACAGGCCGCCTATGCCGCCCATGAAACCGTGGCCCATCAGCATGCCGATCAGGCCGGCGCCGAGCAGGCCGCCGAGCAGGCCGCGGCCGAAGCCGCCGGGCGAGAAGAAGCCGCCCGGTCGCGCCGCCGACGCGCCGGACGACCAGCCCGGCGCCGTCGTCTGGGGGGTCATGGAGCGCTCGATCGGCGCGGCCGACCGGGGAGCCGTGGGCGTCGCCGAAGGCGCGGAAAAAGTACGGCCGCCGCGGCTGCCGGAAGACGATCCGCCGCCGGCGCGCGCCCATGCATCGGCTGCGCCGATCGACAGGGCGGCGATCAGGCCGACGAAAATGGCCGATTTTCTGAGAGACATGCGCTCCTCCTCCGCCCCGACCGGGCGAACGCCCGGATATATGGGGAGCAGGGGCGCGCTAGCGCAAGCGGCGTCGCCGCGTCAGGTGAATCGAATTTTCCTGTCCTGGCGTCGAATCACCAGGCTCCGACGATGATCGCGGTCACCATTGCAAAGGCCGCGCACATGGCCAGGATATCGAGGGTAGCTGTGTTGGTCATGGTCTTGCCCCATCTCTTCGCATTTGCGAGACGCTCGGAAAGCGGGAGAAACGCCCGGCACGCTTTGAATACGTTAAATTTAGGTTTGATTTCGGCTTTCGCAAAGGACATTCATTTCGCAAATGCGAAAGAAATATGACCATACCGCCTATTTTCTTGGCATCGGTCAATTCTGCTCCCTGAAAGGCACGATCTGGGTTAGGGTAGTGACCGCATGGCGCAGAAAAGAAGCGAACTGGCCGGGGAACGACGGGGCTACCACCACGGCAGGCTGAAGGACGCCGTGATCGAGGCGGCCCGCGCGCTGGTCGCGGAGCGCGGCCTGGCGGAATTCACGCTGGCCGAAGCCGCCAAGATGGTCGGCGTGACCGGCGCCGCGCCCTATCGCCATTTCGTCGACCGCACCGAGCTCCTGGCCGAACTGGTCCGCAAGGGCTTCGACGATTTCGCGTCCGGGCTCGAGCGCGCCTGGGGCGATGGCGGCCCGACGGCTCTGTCCGCTTTCATGCGCGTCGGCCAGGCCTATCTCGAATTCGCCAGGGCCGAGCCGGCGCTCTATTCCGCCATGTTCGCGTATCAGCTGCCGCACGAGCCGACAGCGATCGCCGACGGCGGCCACCGGGCGCAACGCGTCGTCCAGAACGCATGCGCGGCCGTGCTCAAGCAGTTCGGCGCGCCGGCGGATGGGGCGCGGTCGCTCGGCATGCAGATCTGGGCGATCACCCACGGGGTGGCCCAGCTCTCGATTTCCGGTCAATTCGCGCGCGCGGGCGTCGATCCGATGGAAATGCTGTCGGAGACAGCAATGCGTCTCGTGCAGGCTGAAGTGCGCGTCTCCATCAAGCGTTGATCCGGCTTGCCTAACGCGCCTCCCGGGGCTTCTGTATGAAAAACGGGAGGATGGCGGGGCATGGACACGGACACGGCGACACTGGCGCGCAATTTCGACCTGCGAACGCTGCCGCCTGAATTCTACGACAGCCCCTACGAGACCTATGCGGCGCTGCGCGCGCATTCGCCCGTGCATCGCCTGCCGGACGGCGGCGTCTTCCTCACGCGCTTTACCGACATGGAGCGCGTCTACAAGGACACATCGACCTTCTCGTCCGACAAGAAGATCGAGTTCCTGCCGAAATTCGGCCGCACGCCGCTCTACGAGCATCATACGACGAGCCTGATCTTCAATGACCCGCCCTTGCACACGCGCGTGCGGAAAATCATCAACGGCGCGCTGACGCCGCGCACCATCGCCGCGCTGGAACCCGATCTCGTGCTCCTCGTCGACGGCCTTCTCGACGCGATGGAGAAGAAGCAGCGCGCCGGCGAGACGCCTGACCTCATCGACAATTATGCGATCGAAATTCCAGTCGAGGTGATCGGCAACCTGCTCGACGTGCCGCACGACGAACGCGGACCGCTGCGCGACTGGTCGCTCGCCATTCTCGGCGCGCTGGAGCCCGTGCTGACGCCGGAGGCGGCCGAGATCGGCAACAGGGCCGTCGCCGATTTCGTCGAATATCTGAAGACTCTCGTCGCGCGTCGTCGCGAAAAGCTCGGCGATCCCGAACGCGACGTGCTGACCCGGCTGATCATCGGCGAGGGCGACGGCGAGAAGCTTACCGAAACGGAGCTTCTGCAGAATTGCATCTTCCTGCTGAACGCCGGCCACGAGACGACGACCAATCTCATCGGCAATGGCCTGGCGCTGCTCATCGACTATCCGGAATCGACGCGTCGGCTGGTCGAAAATCCGGAACTGATCCGCACTGCCGTCGACGAGATGCTGCGCTTCGATTCGCCCGTGCAACTCGGCAATCGCTTCACCATGCAGGATACGGAAATCGGCGGCGTGAAGGTCGCCAGGGGCACGTCGGTCAATCTGTGCATCGGGGCCGCCAATCGCGATCCCGACCAGTTCGACGCGCCGAACGTGTTCGACATCGCGCGCGCTCCCAATCGCCACGTCGCTTTCGCATCGGGCCCGCATCAATGCATCGGCGTGGCGCTGGCGCGGCTCGAAGGCCGCATCGCCGTCTCGCGCTTTCTGGAACGCTTTCCCAACTTCCGCGCGAACGGCAAGGCCGTGCGCGGCGGCCGCGTACGGTTCCGCGGCTATCTGAAACTGCCGGTCGACCTGGGGATTTAGCCGAATCGTAAATGAGGCGCCGTCATGCCCGCGCTTGTCGCGGGCATCCACGCCGTACCGCGTCGACGACGCCGACCGAATAGAGCCCAACCATTGGGAGATGCTCTGCGATCGGTTCGGCGTGGATGGCCGGGACGAGCCCTGCCATGACGGAACGACGGGATTCCCGTTTCGCGGCGCCAGCAGGGTTGACTTCCCGGCCCCGACCGCTTTCAACGCGCCGTCACAATTTTGCGCTTCAAGCGCCTGTTCAGCCCGTTTGCGGAGAAAACCATGTCCACCTGGCCGATCCACGGCAAGATCACAGGCCCGATCGTCATGATCGGCTTCGGTTCGATCGGCAAGGGCGTCCTGCCGCTGATCGAACGCCATTTCGAATTCGACGGTTCGCGCTTCGTCATCATCGATCCGACGGATGTCGATCGCGCGCTTGCCGACGAGCGCGGCATAAAATTCATCAAGGCCGCCGTCACGCGCGACAATTACAGGGAACTGCTCGGGCCGCTGCTGACGCAAGGCGGCGGCCAGGGTTTTTGCGTCAATCTCTCGGTCGACACGTCCTCGCTCGACATCATGCGCTTCTGCCGCGAGATCGGCGCGCTCTACGTCGACACGGTCGTCGAGCCGTGGACCGGCTTCTATTTCGATTCGAGCCGCGGGCCGGAAGCCCGCACGAACTATGCGTTGCGCGAGACGGTTCTGGCCGAGCGCCGCGCCAATCCCGGCGGCGTCACCGCTGTCTCCTGCTGCGGCGCCAATCCCGGCATGGTCTCTTGGTTCGTCAAGCGCGCGCTGGTCAATCTCGCGCACGATCTGAACGACACGCATCCCGAACCGAAGACGCGCGAGGAATGGGCGGCGCTGGCGCATCGCCTCGGCGTCAAGGGCATCCATATCGCCGAGCGCGACACGCAACGCGCCATCCATCCCAAGCCCCGCGACGTCTTCGTCAATACGTGGTCCGTCGAGGGCTTCGTGTCGGAAGGCATGCAGCCCGCCGAACTCGGCTGGGGCACGCACGAGAAATGGAAGCCCGACAACGCCGGAACGCATTCCAGCGGCTGCGGCGCGGCGATCTATCTCAGGCAGCCCGGCGCTAACACGCGCGTGCGCTCGTGGTGCCCGACGCCCGGCCCGCAATACGGATTCCTCGTCACGCACAACGAGTCGATCTCCATCGCCGACTATTTCACGCTGCGCGATGCCAGCGGTCAGGCGGTCTATCGTCCGACCTGTCATTATGCCTATCACCCCGCCAACGACGCGGTTCTGTCGCTGCACGAAATGTTCGGCAACGCCGGGCGCGTGCAGGAGAAGCATCACATCCTGACCGAGCACGAGATCGAGGACGGCATCGACGAACTCGGCGTGCTCTTGTTCGGCCATGCGAAGAACGCCTACTGGTACGGTTCGCAACTCTCCATCGAGGAAACCCGCCGCATCGCGCCCTACCAGAACGCCACCGGCCTGCAGGTGACCTCCGCCGTGCTCGCCGGCATGGTCTATGCGCTGGAGAATCCCAACCTCGGCATTATCGAGGCGGACGAAATGGATTATCGCCGCTGCCTCGAAATCCAGTCGCCCTATCTCGGACCGCTGGTCGGCCGCTACACCGACTGGACGCCGCTCGACGGCCGCCCCGGCTTCTTCCCGGAGGACATCGACGAGAGCGATCCCTGGCAGTTCCGGAATATTCTGGTGAGGTGAGGGCAAAGGCCAGGTTTGTCATCCCCGCGAAAGCGGGGATGGGTCTATTCGCGGCGCGCCCCTTCTCCCGCCTGCGGGAGAAGGTGGCCCTCGCGTTAGCGAGGGTCGGATGAGGGCGCCTGCGATTGCGACGATACGATGGCGATTGTCGTGCGGCGTATTTGATCGAGCGCCGAGCCGTCGCCAGCAAGAACACGTTCAGTGGCGATCCGCATGATGTGGTAGCCGCGCCGACGCGAGCGGGCATTCTACATGGTCGGATGTCGGCGTTCTTCCCGCAAGTGCGTTCAGGCGGATCGAACCCTCATCCGACCCTTGCTTCGCAAGGGCCACCTTCTCCCGCAAGCGGGAGAAGGATTCACCCCAGCTTCGAGCGCGCCTACAGCCACCCCTTGCGCCGGAAATACCAGACCGGCGCAAGGCCGGTGATCAGCATCAGACCGAGCGCCATCGGATAGCCGAACTCGTAGTCGAGTTCCGGGATATGTTTGAAATTCATGCCGTAGACCGACGCCACCAGCGTCGGCGGCATCAGGCAGACGGCTGCAATCGAGAAGATCTTGATGATCTGGTTCTGCTCGAGGTTGATGAGACCGAGCGTCGCGTCGAGCAGGAACTGCACTTTCGAATTCAGATAGGTTGCGTGGTCCGACAGCGACGCGACGTCGCGCTGGATGGTGCGGATGCGCGCGTCCGTGTCGACCGAGCCGCGCGCGATGTGTCCCATGCCGTGGTGATAGCCGACGAGGCGGTTGAAGCCGACGAGGCTCTCCCGGATGATCCCCAGCGAATCCCCCTGCCGCCCCACCTTTTCGATCGTCGCCTGCAGGTCGCGGTCGCGCTTGCCGACATCGCCTCCCCCGTTGGATCGAAAGATCGAGCGTGAAGATTCGTCGATCGCCGAGCCCACCTGCTCCAGCGCGTCGGCGAGACGGTCGACCATGGCTTCGATCAGCGTCAGCATGAGGGATTCAGCGGACACGTTCGCCGCAGCGCCTGGCCGCGACATGCGCTCGATGGCGTTGACGAACGGGCGAAGCTCGATGAATCGCGCGGTGACCAGCGCCGTTCCGTTCAGCACGAAAAGCACCGGCGTCTTGACCGGCGCATCGCTGTCGAGACGGCTCGCGGCCGTGACGGTCATGTATTCGACGCCCTCGTCGGAATAGAGGCGCGACGATACCTCGATCTCTTCCAGTTCGGCGCGCGACGGGATCGATACGCCGGCGGCCGCATCGACGAAGGCGCGCTCTTCCGGCGTCGGATCGAGAAGGTCGTACCACACGCCCTTCGGCGCGCTTTCCGGCGCCGGCAGCGTTTCGCAGCGCGTCTCGATCAGGCGGGCGTTTTCGATGGAGCGTATGAACAGCATGAAATCGTCGATCCCGCAGGCCGGGCCGGCAGGATTGGCGGGATTTTTGGGGTTTGGCAAGCGCGGCGGATTACTCCGCCGCGACCTTCACCGGATTCAGCGCATCGCGGAATTGCGCCAGCAGCCTGCCCTCTTCCGCCTTCGCCTTCTGCAGGTGGCTGTCCTTCACATGACCGAAGCCGCGGATCTTCTCCGGAACGGAAGCGATCTGCACGGCCAGCGTATGAGTCTCGGGCTTCAGCCCCGCCTGCAATTCCTCCAGCAGCGCCTCGTAATCGGCGATCAGCTTGCGCTCCATCCGGCGCTCCGCAGTCTTGCCGAAAATGTCCAGCGCGCCGCCGCGCAGGAACTTGAGCGACGCGAGCAGGCGATAGGCGGTCATCATCCATGGCCCGAAGGTCGTCTTGACCGGGGCGCCCTGCGCGTCCTTCCGCCCGAGTATCGGCGGCGCAAGATGGAATTCGAGCCTGCCGACATTCTCGAAGGCCGCGTCGAGCTGCTTGCGGAAGGCGCCGTCCGTATAGAGGCGGGCGACCTCGTACTCGTCCTTCACCGCCATCAGCTTGAACAGGTAGCGCGCGACCGCTTCCGCGAATTCCGTCTTGCCCGGAACGACCGCGCGTTCCGCCGCCATCGCGCGCTCCACATGCAGCTTGTAGCGCGCCGCATAGGCCGCATCCTGGTAGGCGGTGAGGAATTTCACGCGCCGCTCGATGATCTCGTCGAGCGATTTCGAAAGCTCGCGCGCTTCCGTCGGCTTGCGCAACGGCGCGACGATTGCATCGAATCCCTTCGGATCGGCGGCGGCGCGACGGCCCCACTGGAAAGCGGTCGTGTTCATAGCGACAGCCTCGCCGTTGAGTTCGATCGCCTTGAGGATCGAGGCTTCCGACAGCGGCACGAAACCGCGCTGCCAGGCGAAACCCAGCATGAACATGTTGCCGCCGATGGAATTGCCGAGCAGCGCGGTGGCCGCGCCCGACGCGTCGACGAAACCGTAGTTCTCGCCCGTCGCATCCTGGATCGCCCGCTTCACGCGCTCGCCCGGCAGCGAGAAATCCGCCATGCGGGTGATTTCGCCGGGATAGACTTCGGCCGTGTTCACGAACACGCCGGTCTCGCCCTTGTTGATCGCCGACAACACCTTTTTCGTGCCGGCGACGACAAGATCGCACCCGAGCGCGAGATCGGCTTCGCCGGCGGCGACGCGGATGGCGTTCACGTCCTCCGGCCTGCGGCCGATCTTCACGTGGCAATAGACGGCGCCGCCCTTCTGCGCGAGGCCGGCCATGTCGATGACGCCGACGCCCTTGTGTTCGAGATGCGCGGCCATGCCGAGGATGGCCGAGATCGTCACCACGCCCGTGCCGCCGACGCCCGACACGAGGATCGAATAGGGCTGCGGCCCGATTTCCGGCAATCTCGGTTCGGGCGGCGCGGGCAGCGCGTCGGCCGATTGCATGTCGCGCGGCTTCGCCTTGCGCGGGGTCGCGCCATGCACCGTCAAGAAGGACGGGCAGAAGCCGTTCACGCAGGAAAAATCCTTGTTGCACGACGACTGGTCGATGGCGCGCTTGCGGCCGAATTCCGTTTCGAGCGGCTGCACCGACACGCAATTCGACTTCACGCCGCAATCGCCGCAGCCCTCGCACACGAGTTCGTTGATGATCACGCGCTTGTCTGGATCGGGGAACGTGCCGCGCTTGCGGCGCCGGCGCTTCTCGGCCGCGCAGGTCTGGTCGTAGAGCAGCACGGTCACGCCATCGATTTGCGCGAGGTCGCGCTGAACCTGGTCCAGTTCCTCGCGGTGATGGATCGACATGTTGGCCGGCCAGTTCATGCCGGCCGGATATTTGTAGGGTTCGTCCGTCACCAGCGCGATCTTGCGGACGCCTTCGGCCGCCACCTGTCGCGCGATCATGTCGACGGTCAGCCCGCCCTCGTGGCGCTGGCCGCCGGTCATCGCCACCGCGTCGTTGAACAGGATCTTGTAGGTGATGTTGGTGTTGGTGTCGCAAGCCCAGCGGATCGCCAGCACGCCGGAATGATTGTAGGTGCCGTCGCCGAGGTTCTGGAACACGTGCCTGCGCTTCGAGAACGGCGCCTCGCCGATCCAGTTGGCGCCCTCGCCGCCCATATGCGTGAATCCCTCGGTCGAGCGATCCATCCATTGCGCCATGAAATGGCAGCCGATGCCGGCATAGGCGCGCGCGCCCTGCGGCACGCGGGTCGACGTGTTGTGCGGGCAGCCAGAGCAGAAATAGGGAATGCGGAACGCCGCGTCCTTCGTTTCCGCCAGCATCGCCTGCGCCTGCTGCAGCGAACGCAGCTTCTGCTCCACCTTGTCGTCGGGCGTATAGCGCAGGATGCGTTCGGCCACCGCGATGGCGATCTGGTTGGCTTCGAGCGCGCCCTTCACCGGGAACAGCCAGGCGCCCTTCTCGTCTTTCTTGCCCACCACGATGGGCGGGTTCTTCATCCCGTAGAGTTCCTCGCGCACCTGCACTTCGATCAGCGAGCGCTTCTCCTCGACGACGACGATCATCTCGAGGCCTTCGGCGAAGGCCTTCAGCCCTTCGGGCTCCAGCGGCCATACGCAGCCGATCTTGTAGAGGCGGATTCCGAGATCGTTGGCCTTCACCTCGTCGATGCCGAGGTCGTCCATCGCCTGGCGCACGTCGAGATAGGACTTGCCCGTCGTGATGATGCCGATCTTCGCCTTCGGACCGCCGGACGTGACGATGCGGTTGAGCCTGTTGGCCCGCAGGAAGGCCAGCACCGCGTCGCGCTTGTACTCCTGCAGGCGCGCCTCCTGCTCGAGAATGCCGTCGCGCACGCGGATGTTGAGGCCGCCGGGCGGCAGCTTGTAGTCCTCGGGCGTGGCGATCTGCACGCGGTCGAGCGAACCGTCGACCGAAGACGTCGATTCGATCGTGTCCTTGAGGCATTTGATGCCGACCCAGACCGAGGCGTAACGGGAAAGCGCGAAGCCGATCAGCCCGTAGTCGAGGATTTCCTGCACGCCGGCCGGCGCGAGGATCGGCATCATCACATCGACGAGATGGAAATCGGACTGGTGCGCTGTCGTGGACGATTCCGCCGTATGGTCGTCGCCCATCAGCACGAGCGCGCCGCCGTGGGGCGAGGTGCCGGCGAGATTGGCGTGGCGGAACACGTCGCCGGAACGGTCGACGCCCGGCCCCTTGCCGTACCAGACGCAGAACACGCCGGCGTACTTGCCCTCGCCGCGCATCTCGGCCTGCTGCGCGCCCCATACGGCGGTGGCCGCCAGATCCTCGTTCAGCCCCGGCTGGAACTTGATGTCGTTTTTATCGAACCAGCGTTTCGCCGAATGCATCTGCATGTCGACCGAGCCCAGCGGCGACCCGCGATAGCCTGTCACGAAGCCCGCCGTGTTCAGCCCGGCGCGGCGGTCGCGCTCCTTCTGCATCAGGAGCATGCGGACCACCGCCTGCGTGCCCGTCGCGAAGACGCGGGCCTTGGACAGGTCGAACTTGTCGTCGAGCGTCACATCCGCGAAAGCGGCGACTTCGGCGCCGCGGCCTTCAAGGGGCTCGGCCATGTCATTCCTCCAGAGCGGCGTTTCCACCGCGAAACGCGCAGGCATGTTAGCCTGTTTCCCGATATAGATATGTCAGCAAAGCTGACCATTTTCAATGGGGCGCCGCTTCGGCGCGCTCGCTTCGAGTGGTTTCTTGGCGCCAAGCAGACACATGTGGCCGCGAAGCGACTTAACCCACTGCTTCAAATGATAAAAATCAAAGGGTTGGCTCACGCAAAATTAATGTGAACAGCGCAACCTCCTTTCGGGGGAAACAAATGTCGCTTGTTCGCCGGCCCTATCTGACGTCAAAGCGCGCCTCCTGGCTCGCAAGCCTTCTGCTTGTCCTGATCGCGACGGGCGCCATCGGCTTCCTGCTGGCGAGCATGCGGTCGAACCGCATCGCCGACGACAGCGTCAAACTCGGCAACATGGCCACGCTGCTGTCCGAGCAGGTCGAACATGCCTTGCAGTCTCTCGATACCTCGCTGCGCGTGACGCAGCGCATCCTGCACGATGCGACGCCCGCGGATTTCAGGGCGCGCGTCGAAGACAGCACATTCCTGGACAGCCTCAACCTCGAGCGAAGCAGCCTCCAACACGCGCGATTGTTCGCGATCGCCGATGCAACCGGGCAGGTCGTCGGCGGCAGCATGGGTTTTACGGCGCGCGGCGTAGACATTGGCGATCGCGACTATTTCCGGCAATTGCGCGACGATCCGCGCGCCGGTCTGGTGATTGCGGCGCCTGTCCAGAACCGCCTGAACGGCCACTGGATGGTCATTCTCGCGCGGCGTCTGTCGGCTGTTGACGGAACATTCCTCGGCATCGCCTTCATGGGCGTGGAACCGGCGGCCCTGGTCGAGACCAGCAACGCCATCACTGCCGTCCCCGGCCAGTCCTTCTCGCTGTTCACGCGCGACGGCAAGCTTCTCTACCGACGCCCGGCTGGCGCCCAACACAGCGGCATCGGCGAACGGATCGGCATCCAGGACTGGTACGACGTGGTCGCCAAGGGCGGCGGCCTCTACAAGTCGCCCGGCTGGTTCGACGGCGGCCCGAAATTCGTGGCCGTTCGCAATATCCAGAATTTTCCGTTCGTCGCGGACGTCGTCCTGTCGGAAGACGCCGTGCTGGGCAATTGGCGCTTCAGAGCGATCTGGATTTCCCTCGGCGCCGCCGTCACGGTCGCGCTCCTCGTTGCGCTGATCAATGCGCAGGTCTATCTGCGCGATCGGCTCGCGCGCACGCGCATGCGCGCCTGGATGCGCGGCCGTCGCCTGTCGGCGAAATCCACCGAACTCGCGAGCCTCGACCGCCGCTTCGGCGTGACTCTCGACTACATGTCGCACGGCATGGCCATGTTCAACGCCGACCATGTGCTGCTCGTGTCCAACCGCGCCTATGCCGAGCTCTACGACCTCCGTCCGGAAGACATCCGGCCCGGCATGCGCGTGCCGGAGATTTTCGAAAAGCGCATCGCCGTCGGCGCCTATGTCTCCACGCCCGACCTCTATCGCCGCTACTCCTTCCGGCCGCCCTACGCCGACCGTGTCGATCACCTCGCCAACGGGCGCGTCATACTCGTGCGCACCAAGCCGATGGACGACGGCGGCTGGGTCACGATGCACGAGGATGTCACCGAACGTTCGAAATCGTCGGAACGACTGGCCCATATGGCGCTGCACGACAGCCTGACCCTGCTGCCGAACCGCGCGGCGTTCCGCAAGCATCTGCTCGAGCGTGCGCAGGCGTCCGCTTCGTCAACGTCGCAGGAGACTTTGCTGCTGGTCGACCTCGACGGTTTCAAGAACGTCAACGACACCTATGGCCACGATATCGGCGACAAGGTGCTCATCGAGATCGCGGCGCGTCTCTATCGCGCGGCCGGCCAGCACTTCCTGGCGCGTCTGGGCGGCGACGAATTCGTCATCATGGGCTCCCAGGAACATTGCGACGAAAAATGCATTGCCGATTTTGCGGGAATGCTGCGCGAGGAGGCTTCGAAACCGATCGTGCTCGACGGCCGCCGTATCTCGCTCACCCTGAGCATCGGCGCGGTTCTGCTGGCGCCGGAGGATCGTGAACTCGTCAACGTGCTGCGACGCGCCGATCTCGCGCTGATGGAAGCCAAGCGGGAAGGTCGCGCCCGCTGCCGTATCTTCGACGCCGGAATGGAGCGCCGCTACGACGAGCGCGTCCATCTGGCCCGCGACCTGCGCGAGGCGATCGAGCACGATGCGCTCGAGGTCTTCTACCAGCCGATCGTCAATGCCCACGACCGGCGGATCATCGCGGTCGAGGCGCTGGCGCGCTGGCGGCATCGGGAGAAGGGCATGATTTCGCCTGCCGTTTTCATTCCGATCGCCGAGGAGAGCGGCCTCATCAACCAGCTCGGCCTGCTGGTCTTGCGCCGCGCCTGTCTCGACGCCGCCCTCTGGCCGGCGGACGTGCAGGTCGCCGTCAACGTTTCCTCGCTGCAGCTCGTACAGCCGGATTTCGCGGACAAGGTGTCCGGCATCCTCGAAACGACCGGCCTTGCGCCATCGCGCCTGCAGATCGAAATCACGGAATCCGTACTGCTCGAAAACGATCGCCGTATGCTTTCCGAATTGCGCCGGCTGCACGAACGCGGAATTTCGTTCGCGCTCGACGACTTCGGCACGGGCCATGCCTCGCTCGCCAATCTGAAGGTCGTCCCGCTCGACAAGGTGAAGATCGACAAGTGCTTCGTCGACGACATCTGCGAAGACGCGCAATCCGTGGCGATCGTCGGCGCCGTGGTGGCGCTGGCGCGCGGTCTCGGCATCGTCGTGACAGCGGAAGGCGTCGAGACGAGCGGGCAGGCCGACGCGCTCGCCGCGCTCGGCGTGACGACCATGCAGGGCTACCTGTTCGGGCGGCCGGTTCCCGTCGCCGAACAGGACTTCACGAGCGGCGCCCGGGCGGCCTGACCGCATTTCGGCCTTTTTCGCCAAGCATGCGGAAACGACGCCATCGTTGTAGGATGGCTGGCTGAATCACGCCTGACGGGTCATCGATGACAACGCGCCAAATGCTCCGCGTGCATCTGCTTTGCCTTCTGGGAGCGCTGCTGCTTCTGGCTGCGCCGGCGCGCGCGCATCCGCACGTCTGGATCGCCGCGCGCGCGACCGTCCTGTTCGACAAGGACGGCAAGATATCGGGCATACGGCACGACTGGGTCTTCGACGAAATGTATTCGGCCTTCGCGACGCAGGGGCTGGGCGCAGGCGGCAAGCCGCCAACCCGCGAGGAATTGCAGCCGCTCGCGAAGACCAACATCGAATCTCTGGTCGAATTCGACTATTTCACCTTCGCGCGCGAGAGCGGCAGGAAGCTCGAATTCGCCGAGCCGGTCGACTACTGGCTGGAAGCCAGCGACAAGAAGATCGTCACCCTCCATTTCACCCTGCCGCTGAAGCAGCCGGCGGCGGCTTCGAAGGCCTTCTCGTTCCAGGTCTACGATCCGACCTATTTCGTCGCCTTCGGCTTCGAGAAGACCGACCCTGTCGCACTCGAGGGCGCGCCGGCGGGTTGCTCGTCCAGCATCGCCGAACCGGCGCCGCTCGTCGCGGCGGATACGCAGCGTCTCAGCCAGGCCGCGAAAGAGAATTTCTCGCCGGGCGCCGACCTGTCGGCGCGGCTCGCCCCGCGCGTCGTGGTGGCGTGTCCGTGAGGAGGATGCGGATTTCCGCCCCCTCCCTTTCCCTCCCCCGCTTCGGCTTGCGCCTTGCGGGAGAGGGGACGGCAGGCGCCCGAAGTCTCGCTCTTGTTGTCCGCCACACTCGCCGGGTCGTTGCGTGCGCTCCCTCTCCCGCGCGCGCAGCGCGGGGGGGAGGGTTGGGGAGGGGGCAAAATGACATTGCGAGGGGCCGGTTCGGACTTGCGATAGGCGTCCTGTCCCTGCTCCTCCTTGCCGCGCCGGCGCTGGCGCAGAACCATCCCTTCGCCGTCGGCGCGAACGAAGGCGCGGCGGGCGCAGGGACAGGGATCGTCGGCTGGATTCTCGCCGAGCAGGGCCGCTTCTACAAGGCGCTGACGGGCGCGGTGCGCGAGGCGAAATCGGGCGCGGCCGGCTTCTGGCTGCTGGCCGGCCTCTCCTTCGCCTATGGCGTGTTTCACGCCGCCGGCCCCGGCCACGGCAAGGCGGTGATGGCCTCCTACATGATCGCCAACGAGCGCGCGCTGAAACGCGGCCTCATCCTCACCTTTCTCGCCGCAATGCTGCAGGGCGCGGTCGCAATCGCCATCGTCGGCATTGCCGCGCTGATCTTCAACGCCACGGCGCGGCGCATGACGGAGGCGGCGCAAGCCATCGAACTCGTGAGCTACGGCGCCGTCGCTGCGCTCGGCATGTGGCTGGTCTGGACCAAGGGCCGCGCCTTCGTCCGCGAGGCGCGCGCGCTGTCGTTGCAACCCGCGCTCGCGACCGCGAATGGAGCAGGCCTCGGTTCGCCTTCCCGCTTCGTCTGCGACGCGGTCGAGCCGGGCCATGTCCACACCGCCGATTGCGGGCATTTCCATGCGCCCGATCCTGCGACGCTGGACAGGGATTTCTCCTGGGGCTCGGCGCTGGCGACCATTGTCGCGGCCGGCGCGCGGCCCTGTTCGGGGGCGATCCTCGTGCTCGTCTTCGCGATGGCGCAGGGCGTGATGCTGGCCGGCGTCGGCGCCGTCGTCGCCATGTCGCTGGGCACGGCGCTGACGACCGGCGCCCTGGCGGCCATCGCCGTCCTCGCCAAGGATGTCGCGCTGCGCCTGACGTCGGGCGGCGGCCGCGGGGCGCTGGTCGCGCGCGGCGCGGAATTCCTGGCGGCGGTCGTCGTGCTGCTGGTCGGCGCCGGCCTGCTTGCCGGCGCGTGGGTAAATCCCGGCTAGTTCCCGTCGGCGTGGCCGTCGAGATAATAGCCGTCGAAAATGCCGCCTGCCGCTTTCGCCAGCGGCGCGAGCCGCGCCTCGACGCCGGCGATATCCTCGGGCGCCGGGATCATCGTGACGAGAATGGTCGCGGCGATCGAATCCTCGAACCTGCGCGTCGCCGTCGCGGCCTCGTCGACGAAGCCGGCCGTGCGCGCGGCGGTCAGATAGGCGCGCGCCTGCGCCTGGTTGTCGAACAGAGCCTCGAACACCACGTCGAGATCCTTCTCGATGTCGTGGCCTTCCGCCGCCCAGTCCTCGACCTGTTCGCGCGCCTCTTCCAGCGCATTGTCGCGATGGCCGAGCGGCGCCGCGACGGGATCGGGATCGGGCAGGTTGAGGTCGCGCAGCATCTGACGGGTCGTGGGATCGAGGCCCTGCGCGGGCTTGTCGTCGGACGTGGTCAGGCCGAGGGCGGATTTCAGACCTTCGAACATGGGAAGCGC
This sequence comes from Beijerinckiaceae bacterium, assembly GCA_046349215.1. Lineage (GTDB taxonomy): Bacteria > Pseudomonadota > Alphaproteobacteria > Rhizobiales > Beijerinckiaceae > JAJXWB01. The sequence continues at coordinate 183,185 of JAXMCV010000004.1, forward strand.
CGATTTTATGAAAGACGGCGCGAGCCTAGGCGCGAAAGCCTGTACGAAGGCTTAAGGGCGCTTTTCCGCCCCCAGCACGATCGGCTTGCCGTGCGGCGTGGCGCGCGCCGCGCGATCCCAGGCGTCCTTCATCTCGGCGAGCGCCGCGGGGCTCGACGCGCCCTTGGCGACGACGAGTTTTTCCAGCGCCGCCAGCCAGTGCAGGTAGTAGGTGTCGCCGAGATCGGGGTCGCCGGCCGCCTGCGCCGCCGAAATCTCCGCGCCGATCGCTTCAGCCCATTCGCGCCACGAGAACAGGCCCCGATCGCGCAGGTGCACGGCGATCGCGAAGGCCTGCGCCTCCCATGGCTCGCGGAACAGCGGCCCCTCCGCCTCGCGCGGAATGCCGGGAAGGATGGAGAGATCAGGCGGGTTCAAGATAGGGCTCGAAGGCGTCGACATTGACGGAGAGTTTCGGATCGGCGCCTTCGCCCCACAATTCGCGGGCCGAGAAACGCACGGCATAGACCCATTGCGGATCGGGACCGCGCCCATGCGCGCTGGAATCGGGAAAGACGTGGCAGCCGCGCATCGCCTCGATCACGCCCACCCTGCCCCGCGCGTAACGCGGCAGGCGCGTATGCGTCGTCGGATGCATGTTCTTCGCGCGCACCTTCTGCCCGATCGCGAAGGCCGGCTTGCGGTTGGTCTCGCGTTCCGACGGCCAGCCGCGCGCCAGCGCGCCGGCCGCTTCCGCCGCCATGAAAATCTTCTCCGCCTTCATCGCGGGCGCGCGCAGCGCCTTGCCGGCGGCGATCTCGTCCGGCGCGACGAGGCCTTTTTCGGCGAGAATCTTTTCGAGCGCGGCGAACCATATCTCGTAATAGGTCCGCGTGAGATAGAAGCGCGGATCGAGCGATTCCCGCGCGTAGCGGCTGGCGTCGCCGGTCCACCAGCCGATCGCCTGCGTGGCGATGACGTTGGCCAGCACCCGCGCTTCCCACGGCGCGTGGAAGGTCGGCTCGTCCTGTTCGGGCCTGACGGGGCCGAAGCCCATCATGCCGCCGAGATCCTGCGCGCCGTTCACGATTTCACGCCCGGCTGCAGCGGCTGGCCGACGCCGATCATGCTGTCGCGCGTCACGAGATCGGCGAGGCGCTCCTCGCTCCAGCCTTCGGTTCCCGCGGGCCGCATCGGCAGCACGAGGTAGCGCATCTCGGAGGTCGAATCCCACACGCGGATTTCCGTCGCCTTCGGCAGGCTCATGCCGAAATCCTGCAGGACGCCGCGCGGGTCGATCACCGCGCGCGAGCGATAGGGCGCCGACTTGTACCAGACCGGCGGCAGGCCGAGCACGGGCCACGGATAGCAGGAGCAGAGCGTGCACACGACCATGTTGTGCGTCGCGTCGGTGTTCTCGACGACGGCGATGTGCTCGCCGCCGCGGCCGCCATAGCCCAGTTCGGCGATCGCCTTCGCGCCGTCTTCCAGCAGCCGCGCCTTGAAGGCAGGGTCGCTCCATGCGCGGGCGACGACGCGCGCGCCGTTGCGCGGGCCTATCTTTGTTTCATAAGTGTCGACGATCACGTCGAGCGCGGCCGGATCGATCAGCCCCTTCTGCGCCAGGATCGTCTCCAGCGCGCGCACGCGCAGCGCGACCTCCGACAGTTCGGAATGGTCGTGATCGTGTTCGTGGTCGTGGTGGTGGTCGTGATCGTGATGATCGTGATCTTCGTGCGTCATGCCGGCAGACTAGACGCACGGCCCGACGCCTGTCACCCGCCAATCGAACGCGGGCGTTGCAGGACGACCGGCGGACGCATGTCCGCCGGTCGCCGGAGCCCTCACGCCGCTGCCGAAGCCTTCTTCAGCGGCACGGTGGAGATCGTCTTCAGGATCTGCGATGCGATCTGGTAGGGGTCGCCTTGCGAATTCGGGCGGCGATCTTCCAGATAGCCCTTGTATCCGTTGTTGACGAAGCTGTGCGGCACGCGGATCGAGGCGCCGCGATCAGCGATGCCGTAGCTGAACTTGTCGATCGACTGCGTCTCGTGGTGGCCGGTCAGGCGCAGGTGATTGTCCGGACCGTAGACCGCGATGTGATCGGAGACATTGTCTTCGAACGCCTTCATCAGCGCCTCGAAATATTCCTTGCCGCCGACAGTGCGCATGTATTCGGTCGAGAAATTGGCGTGCATGCCCGACCCGTTCCAGTCCGTCGCGCCGAGCGGCTTGCAATGGAACTCGATGTCGATGCCGTATTTCTCGGTCAGGCGTTGCAGGATGTAGCGGGCCATCCACATTTCGTCGGCGGCCTTCCTGGAGCCCTTGCCGAAGATCTGGAATTCCCACTGGCCCTTCGCCACCTCGGCGTTGATGCCTTCATGGTTGATGCCGGCTTCCAGGCACAGGTCGAGATGCTCCTCGACGATCTGGCGCGCGACGTCGCCGACGTTCGAATAGCCGACGCCCGTGTAATAGGGACCCTGAGGCGCCGGATAGCCCTTGTCGGGGAAGCCGAGCGGACGACCGTCCTTGTAGAAGAAATATTCCTGCTCGAAGCCGAACCAGGCGCCCGGATCGTCGAGAATGGTCGCGCGCGCGTTCGAGACGTGCGGCGTGACGCCGTCCGGCATCATCACCTCGCACATGACCAGCACGCCGTTCTTGCGCGTGGCGTCGGGATAGACGGCGACCGGCTTCAGCACGCAATCGGAGCTGCGCCCCTCGGCCTGCTGCGTCGAACTGCCGTCGAAGCCCCAGAGCGGAAGCTGTTCCAGCTTCGGGAAGGCGTCGAAATCCTTGATCTGCGTTTTTCCGCGCAGGTTCGGGACGGGCTTGTAGCCGTCCAGCCATATGTATTCGAGTTTGTACTTGGCCATCTCTTGAGGCTCCACCGCGATGTTGACGCCCCCGCGCTTCGTCGCGCGAGGCTATCGCTTGGGCCGCCTCAAGCAGCGCCCGTGCCAAGTTCCGCCCCAGGCGGAGCCGGCGTTCGACGCGCCGTGAAGTCAGTGGGATTCAGGCCCGAGTCGTCGCGCGCCGGCGGGCGGCTCCGCGAGCGGACAGCGCATAGCGACGCCATTTTGCCTACAAACAAGGCCGTCGCCGCCCGAGGGAGCCTGCTTCGGATAATGCGCAGCCGATCGTCGCCGTCAGTGGCGGCGCAGGCGGTGGGTGGGATAGGCGATCCGGAACTGCAAATCGTCCCAGAAATTCTCCCCGGCCTGATCGAATTCGATGATTTCGGCGTCGAGGCTGTCGGAATGCTGTTCGCTGTGAAGCGCGGCCCAGCGGTCGGCGGCCGGCAGGACCGGGCTGGCGGCGGCCGCCGCCTCGGGCCGGCCCGGCGCGCCGCGCCGCCGGGCGAATTCGGAAAACGGAACGATCTGCATTGTCCTGCCCTCCTTGGCGGACCAAATCGGGCGCATCGCGCCCCGGGCGGCCGAACATGGGCGCGTTCGCCCCGCACCGCCAGTGCCGAACCGGAAAAATGCGCCTTTTGGCTAAACAAACAGCAAAATCGGGGCCCGGAGGGGTCGTTTCGGGCCGAAAATCGCGATTTGGACCCCGAAATTCGCGATTTTGAGCACCGCAGGCGGGGTAGCGGAAATTCGCGGGCGCGCTCCTTCTCCCGCGCGCAAAGCGGGTGTTCCCGCTTTGCGCCTTTCAAATTGCCGAAATCGGCAACAGCCGACTTCGGTCGGGAGAAGGTGGCCCTCGCGAAGCGAGGGTCGGATGACGGACGTGTCGTTTCTCGAGCAAGTCTCATCGCAATCGGGAGCTCCCTCACCCGACGCCTGCTGCGCAGGCGCCACCCTCTCCCGTTCCACGGGAGAGGGGAGTGCGCGCCATCGCCCGGCCGGGATGGCGTGGAGGCCAAAGTTCCAGCGCGCCTCCCTCCCCGCTCGCGGGGAGGGTGTCGAGCGGAGCGAGACGGGTGGGGTCGCGCGCCGGAGGAGCGGCGACATTCGGAGCAATGCCAGGCGAACCCCACCCGACATCCGCTGCGCGGATGATCGACCTCCCCGCGAGCGGGGAGCGACTGTCTTGGCGATCAAGCGATTTCGGCGCGCCATGGCTTTCTGTCCCGCAGGATTGCGTTGAGGATCGTCAGCAGCTTTCGGGCGACGGCGACGAGGGCGAGCCGTTTGGATTTTCCTGCCGCCACCAGCTTGTCGCGGAATCTCTTGAGGGCCGGGTTGTGTCGCGCGGCGACCATGGCGCCGACAAACAGCAGGCTGCGCACGGTCTTGCGACCGCCGCCGATGAAGCTCTTGCCCTTCCACTGGCCGGACTGTCGCGTCCACGGCGCTAGCCCCGCGAGCGCTGCGATCTGACGGCGGTCGAGCGTTCCGAGTTCCGGCATTTCGGCGATCAGCGTGCGGGCGATGATCGATCCGACGCCGGGGACGGAGGCGAGCAGGTCTTCCTTCTCGGCCCAGACCGGCGAGCCGCGCACCTGATCGTCGATCTCGGCGTCGAGTTCGGCGAGTTCCTTCTCGAGCGCCTTGCGCAGCCGGGCGATGCTTTTTTGCAGGCGTTTGGCGGCGCGCCGCTCGCGCTGGCCCTCGGCGGCCATCATCTCGACGATCTGCCGCCGGCGGGCGACGAGATCGGCGAGAAGCTGCGTAGCCTCGTCCGGCAGGACGCGCACCTCGGGCTGCGTCGCCTCGACGAAGCGGGCGATGACCGCGGCGTCGATCGGATCGGTCTTGGCGCGCTTGCCGAGCGCCTGCGCGTAGTGGCGGACCTGCGCCGGATTGACGACGACGACCGGCAGGGCTGCGCTCGCCAGGCTCGCCGCCACGACCGTCTCGAAGCCGCCGGTCGCCTCGACGGCGATCAGCGCTGGCGCGATCGCCTGCAACCGAACGACGAGCTGCGCGAGGCCTTCGCCGTTGCGGGCGACCGCAAAGGCTTCGCCGGAAGGATGCGCATGCACATCCAGCCGATCCTTCGACACGTCGATGCCGATGTAGTGAGCGTCCATCCGATCCCATCCTTGCGCAACCGGGCTTCGCTTCGAGCGGCCCAAGCGACTGTTCGGGTTCGATGGAACGGCGGACGGAGACCCTCGCTCCCCGACGGGCTCGCAAACCCTAGGTAGGCCCAGTCTTCCGACCGCCACCGCGCCGGCGATTATGCCAGTGTCGGCAAGCGACAAGTTACAAGGTAGGCCCAGTCTTCCGACCGCCACCGCGCCGGCGATTATGCCAGTGTCGGCAAGCGACAAGTTACAAGGTAGGCGCCAACTTCTTGAGGCCTGCAACCGGTCGCTAGCAGAATTCGGCCGGGTTCCTTCCGTCCGAGTGCTTGACAATATTCCTATTGTGTGAAACAAGACCGCATCCTTCGTCGCCCGAGGGCGTTTCCGGAAGCGGTTCCGAAGCGTGGCGGGGGAGCGGCGCCCGCGCCGTGCGGTTGACCGGCCCGCGCGTCTCGGGAGGGCCTCGCAAACATCGCCCATGCGACGGCGAACGCGGAAAGGTTGCAGACCCTTCCGTTCGATTCTCCGCCAAGAGGGCGATGAGTGATCCGCCCGTCCGGCACTACGACCGGTCTGCGATTCATTTCGCTGGGGATCGGTTCTCCTTCTTCAAGATACCGATGGAAGTGCGGAACGCGGGGCACATGGAAATCGCCGCATCGGGACCGGCTGCGCCGGCCTGAAAACAATTTACGCGAACCGGCGCCGCCGGTCCCGATCCTCGTCTGCGCGACGAGGCTTCGAATTGGCTGTCTGAAACCCGCGCGGATGCGGCGGGAACGATGAAACACGCGCCGGAGAAGGACGAATGCGCCAATACGAAATCAAGGAAGACGAACTCGAAGACGACGAATGGGACTGGCGCTGGGAGCGCGACGACATGGAAGAGGAGGAGGCGATGGCGAGCCGCCTGCGCCGGATGGTCCGCGCCAATCCGGACACGCGTCCGGAAATCCCGCCGCTGCTCGTATTCCTGCGCCGTCTCATGACGCTGATCGAAGCGCCTAGCGTGTGCGGCCGGCCGCAATGCCGGCGCGCCCGCGCCTGCCTGTCGCCGCGCGTCGAATGCGCCTGGCGCAAGATCCCCTACCTGCAGCGCGACATTTTCTGGCGGCTCGGCCGGCTGTGCGGCGCCAATCCCGCTCCGTCCGTTCCTTTTGAACTGCTTGCCCGGGACGCCGAAACCGCCCTGCAGCGCGCCTCTCCCCGCCCCGGCTGGCGCGCACGGGTCGTCGAACGGGAGAGATTGCACGATATCGCCCGCCGCATCATGGCCGGCCAGACCGGATAAACGGCCCATCCGGCCGGCCGGGGTGATTTCCGCCACATTTTGCGCTAGAAGCTGCGGGCCCATGAATGCAGCCCTCAATTCCCTCGACCTGCCGAAGACGCCCGCCGGGACGCGGGTAGTCGTGGCCATGTCCGGCGGCGTCGATTCCTCCGTCGTCGCCGCGCTGCTGAAGCGCGAGGGGTACGACGTCGTCGGCGTCACGCTGCAGCTCTACGACCACGGCGAGGCGACCCATCGCAAGGGCGCCTGCTGCGCGGGGCAGGACATTCACGACGCCCGCCAGGTCGCGGCCCGGCTCGGCATTCCCCATTACGTGCTCGATTCGAGAGCCGCTTCCGCGAGAAGGTGATCGACCCCTTCGCGGAGAGCTACGCGACCGGCGAGACTCCCGTGCCCTGCATCGCCTGCAACCAGCACATCAAGTTCGCCGACCTGTTCGACACGGCGCGCGAACTGGGCGCCGATGCGCTGGCGACCGGCCATTACATCATCTCGCGGCCCGACGGGCATGGCAGCCGCGCGCTTTACCGCGCCCGCGAGCCCGAGCGCGACCAGTCCTACTTCCTCTATGCGACGACGCGCGCGCAGCTCGACCTGCTGCGCTTTCCGCTCGGCGGCTATTCCAAGGCCGAGACGCGCGAACTGGCGCGCGAATTCGGCCTCGCCGTCGCCGAAAAGCACGACAGCCAGGACATCTGCTTCGTGCCGTCGGGCCGCTACACCGACCTGCTCGAGCGCCTGCAGCCCCCGGCGCCGCGCGCCCCGGCGACATCGTGCATGTCGACGGCCGCACGCTCGGCCGCCACGCCGGCGTGATCCATTACACGGTCGGCCAGCGCCGCGGCCTCGGCCTGTCCGGCGCGAAGATCTCGTCGAGCGAGCCGCTCTATGTCGTGCGCATCGACGCCGCCAATGCGCGCGTGATCGTCGGCCCCCGCGCCGCCCTGCTCGCGCGCGCGGCGCTGCTGCGCGACGTCAACTGGATCGGCGAAGGGACATTGCAGGACCTGCCGGCCGGCGGCCTGCAGATTGCGGCGCGCGTGCGCTCGACCCGCGCGCCGGCGCCGGCGCTGCTGTTTGCCGACCGCGGCGAAACGCGCGTCGTCTTTTCCGAGGACGAAAGCGGCGTGTCGCCCGGCCAGGCGTGCGTCTTCTATGAATCGGCTGCGCCCGACGCGCGCGTGCTGGGCGGCGGCGCGATCCGCGCCACCGAGCCGGCGATGACGTTTGCGCATGACGCCGGCCGCAGCGCGGCGCGCGCTGTCGCGGCGCGCTGAGGAGCGTCATGTCGGGACCTGACGCGCTCGCGACGATCGACAACCAGAATGTCGAGGACGCCTACGCCCGCTGGGCGCCCGTCTACGACGCGGTCTTCACCTCGGTCATGAAGCCCGGCCGCGTCGCGGCCGCTGCGGCCGCCTCGCGCGACGGCGGCCGCGTGCTCGACGTCGGCGTCGGCACCGGACTCGAACTGCCGATGTTCACGCGCAAGACACGGCTGGTCGGCGTCGACCTGTCCGAACCCATGCTGCAGCGCGCCCGCGACCGCGTGCAGGCGGAGAGCCTCTCCAATGTCGAGGGCCTCGTGAAGATGGACGCAATGAACCTCGCATTTCCGGATGCGAGCTTCGATTGCGCCGTCGCCCCCTACGTCCTGACCGTCGTGCCCGATCCGCACGCCACGCTGGACGAACTCGCCCGCGTCGTGAAGCCCGGCGGCGAGATCGTGCTGGTCAACCACATCGGGGCCGAGACCGGGCCGATCGCCGCCATCGAGGCCTTCATGGGCCGCCACGCCGCAAGCCTCGGCTGGCGTCCGGAATTTCCGTGGCGGATCATCGGCGACTGGATCGAGAGGCGCGAGGACATCGTGCTGACCGAGCGCCGCCGGCTGAACCCGCTCGGCCTGTTCACGCTCGCCCGGATGACGCGGAGATAGCGCGTCTTTCGGACTTGTCGGGCGCATTTGGCCCGTCTATAGGTTCGCGGCGCGTGAAAATGCCGCCCGCTCCCTTCGTCTAGCGGTCCAGGACGTCGCCCTCTCACGGCGAAAACAGGGGTTCGAGTCCCTAGGGAGCGCCATCCTCCATCCCGCAGCGCATCGCACATGGCCGCCCCGCGAGGCCGGCTATTCCCAAGGTCCCGCCCATGCCGCACGATGGCGGTCCGGGAGAAGAGCGCGAAGCGCTCAGGGAGGACCGCATGAAATACGGAACCGGCATTCTTGCGCTGGCTGCGATACTGGCCGGCGTCCAGCTGGCGCATGCGCAGGGCCAGGGCGTAACGGCGAGCGAAATCAGGATCGGCCAGACGACCGCCTATTCCGGCGCCGCGTCCGCCTATTCGACGATCGCCAAGGCAGAGACCGCGTATTTCGAGATGCTCAACAAGAAGGGCGGCATCAACGGTCGCAAGATCAATTTCATCTCGGTCGACGACGGATACAGCCCGCCCAAGACCTTCGAACAGACCCGCAAGCTCGTCGAGCAGGATGGCGTCGCCGCCATTCTCAATCCGCTCGGCACGCCGACCGGGCTGGTCGTGAGAAAATATCTCAACGAGAAGAAGATCCCGCAGCTCTTCGTCGGCGCCGGCGCGACCATGTTCGGGGATCCGAAGAACTTTCCTTACACGATCGGCTTCCAGCCGAACTATCACATCGAGGCGTCGATCTACGCGCGCCACGTGATGGCCACGCAGCCGAACGCCAAGGTCGCGATCTTCTATCAGAACGACGACGCCGGACGCGACTACGCCAACGGTTTCAAGGCGGGCCTCGGCAGTCCCGAGAACGTCAAGAAGTTCGTGATCTTCGAGACGACCTACGAATCGACCGATCCGACGATCGATTCCAAGATCGTGGCCCTGAAGAATTCCGGCGCCGACGTGCTTTTCATGCACGCCATTCCCAAGCAGGCCGCCCAGGCGATCCGCAAGGTCGCAGAAATTCAGTGGAAGCCGACCTTCTATCTCGCCAACGTCTCGGCCTCCGTCGGCGCCGTTCTGAAGCCCGCTGGCCTCGATAACGCCAAGGGCCTGATCACGGCGTCCTACATAAAGGACCCGGCCGACAAGCAATGGCAGAACGACGCCGGCTACAAGAACTGGCTCGCCTTCATGAAGGAATATTACCCGAGCGGCGACCTGATCGATGGCCTGAACGTCTATGGCTACACGGTCGCGCAGACCATGGAGAAGGTTATCCGGCAGTGTGGCGAAAAGGTGTCGTCGGAATGCATCATGAAGGAAGCAGCCAATCTTGATTTCTCGCCTGAAATGCTGCTGCCCGGCGTGACGGTGAAGACCTCGGCGACCGACTTCTACCCGATCAAGAAAATGTATCTGCAGAAGTTCGACGGCGAAGTCTGGCAGCTGTTCGGCGGCGTGATGAGCGCCGACTGACCAGCGACATGAATGAAATGAAGCCGGCGATCGCAGGGTCGCCGGCCTATTTCTTCCACGGCGTCTCTGCGACAGGATCGAGCGGGCCCTGCCCGGCGGCAAACGATCTGATGTTGGCGAGAAGCGCCGCGCCGACCGCCTGCTGCACATGGGTCGTCGCGCCGCCGACATGCGGCAGCAGCACGACATTGTCCATGCCGACGAGTTCGACGGGAACCTGCGGCTCGTTTGCATAGACATCGAGACCCGCGCCCGCGATCCGGCCGTCGCGCAATGCTGCGATCAGCGCCGGTTCGTCGACGCTCGTTCCCCGCCCGATGTTGACGAAAAACCCCTCCGACCCCAGCGCATCGAACACCTTTGCGCCGATTGCATTGCGGGTGGCTTCGCCGCCGGGCAAGACGCTGACGAGAATATCGCAATTGGCGGCGAGTTCTTCGGGCGCAGCGAAATATGGATAGGCGACGTCGGTCTGCCTGCGGCGTCCGCCGTAGACGATCTTCAGCCCGAAGGCTTCGGCGCGGCGCGCGATCGCCTTGCCGATTCGGCCGTAGCCCAGAATGCCGAGCGTCTTGTTTCGAAGGGACGCCGACATGCCGAAAGGCTGGCCCGGCTTCCACTTGCCGGCCCGCAGATAGCGTTCGGCCGCCGGAAACCGCCGCACGCTGTCGATGATGAGCGCGAAGGCGGCGTCGGCCGTATCTTCGGTTACGGCATGCGGCGTGTTCGTCACGCAGATTCCGTGCGCCGCCGCATAGCCGACGTCGATGTGCTCGTAGCCAGCGCCCATGGTCGCCACGTGTTCGAGGCGCGGCAGGCGCCCCATGAAGGCGCCGGTCAGCGGCCCTCCGAAGGGTGTCCAGATCAAAGCGCGCACGCGGTGCGCGACTTCGTCGGGCAAGGCGTCCTCGATGCCGCCGAAACGATGCACGGTGCAAATGGCGCCGATCGCCTCCGCCAGCTTCGCCGGCAGGGCGGCCGGCATCAACAGTTCGAAATCGCTCATCCTCAGACCTTGGCGGAAGTCGACCCGAGCGCGAGTTTCGCGCCCGCCGTCGCCAACGCCTGCTCGACTGCGTCCACATCGCGCACCGCACCGCGCGAGGCCGATGTGGCGGTCAGCGCATAGTGCCGCAACGCGACGGACGCGATGCGCTCGCGCGGCTTCGGCTTCCATGCGTTGCGCCCGCGCTTGTCCATCTCGGCGCGACGGCGCGTCAGTTCCTCGCCGCTGACAACGAGATGAATGGAACGCGCGGGAATATCGATCTCGATCCGGTCGCCATCCTGCACGAGGCCAATCTCTCCGCCCGACGCCGCTTCCGGCGAGACATGGCCGATGGACAGGCCTGACGTCGCGCCAGAAAAGCGGCCATCCGTCAGCAATGCGCAGAATTTGTCGAGGCCGCGCCCCTTGATCGCGCTGGTCAGCGCCAGCATCTCCTGCATCCCCGGCCCGCCACGCGGCCCCTCGTATCGGACGACCAGAACCGTTCCCGGCTTGACCTTGCCGGACTTGATGGCGATCGAACCTTCGTCCTCGCTTTCGACGACCAGCGCGGTACCGGAGAATTTATGCTGGGATGGATCGACGCCTGCCGTCTTTACGATGCAACCGTCGGTCGCAAGGTTGCCATAAAGGCAGGAGAGGCCGCCATCCTTCGAATAGGCGTGAGCGCCGTCGCGCACGCAGCCTTTCTCGCGGTCGCGATCCAGCGAAGGATACCGCCGCGACTGCGACATGCCCTGCACGGTCAGTTCGCCGCCCGGCGCGGCGCTGTAGAATTTCTCGACTTCGGCGTCCTGCGTTCGAAGAATGTCGTGTTTGTCGATAGCCTCGCCGATCGTCGGGGCGTGGATCGTATGCGCGTTGCGATGAATCAGGTTGAGGCGATCGAGTTCGCCGAGCAGGCGCATGATGCCTCCGGCGCGATGAACGTCCTCCATGAAATAATTTGGCGTGGATGGCGACACCTTGCAAAGATGCGGCGTCGAACGCGAAATTCGATCGATGTCGCTCATCGTGAACTCGACCTTCGCCTCGTGCGCGGCTGCGAGGAGATGCAGGACAGTATTGGTCGAGCCGCCCATCGCCATGTCGAGCCGGACCGCATTCTCGAACGCCTCGAATGTCGCGATCGAACGCGGCAGCACGCTCGAATCGTCCTTCTCGTAAAAGCGCTTGGCCAGTTCCACTACGAGCCGGCCCGCGCGCAGGAACAAGTCCTTCCGGTCGGCATGCGTGGCCAGAAGCGAGCCGTTGCCGGGAAGCGACAGCCCGAGCGCCTCGGTCAGGCAGTTCATGGAATTGGCCGTGAACATGCCCGAGCAAGACCCGCAGGTCGGGCATGAGTGCAATTCGTAGGCCTTGATCTTCTGTTCGGTCACGTCCGGGTTCATCGAGGCGACATAGGCTTCGACCCCGGAGAACCGCTCTTCCTTGCCTTCCCACGTTATGCGGCCGGCTTCCATCGGGCCGCCGGATACGAAGACGGTCGGGATGTTGAGCCGCAGCGCCGCCATCAGCATGCCCGGCGTGATCTTGTCGCAATTCGAAATGCAGACCAACGCATCGGCGCGATGCGCATTGACCATGTATTCGATCGAGTCCGCGATCAGGTCCCGCGAAGGCAGCGAATAGAGCATGCCGTCGTGCCCCATCGCGATGCCGTCGTCGACAGCGATCGTGTCGAACTCGCGTCCGACGCCGCCGGCCTCGGCGATCTCGGCGGCGACCATCTGTCCGAGATCCTTCAGGTGCACGTGTCCGGGCACGAATTGCGTGAAGGAATTGGCGATGGCGACGATCGGCTTGCCGAAGTCGGAATCCTTCATGCCCGTCGCGCGCCACAGCGAGCGCGTGACGGCCTGGTTTCTACCCATTGTGACCTTGCGCGACCTGAGTTCAGGCATGAAAACCTCCCTGCGCCGGCCTCGATCCGGCATTTTTCCGATTATGCAACTTCGGCGCGGAATGCCCAGCCCGTCATAGCGGCGCCGCCACGCCCACGCTCTTCGCCGCGGCGACGATTTCGCGCCACGTCGTATCGTCGATCGGCAGGCCGTTGGCTTTGCGGTCGGCCATGGCGATGCGCTCCGGTTCGCCCGGCACGAGGACCGGTTCGTCCGGGCGCGCCGCAGGCGACGCTTTCACATAAGCGATCAATGCGCTGACCTCGTCGAAATAGGGCGAGCCGGCGACGAAGCGGTCCTGGTCGACGACAATCGAGAAAAGGCCGTTGACCAGACCCTTCGGCTTTTCCGCATGGGACTGATTGGGGCCGCCGGTCATGGCGCCGCCCAGAATCTCGGCGACGAGCGCAAGCCCCCAACCCTTATGGAGACCGAAGGGCACGATGGCGCCGCGCGGATCATGGAATATCTGACGCGGATCGCGCGTCGGCTGACCCTTGTGATCGATCAGCGTGTTGACGGGCGCCTCGACGCCCTTGTTCATGGCGACGCGCACCTTGCCGAGCGCGATCGACGACGTGGCGAAATCCAGCACGATGGGCGGCCGGTCGGCGCCCATCGGAAGCGTGATGCAGATCGGATTCGTCATCAGCCGCGCATCCGATCCGCGAAAAGGCGCCACGCAGGCCTGCACGTAGACCGCGTTTACGAAATGGATCGAGAGCAGGCCTTGGGCCGCAAGCCGTTCGCCATAGGCGCCGATGCGTCCGACGTGCTGCGAATTGCGCAGAGTGGAGATCGCGACGCCGTTCTGCTTCGCCCGTTCGGCGACGATATCCATGATGGCGTTGACAATCGGCTGCCCATAGCCGCTGTCGCCGTCGAAGACCATCAGCGCACCGAGATCGGCGACGAGTTTGGGCGCACGGTTCGGAACGACAGCGCCGATGCTGCGGTGCAGAAAGTACGCCGGAATCATGCCGACGCCGTGGCTGTCGTGGCCCTTCAGATTGGCCTCGACCAGGTGCTCGGCGATCTGCGTCGCCTCGTCCCGCGATGAACCCGCGGCGACGAAAATATCGACGGCAAAAGCCATCATGGTTTCGGCTGAAATGTTCATTGGTCCTCCCGCCGGGCAGCATAGCCGCAAGATTGCCTGGCGAGGACGGCATTGCGACATTCCCGCTCTGCGGCGGCATGCATTGACTTTGCGATCTTCGCCCCAACAATCGCCGCTGGGAAGGCAACATGAGCGAAGAACGCTGGCAGGACCTCGTCGATCTGGACGCGCTGGGGCGCTGGATGGACACAAAAGCGCTGGGCGAAGGTCCGATCGAAAACCCGAACCAGCTCGCAGGCGGCACGCAGAACATCCTGCTGCGCTTCACGCGCGCGGGGCGCGATTACGTGCTGCGTCGCTCGCCGGCAAGCCCACGCGGCGATGGCAATGTCACGAACCGGCGCGAGGCGCGCGTCCTCGCCGCTCTCGCCGGGACCGATGCGCCACATCCGCGCTGATCGCCGCCTGCAGCGAGACGGACGTGATCGGCGGCGCCTTCTACCTGATGGAGCCGGTCGACGGCTTCAACGCGGTCATGAAGCTCGATCCCCTGCACAAGGGGGACCGGAACATCCGCAGACAAATGGGTTTCGCGCTGGTGGACGGCGCGCTTGCCCTGTCGAAGATCGACCACGTCGCTGTTGGTCTCGTCGACTTCGGCAAGGCCGACAATTTTCTCGAGCGGCAGGTTCCGCGCTGGCGCGCGTGGCTCGATTCCTATCGCGACTACGAGGGTTGGCCCGGTCCGGATTTCATTCCGCGTCTCGACGAGGTTGCGGACTGGCTGACGCAGAATAGGCCCGCATCGTTCAAACCGGGAATCCTGCACGGCGACTATCATCTGGCCAATGTCATGTATCGCCACGACGGACCGGAACTCGCCGCAATCGTCGACTGGGAACTGGCGACCATCGGCGACCCGCTGCTCGACATGGGCTGGATCATGGCGACATGGCCAGATCCGGATGGCGGGCGCACCGCGAACACGATCATCGATCCCTGGGATGGCTTTCCGACGATCGAGGAACTGATGGCGCATTACCAGTCGCACAGCGAACGCGACGCGTCGCATCTCGAATGGTACGGCGTGCTCGGTTGCTACAAGCTCGGCATCATCCTCGAAGGCACCTTCGCACGCGCCTGCGCCGGCAAGGCGCCGGTCGCAACCGGCGACAAGCTGCACGATCATTGCATAAGGCTGTTCCAGCGCGCGGGCCGCTTCATCGACGCCGCCGCGCGCTGATCGCTATTCCGCCGCGCGCTGATCGCTATTCCGCCGCGGTCTTGAACGCGGGCGCCGGCGCGCGGAACGCGTCCATCAGCCGCTTGCCTTCGACCGCAGCCTTGGCGGCATTGGCTTCCTTGATATGGCCGAAGCCGCGGATCGATTGCGGCAAGGCAGCGATCGCCGTCGCAATGTCGTGGTTCTCCGGCTTCAGTTCGGCAAGGACGGCGGCGATCGTCGCTTCGTATTCGCCGATCATGCGGCGCTCCATGCGACGCTCTTCGGTGCGACCGAAAATGTCGAGCGCGCCGCCACGCAGTCCCTTGAAGCCTGCGAGCACACGCATGACGCGCATCATCCACGGGCCGAAGGTCATCTTCTGCAAATGGCCGGTCTGTGGATCGCGGCGGGCGGCGAGCGGCGGCGCCATGTGGAAGGTGAGCGTATAGTCGCCGTCGAACTGGCGTTCGAGCTTCTTGCGGAACGCGCCATTCGTGTAGAGGCGCGCCACCTCGTACTCGTCCTTGTAGGACATGAGCTTGAAGAAGCTCTGCGCGACCGCTTCGGTCAGAGCGGTCGAATTGCGGATCTTCGCCTTCTCGACCTGGGTGACCTGGTCGACGAGCTTGCGATAGCGCTCGGCCCAGGACGCGTCCTGATAATCCGTCAGGAATGCGATCCGGCGCGCCTGCTTCTGCTCGAAATTTTCCTCTTCGGGTTCCGGCGCTTCGAGCGAGCGGATCGCTTCATGCACACGCTTGGGATCATGCGCGGCCAGACGGCCCCACATGAACGCCTCCTTGTTCATGTCGATCGCCGCGCCGTTCAGTTCGATCGCGCGGAAGATGCCTTCCTGCGTCAGCGGGATCAGACCCTTCTGCCAGGCGTATCCCATCATGAAGGGATTGGTGGCGATGGAATCGCCCATCAGGGTCGCGGCAATGCCGGTTGCGTCGATAATGTCGAGCGCGTCATCGCCGACCGCGTCCTTCAGGCCCTTCTGCATCTGCGCGGTGGCGAAGTCGATATCGGGATTCTGCACGAACCCGGCGGTCGGCTGCAGGTCCCCGTTGATGATGGCCTTCGTTACGCCATGCTCGAGCCGCGACAGCGCGTTGGCCTGCGCCGACACGATCATGTCGCAACCGAGCAGCAGGTCGGCGCCGCCCGGCGCGATGCGTACCGCGGCGAGATCCTCCGGTTGCGGCGCAAGTCGCACATGCGAGAGCACCGCGCCGTTCTTCTGGCTGAGGCCGGTAAAATCGAGCGTCGTGCACCCCTTGCCTTCGACATGCGCCGCCATGCCGAGCAGCGCGCCAATGGTGATGACGCCAGTGCCGCCGATGCCGGTGACGAGAATGCCGTAGGGCTCGCCGAGCGGTTTCTGCTTCGGCGCGGGCAGGCTCGCGAACATGCCGGCCGAATCCGCCTTCGATTTCTCCACCTTGCGCAACCTGCCGCCATTCACCGTTACGAAGCTCGGGCAGAAACCCTCGATACAGGAATAATCCTTGTTGCAATTCGACTGGTCGATCTGCCGCTTGCGGCCGAATTCGGTCTCCAGCGGCTTCACCGAGACGCAGTTCGATTTTTCCGAGCAATCGCCACAACTCTCGCAGACGAGATCGTTGATGAATGCCCGCTTCTGCGGATCGGGGAACAGACCGCGCTTGCGACGCCGGCGCTTCTCGGCTGCGCAGGTCTGGTCGTAGATCAGTACGGTCAGGCCCTTCGTCTCGCGCAGGTCGCGCTGCACGGCGTCGAGGTCGCGACGATGATGCACGGTTGCGCCATGCGGGAAATATCCGCTCGGCGGATATTTTTCCGGATCGTCGGTCACGATCGCCAGCTTCCTGGCGCCTTCGGCGGCAACTTGATGTGCGATCTGCGAGACGGTGAATCCGCTCTCGGCAGGCTGGCCGCCGGTCATCGCGACCGCGTCGTTGTAGAGGATCTTATAAGTGATGTTCACGCCGGCGGCAGCCGCCGCGCGGATGGCAAGCAGGCCGGAATGCGTATAGGTGCCGTCGCCCAGATTCTGGAACACATGCGGCTCTTCGGTGAAATGCGCCTGCCCGATCCAGTTGGCGCCTTCGCCGCCCATGTGCGTGATCGTATGCGTGCGGCGCGCCGGTATGGACAACGCCATGCCGTGACAACCGATGCCCGCCATAGCGCGACTGCCATCCGGAATTTTTGTCGACGTATTGTGCGGGCAGCCCGAGCAGAAATAGGGCGTGCGCGGCGTTTTGGTCGCCGATGGCGCACGCTCCAGCGCCTCGAAGGATTCCAGCCGCGCAACGCGCTGATCCAACGCCTGATCGACAGGCCCGAGACGCTTCAGGCGCTGCACGATGGCGCGCGCCACCAGCGTCGGCGAGAGCTCGCCCGTCGCCGGCAGCAGGATGTTTCCGGTTTCGTCGCGCTTGCCGACGATGCTCGGTCGACGGTCAGCCGGCATGTTGTAGAGGATGCGGACGAGCTGATCCTCTATGAAACCGCGCTTTTCTTCCACGACGAGTACGTCGGTCAGCCCGTCGGCGAAATTGCGCGCGCCTTCTTCCTCGAGCGGCCACGTCAGCGCGACCTTGTAGACACGCAGGCCAAGCGCCTCGGCCTGCGCATCGCTGATCCCAAGGTCAGCCAGCGCCTGACGCACGTCGAGATAGGCCTTGCCGGTCGTAATGATGCCGAGGCGGGCAGGCTTGCCGTCGATGACGATGCGGTCGAACCGGTTGGCGCGCGCGAAGGCGGCGACCGCCGCCATTTTCGGCCCGTGCAGCCTCGCCTCCTGGACGAGCGGGGCATCCGGCCAGCGGATGTTGAGGCCGCCTGGCGGCATTTCGAATTCGGGAATGACGATCTGGATGCGATCAGGATCGGTGTGGATCGAAGCGGCGCTTTCGACTGTCTCCGCGATGGTCTTGAACCCGACCCAGCAGCCGGAGAAACGCGATAGCGCGAAGCCCATCAGGCCGAGATCGAGATAATCCTGCACGTTCGACGGATTGATGATCGGCATCAGGGCGGCAGCGAAAATCTGTTCGCTCTGATGCGCGAGCGTCGAGGACTGACAGCCGTGGTCATCGCCAGCGAAAGCCAACACGCCGCCGTGCCGCGACGTGCCCGCGCTGTTGGCGTGTTTCAGAACGTCGACGGACCGGTCGACGCCAGGCCCCTTGCCGTACCAGATGCCGAAGGCCCCATCGACGTTCGCGCCCGGCCAGATGCCGACCTGCTGGCTGCCCCAGACGGCGGTGGCGGCAAGGTCCTCGTTTAGGCCCGGTTCGAAATGCACGTTGTGCGCGGCAAGATGCGACTTGGCGCGCCACAGGGCATGATCGTACATGCCGAGCGGCGAACCGCGATAACCCGATATGAAACCTCCGGTTTTCAGTCCCGCGGCCTTGTCGCGCTCGTATTGCAGGATCGGCAGACGGACAAGCGCCTGTATGCCCGACAGATAGATCCGGCCGGAGGTCACCGTGTATTTGTCATCGATCGTGACATCGGCGAGTCGCGGCGTCGCCAGCCCAGCTTCAGCCATTCGGTTTCCTTCCAAAGGTCGGGGCCGCCTGTCGCGGCTCTCCTGCTTTGGGCATGAGACTATCGCGCTTGGCAAAGCTCCGCATCCGGCAATCTGCCCGCCGGTCACAGACCTCTCATGCGCGGGACGCTCGACAAGACAATCCGGACCCGGGGCTTGCCAAATCGCGGCGAATTGTCTGACTAGGCGGCGTTCGCCTGGCAACGCCCGGAGGCCCGAAAGTGCTGGACGCCATCGACCGCAAGATACTGCGTGAGTTGCAGGCGGACGCCTCGATTTCGATTGCGGAACTGGCCGATCGGGTAGGCCTGTCGCAGACGCCGTGCTGGAAGCGCATTCAGAAGCTCGAGGCGGCCGGCGTGATCCTCGGCCGGGTAGCCCTGCTATCGCCCGAGAAGCTCGGCCTCGGACTTACTGTCTTCGTCTCCGTCGAGGCGCCCGACCACTCCCACGATTGGCTCGGCAAATTCGCCGCTTCCGTCGCCGCCATGCCGGAAGTCATGGAATTCTACCGGATGGCCGGAGACGTCGACTATATGCTGCGCGTCGTGGTCGCCGACATGGCCGCCTACGACGCCTTCTACAAGAAGCTGATCGGGACGATCCCGTTGAAGAACGTCACCTCGCGCTTCGCCATGGAACGCATCAAGTCGACGACGGCCTATCAGGTCCCGCCGATGCCGAAAGATTGAACCGGAACCGGCTGCCGATGCGCGCGCCGAACGAGGTCGATTTCTGGCGAGGTTTCGCGCTCGTGACGATTTTCGTCAATCACGTGCCGGGGCTGTTCTACGAGCGCTTCACGTCCCGCAATGTTGATCTCCGACAGCGCCGAGCTGTTCGTTTTCCTGGCCGGTTTCTCGCTGCGCTACGTCGTTGCCCAGGATCGGCTGAAGTCCTCGGCGGCCAACCTCACCTTTCGACTGCTCGGCCGCGCCGTGGCGATTTATGCCGCGCAAATCCTCATTACGATGATCGCGCTGGCCGTGATCGCGGGCGCCTCGATCTGGCTCGACCAGCCGTTCCTGCTCGACTGGCACAATGCCGGCCCGGTTTTCCAGGATCCGACCGAGGCTCACGTCGGACTCGTGCTGCTTTCCCACCAGCTCGGCTATTTCAACATCCTGCCACTCTACGTCCTGCTCATGGCGATGGCGCCGGCCTTCGCGCTCATGGACCGCGTTTCGCCATGGCTCCTTTTCGCGCTCTCGGCCGCGCTCTGGGCGTTCACGCTTTCGACCGGCTTCAACCTGCGGACATGGCCGGTCGACGGCCGCTGGTTCTTCGATCCTTTTGCCTGGCAATTCATCTTCGTGCTCGGCTTTCTGCTCTCCCGGCCGGACGCAGGGTCCGGCGAAGCGGCCCGCCGCTGGCTGACGCCCCTGCGATTGGTGGCCGCGCCCATCGTCCTGGCCGGGGCGGTCGCGGCCTGGAAGGTATGGTCGCCGTCGCCCTTGCGGGTCCCGGACCCGAAGCTGTTCTTCATGTTCGACAAGACCTATCTGTCGCCGGCGCGGCTGATCCAGTTCCTCGCGGTCGTCGCGCTCTTCGCGGGCCTGTGGCGGCGCCTGCCGCCTTTCGTTGCGCCGGCGAGCGCCTATCTCTCGATGCTCGGCCGGCATTCCCTCAACGTCTTCTGCGTCGCATCCGTATTAAGCCTGTGCGCGCAGATCGCCCGCTTCCTCTATGGGGGCGGTATTCTGGTCGATACGGCCGTGTTATGGATCGGCCTCGTCTTGATGGGGTTCAGTGCGTGGATTTCGGAATGGCGGGAAAGATCGCCGGCCGGCTCGCTGTCGCGAGCCTGAGCCTCGGCTTTCTGTCGGCGCCGGGATTGCGCGCCGAGGATACGCCGCAACTGAGCGCCCAGTGCCAGGCGCCGGCGGCGGATATCGCTGCGCCTGCGCCGTTGCCGAACCTTGCAGCGACGCTGGCCAGTCACAAGAAGATACGCATCCTCGCGATCGGCTCCTCGTCCACTTACGGCATCGGCGCCTCCTCGCGCTCCCGCAATTATCCGGCGCAGCTCCACGAAATTCTTGCAAAGTCGCTCAACGGGGTCGACGTCGAGATCGTCAACCGGGGCGTTTCCGGCGAGGTCGCCGCGACAACGGCGGAAAGACTGCGCAGCGAAGTGGCGATCGAACGCCCCGATCTCGTGCTATGGCAATTGGGCACGAATGACGCGCTCTCGCGCGTTTCGCCGGAACAATTCGAGGAAACGGTGCGGTCGACGGTCGATTGGCTCAAGGCCGACAAGATCGACGTCGTGCTTGTTGGTCTGCAGTACACACCGAAGCTGGCGCGCGACGACAATTACAAGGCGATCCGCGACGTGCTGCTCAAGATCGCGTCGGATGAAAATATTCTCTACATCCGCCGCTACGAGGCGATGCAGTTCATCTCGAAGGCGCGCGCGACGCCGACCATGATGTCGGCGGATGACTTCCACCTGAACGACCTCGGCTATCGCTGCATGGCCGAACATATCGCCCAGGCAGTGATCGCGAATGTTTTCGTCCGGAGGTTCCGACCTCCGACCAACTACACGCCTTGAAAGCCTGATTGCTCAGGCCGCCTCGACATAGGCGTGGCGCTCGTACAGGAATTTGAGGACCGCTTCGCGCGCGGCGACATAGGTCGGGTCGCTGACAAGTTCCAGGCGCCGGCGAGGCCGCGAGAGATTGACGTCGAGCACTTCGCCGATCGTTGCGGCCGGCCCGTTGGTCATCATCACGATGCGATCCGACAGGAGGACGGCCTCGTCGACGTCGTGCGTGATCATGATGACGGTATTGTCGAGGCTGCGATGGATCTCCATCAGCGAATCCTGCAGATGCGCGCGGGTAAGCGCATCGAGCGCACCGAACGGTTCGTCCAGCAGCAGCACCTTCGGCTCCATGGCCAGAGCGCGCGCAATGCCGACGCGCTGCTTCATGCCGCCGGAAATTTCCGAGGGGCGCTTGTCCTTGGCGTGCGCCATCTGGACGAGTTCGAGATTGTGCATCGTCCAGTCGTGGCGCTCGGCGCGGGACTTTACGCCGGAAAACACCTTGTCCACGGCAAGCCGGACGTTGTCGTAAACAGACAGCCATGGCAGCAGCGAATGGTTCTGGAACACGACCGCCCGGTCCGGGCCCGGCGAATTCACTTCCCTGTCTTCCAGCAATACGCCGCCGACGGTGGCCTGCGTAAGGCCCGCGACGAGGTTGAGCATCGTCGACTTGCCACAGCCGGAATGGCCGATGATCGAGATGAATTCGCCTTTGCCGATCGTCAAGTCGATCTCGCGCAGGACCTCGCTCTTCACGCCACGCCGCTCGAAGGTCTTTCCGATGCGGTCGAGGCGCAGATAGGGACGATTGACGGGAGGTGTCATTTGCGTCTCCTCAATTGACGCGGGCGCCGCGGGCGACAAGCAGACCGACGCCGCCAACCAGACGGTCGAGCGCGAAGCCGACCAGCCCGATATAGGCAAGCGCCACGATGATGTCGGGCAGGCGCGACGAATTCCACGCGTCCCAGATGAAGAAGCCGATGCCGACGCCCCCGGTCAGCATTTCGGCTGCGACGATGGCGAGCCATGCCAGGCCAATGCCGATGCGAAGGCCGGTGAAGATGTAGGGCGCAGCCGACGGCAGCATGATCTTCAGAAAGAATTCGAACGTGTTCAGGCGCAGCACGGCTGACACGTTGCGATAGTCCTGCGGGATGTTGCGGATGCCGACAGCCGTATTGATGATGATCGGCCAGATCGAGGTGATGAAGATCACGAAGATCGCCGAGGGGCGGCTGTCGCGGAACGCCGCCAGCGCGATCGGCAGCCAGGCGAGCGGCGGCACGGTGCGCAGCACCTGGAACACCGGATCGAGCCCACGCATGGCCCATTCGGATTGGCCGACCAGCGCACCAAGCAGGATGCCGACGATGGCGGCCAGTCCGAAGCCGACCGCCACGCGCTGCAACGAGACGAGCACGCGCCAGCCGAGCCCGATGTCCTGGCTGCCGTAGTCGAAGAACGGCTGCAGGATCAGGTCGCGCGCATCCTTCCAGATCGTGGTTGGCGGCGGCAATGTCGCGCCGGCCTTCGAGCAGAGGATCTGCCAGACGAGCAGCAGCAACGCGACCGTCACGATCGGCGGCAGCGCGTTGACCGCGACCCAGGACAGCGCGGGCCTGACCCGGCCGGCGATGGTCTGCAGGAGCGGAACGGAGCGCGCTATCTCCGGCTTGTCGAGCGTCTCGCTGTCGGCTGTCTTCATGGCGAAAGTCATGGTTGGACGAACTCCAGGGTCAGGCGAAGCGCTTGATGGCGAGGCTGGCGAGATAGGCGGACGGGTCCGCCGGATCGAACACCTTGCCGTCGAAGAATGTCTCCTTGCCGCGCGACGGCGACGTCGGGATATCGCTCGCGGCGACGCCGATTCCCTTCGCCGCGTCGCGCCAGATGTCCTCGCGGTTCACCTTCTTGACCAACGCCTTGACATCGGTCGTCGGCTCGAACTTGCCCCAGCGGATATCCTCGGTGAGGAACCACGTATCATGGCTCTGGAAGGGGTAGGACGCGTTGTCCTGCCAGAACTTCATGTAGAGGTCGGTCCCCTTAGCGATGCGGCCGTTTCCGTAATTGATGTCGCCTTTCAGGCGACCCGCGACATCGGCCGGCGGCACGTTGAACCACTGGCGACGGCCTAGAATGTTGGCCATCTCCTCCTTGTTCTCCATCTTGTCGCACCATTGCTGCGCTTCCAGCACCGCCATGAGCAGCGCCTGCGTCGCCTTGGGATACTTGTCGGCGAATGCAGCGCGAATGCCGAGTGACTTTTCCGGGTGCTTCTTCCAGATCTCGCCCGTCGTGCAGGCGGTGAAGCCAATGCCCTGGTTGACGAGCTGCTCGTTCCACGGCTCGCCGACGCAGAAGGCGTCCATGTTTCCGACCTTCATGTTCGCGACCATCTGCGGCGGCGGCACGACGATGGTCGACACGTCCTTGTCGGGATCGATGCCGGCGGCCGCCAGCCAGTAACGCATCCAGAGGTCGTGCGTACCGCCGGGGAAGGTCACGGCGACCTTCACTTCCTTGCCCTCGGCCTTCTTCTTCGCGAAGGCCTCCTTCAGCGGCGAGGCGTCGAGACCGGCCTTCAGGTCCTTGTATTCGTTGCTGACGGAAATCGCCTGGCTGTCGAGATTGAGGCGCGCGAGAATATACATCGGCGTACCGACGTTGTTCTGCGTCACCTTGCCCGCTGTGATGAGATAGGGCATCGGCGTCAGGATGTGCGCGCCGTCGATGCCGTTAGCCTCGCCGCCCAGCACGAGATTGTCGCGCGTGGCGCCCCACGACGCCTGCTTGGCGACCTCGACATCCTTCATCCCGTATTTTTCGAACAGACCCTTTTCCTTGGCGATGATCAGCGGGGCGGCGTCCGTCAGCGCGATGTAACCCAGAATAGCTTTGGTCACCTCGGGTCCGGCGGCCTGAGCATGGACGCCGCGCGGAACGAGACCCGAAAGCGCCAGGGCGCCGGATCCCGCGAGAAGGCTGCGCCGGTCGAGCGCGGCCACGAGGGCCTTGGAGGTAACGGTCATGATTTGGCTCCTGTGCGCCCGGCGTTCCGGCCGGGCCGATTGAAGCCCTCTTTGCAGTTCCTGTGCCAAATCGCTGAAAAAGCGGGCATTAAGGGTCTGATTGACGAATATCATCCTTGCGGGCAGGCAGGGGGAACGGACGCCGGTTTTGCGGGCGCTACCGCCCGTCGCATCCGCCGCCGCCCAAGGATTGTGCAGCGCAATATTTATGCGCGCGCCCTCTGGACGGGCGCCGCCGCCTGCCGGGGCGTCACGCTTGCCAGTCCCTGTCCTATCGTCTAGCTAGCCGGCAGGAGACCGATCTTGGCCGAACCGAAGCCCCTGAACTGGACCAATCTCTCGACGCTGATCGCCGTGCTGATCTTGGTCGGCACCGAACTCGTCGGCGCCTCCTGGGCGGCCGGCTGGGCGCTCGGCGGCCTTTTCCAGCTCGACCCCTCGATCAGCCGCATCCTCGAGGTGATTTTCGCCCTGATCGGCTTCGTCGGGCTCTATTTCTTCATGCGGACGGCGATCGCGCACGAACCGATCCGCGGCTGATCAGCCGCCCGCCAGCCTCGTCCTGATCTCCACGGGCAGCCGGATCGGCTTGCCGCCAGCGACAGCTGCAACCTTCACGTCCGCAGTTACCAGCGCCTCGTCGCCCCGCAACACACGCTGCGCGAGAATGGCCGATGCCCCCTTCACCTCTCGGGCGAAAGTTTCGACGACCAGCATGTCATCCATTCGCGCCGACTTCAGGAATTCGATGTTCATGCCGCGCACCACGAAGGCGAATGGCTTGTGAGCCTCGGTCTCGCCAGCGTGGATGGATTGCTGGCGAGGTCGCGCAGCAATTCGGTCCGGCCGCGCTCCATGAAGCGCAGATAGGACGCGTGATAGACCACGCCGGAAAAATCCGTGTCCTCGTAATAGACGCGAATGCTCATGCGATGGGCCGCGCTCACGAATCTTCCTCACCGAACAGTCCGAACTGAGCCGCCGGCCGCGACGGCTCGGCCAGCCCCAGGTGCCGGAACGCCTGCGCGGTCAGCAGTCGCCCGCGCGGCGTGCGCTGCAGGAAGCCCTGCTGCAACAGGTATGGCTCGATGATGTCCTCGATGGCGTCGCGGGGTTCGGACAGCGCGGCGGCGATCGTCTCGATGCCTACCGGACCGCCGCCAAAATTCTGCGCGACCATTTCGAGATAGCGCCGGTCCATCTGGTCGAGACCGATCGCATCCACGTCCAGCAGGCGCAGGGCGTTGTCTGCGACGGCGCGCGTGACGACCGGGTCACCGTCGACAATGGCGAAGTCGCGCACGCGCCTGAGCAGCCGGCCGGCGATGCGTGGCGTTCCCCGCGCCCGGCGGGCGATCTCGTTGGCGCCGTCTTCGCTCATGTTCACGCCGAGCACGCGCGCGCCGCGCGCCACGATGCTCTGCAATTCCTCCACCGTGTAGAAATTCAGCCGCACGGGAATGCCGAACCGGTCGCGCAGCGGCGTCGTCAGCAGGCCTGCGCGCGTCGTCGCGCCGACCAGCGTGAACTTCGCCAGATCGATCTTCACCGAACGCGCCGCCGGGCCTTCGCCGATGATGAGATCGAGCTGGAAGTCCTCCATGGCCGGATAGAGAATTTCTTCCACCGCCGGATTGAGCCGATGGATTTCATCGATGAACAGAACGTCGCGTTCCTCGAGATTGGTGAGCTGCGCCGCAAGGTCGCCGGCCTTGGCGATGACAGGCCCCGACGTCGAACGGAAATTCACGCCCATTTCGCGCGCGAGAATTTGCGCCAGCGTCGTCTTGCCGAGACCGGGCGGCCCAACGAACAACATGGTCGAGGGCATCGCCTCGCGCTTTCGCAGCCTCGATGAAGACCCTCAAATTCTTGCGCGCTGCTTCCTGGCCGGTGAAATCGGCGAGCGACAGCGGACGCAGCGAAGCATCGGAATCGTCGTCGCGCTTTTCGGACGAGACGAGACGAGGCTTGGCGTCGCTCATTGCGCCAGTTCCCTCAGCCCGCGCCGGATCAAAGCGCTAGTCTCCGCGTTCTCGCCCAGCGATTTCACGCTGGCCGCGACAGCGGCTGCGGCCTGCGGCCGTCCGTAGCCGAGATTGACCAGCGCGGAGATTGCGTCCTGCACCGGCTTCGGCGCGGACTTCGTCTCGTCCTCGCCGGTCAGCCGCGCGACGACTGGATCGACCGCCGACAGCGCCGGCGCCTTGTCCTTCAACTCGGCGACGATGCGCGCGGCGAGCTTCGGCCCGACCCCCGGCGCCCGCGCTACCGCCGTCTTGTCCTGCGTACCGATGGCGGTCGCCAGCTCGCCGGGCGCAAGCGCCGAGGATGGCCAGCGCCACTTTCGCGCCGACGCCCTGCACACTCTGGAGCAACCGGAACCAATCCCTCTCGGCGTCGCTCGAAAATCCGAACAGACGAATCGCGTCCTCGCGCACCTGCGTCTCGATCGCCAGCGCCGCCGCCTCTCCGACGGGCGGCAATTTCTGCAACGTGCGGGACGAACATTGTACGACATAGCCGACGCCGTTCACGTCGACGATCACGAAATCCTCGCCGTAGCTGTCGATCAGCCCCTTCAGCTTGCCAATCATCGCGCCGCTCTCGCAGCCAGCGCGCGCGCGCCGCGATGCTGCGCATGGCAGATTGCCACCGCCAGCGCGTCCGCCGCGTCGGCGCTCTTCAGTTCGCTTTTCGGAAGCAGCACGCGCACCATCATGGCGATCTGCGCCTTTTCGGCATGTCCGGCGCCGACTACCGTCTTCTTCACGAGATTGGCGGCGTATTCGGCGACCGGCAGACCGGCCATGGCCGGCGCCAGCAAAGCGACGCCACGCGCCTGCCCGAGTTTCAGCGCGGATTGCGGATCGCGATTGATGAAGGTCTCTTCCACGGCGGCCTCGTGCGGCATATGCGCAGAGATCACTTCGGCCAGGCCGTCCATCAACTGCCGCAGCCTTTCGGAAAGCGTCTCGCCTGCGTCCGAACGCACGGTCCCGCTGGCCACATAGGCGAGCCTCGAGCCGTCGGATTCCACCACGCCCCAGCCTGTGTTGCGGAGGCCGGGGTCGATTCCGAGGATGCGAATCGGGGCGGGCGACATGCCCCGATCCTAGTCGCTTCGCGGCGCCGGAGGAGGCTTTTGCGGATGCCCGCCCAGTCGCTACTGTCGCGTCATGACGGACCTTTCCACCAAACCGGCGATCCGCCGCGCATGTCTGGCCAGACGCGACCTCATCGAACCCGGCGAAGCCCATGCGGCCGCCAAAGTCATTGCGCGCGAGGGCTTGTCGCTGATCCGGCGGCTCGTTCCGGTCTGCGGAACAATCGGCGCCTATTGGCCGATCCGCAGCGAAATATCGACGCGCCCGCTGCTGGAGACGCTCGCGAAGGCCGGGTACCGCGTCGCCCTGCCCGCCACGGTGGCGGCGGCGAAGCCTCTGCGCTTCCACCTCTGGTCGCCGGGCGACGACCTCCATGTCGGCCCGCTCGGGCTTGCGGAGCCTTCGGGCGACGCGCCGGTCGCAACGCCCGACGCGCTGTTCGTGCCTCTGGCGGCCTTTGACGGTTCCGGCCACCGGATCGGCTATGGCGGCGGCAATTTCGACGCGACTCTGGACGGATTGAGGAAAGGTCGGCCGCTGCCCGCCATCGGCCTCGCCTTCGCCCTCCAGGAGGTCGCCGCCGTTCCCGCCGAACCGCACGACCAGAAGCTGGATTATGTGATAACCGAGGAAAAGACTTTCTCATTTGGAGCCAATGGCTAGATGCGCCTCCTGTTCATCGGCGACGTTGTCGGACGTAGCGGTCGCGCCGCGGTCGCGGCCCACTTGCCTGATCTTCGCCGCGCTGGACCCTCGATTTCGTGGTGGTCAACGGCGAGAACGCCGCCGGCGGATTTGGCGTCACCGAGGCGATCTGCGACGAATTCCTGGCGCTCGGCGCCGATTGCGTGACGCTCGGCAACCACGCCTTCGACCAGCGCGAGGCGCTCGTCTTCATCGAAAGGCAGGAGCGGATGATCCGCCCCGTCAATTATCCGCCGGGAACGCCCGGTCGCGGCGCCTGGCTTTACGAGGGCGTCAACGGCCATCGCGTTCTCGTCTGCAACGTGATGGGCCGGGCCTTCATGGATGCTCTGGACGATCCGTTCGCTGCGGTCGAACGCGAGATCGCCGCCTGTCCGCTGGGCGAGGCCTGCGATGCGGCCATCTTCGACGTTCATGCGGAGGCGACCAGCGAAAAGCAGGCGCTCGGGCATTTTCTCGACGGGCGCGTGTCGCTGGTCGTCGGCACGCATACGCACGTGCCGACCGCCGATGCGCAGATCCTGTCGCATGGCACGGCCTACCAGACCGACGCCGGCATGACAGGCGACTACGATTCCGTGATCGGCATGGACAAGGAAGAACCGCTCCGCCGTTTCACCCGAAAGACGCCGGGCGCGCGCTTCGAACCGGCCGACGGCGAGGCGACGCTGTGTGGCGTAGCCGTCGAGACCGGCCCGGACGGTCTTGCCAGGAAGATAGCTCCGGTCCGGATCGGCGGACGACTTGCGCCGAACCTGCCCCCTTCTGGGGCTGAGCCGCTTTATTCCCCGGGAGCCATCGCCTATAAGGCGCGCCGACCCGTTTTGCGCCCGTTTTCCGGAGAATCCGCCTATGGCCGGCCATAGCCAGTTCAAGAACATCATGCACAAGAAGGGGAAGCAGGACGCGATCCGCTCCAAGGTCTTCTCCAAGCTCGCGCGTGAAATTACCGTCGCCGCCAAGATGGGCATGCCCGATCCGAACATGAATCCGCGCCTGCGCCTCGCCATCCAGGCCGCGCGCGCGGAAAACATGCCCAAGGACAATATCGAGCGCGCGATCAAGAAGGCCGCCGGCGGCGACAGCGAGAATTACGACGAGGTGCGCTACGAGGGCCGCGCGCCGGGCGGCGTCGCCGTCATCGTCGAAGCTCTGACCGACAACCGCAACAGGACCGCCGGCGAGGTGCGCTCCTACTTCACGAAGGCCGGCGGCGAACTGACCGCCAACGGCGCGGTCAGCTTCATGTTCGACCATGTGGGTTCGATCGAATACGACGCCGCGGTGGCGTCAGAAGACTCGATGATGGAAGCCGCCATCGAGGCCGGCGCCGACGATGTCGTCACGAACGAGGACGGCCACGAGATCATCACGGCCATGGAGAGCTTCGCGGAAGTCTCGAAGGCGCTGGAGGCGAAGTTCGGCGAGCCGCGCAAGGCGAAGATCATCTGGAAGCCGCAGTCGACCAACATGCTCGACGACGAGACCGGCGAAAAGATCCTGAAGCTGATCTCGACGCTGGAAGACAACGACGACGTCCAGAACGTCTACGCCAATTTCGAGATTTCCGACGCTCTCGTCGCCAAGATGGGCGGCTGAGCGGACCGCCGGTTTCGCGCCGGCGATCTTGCGGCTGCGCCGCTACGATCCGAGGTCGCCGTAATATTCCTTCACGGTCTCCCAGGCGATCGTCTGCAGATATTGCGCGAGCGCCGGATCGAGTCCGGCCGTATAGGCATTGCCGACCGGCGACTTGCGCGCAAGCGCTGCATAAACGGTAGCGGCCGCGAGATAAGTCCCGGCCATGCTCGGGTGCCGCTTGTCCGGCTGATAGAGCTCGAGATCGGGCTTCTTCGCAATCGACTTCGCGAAAGCGAGACCCGCCGGGATAACGAGCGCGTTGTTGGCGTTGCCGGCGAGCGTATATTGCTCGGCCAGCGCTGCGGTCATTTCGGGCTTGTCCTTGTAGGCCCATGACATGAAGAGGATCGGCTCGGCGCGATTGGCCCGCGCCGTATCGGCGCCCTTCTTCATGTATTCGACAAATACGTCCTTGAGCTGCGGATGGATCGGGCACTGGCTGCAATCCATCATGACCGCGACTTCGAACAGCCTGTCGAGCTTGTTGAAGACGACGTTGTTGTTCTCGTCGAACGAGTACTTGCCGATGGCGTTCGGCCGGAAATAGGACGCCACGTCATGCCAGTCGGCGCCGGAACCGGAAATCGTCACCATCGTGGTGCGATAGGCGTTCTTCTCGGCGGGATTGGCGGCCTTCTGCATGAAGCCCACATGTCCGGGCAGACCGTTGTTGTAATAGAAAAAGCTGTTGCCGATGTAGATCGCCGTCTTTGGCTCGCCATTCGCCAGCCGCGTGACGCTGGGCTTGGTCTGCGCCTGCGCGACGCCCGCCCCGATCGAGACCGAAGCCAGTGCGGCGAGCGCCGCCATCAGAATCCTGCGCATCGTTTCCTCCGTTTTGCCGATCATGCGCGTCGCGCCATCGCGCGGCAAGCTGCGATCAATAGCCCGCATGATCGGCCGGCGCCTTCCCGCGAAAAACAATAGGCGTAGGCCGTATAGGCGAGGATCGTCGGCACGAGTACGACCGCCCCGACGAGCAGAAAGCCTAGGCTCTTGTCCGGCGCCGCCGCGTCTCCGATCGTCACGCTGTTCGGCACGATGTGCGGGTAGAAACTGACCCCGAGACCGACGAAGCCGAGCACGAACAGCGCATAGCTCGCCATGAGAGGCGAATGCTCCTGTTTTTTGGCGAGACCGCGCAGCAGGACGATGGCGCTGGCCGCGACGAGCAGCGGCACCGGCGCCACGAGCAGCACGCGAGGCCAAGAAAGCCAGTTGGCGCGATAAATATCGTTGAGGAACGGCGTCCAGAGGCTGACGGCTCCTATCGCGCCGAGAAACGCGAACGCAAGGACGCGCGCGAGCCGGAACGCCCTGCCCTGGATTTCGCCCTCCATCTTCATGATGAGCCAGCATGCGCCGAGAAGCGCGTAGCCGACCGTCAATCCGAGCGCAGTGAGCAGGCTGAACGGCGTCAGCCAGTCCCACCAGCCGCCGGCATAGGCGCGGTTGACGACCGGTATGCCCTGCACGAGCGCCCCGAGCGCAAGCCCCTGCGCGATGGCTGCGCCGTAGGAACCGCACGCGAAGGCGCGGTCCCAGATCACGTGCGAGCGATCGCTCTGCCACCGGAACTCGAAGGCGACCCCGCGGAACACCAGCGACAGCAACATGAGGATGATCGGCGCGTAGAGCGCGCTGAGCACGATCGAATAGGCGAGCGGAAACACGGCGAGCAAGCCGCCGCCGCCCAGCACCAGCCATGTCTCGTTGCCATCCCAGACCGGCGCGATGGCGCCCAGCATCCGTCCGCGGTCGCGGCTGCCGGGGAAGAACGGGAACAGGAGGCCGATGCCGAGGTCGAATCCGTCCAGCAACGTGTAGATCAGCACGGCGGCGGCGATAATTCCCGCCCAGACGAAGGCGAGGTCGCTCATCTGCCGCCCTCCGCTGCGGCGTCCTTGGCCAGCATTGCCGGTCCCGGCGTAATGCCCGCGGCGCGCATCGGCGTGTCCGGCGGAAGGTCCGGGCTTTCCTCCGGAATGCGATTCATCAGCACGGCGAGATAATAGACGCCGAAGCCCATGACGATCGCATAGACGATGGCGAAGCCGGCGAGCGACGCGCCGACCGCCGGCGCGGCGATGGGCGACGCCGCGTCGAGCGTGCGCAGCAGGCCGTAGACCACGAAGGGCTGGCGTCCGACTTCGGTCGTCGTCCAGCCGGCGAGAACGGCGATAAATCCGGCTGGTCCCATGGCCAGTGCGCCGAAGTGAAGAAGGCGCCAGCGGTAGAGTGCGCCGCGCCAGCGCGCAAACAGGCTCCACACGCCCAATCCCGCCATTGCCAGACCCAGTCCGACCATGATGCGGAAAGACCAGAAGATGACCGGCGCCGGCGGCCAGTCACGTTCGGGAAAATCCTCGAGGCCCGGCACGCGGCCATCGAGGGAATGCGTGAGGATCAGCGAGCCGAGCAGCGGGACCTCGACGGCGGCGCGCACCGTTCTTTCCTCCATGTCGGGAAATCCGAACAGGATGAGCGGGGCGCGCGTCTCCGCCTTGAAGTGCCCTTCGATCGCGGCGATCTTTGCGGGCTGGTGGGCGAGCGTGTTGAGGCCATGCTGGTCGCCCGCCAGCAATTGCAGCGGCGCGACCAGCGCCGCCATCCACATCGCCATGGAGAACATGGTGCGTACCGTCGCCGTCTCGCGCCGGCGCAGCAAATGCAGCGCGCCGACCGCGCCGACGACCAGCGACGTCGTCAGATAGGCCGCCAGCACCATATGCACGAAGCGATACGGGAAGGACGGGTTGAAGATGACCGCGACCCAGTCCGCCACGACGAACTGCCCCTTGTCGTTCGTTGCGTAGCCGGCCGGCGTCTGCATCCAGCTGTTGGCCGACAGGATCCAGAAGGCCGAACCCAGTGTGCCGGCCGCCACCAGCAGCGTCGCGACGAAATGCAGGCGTGGTCCGACGAGCCGGCGTCCGAACAGCATGATCCCCAGGAATCCGGCCTCGAGGAAGAAGGCCGTCATCACCTCGTACCCCATGAGCGGGCCGATGACGGGACCGGCCTTGTCGGAAAAGACGCTCCAGTTCGTGCCGAACTGGTAGCTCATGACGAGCCCGCTCACCACGCCCATGCCGAACGCAATGGCGAATATCTTCTTCCAGTAGTCGAACAGGTCGAGATAGACGCTGCGGCCCGTGAACAGCGACAAGCCGTTCAGCGTCGCGAGATAGCTCGCCAGCCCGATCGAAAACGACGGATAGATGATGTGGAAGCCGATGGTGAAGGCGAACTGGATGCGCGAGAGCAGGACCGCATCGTAGTCGAGCACTTCGTAGCCTCCGTGGACCGCCGCGACGGGCGCCGCCAGACCGGAAGGGTGCGGGCCACGATGACCGTGGGACATCGACCCCGGGAACCTACAACGTAGGTGGGCGCCGTGATGCCCAAGCCCGCGGGCAAGGACAGGGACAGCTCCCTAGAGATCGATAAGGCCCCGGGAATACAATCCACACGCATCCCGCAGCGCCGCCCACCCAATCTAGGCCCTGCGGGCGTCGGGCGCCAGTGGGCCTCTATCCTTCCGCGGGAAAGACCAGCTTCAGCGGCGATCCAGGCGTATCGGGCCGCCATTCCAGGCGACCGCCAATCTGCTGCGCAAGCCTTTCGACCAGCAATTGCTCGAGTTCGCTGGCGCCGGCCCCGCTGCCGCCGCCGTCGGCGACGCCGATCGAAGCCACGCCGTCGTCGAGACTGGCGGAGAGTTTCAGGCTCGGCTCGCCGGACTGCGCCGCGTGACGAATTGCATTCGACAGCACGACGCTCAGCACCAGACCGACCGCGGACGCCTTGTCCGACGCAATAACGGTCCTTTCGATCTCGGTATCGAGGTCGATCTTTTGCTGACCGCTGGCGGCGACGAGATCCTGCGCGAACGTCTTGAGAAAGACCCCCGCGTCGAACTTCAATGATCCGCAAACTCGAAGAGGCGGCGATGCACTGCCGCCAAAGCGTCGACGCGCGCCAGCACCGACCCGAGCGCCTCCGTGACGTTCTCGTTCCGCGCCTCGCGTATCTGCAGGCGCAGCAACGACGCGATCATGCCGAGGTTGTTCTTCACTCGATGGTCGAGTTCGTGCAGGAGCAGGGTCTTCGCGTCGAGCGCCTGCGCCAGATCGTTGGTGCGCGTGGCGACTTGCCGTTCGATCTCCGCTTTCTGTTCGGCGATCCTTTTCTGAGCGACGACACGGTCTGTCACATCGAGTTGCGAGGCGAAGAAGAAGCGTATGCCCCCGTCGTCGCTACGGACCGGGCTCATGTAGAGGGCGTTCCAGAAAGTCGAGCCGTCCTTGCGGTAATTGAGCAGATCCACCGCTACGTCGCGGCCCTCGTGGATCGCGTCCCGAAGTCTGGCGACGACCGCCGGGTCTGTTTCAGGCCCCTGCAGGAAGCGGCAATTTCGACCGATGACTTCCTCCCGGCTGTAGCCGGTGAGGTCCTGAAACGCCTCGTTGGCGAAGACGATCGGATTGTCCGGGCGGGACGGGTCGGTGATGAGCATGGGCATGCGAGTCGCGCGCACGGCCGCGGCGAACGGATCGCCGCGCCCATGGTCGTAATGTAGCTTGTCGGTCAGCCGCCAATCCTCACGCTGTCCCATCCGCAATAGTCCAAGACATTGATCTGATGCCCGAACGCGCAGGCGGCAGGAAGGTTGCATGCCTCCGCTCGCGCTTTTCGCCGTCAACATCTCGCCATATTGCCCCGCGCCTATGGCCGGCGCGGGCTGGGGAGTTCCGCAAGGGAGACGCGAATGGTGCGTGCTCGCCCCCGGCCGAGTCCGATTGCAGTCGCCATCCTCGCCGCATGTTGCGCGGCCTGCCTGTCGCAGACGGCATCCGCGCAGCGACCCAGCGCTAGCACGGCCGCGACGCTTTCCCGGCCGGACACGACGGTCGCGATTTCATCCGCCTCGAGCGACGGAGCGCCGGCGACTGCCGTATCCGACATGGCGACGCTGACGCCGGCGGCGCCGAACGGCGTTCGCATCCTGCCCGTGATCGCGCGTGACGATCAGCAGAGCCTCGCCGACCTGCTGTCGCCGTCCGTTGTCGATCTCGCGCTCGTCCGCGCAGACCGTCTCGACGACGTTCGGGCGAACGGACAACTCGCCGGTCGCGAAGGCGAATTGCGGTATGTCGCAAGGCTTTTCGATCCGGCGATGCATCTGCTGGCAGGGGCCGATGTGACAGACCTTCGGCAACTGGCCGGCCGCAAGGTCGCGCTCGGCGCGCCCGGATCTGCGGATCGATTTTCAGCGGAGCGAATTCTCGCGCGGCTCGGCGTCGAGGTAGTTGCGGTCGACGATGGCGCGATCGCGGCGATCGAGCGATTGAGACGAGGCGACATTGCCGCCGTCGCGCTGTTTGGCTCCGCCCCCGATCCGCGCCTCGCAAGGCTGGCCAGCGACGGCAGTCGCCTGCATCTCGTCGGCGTTACATGGGACGCGCGACTGGGCGAGGCGTATCTGCCGGCGGCCGTGCAGGCGGACGCCTATCCGAACCTGATGCGGTCGGGCGAGCGGATCGAGACGATTTCTGTCGGCGAGATTCTCGTCACGGCGCAACCCGGCGCCGGCGACGCGCGCGCGGCGCGTCTGGCCGGCTTCGTCGATTCATTCTTCTCGCGACTGCCGGATATCCAGCGCCAGTCCAGAAATCCCGCATGGCGCGACGTCAACCTCTCGGCGCGCGCTTCGGGCTGGACGCGGCTGGCGGCCGCTCAGGACTGGCTCGACGGCAAGCGCGGCGATGCGCTGCGGCTAGCCTACGCGCCGGCGAGCGCAGCGCCGCAGGCTGCCACGACGCAGTCCAGCGCGCCGCGTCCGCAGGCATCAGCCCGAACGCAAGCGCTCCCCGACGACGAATTCGAACGCTTCAAGCGCTTTGTCGCCCGCAAGCGCGGCAAGTCCGGCGAACGCCTCGCCACCGACGACACGGTCGTGATGTTCGAGCAGTTCCAGAAATGGAGGGTCGCGCAATGACGATGCAACACACGATGCGGCGCGCCTGGAGCGGCCCCACGCAGGATGATTTCGCGGCGATCGAACGTCTGCGTGCGCGGCACGCGAGCCGCATGGAGGCGATCGGCGAAACGCAGGACGAACCGATCGTCGTGCGACGCCCCATTCCGCGCCTTGCGCTGCTTTCCGGCGCAGGGCTCGCTGCGCTGGTCGTGTTCGGCATCGCAGGCTTGTGGGCGACCGGAACGCGCGCGCCGTCGACCGCGCCCCTCGCGCGCGAACGCGCTGCGCCGGCGCCAGTTCCGTCGCCCGACCAGGCGGCGCGGATGAAGCTGGCGGAGGCGATGCGCATCCAAGATTCAGGACGCGACGCTGCGACGAAGCCGAGCCTCGCGCCCGAGGAAGCCATATCCCTTCGCGCCCGCGCAGCTTCCCTGATCGAGGAAGGACGCATCGCCGGCGCGCGCGCGACGCTCGAACGCGCCGCGCAGGCCGGTGACGCGCAGGCCCTGTTTCAGCTTGCGCGCACGTTCGATCCGCAAGCGCTGGTCGAGTGGAAGACGATCGGCGTGGCCGCCGACGAAGCCAGGGCGCTCGATCTTTATCGGCGCGCGGCGGCGGCCGGCTCCCTCGAAGCGGTTGCGCGCGCGAACGCCATGGCGAAATGACGGCCGGCATTCCTGCGCCTCATGCCCCGCCGCCATTTAAGGCGCGGGGTTTCGGATAAATCGCCCCGGAGGGCGCGGGACGCCGTCCTTTCGACGCGACCGGATGGTCGGGCGAAAGGGTGAATTCAGATCCAGTCGTCGCTTTGGAGAACGACGTCCCGGCGCGGAGTTTGAGGCTTGCTCCATCGCGCACCCCCGGAGGATTAACTTGCTGTCCTCCGCGTAAATGCCACGTACAGCGGCACAGGATGGAATGGCTTGGGCCGCCTCCCGCCGTGCTCATCACACCCGGACGAAAGGCCTCCGCTCCCGCCGCAACCGCGCTGATGAGGCGCTGCTTCCGCGAACCTTGCGGCTCTGGGCGGCAAAACCGCCCGGTGCGACAGGACCCGGGTATCTAGACATAAATTCCTACTAATGTCAAGTTCGCAGGGAACCGACCCGGCGCGATGACGTTTCACCGCCTTCGCAAACAGGAGGTGAACCCATGCGCGATCTCAAAGCATTCGCCATTGCCGGCGCCATCGGCGGCGCGACCCTCGCCCTTTCGACCGCAGCCTCGGCGGCCATCGTCTGCAATGCGGAAGGCGATTGCTGGCGCACTGGCGCGACCTACAGCTACCCGCCGCATGCGAGCGTCACCATCCACGAGGACGGTTGGAAATGGGGCGACCACGATCGCTATCGCTGGCGTGAACACGAAGGCCGTGGCTTCTGGAAGGGCGACCGCTGGGAGGAATTCTGATCGCAAAGGCTTCCCGGCCATGGCCGGGAAGCTCAGCCCTTGCCGGTCAGCAAACGGGAAAGAGCTTCGATCCGGTCGACGGCGCCGTTCAGCGCCTGCGCCATGAAGGCCTCTCGCGCGTCCTGCGCCTCCCGGACATCGCTCGTCTCGGCGTCGAGGGCCGCGACCCTCGCTTCGAGCGTGGCGAGCCGCTCCTTCAACTCGAACAATTCGTCGGCGATCGTGAGCGCCGCCATCGTGACCAGCCTCTGCTCGCCGATCTCGCCGAAACTGGACTTCAATCCGGCCATCTTGGAATCGACATGCGCAGCCAGGGACTCGATGTGGCTTTCCTGCCCTTCCTCGCAGGCCATCCGGTAAGTGCGCCCGGCTATGGTGACGACGACCTGCGCCATCAGATGCTCTCCGATGCGTCGTCGCCGGCGTCCAGAACGCCTTTCAGCGCGAGGCCGGCGGCTTCGAGCCTCGTCGCGACTTCGTCGTTGGCGGTCTCTAGCTTCCGGGCGCGCGCGAGGACCTCATCCAGATCCAGCGCCAGCCGCGCGCGGTCGTCCTGCATGGCGGCGAGCGATTCCGCGAGGTCCGCCTGTGCTAGATCGGCTTCTCTGCGGCGCGCGGCGGCGATTTCCAGCACGGTGAGCGCCGCCTGCAGTCGCGCGAGCGCGCCGTCCAGATCGGGTTTGGGCGCCGGCGCCGTTTTTTGGTCGACGGGCTCGGTCATGGCCCCATAGAGCAACTGCATTCGATTCGCGTCAAATCCTTGCGCGCAAAGCCTTCGCCCGGACGGGGGAAAGCGGGTTTTCCCGACTTTTACTCGTGTCGCGCGGCTGCTAAACACCCCGCAGACTTTCCAGGGACAGACGACATGAGCGCGAGCGTGACGCACGACATGATGGCCAATGCGATCCGGGCGCTCGCAATCGACGGCGTCGAGGCCGCGAAGTCTGGCCATCCCGGCATGCCGATGGGCGCAGCCGACATGGCGACCGCGCTCTGGACGCGCGTTCTGAAGTTCGATCCATCCGCCCCGCACTGGCCCGACCGCGACCGCTTCGTCCTGTCTGCCGGCCACGGCTCCATGCTGCTCTACGCCCTGCTCTACCTGACCGGCTATCCCGAGATGACGGTCGACCAGCTGAAGCAATTCCGCCAGGTCGGCTCGAAGACGCCGGGTCATCCCGAATATGGACATACGATCGGCGTCGAGACGACGACCGGACCGCTTGGCCAGGGCATCGCCACTGCCGTCGGCATGGCGCTCGGCGAACGGCATCTGGCGGCCGAATTCGGGGACGATCTCGTCGACCACCATACCTACGTGATCTGCGGCGACGGCGACCTGCAGGAAGGCATTTCGCAGGAGGCGATCGCCCTCGCCGGCCATCTCAAGCTGTCGCGCATGATCGTCCTCTACGACGACAACCACATCTCGATCGACGGGCCGACGAGCCTGTCGGATTCCGTCGACCAGATCGCCCGCTTCCAGTCGGCCGGCTGGGCCGCCGAGCGGATAGACGGCCACGACCAGGACGCGGTCGTGTCGGCGATCGAACGGGCGAAGCGCTCCGACAAGCCGAGCCTGATCGCCTGCCGGACCACCATCGGCTTCGGTTCGCCGAACCGCGCCGGCACCGCCAAGGCGCATGGCGAGCCGCTGGGCCCCGACGAAGCCAAGGCGGCCAAGGCCAATCTCGGCTGGACGGCCGCGCCCTTCGAAGTTCCCGCCGACATCCTCAACGCCTGGCGCGCCGCCGGCGCGCGCGGCGCGGAAGCCCGCAAGGCCTGGGAAGGCCAGCTCGCCGGGGCTGGCGACCGCAAGGCCGAATTCGAACGTCGCCTGGCTGGCAAGCTGAAGCCGGACGTCGAAAAGGCGCTGGCCGAACTGAAGGCGAAATTCGCGACGGACAAGCCGTCCATGGCGACCCGCAAGTCGAGCGAGGCGACCATCGACGCCATCGCTCCGCATGCGCCCGAATTGCTGCTCGGCTCGGCCGATCTCACGCCCTCCAACAATGTGAAGGCCAAGTCAGCCGCGCCGATCTCGCCCGGCGCCTATGGCGGCCGCTATGTCCATTACGGCATCCGCGAGCACGGCATGGCGGCGGCCGT
The DNA here is from genome assembly GCA_046349215.1 of Beijerinckiaceae bacterium. Classification (GTDB taxonomy): domain Bacteria; phylum Pseudomonadota; class Alphaproteobacteria; order Rhizobiales; family Beijerinckiaceae; genus JAJXWB01. The sequence continues at coordinate 222,136 of JAXMCV010000004.1, forward strand.
GAACGGCCTGACGTTGCATGGCGGGATCATCGCCGGCGGTTCGACCTTCATGGTCTTCACCGATTATTGCCGCCCGGCGATCCGCCTGGCGGCGCTCATGGGCGTTCCCTCGCTCTTCGTGATGACCCACGATTCGATCGGCCTCGGCGAGGACGGACCGACCCACCAGCCGGTCGAGCACCTGGCCTCGCTGCGCGCCATGCCGAACCTGCTGGTCCTGCGCCCGGCAGACGCCATCGAGACCGCCGAAGCCTGGCAGGTCGCGCTCAACCATCGCAGCGGGCCGAGCCTGCTGGCGCTGACCCGCCAGAATCTGCCGACATTCCGTACCGCTGAAGGCGGCAACCGCGTCGCCGAAGGCGCCTACGAGGTCGCCGGCGCCGCCAAGGCCGAAGCCTCGATCTTCGCCTCGGGTTCGGAGGTCGAGATCGCCCTTGCGGCGCGCGACCTGCTCGCCAGGGACGGGATCGCGGCGCGGGTCGTCTCCGTGCCGTGCTTCGAGATTTTCGCAGGCCGGCCCGTCGAGGAACGCAAGGCTGTCATCGGCGACGCGCCGGTGAAGGTCGCCATCGAGGCCGGCGTGCGCGAAGGCTGGGACGCCATCATCGGCCCGGACGGCGCCTTCGTCGGCATGACCGGCTTCGGCATTTCCGGCCCCTACAAGGACGTTTACGCGGCTTGCGGCATTACCGCGCAAGCGGCCGCCGACGCGGTGAAGAAAGCTCTCGGCCGGCCGTAAAGGCCTTGTTGAGGCAATCCGCCGTTTGATCGGGCGTTTAGCCGAATTGCTGGGTCCGGCTGCATGACGAATAGGCGCGCCTGTGTTAAGGACCGCGCCATCTCGAGCAGGCTCTCAGGAAGGAAAAGCAAATGGCTGTGAAGGTCGCGATCAACGGGTTCGGACGCATCGGGCGCAACGTGCTGCGCGCCATCATCGAATCCGGCCGTACCGACATCCAGGTCGTCGCCATCAACGATCTCGGACCCGTCGAGACCAACGCCCATCTGCTGCGCTTCGATTCCGTGCACGGCAAGTTCCCGCATGACGTGAAGGTCTCGGGCGACACGATCGACGTCGGCCGCGGCCCGATCAAGGTGACGGCCGAGCGCGATCCCGCCAAGCTGCCGCACAAGGAACTCGGCGTCGAGATCGCGCTGGAATGCACGGGCATCTTCACCGCCCGCGACAAGGCCGCCGCCCATCTGACCGCCGGCGCCAAGCGCGTGCTGATCTCCGCTCCGGGCGAGAACGCCGACCTGACGGTCGTCTACGGCGTCAACCACGGCAAGCTGACCAAGGACCATCTCGTCGTCTCGAACGCCTCCTGCACGACGAACTGCCTCTCGCCCTTCGCCAAGGTGCTGCATGAAGCCATCGGCATCGAGAAGGGCATGATGACGACGATCCACTCCTACACCGGCGACCAGCCGACGCTGGACACGATGCACAAGGACCTCTACCGCGCCCGCGCCGCCGCTTTGTCGATGATCCCGACCTCGACCGGCGCCGCCAAGGCCGTCGGCCTCGTGCTGCCGGAACTGAACGGCAAGCTCGACGGCTTCGCCATGCGCGTGCCGACCCCGAACGTCTCGGTGGTCGACCTGAAGTTCATCGCCAAGCGCGCGACGACCAAGGACGAGATCAACGCCGCCATCAAGAAGGCGGCCGACGGCCCGCTCAAGGGCGTGCTCGGCTACACCAATTCGCCGAACGTCTCGATCGACTTCAATCACGATCCGCATTCGTCGATCTTCCACATGGACCAGACGAAGGTGATGGACGGAACGCTCTGCTCGGTCCTGTCCTGGTACGACAACGAATGGGGCTTCTCCAACCGCATGGCCGACACGGCCGTCGCGATGGGCAAGCTGATCTGACGACACGAAGCTGTTCCCTCTCCCCGCATGCGGGGAGAGGGCTAGGGCGAGGGGCCGGGTGAGTTTCGTGGCTTTCCCCAAGCCCCTCACCCCGGCCCTCTCCCCGTTTCACGGGGAGAGGGATAGCAAGGCGCCTTCATGACCCTGCAAGCGACAAGCCCGGCCTCCACGCAGACCGTCGCCCGCGCGACGCTGCCGATCCTGACCGCGCTCAGCCTGTCGCATTGCCTCAACGACCTGCTGCAGTCCCTGCTGCCGGCGATCTATCCCAATCTCAAGCAGGACCTCGGCCTCACCTTCGGCGAGATCGGTTTCATCACGCTGGTGTTCCAGGTGACGGCGAGTCTGCTGCAGCCGGGCGTCGGAGTCATCACCGACAAGAAACCGCAGCCCTATTCGCTCGCCATCGGCATGGCCTGTTCGATGGCCGGCCTGCTGCTCCTGTCGCGTGCGCATGTCTACGGGGTGGTGCTGATCGCCGCCGCCATCATCGGGCTCGGCTCGTCGATCTTCCATCCCGAAGCCTCGCGCGTCGCACGCGCCGCTTCCGGCGGCCGCTTCGGTTTCGCGCAGAGTTTCTTCCAGGTCGGCGGCAACACAGGCCAGGCGATCGGCCCGCTGCTGGCCGCGCTCATCATCGCGCCGAACGGCCAGGGCGCTGTCGCGTGGTTCGCCATCGTGCCGCTGGTCGGCATCGGCCTGCTCGTCTGGGTCGGCAACTGGTACGCGGGCCATCTCGGCGAACGGCGCAAGGTCGCGGCTTCGCCTGCGCCGTTGACGCGCAAGCAGTGGATCGCGATCGCCATCCTGCTCGTGCTGACCTTCTCCAAGAATTTCTACATGGCGAGCCTGCAGAGCTTCTACACGTTCTACCTGATCGAACGCTTCCACCTGACGATCCAGGATTCGCAGCTCTATCTCTTCGTCTTCATGTTCGCGATCGCCGCCGGCACGTTCTTCGGCGGACCGATCGGCGACCGCGTCGGCCGCGTCGCCGTCATCTGGGTGTCGATCGTCGGCGTCCTGCCGTTCTCGCTGGCGCTGCCCTTTGCGAGCTTCGGCTGGACGGTCGCGCTGACGGCCATCATCGGCTTCGTCATGGCCTCGTCCTTCCCGGCGATCCTCGTCTATGCGCAGGAACTCGCGCCCGGCCGCGTCGGCATGATCGCCGGACTCTTTTTCGGCTTCGCTTTCGGCACGGGCGGCCTCGGCGCCGCTTTGCTCGGCGTGCTCGCCGACCATACATCGCTCGATTTCGTCTACCGCCTCTGCTCCATCCTTCCGGCTATCGGCGTTCTCATGCTGGCCATGCCGAAGCAGGACGAGTCGGCGTAACAAGGAGAAGAAAATGGCCGCGTTCCGCACCCTCGATCAGCTCCAGCCGAAGGGCAAGCGCGTGCTGGTGCGCGTCGATCTCAACGTGCCGATGGAAAACGGCAAGGTGACGGACGCCACCCGCATCGACCGCATCCTGCCGACGATCCGCGAGATCGCCGACAAGGGCGGCAAGGTGATCCTGCTCGCGCATTTCGGCCGGCCGAAGAACGGACCGGACGAGGCGAATTGCCTGAAGCCGATTGCGAAGGTCCTCGGCGACCATCTGAAGCGCGCCGTCGGCTTTGCGTCGGACTGCATCGGAGACGTTGCTGAAAAGGCCGTCGCCGCGATGAAGGACGGCGACGTGCTGCTGCTCGAGAACACCCGCTTCCACAAGGGCGAGGAAAAGAACGATCCCGCCATTGTCGAAGGTCTGGCCAAGCTCGGCGACGCCTATGTCAACGACGCCTTCTCGGCCGCCCATCGCGCGCACGCCTCTACCGAAGGCGTGGCGCACAAGCTGCCGGCCTATGCGGGCCGTACGATGCAGGCGGAACTCGAGGCGCTCGACAAGGCGCTCGGCTCGCCGAAGAAGCCGGTCGCAGCCATCGTCGGCGGCGCCAAGGTTTCGACCAAGCTCGACCTGCTCGGCAATCTCGTGAAGAAGGTGGACATACTCATCATCGGCGGCGGCATGGCGAACACGTTTCTCGCCGCGCGCGGCGTGAAGGTCGGCAAGTCGCTGTGCGAACACGACCTCGCAGGCACCGCGCGCGAGATCGAGGAAAAGGCGAAGGCGGCGGGCTGCGAGATCGTGCTGCCGGTCGACGGCCTGTTCGCCAAGGAATTCAAGGCGCATGCCGCCCACCGCATCGACGACGTCGCGCATATCCACGACGACGAGATGATGCTCGACGTCGGCCCGAAATCGGTCGCGCATGTCGAGGCGAAGCTGGCGACGGCGAAGACGCTGGTCTGGAACGGCCCGTTCGGTGCCTTCGAGATCGCGCCCTTCGACACCGGCACCGTCGCGGTCGCGCACAAGGCCGCCGCGCTGACGAAGGCAGGTTCGCTCGTGTCGATCGCCGGCGGCGGCGATACGGTGGCCGCGCTGAACCACGCCGGTTCGGCCGACGATTTCACCTACATTTCGACCGCGGGCGGCGCCTTCCTCGAATGGATGGAAGGCAAGGCGCTGCCGGGCGTCGAGGCGCTGAAGGCTTAAGTTTCAAACAGAGCAAGCAGGACGGAGAGAGACATGGCCCGCATCACGATGAGACAATTGCTGGATCACGCCGCCGAGCACGGCTACGGCGTGCCGGCCTTCAACATCAACAATATGGAACAGGCGCTGGCCATCATGGTCGCCGCCGACGCGGTCGATGCGCCGGTCATCATCCAGGCCTCGCGCGGCGCGCGCCAGTACGCCAACGACATCATGCTGAAGCACATGATGGACGCGCTGGTCGAAATCTATCCGCACATCCCGGTCTGCGTGCATCTCGACCACGGCAACGGGCCGGCGACCTGCATGACCGCGATCCAGGCGGGTTTCACCTCCGTCATGATGGACGGTTCGCTGAAGGAAGACGGCAAGACGCCGGCGGACTGGACCTACAATGTCGGCGTGACCAAGGCCGTCACCGACATGGCCCATCTCGGCGGCATTTCGGTCGAGGGCGAACTCGGCGTGCTCGGCTCGCTCGAGACCGGCGAGGGCGAGAAGGAAGACGGCCACGGCGCCGAGGGCAAGCTCAGCCACGACCAGCTTCTCACCAATCCGGACGAGGCGGTGAAATTCGTCAAGGAGACGAAGGTCGACGCGCTCGCCATCGCAATGGGCACGTCGCACGGCGCCTACAAGTTCACGCGCAAGCCCGACGGCAAGGTGCTCGCCATGAACGTTATCGAGGAAATCCATCGCAAGATGCCGAGCGTGCATCTGGTCATGCACGGCTCGTCCTCGGTGCCGCAGGACCTGCAGGACATCATCAACAAGTTCGGCGGCAAGATGCCCCAGACGTGGGGCGTGCCGGTCGAGGAAATCCAGCGCGGCATCAAGAACGGCGTGCGCAAGATCAACATCGACACCGACAACCGCATGGCGATCACCGGCCAGATCCGCAAGGTCCTCGCCGAGCATCCCGGCGAGTTCGATCCGCGCAAGTACCTGAAGCCCGCGCAGGAAGCGATGACCAAGATCTGCAAGCAGCGCCTCGAGGAATTCGGCGCCGCCGGCAACGCCTCGAAGATCAAGCGCATCGCCACACTCGCCGAAATGGCGGCGAGCTATTCCAAGGGCGCGCTCGATCCGAAATTCGCGTAAGGCGACGGTTCGTCCCTCCCCGCTCGCGGGGAGGGTGTCCGGCTAAGCCGGACGGGTGGGGCCCGCGTCCAGCTATCCCCACCCGACATTCGCTTCGCGAATGATCGACCTCCGCGCAAGCGGGGAGGTATGCAGGGTCAACGATTGCCCGTGGGCGAAGCACTCACCCCGCCTTCATGCTCGTCCTCGCCTTGTAGCTTCCGGCCGGCGTGCGGAAGGCGACGTTCAGCCGGTTCCAGCAATTGATCTCGACGATCGCGAGCGTCAGTTTCGCCAGGTCGCCCTCGGAGAATTGCGACAGCGCCAGCGCGTAGACTTCGTCCGGCACGTCCTGGTCGCGCAACAGCGTGACAGCTTCCGTCCAGGCGAGCGCCGCGCGCTCCTTCTCGCTGTAGATCGGTCCCGCCTCGCGCCACGCACTCGTCATGTAGACCTTCTGCTCGCTCTCGCCGGAAGCCCGCATGTCCTTGGCGTGCATGTCGATACAGAAGGCGCAGCCGTTGATCTGCGACGCGCGCAGATACACGAGATGCAGCAGCTTGTGGTCGAGACCGAGGTTTTCGACCTTCCGCCAGAAATCAAGCATGATGTCCCGGACCTCGGGCGCTGCGGCGGCGTAGTTCAGGCGCTGGCTCATGGCGGCTCCTCCCGTTCCGATTGTGGCGCCGAAGCGGCTTCTGGCAAGCCGCGACCCCTTGCCTCGTCATGCAGGCGCCTGCCGTGCTAGGCGTGGCCGTCGCCGTTTTTTGTCCCGATTCTCCGGGCAAGAAAGGCCCGACCAACCAACGAGAGCGATCCCCTGAAATGGCGAGCGATCCCGACCTTCCGCCGCCCCGTCTTTATCTCGTCACGCCGCGGCTTGCCGCAGCCGCGCCTTTCGACGCCGCGCTGCAGGCGGCGCTCGGGGCCGGCGACGTCGCCTGCGTGCTGGTCCGCTTTGCGACCGACGATCCGGGCAAGCGCAAGCAGATCGTCCGCGATCTCGCCGGCCTGGCGCAGGACGCCGGCGCCGCATTGCTGGTGGAAAACGACGCGCAGCTCGCCGCCCGCGCCGGCGCGGATGGCGTGCATGTCTCGGGAACGGGCGAGGCGCTGGAACAGGCGCTCGAAAGCCTCAAGCCGGAACGCATCGTCGGCGTTGGCGCGCTGCAAACGCGCGACGATTGCATGAGCGTCGGCGAGCGCGACGTCGATTACCTCATGTTCGGCGGCCCGTCCGATCCGCTGCCGCACGGACAGGCTTTGGACCGCGCGCAATGGTGGGCGGAGATATTCAACGTGCCCTGCGTCGCTTTCGCCGCGACCCTCGAAGAGATCGAGGCGCTCGCCGCGGCGCATGTCGAATTCGTGGGCCTGTGCGAAGCGATCTGGGACGATCCGCGCGGGCCGGCGGTCGCCGTGGCGGAAGCCGACAGGCGATGCGCCGGGGCGGCCGCATGAGGATTGCGTTCGCAGCCCTCTCGCTGCTTCTGGCCGGAGCCGCCGCCGCGCAGACGCAACAGCAGCCGCGCACGCCTGCACCGGCGATCGAAAAGGCGCCGCCGCCGATCATGCTGCAGAAGGTTCCGCGCGCCGCATCGCCGGAATCGAAGCCCGAATTCGACGATCCGCTGACCGCGTATCAGCGCGGCTATTACGCGACCGCTTTCCAGCTCGCGCAGAAGCGCTACGAGCAGAACAAGACCGACGCCGCCAACATCACCCTGCTCGCCGCCTTGTATGCCGAGGGCCAGGGCGTGACCGCCAATCCGCAGGAGGCGCTGCGGCTCTACCGCGCCGCCGCCGATCTCGGCGACCAGAACGCCGCTTTCGCCGTGGGCATCGCCGCGCTCAAGGGCCAGGGCATGGCTGTCGACCGCACTCTGGCGCGCAGGATGTTCGAACAGGCCGCCGCCAAGGGACAGCCCGAGGCCCAGTACAATCTCGGCGTCATGGCGATCGAGAGCGAGTCCGCGGCGCCGGATTTCGGGGCCGCCCTCAACTATTTCAAGCGCGCGGCCGCCAATGGCAGCGGCGACGCCGCCTATTCGCTGGGTGTCCTCTACCACCTCGGACGCGGGACGGAACGCAGCGACCCCGAGGCTGCGGGCTGGTTCAAGCAGGCGGCGGAAGCCGACAACGTTCCCGGCATGGTCGAATACGCCATCATGCTGTTCAACGGCGAGGGAACGCCAAAGGACGAGGCGGGCGCCGCGCGCTGGTTCCTGAAGGCCGCCCAGCGCGGCAATCCCGTGGCGCAGAACCGCGCCGCCCGCCTTCTCGCCGCCGGGCGCGGCGTGCAACCCGATATCGTCGAGGCCATGAAATGGCATCTGCTGGCGCGCACCGCCGGCATCCACGACGAATGGCTGGAAAGCCGGCTGTCGCAGCTTTCGGCCAGCCAGCGCAACCAGGTCGAGGACGCCGTGAAGAAGTTCAGCGGCGGCTAGGTCTTCCGCTGACATTCCAGCGATTGACGTCGCGCCCGTTTTCCCCGATCAAGCCTGAAAGATCGATCGAGGAAACGCCATGCTGCACGTCGTCCCCGCCTTCGCCCGCATCGGCGAGGAAAACGCCTTCGCGGTGCTCGCCCGGGCGACCGACCTGGCGCGGCAAGGCAAGGACATCATCAACCTCGGCATCGGCCAGCCGGATTTCCAGACGCCGCCGCACATCGTGGAGGCGGCCATCAAGGCGCTGCGCGACGGCCATCACGGCTACACGCCGGCGACCGGCATCCTGCAGCTGCGCGAGGCGATCGCCGCCGACCTGAACAAGCGGTTCAAGGTCGACGTGTCGCCGGACCTCGTCATGGTCGTGCCCGGCGGCAAGGTGACCATGTACATGGCGATCCTGATGTTCGGCGAACCGGGCGCGGAGATCATGTATCCCGATCCCGGTTTCCCGATCTATCGCTCGATGATCGAATATACCGGCGCGACGCCCGTGCCGATCCCGATCCGCGAGGAGAACGGCTTTGCCTTCTCCGCCGCCGAGACGCTGTCGCTGATCACGCCGAAGACGCGGCTCATCATCGTCAATTCGCCGGCCAATCCGACCGGCGGCGTAACGCCGAAGGAAGAGATCGACGCGCTGGCGAAGGGGCTCGCCAAATTTCCCGACGCGGCGATCATGTCGGACGAAATCTATTCGCAGATGACCTACGACGGTCTCGCGCACCAGACGCTGCTCGCCTATCCGGAACTCCGCGACCGGCTGATCATGCTGGACGGCGCGTCCAAGACCTACGCCATGACGGGCTGGCGTCTCGGCTGGTCGGTCTGGCCGAAGTCATTGTACGAGAACGCGCGCAAGCTCGCCGTCAATTCCTTCTCGTGCACGAACGCCGCGACGCAATTCGCCGGCATCGCCGCGCTCGAAGGTCCGCAGGACGCGGTGCGCGACATGGTCGCCGAATTCGACAAGCGCCGGAAGATCGTCGTCGAGGGCCTGAACGCGCTGCCGAACGTTTCGGCCGCCGTTCCCAAGGGCGCCTTCTACGCCTTCCCGAACATTTCGAAGACGGGCTGGAAGGCGAAGCAGCTCGCCTCGACGCTACTGGAAGAAGCCGGCGTCGCGACCATCGGCGGCCCGGATTTCGGCGTGCACGGCGAAGGCTACATCCGCCTGTCCTACGCCAATTCGGCGGACAACATCCGCAAGGCGCTGGGACGAATGGGCGAGTTCCTGTCGAGCCGCAAACCGGCGTGAGCGGCGCGCAATCAGGATCGCGCGGCGAAATAGGCCTTGATGCGCTCCCGCATGACAGCGGGCGTCGGACCCTCTTCGTATCTCGTCGTCCCCTCGAACGTCGGATGCCATGCGGCGGCGCTCGACATCCAGCACTCGACCGTCGGCGCGAAACCGGACGGATCGTCGAGACTGCCGACCTGGATGAGTTCATAGACGTTGTTTTCCGGCCAGCGGCCCGCGACGGGCGAACCGCATTCCGGACAATGGCCGCGCTGCAGCCGGCGTCCGCTGGCGCCGGTGACTTCATGATACTTCAACCCGGTTCCGCTGAACGTCAGGCGGTCGCTCGGCACGAACAAGATGGCGGCGTGACTGCTGCCGCTCGCTTTCTGGCAATCCCGGCAATGACATACGACCTGAACGATCGGCTCGTCGTCGCACGCATAGCGCACCGCGCCGCAGGCGCATCCGCCGGTCAGTTTCGTCGTCACGTCAGCCTCCCTGCGGCGTCCGGTGAAAGGACTATAGGACGTTTGCGGACGCTCGCGCGAGAGAATTGCCTGCGTAACGCCCGCGACGTTTCAGGCCACAAGCTTCGCTCGACGGTCCTGCGATGAACGAGACGCCGTCGGACAGCGCCCGCGCCAGCGCCAGCAGCGCCATCCTGCTGCTGTCGATCGCGACCTTCGCAAGCGCCGCGACGACGCGCATCTGCGACGCGCTGCTGCCGCAACTCGCCTCGGAATTCCAGGTGACGCCCGGCCGCGCGGCCATTGTCGTGATGGCCTATTCCTTCACCTACGGCCTGATGCAGCCGCCATTCGGCATACTCGGCGACCGGCTGGGCAAATACCGGATCATTCTCGCCTGCTGCATCGCCTCGATCGCGACCACCGCGGCCTGCGCTCTGTCGGCGACGCTCGAGGGCCTCGCCATCGCGCGGCTGACGTCGGGGATCGCGGCCGCGGCGATCGTGCCGCTGTCGATCGCGTGGATCGGCGATGTCGTCGACTATTCGGAACGGCAGACCACCATCGCGCGCTACATGATGGGACAGGTCGCCGGTCTCATTTCCGGCCAGGCCTTCGGCGGATGGATCGGCGAGCAATTCGGCTGGCGGTCGCCCTTCGTCATCATCGTCGCGCTCTATGTGATCGCCAGCGCCGGCCTGGCGCGCGAATTGAAGATCAACCCGCTGACGCGGGACGTTCCAACGTCGGCGAACGACAAGGGCATGTTCGCAACGTTCGCATCGGCGTTGCGGCGACCGCAAGTGCGGCGCGTGCTCGCCGCCTGTTTTATCGAAGGCTTTCTGTGCTTCGGCGCTTCGGCCTACATCACGACCATGCTGCATCAGCGTTTCGGCATGAGTTTCGGGCAGGCAGGCCTTGCGCTCGCAGCCTTCGGCGCGGGCGGACTCGCCTATGCGGTCAGCGCCCGCCACGTCGTGCCGCGCCTCGGCGAGACGGGCGTGGCTCAGCTCGCCGCAGGACTTTTTCTCGTCTCCTTCGGCGCGCTGGCCTTCGCGCCGACGCCATGGCTTGCTGCGCCAGCATGCTTCGGAGCTGGCGCCGCCTATTATCTGGTCCACAGCGTGCTTCAGGTGAACGCATCGCAGATGACGCCTGACGCCCGGGGCTCCGGCATGGCTTTGTTCGCCACCTGCTTCTTTCTCGGACAGGCTATGGGCGTGGCGCTGGCCGCGCCCCTGGTGGATGCGCTGGGAACGACGCCGATCTTCGCGATCGCCGCCATCACGCTGCCGATACTCTCCCTCCTCGTCGCCGCCGGGGTCGCGAACGGCGGCAGACCGGCCTGATCGGCAGCAGGCCATTGCCGGCCTCTTAACCACTTGGCGCCAGCATGGCGGCGGCGCGGTTTGCGCCGGACGGCGGACGCCCATGCACAAGTTCCTGGAACAGGCGCGGACTGGAGACTGGCTCACGCTGGCGCGGCTGCGCGCCTACAGCTTCATCCTGCTGGCCATTACCGCCTGTGCGCTGGTCGCGATCATCGTCACGGCGAAAGACCGGCTGATGCCGAACGACAATCCGGTCGGCGCCGATTTCGCGCAAGTCTGGGTCGCCGGCGCCGAAGCGCTGCGCGGCGCGCCGACGGCGCCCTTCGACGTGCCCACGCATATCGCCGCGCAGCGCGTCGAATTCGGACCGAAGACCGCCGTCTATGGCTGGCACTATCCGCCGTATTTCCTCATTCCCGCCGCAGCGCTGGCGGCGCTCCCCTATTTCGTCGCGCTGATCCTCTGGCAGGTCGCGACGCTGGCGCTCTACCTTGGCGTGATCGGCTGGATCGCGCGTCGCGCGCCCGGCGACAAGCGCCTGTGGATGCTCGGAGCGCTCGCCTTCCCGGCCGTCTTCGTCAATCTCGGACACGGGCAGAATGGATTTCTCACCGCGGCTTTGCTGGCGACGGGACTGATGCTGCTCGACAGGCGTCCATGGCTCGCCGGCGTCGCGCTGGCCGCGCTCGCCTACAAGCCGCAATTCGCCGTCGTGCTGCCGCTCGTTCTCGTCGCGACGATGAACTGGCGCGCAATGCTTTCCGGCGCCGCGACGCTCGTCGCGATGACGCTGACGACGCTCGCCCTGTTCGGCGTCGAGACATGGCGCGCGTTCTTTGTCAGCCTCGAATTTTCGCGCACGAACGTGATTGAACAGGGCGCCGCGGGCTTCGAGAAGATCCAGAGCGTGTTCGCCGCCGCGCGCCTGCTCGGCGCAAATGTCGCGACGGCCTATTCGATCCAGACCGCGGTGACGCTCGCTACCCTCGCGACGCTGCTCTGGCTTTGGCGTTCGCGCGCCGATGGACGCGTGAAGATCGCCGCGACGATGGTCGCGACGCAGCTCACCACGCCCTATTGCCTCGACTACGACATGATGGTTTTCGGCCCCGCGCTGGCGCTGCTCTCCTGGCGCGGTCTCGAACTGGGTTTCGGTCCCTGGGAGAAGACGATCCTTGCGCTCGGCTTCCTCACGCCGCTGCTCGCGCGCCCGGTCGCCATCCTGTTCGATATTCCCTTCGGTGCCCCGGCGACGATCGTCCTGTTTGCGGCAATCGTCACCAACGCGCTACGCGCCGAACAGGCGCAACCGAGCCGGATATTCGCCGCCTCTTGAAGAATCGTCCGCAGGGACGACAATCCTCCGTGACCGGAGGAAGGGAATGGCGAAGCGCGCGACGAGCCGGACGACCGGGACGAGAATCCGTGTCGGGATCGGCGGCTGGACCTACGAACCCTGGCGCGGAACTTTCTATCCCGAGCGCCTCCCGCATGCTCGTGAGCTGCAACACGCCGCAAGCTGTCTGACGACGATCGAAATCAACGGCACTTTCTATCGCACGCAGACGCCTGCGACCTTCGCAAAATGGCGCGACGAAACGCCCGACGATTTCGTCTTCGCCGTGAAGGCGCCGCGATATGTCGTGCAGAGACGCGAACTCGCGGGCGCAGGCGACTCGATCGCGAAGTTCTTCGAAAGCGGACCGGCCGAACTGGGCGCCAAGCTCGGCCCTGTCCTCTGGCAGTTCGCGCCGACGAAGAAGTTCGTCGCCAGCGACATCGCGGCGTTCCTCGAACTCCTGCCGCGCGAACTGGACGGCCGGCCCCTGCGCCACGCGCTTGAGCCGCGTCACGAATCCTTCGCCTGCGTC
>JAXMCV010000004.1:242500-499852 GCA_046349215.1 Beijerinckiaceae bacterium
GGCGGCCGTCGCACCGAGGACGACCACCGCCGCGTTTCCTTCCACTGGCTGGCCGGCACGGTCCTGACCGGCCTGTGCGGGGCCGGCCTGATCGGAGCGGCCGCGTTCGCCGCCCTCGACCGACGCCTCTACAGCCCCGAAGTTCCTCAGGTCGCGCAGGCCTTGCGCAAGGACGACCGCGGCGATTCCTCGGTCAATCCGCGCAAGGGCGACCGCCTGGTGAAGGCGGTCGACATCGTCGCCGCCAAGCAGACCTTCCGGTCGCCGACCGCCGTGAAGGTCGGCGACAAGGAAGTCATCCGCAACATCGGCTACACGCGCGTCGCCACCTCGCTGGCGCTCAACGACGTCGGCCTGGGCGAGGACGTCCCGGCGTTCAACCCGCTGCGCCTGCTGGCGCAAGCGCGCAATGCGCCGGAGGCGGGCATCGAGGAACAGGGCGCGACCGACAGCGCCGAGGTTTCGTTCGTCGTTTCTGATTTCCCGAACCAGGCGGGCCGGGCGCAACCTGCCCAATTGTCGATCGAGGAAGTTCAGGCGCAGGTCGGCGAGTTTCTGAAATCGGTCGCATCGGCCGGCGCCCGCGGCGCGGCGCAGCTCCCGGCGCAGCTTCTGTTGATGCGCACCAGCCGCGCCGGCGGTCCGGGTCTCGCCTACGCCAATGTCGGCGAGCCGATCGCGACCTCCGCGCCCTTCTCCTCGATCGAGGTGAAGATGGTGCCCGAGAATGTCACGCTTCTCACCAAGAGCCCGCCGCCGTCCGACAAACAGCCGACGCAGATGGACGAACGGCTGGCCGTCATCAAGCGCGGCGAATCGCTGGAGGACGTGCTCAAGGCCAACGCGGTCGCCAAGCCGGTCGCCGCTTCGGTGGTTGCGGCATTCGGCGGTCGCCGCGCCGACCAGGTGGCGGTCGAAGGCCGGCGCGTGAAGATGCTGTTCGCCGACCTCGACGGATCTGGCGCGAACATGACACTGGCGCGCGTTTCCATTCATTCGGACGATCGCATCGAAGCCACTGTCGCGGTGACCGACGACGGCCGATACGTGCAGGTGACGCGGGCGGAAGAAGAACCGAAAGTCGCGAAGAAGGCGAAACCGGCCTCCGACGAGGACGACGAGGACGCCGATTCCGGCGGCATGCGCCTCTATGATTCGCTGTACCAGACGGCGCTGAAGCAGGACATTCCGAAATCCGTCATAGGCGACCTCGTCCGCGTCTTCGCCAACGATGTCGACTTTCAACGTGCGGTCACGCCCGGCGATACGTTCGAAGCCTTCTACGACGAGAGCGACGACAATGCGGAGCACGACCAGCTCCTCTATGCGTCGATCACCACGCACAACGAGACGTTCCGCTACTACCGCTTCCGCACCAACGACGACGGCCTCGTCGACTATTATGACGAAAGCGGCCGCTCCACCCGGAAATTCCTGATCCGCCAGCCGATCGGCGCCGCGCGCATCACCTCGGGCTTCGGTTCCCGCTACCATCCGATCCTCGGCTACAGGAAGGTTCATACCGGCGTCGATTTCGCCGCCTCGATCGGCACGCCGGTCTTCGCCGCCGGCAACGGCGCGGTGCTGACCGCGGCATGGGATTCGGGCTACGGCCGCCGCGTCGAAATCCAGCACGCCAACGGCTACGTGACCGCCTACAGCCATCTCTCGGGTTTTGCGCGCGGGATCAAGGAAGGCGTTCGCGTCCGACAGGGACAACTCGTCGGATTTCTCGGATCTTCCGGACTGTCGACAGGTCCGCATCTCCACTACGAGGTCATGGTGAACGGCCACTTCGTCGACCCGATGCGCGTCAAGCTGGCGCGCACGCGCGAGATCGACGGCAAGCTGCTCACCGAGTTCAAGCGCGAGCGCGATCGCATCGACGGTCTGCTCGCCAAGGCCGCGCCGACCAATTCGCGTATCGCGCAACGCGCAGCGGCCAATTGATTCCATATGATGCTGCGACCTTCGCCGCGCTGTGCGGCGTTGCGCTGATCGCCGGTTGCATCGACGCCATCGCCGGCGGCGGCGGGCTCCTGACCGTTCCCGCGCTCATGCTCGCGGGCCTCGACCCGGTTGCGGCCATCGCAACCAACAAGGCGCAGGGCGCGGCCGGCGCGCTCTCGTCGACCTATGCCTTCGCCCGCGCCGGGCGCATCGACCGGAAGATCGGAGCGCCGGTCGCCATCGCAGCGGCGCTGGCCGGAATCGCCGGCGCGCTCTCGGTCACGCTCCTGTCGCGCGCGATGTTGCAGGCTGCGGCGCCGCTGCTGCTGATCGCCATCGCGCTTTACTTCCTTGCGGCGCCGAAACTCGGCGACGAGGACGCCCGTGCGCGCATGTCTCTGGGCGCCTTTGCCATGACGATCGTGCCGATCGTCGGTTTCTACGACGGCCTGTTCGGACCGGGCGCTGGCTCGTTCTACGTCATCGGCTTCATCGCGCTGCTCGGCTTCGGAATCGTCAAGGCGACCGCCCATACCAAGCTCGCCAACGCCGCCAGCAATGTCGGCGGCCTCGCTCTCTATGCGGCGACGGGCGCCGTGGTCTGGCCCGTCGGACTGGCGATGGCCCTCTTCGCTTTCCTCGGCGCGCAGATCGGCGCGATTCTGGCTATGCGCGCCGGCGCGCGGCTTATCAGGCCGATGCTGGTGGTCATCTCCTGCGCAATGGCGATCCGGCTCATGGCCGATCCCGCGAATCCGATCCGGCATGCGATTGCGGGACTGCTGGGGCGCTGAACTGCGGCGCCGTAGGCGCAGGCGCGACACGGTTGCGCAGGCTGGGCGTCGCCATCTTCTGCCGCACGTAGTCGCTGCGAGCTTTTGCGATGTTGGAGGCGAATTGTCGGGCGCTCGCGTCCCACGCGAATTGCAACGCTCTTTCACGGGCTACGCCCCGAGGTATTTCCAGAGCGGCGAGACAGGCGGCCAGCAAGTCCTCCGACAGCATGCCAGCTTTGCTGTCGCCGATCACATCGGCTGGCCCCTGCACCGGAAAAGCCGCGACGGGGAGGCCGCTCGCCAGGGCTTCGAGCAGGACGACGCCAAACGTATCGGTACGGCTGGGAAACACGAAAGCGTCGGCGCCGGCATAGAGGCGCGCGAGATCTTCGCCCTTCTTCACCCCGGCAAAATGGGCGTCGGGGTAGAGCCGCGCCAGAGTTTCGCGATCCGGTCCGTCGCCAACCAGCAGTTTCGAGCCGGGCAGATCGAGGCGCAGGAAAGCTTCCAGGTTCTTCTCCGGCGCGATCCGGCCGACGTAGAGGAACACCGGGCGCGGCAGCGACAAAGTCAGGTCGCGCGGGCGAAACAATTCATGGTCCACGCCGCGCGACCAGAGCATGGGCCGCAGGAATCCGCGCGTCGACAATTCGCGCGCGAGGCTTTCGGTGGCCACCATCATGCCCGCGCCGGCGTTGTGAAAGAGCCGCAGCGCGGCGTATGACCAGTTCAGCGGGAACCGCGTGCGCGCATGAAGATATTCCGGGAAGCGCGTGTGATAGCTCGTGGTGAAGGGTTCGCCGCGCGTTATGCAGATCCGACGCGCGGCAAGTCCCAACGGACCTTCCGTGGCGATGTGGACATGGTCACAAGCCAGCGCATCCATCCTGCGGCCAACCGCCGGAGACAGGGCAAACGCCAGTCTGATCTCGTGGTAGGTCGGCAGCGGGAAGGTCGGAAAGCCCTCCGGCGTCAGGAACACGATATCTTCCCCGGCTCTCGTCAGCGCCCGGGCGACTGATTCCAGGGAACGGACGACGCCGTTAACCTGCGGCCGCCATGCGTCGGTGACGACGAGGATGCGCATTTCAGGCGGCTGCCCGCACGCCTCCGTCCTGAGGCTGCGCGGCGCGTTCGCGCGCGACGATGTCGGCCCAGCGCAGGATTTCGAACGTACCATCGCGGCGCTCGACAACCGCCGTACAGCTTTCGACGAAGTCGCCGGTATTGATGTATTCGACCGCGCCGATCCGCCGCATCGCGGCGTGATGGATATGGCCGCAGATGACGCCGTCCACACCGGCGCGCTCTGCCTCCTGCGCCAGCGTTTCCTCGAAATCGCCGATGAAATTGACGGCGTTCTTCACCTTGAGTTTCGCCCAGGCGGAGATCGAGAAATATCCGAAGCCGAACTTGCGACGCACGAAATTGAACCAGTGGTTGATGACGAGCGCCGTCTCGTACGCCCAGTCGCCGAGCAGGGCGATCCAGCGCGCGTGCCGCACCACGACGTCGAACTGGTCGCCGTGAATGACCAGGAAGCGGCGCCCGTCCGCGGCCTCGTGGATGGCGCGATCCACGACCTCCACGCCCCCGAAATTGTGGCCGAGATAGTCGCGCGCGAACTCGTCGTGATTGCCGGGGATGTAGATGACCCGCGCGCCCTTGCGCGCCTTGCGCAGCAGCTTTTGCAGAACGTCGTTGTGCGCCTGCGGCCAGAACCAGCCGCCCTTCAGCCGCCAGCCGTCGATGATGTCGCCGACGAGATAGATCGTGTCCGCCTCCGTACGCCTGAACAATTCGAGCAGGAGATCGGCCTGGGAAGCGCGGGTTCCCAGATGCACATCCGAGATGAACAGGCTGCGGTAGCCGGGCTGTACGTCAGGCATGGAAAGGCGGCCGTTCTGGTTGGTCATGCAAACTCACTGGCAGATTCCCATTGCGATTACGTGACAGTCGCGCCGTTCGGTTGTCATCGAAACGAAGAACGACTCTGTCAATGACCGCGGGATGACAATCTGAAGGAAGAGGATCTGCGACATGGAATTGGCGCTTCTCGCCGGACTGGCCGCGGTCGCTCTTATCCTCGCCAATCTCGCGAGCATGGGGCTGGCCGTGCGGCGCTGGCTGAAGCCTGCGCCCGCCCTGCCCGATGGCGAAACGCCCGCCGTCTCGATCGTGCGCCCCCTGTGCGGCCTCGAGGCCTTCAGCCGCGAGACTCTGGAGGCGAGCTTCCATATCGACTGGCCAGACTATGAGACCCTGTTCTGCGTACAACGGCGCAACGATCCAATCATCCCGCTGGTGGAGGAAGCCATCGCGCGTCATCAGACACGGCGCGCGATGCTTCTGGTCGGCGACGACCCGATCTCGCCCAATCCCAAGCTCAACAATTGCGTCAAGGGCTGGGCGGCGGCGCGCCACGACTACATTGTCCTCGCCGATTCCAATGCGCTGGTTCCGCCCGACTACATCGCGCGCCTCCATGACCAGTTCCGGCCGGATACCGGCCTCGTCGTCTCCATGCCGCTCGGCACGCGCCCGGACGGCTTCCTTGCCGAGGTCGAGTGCGCGGTGCTGAACACCTATCAGTCGCGCTGGCAATTCGCGTCGGAAGCCGTGGGCATGGGGTTCGCGCAGGGCAAGAACATGATGTGGAAGCGCGAGGTCCTGGAAAACGCTGGAGGCATTGGCGCGCTCGCCTCCGAGATCGCCGAGGACGCGGCCTCCACCAAGGCGGTGCGCTGCCAGGGCCTGCGCGTGCGCCTCGTCGACCGGCCGTTCGAGCAACCTCTGGGCAAACGCAGCGCGCGAGAAGTGTGGGCTCGGCATTCCCGCTGGGCGCGCCTGCGACGCGCCTCGTTCCCGTGGCATTTCGCGCCGGAAATTCTGACCGGCGCGCTCCCGCCGGCGGTGCTCGCCGCCTACGCGTCGCGCGAATTCGGCCCGGGCGCCTTCGCAGGAGCGGCCGCTGTCGTCGTCCTGCTCTACGGTGCGGAACTGACGCTGGCCGCCCTCGCGCGATTTCCGCTTTCATGGCGCATGCCGGGCGCCATGATCGTCCGCGATCTGGCGCTGCCCGTGTTGTGGATCGACGCATGGCTGAACAGCGACTTCACCTGGCACGGGCAGGAAATGTCGGTGAAGGCGGCGAGGCAATAAGGCAGCAAGGCTGCCCCGTTCGAAGCGGACCGTCGAACGGTCAGCCCAATCCGACCATGCGCCGCACCTCTTCCGGCGTGACGCCCTTCGCGCGCATATCGCGCAGGGTCTGCGATCCCCTGCTCTTCGCGAGCTTCTTTCCATCCTCGTCGAGGATCAGGTGATGATGCCGGTAGGACGGCGCCGGCAGGTCGAGCAAAGTCTGCAACAGGCGATGTACGCTCGTCGACTGGAACAGATCCATGCCTCGCGCGACGTCGGTCACGCCCTGCAGCGCGTCGTCGACGACCACCGCGACATGATAGCTCGCCGGCACGTCGCGTCGCGCCAGCACGACGTCGCCCCACACCTGCGGTTCCGCGCGCACATCGCGCGCAGAGGCGCCTTCGCCGAATTCCGTCCAGCCGATCATGCCTTCGGCGCGCGCCGAAGCCGCATTCATGTCGAGGCGCATCGCCGCGTGATGGCCCGCGAGTAGATGCTGGCGGCGCGCCGTCTCGCCCATGTCGCGGCAGGTTCCCGGATAGAGCGGCGCGCCGTCGGGATCGCGCGGCCAGTCCGGCGCGTCGGCGACGCAGGCGGCAATATCGCCGCGCGTGCAGAAGCAGGGATAAACGAGGCCCATCGCATCCAGGCGTTCGACCGCCAGCGCATATTCGGAAAAATGCTCGGACTGCCGCCGCACCGGCGTCTCCCATTCGAGACCGAGCCAGGCGAGATCCTCGTAGATCGCCTGTTCGAATTCCGGTCGCGCGCGCCCGGTGTCGATATCCTCGATCCGCAGCAGGAAGCGCCCGCCGGCGGCGCGCGCGCCCTCGAAGTTGCGGAGCGCCGAATAGGCGTGGCCGAGGTGAAGGTAGCCGTTGGGGGACGGGGCGAACCGCCAGACCGATTGACTTTGCGCGCCGTTCATTTCCACTCGCTGCACCAACCCATCATCGGCCTTTCACGTGACGAAAACCAGAGCCGCGCCCCGCCGTTCCACCGCCAGTCGCAAGGCAGCGCCCAAGAAGTCGGCCAAGAAGGCGACCAAGAAGGCGACCAAGAGGGCCGCCGGAAAGCCTGCAGGGCGCAAGCGCGCCAGGAGGACATCGACGAGCGGCGCGACGCCAAAACGCGCGGCCGCAAGAAAAGTCGCGCCGAAGCGCAGGCGCAGGAGGGTCGCGAAAAAGATCGCGCGCGTCTACGCCCCCGGACCGGCCATCCTCGCCGAGGAAACGCTCGCCGCCGCCCTGGCTGCGCTGCGCGAGATCGATCCGGTCTGCATCGGGGCCATGCTGGACGCCGCCGGATCGCCGCCGCTCAGGCGTCGCGAACCGGGCTTTCCGGGTCTCGCCTGGATCGTCGTAGGCCAGCAGGTATCCACAGCCAGCGCCAACGCCATCTACGCGCGCCTGAATGCTGGCTTTCCCGGGCTGGCGCCCGAGGCGATTGTCGCCGCGACGGACGCGGAATTGCGCGCCTGCGGGCTTTCGGCGCCGAAGATGAAGACCCTGCGCGCCATTGCGGACGCGCTCATGACGGGCGCGCTCGACCTGCGGCGGCTGGAGGCTGCGACCGCCGAGGACGCCCATGCCGAACTCTGCGCCGTGCACGGCATCGGGCCATGGACGGCCGACATCTTCCTGCTTTTCTGCCTCGGCCATCCCGACGCCTGGCCGGCCGGCGACCTCGCCCTGCAGGAAGCAGCCCGCATGGCGCTCGACCTGAGGAAGCGGCCGGATACGAAGAAGCTCGAGCGAATCGGCGAACGCTGGCGTCCGCATCGCGGCGTCGCGGCGCGGCTGCTATGGGCCTATTATCGCGTCATGAAGGATGGCCGCGCCGGCATGGCGCTGGCGTAAGGGGGATCGAAGGAATGGCTGCAACGCTCGACGGACCGCGGGTCCCGCCGAAATCCGGCAAGGCGCGCCAACTCGTCGTGTTCCTGCACGGCTACGGCGCCGACGGCAACGACCTGATCGAGCTCGGACGTCAATGGCGGGCCTTCCTGCCGGATGCGGCCTTCGTCGCGCCGCATGCCCCGGAAATCTGCGCCATGTCTCCCTCCGGCCGCCAATGGTTCGGGCTGACGATGCGCGATCCGGCCGAGCGCTGGAACGGCTGCGTCAAGGCGCGACCGACGCTCGACGCATTTCTCGACGCCGAACTCGCCAGGCACGGCCTCGACGGTTCGGCGCTGGCGCTCGTCGGCTTCAGCCAGGGCACGATGATGGCGCTGCACGCGGGCCTGCGACGGACGCGCGCCCCGGCCTGCATACTCGGCTATTCCGGCGTGCTGGTCGGCGCCGAGCATCTCGCCGAAGCTACAGCGCGGCGCGCCGACGGCTTGCCCCCGCCGATCCTGCTCGTGCACGGCGACATGGACGATGTCATCCCCGCCGAGGCGCTGTTCACGTCGGGCGACGACCTTTCGAAGGCGAACATTCCGGTGCAATGGCACCTTTCGCGCGGCGTCGGCCACGGCATCGACGAGGCGGGACTTCTGCACGGCGGCCTGTTCGTCGCGCAGAATTTCGGAATCAAGGTTCAGGCGTCGGTTCCGCCCCCGGCGTTGCCGCAGCGGCGCTAGACTTCCGGCGCCGGAGCGTCCACCAGCCGATCACCGGCCCCGCAAAGGCGATAAACATGACGGTCTGCGCGTAGAGCGGCTGGAAGATCGCGAAGATCGTCGAGGCGAACATCACGCCGACGGGGAAGACCGCGCCGACGAATTCGGAATCCGCGTCGCGCGGCGAACGCGCCAGATACCAGAGGAAGGCGTTCAGCGCGGCGAGCAGGGTCAGGTGCGTTCCGTAGATGACGGCGACCGTGGAATTGTCGCGGTAATTGGCGTTCAGTCCGTTCGAGGCCGGCAACAGCACGATCAGCATCAGGAACAGCAGATTGAGCAGTACTACGCCGCGATTGGCCTGCGGGACCTTCGCCAGGCGTCGCTGATGGCTCATCCAGAACATGCCCGCGATGAGGAAGCTCATCGTCAGTCCGGAAATCTGATGGGCATAGGCGCGGTAGAGCGAAGTCCAGTCGGGCACGGCCGGCAACGAACTGGACTTCGGCAAATCGTAGGCAAGCAACGTCATCGCAACGCCGAAAACGGTGTTGCTCAGCGTTTCGAGACGCCGCATTTCAAAGAGCGGGCCTGACGTTTCGCTCATGACTTCCCCGACCGAATTCCTCAGCCGCGCGCCGCCTTCAGTTCCATCCGGGCGCCGAGCCGCATCATCACGCCATCGGTGGATACCGAACAGAGATTGAATCCGCGCGCCGACATTTCCTTGGCGCGCGCGCCGGTCATGCAGAACAGGCCGGCGATCTTCTGCTTGGCCCTGCAGCGCGCTGAAATGTGATCGAGCGCCTTTTCCACTTCCGGATGCTGCGCGTCGACCGTCGCGCCATTCGTCAAGGCGATCGAGAGGTCGGAGGGACCGACGAACACGCCGTCGATGCCGGGCGTGTCGAGAATTTCGTCGAGCGCCGCCAGCGCCTCGCGCGTCTCGATCATGGCGATAGCGACATGAATGTCGTTGGCCTGCTTGAGGTAGGCCGCGCCGTCGACGCCGGCCAATGCGCCGGCGCGCTGCGGGCCCCAGCTCCGCTCGCCGACCGGCGGGAATTTCACGAAGCTCGCAAATTTCCTGGCGTCCGCCGCGCTGTTGACCATCGGCGCGACGATGCCGGCGGCGCCGGCGTCCAACATGCGCGACGCCGTCGCGAAATCGCCGACCGGCACGCGCACCAGCGTCGGCTTGCCGACCAGCCCGACAAGCGCGATCGCCTGCACCGTATTCGTGAAATCGACCATGCCATGCTGCATGTCGATCAGCGCGGCGTCGAAGCCCTCGCGCGCCGAGGCTTCCGCCGCCGAAGCGTCGTTGAAACCGCACCAGGACATGAAAAGCTTCTCTCCGGCGCGCAGGCGGCTGGACAGGATTGCGGCGGGCGCGCCTGAAGACATTCTTTTTCCTTCCCTGACGATTCTATTGGAATGGTGACATGCTAGTGCGCGCTAGCCGCCGCAAGCAAGGTCACGTACGCGCCAGCGCGACGAGTTCGCCGTAATGTCGCACGAATGCGCCGCTTTCCGGTTTCTCGAGCGCGGCGACCAGCGCGCGCGCCACTGTCCCGGCCTCGATCGGACGATAGATCGCAAGCCCGGCGACGAGCAGTGGCGAAAGAATTGTCGCGACGGGAACAGCGAGCTTCTCGCCCGGCCGGTGTTCGGCGCGCTCGCCAACAAGAAAGCTCGGGCGTGCGATCTCGACATGCCCATAGCCTGACGCGCGCACGGCCTGCTCCGCCTCGCCTTTCGTCCGCAGGTAGAAATTGGAAGACGAGGCGCTGGCGCCGACCGACGACACCAGCCCGAAGCCTTTCGCTCCGCAAGCAATTCCGAGATCGGCAAAGGCCTTCACATATTCCAGGTCGACCCGCGCGAAAGCCGCCTGCGAGCCGGCCGTCCTGATCGTCGTGCCGAGGGCGCAGAGAAAGGCCGAGGGCTGGTGAGAAATCACCGCGTCGCGGGAGGCGGCGAGCGCATCGAAATCGCATTCGAGTACGGTCAGGCCGGCGCGCGGCGAAAGATTGCGGCCCTTGCGCACGAGCGCGACCACCTTCCATCCCCGCGACAGCGCGACTTCGACCGCTGCCGCGCCGACGAGGCCGGTCGCCCCGGCAATGACCATCGTGGCGCCGGTCATGCCTGCAAATCCCGCGGCGCGGCCGGCGCCAGTACGGGTTCGGTCGGAATAGGCAGCGCCCGGCGCTGGGCGCGTCGCAGCCCGATGGGCCGATACAATTGCTTGGTCGCCTCCACGACCAGCACGCCCGAGCCCGGCAGCGAGAAGCGGGCGCCGAAGCGTTCGAGCGCCGGCGCCAGCCGCAGCAGGATCCGCCGCGCGAACGGCGCGCAATAGAGCGCCTCCGACCAGTGGATCGGCGAAAACATCGTCTCGCGCATCAGGTCGCGAAGCTGGCCGCGGGAATAGGGCTGGCCGTGACCGAAGGGCGTCGTGTCCACCCGCGACCACAGGCCGCCGCGGTTGGGCGCGATCAGGATGAGCCGGCCGCCGGGGGTGAGGATGCGCCAGGCCTCCGACAACAATTCGCGCGGCTGTTCGCAGACCTCAAGCGCATGAACCACCAGCACCCGGTCGATGCAGGAATCGGGCAGGGGCAGCATCGTCGTCTCGACCAGAGCGGAGGCGGAGACCCCGCTCGAAGGCCAGTTCACCACCCCCTGCTCGGCCGGCATGAAGGCCAGCGTGCGGACCGCCCCTTCACGAAAATGTGCAAGATACGGAGAAGCATAGCCGATTCCGAGCACGGACAGGCCGGAACAGGTCTCCCAGCGGCTCTGCACGATCCGCGACAGGAAGCGCCGCGCCATGCCCCCCAACGGGGCGGCGTAGAATGTCCTCAGATCGACGACATCGAGCGGCATCGGCTCCTTTTCGCACGTTTCAGGGCGCCGCGGGAGCGGGCGACAACCCCTGAGTCGGGGAATGCGTTAAAGGAAAGATTACCCCCGGTCGCGACAATGCCGGCGAGCTTCTCCGGTTCGGGGTCTTCCTTGGATATTCGCAAGATCGTTCAACGCGCGCCGGTCGCGGCGGCGCAGGCCGCAAGCGCCCAGGCGGCGCTCGCCGCAGCGCGCGCGCCCGCGCTCGACCCGAACGGCCCCGACCCCCGTATCGTGCTCGATTCGATCGGCGAGGTCGTCTACGACTGGGACATCGTCAGCGACCGGCTGACCTGGGGTCCGAATGCGGCCAAGGTTCTGGCCGCCCTGTCGCCGGACCAGCTCGGCAGCGGTCGCGCCTATGGCGAATTGCTGGCGCCCGACAGCGCCGGCTCCCGCTATCAGGCGATCCAGTCGGGCGCGGTCGACGCCGGCGCGGGCGTTCCCTACCGCGCCCGCTACGGCCTGACGGTTCCGGGACCGGGCGGGCGCAACAAGGAAGTCATCTGGGTCGAGGATTCGGGCCGCTGGTTCGCTGGCGCCGGCGCGAAGCCGGAGCGCGCGCATGGCATCGTCCGGGTCATCACCAACCATTACGAGGCCGAGCGCGAACTGGAGTTCAAGTCGCGCTTCGACCCGCTGACCGGCTGCTACAACCGCGGCCATCTCGTCGAGATCGTCTCGCGCATGCTGGCGCGCCCGCCGGGCAAGCAGCCGCATTTCTGCATCCTGCTGGCGAGCCTCGATAACCTTTTCGTCCTCAACCGCACCTATGGCTACGACGTCGCGGACGAAGTCATCGCCGGCGTCGCCACGCGCCTGCGCAGGACAATGCGCGGCCCGGATTCGCTCGCCCGCTACGCCGGCGCGAAATTCGCGCTCATCCTCGACAATTGCGACCCGGACCAGATGCTGAACGCCGGCCGGCGCTTCCTCGAGGAGACGAGCGGCCAGCCGATCGAAACCAGCGCCGGCGCGATTCCGGTGACCCTGCGCGTCGGCGGCGTCGCCGCGCCGCGCGACGGCCGCAACGCCAACCAGCTTTTCCAGCACGCCGAGGAGGCGCTCGACCATGCGCGCCAGTCCTCGGGCTCGCGCCTCTTCGGCTACACGCCCTCGCTCGCCCGCAGCGACAATCGCGTGCAGGCGGCCAAGCTCGCCGACGAGATCGTCGGCGCGCTCAACGAAGGCCGCGTCGTGCTGGCGCTGCAGCCGATTGTCGATACGCGCACGCGGCGGGAGGCCTTCAGCGAGGCTTTGGTGCGGCTGCGCTCGCCCGACGGGTCGATCATTCCGCCCGGCGCGATCCTGCCGGTCGCCGAGAAGGCCGGCCTCGTGCACATGCTCGACCAGCGCGTCCTCGAACTCGCCATCCCGCGGCTGGCCGCCGATACGAACCTGACCCTGTCGGTCAACGTGTCAAGCGCGACGATCCACGATCCCGACTGGCCGAACCGGTTCCGCGGCATGATCGCGCGCGATCCCGGCGTCGCGTCGCGCCTTATCATCGAGATCACCGAGACCTGCGCGATCGCGGACGTCGAAGCGACCTCGGCCTTCATGACGACGGCGCGCGAACTGGGCGTGCGCGTGGCGATGGACGATTTCGGCGCAGGACACACGTCGTTCCGCAACCTTCGGCGCCTGCCCTTCGATCTCATCAAGCTCGACGGCGCCTTCGTACAGAACCTGTCACGCTCGTCGGACGACCGCTTCTTCGTGCGCACGCTGATCGAGCTCGCACATCACATGCGCATTCCCGTCGTCGCCGAATGGGTCGAGGATGCGGAAGCGGCTCGCCTGCTCGAGGAATGGGGCGTCGAATATCTGCAGGGCATGCATTTTGGCGATGCGCGCATCGTCGAGAACGGCGCGCGATCCGCCGAGGCGGCCTGAACGGCTTCAGCCCTGAATCTCAGCCCTTGTCGGACATTCCGTCGATGCGCTTCTGCAGATCGCCGACCTGCTTGCGCAATTCGTCGAGGTCGCCGCCGGCCGATCCGGCGGGCTTGGCTTCAGCCGCGGTCGCGCCGCCCGCAACCCCGCCGGCTGCGGCCACGAACGGATTGAACATGGTCAGCGCCTGGCGAAAGATCGCCATGTTCTTGCGCGCCTGCTCGTCCATCTGGTGGAACATCTGGCGGGTCGGTTCGGCCAGCGGCGTGGCGCCCAGCGCATTGGTGAACTGGTCGCGGAATTTCTGCTGCTCGGAGGTCAGCTTGTCGAGCGTGAACTCGAGATAGCTCGGCACCAGCACCTGCATGCTGTCGCCGTAGAAGCGGATGAGCTGCCGCAGGAAGGTCACCGGCAGCATCGCCTGCCCGACCTTGCCTTCCTGCTCGAAGATGATCTGGGTGAGCACGGAACGGGTGATGTCCTCGCCGGTCTTGGCGTCGAACACTTCGAAATCCTCGCCCTTCTTGACCATCTCGGCGAGGTCCTCGAGCGTCACATAGGCGCTCGTGCCCGTATTGTAGAGCCGACGGTTCGCATACTTCTTGATCGTCGTCGGCTTTGAATCTTCGGCCATCTATTCCGCCCTGCTTGCCGCGGCGCCCATCGTTTGGGCTGCGTTGCACAATGACGATATTCCCTTTGGACATTCCCGCAAGTCCGATTTTGCAGGACTGGCAGGGCCGCTCGGGGCGAAAGCCTTAAGACGAATTGCTCGGCGTCCGTGGCCGTTGCGGTCCTTGACCGGGGCTCGGGCAGGCTGTTCAAAAGGCTTTCCGGGCGGAACGGGAGCCGGCGCGACTCGCGCAAGAATGGCCAACCCGGCCCAGGAGGAGGTCGTAATGTCAGACGTTGTCATCGTTTCCGCCGCGCGTACGCCGGTGGGCTCCTTCAATGGAGCGTTCGGCTCGATTCCCGCGCATGAGCTGGGAGCGGTTGCGATCAAGGGCGCGCTGGAGCGCGCGAAGGTCTCCCCGGAAGACGTCGATGAAGTGATCATGGGCCAGATTCTGGCTGGCGGCGAAGGCCAGAACCCGGCCCGCCAGGCGGCGATGGCCGCTGGCATCCCGGCGGAAAAGACCGCGTGGGGCATGAACCAGCTTTGCGGATCGGGCCTGCGCACGGTGGCGCTCGGCCTGCAGCAGATCGCCAATGGCGACGCCAAGGTGATCGTCGCCGGCGGCATGGAATCCATGTCGATGGCGCCGCACCTGGCCTATATGCGCGCCGGCACCAAGATGGGCGACATCAAGTTCATGGATTCGATGCTGAAGGACGGCCTGTTCGACGCCTTCCACGGCTATCACATGGGCGTCACCGCCGAGAACGTCGCGACCAAGTGGCAGATCAGCCGCGAAGAGCAGGACAAGTTCGCCGTCGGTTCGCAGAACAAGGCCGAGGCCGCGCAGAAGGCCGGCAAGTTCAAGGACGAAATCGTTCCCGTGACGGTGAAGACCCGCAAGGGCGACGTCGTCGTCGACCAGGACGAATACATCCGTCCGGGCACCACGCTGGACGCGATGGCCAAACTGAAGCCCGCCTTCAACAAGGAAGGCACGGTCACGGCCGGCAACGCCTCGGGCATCAATGACGGCGCCGCCGCCATCGTCCTGATGACCGCCGACGAAGCCAAGAAGCGCGGCCTGACCCCGCTGGCGACCATCAAGTCCTGGGCGACCGCCGGCGTCGATCCGGCGATCATGGGCTCGGGCCCGATCCCGGCCTCGCGCAAGGCGCTCGAGAAGGCCGGCTGGAAGGTCAAGGACCTCGAACTCGTGGAAGCCAACGAAGCGTTCGCCGCGCAGGCGCTCGCCGTCAACAAGGACATGGGCTGGGATCCCTCGATTGTGAACGTCAACGGCGGCGCGATCGCCATCGGCCACCCGATCGGCGCTTCCGGCGCGCGCGTCCTGACCACGCTGCTCTACGAAATGCAGAAGCGCGGCGCGAAGAAGGGCCTCGCAACGCTGTGCATCGGCGGCGGCATGGGCATTGCGCTCACCGTCGAGCGCTGAGACGACAACACCGGTCGATGATCGGCAACAACGCGGGCGGCCTTGCCGCCGCCCGCGAATAAAGAGGGCCAGCCAGTAAGCCGGCTCGAACTTCTCGAGGAACCCGTAACACGGAGGGGATGATGGCACGAGTTGCAGTGGTCACAGGCGGAACGCGCGGCATTGGCGAGGCGATCTCGAAGGCGCTGAAGGCGGCCGGCTACAAGGTTGCGGCGAGCTACGCCGGCAACGACGAGGCGGCGGCGAAATTCAAGGCCGACACCGGCATCAACGTCTACAAGTGGGACGTGGCGGACTATGACGCCTGCGCGGCCGGCCTCAAGCAGGTCGAGGCCGATCTCGGTCCGATCGACGTGCTCGTCAACAATGCCGGCATCACCAAGGACGGCATGTTCCACAAGATGACCAAGGACCAGTGGAGCGCGGTCATCAACACCAACCTGAACTCGCTCTTCAACATGACCCGCCCGATCTGGGAAGGCATGCGCGAGCGGAAGTTCGGCCGCGTGATCTGCATTTCCTCGATCAACGGCCAGAAAGGCCAGGCCGGCCAGGCGAACTATTCCGCGGCCAAGGCCGGCGAGATCGGCTTCGTGAAGGCGATCGCCCAGGAGGGCGCCAAGTTCGGCATCACCGCCAACGCCATCTGCCCGGGCTACATCGGCACCGAGATGGTCAAGGCGATCAACCCGGACGTGCTCGCCAAGGCGATCCTTCCCTACATTCCGGTCGGTCGTCTCGGCGAGCCGGAGGAGATCGCGCGCGCTGTGGTGTTCCTGGCTTCCGACGACGCCGGCTTCATCACCGGCTCCACGCTGTCGGCCAACGGCGGCCAGACGATGATCTGAACGCTTCAGGGTTCCTGGCAGGGAAAGACGCCGGCGCATCGCGCCGGCGTTTTTCATGCGCGTTTCTTTATCTCTCGCTCGAATTTTCCAGATCCCGTTGGACCGCGCTTCACGTTAACGGGTTAATCGTGGCTGCATCGTCACGCCGCGCGTATCATCCCGGCATTGTTTTCGCGATTTTCGGCGCGCGCGCCGACCGATCTCTTTTGGAAGCCGCCATGAATTGCACACGCATCTGGTGCGTCCGGGCGAGCGCACAGGAATCCGATCAGCTTTTTCTCAAGTCAGGCCTGGTTGCGCTGGCAGCCACCGAAGTCGACGACGATGCGGCGAAACTGCCGCCCGTCAGGCAGGCGTTCAAGGAGGCGTTCGCGCGCGGCGCGCCCGAGGCGCCAGCAGCCTCCATTCCGATCGCCGCCGGGCAACTCTACCGCTTCGTGCACGAGATGCGCATCGGCGACAGCGTGATCTATCCGCGCAAATCCGAACGCACATTGCGCTGGGGCGAAATCACCGGACCCGATGTATTCGCCCGTTGCACGCATTCTCGCACCGGCGTGGCGTCCGATGGCTGCGCAAGCTGTCGCGCGACGCGTTTTCGCCCGGCGCGCGATATGAACTGGGCTCCGTCCTGAGCCTTTTCGAGGTGCGCGCGTTCGCCGAGGAATTTCGGGAAAAATTTGCAGATCCCGGCGCGGAACGTCAGGCTTCCGCCGACGGCGCCGAGAGCACTATCGTGCGCGACATCGAGGAGACGACGCGCGACTTCATCTCTCGCCGCATCAAGACCGACCTGAAGGGCTATGCGCTCGAACCCTTCGTCGCCGCATTGTTCCGCGCCATGGGCTACGCCGCGCAGGCGACGCGCCGCTCGCGCGACGATGGCGTCGATGTGATCGCGCATCGCGACGAACTCGGCATCGAGCCGCCGATCCTGAAGATCCAGGTCAAGGCGCATGAGGCGAGCATCGGCGCGGATGCCGTGAAGGCTTTCTACGCGATGGTCGAGGAACGCGACGTCGGCATCTTCATCACGACCGGCGACTACACGTCGGGCGCCGGCGACTTCGCCCGCGCCCACGGCAATCTGCGCCTGATCGACGGGCAGGCGTTCATCGACCTGATCCGCCGCTATTACGACCGGATCGACCTGCAGTTCCGCCAGCAGGTGCCGCTTCGCAAGGTACTGGTGCCCGACGTCGCCGAGATGGCGTGACGAGATGGCGCACGGCGAACGAAAACAGCCGGCGGGAGCCGCCGGCTGTCGGAAACCGGGAAAGGGGGAAGCTTACGCTTCCTGGGACTTCGGCTTGAGGATCTGGCGGCCGCGATACATGCCGGTCTTGAGGTCGACATGGTGCGGACGGCGCAGTTCGCCGGAATCCTTGTCCTCGACATAGGTCGGGGCGGCGAGCGCGTCGGCCGAACGGCGGAAGCCGCGCTTCATCGGGGAGGTTTTTCTCTTCGGAACAGCCATTGGAAACTCCATGGTCCGGCGGGCTGAGACAGCGCGCAGCCGGAACGGTCGGGGGTCCATACACAAATTTTTCCGTCGACGCCACCCCGGACGCGGCTTTTTCTAGTTCCTGAGGCAGTCGAGCCAGGGGCCGGACTGGGCGACCCGGGCGCCGATGCGCTCGGCCAGCCGCGCATGGCCGGCGCGCGGCCGACCGGGGAAGCGTTTCAAGGGGTTGGGCAGGGCCGTGGCCATCAGCGCCGCCTCGCGCACGGACAGGCTGGCGGCGCTCTTGCCAAAGGCGGCGCGGGCGGCGGCCTCCGCTCCAAAGACGCCGTCCGGACCCCATTCGGCGATGTTCAGATAGACCTCGATCAACCGGCGCTTGGTCCAGGCGAGGTCGAGCGCAAGCGCCAGCGGGATTTCCAGTCCCTTGCGCACCACGCTGCGCGATGGCCAGAGGAACAGGTTCTTGGCGGTCTGCATGGCGATGGTGGAAGCGCCGCGCGACGGGCCGTCCTCCTCGGCATCCTCCAGCACCTGGTTGAGCGCGTCCCAGTCGACGCCGGAATGGCGGCAGAAACGCCCGTCCTCGGACATGATGACAGCCGCCGTCAGAGCGGGCGCAATGCGCTCGAGCGGAACATATGTCCGCTCGACCCGCTTTCCGGTCGCGTAGCGGGCGAGCATCAGCGTGGACACAGGCGGGGCGACCGACCAGGCGGCGATGAGCAGGAAAAGAGCGACAGGCGCGGCGACCGCCAGGGCGAGCGCCAGCCGCAGCAAGCGCCTCGTGAACCGCGCCATCCGAACCTCCGGCCGCAGCCTTGACCGAACCCGGCCCATCGGGCAAGCGAAGCCGCGACAAGGGGCATGCGAGGGGAAGACATGACGGAACGCGCCGCCGCGGAACTCTTCCGCAAGCGTCTCGACGAGACCGCCGCCGCGACCGAAGCCATGCTCGATCGCCTGCTCGCCCCAGCCAGCCTGCCGGGCGAGGTCGAGCGCCCGCCACGCCTGCTGGAAGCCATGCGCTATTCCAGCCTGGGCGGCGGCAAGCGCCTGCGTCCCTTCCTGATGGTGGAGACCGCCCGCCTGTTCGGCGTCGAAGGCGAGGGCGTGCTGCGCGCCGCCTGTGCGCTCGAAATGGTCCATTGCTATTCCCTCGTCCACGACGACCTGCCGGCCATGGACGACGACGACCTCCGCCGCGGCCGGCCGACCTGCCACAAGGCCTTCGACGAGGCGACCGCGATCCTCGCTGGCGACGGCCTGCTGACCTACGCCTTCGACGTGCTGGCCGATCCGGCGACCCATGCCGATCCGGCCGTGCGCGCCGACCTCGTGCTGGGGCTGGCGCGCGGCTCGGGTCTCGGCGGCATGGTCGGCGGGCAGGCGCTCGACCTCGAAGCCGAGAAGAAGACCGAGCCGCACAAGCCGCCCTTCGTCATGACCATGCAGTCGATGAAGACTGGCGCGCTGCTGCTCTACGCGGTGGAGGCCGGCGCGCGCATCGCCGGGGCCAGCGCAGCCGAACGCGCTGCGCTCTCC
Organism: Beijerinckiaceae bacterium; assembly: GCA_046349215.1. Classification (GTDB taxonomy): domain Bacteria; phylum Pseudomonadota; class Alphaproteobacteria; order Rhizobiales; family Beijerinckiaceae; genus JAJXWB01. The sequence continues at coordinate 261,673 of JAXMCV010000004.1, forward strand.
ACCTTCGGCCGCGCGCTCGGCGCCTGCTTCCAGGTCGCCGACGATATTCTCGACGCCGAGGGCGACGAGGCGGCGCTGGGCAAGCGCGCCGGCAAGGACGCCGGACGCAACAAGGCGACGCTGGTGGCTGCGCTCGGCCTCGACCCGGCGCGCGAGCGTCGCGACCGGCTGGCGATGGAGGCGATCGAGGCGCTGGAAGCAGGCGGTTTCGGCGCCAACGCGCAAACCCTGGCCGAGGCCGCCCGATTCACGGCGGCGCGGCGCTCGTGAGCGACACGCGCGCCGAACTCGAACGCATCTTCGAAGACGGCCGCGCGCGGCTCGCCGCACACCGAAAACGGGTCCTGCCGCTGCGCGTGCTGGCCGCGCGGCCCCGCTTCTTTATCGCCGTCGTCATCGGCGCGCTTGCAGGCATCCTCACGCCCGACGTGTTCGGAATCATGGCCCGCGCGTTGATCGGCTGGAACGCGGCGGCGCTCGCCTACATTGCCCTCGCGCTGATCTCGATCCGCGGCGCGACCCGGCATCGCATGCGCTTCGATGCGGAAATTCTCGCCGACGGCCGTTTCATCGTCCTCGCCTTTTCAGCCATCGCCGCCATTGCGGCGATCGGCGCCATCGTCGCGCAATTGAGCGTCGCGAAGGACCTGCATGGCGTCCAGCGCGCCGGCCATCTCATTCTGGCGGCCTGCACCATCGTCTCGTCCTGGGCCTTCATCCACATGGTGTTCGCGCTGCATTACGCGCACGAATATTATCTGGAGCGCAGAATGGCGGGCGCAGACGACGACGCAGGCGACCCGTTCGATCTCGACCGGGACGGCGACGTGGACGAGAAGGATTTCGAAATCGCGGCACGCGAAGACATCGATCCGCGCGGCGGCCTGAAATTTCCAGGCACTCAGCAGCCGACCTATCCGGACTTCGTCTATTTTTCCTACATTATCGGCGTGGCTTCACAGACCGCCGACGTCGAGATCACGACGAAGCCGATGCGCACGGTCTCCCTTGCGCATTCGATCCTCGCCTTCTTCTTCAACACGGCGATCCTCGCGCTGACGATCAATCTGGCCGCGAGCCTGTTCTGATCGCGATCAGCCGGCTGCGACGCCGTCGTGCGTCAGATAGTCGATATACCCGACTTCCGTACCGCCGTAGAAAGTGGCGCGATTGTACGGCGTCCATTCCGCGCCCTTGCGGATGCGCTCGGGCAGGTCCGGGTTGGAGATGAAAAAGCGGCCGAAGGCGATGATGTCGGCATTGCCGGAAGCCACCATCGCTTCGGCTGTATCCGCCTTGAAATTGCCGGCCGTGACGAGCGGACCTTTCCACAGCGGCCGCACGACTTCCGCGCCGGACGGCACGTCCTGGTGATCCACCTCGCGCTGGCCTGCGCCGCTGGCGCGCGGCTCGATCAGATGCAGGTAGGCGAGCCCGAACTTGTTCAGTTCGCCGATGACGTAGGAATAGAGCGGCATCGGATCGGCCTCGCCGGAGTCGTTGGCGCGCCCGTAGGGCGACAGGCGGATCGCGGTGCGGTCGGCGCCGATGGCGTCGACGACAGCCTTCGTCACTTCGAGCATGAGACGTGCGCGGTTCTCGATGGAGCCGCCGTAGGCGTCGGTGCGCTGGTTGGTGCGCGACTGCAGGAATTGTTCGAGCAGGTAGCCGTTGGCGCCATGGATTTCCACACCGTCGAAACCGGCGGCGATGGCGTTCTTCGCAGCCTGCGCATAGGCGGCGACCAACGCGGGAATTTCCTTCGTCTCGATGGCGCGCGGCGTCTCGAACGGCTTCGGTTCGAAGGTCGCCGTCAGCGCCATGCCCTGCGACGGCGGAACGGCAGACGGCGCAACCGGCGTTTCGCCCTTGTTGAGCGAGGAATGCGACACCCGGCCGGCGTGCCAGAGTTGCAGGAAGGCGATGCCGCCCTTGGCGTGAATCGCATCCGTCACGAGCTTCCAGCCCTTGATCTGCTCGTCGGAGAAAATGCCCGGCACGTCCGGACCGGCCGGCCCGCCGGGAACGACCGGGGAAGCTTCCGCGATGATCAGGCCGCCCTTCGTCGCGCGCTGGCCGTAATATTTGGCGTTCAGCGCGTTCGGCGCATTGGTTCCCTTGGTCGCGCGCATGCGCGTCAGGGGGGCCATGGCGATGCGATGTTCAAGCGTATAGCGGCCGACCTTCAGCGGTTCGAACAGTTTCGACGACATGCAGCGTTCCCTTCCCGGAGACAATTTGGCGCGACCTTAGCCGATGCCGCCTTGCCCCGGAAGCGAAGGGAAGTCAGATCACAGATGCAGCCCGCGCAACACCTGGGTGAAGGCGATCTGGTCGGCGGTCGGCGGCGACGCCGGTTCGCCCTGCTTGCCGGCCGTGTCCGGGAACATGCGGAAAGCCGTGTTCATCACGATATGCGCGAAGTTGGGCAGGAGCGCGTGCATGATCTGTCCGAAGCGGCCGAGCCGTGTCGCCAGCCGCGACGGACGGTGGATAATGGCGTCGACAATCAGTTCCGCCGCCTCGTCCGGATCGAGCGTCGGCACATTGGCGTAGAATTTCGTCGGAGCGATCATCTCCGTGCGCACAAGCGGCATGTTGAGATTTGTGAAGTGGATTCCCCGGTCGAGGAACTCCGAGGCCGCGCAGTTCGACCATGATTCCAGCGCCGCCTTGGAAGCGACGTAGGCGGAAAACCGCGGCGCGTTCGTCAGGACGCCGATCGACGAAACATTGACGACGTGCCCCTCGCGCCGCTGCGCCATGCCGGCAAGAAATCCCATCGTCACCTGCACCGCGCCGAAATAATTCACCTTCATGGTGCGTTCGAGATCGTGCGGCCTGTCGTAGGAATGTTCGATGGAGCGACGGATCGAGCGGCCGGCATTGTTGACGAGAATGTCGATTCCGCCATGGTCGGCGATGACTTTCGCGACGAATTTCCCGCACGCCTCCGGATCTGCGATGTCGGCCGAATAGGTGTGAAGCGTCAGGCCGTCATGCGCGAATTCCTCGCGCGTCGCCTTCAGGGCTGCAGCGTCGCGCGCGCAGACGATTGTTGTCGCGCCGGCCTGCGCCAGCCGATGCGCCAGCGCCTTGCCGATGCCGACCGAACCGCCCGTCACCAGCACGCGCTTTCCCTTGACGCGACCCTTCAGCGAGCGATCGACGAACAGGTCCGGATCGAGATGGCGCTCCCAATAGTCCCATAATTTCCACGCATAGCTTTCGAGCGGCGGCGCCTTGATACCGCCCCTGGCGAGAACCTTGTGCGTCTCGCGGCTGTCGAAACGCGTCGGATAATTGACGAAATTCAGCACGTCGTCGGGCAGGCCCAGTTCCTGCAACGCCAGCTTGCGGATGCGCCGGAACGGCGTGAGCATCATCAGTCCCTTGCCGAGCGTCGCGGGAATCAGACCGAACATGGCGGCGTTGATCCGCACGGTGAATTTCGGCGCATGCGCCACGCCGGCAAAAAGGTTCAGCATGTCGCCGAGCCGCAGCGGCGCCGGATCGGTCAGATGGAACGTGCGACCGTCGAGTCCGGGCGCCGCCACGAGATAATCGAGCGCATCGACGACGAAATCCACAGGCACGACATTGATGCGTCCACCCTCGATGCCGATCGTCGGCGCCCAGGGCGGCAGCAGGCCGCGCAGCTTCTGGATGAGCTTGAAGAAGTAGTAGGGGCCGTCGACCTTGTCCATTTCGCCGGTGCGCGAATCGCCGACGACGATGCCGGGCCGATAGATGCGCCACGGAACCTTCTTTTCCACGCGCACGATGCGCTCGGCCTCGTGCTTGCTCTTGAAATATGGGTGCTCCAGGCCGCGCGCCTCCTCGAACATGTCCTCGCGGAAGACGCCCTCGTAGAGGCCGGCGGCGGCGATCGAACTGACGAGATGGAAGCAGCCGCCCATGTCGCGCGCGAAGGCAAGCGCATTGCGCGCGCCCTCGACATTGGCGCGCAGCACGTCCTGCGGATCGGCGGTCAGGTCGTAGATGGCCGCGAGATGCACCACATGGTCGATCTTGCCCTTCAGCTTGCGCGCGTCCTTCGTCGCGACGCCGAGCTTTTCGGCGGTGATGTCGCCCTGCACGGCGACGATGCGTTTGCCGGTATCGCCGCAGAATTCGCGAAGCCGCGCCAGCGCCTCCGGCGACGCGTCGCGCAGCAGGACGACGGCTTGCGCGTCCGGGCGCTCGAGAATTTTGCGAACGAACCTCTTGCCGATGAATCCGCTGGCGCCTGTGACGAAATACAGCATGGTCGCCTCCATTCCGGTGGCGACATTAGCGCGCAAAATTAGGCGATGACGCCTACGACTTTGGGCGGCTCCCTCTAATTTTTCCTGCTTTGATGCCTCCATAGCGGCGAAGCGCCGCATATTTCGAGGAGGTCTTCATGACCAAGAAGCTGAAAGCGCTTGCCCGTCCCGATACGGAAAGCCTCGCCGCCACCATTCGTGATTCCGCCAACCAGATCTGGCTGGCCGGCCTTGGCGCTTTCGCCAAGGCGCAGTCCGAAGGCAACAAGGTCTTCGAGGCGCTGGTCGCCGAAGGGCAGCGGATGCAGGACGAAACCAGGGCTGCGGCCGACGAGCGGATCGCGGAAGCCCGCAAGAGCGCCGTCGGCGCCTGGGACAAGCTGGAAAAGGTCTTCGAGGACCGCGTCGCGCAGGCTCTCCACAGCCTGAACGTTCCGACCCGCAAGGACATCGACACGCTGTCGAAGCGCGTCGCCGAACTGACCGCCGCGACCGAGAAGCTGGCAGAAGACAAGGCCCCGAAACGCCTCGCCAAGGCCGGCTGATTCCGAGGCTTGCTGACTTCGACCCGGGGAGCGGCGGACATTCTTCCGGCTGGCGCGCGAGCGCCAGCCGCTTTCGTGAGGCGATCCCGATGAAGAACGCGAAGAAGACCGGAGGGAAGGTCGACCCCGGCCGCATCGGCCTCGCGCTCGCCGGCGGCGGACCGCTCGGCAGCATCTACGAGATCGGCGCGCTCTGCGCCCTGCAGGATTGCCTCGTCGGCGTCGATTTCACGCAGTGCCACGTCTATGTCGGCGTCAGCGCCGGCGCTTTCGTCACGGCGGGCCTCGCCAACGGATTTTCGCCGCGCGAACTCTGCGCGCGCTTCATCGAGAGCGAGGCGCACAAGGATCCGTTCGAACCGGACATCCTTCTCAAACCCGCGCTGCACGAATATGCGCGGCGGCTGTCGCGCCTGCCGGAACTGGCGGCCAGCGCATTTGCCGCCTATATCGGCGCGTCGGTCGATCCCTGGTCGACGCCGGGCTTCTTCGAGGCCTTCCAGCGCCTGACCCGCGCCGTGCCGAACGGAATCTTCGACAACGCGCCGATTGCAGCCTATCTCGCCCGCATGTTCGAGCGGCCCGGCCGCACCGATGATTTCCGCGAACTGCCGCATCCGCTCTACATCGTGGCGACCGACTTGGACACGGCGGAATCCGTCACCTTCGGCGGACCCGGCTTCGATCACGTGCCGATCTCGCAGGCGGTCAAGGCAAGCTCCGCGCTGCCGGGACTCTACCCCCCGGCACGGATCGACGGGCGCGACTTCGTCGACGGCGCGCTGAAGAAAACCCTGCACGCCTCCGTCGCGCTCAGGCACGGCGCACGTCTGCTGTTCTGCATCAATCCGCTCGTGCCCTATGACGCTCGGCTGGCCGGCGGGCGCGCTGCGAGCCATGGCGAAAGGCTGGCGGAGGACGGCCTGGTCAGCGTCATGTCGCAGACCTTCCGCGCCCTGATCCAGTCGCGGATGCGCGTCGGCATGGAACGTTACGCGCATCAATATCCGGACGCCGACATCGTGCTGTTCGAACCGGCGCGCGACGATCCGCTGATCTTCTTTTCGAACGTGTTCAGCTACGCCGACCGCAGGCGCCTGGCCGAACACGCCTGGCGTCACACCCGCGCCGAACTGCGACGGCGCGCCATCGAGCTCGAACCGGTCCTCGCCCGCCACGGGCTGTCGCTCGACCATGCGGCGCTGGCCGATCCCGACCGCCGACTGATCGGAAGGCCGATACGCCGCGAAGGCCTTGCCGCCGAGGCCGGCCGCCTGGCGGCGACCCTGGACCGGCTCGATCATGCGCTGGCGCAAGGCGCGCCAGTACGCTCCCGTGCAACATCCCGTCGACCTTCGGGAGGAGGCCATGCGGGACAAGCCGAAACGGCGCACGCGCGAACGAATTCTTGAGACCGCGCTCGAGCTGTTCAACACGCTCGGCGAGCCGGCGGTGACGACGGCCGCGATTGCCGTGGAAATGGGCATCAGCCCCGGCAATCTCTATTATCACTATCATTCCAAGGAAAAGATCGTCGACGACCTGTTCGCCGCCTTCCGCAAGGAGATCGAGACGACGCTGGCCGCGCCGGAAAAGCGCCTGCCGAACGCCGAGGATTGCTGGCTGTTCCTGCATCTGGTGTTCGAGGCGATCTGGAAGTACCGCTTCGTCTATCGCGACATCAGCGAACTGATCTCGCGCTATCGCAGCGTCGAGACGCAATTCAAGCGCATCCTCTCGCACAAGACGCGGGTCGCCGAGGAGATCATGCTCGGTCTCGTGCAGGCCGGTCAGATGAAGGCCTCGAAGCGCGAGGTCACGGCGCTGGCTCAGAACATGGCGCTCGTCGCCACATACTGGCTGTCGTTCGAATTCGCGCGCCATCCGCGTGCCGAACAGGACGGACATGCGCTCGCGCGCGGCGCCTTCCAGGTCATGTCGCTCGCGGCCCCCTATCTCAGCCCGCACGAACGCGAACTCTTCGATCATCTCGCCGAACGCTACATCGCCTGAGGAGGCAAGGATGGCCAAATCCGCCTGGAAGAAGTTCCCCTATGCCGACAAGGCCTACGATTACGACGGCGCCAAGCTGAAGAAGGCGTGGGACAAGCTGCATCGCGGCGACCGCGAACCCTTCCCGGACGCGGCCTGGGTGGAGAAGATCGTCGCCGCTCACCCGAAGCTCGATCCGAAAATGCCGGCGACCAAGGCCGCGGACGCGCTGCAGGCGGCCTGGCGCGCCTATCATGCCGGAGATTTCGGGGCCGCGGTCGAACAGGGCGAGGCGCTCGGGCCGATTGGCTCCTGCGTCGCCAACAAGGCCGCCAACATCTACGCGACCTATCTGGAGACGGACGACCGCCGGCAACTCGAGATTTTCCAGCAATCGGCGGCCCGCGCCGAAAAGCTGCAGTCGCTCGCCCGCGACTGGCCGAACGCCTTCTACTTCCACGCCTCCGCGCTTGGCCGCTACGGCCAGTTCATCTCCATCGCCAAGGCGCTGGCCGAGGGACTCGGCTCGAAGGTGAAGTCGAGCCTGGACAAGGCGCTGGCGCTGGAGTCCGACCATGCCGAAGCTCACATAGCGCTCGGCGCCTACAATGCCGAGATCGTCGCCAAGGTCGGCGGGCTTGTCGCGGGTCTCACCTATGGCGCGAGCAAGGACAATGCGGTCAAGCATTTCGAGGCGGCGCGGAAGCTGATCCCGGATTCCGCCATCGCACGCATCGAATACGCCAACGGACTCGTGTCGCTGTTCGGAAAGGCGAAACTCGCGGCCGCCACGAAACTCTACGAGGAGGCCGCCGCGACGAAGCCTTCCGATGCTATGGAGCGTCTCGACCAGCAGGCGGCGATCGACGAACTGGCGGATTGAGCGCGCCGCATCGGAGTTAAGAACAGGTCACCGGCGGCTAGCCAATCTGTGGATAAGTGTGCACGGCGAATTGACGGCTCGGCGCCATGCTACGGAACATGATCGCGGTGTGGGAGCGTTCCATGTATGCGTCGCCTGACCAAAGTCGAGCCGATTTGAACGAGACGATCCGCACCTCGCAGGGCATCGTCCTCGGCCTCGTTCTTTCGGCGCCGCTCTGGGCGCTGTTCGTCCGCATCCTGCTCTGATCGTCTTTTTTTCCGAGTCCATCGCTCCTCAGGCGCGCAGCCGCTTCGGGCGCCTGCGCATGGCGGGCGCTTGCCGTTCCGTTGCGGCGTCTTCACGTCTGGCTTGTTGCGCCGACGCCGCGTCCTCGGCTGCGGACGATTCCAGAAGGACGTGGTAGAGATAGGCGTCGAACTCCCGCTCGAACTCCTCGATCACGGATTCCGGGTCGGGCGTAAGCGCCGTGTCGGTGATGAGGCCGAACTGCACCTTGCCGGCATAGGAGAGGATCGATACGCCCATGCCGATATCGCCGGATTGCGGCACCCAGAACATCACCTGCTTCAGCGCCGCGCCGCCGATGCGCAATTCTTCCGATGGGCCAGGCACGTTGGTCATCACGGCGCTGGCGCGCGTCAGCAACAGGTCGAACAACTGGTCCTGCACGAGCTTCGGCGCATAGCCAACCGCGCCGAACAGCCCGAGCGTGACGGGCGGCTCGTAGGAATTCTTCAGGTCGAGCATCCGCCGTCGCACTTCGTGTAGCCGCTCCAGCGGATGCGCCATGCCGACCGGCAATTCGACGGCGATGATGCCGAAGCGGTTGCCGAGTTCGTCCTCGGCGCCGGCCGGACGCAGGTTGATCGGGACGAGCGCACGGACCTCGACGCCGTCGGTCCGGTCGCCTTTCGCCGCGAGATAGCGCCGCATCGCGCCGGCGACGCAGGCAAGCAGCACGTCGTTGATCGAGCAGCCGAGCGCCTGGCTCGTCGCCTTCACTTCCGGCAGGCGCAGGGGCTTCGTCCAGGCGACGCGCTTGTGCCCGCGCGGCTTGCCCTTGAAGCGCGTCGGACTGTCGGACGGCATCACCAGGAGCCAGGCGAGCTCGCGCGCAATGCCCGTGCCCGCTACCGCGAGCTTTGCGGCGCGTTCGGGATGCAGCGCCAGCGCCAAAGTTTCGCGAATGCCGCGGCTCGTCAGTTCGACGCCGGTGTCCACGGCCGACAGGAGCGGCGTCGCCAGCTTCTGCAGCCAGCCTTCCTCCTCGTGTTCGTCGTGATGCGGCCTCATGTGCTTCGCGCCTGGATGCGCGTCGTCGGCCAGGCCCAGCATCACCTTCATCAGCGCGATGCCGTCGGCGATGCAATGATGGATGCGCGAGATGACGGCGACGCCGCCCTCGTATTTCTCGACCACGCACATCTGCCAGAGCGGATGATTGTGATCGAGCGGCTCGGACGCGAGTTCGCCCACATAGCGCTGCAGCGCCTGCTCGCCGCCGCGACCGGGCAGCCGCACGCGCCTGATGTGCCTGTTTATGTCGAAGTCGCGATCGTCGGCCCAGAAAGCGCCGGCGGCATTGACCATGGCCCGCTGGCGGAAACGGCGATAGGCGCAGATGCGCTCGCCGAGCTTCTTCGTCAGTTTCGCGACGTCGACCGGGCCTTCCAGCACCATCACGCCGACGATCACCATCAGATTGTTCGGCCGGTCCATCCGCAGCCATGCGACGTCGACCGGCGACATTCTCTCGGCATGAGGCACGGCTTGCTCCTCCTTGCGCGGCGGGCCGTCTTTAGGCGGCCGGACCTAGCGCGCAATGATATGCAGATCGCCATGACCGGCCTTGATCCAGGACAGCGTTTGCTCGGTGAGCTCGCCCGCACGGCGGGCCTGAAGGCGCGCAGCGCCGAGGACCCGCTCTATGCGACGCACCGCACCGCCTTCCGGCTATGGCAGGCCGGACGGCTCGCGCGCACCCACGCCGACCTGCTGGAAAGCCCGCGCTACAGGGCGGCGGCCGAATTCTTCCTGACCGATCTCTACGGGCCGGAGGATCTCAGCTTTCACGCCGACGACATCAGGCGGATCGTGCCGGCCATGACGAAGATGCTGCCGGCCCCGGCGCTCGGAACGGTCGCCGACGCCGTCGAACTCGATGCGCTGTCGGAAGATTTCGATTCCGCCATGATCGACCGGCTCGGCGCGAAAGCGCAGAAGCTGACGGCGAAGGATTACGCCGCCGCCTATCGCGCCGTCGGCCGCGCGGAAGAACGCGCGCATCAGATCGACCTGATCGAGCATCTCGGCCTGTCGCTGGAAGGGCTGACGCACCAGAAATTTCTCGGCGCGGCCTTGCGCATGATGCGCAAGCCCGCCGAACTCGCGGGCCTCGGCGGCCTGCAGTCCTTTCTGGAACGCGGCTACGAGGCGTTCCGCACCATGGGCAGCGGCGTCGAGTTCGTCGAGACGATCGTTACGCGCGAACGTGCGATCTCCGAGGCGATTTTCGCTGGCGACGATTCCGTCCTGAAGTGAATGTCATTCCCGCGACAGCGGGAACGATGCGCTACCGCCGCCCACGCCGGCCGCGGCGCTCTTCCGCCTGCTGGCGCACATCGTCCCATGCGGCCTTCTGCTTGTCGTCGAGGCTCGCATAGAAGGCCTCAAGCTTCGGGCGCTCGGCCTTCCAGGCGGCAAGTTGCGCCTCGAGACGCTTGCCGCGCCAGTCGAGCCGGCCGATGAAAGTCGACATGTCGGGTTTCGGCGAACAGAGCGCCGTCCGCATGTCCTCGCGCGATTTCTGGCGCGCGTCCTGCCAGGCCTTGAGCAGGCCCTTCTGCTGATCGTTGAGCGTGAGGCGCTCGGCGAGCCGGTCGGCGTAGCGCGACGAGGCGGGACGCGCAGCGGCGCTGCACATGCGGTCGATCATCCGCGCGCCACGGCCCTGCACGGCGGGCGCCGGCGCGGTCGCCGCAGGGGCGGCGGCAGGCGCAGGAGCGGCGCTCTGGGCAAAGGCGAGGCCGGTCCCGGCGAGCAGGGCCGAGACGGCGAGACCGAAAGCAAACTGGCGCGTCATGGAAATCCCCGGTGAGACGACGGACCGCGAAAATGCGCGGCCCTGCTTGAACGGCGCGTGAACGGGCGCGCCAAAACAAAAAGGCCGCTTGCGCGGCCTTTCGTCAATACGCCGGAGTAAACCGGGATCAGGCGGCGGGAGCCGCCTGCTTCTTGGCGATCTCGCGCTTCAGGGCGCGGGCGTTCTGCGACAGTTCGTCGTCCTTGGCCTTGATCAGGAAGGCGTCGATGCCGCCGCGATGCTCGACCGACCGCAGGGCGGCGGCGGCGATGCGCAGGCGGACCGGGCGGCCGAGCGTCTCGGACTGAAGGGTGACGTTGCACAGGTTCGGCAGGAAGCGCGTGCGCGTCTTGCGGTTCGAGTGGCTCACGAGATTGCCGGTCTGGACGGCCTTGCCGGTCAGTTCGCAGCGGCGGGACATGGTCTCAACTCCGGTTCGGCCCGGTTTTCCGGGTAAAATCAATAACCTTGCGCGCTTTTGGCGGCGGGCTTGTCCACGTGCATGGAAAGGCCTCCGGCGACAGGGGCCGCCGCAAGGATGCGTCGCTATAAGGGTTTGGCGGGGAGGCGTCAAGGCGAGTCCGGTCGGGCTGGAGCCTGCGCCGTCTCAATCGAAAGAGGACATAGACATTTTATCTATTTTGTGCTTATTGGACGCATCGAGGGTCCAGATGAAAACTTTTCCCGCCACCGATCTCAAGCAAAACGTCGGCGACGTTCTCGACGCAGCGAGCCGCGAACCAGTCGCCATCACGCGCCACAACAAGCCGCGGTACGTGATTATGAGCGTCGACGCCTACAAGGCGCGATTTCCGGACGAGGCCCGGAGGGCGATCGCCATCGAGGAAATGCCGGACGATCACATGCAGATGATCGACAAGGCCGTCGCTAATCTGGACGACGATGGCTGAGCCGCGCGCCGGCGATGTCTGGCGCTACGACTATCTGTGGCGCTGGCAGGACAGACGCGGAGAAACGGCGGGGCGCAAGCCACGCCCTGTGACAGTTGTCGCGGTTCTGATCGAGAGACGAGGCAGGACCAATCTCTTCCTGCTGCCGATAACCGGCTCATCGCCGGACCCCGCCCGGCTCCCCATCGAAGTCCCGGAAATAGAACGCCGCCGCGCCGGTCTCGACGACAAGCCGCTATGGATCGTCTTCGACGAATACAATCACGACATTCTCGAAGAATCCCATGTCTTCGATCCGGGCGCACGCGTCGGCCGGTTCAGCGCGACGTTTCATGCTTCGCTTCTACGCCTGTTTGCATCGAGCGCACGACAGAAGCGCGCAACGCGCGTCACGCGACTTTGAACCTCACGCCCCCTCATCCGCCATCAACCGGGCCTGGTGGTCGGTGATCAGCGCGTCGATGATCTCGTCGAGATCGCCCTCCATCACCTTGTCGAGCTTGTAGAGGGTGAGGTTGATCCGGTGGTCGGTCACCCGCCCCTGCGGAAAATTGTAGGTCCGGATGCGCTCCGACCGGTCGCCGGAACCGACCATCGCCTTGCGGTCGGCGGAACGTTCCTTGTCGGCCGCGGCCTGCTGCATGTCGTAGAGGCGGGCGCGCATCAGGCTCATCGCCTTGGCGCGGTTGCGGTGCTGCGAGCGCTCCTCCTGCATCATCACCACGATGCCCGTCGGCACGTGCGTCATGCGGATCGCCGATTCCGTCTTGTTGACATGCTGGCCGCCGGCGCCGCCCGATTTCATCGTCTCGATCTTTAGGTCGCTCTCGTTGATGTCGACGTCGACCTCTTCCACCTCCGGCAGGACCGCCACGGTCGCCGCCGACGTGTGGATGCGTCCCTGCGCTTCGGTCGCCGGCACGCGCTGCACGCGATGCACGCCGGATTCGAATTTCAGCTTCGCGAACACGCCCCGGCCCGACACTTCCGCGACGATTTCCTTGTAGCCGCCGGCCGTCCCTTCGCTGGCGGAAATGAGTTCGGTCTTCCATCCGTGCGCGTCGGCGTAATGGGCGTACATGCGGAACAGGTCGCCGGCGAACAGAGCCGCCTCGTCTCCGCCCGTGCCGGCGCGGATTTCGAGAATGGCGCTCTTCTCGTCGTTGGCGTCCTTCGGCAGAAGCGCGATCTGCAGCGCCTTTTCCGCCGCCTCCAGCCGCGCGCCGGCCTCGGTCCGCTCGGCTTCGGCCATGTCGCGCATCTCGCGGTCGAGGCCGGAATCGGCCAGCATGGCGTCGAGATCGGCGACTTCCTTTTCGATCGCACGGAAATTGCGGATTGCCGCGGCGACATCGTCCAGCGCGCTCAGTTCGCGCGACAGGGCGACATAGGTCGCGCCATCGGCGCCTTCGGACAGCTTCGCCCCGATCTCCTCGTGGCGGCGCAGGATGATGTCGAGCTTTTCGTTGGGGATCATGATGTGCGGCAGCGCGCAGGCGCGAGGATCGAAACGTGGTCAAAGGCCGGTATTGACCGGGAATGGACCGACTGCAAGGGGTCGGACCGAAATGGGGGACATCTTCATGAAATGCGCTCTTCCGACTTGCGCCATGCTTCTTGCGACGCTCGCGGCCGCGCCGGCCGGCGCCGCCGAAAGGACGCTCAGCGTCTCGGGGCCTGGCTGCGAATACAAGATCAGGTTCGACCCGGCCAAATTCGACGAAAAGAAGCTGCGCGACACCGGCGACCTTCTCCTCGACGAGGGATTGTCCGCGCCCTATTTCCCGACCCATCCGGCGAACGAGACCGTCACGGAGAAGACGATCGAGGCCGACTACGCGACATGCATGAAGCCAGCCGCCGAACTGAAGGCGCTCGCCTTCATCGACATGCCCGGCGTCGAGGAGCTTCGCGCGGCAAGGCTCGACCAGATCGCCGACGGCTGCGCCTTCGAGCGCATCAAGGCCCGCGCCATGCTGCCCGGCGCCTCCGCAAAAGTCCTTCGCGAATTCCAGCCGGCGGCGCAAAGCTGCGGCAGGCTGGTCGAGAAGCTCGACGATCCCGCCGGCGTGCGGCCGGTCTGGCGCGACCTCGTCGCGAAAGCCTGCGCGAACAACGCCAGCCCTGCCCGCTGCCGCAAGGACAGTCTCGCGGCGGAGGCAAAGCCCGACGCCGACCGGCTGATCCGCGCCGACATGGTCAGCTTCCACTGGACCAATTGCGCCGTCCCCTTCCTGAAAATGAACGCCGACCAGGACAAGGATCAGGCCGCGCAGCAGGCGCTCGCCAAGGAGTTCCGCAAGCGCTTCAAGGCGAAGGAAAAGTGCGAGGAGGGCTGATCGGCTAGAGCGGCACGCCGCGCGCCTCGACGAATCCGCGCAACTGGTCGCGCAGGGGAGCGCGATCGTCGCCCTGGTCGATCATCGGCTGCAGGAATTCGGAAATCTCGCGCAGGTCGACCGAGAGCAGCGCCGCCTTCACCGGACCGATCGAGGCGGGCGACATGGACAGGGACCGATAGCCGATCGCCGCCAGCGCGATGGCGTCGAGCGGCTTGCCGCCCATCTCGCCGCACAGGGTGACGGGCGTGCCAGACAGCGCGCCGGCTTCGGCGATCGCCCGCAGGGCGCGCAAGGCCGGCGGCGACAGCGCATCGAAGCGCGAGGCGACGCGCCGGTTGTCGCGGTCCGCGGCGAACAGATACTGGATCAGGTCGTTGGAGCCGACGGACAGGAAATCGGCGCGCGCGCAGAGCGGCCCCAGTTCCCACAGCAGCGACGGCACTTCCACCATCACGCCGAGCCGCAGAGGCTCGGGCGTCGCGTAGCCGTGCTTCTTGAGATAGGCGACCTCGCGCATCGCAACTTCGCGCGCTTCCTCGAATTCCTTGATGGTCGCCACCATCGGGAACATGATTCTGAGTTCGCGCCCCGCGCCGGCGCGCAGCATGGCGCGTAGCTGCATGCGCAACAGGCCCGGACGGTCGAGGCCGATGCGGATCGCCCGCCAGCCGAGCGCCGGATTCTCCTCCTCCACCTTGTCCATGTAGGGGAGGACCTTGTCCGAACCGATGTCGAGCGTGCGGAAGGTGACGGGCCTGTCGGGAACGGCGTCGAGGACCGACTTGTAGAGAAGCTCCTGCTCGCTGGCGCGCGGGAAGCGCGCCGCCAGCATGAACTGCAGTTCCGTGCGGAACAGGCCGATCGACTGTGCGCCGGTTTCCGCGACATGCTGCACGTCGATGACGAGACCGGCGTTCATGTGCAGCTTGACCTCTGTGCCGTCCTTCGTGACGGCCGGCGTGTCGCGCAGCTTGATGTATTGTTCCTGCCGCCGGGCGCGCAGACGCGCCTTTTCGGCATAGGCGGCCTCGACGTCGACCTGGGGGCGCACCTGCACCTCGCCCGCCGATCCGTCGACGATGATGGCGTCGCCCGTCTCGACGAAATCGGTGACGTTGGCGACGTCGCCGACGGCTGGAATGCCGATGGCGCGCGCCACGATCGCCACATGGCTGGAGGCGCCGCCCTGCTCCAGCACGAGACCGCGCAGCTTGGAGCGCGGATAGTCGAGCAAGGCCGCCGGGCCCATCGAGCGCGCCACGAGGATGGCGTTGTCCGGCAGGATTTCGCGGGCGACGACGTAGGATTCGCCGGTCAGCTTGTGCAGCAGGCGGTTGGCCAGGTCGTCGAGGTCGTGCAGCCGCTCGCGCAAGTAGGGATCGGTCTGGCGCTGCAGCTTGGCGCGCGCGTCGTTCTGCACGCGCTCGACGGCGGCTTCCGCCGTCAGGCCGGTGGCGATCGCTTCCGCCAGGCGACGCATCCAGCCGCGGTCGTTGGCGAAGACGCGCACCGTTTCCAGCACATCCTTGTGCTCGCCGGCGCCGAGCCGGTCGCCGCGCGCGATCAGCGCATCGATCTCGTCGCGCAATTCCTGGATCGCATCCTCGAGCCGCCGCGTCTCGGCGGCCGTATCCTCGGCGACGAGATGCTTGATGACGACGCGCGGCTCGTGCAGCACGACATGGCCGAGGCCGATGCCGTCGGCCAGATTGGCGCCCTGCAGCGACAGCGGGCCGCGCAAGGCCGTCTCGTCGCCGGGCTTGGCCAGCGCCTGCAATTCGCCGGATGCGATCATCTCGGCGAGCAGCATGGCGACCGTCTGCAGCGCCTCGACTTCCTCGTCCGTATAAATGCGTCGCGCGCGGTTCTGCACGACCAGAACGCCGAGCGTGTTGCCGCCGCGCAGGATCGGCACGCCGAGGAACGAGTGGTAGATTTCTTCGCCCGTCTCCGGCTTGTACGAGAAGGCCGGATGCGATTGCGCGTCGGCCAGCGACAAGGGTTCGGCGCTGGTGGCGATCAGGCCGACGAGACCTTCGCCGGCGCGCATCGTGGTCAGATGGACCGCTTCGCGCTTCAGGCCTTCGGTGGCGTAGAGTTCGAGCCTGCCGTCGGCGCGCAGCACGTAGACCGAGCAGACTTCGGCGACCATGTTGGCAGCGATGTGGACGACGATCTTGTCGAGCCGCGCCTGCGGGCTCACCGGCTCCGCCATGACTTCGCGCAGCCGGCGCAGCAGCAGGCGAGGTCCGCCGAGTGCGCTCCGCATCACCAATCCCTGTCCGTGGGCATTGCCCTGTCAGCGGGCCGCGGCCCCACTTCGCCGCCCTTCGGGCGACGGCCTTCTTCCAAGCCTATAGTTGGGGGCCGGGGGCCGGGCAAGCCGAGCAGCGCAAGGCCACGGAATCCGGCGCTCGCGCGCGCTTGGGGGCGCGCGACGAGGGGGCCCGGCCGCGCGCGCGAATCGAAATTGTGCCCTGCAGCAAAAACCCGCGTCAGGCCTTGTCGAGGCCGTAGAGGGAATGGAGCGTGCGCACGGCCAGCTCCGTATAGGCCGCGTCGATCAGCACCGAGAACTTGATCTCGGACGTGGTGATCGCCCGGATATTGACGCCCTTCTCGGCCAGCGCCTTGAAGGCGCGGGCGGCGACGCCGGCATGGCTGCGCATGCCGATGCCGATGGCCGAGACCTTCACGACGTCGGTCGCGCCGGTCACGGACGCAAAGCCGATCGTGGCGCTCGCCTTCTCGAGGATCGCGCGGGCGCGGTCATAGTCGGCCGACGGCACGGTGAAGGTTATGTCGGTCGAAGCCTGGTCGTCCGAGACGACCTGGATGATCATGTCGACGTTGATGTTGGCTTCGGCCAGCGGCACGAAGATCGCCGCCGCCACGCCCGGCTTGTCGGCCACGCGGCGCAGCGTGATCTGGGCCTCGTCGCGCGAAAAGGCGATGCCGGTGACAACCTGGGCTTCCATAATGTCCTCCTCGGCGCAGATCAGCGTGCCGGACTGGGGATTTGCGGGATCGTCGAAGGACGAACGCACATAGGTAGGCACCTTGTGCACCATCGCCACCTCGACCGAACGGACCTGCAGGACCTTCGCGCCGAGCGAAGCCATTTCCAGCATTTCCTCGAAGGCGACCTTGTCGAGACGCTTCGCCTTGGGAACGATGCGCGGATCGGTCGTGTAGACGCCGTCGACGTCCGTATAGATGTCGCAGCGGGCCGCGCCGATGGCCGCGGCCACCGCGACAGCGCTCGTATCCGAGCCGCCACGCCCGAGCGTCGAGATGCGGCCGGTCGCCTTGTGCATGCCCTGGAAGCCGGCGATGACGGCGACCTCCTTGCGCTCCGAGAAGCGCTTGACGATGTCCGAGCCGTCGATGCTCTCGATGCGGGCCGAGCCATGCGCCTGGTCGGTCAATATCGGGATCTGCCAGCCCTGCCACGAGCGGGCCTGGATGCCCATGTCCTGCAGGACGATGGCCAGAAGCCCTGACGTCACCTGCTCGCCCGAGGCGACGATCGCGTCATATTCGCGCGCATCATGCAGGGGCGAGGCCTCCTTGCACCAGGCGACGAGTTCGTTGGTCTTGCCGGACATGGCCGAGACGACGACAGCCACGTCGTAGCCAGCCTCGACCTCGCGCTTCACGTGCTGCGCGACATTGCGGATGCGCTCGATGTTGGCGACCGAGGTGCCGCCGAACTTCATCACCAGCCGCGGCTTGGCCGAGACGGCGCCGGCGGGAGCGGGCCTTGCGGAGGCGGGCGTTGCCAGTTCGGACATGGTTCCCCTGAAGCGTTCGCGCCTTGCGACGCTGCGGCGCGACTTGTTCTTTGAAAACTCGCGCCCTGTCCGAAGGCGGCGTATAGATACGACGAGGCCCGCGCCTGTCAATTGCGCGGGCGTCGCAGTTTCGAGCGAGGAATCATGGCCAAGGCCGCCCCCAAGACCTCCCCGGACGACCTGCCGCACAGCGCCAGCGTCGATCCGGCCGATGTCGCCCGCTTCAATGCGCTCGGCCAGCAATGGTGGGATCTGTGGGGCCCGATGCGGGCGCTCCACAAGCTGAACCCGACCCGTGTCGACTACATCCGCGACATCCTGTTCGAGGAACTGGCGGTGACCGGCCCAGCCGAAGCGCCCTTGCAGGGCCTCTCCATTCTCGACGTGGGCTGCGGCGCCGGCATCCTGTCAGAGCCGCTCGCCCGCCTCGGCGCTGACATGACCTCCATCGATCCGGCGCCCGTCAATATCGAGGTGGCGCGCGCCCATGCCGCCGAAGGCGGCCTGTCGATCGATTATCGCGCGACGACAGCCGAGGACCTCGCCGCGACCGGCGCTCAATTCGACGCCGTGCTGATCATGGAAGTGATCGAGCACGTCAACGACCGCACGGCCTTCGTGGCGACGGCCGCCAGCATGGTGAAGCCAGGCGGCTTCCTGTTCGCCGCCACGCTCAACCGCACGCTGAAATCCTATGCGCTCGCCATCGTCGGCGCCGAATACATCCTGCGCTGGGTCGATAGGGGCACGCACAACTGGCATCAGTTCGTGACGCCGCAGGAACTGGCGGCGGATTTCCGCGCCGCCGACCTCGAAATCTACGACCGCACCGGCGTCGTCTACAATCCGATCTTCGACGAGTGGCGCACGTCGGACGATTGCGGCGTGAATTACATGATGGCGGCGCAGAAGCCGAAGTGAGCGGGTTGCCTGACATCCCGTTTCGGACACGGCGCCGAAGTGGAATTTCCACCACGTTGAGACGCCGTGGGCGCCGGCAGGAGCCCGCGCTCGCAAGCCGGTAGGGCAGACCGGCCGAGCCTCCGCCTACCGATCGCCGATCCCTGTTTGGATCCCCGTCGAGACACGTCCGCGTCCGGGCGGCGTCATTGTCCTGGTCCGTTCCGCGGCGGCTGCGAAGGAGGCTTGCGCGACCCGAATGTAACAATATAACATTACGCTCATCGGAACGCCGGGTGAGTGAAAAGTTCGATGACGCCAGTGATTGTCGCGCAATGGCGACCGGTCTGCTGTTTTCTCGCCTTCGCGAGCGCGGTCCTTCCCGCCGGTCTTGTCGCAGCGCAAACCGATCTGCCTGACGTGAGTGTGGTCGCCCGGCGCAAGCCCACGCCCGCCGCAACGCCTGCCCGGCGCGCTACCGCCCCGGTCCGGCCAACGATCAGGCCGAGACCGGCGCCGGAGACGCAGCCGCCGGCGACGGATTTCGGCCCCACCACCGCGCAAGCGCCGGCCTCCGACGCCGCGCCGGTCACAGCGACGACCAGGGCCGTTGATGCGACGCGCGCGCGACTTGCCCCGCGCGCCGGCGCCAATTCGTATCAGTTCGACGAGAAGGCGATCGAGGCGCTGCCGCAGGGCGCCAACACGACGCTGGACAGGATATTGTTGCAGGCGCCCGGCGTGACGCTGGATTCCTCGGTCAACGGCGGGATTCACATCCGCAACGAGCACGCCAACGCCCAGTATCGCGTGAACGGCATCCTCTTGCCCGAAGGCGTCGCCGGGTTCGGACAATTTCTGGACGCCAATTTCCTGCGTTCAGTCTCGCTCGTGACCGGGGCGCTGCCCGCCCAATACGGCCTTCGAACATCGGGCCTGATCGATGTCGTGACAAAGACCGGGTTGACCTCTCGGGAAGGCAGTGTCGGCATCTATGGCGGCAGCCACGCAACGGTCTCCACGACGGGCCAATATTCCGGTTCGACTCCAGACGGCTGGGAATATTTCGCGGGCGGCAGATTGCGCGCCGACAGATTGGGCCTCGAAAACCCGGCCCCGACGCGCGAGGCGATCCACGACCGTAGCCGCCAGGGTTCGTATTTCCTGTATGCGGCCAAGTCGATCGATCCTGACACGCGCGTGACGATACTGTCCGGCGCAGCGGTCAACAAATTCCAGATTCCGAACCTGCCGCTGCAGCAACCGCAATTCACGGCGTTTGGCCTGTCCCTGTTCGACTCCGCGCGCCTCAACCAGAACCAGGTGGAAAGCGGCGTGTACAATGTGGCCGCGCTCCAGAAGACGGTAGGCGATCTCGATACGCAACTGGCTCTGTTCTCGCGATACTCCAGCGTTCGCTTTTCGCCGGACCTTGTCGGCGACCTCATGTTCAATGGCGTAGCCTCCCGCGTCCGCCAGACAAGCCTTGTCAACGGCGTTCAGGGAGACGCAGCATGGCGCGTTCTGCCGGATCACACGATCCGCTTCGGCTTCCTCGGAAGCGTCGAACGGACTAAGAGCGTCGCTTCGAACGTCGTCTTTCCGCTCGACGACGCAGGCGATCCGGTCGACGCCGCCTACGGCCTGTCTCAGAACAGCGCCAAGACCGGGTGGTCATTCTCGACCTACGTCCAGGACGAATGGCGAATAACGTCGCAACTCACGCTTAATCTCGGCCTGCGTTTCGACCAGATCGCGCAATATGTTTCGGCCAACCAGCTTAGTCCGCGCGCGAGCCTCGTATGGAAACCGTTCGAGGAAACCAAATTGCACATCGGATATGCGCGGTATTTCACGCCGCCGCCGCAATTGCTGGCTGCGCCGGGCGCGCCGCTTCTCTACCTCAACACTTCGATGCAGCCGGAACTCTTCGCAAGCTCGCCAGTGCGTCCGGAGCGTTCGCATTACTTCGACGCCGGGATTGAACAGCGCATCCTGCCCGGGTTGGATGTCGGCATATCTGTCTACTACAAGCGCGCGACAAGCCTGCTCGACGACGGACAATTCGGCGCCGCGCTCGTGCTGCAAGCCTTCAACTACAACACCGCAT
This sequence comes from Beijerinckiaceae bacterium, assembly GCA_046349215.1. Lineage (GTDB taxonomy): Bacteria > Pseudomonadota > Alphaproteobacteria > Rhizobiales > Beijerinckiaceae > JAJXWB01. Next base: position 282,503 of record JAXMCV010000004.1, read on the forward strand.
ACAACACCGGCGTCGAATTGAAGGCGAAATACGAAAATGGAAACTTCCGCGCCTGGGCCAACCTCGCCTGGGCGAGACAACGCGCAAAGCTCGTGACATCGAACCAGTTCCTGTTTGAGGCCGACGAATATCAATGGCTCGCAGGGCATTACGCCTATACGGACCACGCCCAGACATGGACGGGTTCCGCCGGCGCCTCCTATCTGTGGAATGGAACGCGGTTCAGCGCCGATCTCGTTTACGGCAGCGGATTGCGCGCCGGATTCGCCAATACGCTGCACATGTCGCCTTATGCGCAGGTGAATGCGGGCGTGTCGCGCGAGTTTCAGATTCCAGGCGCCGGCCCGCTCACGCTGCGCTTCGACGCGGTCAACCTGTTCGACCGCATCTACCAAATCCGCGATGGCTCAGGCATCGGCGTATTCGCGCCCCAATACGGGCCGCGTCGGGCCTTCTACGCTGGCGTGAGCCAGAAGTTCTGACATGGAAGGTTTGGCCGAACCACAACGCCTGTTCGTGACGCCGTCGGGCGCGCGCAGCGCGCTCGCGCCTGCGTTGATCGTTTCACTCGCGATGCATCTTGCCGCCGCAGCCGCCTTCTACGGTTGGCGGACGCCCGGCGTCCTGCAACCCGACGTCATTGATGTGGAACTGGTCGCTGAACAGGATTCCGCAAGAACAAGCGACATTCCAACGGACGTTGCGACAGAGAGCGCTGCCGGGGCGAATGCAGAAGCTGCGTCCTCCGACGCCGTTCCGCCTTCGGCGGCGAGCAACGCGCAAATGGAGCCGGCGCCGGCGGGCGACGCCAAAGTCAAAGCGAGTTTGCCCGACGCTGCTGACGAACCGCTCCCGGACAGGCAGGAGACGCAGCCGCCGAAGCAGACGCTCGCATCAGCCGCCAGCGCACAACAGACGGCCTCGCTTCTCAGCGCCGACGAAGCCGAGGCCGATCGTCGTCGCTCGATTCAGAAGGCGTGGCTCGGAACGGTTTCGGCGGAACTCAACCGTCGTCGGGTCTATCCGGCCTCAGCACGCGACAAGGGGATCACAGGCGCGGTGCGCGTCGCCTTCGGCCTCGATGCGGCGGGCCGCGTGTCGCATTACGAAATCGTCGGGTCCTCAGGCCATGACGTTCTCGACGAGGCGGTCAGGCGCATGATGGGAAAGGTGCGCACGCCGCCGCCGCCCGATGGTCCGTTTGAAACCGCCGTGACGATCCGCTTCGGGCTGCGTTAGGTGAGCGCGGCGGAAAGCGTCGCCCGCGACACCCTGCTCACCTCGCCTTCACTCCGCCATGCGCCTCCGCCATGCGGTCGCGTCGCTCGACGAAATACGGCCGGATCGTCTCGACCAGCGCCGGGCCGGCTTCCTCCGGCGTCCCTGAAACGAACGGCGGCTGCGGTGCGTATTCCAACGACAATTGAATGGCGCGGGCCATCTGCTCGCCGGCGATCTCGGCCGCCGCCGTTAGGGCGAAATCGATGCCGGCCGTCACGCCGCCGCCGGTGATGACATTGCCGTCACGCACGACGCGGCCGGCGTCGGGAATGGCGCCGAATATGGGCAGCAGGTCGCGCCATGCCCAGTGGCAGGCGGCGCGCCTGCCCTTCAGCAAGCCTGCCGCCCCGAGGATCAGCGAACCGGTACATACCGAGGTGACATAGCGCGCGCCCGATGCAAGCCGGCGGATTTCCGCCAGGAACACCGCGTCCTGCGCGGCTTCCTCCGTGCCCGGCCCGCCGGGCACGCAGATCAGGTCGCAGCGCGCAATGTCAGCGAGCCGCTCGAGGCTCGAGAATTCCAGCTTCGTATCGCTGCGCACCGCGCCGCCTTCGCGCGAGGCGACATGGACTTGCGCCCCGGGCAGGCGAGAGAGCACCTCGAACGGGCCGGTGAAATCGAGCTGCGTCAGGCGCGGATAGAGTGCGAAAACGACGACGTAAGGCTCTACGGGCGTGGACTGCGCCATCGGACTCTCCTGTTTGACGAACGCAGCATCGCGCGATTGATTTCTGGCGGAAATGACTATGTTCCCGCTTTTTCTGCCAAGGTGCGCGATATGATTAACCCGGTTCGCGAGATAGCCTTCCTGATTTTCGAGGACTTTCAGGTTCTCGACGCGACCGGTCCGATGGCGGCCTTCGAGATCGCCGCCCGCTGCCGGCCGGGCGCGTATCGCCTGCGGCTGGTCGCGGCGCGCCCCGGCGTGGTTCGCGCTTCGGCCGGCCTGTGGATCGCCGCCGAAGACATGGAAGAGGCGCGCGATTGCGACACGCTGATCGTGGCTGGCGGCGAGGGAACGCGCGCCGCCGCGACCCATCCCGAAACGCTCGACTTCGTTCGCGCCGCCGCAGAGCGTTCGCGAAGAATCGCCAGCGTCTGCTCCGGCGCCTATGTGCTGGCGTCCGCCGGCCTGCTCGACGGTCGCCGCGCCACCACGCACTGGGGCCGAACCGCCGATTTCCAGCGGCGCTTTCCGCGCGTCCGGCTCGAACCGGACCTGATCTTCGTGCGAGACGGAAACGTGTGGACGTCGGCCGGCATCACCGCCGGCATCGATCTGTCGCTGGGCCTGATCGCCGACGATCTCGGCGAGAACGTCGCCCGCGACGTCGCGCGCCAGCTCGTCGTCTACCACCGACGCGCCGGCGGCCAGTCGCAATTCTCGGCGCTGCTCGACATCGAGGGCGCGGACGACAGGTTCGCGGCGCTCATGCGCTGGGCCGGCGAGAGGTTGCAGCAACCGCTGTCGGTCGAGGACCTCGCCACACAGGCCGCCATGAGCCCGCGCAATTTCGCGCGCGCCTTCCGGCGCGCGACCGGCGTAACGCCGGCAAAGGCGATCGAACGCCTGCGCCTCGATCACGCCCGCGCGCAGATCGAAGCCGGCGCGCCTTCGGTGGACATGATCGCCGAGCGCAGCGGCTTCGGCGACGCGGAGCGGATGCGGCGCGCCTTCGTGCGCGTGTTCGGGAGACCGCCGCAGGATTTCCGGCGGGCGGCGCGCGAGATCAGTTCCGTTCGTCCGGTAGCGGCGGAATAGGCAGGACCTGGATTCCGTCGTCCAGCAGTTCGCGCGCTTCTTCCCAGCTCGCCTCGCCGCGGATCGGACGGGCTTCCGCTTCGCCGTCGTGAATCTTCCGCGCCTCTTCCGGAAACGACGCGCCGACATCCGTCGTGTTCTGCATGATGTGCTGGCGCATCTCGCGCATCATTTCGCGCAGCGCCGTCATCTTTTCGTCCAGCATCGTCACCTGCTGCGCCTGCGGCATGGCTTCGGTCGTTTCGCCGCGGTCGGTGCGCGCGACATTGGGCGCCATGATCTGCTTCGATACGCGCGCCGAATTACAGACCGGACACGTCACCAGCCCGCGGTTGACCTGCTGCTCGTAGGCGGCGGCGCCGGGAAACCAGCTTTCGAATTCGTGGGACTGGTCGCAGACCAGCGCGTAACGGATCATGATTCAGCCTGCGAGCAATCCGTCGAGCTTGCCCTGCGCTTCGAGGTCGAAGAGATCGTCGCAGCCGCCGACATGCGCGCCGCCGATGAAGATTTGCGGCACGGTCGAGCGACCGTTAGCCTTTTCCGCCATTGCTGCCTGCTTGGCGCGGTCGCCGTCGACGGGGATCTCCTCGAAGGCCACGCCCTTCTGCTCGAGCAGGTCCTTCGCCGCGTGGCAATAAGGGCAGGAATATTTCGTGTAGATCGTCACAGGCTGCATGGTCTGATCCTCGCGCGTCCCGCTTATATGTGATGTCATGCGTTGGTCACAACCCGCGCAAAGATGAGGACATCCACGCTCTTCGCGCCCGCCCTGAGCAGCGCGCGCGCCGCCGCGTTGGCGGTGGCGCCGGATGTCATCACGTCGTCGACCAGCACGATCCTCCTGTCGAGCAGCGCCATCCGGCCTGCCACCGACGGGCGGAACGCGCCCTGCAGGTTGGCGGCGCGCTGCGGCTTGCTGAGACCGACCTGTGGCGGCATCGCCTTCACACGCTCCACGGCCTGCATGGCGGCAGGAACGCGCGTTTCGCGGGAGATGGCGGCCGCCAGCAGCGCCGCCTGATTGTGGCGGCGGCCGGCCAGGCGCAGCCGATGCATCGGCACGGAACGAGCAGGTCGGCCGCGTCGAGCAGGTCGGCGCCGGCCCGCGCCATCCACTTGCCGAGCCGCCGGGCGATCTCCAGCCCGTCGTATTATTTGAGCCGGTGGACGATCAGCCGCGCCGGCCCGTCGTCGAAGAGCGCAAACCTCGCCCGCGCGAAGACAGGAGGATTGGCGATGGCGTCCGGCGACAGCAGGCCGGGCTGGCCGAGGTCGACATCGAAGGGAGCGCCCAGCCGCTCGCAGAACGGCCGCTCGATCAAGCGCATCTGCGTCCAGCAGGACGGACAAAGTCCGAAATGCCCTGAAGTCGCGCGCCGGCAGGCGATGCAGACCGGCGGATAGACGAGATCGAGGGCGCGCCGCCAACGCGCCGGCCTTGCCGGCCGCCGACGCCAGCAGAGGATTGGCGAGCCCTGCGCGCATCGTAAGAGCTTAAGCTTGGTCATTGTCCGGTCAATTTCGCGGGCCAGAAATTATCGTTAATGACCCGTTAAACGGCCCCGGTTAGCCTCTCGCCCATGAAAATCGCGCGCCCGCTCTCGCTTTTCGCTGCGCTCGGCTTGTCCGCGCTCGGCCTCGCTTCGCCCGCCGCCGCGGATTTCGCCTCCTGCGTCGCCTCCCTGAAGTCGCAGGCCGAAGCCCAGGGCATATCGGCCAAGACGTTCGACGAAGCCTTCAAGGGCGTGACGGCGGAGCCGAAAGTGCTCGAGCTGATGAGCAACCAGCCGGAGTTCAAGACGCCGATCTGGGACTATTTGGCATCGCTGACCGACGACGAGAAGGTCGCCGACGGCCGCTCCGCCATGAAGCAATATGCGAGCGCGCTCGCCGGCGCCGAACAGAAATACGGCGTCGACCGCTACACGATCGCAGCCGTCTGGGGCGTCGAATCCGATTTCGGCAAGGCGGGCAAGAAATTCTACCTGCCGCAGGCCTTGTCGACGATCGTCTGCCTCGGCTCGCGCCGGCAGGATTATTTCCGCGGCGAACTCATGTCGACGCTGAAGATCATCCAGCGCGGCGATCTCGACGCCGAGGATCTGTGGGGGTCCTGGGCAGGCGCCTTCGGACACACGCAATTCATGCCGTCCACCTATCTGCGGCTTGCGGTGGACGGCGACGGCGACGGACGGCGCGACCTCGTCAACTCCGTGCCGGACGCCCTTTTCTCGACCGCCAATTATCTGGACAAGGCCGGCCATTGGGCCACGGGCCAGTCCTGGGGGTACGAAGTGCAGGTTCCCTCGGGCTACCGCGGCCCGTCCGGCCGCACGACCCGCCATCCCGTCTCCTTCTGGGAGAGCCAGGGCATCCGCAAGTTCGGCGGCGGCGGCCTCGGCGGCGCGGGTCCCGCGGCGCTCCTGCTGCCGGCCGGCCCGGAAGGCCCCGGCTTTCTCGTGTTCCGCAACTACGACGCCGCCTTTTCCTACAATGGCTCCGACGCCTATGCGCTCGCCATTTCGATCCTGTCCGACAAGTTGCGCGGGAAGCCCGGCGTGCAGGGACAATGGCCGACCGACGACCTCGGCCTTTCGCGCTCCGAGCGGCGCGAATTGCAGCGCCTGCTGATCGCGCGCGGCTTCGACGTCGGCGAGCCCGACGGCGCCGTCGGCCAGAAGACGCGCGACGCCATCATGGCGATCGAAAAGCAGATCGGCATGCCGCCGCGCGGCCGGCCGGGACAAAAGGTGCTGCGCGCGCTGCGAGGCTCTTGACCAATCTCACGCGGCTCTCACCGCAATGTGAGTTCTGGAGGGCGCGTCGCAGGCCTATGGTGCCTTCCGATGAAGGTCCCGATGCGCAAACCCTGCCTCCTGCTAGCGCTTGCGATGTGCACGACCGCCGCCGTGGCGGCGGATCGTCCGCGCGGCGTCGTCGAACTGTTCACGAGCCAGGGCTGCTCCTCCTGTCCGCCCGCCGACCGCATCGTCGGCGAAATGGCGCGCGATCCTTCGCTCGTCGTGCTGTCGCTGCCTGTCGATTACTGGGACTACATCGGCTGGAAAGACACGTTCGCCAGCCCCGCCTGCACAAAGCGCCAGAAGGGCTACGCTGCCGCGCGCGGCGACGGCCAGGTCTACACGCCACAGGCGGTGATCGACGGCGCGACGCATGTCGTCGGCTCCGACCGCAAGGCGCTGGAAGGGGCCATCGCCGCGCGCGCCAACGCGCTGTCGGTGGATGTCGGCGCGCGCGTCGCCAACGATCGCGTTTCGATCGACGTCGGCGCAGGCGCAGGCAAGGCCTCGGTCTGGCTCGCCGAAATCCTTCCGCGCGCCAGCGTCGAGGTCGGCCGCGGCGAAAACGCCGGCAAGACGCTCGACTACACCAATGTGGTGCGCAAGATAACCCGGCTCGGCGAATGGACCGGTTCGGCCGCGCATTTCGAGGCGCCGCTGGCCAATGCCGACATGCGCTATGTCGCGCTCGTGCAGGAAGGCTCGCCCGACAGGCCCGGCGCGATCATCGGCGCCGCGCAGGCCAATTGATCAGATCACGTAGATTCTGTCCGGCACGACATGCGCCTCGCCGTCCGGCGGCGCGTGTCGCGCCAGGACCTCGCCGCATCGACCGATCGCATCGATGAAGCCTTCGGCGATGCGGCCGGCCGCGATCTCCCGCGTCAGGGCGTCGACAGTGGCCTGCCATGCGCGCTGATCAACAAGAGTCGCAACGCCGTCGTCGGCGATGACGCGCGCGTAGTGCTCGCCGAGGGCCACGAAGATCATCACGCCCATCCGGTTCCTGGCCTGCGTGACGCCGCGTGCGAAAAACTGCTCCATCGCGGCGCGGTGGGCGCGCTTGCGCTTGATCGCCGGCGGCACCAGCGCGAAGCGCAGCGGCGACAGCGACAGGATCAGGCCGACCGCGATGAAGACCGCGACCTGGCAGGTCAGCATGCGCACCACGCTCAGGTGCGTGAAGGCGAGGAGCAGCCAGGGCGTCACGAGAGCGACGAAGGTCGCCCAAAGCACCGGCGCGTAGGAATAGGCGGAGGCCGAGCGCATCAGGACGCAGACGATCTCGCCCGAAGTCTTTTCCTCGACGGCGCGGATGGCGTCGGAAATGCGTTGGCGATCCTGGTCCGAGATCATCACCAGCTCCCCGAGGCGCCGCCGCCGCCGAACGAACCGCCGCCGCCGGAAAATCCGCCGCCGCCGCTGCTCCAGCCGCCGCCGGAGCCGCTGCTCCAGCCGCCGCTCGTCGGAATGAAGATCGTCTTGTTGCCCGTATTCACCCAACGCCCGGTCGGGCCGCGCGCATTGCGCGACATCACCCAGGCGATGAAGATGAACAGGGCCAGCATGACCAGGAACGGCAGCAGGTCGTCGAGCGGATCCTGCTGCTGGTCGACGCGGATCTTCGAGCGTCCGTGCCAGTCCGCCGAATCCACCGTCAGGGCGTCGATCACCGCATCGACGCCGGCCGCAACCCCGCCGGGAAAATCGCCGGCGCGGAATTTCGGGACGATCGCGTTGGAAATGATGACGCTCGACATGGCGTCGGTCATCGTGCCTTCGAGGCCATAGCCGACCTCGATGCGCACCTTGCGCTCGTTGGGCGCGACAAGCAGCAGCAGGCCGTTGTTCTTCGTCGCCTCGCCGAGCTTCCAGTTGCGCGCGAGATCGACCGAGAAGGTCTCGATGTCGGAACCCTGCAACGACGGGACGGTCGCGACCACGAACTGGATGCCGGACTTGTCCTCGAGGTCTTTCAGCTTGGTCTCGATGGCGCTGCGCGTCGCCGGCGAAAGGATGTTCGCCTGGTCAACCACGCGGCCGGTGAGCGCGGGGAAGGTGAAGGCGGCGATCGCCGCGGTTACGAAGAATAGGGCGGCGACCGCCATGGCGAACGAAACGGCGGCCGAAGACGCCTTCTCCCGCGTTCGGGAGAAGGACAGCGCCCCGTCGTTCGCGTGCTTCATCGCTGGCTTCAGAATTTCACCGACGGCGGCTTCTGCGCGTCATCCGAGGCCGTGAAGGCGGCCATCGGCTTGTTGCCCGCGAAGATCGTCTTCGCCCAGATCAGGGACGGGAACGTGCTGAGCGTCAGATTGTAGTCGCGCACGGCCTGCACATAGTCGCGCCGCGCCACCGAAATCCGGTTTTCCGTGCCTTCGAGCTGCGACTGCAGGGCCAGGAAGTTCGCATTGGATTTCAGGTCCGGATAGGCCTCCGACACCGCGATCAGCCGACCGAGCGCGCCGGAAAGCTGGTTCTGGGCGTCCTGAAACTGCTTGACCTTCTCCGGATCGGTGAGCTGCGAAGCGTCGATCTTGACGGATGTGGCCTTTGATCTGGCCTCGATCACCGAGGTCAGCACGTCCTTTTCCTGCTTGGCGTAGCCCTGGACGGTCGCGACGAGGTTCGGAATGAGGTCGGCGCGGCGCTGGTACTGGTTCTGCACCTCCGCCCACTTGGCCTTGGCGTTTTCCTCCGCCGTCGGGATCGTATTGTATCCGCAGCCCGCGACCGAGAGGCCGACGACGATGGCTGCAAAGACGGCCCGCAGGCGCGAAAGGCTGGAATGCATGAACCCCTCCGTTGATGCGGGCGGACGATAGCGGGACCGGGGCTTGAGCGAAAGAGCGCTATGGCACACTCTGGCCCCGGTCCGATTTTCGCCGCGATCCCTGAGTTTCCTGCGCGCGCCGTCGCGGCGCCGCAACAGATTGGATAAGATGCCCGTCATGATTCGACCGTTCGCTCGCGCCGCGCTGGCGCTCCTTCTTTGCGCGCCGCTCGCGCCTTCCGTTTCGGCGAAAGAGGCGAAGGGCAAGCCCGCCGCCAGTTCCAAATCCGACGCCAAGAAGTCCGACGCCGCGCCCAAGTCGACCCAGGTCGGCAGCTATGGCGAATGGGGCGCCTTCACCGCGCAGGGCAAGGGCAAGACCTGCTATGCGCTGGCAAAGCCGAAGGAGCGCGCGCCCGCCACCCTCAAGCGCGACGACGCCTACATTTTCATTTCCAATCGCCCGACCGAGAATGTCCGCAACGAAGTATCGGTGATTATGGGTTTCGCCATGACGGATGCAAAGACGACGTCGGCGAAGTCCGAGCCCCGCGCGGAGATCGGTTCGAACACGTTCGACCTCGTCGCCAAGGGCTCGAACGCCTGGCTGAAAAACCCGGCCGAGGAAGGCCGCTTCATCGAGGCGCTGAAACGTGGGCAGAAGCTCGTCGTGCGCGCCGCCTCGCTGAAGGGCAATGCCTCGACGGACACCTATTCGCTGAGCGGCGTCGGCGACGCGCTGGCCCGCATCAACAAGGAATGCCCGTAAAGACCTGAATTGGCCTGCATCCCGGCCCTAGCCGAAGGTCGAACCGACCAAAGTTCGACATTTCCCCGCCTTGTTCCGCATCGCGGCATTGGCGCATAATCCGCCCGGATTCAAGACAAAGAACGCGCGCCTTTGCGCGCGTGCCGGGAGGTCGTCATGTCCGAGAAAGTTTATCCCGTCCCCGCGGACGCCAAGGCGCGCGCCTTCGTCGACGACGCCAAGTACCAGGAAATGTACAAGCGCTCGGTCGACGATCCGGTCGGCTTCTGGGCCGAGCACGGCAAGCGCATCGATTGGATCAAGCCGTTCACCAAGGTGAAGAACACCAGCTACGATCCGCACAACGTGTCGATCAAGTGGTTCGAGGACGGCACGACCAACGTGTCGATGAACTGCATCGACCGCCACCTCGCCAAGCGCGGCGACCAGACGGCGATCATCTGGGAAGGCGACAACCCCGCCGAATCCGAGCACATCACCTACAAGCAACTGCACGAGCGGGTCTGCAAGCTCGCCAACGTGTTCAAGGCGCATGGCGTCGGCAAGGGCGACACGGTCACCATCTACCTGCCGATGATCCCGGAAGCGGCCTACGCCATGCTCGCCTGCGCGCGCATCGGCGCGGTCCACTCGATCGTCTTCGGCGGCTTCTCGCCGGATTCGCTCGCCGCCCGCATCGAAGGCTGCAAGTCGAAGCTCGTCATCACCGCCGACGAAGGCCTGCGCGGCGGCCGAAAGGTGCCGCTGAAGGTCAACGCCGACGAGGCGGTCAAGAAATCAGGCTTCGTGAAGACGATGGTCGTCGTCAAACGCACCGGCGGCAAGATCGACTGGGTCGACGGCCGCGACGTCTGGTATGGCGACGAGGTCGCCAAGGCCTCCGCCGATTGCCCGCCCACCGAGATGAACGCGGAAGACCCGCTGTTCATGCTCTACACCTCGGGTTCGACCGGCGCGCCGAAGGGCGTCGTCCACACGACCGGCGGCTATCTCGTCTACGCGTCTATGACGCATCAGTACGTCTTCGACTATCACGAGGGCGACATCTACTGGTGCACGGCCGACGTCGGCTGGGTGACCGGGCACAGCTATATCGTCTACGGCCCGCTCGCCAACGGCGCGACGACGCTGATGTTCGAGGGCATCCCCAACTACCCGACGATCTCGCGCTTCTGGGAAGTGGTCGACAAACACAAGGTCAACATCTTCTACACCGCGCCGACCGCCATTCGCTCGCTGATGGGCGCCGGCGAAGAGCCGGTGAAGAAGACCTCGCGCAAGAGCCTGCGCCTGCTGGGCTCGGTCGGCGAGCCGATCAATCCGGAAGCCTGGGAATGGTATCACCGCGTGGTCGGCGAACGCCGCTGCCCGATCGTCGATACGTGGTGGCAGACGGAGACCGGCGGCATTCTCATCACGCCGCTGCCGGGCGCGACCGCCCTGAAGCCGGGCTCGGCGACCCGTCCGTTCTTCGGCGTGAAGCCTGAAGTCGTGGACGCCTCGGGCAATGTCATCGAAGGCGCCTGCGAGGGCAATCTCGTGATCGCTGATTCGTGGCCCGGCCAGATGCGCACGGTCTATGGCGACCACGAACGTTTCGTGCAGACCTACTTCTCGACCTATGTCGGCAAGTATTTCACCGGCGACGGCTGCCGGCGCGACGCCGACGGCTATTACTGGATCACCGGCCGCGTCGACGACGTCATCAACGTGTCCGGCCATCGCATGGGCACGGCGGAAGTGGAAAGCGCACTCGTCTCGCACGACGCGGTCTCCGAAGCCGCCGTCGTCGGCTTCCCGCACGACATCAAGGGCCAGGGCATCTACGCCTACGTCACCGTGATGGAAGGCGTCGAGGCGACCGAGGAATTGCGCAAGGAACTGGTCGCGCATGTCCGCAAGGAGATCGGCCCGATCGCCTCGCCGGACGTGATCCAGTTCGCGCCCGGCCTGCCGAAGACCCGCTCCGGCAAGATAATGCGCCGCATCCTGCGCAAGATCGCGGAAAACGAATTCGGCTCGCTCGGCGACACCTCGACGTTGGCCGATCCCGGCGTCGTCGACGACCTGATCGCCAATCGCGGCGGCAAGTAAGCCGCAGCATATGCAAACAGAAAGGCCGCGCATTGCGCGGCCTTTTTTGCTTTCGGGAGGAAGCATCTTTCAGGTCGTCATGGCCGGGCTTGTCCCGGCCATCCACGTCGGGACGCGCGTACAACGATACTGAAGCGATCGCTGCCTAACGGGCCGCCATTCCGGGTCTGGCTGGCGTGGATGCCGGGGACGAGCCCGGGCATGACAGCGGCTCTTACGCCCAGGCGCGGCCCGCGAGCTTCTTCTCGAATTCGTCGATCTTGCCGCCCTTGACCATCGTCAGGCCGATATCGTCGAGGCCCTCGATCAGGCACTTCTTGCGGAACGGGTCCATGTCGAACTTCACGACGCCGCCGTCCGGCCCGCGGATTTCCTGCGCTTCCAGATCGACGGTCAGCGTGGCGTTCGACCCGCGCCCGGCGTCGTCCATCAGCTTGGCGAGGTCTTCCTTCGACACCTTGATCGGCAGAATGCCGTTCTTGAAGCAATTGTTGTAGAAGATGTCGGCAAAGCTCGTGGAGATCACGCAGCGGATACCGAAATCGAGCAGCGCCCACGGCGCATGTTCGCGCGACGAGCCGCAGCCGAAATTGTCTTCCGCCACGATGATCTGCGCCTTGCGATAGGCCGGCTTGTTGAGGACGAAATCCGGATTTTCCGAACCGTCCTCCTTGTAGCGCATCTCCGAGAACAGGCCCTTGCCGAGCCCGGTGCGCGCGATCGTCTTCAGATACTGCTTCGGGATGATCATGTCCGTGTCGATGTTGACGATCGGCAGCGGCGCGGCGACGCCCGTGAGCTTGGTGAACTTGTCCATGTGGCAGGCCTTCGGATGGCGCGGTTTGAGGGCGTGTTAGCAAATGGGGGGCGCCCGCGCAAACCGCGCCGGCCGGCGCGGCCGATTGACCCCGCCCCGCCCGCCGCCCACCATACCCGCCAAGGGAGCACGGAAAAAATGAACAGGACCGACGAGGCTTTCGACCCGCAGGCGCATATCGGCGCTGCCCAGCGCTGGTTCGAGGACTTCCGAATCGGCGAGCGCTATGTCCTGCCGAGCCGCACCGTCACCTCGGCCAATTTCGCCGCCTTCCAGGTCGTCTCCGGCGACAATCACCCGATCCACTACGACATCGAATATTGCCGCAGGCGCGGGTACGGCGGCCTGCTCGCGCACGGCCTGCAGGTCATGTGCTTCACCGCCGCCGGCGCCGGCGAGTTCCCGCACGAGGTCTCGGATTCCCTCGTCGCCTTCGTCGAGCAATCCTGCAGGTTTCTCGCCGGCGTGGTCGACGGCGACACGCTCTATCCGGCGCTTGAGATCGTCGACCTGAAACCCCAGCGCACGACCGGCGTCATCGTCATGCGCGCCACCGTTCACAACCAGAAGCGCGAGCTCGTGCTCGACGGCGAACACAAATATCTGGTGAAGAAGCGCGGCTAGCCGATCTCTATTCCGCCTCGCGTTCGATCCTCTCCATGTCGGCGTCGCTCAATCCGAAATGATGGCCGATCTCGTGCACCAGCACGTGCCGGACGATCGAGCCGAGACTGTCTTCGCCGTCGGCCCAATAGTCGAGGATCGGACGCCGGTAGAGCCACACCATGTTCGGCATCTGCCCGCTCTGCGCGAAAACCTCGCCCTGCGCCAGCCCGCGACCGCGAAACAGGCCGAGCAGGTCGAACTCTGTTTCGCATTTCATGTCGTCCAGCGTCTCATCGTCGGGAAAATCCTCGACGCGAATGACGACGCCTTCGCACAGGGCGCGAAAGCTCGACGGCAATGCGTCGAACGCGTCGTGGGCCAAGTTCTCCATTTCGGCCAGCGTCGGCGACGCGATGGCGTTCCAGTCTGTGCTCGATGACATGAGCGGAGCATCGCACGAGGGAACCGCGCGTCGCAAACCGGCGTTTACGCGGCTGTTTCCAACAAGATCAGCATAGGGGAACTCGGCATGGAAGCTGCCAATTCCGACGCGGCGCGCGCGAAGGTCTGGGAACTGGTCAAGGACATTCGCGCCGCCATGCTGGTGACGCGCGACGCGGAAGGGCACATGTCGGCGCGCCCCATGTCGGCGGTGAACAGGGAATTCACCGATCGTCTGTGGTTCATGACGTCGGCGGATTCGCCGAAACTCGACGAGATCCGCGCCGTGCCGCTGGTGCTGGTCGCCTATTCCGAACCAAAGGACCAGAACTACGTGTCGGTGCGCGGAACGGCGCGCGTCGTCACCGATCGCGACAAGATCAGGGAACTCTGGACCGAAGCGGCGCGCGTCTGGTTTCCTAAAGGACCCGAGGAAAGCGAGATCGCGCTGATCGAGGTCGTCGTCGACACGGCGGAATATTGGGACGCGCCGAGCGGCGCCATGGTCTACGCCTACGGCTACGCCAAGGCGCGTTTGACTGGCAAGCCGCCGGAGATCGGCGAGAACAGGAAGGTGACCTTCTGAGGCGGAACCGCCGCATTGCTCGCGTGTTCTACGGACTTCGAACATGAACCCGGAGGGAAAGGAATGAGGAAGCTGCTCATCGCGTCGCTCGCACTAGGGGGCATCTGCGCAGCGGCGCCGGTCGTCGCAGGCCCCGTCATCGTTACGCAGCCCTCCGTCGACCGCGCGGCTCAGCCGCCTCAGGCGACGCAGGAAGTCCATTGGCGCGGCGGTCGCGGCTGGCATCACGGCTGGGGGCGCGGTCACCATTACGGCTGGCGTCATCGTCACTGGGGGTGGCGCCACCGTCACTGGGGCTGATCGGCCCCGTATCGGGAACAAGAGGCAGTCGCATCGCGGCTGCCTTTTATTTTGCGCACCCGGATGAACCGACGCCGTCAAAATGGGTTATGACGGCGGCGTGACAATTGACGCCGCCGTTTCCGAACGGATCGAAATCCGCTCGCTCGTGATCCTCGCCAATCCGGCGGCGGGCAGCTTCCGCGCGAGCGTGATCGATGAAATCGAGGCGCGCCTGCGCGTGCGCGGCGTCGACGTCGAGACAATCCTCACCAGGTCGCAGGGAGATATCAGGCGCATCGCCGAGACGACCTGGCATTCGTGCGACGCCATCGCTGTTTGCGGCGGCGACGGCACGATCGGCGAGGCGGTCGCAGGCCTGCACGCGCGTGAAGGCGCAAAGCCGGCGTTGATAGCCATACCCGGCGGCACGGCCAATGTGCTCGCCCACGAATTGGGCCTGCCGCGCAAGGCCGACGAAATCGCCGACATGATCGCCGCCGGGCGCACGCGGCCGCTTCATTACGGCCTTGCCAACGGGCGTGCGTTTTTTCTCATGGTTTCCGCCGGCCTCGACGCGGCCGCCGTGCACAAGGTGTCGCCGGAGCTGAAGCGCCGCACCGGCAAGTTCGCGTTCATCGTCGCTGCATTCGCCGCGCTGCGCGACGCCCGCACGCCGGATGTCGTTGTCGAGTCCGATCGTGGAACGATGTCGGCCCGCATCGCGATCGTCGCGAATGCCGCCTGCTACGGCGGTCCGCATCTGATCGCACGCGAGACGGCGACCGACCGCCCCGGCCTCAGCCTCGTGCTGGCGAAACGCGACGATTTCGCAAGCCTGCTGCGCATTGGCTGGTCCATGCTTTTCCACACGAAGGACGCTGGCCCGCTGATCGCCGAAACGCCGATCCTCAAAGCGCGGCTGACGGCGGGGCGGCCTGTCCCCGTGCAGGTCGACGGCGACGCTTTCGGAACGACGCCTGTCGCGATCGAGGCGGTCGCGGAGCCGTTGCGCATCGTCGTGGCGCGCTGAAAAAGCAAAGGCCGCCCGAAGGCGGCCTTGCCGAAGGAAATTCGCGTCCGCCTATTTGAACGTCCGCACATCCACGAAGTGCCCGGCGATCGCCGCCGCCGCCGCCATGGCCGGCGAGACCAGATGCGTGCGGCCGCGGAAACCCTGACGACCCTCGAAATTGCGGTTCGACGTCGAGGCGCAGCGCTCGCCCGGCGCCAGCTTGTCGGGGTTCATCGCAAGGCACATCGAGCAGCCCGGCTCACGCCATTCGAAACCCGCTTCGATGAAGATCTTGTCGAGGCCTTCGGCCTCGGCCTGCTGCTTCACCAGACCCGAACCCGGCACGACCATCGCGCTGACGTGAGACGCGACCTTCTTGCCCTTTGCCACGGCCGCCGCCGCGCGCAGGTCCTCGATGCGGCCGTTGGTGCACGAGCCGATGAAGGCGCGGTCGATCTTCACGTCGGCGATCTTCTCGCCGCCCTTAAGGCCCATGTACTCGAGCGCGCGGGCCACGGCCGCCTGCTTCGCCTCGTTGGCGGCGTCCTGCGGACGCGGCACCACGCCGTCGATCGTGATCACGTCTTCGGGGCTCGTGCCCCAGGTGACGACCGGCGGCAGGCTGGCGGCGTCGAGCGTGACGACTGTGTCGAAATGCGCGCCCTCGTCGGACTTCAGCGTCTTCCAGTAAGCGAGCGCCGCATCCCACGCCGCGCCTTTCGGCGCCTTGGGGCGATCCTTCAGATAGGCGAAGGTCTTCTCGTCCGGCGCGACCATGCCGGCGCGCGCGCCGCCCTCGATCGACAGGTTGCACAGCGTCATGCGGCCTTCCATCGAAAGGTCGCGCACCGCTTCGCCCGCGTATTCGATGACGTGGCCGGTGCCGCCCGCCGTGCCGATCTTGCCGATCACGGCGAGCGCGATGTCCTTCGCCGTCACGCCCGGCGGCAACTTGCCGTCGACGCGCACCAGCATGTTCTTCGCCTTCTTCTGGATCAGCGTCTGCGTGGCGAGCACGTGCTCGACTTCCGACGTGCCGATGCCGTGCGCCAGCGAACCGAATGCGCCATGCGTCGAGGTGTGGCTGTCGCCGCACACGATCGTCATGCCCGGCAGCGTGAAGCCTTGCTCCGGCCCGATGATGTGGACGACGCCCTGGCGAATGTCGTGCTCGTCGTAATATTCGATGCCGAATTCCTTGGCGTTGAGCGCCAGTTGTTCGACCTGCGCCTTGGATTCGGGATCCTCGATCGGCTTCGAACGATCGGTCGTCGGCACATTGTGGTCGACGACGGCGAGCGTCTTCTCCGGCGCGCGCACCTTGCGCTTGGCCATGCGAAGGCCCTCGAAAGCCTGCGGGCTCGTCACTTCATGCACGAGATGACGGTCGATGTAGAGAAGGCACGTGCCGTCGGGCTGAGTATCGACGACATGGTCGTCCCAGATCTTGTCGTACAGCGTGCGCGGTCCTGCGGCCATTTCCCTGTCCCGGTCGGTGGTTGCGGCTGAGCCTTCGCCACGGGGCGTCAGGCTGACATGCGGCGCTGTTCTAGAGCATCGGCCGGCCCGGGAAAACCCGTTTCTGGCCTGTCAGGTCCGGGAAAAGGCCCACTGGACCTCGGCGCCGGGCTCCGCCCGGCCAGAAACCACGATCTGCTCGCAAGCCCGCGCCCCGTCCGGACTGGCGAACAGCACGCTTTCCTCGACGGCGAGCGGCGCGCCCGCGGCCTCGAACAGCCAGCGCTCGCCGCAGGGTAATTCGAGCAGCACGCTCGCTGCGTCCTCCCCGCGCTCCAGGCGTACGGAGGGATGAATGTGAAAACGCAGCGCGAATGCCTGCGGCGCCGCCTGGCCCGACTGGCTCGCGGCGACCAGCCGGTCCTCGCCGACGAGTTGCGCGCCGTCGGACTTCAGCGCGAGCCTGCGCTCGTGGATCAGGCCGAAGCCTCGCGCGTAGCCGTCGTGCGAGGTCTCGAGCAGCACGCCGTCGTCGAGCGCCCGACGCTCGGCGGCGACGTTTTGCGGCCCGGCGACGATCTGGCCGGCGACCACGCGTTCGAGGCCGGCGCCCGAGGCGATGCGGCAGGAGGACCGATCGTCGATCGTCAGCGTCGAATGGGCGGCGGTGGCGCGCGCCGCCTCGCGGATGGCGGCCGCTTGCAGCGAAGGCGCGCCGCAATTGACGACGAGACGATCCGGACCAACCGAGAATTCGAAGGCGAGACACCCGGCGTGAGCCTGCCCGGAATAGGGGCGCCGCGGCGGCGGCCCGGCGTCGACGATCACAACGGAACCATCCGCCTCGAGCCGCTGGTATCCGAAATAGGGCGCGCTGGTCATGGCCTGTCCGCGCGCGTCATAATAGGCGAGCACGACGGCGAGGCCGTCGGGCGCGGTAACGCTCATGCCGTTGAACAGCGCGAGCGATCCGTCGCCGTGACGCAACATGCGCAGCGCCGGCATGATCCGGTCGATCGCGTTGAGCAGCGCCTGCGGCGGCGTCACGCCGCGCGCCGCATAGGCCTGCCGCAACGGCAGAAAATCCAGCAGGAGGTCCACCAGCGTCTGCGGGTTGCGACCGACATGGCCGCCGTCCGGCAGAACCTGCTCGTCGATCGCGCCGGAGAGCTGCGCGGTCGCCCGCGCCTGCCGCGCTGTCGAAACGTCCGCGCACAGCGAGAACAGGGCGAGCGCCACCGCCGCCTGCAGCCTCCCGATCCCGGCGGTCGCGCCATAGGCTTGCTGCAATTGCGCCGCATCGCGCGCCACGCCCTTGAGGAAGCGATGGTAGAATTCGGCGTCGGCGCCTTCGAGCAGCAACGTCGTCTGGCTGAGCCAGGACATGATCCGGCGCGCCGTCGTCGCCGCATCGGCGTCGGGCAGCGTGGCGACCCGATTGCGCGCAGCGAGATAATCATCGACCAGCGCGCGGGCATTGGCGCGCGCCAACGCCGTATCGGCGGCGCGCAGGTGCCGCAGCCAGCCGAACCCGCAGAGCGCACGGCGCCATTCCGGATTGGGGGCAGGCAGCTCGAAGGGGGAGCGGCCCTGCGTGTTCACGATCCGGCCGCCGAAGGCGAAATAGCCGGCGTAAATGTCGTCGGCGCGCGTGGCGTCGGCCGTCCTGATGTCCTGCGGCACGATCAGCAGCCGTTCGGGCGTACGCGTCCTCAGCCGGCCGAGCGCGCGGGCCGGCAAAAGCACGGCCCGGCCGAACGCCGTCGCACGCTGGACGGAGACCAGCGTGGCCAGCTTCGCACGTTCGGCCAGAGTGGCGTTGGCCAGCGTTGATACCCCTGCGACTTGTCCCGACGCCGCCGCTCGTCGCCGCCGGGAGGAACCGGTGACTATAAACTAAGTAGGAATGAAGAGTTTAGCTTCTGTTAACCCTGCCGGCGGAGCCGGGCGGCGTAGAAGCCGTCGAGACCCGCCATCCGCGGGTTTTGGTTGGGCCAGAAGGCCGGCAGCGTCCTCAGATCGCCGTCGGCGGTGACGAATTCCGCCGGGAGGCCGGCCTCGCCGGGCTCGATCCTCTCACGCCGGAAATCTGGATTCCGCCTGAGGAACGCGGCGATCTGCGCCTCCCCCTCCTCGGGCTCGATCGAGCAGGTGCAATAGACGAGGCAGCCTCCCGCCCGGGTCAAGGTCGCCGCCCGGTCGAGGATGCGGCTCTGGAGGGCGGCGAGCTGGTCGATGTCGCCTGGCTTCTTGGTCCATTGCACGTCGGGATGGCGGCGGATCGTGCCGGTCGCCGAACAGGGCGGATCGACCAGCACCGCCTCGAACGGCTCGGCGCTCCAGGAAGCGGCGTCGGCCACCACGACATCGGCGTGCAGGCCGAGCCGCTCCAGATTGGCCTGCAATTGCTTCAGCCGTTCGGCCGAGCGGTCGAGCGCGACCACCTCGGCGCCGGCTTCGGCGAGCTGCGCCGTCTTGCCGCCAGGCGCCGCGCAGAGGTCGAGCACGCGCGCGCCGGGCGCGAATTTCAGAAGCCGCGCCGGCAGGGCGGCGGCGGCGTCCTGCACCCACCAGCGCCCGAGCGCATAGCCTTCGAGCTCAGGCACCGGCGCATGGCTTTCTATACGCACCGAACCGGTCGGAAGCACGGCGCCGCCGAGCCGCTTCGCCCAGCCTTCTGCATCGTCCTTCACGGTGAGATCGAGCGTCGGCTCGAGCAGATGCGCGGCGGCGATCTCGCGGGCGCGTTCCTCGCCCCAGGCCTTGCGCCAGCGTTGCGCCAGCCACGGCGGCGCTTCGACCTTCAGCGGATCGCAATCGGCCAGCAACGCCTCGCGTTCGCGGATCGCATTGCGCAGTAAGGCGTTGATGAGTCCCGAAAAGCCCGCAGTCTTGGGATCGCTCTTGGCGGCCCGGACGGCGAGATCGACGGCGGCGTGATCGGGCGTATCCATGAACAGGACCTGCGCCAGTCCGACGATCAGCATCCATTCGAGCTGGCCGGCATTACGCGGAAGGCCCTTGTCGAGCAATTGCGACATCACGCGACGCACCGCGCCCAGCCGTCGCACGGCCACCGTGGCGATCGAGCGCACCAGCGCCTTGTCGCGCGCGTCGAGTCCCTGCGTCCGGTTCGGAACGGCGCCGGGCGCGAAGCGCTCGTCGAGCGCGTGCCCGTTGGCGACCACGTCGGAAATCACCTGATGCGCGGCGATCCGCGCGCGAAGCCCCGGGATCGCATCGATCCGCGCCTCGCGTTCGGCTTCGGTCGGGCGCGCCGAGGCGCGACCGGAATGGGACTGTCCTGCGCCGCGTCTCACGAACCGCCTGCTTCGCCGCTGAGTCGGATCAAATTCGAATCCCCTTGTACGACAATGCGCTGCAAACGTCAGCCTCGGCCCCAAGGATTCGGTCTGTCCCGTGTGTCGGAAGCGTCGCTCCACGGACCTTGTTCCCTGCCATCCGCGGGCCGCGCGATGCCGCTGCCGCCGAGAAAGGAACCAGGCGCGGGCGAAGCCTGCCGTTGCCGCAGCGGCGACCAGCCGCCGGGCGGCTGCGGTTCGGCGACGGACGGCGCCGCCTGCGGCGCATCGAAATGCTGCGTCACGCCCATCTGCTGCGCCAGCGCGACCAGCGCGTCGATGCGGTTCTGCGTATCGGGGTGCGTCGAGAAGAGGTTGTCGCGGAAGCCTCCGGCCAGCGGGTTGACGATGAACAGATGCGCCATCGCCGGCCGCTGTTCCACGGCGTCATCGTGGATTGCTTCCGCGCCGCCGGAAATCTTGGCGAGCGCCGAGGCGAGCCACAGCGGATTGCCGCACAGCAGGCCGCCTTCGCGGTCGGCCTCGTATTCGCGCGAACGGCTGACCGCCATCTGCACGACGCCAGCCGCCATCGGCGCGAGAATGGCGATGCCGATCGTGGCGATCACGCCTGGACCATTCTCGCGACGCCCGCCGCCGAAGAACATGCCCCAGTTGGCGATGGACGAGATTGCGCCGGCGAGCGTCGCCGCGATCGTCATCGTCAGCGTGTCGCGGTTCTTCACATGCGCCATTTCATGCGCGAGCACGCCTAGCCTCTCCTCGCGCGTCAGCATGGAGGTGAGGCCCGAATTGACGGCGATGGCGGCATGGGCGGGATCGCGGCCCGTTGCGAAGGCGTTGGGTTGCGGACTTTCGACGACATAGACCCGCGGCATGGGAAGGCCGGCGCGCTGCGCGAGCATGGCGACATCGTCGACGAGGTCGGGCGCATAGGTTCGGTCGACCTCGTGCGCATCGACGGCGGCGAGCGCCATGCGGTCGGAATTCCAGTAGGCGAAGAGGTTGGCGCCGACCGCGAAGACAAGCGCGATCATCATGCCGGATTGTCCGCCCAGCACGAGTCCAACGACCATGAACAACGCTGTCATGGCCGCCAGCAACACGGCCGTGCGCATGTAATTCATTCCGCGACCTTTCCCCGGCGCCCGCCGAACTGGCGATTTCCGCTTTCCTCGCCTATGTGGGGAGGAACATGCGCTCTGTGCAAGACTGGCGAGGCGGAACGATGGCGGATCGAGACGACCGGGCGAAGGCCGCCCCTGCCCCGCGCAAGCTCACGCCCGAAGCGCAACGCGCGCTCGCCGAGGCCGAGGAGCGGCGCAAGGCCGCCAAGGGCGCCGCCCTGCCAGAGGAACGCGGCGGGCGTGACGGACCGGAACCCGTCCGCTACGGCGACTGGGAAAAGAAGGGCATCGCGGTCGATTTCTGATCGCCCTCTCCTTCCGTCGCGCCTCGACCAGGAAATTTCGCTCGGCCGGGAATAAACCAGCCGTCCCTCGAGTCTCCATCCCGTACGGCAAGAGCCGCGACCGATGGAGGCGGAAATGGACGATTCTGCGGACAAGGGAATTTCCCGGCGCTTCGCGCTCAAGTGCATGACATGGGCGGGAACGGGCCTGTTGTGGACCGTCGCCGGCGGCGTGCCCGTGTCGCGGCTGATCGACAGGGCGGAAGCAGCCCCTTCCGGATTTTCCTTCGCGCAGATTTCCGACAGTCACATCGGCTTTTCCAAGCCCGCCAATCCGGACCCGGCGTCCACGCTGACGGAGGCGATCGAGCGCATCGGCGCCATGCCGGAGAAGCCTGCGTTCCTCCTTCACACCGGCGACATCACCCATCTCGCCAAGCCGCAGGAATTCGACGACGCCGACAAGATCATTTCAGGCGCGAAGATGGACGTGCACTACGTGCCTGGCGAACACGACATGATCGACGAGAGCGCCGGCAAGGCCTACATGGCGCGCTACGGCAAAAACGCGAAAGGCAGCGGCTGGTACGCCTTCGATCACCAGGGCGTCCACTTCGTCGGGCTCGTCAATGTCTCCAACGTCGTCGACGGCATGGGGCATCTGGGCGCAGAACAACTAGCCTGGCTCGCCGACGACCTGAAGGGCAAGTCAGCCTCCACGCCGATCGTCCTGTTCGCGCATATCCCGCTGTGGACGGTCAGCGCCGACTGGGGCTGGACGACCGACGACAGCCTGCAGGCGTTGGAACTGTTGAAGCGCTTCGGCTCAGTGACGATCCTGAATGGCCATATCCACCAGATATTCCAGAAGGTGGAAGGCAATGTCGCCTTCCATACGGCGCGCTCCACCGCTTTTCCGCAGGGCACGCCCGGCAGGGCGCCGGCGCCCGGCCCGGTGCTGATGCCCGAGGGCAAGCTGCGAACGGCGCTCGGCGTGACGCGCGTCACGGTGAAGCCGGGCGAGCATGCGCTGGCTATCGTCGATACCCCGCTCGCAAGCTGAACCGTCAGAGACACGCCAATGCACCGAGTCATGAAACGGGTCGCCGTCGTGCTGGCGGCGGCGACGATATTCCGCGGAACGGCGCAGGCCGCCGACGCGGAGCGCGGCGAGCAGATCTATCATTCCTGCCAGGATTGCCATTCGCTCGACGTCAACGAGGTCGGCCCCTCGCATCGCGGCGTGTTTGGCCGCAAGGCGGGCGCCGTGGCCGGCTATCCCTATTCGCCGGCCCTGAGGAATTCCGACATCGTCTGGACCGAGGAAACGCTCGACAAATGGCTGCAGGGGCCGCCGAAGCTCGTGCCCGGAACCAAGATGTACTTCCGGCTGACGAAGCCCGAAGACCGCGCCGACGTCATCGAATATCTGAAGGAGCGCGCAAGATGACCGGCGCTGTGGCTTCCATGGCTGTCACGTGACCGTCACCGCCGCCCCGCTCGACATGCAAGCGCGCCTGCGCGTAGACAGGACGTCATTCCCGGGCGCGGCGCAGGAGCGCGAAACGCAGGTGGACAATACCGTCGCGCGTCGTCTGTTTGTCGAGCGGATCGTTCCGCATCTCGACGACGCCTTCGGCCTGGCGCGCTGGCTGACCGGCAATTCCGCCGACGCCGAGGACGTGACGCAGGACGCCTGCCTGCGCGCGCTGAAGGCGGTCGAAAGCCTGCGCTCGGGCGATGCCCGCGCATGGTTCATGACCATCGTGCGCAACTCCGCCTACAGCTGGATGATGCGCAACCGGCCGAAGAACCTGATCGCCGTCGACGAGGCCACGCTCGACGCCGTCGACGATGCGCCGTCCGTCGAAACCGCGATGATCGCGCGCGCCGACGCGATCGCGCTGGAGAAAGCCATCGACGCTCTGCCCTTCGTTTTCAGGGAGGCGCTCGTCATGCGCGAGTTCGGCGACCTGTCCTATCGCCAGATTTCGGAAGCGACCGGCGCGCCGGTCGGCACCGTCATGTCGCGGCTGGCGCGGGCGCGCGCCCTGCTCGCCGCCGCGCTGCGGGAGAAGCAGTAATGGATCACGCAGACGAATTGCTTCTGCAGGCGGCGATCGACGGCGAAATGGATGCGCCGACCCTCGCCGCATTCGAGCAGCGCATGGAAAGCGAGCCCGAACTCGCCAAAGCCTATACTCGCCTGCGCGCGCTGCGCGGCGCATTGCGGACCATGCCCGCGCCGCGCCCGCCCGACGCCTTGCGCGAGAGGATTGCCGCGCTCGGCGAAGCGCAACCACAAGCGCAATCACAGAACGCTCGCGCCCCGTCGCGCATCGCGGCCTGGCGCGCGCTGGCCGCGAGCTTCGTCGTGTTCGGGATCGGTCTAGCAGCGGGCTGGAATTTCGCGCCGCGCAATGCCGACGTGGAGCGCGAGGCGCTGGACGGACATTTGCGCGGCATGATCTCGATGCGGCCGGTCGATGTCGTTTCTACCGACCGTCACACGGTCAAGCCGTGGTTTGCCGGCAAGCTCTCGGTCGCGCCGCTCGTGCCCGACCTCGGCGCGCAGGGTTACAAGCTCGAAGGCGGCCGCATCGACGTGATCTCAGGCCAGCCCGCGCCGACGCTTGTCTATGCGGCGGGCAATCACCTCGTCAGCGTCACGCGCGCGCCGTCGCAGTCAGTCGCCCTCCCGGCCGCGACCCGACGCGTCCTCGACGGCTATTCGGTCCTGCGCTGGAACGAAGGAGATGTCGCCTATATAGCGACGTCGGACGCAACGATGAATGAACTCGAAGCCTTCGTCGCCGTGTTCAGGAAGGCGAGCGAAGGCGGCGCCTAAGTCAGCCGGCGATCAGCTTCGGTTCTTGCGCTCGCGCACTTCCGCGAAGACCTGCGCCGGATCGTGGCCGTCCATACCGACCGCCTTTTGCACCCCGGGATCCTCGGCGCGCAGGAACGGATTGGTCGCAAGCTCCAGCCCGATCGTCGAGGGCAGCGTGTATTTGCCGGCCGCCCGCAATTCCTCGACCTTCTGCGCCCGCGCCTTCAAAAGATCGTTGTCGGGATCGACCGTCAGCGCGAACCGCGCGTTCGACAGCGTATATTCGTGGCCGCAATAGAGTTCCGTCTCTTCCGGCAGGGCGGCGAGCTTCATCAGCGAATGAAACATGACGGGCATCGTGCCTTCGAACACGCGCCCGCATCCTAGCGAGAACAGCGTGTCGCCGGCAAACAGCACGTCGGCGTCGCCGAAATGATAGACGATATGGCCAGAGGTATGGCCGGGCGTTTCGATGACGCGCGCGACAGCATTGCCGACGGAAACCTCGTCGCCTTCCACGACCTTCACGTCCAGGCCGTCGATGCGCTTGTCGTCGACCTTCGCTCCGACGATGCGCGCCTTGGGGAAACGCGCTTTCAGCGCGGGAATGCCCTGCGTGTGATCGGGATGGTGATGCGTGACGAGGATGTCGGTGAGCGTCCAACCCTTCCTGTCCAGTTCGCGCAGGATCGCCTCGCCGTCGGGCGCGTCGATCGAGGCCGTCGCGCCGGTTTCGGGATCGTGCGCGATCAGGCCGAAATTGTCGGAAAGGCAGATGAACTGGTGAACCTGCAACGCCATTTTCGTCTCCATGGCCGCAACCGGCCGGCCACAGATATCTGTCTGCGTGGCGCGACAGGTCAAGCGCGAAAGAAAAAGGCCCGGCGAACCGGGCCTGGAAGTCGCTATGATCGGAAAAAGCGGTTCAGCGGACCATGACGACCGTGGCGCCGACGCTGACGCGGTTGTAGAGGTCGGCCACGTCCTCGTTGTACATGCGGATGCAGCCGTAGGAGGCGGCGCTGCCGATCGAGCGGCGCATCGACTTGGTGGTGCCGTGGATGGCGATCTGGTCGCGGTCGAGCGTGAGCGCCGCGACGCCCATCGGATTGTGCGGCGAGCCGCCCGGGATCAGGTTCGGCAGTTCCGGATGGTCGCGCTTGACGACGGCCGGCGGGGCCCAGTCAGGATTGGAATACTTGCCGTTGACCGTGGCGTAGCCCGACCATTCCTTGCCGCTCTTCGGCACGGCGATCGGATAGCGGATCGCCCGGGAATTATCGAGCACGTAGTAGAGCACGCGCTGGCGGGCGGAGATGACGATTGTACCCGGCCGCAGATCGCCGGACTGGGCGTAGGGGACGACGCGCTCGGCGGCCGAGGAGGCCTTCGGCAGAGCGATGAAGCCGCCGAACAGGCCGGCGGCGGCGGCCAGAAGCGCGACGGCGCGGTTCGGGCGGGCGGCGACGCGCGACGTGGCGGAGGACGCGGGATTGGACATGCGCGTGATCCTTTGGTCGGACAAAGTTGAAACGATTGCTGTTGCTGGAGTTTTATAAAAATGATCGCGCTTGTCGAAGCGAAGTTGCGCTCTGGGTTAAGGGACAGGCTTAAGATTCCGGCAGGTGTCGCAAGGGCGCCACACTCTCTTTGACCTGCGGCCGGCAAGCGGTCATAAGCCCTGCATGGCCGAAACGCCTGTGATTTTCGACCGTTCGCTGATCCGCCGCCGGCTTCGCCGCGCGCGGGCGCAGGGCCATGCCGATTTCCTGCTGCGGGCCGTCGTAGACGAACTCGCCGAGCGCCTGTTCGCCGTCCAGCGCGACTTTCCTGAAGCGCTCGACCTGGGCTCGCCGCTGCCGATTCTGGCGGAAGCCATCGCCCGAGCGGGTCGGCGGGTGTCGCGGATCGCCCCGGACACAGGTCTGCCGGACGCGCCCGGCCTGCGCATCGGCGACGAGGAGAGCCTGCCGGTCGAACCGGAATCCTTCGATCTCGTCGTCTCGGCGCTGACCCTGCAATGGGTGAACGACCTGCCGGGCGCGCTGGTGCAGATAAGGCGGGCACTCAGGCCGGACGGGCTCCTGCTCGCCTGCATGGTCGGCGGCGGCAGCCTTTCAGAATTGCGGGACAGCTTCACGGCGGCTGAATCGGAGCTGGAAGGCGGCGCCAGCCCGCGCGTCGCCCCCTTCGTGGAGGTGCGGGCGTTGGGCAACCTCCTGCAACGCGCCGGCTTCGCGCTACCGGTCGCCGATTCCGAGCAGATCGTCGTGCGCTACGATTCGATGTTCGGCCTGTTGGCCGACCTGCGGGCGATGGGCGCAACCAATGCGCTGGCCGCCCGCTCCCGCAAGCCCTTGCGCCGGTCGACTCTGATGCGCGCCGCCCAGATCTACGCCGAACGTTTCAGCGATCCGGACGGCCGCATCCGCGCGACCTTCGACATCGTCTGGCTGTCCGGCTGGGCGCCGCACGAGTCGCAGCAGAAGCCGCTGAAGCCCGGCTCCGCGCAGGTCAGCCTGGCGCAGGTCCTGAAATCCCGCGAACCTGGCGCGAACTGACGCGCGGCGCGCAGGGCGGCCATGCCCCGGCCGACCGCGACCAGGGGTTGTTTCGCGGCCATCTGCTGTCACACTGCCATGCGAGTTCCGAACTTCCTCAGAGGACCCTCCCCGATGGCCGTCGCCCAGCCCGTCAAGCTCGAGAATCATTGGCTACCCTTCACACCGAACCGCGACTTCCACGAGGAGCCGAAGCTGTTTTCGCGCGCCGAGGGCGTCCACTATTATACGCCCGAGGGGCGCGCGGTTCTCGACGGCTGCTCCGGCCTGTTCACCTCGCCGATCGGCCACGGCCGCAAGGAGATCGCCGAAGCCGTCTACAAGCAGCTTCTCGAACTCGACTTCGTCTCGAGCTTCCAGCGCTCTCATCCCAAGGCGTTCGAGGCCGCCGAACGCGTCGCGCGCCTGACGCCCGACGGACTGGACAAGATCTTCTTCTGCAATTCCGGCTCCGAGGCCGTCGACACGGCGATGAAGATCGCCATGGCCTATCATCGCGCGCGCGGCCAGGGCTCGCGCACGATGTTCGTTTCGCGCGAGCGCGCCTATCACGGCGTCGGCTTCGGCGGCGTCGCGCTGTCGGGCCTCGTCAACAATCGCCGCACCTTCGGCCCCGGCCTGCCGAACACCGTGCACATGCGCCACACGCACGGAACCGAGCGCTTCGTCATGGGCGAACCGGAGCAAGGCGCCGATCTGGCGGAAGATCTGGCGCGCGTGATCGCCCTGCATGGCGCGGAGAATATCGCCGCCTGTTTCGTCGAACCGATAGCCGGGTCGACCGGCATGCTCGTGCCCCCGAAGGGCTACCTGAAGCGCCTGCGCGAACTCTGCACGCAGCACGGCATCCTGCTCGTCTTCGATGAGGTCATCACCGGCTTCGGCCGCACCGGCCGCGCCTTCGCGGCGCAATCCTTCGGAATCAAGCCCGACCTGATGACCATGGCCAAGGCCATCACGAACGGCGTGCAGCCCATGTCCGCAGTTGCTGCGGACAATTCCGTCTACAAGACGATCGTCGAGGATTCGCCCAATCCGAAAGCGGCCAACGAATTCTTCCACGGCTACACATGGTCGGCGCATCCCGCCGCCTGCGCCGCGGCCATCGCCACCATCGACATCTACGAGAAGGAGCGGCTGTTCGAGCGCGCCAACCAGATGTCGGCCTATTTCCTCGAAGGCCTGTTCTCGCTGAAGGACATTCCCGTCGTCACGGACATTCGCGGCTACGGCATGGCCGGGGGCATCGACGTCGCGCCGACGCAGATCCCCGGCGAACGCGGTCACATGCTGCAGAAGAAGCTCTACGACAACGGCCTGCACATCAAGACGACCGGCGACAGCGGTATCCTCGCCCCGCCCTTCATCATGACGACGGACCATATCGACCAGATGGTCGAGATTTCGCGCAAGACGCTGAAGGCGATGTAGGGCGACCGCCTTACGTGTCGACCAGCTTCGGATCGATCTTCGAAGCATAGATCGCCGATTCGAACGCTATAGCTACGCCGGTCGCGGGGTCGAGCGACGCCTGCGTGCGTCGCAGCCCGTGATGCGCGACATGCGCGGCGATGACCGGCCGCCAGATTTGCGGCGCGGCGGCCTCGTCGCGCATGACCTTGCCGGAAAGCCTGCCTTCGAAACAATCGCAGGCGAGCGGCCAGACGCGCTTCAGAAGCTCGAGTCCGGGAAGTCTCGGCGCGACTGCCGTCGTCGGGTAGAAGCCGCGATCTTCGCCGATCGCCGCAGAGACATGCGCGAACATCGGTTCGGGCGGCGGCGGCTGGACGCCGACGGCGACCGCGGCGCCCGCGATCATCGACCAGGCGCGCAAAGACTCCTCGGCCGCGGAATGCGCGATCAACGCGTTGTTGAGCGGATCGCCGAAAAAGAACTGCGCGCCCGACTTCGTCGTCGCGACGTGCATGCCGGCTGGCCAGCCGCCATGTTCCGAACGCAACGCGCATTGCGCGGAATAGCCGGCGATGGCGCCAACGGCGGCCGCCAGCGTCGGCACGTGCAGATGGCCGTCGAAAACCGCCAGCTGCGGCAAATTGTTGAACAGGTCGCCGAAAGCGAAATTGCACGCCGCGGAGCGCGCATCGTCGCTCCAGGGATGCCTGGGTCTGCGCTCCGCTGCGCCCTCGGCGTTTCCGCCCATTTCCCTGCCTCCCCGATCCGACAGGCAAGCGTAGCCGGAGGAATGCCGGTCGCCTGTTTGAAAGCGCACGTGCCGCGATGCAGCCATGAGAGGGGCGCCCTTCAGGTTTGCCGAAGCGCCGCTATACTGGTGGGCAATTCCAGACATTCGCTGGCCGCCGGCCCGCTCCTTCCGCGAGATGTTCATGAACGCGCCATTTTCCGACCTTCCCGAATTCTCGATCGGCAAGCCGGTCCGCCGTAGCGAAGACCCCGCGCTCGTGCAGGGGCGCGGTCGCTATTCGGACGACGAGGCGCTGCCCGGCCAGGCGTTCGGCGCTGTCGTGCGCAGCCGTCATGCGCATGGCCGCATCCGCGGCATTGACACGACAGCGGCGAAGGCGATGCCCGGCGTCGTCGCTATCTACACGGCCGCCGATCTCGGCGCCTACCACCCGCAGAAAAGCCCCTTCCCGCTGAAGAGCGTCGACGGAACGCCCTTGCGCGCCAATGGCACCGCCTTTTTTGCGCGCGACAAGGTGCGATTCGTCGGCGATCCCATCGCGCTCGTCGTCGCGGAAAGCGAGATAGAGGCGCGCGAGGCGGCGGAAGCGGTCGATGTCAGCATCGAGGCGCTTCCCGCCGTCGTCGATCCTCGCGAAGCCTGCGCGCCCGGCGCGCCGCTCGTCTATGACGACGTGCCCGAGAACACCGCCGTCAATCACGCGCTCGGCGACAGGGAAAAGGTGGCCGAGGCATTCGCGAAAGCCAAGTGGATCGCGCGTCTCAATATTGCCAACAACCGACTGATCGTCGCGGCGATGGAGCCGCGCGCGGCATTGTTCGACTACGATCCCGCCACCGAACGCTTCACCGCGCTCATGCAGAGCCAGGGCGCGTTCGGGATGCGCAACAATCTCGCGGCCGCCATGGGCGTGTCCAACGACAAGATGCGCGTCATCACCAACCAGGTCGGCGGCTCCTTCGGCATGAAGGGCTCCGTTTTCCCGGAATATATCGCGCTGCTGCACGCGACGCGCGAATTGAAGCGGCCGATCAAATGGTCGGAGCAGCGCACCGAATCCTTCGTGTCGGATCATCACGGCCGCGACCACGACATCGACGCCGAGCTGGCGCTGGACGCCGAAGGGCATTTTCTCGCGCTGCGCATGAACGGCTACGGTAATCTCGGCGCCTATCTGACCGCGTTCGGCGTGCTGATCGCGGCCGTCAACATCCACCGCAACGCGCAGAGCGTCTATCGTACGCCGCTGATCGAGACCAACGTGCGTTGCGTCGTCACCAACACGCCGCCGGTCGGCGCCTATCGCGGCGCAGGTCGCCCTGAGGGCAATTACGTCATGGAGCGCATGGTCGAGGAAGCTGCGCGCGTCAGCGGCATCGACCCGGTCGAACTGCGCCGTCGCAACCATGTGCGGCCGGAAGAACTGCCGTTCAATTCCGGCGTCGGCTCGATCTACGATTGCGGCGACTTCCCCGGCCTGCTCGACGCCGCGCTGAAAGCCGCCGACTGGAACGGCTACGAGGAGCGCCAGGCCGAGAGCGCGGCGCGCGGCAAATTGCGCGGCCGCGGCGTCGGGCAATATCTCGAGATTACCGCGCCGCCGACCAATGAACTCGGCGAGATCCACTTCGAGGAAGATGGAAGCGTCACCGTTCTGACCGGCACGCTCGACTTCGGACAGGGCCACGCGACAACATTCGCGCAGGTTCTCGTCGAACGTCTCGGCGTTCCTTTCGACCGCATCCGCCTCGTGCAGGGCGACAGCGACAGGCTGGCGGCTGGCGGCGGCACCGGCGGGTCCAAGTCGACCATGGCCTCGGGCACGGCGATCTGGGAAGCGAGCGACAAGGTGATCGAGACCGGCAAGCTCGCCGCCTCGCACCTGCTCGAAGCGGCGATCGCCGACATCGAATTCTCGCGCGGGCGTTTTTCGGTCGCCGGCACCGACCGGGCGATCGGCGTGATCGAACTGGCGGGCCGGCTGCGCACGGCGATGAACCTGCCGGCCGATTGCCCGCGCACGCTCGACGTCAGCCATGTGCACAAGGCTTCGCCCGCCGCCTATCCCAACGGCTGTCATGTGGCCGAAGTCGAGGTCGATCCGGACACGGGCATCGTCGAGGTCGTGCGCTACACGATGACCAACGACTTCGGCACGGTCGTGAACCCGATGATCGTCGAGGGCCAGGGCCACGGCGGAGTCATGCAGGCGATCGGACAGGCTCTGCTCGAACGCGTCGTTTTCGATTCCGAAGGCCAATTGCTGAGCGGCTCGTTTACCGACTACGCCATGCCGCGCGCCGAAGAAGCGCCGCCCTTCGTCGTCCTCAACAGGCCGACGCTGACGAAGAGCAACCCGCTCGGCGCCAAGGGCTGCGGCGAAGCCGGCTGCGCCGGCGGCCTGCCGGCCGTCATGAACGCGCTGGTCGATGCGCTGAAACCGCGCGGCGTCACGCATGTGAACATGCCGGCGACGCCGGAGGTCGTGTGGCGGCTGGCGAACGGATTGTGAGTGCGCGGGAGTGTCAGGAGGCCAAGTCCCGCGCGGGCGTTTAGCGGACGTCTGTCCGCTGCACTGGCTCGAGATTCAATGCCGACTCGCTTTCGAACCTGAGACGACGACTTCCCAGGCCGCACGATAGTCGAGCGCAAGACAACTGGATCTTTGAGGCCCGCGATCGGGCTGAGCGGCCAGATAGGAAGACTTTGAACGAACCGGGAGTGGGTTTGCTCACGACCGGCGCTCTTTGCCTTGCGCCCATGGTGGACATAGCGTCGCCACGCGCTACGAACGACGCGCAGCGAAGGCGGGTGACGCCCGGCGCGCGATCGCGTGAAGACCGCCCCGGCGTTTGATAGGGCACATCGCCGTCGACCGCCGCAAAACGAAGGTCCTTCAAGATGACCTATGGCATGTATCGACGCGATTTCATTCGGGCGGGCATGGCGACGCTCGGCGCCGCCGCGGCGCCCGCGCGTGCTCTCGCCGCTTCGGGCGCGTCATCTGCGGTCGTCTATTTCAATGGCGCCATTCTCACCATGGAAGGCGATGCGCCCCGCTATGCCGACGCAGTCGCCGTCAGCGACGGGAAGATCGTCTTCGTCGGCGCCAAGGATCAGGCCCTGGCCGCGGCGCCCGACGCCATGCAGATCGACCTCGCAGGCCGTACGATGCTGCCGGGCTTCATCGATTCCTGGGGACACTTCACGCTCTATGCGCAGCAGACGCTGGGCGTGAACCTCGCCTATTTCAGCGACAAGCCTCCGCACGACAAGGCAGCTGTCATCGGTCTGCTCAAGAGCGCTTCGCCCTTCAACGGCTGGATCGTCGGTTACGGCTATATCGCGGCCCTTCTGGCGGACGGAGCGCTCACCCTCGCCGATCTCGATGCGGCCTTCCCTGACATGCCCGTGATGATCTGCACCCTTTCCACACTGACGGGGCAGGTCAACAGCGCCGGCATCGCGAAACTCAGGCTGACGCCAGAAAGCAAGGCCGCCCAGCCGGGCGTGATCGTCAAGGACTCTGCTACGGGCAAGCTGACGGGCGAACTCTTGTTCACGCCATTCCTCGAGGCGCGGGCGACGGCGGTCGGCTCCTACAGCCAAGAACGCGCGCTCGCCACATTCAAGGCCGCCGAGGCGCTGCTGGCGCAACAAGGCTACACGACGGTCCAGAGCTACCAGCTCATGCCCGACGAGATCGCGAACCTTCGGGCGGCCTTCGAACAGGGCGTGATCTCGCTCGACGTCATCGGCATGCCGTCCGTGTCGGACGCCACATCCGGAAAGATCGTCGAGCAAGCCGACTGGACATGGGGCGTCTACAGCCACGGCGACCACGGCCTGAAGATTCCCGGCTATCAGGTCGCGACCGACGCAGCGCCGCAACTTCGTCTCGCCGCCTTCACCGAACCCTATCGGGATACGACCGGATTTCCTGATGGTTGGAAGGGCGTGCTGCTGCCGCAGCAACAGGTCGAGCATTGGGTCGGATACGCCTACGCGCACGACATACAACTCTTCGCCTACAGCAACGGAGACGCCGGGATCGACGTCGCGCTTGCCGCCATCGGAAAGGCGATCGCGGCGACGGGAAAAACGGGCGACCGGCGCACGAGCATCGCGCATTCCTATTTCGCGCGGCAGGATCAACTAGAGAGCTACAGGAAATACAACATCGGCGCGTCCATGATGCCCCCGCACATGATGGTCTATGGCGACCTGCAGGCAAAGCTGCTCGGGCCGGAACGCGCCAGCATGGAATCGCCGCTGGCGTCGGCGCTGAATTCCGGTCTCAACACGATGATCCACTGCGATTGTCCGTCGGCCTCGCCGAACATGATGGAGGCCGTGCAGACCGCCGTGACCCGGACGACCTTGGGGGGGCAGGTTTTCGGGCCGCAGGAGCGGATAAGTCCCTATGCCGCGCTGCTCGGGGCAACGCGAAACGTCGCCTACAGCTACCGCGAGGAGGCGCTCAAGGGCACGATCGCTGCAGGAAAGGTCGCCGACCTCGTGATCCTGGACGCCGATCCGCTGAAGGTCGCACCCGACAAGATCAGGGACATCAAGGTGGTCGAAACGATCAAGCGGGGAAGGACGATCTATCGACGCGGCTAGACCGCCACGAAGCGATGCAAGCGCCTTCGCGCCGCGCGCCAGCAGGCCGCTCGCAGAAATTGTCGTCGGCAGTCGATGCCCGCAGGCCAAGGGGCGTCGATGAGGTCGAAGCGGAGCAAGCGCCGGTCGTGATTTCCCCCGAAATCTGATGTAAGACCCCGCCATGTCCGCAACTCAGGCCACAACTGCCCTGGCGATGCCCAAAGCCAAGCCCTCGCTGGTTGGCGCGACCCGCGCCGGCGTCGCCGACGCCTTGCGCGCGCTCGACATCCCCGAGCGCGAAATCCGTATGCGCGTCAATCAGTTGTGGAACTGGATGTATTTCCACGGCGTCCGCGATTTCGACGCCATGCTCAATGTCTCGAAGGCGCTCCGCACGCGTCTGGCCGACGCATACACTTTGGCCCGGCCCGAGGTCGTCAGCGAGCAGGTCTCGACCGACGGCACGCGCAAATGGCTGATCCGCATGCCGCAGATCGATGAAAAAAATCGCGCCGCGAAGGACAAGGGCGTGGAGATCGAGTGCGTCTATATACCCGAGAGCGATCGCGGCACGCTCTGCGTGTCGAGCCAGGTCGGTTGCACGCTCACCTGCAGCTTCTGCCATACCGGCACGCAGAAACTCGTCCGCAACCTGACGACACAGGAGATCGTCGCGCAGCTTGTCGTGGCGCGCGAAAAGCTCGGCGATTTTCCGGGCCTGACGCCGCCGACGGACGGACTGATCCCCTCCGGCGAGGGTGTACGCGCCGTGTCCAACATCGTCTTCATGGGCATGGGAGAGCCGCTCTACAATTTCGACAATGTCTGCGATGCCCTCGGCGTGCTGTCGGACGGCGACGGCCTGTCGCTGTCGAAGCGTCGCATCACGGTCTCGACATCGGGCGTCGTCCCGCAGATCGGTCCGCTCGGCGATCGTTCCGGCGCGATGCTCGCGATCTCGCTGCATGCGGTGCGCGACGATTTGCGCGACAAGCTCGTGCCGCTCAACAAGAAATACAATATCGCCGAACTGCTGCAGGCCTGCCGCGACTATCCAGGCGCGTCCAACGCGCGCCGCATCACCTTCGAATACGTGATGCTCAAGGGCATCAACGATTCCGACGCCGAGGCGCGCGAACTGGTTCGGCTGCTGAAGGGCGTGCCGGCCAAGATCAATCTCATCCCGTTCAATCCGTGGCCGGGCGCGCCCTACGAATGTTCGGAATGGGGACGCATCGAGAAATTCTCCGACATCGTCTTCAACGCCGGCTATGCGAGCCCGGTGCGCACGCCGCGCGGCCGCGATATTCTGGCGGCCTGCGGCCAGTTGAAGAGCGAGACCGAAAAGCTGCGCGCAAGAGCGCGGCTCGCCGCAGAATAGAGCGCGCGGCTCGCTGCAGAATAAAAGCGCGCGCCTGGCGGCGGAATTGAGAGCGAATTCAGCCGGCGCGGACGCCCGCACGGCGCATTCCCATGAACGCCGTGATCGCGATCCCCGCCGAAATGAAGATATTCGCGTTGGCGAGCGAGAAGCCGAAGATGCGCAGCGAAACCTCGTCGCAGCGTACGACGCGAATGTTGTTCAACTGCTTCATGAAGTCGTCCATCGACGCCGCACCGGCATAGCCGCCGGTGCAATCGGCGGGACCCGGCCAGAATTTGAACTCGACACCGGAGTGATAGAAGGCCAGCGCCGAATTAGCGACGAAGATCAGCGTCAGGATCGCAAACAGGAAGCGCGCCGCCCGCGCGTTGGCGCCGGACGCGACGAAGGCCGCGAGCGCCAGCGGCAGTCCCGCGTAGTAGCCGTAGCGCTGCTTCAGGCAAAGCTCGCACGGCAGGTAGCCGAGCAATTGCGCGATCCAAGCGCCGGCGAGCGTCGCGCCGGCCAGAAGGAAGACGCCAAGCGCCAGATACCGCGCGTCGATGGTCTTCAAGTCTAGCATCCCGATCCGCCCAGCTTCGACACGACCCAGAATCCGAAGACGATCGTCACCAGGATGATGATCATGAACGTGGCGAAATGCCGGTCGAGCGCCCTACGGATCGGGTCGCCGAAGCGGTTGAGGATGCCCGCCAGGATGAAGAAGCGCGCGCCGCGCGTCAGCAGCGATAGGGCGATGAACAGCGCGATGTTGTAGCCGGCAAAGCCGGAGACGATGGTCACCAGCTTGTAGGGAATGGGCGTCAGCCCCTTCAGCAGGATGATGAGCCAGCCGTAGGTGTCGTAGCAGGAGCGCAAGACCTCCGCCTTGTGCTCGTAGCCATAGAGGTGGATCACCCACTTGCCAACCGTGTCGTAGAGCGCCGAACCGATCAGATAGCCGACAACACCGCCGGCGACCGAAGCGATCGTACAGATTGCGGCGTAGAACCAGGCCTTCTTCGGCTTGGCGAGCGACATCGGCACGAGAATGAGATCGGGCGGCAGCGGGAAGAACGAACTCTCAGCGAAGGCGATGATCGCCAGCGCCCAGGTGGCGCGCGGCGATTCGGCGAGCGACAGGGTCCAGTCATAGAGGCGCTTGAACATGCGGGAGGGACCCGGCCTTGAGCGGCCGGCGGCCGCGATTCAATGCGGGCGGAATAGCACCCGCGACCGGCCGGCGCCAGCTTAGCCGCGGCCTTGCCGGACCGTGCCCCTGCTCTCAGACTGGGGCTTTCGGGGGATTCGATGATGAACGGACTGGAGGCGCGCGAGGCCGCGCCTGTCGTCGTGCCCGCGGGCGAGGGCAAGGCCTTCTGGGGGCCAGGCGACCGCGAAGCCTTTCTTATCACCGGCCGCAAAACGAACGGCGGTTGTCTTATCCTCGAATCTTTTCGTTCCGCCCGGCGGCGGGTCGCCGCCGCACATCGACCTTCCTTAGGACGAATATTTCTATGTGCTGGCCGGCCAACTGACGGTGACGGCGGCGGGCAGGGCGCGCGAGGCCGGACCCGACGATTTCGTGCATATCCGGCGCGAGATCGCCATTCCTTCCGTAATAGCGGACCGGCGGAGGCGCGCATGCTGGCCATCTTCTCGCCAGCCGACATGGAAAACTGGTTCGAGGAATGTCTAGGCCTGGCGCCGGACCGGACCTCGACGCCGCCGCCCGCCTCGCCGCACATGATCGCGCGGATGCTGGCGGCTTGTCCCAAGCACCGCGTCGAATAGACGTGAATTTGCGGGAACTTCGGTTGACGGGCGGTCGCCCGCGACTATGATCCGCGCGCTTTCCGGACCCCGGAAATGCCCCTGTGGCGGAATTGGTAGACGCGCTCGACTCAAAATCGAGTTCCGCAAGGAGTGCTGGTTCGATCCCGGCCAGGGGCACCACGCAGACTTCTTTGGATGTCCGTGAAAGATTTTTTCTTCGCAGAAACGCCAGCGATTTTAAATGATTAGTGTCCACGAACGTCTCTGAAAGTTCGCGAGCATCCATAGAATCTGTTGGCCTTTCCGTTGGCCTTGCTATGATTCCACAGCCGCTTGACTCCGGAAGGCCAACATATGGGATTGTCAGACACAACGATCCGCGCCGCAAAGCCTTCTAAGCAAAAGACAATCAAGCTTTCGGACGGCGGAGGCCTTCAACTGTGGATTCAACCGACCGGATCGCGGCTTTGGAATCTCGCCTACCGATTTGATGGTCGCCAGAAGAAGCTGGCTCTAGGTCCTTATCCAACCATTGGCCTCAAAACGGCTCGTGCGCTGCGTGAAGAGGCGAAGCAATTGCTAGTTGCGGGGATCGACCCGGGCCAACAAAGGAAGGTCGACAAGGCCAACAAGGCGGCTTTGCAGGCCAACACCTTTGATGCGGTCGCGGACGACCTTATTGCTAAAAAGGAGCGGGAGGGCCGAACGAAAGCGACGCTCGGCAAAAAGCGATGGATACTCGACTTCGCCCGCCCCTCATTCGGGAGCCGTCCGGTCGCCGAGATAACCGCGCCGGAGGTTTTGGCCGTTCTGCGAACCGTCGAAGCTCGCGGGCGTCATGAGACGGCACATCGATTGCGGGCGACCATCGGTGAGGTTTTCCGCTTCGCCATCGCTACCGGCAGAGCGAACGTCGATCCAACCTACCCGCTAAGAGGCGCCTTGACCGCGGTGACGGTCAAACATCGGCCTGCGATTACCGATCCGGTCTCGTTCGGCGCCCTCTTGCGCTCGATCGCCGGCTATGACGGCGCACCCGAGACCCGGATTGCGCTGCAACTCTTGGCTTTGACGTTCGTCAGACCCGGGGAACTTCGAAATGCCTCGTGGTCGGAATTCGACCTCGACGCCGCATTGTGGATCATTCCGGCGGGCCGCATGAAGATGCGAAAGCCACATCGTGTGCCGCTGGCCTCCCAAGCGGTCAGTCTCCTACGCGACCTCAATGCCCTGACTGGTGGCGATGGCTATCTATTCCCCAGCGCCCGGTCAGCAGAACGCGCTATGAGCGAAAACACGCTGAACGCGGCCTTGCGCCGGCTCGGCTATGCACAGGGCGAAGCCACCGCTCACGGCTTCCGCGCTACAGCCAGCACGATGCTTAATGAGTGCGGCACGTGGAACCCTGATGCAATTGAGGCGCAATTGGCTCACGTCGAGGCCGACGAAGTTCGGCGCGCCTATCAACGTGCGGCTTTTTGGGATGAACGGATCAAGATGATGTCGTGGTGGGCTGATCGCTGCGATGAGATGCGCCAGGGCGCCAAAATCATTTCGCTGCGCGCATAAGGGAGGCAAACGATGGCGAAGCCGATGACGCCAGCAGCGATGCGAGCCTGGATAACGCAAATGCAGGGACGCGCCAGCACAATCAAGGACGATGGGCCGCGAAAGATGGCAGCAGGGATACTTGATGCCTTGGCTGGTCAGTTGCTGCTTTCGTGGCCCGCAACGCCGGCCGACGCTTCAGCCATCACGGCGATGCTAGCCGAACAACGTGGGGCCCGTGCAGATTGCGCCGATTCGATCGCGAGGGCGGTCCTGCCCTTTGCGTTGAAACGGATGTCCGAGGCCCCGTAGAAGGTTCTGAAAAGCGCGGGCAGGGCCGGCCAGCCCGAGGGCGCTCCGCACGTCCTCAGCCCGCGCCTCCCTTGCGGACGACTTGCGGAGTCGCAGATGGTCGAGCGGGCAGAACGCGCCAGACGGAGACTCGATCTGATTCGAGCGGCGAAGTTGACCCAGCCTTTCCAATGGTATGCCCAGGACGCCACAAGCTTCGACCGGGAAAAGAGGGACGCATTACGAGCGATTTTGACTGCGTACCGCCCCTGCCCGGATGCCGCACATTCCATTGACGCCCTAATAGACGACGCGGACCGTGCAGCCCACCGATTGAAAGCAAGTAGCGGTCGGCAGCCTGAATTTCACAAGAACCTTGTTGAGAGGCTGCAGAAGATAGCCAAAGCATCAACGAGCCTCGCGCGACTTGCGCCGGCACGGTGCGACGAAGCACACTCGATAGTGTACGGATTTTTCAGCAATCGCAACGGGATGCGAGGAGTACCGCGGCAGCATCCGAAGCCCGCAGATCGGTCGGATGAAGAACGTCGGGACTTAGGTGATGCTGTCGAGACCGATCACCAATACCGCGAAAGGATCGCGGCCATCGAATCTGACCGCCGAACCAAATCGGATCGGATTGAAATGGTCCTAGGGCAAGACATTTGGGAATTTGCGAGAGTCGTTAGCGACTTGGCGAGAATCTTGGAGAAAGGTCAACGCAACCAGAGTAGGCTGGAAACATTCGCATTTTTGCATGATATTTTCGATGCTTGGAGCCGAAGATTGGGGGATTTGCCTTCTACTTCGAACGCCGCTGCCGAGCCCAAACCTGGCTCACGAAATGCAACCGCGGCCGGTCAGCGATACGTCACCCCTTTTGAGCAGTTTGTTCAGGCCATCGCGCCGAAGATAGGCCCAGGCACGATCCGCGACTTCATCCGCGACATGAAGACACTACGCTCAACACCTGATTGAACGGGACGAAGAAGCGCATTCCGCCCGATCGAACATCGTCCCGTGCATCATTGTCCGACCTCGGTTCCCATAGTCCCGCGAGAATCCTCTCGCGAGGGAACAGAAGATGCATAAGCAAGCTCTGACAATCCGCGAGGTCACGGAAACATATCCCGTGTCCCGTTCGAAGCTTTACGCCGAAATTCGCGCTGGCAAACTCAAGACCTGCAAGTTTGGGCGGCGCACTATCATCACCGCCGCCGAAGCTGTTCGCTGGTGGTCTGCGATCACCGGGGAGGCACACCAATGAGCCGCGCCCGGACGTTGGGCCGGGAGGCGCGCCAACGCCTCCCTGATGGCCCTGAAGCCGCTGGCAAAGCAGACATCGCCGGCATTCCTAGCACGAAGGCGGCGAAGCCCAAAAAGCCCTATATCACCGTGAAGCCGGCTGCCGGCGGCTCACCTAACGACCTGTCGGGGATTCCGGCAATCGTGATGCGATCGCTTGTCACGGTGACGGCCGTCTGCGTCGATGATTTTCAGCGGCTGCACCTCCCGTCTGCCATCGCCCGGATCGAACGCGCGGGCATTCGGATTTCGCGCGGATGGCTGCAGCGCGAAGGAAGACGGCTCCGGGCGTACTCCCTAGTCGAGCAGTGGGAAATCGTGGAGGCCTCGCAATGAACGGGCCGCGACACCTAGCGGCCATCCCCGATGATCGGGGCGGCGCTGTCCTCGTACGCGTCAAGCAGAGGAAGAACGATCTCATCCTCGATCTATGTCGCGTCCGCCGGGACCGTAGGGGCAATCTCATTTCCCTCTCTCGGCCTCTACAGCTTCGGTCAGATGACCGGCGAGCACTTCACGCCGCGATAGGTCGAGCGGTCGGGCTGCTTCCCCGCTAACCTGCAATGAGCGCCGGCACGGTCGGCGCTCACTTCTTCGAAAACGATCTCAACTCCAAACACCGCCGCAATTCGGAATTGCGTGCGCGTTGCGCGTACGTGCGAAAGGGACGCCATGTCGAGGAAATTGAGAAACGGGCGAACCGGAGGCAAATTCGGGGGCGAACGGTTCGTGGCTCTCCCCCACGATGTGGTCCATGCGATGCAACAGCACCGCATTTCATGCGTGGCTAGGTCCGCGATCATCGAACTGTCCACGATTTATAACGGCAGCAACAATGGGTCCATCGCGATGGCTGCGAGATCGCTAGCCGAACGATTGCACGTCTCGAAAGACACAGCGGCGAGAGCACTGAAAGAGCTGATAGACGCTGGCTTCATTGAAACGACGAGGACCGCAGACTTTGATGGCAAACAGCGGAAGGCGACAGAGTATCGATTGACATGGAGAAAGTGCGACAGAACCGGAAGACCCGCTTCGAGGCTATATCGCCGACAGGATACGCCACCACCCGTGGTGTAGATATATATGTGTCCCCCTTATCGGACGTCGGCGTCCCTGAGATTGGACCGTCAGCGTGATTTTCGTCCTTCATATGAGACCGTGCCGGCGGGCTGTCCTCGTAATCAGACCGCGTTGTCCCTGTGGTCGGACGCTTGAATCTGAATAATTTATTGCGACGCAAGCGGACGGGTCGAAGAAAACAGAACGTCACATGTGCACGAGCGGAAAGTTTAGAATTTCCCGCGAATGCCCCCTAGCGGTCGCTTATAGTTCTCTGTGGAGATGGTCATCTTCGTAACGAGGTCGCGCTGCCCGATGTTGCTCCCACGGAGCGGACCGTAAGAGCGCCGCCAATGGGCCCGGGTCATTGAGTTCGGGCTTCCGCCACTGACTCGTTGCGAAGTTCCCAATTTCGTGGGATCGGCAAACCGCGTTTACGATCGAGACCTGACAAATGAGTCCGCAAACAGGTGCGTTCGCATCCGGAAACATTTTCACCTGCGGCTTACGCCGGAT
Organism: Beijerinckiaceae bacterium; assembly: GCA_046349215.1. Classification (GTDB taxonomy): domain Bacteria; phylum Pseudomonadota; class Alphaproteobacteria; order Rhizobiales; family Beijerinckiaceae; genus JAJXWB01. The sequence goes on from JAXMCV010000004.1 coordinate 323,946, forward strand.
GCGTACCGTGATCATCAGCCTCCCGGGCGATAGATCCGGGCCAACAGGGGTCGAGACCCTACCACTGATAGCGGATGCCGGCCTTTCCGCCGCCGCCCAATGAGACGCTGCTAAATCTGAGGTCAGCGCGGACGAAGCCGGACAGTCCGTTCGCCAAATTTGCGACATTAAACGCCGCCTGGAATTCACCGCCGACTTTGCCGAGGTCGCTTGGTAAAGTTAGACCGCCGCCCGCTGCATTGATGAGTGCAGATCCAGTCTTTGACGCGCTGAACACGTCGTATACGAGGGCCGTTAGGCTCGGTTCAAACCGCAAGCCTCCAGAAACCCACTCGACGCCGATTCGCGCGCCGGCGCGGCCGCGCCAGACGTACCCATTTTCCAGCGCCACGATGGTGTTCGTCAGCTGCGTTGTATTGTTGAAGACCGTCCGGATGTACTCAGCGCCCGCTGTCGGCTCAACATACCAATTGTCCGCCAAATTGAATTTGTAGCCGACATTGGCGAGGAAGCTGTAGTTCTGAAGGCCGGCGGATTGCGAGAAGCCGACCCCCGCAATATTGAGAGCCAGCAGGTCGACTTTGCCGATCAGGTCAACGAACAGCGGACCATTGAAGTAAGTGCCGTAGACGCCAACGTTGCCGCCGCTGAACCACTGCGTTCCACCCGCGTTCAAGTTGACCGTCGCGCCAGTGTAGCCACCGAAACCGCCAACGATCAGCGCGTCATTGGGGCCTGTTAAACCGCTGACGATTGCGTCGACGCCGCCCATAAATCCGCCGACGCTCTGGCGATAGCCGAGGTCGTAGCTGTAGTAGTTGCCGCCGTAAGCGTAGTTCGAATTGCCTGTCCGGCGCTCGAGGTCGCCGTAGGCTCTGGCCCAAGTCGCCAGCTTCGGGCTAGCCAAGGTCGCCGGCGTTTCCTTGATATTCGCGGAGATCGGATCGTCAGCCTTGGCGACAAGACCCGTGTAGGCGAGCGCCCCAGCCGGAATCGATGACTGCCGATTCTTCTGGAACGTGTCCCTCACGTTGATCATGCGATCCATGATCGCTTGGTTGGACTGAAAGCTTACAGAGCGTGACGCCGTCGACGCGATGACGCCCGAAAGCCCCTGCGCCGTCGGCACGGTGGCCACGTTCAATGATGATGCAACAGTAAGGTTGTTTCCACTTGGAACCAGAACACATCGCAGGTTTACGTTGGCGCAATCCGCCGTGAAGGCATTCGGGTTGAGACCCCCTTGCGCTGTGACAACCGTTGCGCCGGTTACAAAGGGCGCGTTCGGCGCGATGCTGCGCAAAGTGAGCGTCGTCGTTCCGCTTGCGGTCCCAGTGATGTAGAGCAGGTCGGTCGCGCCGGAGTACCAAGCGTTGATAACACCATTGGCGCCCAGGTAATTGCCATTGATCACCAACTTATTGCCGGCGGCGGTCGCTGTCGAAGTATTCAGATTGATGACGCCGCTGTTTACGAGCGTGCCGCTGCCGTTGTTGACGTTGATTGTTGCGACGGCCGTGCCATTTCCCGTCACATTGATCGCACCCGAATTGGTAAAGGACTGGGCGGCAGTGACCGCGCCCCCTCCATTAAAGTTCAGCGCACCCGCATTTGCGAAGCTATTTGCGGCGAGAGCGCCGCCAGATGCAAGATTTACCGTGCCGAGATTGTTTAGACCGTCGAGGTTTGTGTAAGAATTCGCGTCAATTTCAAGCGTTCCTGTTCTAGAATTGTTGAAATTATATACACCATTGCCTCTCAAAACACCAATTACGTTAAACGTATTGTTGTTCGTGACAGATCCGGATAGAAAACCAGCGGCATTTACGCGCCCATTATTCGTGAATAAGCCAGCACTGATGTTCACGAACGTACCCATATTCATAGTCGCGCCGACGCCGTTCGTCATATCCCCAAATGCGAATAGTGCCCAATTTGCATTTACGAGGCCGTTATTCGTAAACGAACCAAAACTAATCGGTCCATTGACATTCATAATCGCGCCCGCGGCGTTCGTTCCATTACCTTTCACTTGTAGATTACCGGAGTTACCCACGGTAATGGTACCCGCATTATTTAGCGTGTCGAAAATTGCGCGGCCGGACGTGTCAACGTTGAAGACACCCAAACTCGAGACGATGAGTGGATGATACGGATAAACTGCGCTACCAGCCAGCACGCCGCCATTCGCAATATTCAACTGACCGGCCACCACATTTGTCGAGCCATTATATGTATTATTTCCACTCAGCGTCACAACGTTGTTATTTGAGTTATTTATAAAGACGGAACCGTCGCCGGTGATATTATTTGAATACGTGTAACTATTGGACGACTGACTTATCGTCAGGACGGTCGAAGTGCCCCTGAGGTTGATATCACCCGCGATAACACCATTCTGCCCAGAGGTCAGCGTGTTGTTCCCTCCGGTAAATATAATCGCGTTGCGCGGACTTCCCTCAGTTCCCGCGGCAATCGTTCCGTTGTTGGTGATCGCAATGCTCGTTCCCTCAATGCCTGCGCCGGCGTAGCCGCCACCGCCGATTGATGCACCCACGGCCTGCCCGCCTGGGCCGCCGTCGCCGCCTCTTATCGTGCCGTTGTTTATGACCGCGATCCCAGCTCCGGAGACGCCAGCGCCGCCGTCGCCGCCGTAGCCACCTTGGCCGCCGGCGCCATTCCCGGCGCCGCCGCTGCCGCCGTTTCCGCCGGCAATAATGCTGTTGTTCGTGATCGTCGCGCCCGTCGTTGTGTACACGACGCCCCGGCCGCCAGCTCCGCCGCCACCACCACCAGCCGCCCCTGATACGCCGTAACCATCGTAGCCGTTTTGACCGTTCGTTCCGGTCGTTGGCGCGTTCACGCTAATGTTGCTTCCAGACGAAGCGACGTACCCGTCGAGGCCGCCATTGCCGCCGTTTCCGAATGTGCCAGAACCAAATCCCGACACGCCGCCAGCCCCGCCGCCGCTACCACCACCGCCGCCGCCGCCCCAGGAAGATGGCGCGGAAGAACCATTTCCACCGGGAGAGTCGTCGAGTCCTCCCGAACCACCATTAGCGGAACCCGCCTGCCCACCTTGACCGCCCGCCGCCCAAGCGGCCGTAACCATCAAAAGGAGCCCTATCGCCGCTAAAGAACCGACAGGAATGCCAGCGCGCAAAACGCGGCTGCGCAACGCAGCGTTCGAGAATCTAGTTCTTACTGTCGTCACCATTCGCCCCCTAGCGGCGTCCTCAAAATGCATTGGCAACTCAAGCTAAAGTCCCGAACTCACCGTTCTCGTGCCCCTGCTTTTCTGGTCCTGCGTACGAAGCCCCGCCAATAAATTCAATGGAAACGTCACTACCCGTTCGGAATTCGCAACGTGAACGACCAATCCACGTTTCCGTGATCGCTAACAGTATCGCGATGCCGGACGCTTTTCTGGCTTTAATACTCGCCCATCCGCGTATTAACCCCTTGATCTCGAAGACGTCGAACGCGCCGCCAAGCTGACATTGGGCTTGGCAACCATCGGTCGATCTTCCCCATCGCGTGCAGGTCAGAAACCAAACATTCGGACTTGGCATTGACATCCTTGCGTCAAATTTTATTTTTTCTCGCTTGTGAAAAAATGACCACCTCCGTCGGTCCCTAAATCGGCCGCTTCGATCTTTAAGAGGATGTGGCCATCCCGTCGCCTACCCGTCGCCGACGAACGCACAGCGGCCAACAAGATCGGCTGCCAGCGGCGCACTAATGTTCTGCAGCGTCAGGAATTGTTGGCCTTCTTGTTGGCCTCGTTCCTGTCGAGACCAAACGATCTGCTGTCGGTTCAATTGATTAAGGCCGTAATGGGGTCCCGGCCAGGGCACCATTCCTGATCAGAAATACGAACCGGAGGTCCGTTTTGGGTCCCGGGCCCCACTGCCGCCTGGATCAAGATTGTCCCACCTGCCCCATTCGACGCGTTTGCATACGCCAACTACACAGCAACCTTGTTGTTGATCGTCTCCGTACGCGTCAGCGCGTCCGGCCAGACATCGGCTTGTCGGTTGGCCGGCCTATCCCCGCATCCACGATGCTACCAAACAACGGCTTGGCGCTACTCACCTGGCCATTGGCCCTCTTTCCACAAACGTTAGCGCGATTGGTCCTGCGTCTGGACAGGAGGGCCGTTGGCATAAAACGGCCGACCATTTTCATATGGTTAACCGATATCCTGCATAAGTTCATCGAAACGGTAAAACCACTCGATTTTGGGGCGGGAATGACGGACAGATCCGTACGCGCAGCATGGGCACTAGATGCATTGAAGACATTTCAACGACGCTGCGACTGTGGTGACGAGCTCGCATATGCTGACTTAATCTGCGCTCTTGGTCTTCTTGCCGATGAAAGCGGCTTCAATTTCTTGCAGCAATTGCGGCTTGGCTTAGCGCAATGGCGGGTCGAGGGAGGCCTGCGCGAAAATGCGTCATACCTCGACGAAGAGGCGGTTCGCGGATCTTTCGCGATCGGCTTGGGCTCCAAACGTAGCGGTCATCGGGTACAAGCCGCCTAATCAGTCAAAAGATGATTGGCGAAATGTGCTACGCGCTAGAGGTCGACCGGAGGCGACTGGGTTGTGAGTACTCTATCCCGCTTCCATTGGAACCATCGGAAATGGCGGAGTTGGGGCGCTGCCCAAATCGGTTCCACAACGATGTCGGCGGCCGAACGAGCTACGGATTCTATTGTCTCCAGTCTCTTCCAGCCGCTCGGGCCGGTAGGCGCCAAAGTGCGCGCAGCGCGAACCGAAGCTGCTCACTGGCGCTTAAGCTCCCGTAGAGCACCCACGGTTCTGGTGGCGATCGCTGCGCTCGTAGCGCTGACATTCGTCTTCGTGCACCTACTGATGATGATCATCGGCGCCCCTGTTTTCAGCGAGCCGACGGCTAAATTTCCCGTCGTTGCATCGAAGCCGGTCACCGCGAGCGTACCGAGCCTCTTGATGCTGCACAAACGCCCGTTCGGCTTCGAACCGGTAGAGGCCGTCGGCGTCTGGCGCGATTCCTCGTACGCGATGCCCCAAGCGTTTATGGAGACAGTCGCGGCAGAGCCGATGCGGTTCAGTCACCTCCCACAGATGCGGAAGCTGAGCACAGAGAGCGTCGGTTCAATCAAGGATTCGTCTAGGAATTCCGCGCGATCCCGATCTGTGGCGCCGAAAGCTGAAAGTATCGACCGTATCGCGAAATTCATTGACGAAAACATGAAGCGGAAGGATCCGCAGAGAGAGTACGAGGCCGGCCATACCTCGGCACGGTCGACCACCTTCGACGCTTTCCCGTTTAGCCCGCATGAGACTCAAAAAGCACGCATGTTGAAAGAGGCAGGAATTGGAAGTATCGACGTTTTTTCACCTCACGACGTCAGACCACCGCAGCAAGCGCAGATTGGGCAACAATGGACGCCCGTCCCATGAGGTCGGCGGCAGGCAACAACGACACCTTCCGTCTGCACTAACTCGTCACCTCGCCCGCATGCTCCGTTGGCGGGCTTTAGCAGCGGCAACCCGATCGCAAAGAGCCAGGCGACCTGAAAACTTTATGCATCATTGATCAGTTGTGACTTGGATTCTGATCTGGCCTTTTCTCCCCTTTGCAAAGTCCGCTTGGGGCTAAGCTGGTGGCGGTTCCGACGCCCTACCGGGCCGCTTTATCGGGCGGACGATCCGCCAGTTTCGACAGCTTCGGCCGCAGCTGGTCGGCGACCCTGCGCCACTGCGTCCGGGCGGCTTCGGCGTCATCCTGGGCGAAGGCGGTGGCGATGAAGGCGGACAAGACGCGCCGGCAGCTCTTGCAGGCATGGGCGAGCGCATTGCGCATGAAGTGGGCGCGGCAGCGCTGCCAGGTCGACTGCAGAATCTTGGCCGCCGCGGCCCTCAGGCCCTCGTGGGCGTCGGAGATCACGAGCATCACGCCGCGCAGTCCGCGCCGTTTGAGTTTGCGCACGAACTCGGTCCAGAAGGTCTCGGCTTTCGACGGGCCGATGTGAGGCCGAGCACCTCGCGCCGGCCGTCGGCGTTGACCCCGACCGCGACGATCGCCGCCAGCGAGACGACGCGGCCGTTCTGGCGCGCCTTCACGTAGGTCGCGTCGATCCACAGGTAGGGCCAGTCGCCTTCGATCGGCCGCTCGAGGAAGGCTTTGACCCGTTCGTCGATCTCCTCGCACAGCCGGGAGACCTGGCTCTTGGAGACGCCGCTCATGCCCATTGCCTTGACCAGATCGTCGACCGAACGCGCCGAAACGCCTTGGATTTGGGCCTCCTGGATAACGGCGGTCAGAGCCTTCTCGGCCACGCGCCTGGGCTCCAGGAAGCCGGGGAAGTAGCTGCCCTTGCGTAGCTTGGGGATCCGCAGTTTCACGGCGCCGGCCCGCGTCTCCAAGGTCCGGTCGCGATAGCCCTTGCGCTGGGAGAGCCGTTCGGCGCTCTTCTCGCCGAAGGGCCCGCCTGTCAGCGCGCCGACCTCCTGTTCCATCAACCGTTCAGCGGCGAAGCCGATCATCTCGCGCAGAATGTCGGCGTCTGGGGTCTTCTCCACGAGCGCGCGAAGGTTCATCATCTCGTCGGTCATCTCAAGGCGATTGCGGAGCAATCGTCCGGGTGGTTCCTCGGTTGCGTTTGAGTGTCGCAACCCGATCCTACCGACGAAATCGCCGATTACCGTCGCAAGCCGCTCGCTCGCTTCGGCGCAATGAAAAGCGCGCTTCGCGAGCCGCCCCTTCCCGCCCAGCTACACCATCACCGGGGACACGATCTGGCGGCGCGACTCAAACCAAACAGCCTCCGACGAACCCGGGGCGGTTCAGATAGGCATTGTGGCCTTCGCGCAACAGGCGCCTGAATAGCTAACTTTGTCCACATTTGCTAAGCATTTGGACATTGGCGCCAAGTGGTTCAGCCCGATCCCACTTCATGATCGCTGGAATCCAAAGGAGCCGGCCAATGCGAATCACTCGTCTTGCTCTTCTTGCCGCTGTTGCAGCAGTCACTGGCACGTCCGCCTACGCCGCCGACCTCCCGGCCCGCAAGGAGGCCCCCATGGCTCCGCTGCTTGCGCCGGCGCCGGCCTATACTTGGGGCGGCTTCTATGTCGGTCTGCAGGCCGGCGTGGTCTGGGATCGTATCACCGCAGCCAACAACGGCGCATACGCCTACCTGCTCGCCCCGACCTTCCCGATCGCCGGCTCGGCGCTGTGGTGGGGCTACAACTCCGGGGCCTCGACTAAGTCGGGCTTCGTCGGCGGCGGCCACGTTGGCTACAACTGGCAGATGAATAGCTTCGTGCTGGGCGCCGAAGGCGATATCGAGGGCGCCTCGGTGTGGTCCGGTTCGTACCGCGCTTCGCTGCGCGGCCGCCTCGGCTTCGCGATCGACCGCACGCTCGTCTACGCCACGGGCGGCGTGGCCTTCTCGGGCCGTTCCGGCTCCAGCGTCACCGGCTACTACGGCTACAACTGGGGCGCCAACACAACCTCCTCACGCACCGGCTGGACCGTCGGCGGCGGCGTCGAATATCTGATTAGCCCGAACTGGTCGGCGGGTCTCGAATACCGCTACACGCAGTTCTCCGGCAACACCGGCAACACCGGCTACTTCGGCTACAATTGGGGCGGCAACATCGGCCTGATCGAGCAGGCGCTGCGCGCCCGCGTCTCCTACCACTTCGCGCAGCCCTCCGCGCCGGTCCTCGCCCGGTACTGAGAACTTCCCGATACAGACAGGAAGACCCGGCCATTGGCCGGGTCTTTTCGTTTTAGGACCGCGCGACGTTGCCCGGCGCAAGCGCCACGCCCTTGACCTGCGCATGCACGTTGAGGCCCGGCCGCAGGTCGAGGTGGTCGGCCGAGCGGCGCGTCACGCGCGCCAGCAACCGCTCGCCGGTCCCTTCCGGTCCCAGTCCGAGCACCACCAGCATCTCGTTCGGCCCGGCGGCGTTCAACGACTCCACGCGCGCCGGCAGGATATTGAGGATAGAACTCGGCCCCGGCAGCTCCCGCGCCAGAGATACGTCGCCCGCCACGACACGCAGCCGCCGATGTTCGCCGATGCGGCCCTCGCGCGCCGGCGCGAGAAACGTCCCGCCCCGCACGGCGAGCGTCGCCAGGCCGTATTGCGGATCGAACCCCTCCACCACGCCATCGAGCGTCACGGCGGCGTCGCGCATCCCGGCCAGCGGCAAAGCCGGGTCGCTCTGCAATTCCGATAACGGCCCCGATGCGATCACGCGGCCATCGCGCATCAGCACGAGCCGGTCGGCGAGGCGCTCCACCTCGCGCATGTCGTGGGTGACATAGAGGATCGGCAGCGCCAGGCTTTCATGCAGCCGCTCGAGAAAGGGCAGGATCTCGTCCTTTGTCGTCGCGTCCAGCGCCGACAATGGCTCGTCCATCAGCAACAGCTTGGGTTGCGCCAGGAGCGCGCGACCGATCGCGACGCGCTGGCGCTCACCGCCGGAAAGATTGCGCGGCGCGCGATCGAGCAGCGCAGCGAGCCCAAGCAGGTCCACGACCTCGTCGAAGCTGCGGGCAGGAAGATTGCGCGGCGCGCCGAAAAGGAGATTGCCGCGGACGGAGAGATGCGGAAACAGGCTCGCCTCTTGGAAGACATAGCCGAGCGGCCGGCGATACGTCGGCAGGAAATTGCGCGCGTCCTGCCATGTCGCGCCATCGACGATACATTCGCCGTCGAGCCGCTGGAGGCCGGCCACGCAGCGCAACACGCTGGTCTTGCCGCAACCAGACGGTCCAAACAGCGCGATGACGCCGTGCGCCGGCGCGGAAAATTCCGCGTCGAGCGCAAAGCCGCCGAGCTGCCCGCGAAACGAGGCGCGTATCTCGCTCATGCGCGCATCCGCGCGAAGCGTTTCTCGATCAGCATCATCGTGAGGATGACGACGAAGGCGAAGACAACCATGCCGGCCGCCAGAATGTTCGCCTCACGCCATTGCGAATTTTCGACATAGTCGAAGATCGCCGTCGACAGCACGCGCGTCTGGCCAGGAATATTGCCGCCGATCATCAACACGACGCCGAATTCGCCAACCGTGTGCGCAAAGCCTAGCACCGCGCCTGTGAGCAGGCCCGGGCTCGCCAGCGGCAAGGCCACGGTCCAAAAAGCGCGCCAGGGCGAAGCGCGCAAAGTCGCCGCAACCTCCATCGGCCGCGCGCCGGTCGCCTCGAAGGCGTTGCGGATCGGCTGCACGACGAAGGGCAGCGAATAGAAGATGGAGGCGATCACGAGGCCGCCGAACGTGAACGCGAGCGTGCGCCCGCCCCACAGGCTTGCAATCCAGCCGCCGGGGCCATTCGGCCCGAGCGCCACCAGCAGATAGAAGCCGAGTACGGTCGGCGGCAGGACGATCGGCAGCGCGACCACTGCGGCCACGCCCTCCTTCCACCAGGCCCGCGACCGCGCCAACCACCAGGCGAGCGGCGTGCCGAGCAGGAGCAGCGCCGCCGTGGTGATCGCCGAGAGTTCGAGCGAGAGACGGACCGGCTGCCAGATGTTCAAGTCTTTGATCCTGCAGGCGACACGCAAGAGCGCTGTATTCCCGATGATACAGAAAGATGAACCCGCAGCAAACCGTCCCGCCTCTAGCGCGGCATCCGCGCCGCTATCAACCTGGCGACGCACTTGCCAACGGACGTTTTCCACGGCGGCAGCGCAAGCCCGTAGGCGACGCGCAGCTTCGCGCAATCGAGCTGCGAATTGAGCGGGCGGCGCGCCGGTGTCGAATATTCCGACGTGGCGATCCGCACGACCTTCGCAGTCTTACCGCCGCCGCGCGCAGATTCCGCCAACGCGAATTCGGCGACATCGGCCCAACTCGCCGCGCCTGCGCCCGCAATATGAAACACGCCTCGCAAGCTGGCATCGCTGTCGGCGCACAGGCGGGTCGCCATGACGAGCAGCGCGTCGGCGATGTCGATCGCCGAGGTTGGATTTCCGACCTGGTCGGCGACGACGCGGATTTCAGAATTCTCCGCCGCAAGTTTCAGCATCTTCGTCACGAAATTCGCGCCGAACGGCGAGTAGATCCAGGATGTGCGGACGATGGCGTGATCTGCATGGATGCGCGCGATTTTCGTCTCGCCCGCCAGTTTCGAGCGGCCGTAGGCGCTGGCCGGCGATGGCGGATCGTCCTCGCGATAGGGTCGGTCGAGCACGCCGTCGAACACATAGTCGGTCGACAGATGCAGCAAGGGGACTTTCAGTTCCGCCGCGATCTCCGCGACGAAGCCCGCGCCGTCGCCGTTGATGCGCAGCGCCACCTCCGGCTCGCTCTCGGCCTGGTCGACCGCCGTGTAGGCCGCCGCGTTGACGATGACGTCGCAGCGCGAGCCACGCAGGCCGGCTAGCACCGCCGTGCGATGCGACAGGTCAAATTGCGGGCGTCCGAGCGCGATGATCTCGACATCGCGCGGCGAGCGCTCGATCAGCGCGCTCACCACCTGCCCGGTCAGTCCCGTCACGGCCAGCCGCAACCTGCTCAAGGCATTTCCCTCAAATATGCGCGACAGCCTCGCCAAGAACAAACAGCCCGGCAAGAGCCGGGCTGTTCGCCTATCCGCATCCGATCACTTCATGAGGCGGAACTGGTTGTTCTCGATCTTGATCGGAATCGCGGTGCGCTCGTCGTAGCCATTGTGATCGGTCGGACTCATCGTCGACAGGCCGTTGTTGATGTAGACGTCCTTGCCCTTCTCAATCTCGTCTCGCAAGGCGATGCGGAATTCAGGCGTGCCAGGCTTCGCCTTGGCGAGCGCGGCCGGCACGGCTTTGGCGACCAGGGCCACGGAATCCCAAAGATGCGCGCCGAACATGTTGGGCGCGACCCCGCCGTTCGCCGCCTTGAAGGCCGCGATATATTCCTCCGGCGCCTTTCGGAACGGCGAATCCGCCGGCAAGTCGTTGACGACCGTGAAGGCTTCTCCGGTGAAGATGGCGCCTTCGACGTCCTTGCCGCCGAGCTTCAGGAATTCGTCCGAGACGATGCCGTGCGTTTGGTAGATCGGCCCGGTGTAGCCGCGCTCGCGCAGCGCCTTCTGCGGCAGCACGGCCGGCGTGCCGGCGGCGGCGATGAACACGGCGTCTGGCTTGGAGGCGATGATCTTCAGCACCTGGCCGGTGACGCTCTGGTCGGAGCGTGCATAGACCTCGTGCGTCGTCAGTTCGATCCCGGCCGCCGGCGCGAGCTTCGACAATTCCTTCCAGTAGCCTTCGCCATATCCGTCGGAGAAGCCGATATAACCGAGCTTCTTCACGCCGGCCTTAGCGATGATCTTGACGATGGCGGCGGCCATCAGGTCGTCGTTCGGCACGACCTTGAATACCCACTTCTTCTTGTCGTCCATCGGCTGTACGAGCGCCACGGCCGCAGCAAGCGTCATCAGAGGCAGCTTGTTTTCAGCGGCGACCTCGATCAGCGGCAGCGTGACCGGCGTCAGCGACGAGCCCATCACGACGTCCACCTTGTCGTCGGTGATGAGCTTGCGGATGTTCTGCACCGCCTTGTTCGGATCGGATTCGTCGTCGAGTCCGATGTAGGTGACCTTCTGCCCCGCGATCTCCTTCGGCAGGGCTGCGATGGTCTTCAATTGCGGCTGGCCGAGCGCGGCGCCCGGACCGCTGGCCGACACTGTGATGCCGACCTTGATCTGCGCGAGCGCGGCGCCCGGCGAACAGGCGAGCATCGAGAGCGCGGCGAGCAGGACGCCGAATTTCATGCGCGACATGTAGTCCCCTTCCCTTCGATTATTTTGTCTTTGGTTTCCCCCGACCGGCGCCGCGCGATCCGAACCTCCCCGGAAAGCCGCACATTGCCTGCCGCAAGCCCTGACAAATTTGTAGGCGGGGGTATTCGGCAAGGCAAGCGTCGGAGGCCGTCGGGGCGCGGCGTCCGCGCTCCGAATTGTCGCGGATCAAAATTGCCGCGCTGCACACATGTAGAACCCGCCCCGTGGCGCGCGCAGGGTCACGCGTCGAACTGGATGACCGAGCGCAGGACCTTGCCGGATTTCATGGCGGCGAAGCCCTCGTTGATTTCCGACAACTTGATGCGGGCGGAAATCCACTTGTCGAGATGCAATTTGCCCCGCAGGTAATGGTCGATCAACCGCGGCATGTCCGTGCGGAAGCGGTTGGAGCCCATCGACGATCCTTGGATCTTCTTCTCTCCGCGCAGGAAATCGAAGCCGTGCAGTTCGATCTTCGTCCCGAACGGGATCATGCCGATGATGGTCGCGACGCCGCCCGGCCCGAGCATCTGGAAGGCCTGCTCCGCCGTCTGCTTGGCGCCCACCGCCTCGAAGGTGTGGTGCACTTGGCCCTTGGTGAGTTCGAGCACTTGCGCCACCGGATCGCCGTCGCGCGCGTTGACGACGTCCGTCGCGCCGAGTTCGAGCGCCAGCGCCAATTTCTGCGGATTCGTGTCGACCGCGATGATGCGACCGGCGCCGGCGATGGCGCCGCCGTTGATCGCCGCCATGCCGATCCCGCCGGCGCCGATGACGACCATCGTCTCGCCCGGCTTGACGCCGGCCGTGTTGAAGACCGCGCCCGTGCCGGTGATGATTCCGCAACCAATCAACGCCGCGCGGTCGAGCGGCATGTCCTCGCGCACCTTCACGATGGCGTTCTCGTGCACGAGCATCTGCTCGGCGAAGGACGAGAGGTTCAGGAACTGATGCACCTTGCCGGGTTTGCTCCAGACCATGCGGTCGGAAATTCCTGGCGGCAGCTTCACGTCGGCGCCGGTGCAGATCGCCGGCCGGCCCGATGTGCATTGTTCGCACACGCCGCAGAACACCGACAGGCAGGTGATGACATGGTCGCCCTTCCTCACATAGGTGACGTCCGGACCGACCTCCTCCACGATGCCCGCGGATTCATGGCCGAGCACCGCCGGCAGCGGATGCGGATAGAGGCCCTCCATGAAATGCAGGTCGGAATGACAGAGGCCGGCGCAGGACGTGCGGATCAGGACCTCGCGTGACTTCGGCTTGCGGACGCCGACGTCCTCGATCACAAGCGGCTTGTTGGGTTCGTAAAGAACGGCGGCCTTCATGTTCGCTTCTCCCGGCATGCTAATTGTTTGTCCGGCTTTCGCCGGCTGACGGAAGCGTAGGCGGGAGTGACTGTCGCGCGCAAGCGATGCGAATGCGCCCCGACACCGGGGAAATGCATGGCGAGCGCGGATCCGGTCGAGCGCCGGACTTCGTCGAATCCATCGCTGCCTGCGACTTGCCGGTTGCGCCAGGTGAGAGCCTCGACGACCGTCTGGTTGTCGAGACGCTACCCGGTCAGCGCGATGACCTGTGTCTGCATGATGATCCTGAGACCGATCGGCAGCGAGGCATCCTTGATATGCCAGGCGTGGAGCGCGGCCTTTTCGTCCGGCGTGACCATGTTCCCGCCATTGACCTAGGCCCAGCCGGTGATGCCCGGCCGGATGTTGAGATGCAGCGACGGGTCGGCCAGTTGGTCCACCGCAGCAGCGGCCGCGTACCGATCAGCGACATGTCGCCGACTAGAATGTTCGGGAGTTTCGGATTTCGTCGAGCCGGATGCGGCGGATAAAGCCGCCGATCGGCGACAGCCGGTCATCCCGCGCGCCGGCGTCGCCGCGCCAGTTGTATGGCGCCATGCGGGCGCGGAACTTTTCGAGCAGGAAGCGACGGCCGCGGCGGCCGATCCGTTCCCGCCAGAACAGGACGGGCGAGCCGAAACCGACGAGCGCCAAGCAGCAAAACTCCCGGCGCATTAATGACGGAAAGATTTCTCTTTCTCGACAGGGGCTTGGACTGCGCTGAATTTGCTCGACATCGTCATCCAGCAAATGCATGCCGCCGGATTGGACGCCAGCCGGCCGCATTTGACCGCTCCGGAGAAATGACGCATGGGCTGGCCATGCGATTTCTCGTGACCGGCTCCGCAGGATTCATCGGCTTTCACCTGTGCCGACGATTACTGGCCGATGGCCATTTCGTCGACGGCTTCGACGCGATGACGCCGTACTACGACCCCAAGCTGAAGGAGCGGCGCCTCGCGATTCTCGAGCGCACCAATGGCTTCCGCAACACCGTCGCCCATCTGGAGGACATGCGCGTGCTTGAGCGCGCCTGGCGCAATGCGGCGCCGGATGTTGTCGTGCATCTCGCGGCGCAGGCAGGCGTGCGCTACAGCCTCGAGAACCCGCGCGCCTATGTGGATTCCAACCTCGTCGGCACGTTCAATGTGATGGAATGCGCGAGGCTAGCGCCGCCGCGGCATCTTCTCATGGCCTCGACCTCATCCGTCTACGGCTCCAGCGCCGACACGCCGTTCCACGAGACGAACGAGACCGACCGGCCGATCACGCTCTATGCAGCGACCAAGAAAGCCGGCGAACTGATGGCGCATTCCTATGCGCATCTGTGGAAGCTGCCGACCACCATGTTCCGGTTCTTTACGGTATACGGGCCGTGGGGGCGGCCCGACATGGCGCCGCTGAAATTCCTGGAAGCAATAGAGGCCGGCCGGACCATCGAGGTCTACAACTACGGCGACATGCGGCGCGACTTCACCTACATCGACGATCTCGTCGAGGCGATCGTGCGGCTGGTCGATTGCGTCCCGGTCGCCGGCGACAATGTCGCGCCGATCGACACGGTCTCGCCGGACGGGCCGTTCCGCGTTGTCAATATCGGCCGCGGCGCGCCGGTGCATCTCATGGATTTCATCGCCGCGCTCGAACAGGCGACCGGCAAGACGGCGAAGCGCAATTACCTGCCCATGCAGAAGGGCGACGTGCCGATCACCTTCGCCAATTGCGACCTTCTGGAAAGGCTAACCGGCTACCGCCCGCGCACCAGCCTCGAGCAGGGCCTCGCCGCGCTGGTGAAATGGCGGCGCGATTATGGGTCGCCGACGGCATAGGCGCCGGTGAACCAGGCGGGCCGAAATCTACTCCGCCGCCTTCGCGCCCTGCCCGAACCGGCGCTCGACGTAATTTTCGACGATCTGCTTGAACTCGTCGGCGATGCCGGCGCCGCGCAAGGTCATCGCCTTCTTGCCGTCAATGAAGACCGGCGCGGCCGGCGCCTCGCCTGTGCCCGGCAGCGAAATGCCGATGTCGGCGTGCTTTGATTCGCCCGGCCCGTTGACGATGCAGCCCATGACCGCGACGTTCAGCGTCTCGACGCCCGCATATTTCTTCTTCCATTCCGGCATGGACATGCGAATGTGCTGCTGGATGTCGCGCGCCAGTTCCTGGAAGACGGTCGATGTCGTGCGCCCGCAGCCAGGGCACGCCGCCACCAGCGGCACGAAGGTGCGGAAGCCCATGGTCTGCAGGATCTCCTGCGCGACTTTCACTTCCAGCGTGCGGTCGCCGCCAGGCTCCGGCGTCAGCGACACGCGGATCGTGTCGCCGATGCCTTCCTGCAACAGAACGCCGAGCGCCGCCGACGACGCGACGATGCCCTTCGATCCCATGCCGGCCTCGGTCAGGCCGAGATGCAGCGCATAATCGGAGCGCTGCGCCAGCATCCGGTAGACGGAGATGAGCCCCTGCACCGCCGATACCTTCGCCGACAGGATGATGCGATCCTTCGGCAGGCCGATTTCTTCCGCCAGTTCCGCCGACATCAGCGCCGAGCGCGCCAGCGCCTCGCGCGTGACGGCGGCCGCGTCGATCGGCCGCAAGGAGCGCGCGTTCTGGTCCATCAGCGCCGTGACCATCTCCTGGTCGATCGAACCCCAGTTGGCGCCGATGCGCACGGTCTTGCCGTACTTGATCGCCGCCTCGACGATCGCCGCGAATTGCCGGTCCTTCTTTTCCTTGAAGCCGACATTGCCCGGATTGATGCGGTACTTGTCGAGCGCTTCCGCGCAGGCCGGATGATCGGCGAGCAGCTTGTGGCCGATGTAGTGGAAGTCGCCGACGAGCGGTACATGCACGCCCATCTGCAGCAACCGGTCGCGGATATGCGGCACGGCGGCCGCCGCCTCGTCGCGGTCGACGGTGATGCGCACGAGTTCGGAGCCGGCCTGCGAAAGCGCCGCCACCTGCTGCGCCGTGCTCTCGACATCGGCCGTGTCGGTGTTCGTCATCGACTGCACGACGATCGGCGCGCCGCCGCCGACGCGCACCGCGCCCTTGCCCGCGCCGACCACCACGCCTTTCGTGCGATGACGCGCCGACGGTTCGGCGACGATCGGATCGGGCAGGCAGTCTTTGTTGCTCGTCTCGGTCATGGGATCCGTTCTATCCGTTCAGGCCGCATCTTTCGTGACGCAGGTCGCGCAGCGGCCGACAATTTCGATGATCTGCGCGCGCGGCGCGAACTTGCGCGCGGAGGCCACCGCCGCGACATCCGCCGTCAACGCGACCGAAGTCGCCTCGTCGACATGGCCGCAGGCGTCGCAGATCAGGAAGGCCACCGGTTCGAAGGCGCCATGGCCATGCCCGCAGGCCAGGAAAGCGTTGCGGGAGGCCAGCCTGTGCGCCAACCCCTGCTCCACCAGAAAATCGAGCGCCCGGTAGACCTGGGTCGGCGCCGGGCGCCGACTTCCGGAAGCCGCAAGCATATCAATAAGTTCGTAGGCGCCGACCGGCCGACGCGCCTTTTCCAGTATGTCGAGCACCGCCTTGCGGCCGGGCGTCAGCCGGGCGGGCGCGCAATGGTCGTGGTCATGGCCGGCGGCTTCCGTCATGTGGCCTATATAGCGCGGCCTCAATCTGATCGAAACGTCGCTTTTTCGCGTCGCCCCCGCTATCTTGCGCCGCAACATCGACCGGAGGTCTTCATGTCGCTCGCCAATCGCAACGCCGTCGTCACCGGCTCCACCTCGGGCATCGGCCTCGCTTACGCCAGGGCGCTGGCGAAGGAAGGCGCCAACGTCATGATCAACGGCTTCGGCGAGGCCGCCGACATCGAGAAGGAACGCGCGGCGATCGAAAAGGATTTCGGCGTGAAGTGCCTCTACGACGCCGCCGACATGTCCAAGCCCGACCAGATCGCTGCCATGATCGCCAGCGCCGAAAAAGCGTTCGGCTCCGTCGATATTCTCGTCAACAACGCCGGCATCCAGTTCGTCTCGCCGATCGAGGATTTCCCGATCGAGAAATGGGACCAGATCATCGCCATCAACCTGTCCTCGGCCTTCCACGGCATGCGCGCCGCGCTGAAGGGCATGAAGGCGCGCAATTGGGGCCGCATCATCAACACGGCCTCCGCCCATTCGCTCGTCGCCTCGCCCTTCAAGTCGGCCTATGTCTCGGCCAAGCACGGCATCGCTGGTCTCACAAAGACGGCGGCGCTGGAAGTCGCGACATTCGGCGTGACGGTCAATTGCATCTCGCCCGGTTACGTCTGGACGCCACTCGTCGAGAAGCAGATTCCGGACACGATGAAGGCGCGCAACATGACGAAGGAGCAGGTGATGAACGACGTCCTGCTCGCCGCCCAGCCGACCAAGCAATTCGTGACGGTCGAACAGGTGGCCGCGCTCGCCGTCTTCCTTTGCTCGGACGCCGCCTCGCAGATCACCGGCGCAAACATCTCGATGGACGGCGGCTGGACCGCGGCGTGAGCGGCACGCCTCGCCCAACCGCGCCAAAAAAGAAGCGCGTCAACCTTGCGCTTCAGGGCGGCGGCGCGCATGGCGCCTTCACCTGGGGCGTGCTCGACGCCTTTCTCGCCGACGGACGGCTCGAGGTCGCGGCGATTTCCGGCGCCAGCGCCGGCGCGATGAACGCCATCGTCTTCGCCGACGGCATGCGCGAGGACGGCGCCGACGGCGCGCGCAGGCAACTCGCGGAATTCTGGCGCGGCGTTTCGGTCGACGGAGAGATGAGCGAACACCAGCGCAGCCTGTTTGATTCTTTCCTAGGTTTTTGGGACCCGCTGAAGATCGGACAGACGCTCGCCGAAAACGCCAGCGCCTATATCTCGCCCTACCAGGCCAACCCGCTCGACATCAATCCGCTGCGCGACATTGTGGCGAAGCTGATCGACTTCGAGAAGCTGCGCGCGACCGACGACCTGAAGCTTTTCGTCTCGGCGACCTGCGTGCGCACCGGCAAGATCAGGATATTCCGTCGGCCGGAACTGACCATCGACATGCTGATGGCGTCGGCCTGCCTGCCCACGGTCTTCAAGGCCGTGCAGGTCGGCGACGAATTCTACTGGGACGGCGGCTACATGGGGAATCCCGCACTGTTTCCGTTCTTCACCGAGACCGACGTCGAGGACGTGATCCTCGTGCAGATCAATCCGATCGAACGCCGCGACATCCCCTATTCGGCGCGCGAGATCATGAACCGGTTGAACGAGATCACCTTCAATGCCGCCCTGTTGCAGGAATTCCGCGCCATCGAATTCGTCGGCCGGCTGATCGACCAGGGCCGCCTCGACGGCGCCGGCTACATGAAGGTGCGAATGCATCTGGTCGAAGGCGGCGCGGCGCTCGACGCCTATCCCGCCAGCACCAAGCTCGACGCGGATTTCAATTTCTTTCAAAAGCTGTTCGAGATCGGCCGCAGCGCCGGTGAGAAATTCCTCAAGGACAATTTCGACGCCATCGGCGTAAAGGGCACGCTCGACCTGAAGGATGCGTTGAACTGAGCGCGCCGGCGCGGGACGCCAGAGCCGACCCGCCCCTGATCCAGCCGAGCCGCTTCTTGTATCGCCTTGGCGAAAGGGCCGGGGCAATATCGCGCGGACCACGGAGGGACCATGGCGAGGCTTGCCGAACTCATCCGCGACGATCGGGCGCCGGACATCTACCTGCCAGCCTGGATGGACCGGCTCGCAGGCCTCGGCATAGACTCTGCCGACCCTCAAGTGGCGCGGCAGCAGCGGCTCACCAACCTCTTCATGTACTTCTCCGTCTTCAATGCGATCGTCAGCGTTACGGTGGTCTCGCTGTTCGAATTCCGGGCCTTCGCGCTGGCGCACCTCCCCATCGTCGCAATGATCGTCGTCGCATTATTCATTCCCCGGATGCATGCGTCGCACGAAAATCTCGGGGCTCACGCTGTCGCCGCCTTCGACATTGTCGGCACGCTCTGGCTCAGCTTCGCCTACGGCCGCGAGAGCGAAATCTTCCTCTACCTTTCCCTCAGCGCCATTCTCCTCTTGATGTTCGGGATCGAAAATTGGCGCCGTTATGTCCCCTGGTTGGCGCTTGCGACGGTTTCGCTGGTCGTAGCCTTCGTTTTTGCGCCGGATGGAGGCCTGTTTGCGCCACACGCCGAGACGTTGCGGCGCGTTCTGGCCGCGCAGGTCGTGATCAATACGGCCCTCGTCATGTCGCTGGTTGTCTTCTACGCCGTCGCCAACCTGCGACGGGCGGAAGTGCAGCTCGAGAGCCAGAACCGGCGTTCGCGCCTGTTGCTGCACGCCGTCTTTCCGCCCTCGATCGCGGCGCGGCTCGCTTCGGGCCAGGAGCAGCGCATTGCCGATCGCATCGACGGCCTGACCGTGCTGTTCGCCGATCTCGCCGGCTTCACGCAGGCCAGCCGCAATCTGCCGCCTGAAACGGTGATTGACTATCTCGACGACATGGTCCGCATCTTCGACCGCCTGTGCGAGGCGCGCGGTCTCGAGAAGATCAAGACGATCGGCGATTGCTACATGGCCGTCGGCGGCCTCTATGGCGACGCTGGCCGGCAGGCCGAACAGATGGGCCGGCTCGCACTCGACATGATCGAGGCGCAGGCCAGGCGCGCGCCGCTCGGCGACGCCCGTCTCGATCTGCGCGTGGGGATCCATTCAGGCGACGCGATGGCGGGGGTGATTGGCGACACGCGCTTTTCCTACGACGTCTGGGGCGACGCCGTGAATACCGCCTCACGCATGGAATCACACGGCCTACCCGGCCGCGTTCACGTCTCCGAAGCTTTTCGTTCGCGGATCGGCAACGCGGCGGATCTCGCCTTCGAAGAACGAGGCGCGATCGACATCAAGAGCATTGGCGAAACGCGAACCTACCTCCTGAGTCGCGCCGCCTGATGCGCTTCGTCCAGGCGACGCAAGCAGTCACCCGTACCGGAACGCCGGATCGTCAAAATTCGTGTTCGGGATCTCGGTCTTCTCCGCCCAGTAGTCCTGGCTGTGCTGCCATTCGGGCTTGTCGAGCCGCTTGGGCAGCAAATGCATGGAGCGCAGCATGTAGCCGGGGTTGAAGTTCTCCTCGTCCAGCCACGGCTTCGGCTCCAGTCCCTCGTCCTCCGGTCGCAGCGCGACTTCGACACGGCGTTTGCCCTTGTCCTTCATGTGCTTCAGCAGGCGGCAGACGAATTCTGCGACCATGTCGGCGCGCAAGGTCCAGCTCGCACGGAAATAGCCGAAAACCCAGACGAGATTCGGCACACCGGTAAACATCAGGCCGCGATAGGTGATCGTGTCGGCGAAATCGAGCGGCTTGCCGTCGATCTCGAATGCGATGTCGCCCATCACGCTCAGATCGAACCCGGTCGCCGTAACGATGATGTCGGCCTCGAGTTCCTTGCCCGACTTGAGCAGGATTCCCTTCTCGGTGAAGCGCTCGATCTCGTCGGTCACCATGCTCGCCTTGCCCGACGCGATGCCCTTGAACATGTCGCCATCGGGAATGAAGGCGATGCGCTGTCGCCACGGCCGGTACTTCGGCGTGAAATGCTTCTCGATGTCGTAGTCGGGGCCTAGATAGGCGCGCACGCCGCCGAGCAATTCCTTAGTGACAACATCGGGTTCGTTGAGGCAGCGCTTGGTGAACAGGTCCTGGTTGTAAAGGATCTGCTTGCGCACGATCTCGTGAATCCACGCCTCGTCGATTTCGAGCAGGCGCAATTGCTCGGCGATGTCGATGGCGTTGCGGCCAGGAATGAAATAGGTCGGCGACCGCTGGAGCACGGTGACATGCGCTGCATCCGCGGCGATCGCCGGCACGACCGTGGCCGCCGTCGCACCCGAGCCGATGACGAGCACCTGCTTGCCCTTGTAATCGAGATCCTGCGGCCAGGTCTGCGGATGGACGATCCTGCCCTTGTACTTCGCCATGTCGGGCCATTCCGGCGTGTAGCCCTTGTCATGACGGTAATAGCCCTGGCACATCCAGAGAAAATTGCAGGTGAAGCGCACGGGCTCCTGTTCCTCGCCACGCACCGCATCGACCGTCCACAGGTTCTCCTTCGACGACCAACTCGCGTTCAGAATCTTGTGGCGATAGCGGATGTGCTTGCCGAGGTCGTTCTCCTCGATCACCTCTCCCATGTACTTCAGGATTTCTTCCGCCGTGGCGATCGGTTTGCCGACCCACGGCTTGAAGGCGTAGCCGAAAGTGTGCAGGTCGCTGTCGGAGCGGATGCCGGGATAGCGATGCATCCACCACGTGCCACCGAAAGATTCATAGGATTCGAGCACGACGAATTTCTGGTCGGGATTCTTCTTCGACAGGTGCCAGGCTGCGCCGACGCCGGATATGCCCGCTCCGACGATCAGCACGTCGAAATGTTCTGCCTTGCCGGGCGTCTTCGCCACGGGACGTTCGAGCGTCGCTTGCGCAGTCATGCGTTTCTCTCTCCAGGCATTTTATGTTTGGAGAGAGAATGCCGTCCGCCGCGCGTTTCGGCAAGCGACGCCCTGTTCCGGACAGCGAAACTTGATCCGGCGCAAACGCGCCGGCTTAGCGTCCGATGCTCGTGTAGGCGAAGCCGAGCTTCTTCATCTCGTCGGGCGCATAGACATTGCGCAGGTCGACGACGATGGGAGTCTTGAGCAGCGATTTGACGCGCTTGAGGTCGAGCGCGCGGAAGGCGTCCCATTCGGTCACCAGCACCAGCGCGTCGGCGCCTTCAAGCGCCGCATAGGCGTTTTTGGCAAATTCGACATTGTCGAACATCGGGCGGGCCTGCTCCATGCCCTCGGGATCGTAGGCGCGGATGACCGCGCCATTGTCCTGCAGCGCCGGCACGATGGCGAGCGAGGGGGCGTCGCGCATGTCATCCGTGTTGGGCTTGAAGGTCAGGCCCAGCATGGCGATCGTCTTGCCGCGCACATTGCCGCCGCAGGCCGCGATCACCTTGCGCGCCATGGCCCGCTTGCGCTGGTCGTTGATGGACACGACCGTCTCGACGATGCGGAGCGGCGCGCCGGAATCGTGGCCGGTCTTGACCAGCGCCAGCGTGTCCTTCGGGAAGCAGCTTCCGCCATACCCCGGTCCCGCGTGCAGGAACTTGCGGCCGATACGGTTGTCCAGGCCGATGCCGCGCGCCACGTCCTGCACGTTGGCGCCGGTCGCCTCGCAGAGGTCGGCGATTTCGTTGATGAACGTGATCTTGGTCGCCAGAAATGCGTTGGCCGCGTATTTGGTCAGTTCCGCCGTGCGCCGCGCCATGAACAGGATCGGCTGGTTGTTGAGATAAAGCGGCCGATAGATTTCCTGCATCGTCTCTCGCGCGCGCGGCTCGTCCGAGCCGATGACGATGCGGTCGGGCCGCTTGAAATCCTCGATCGCCGCGCCTTCTCGCAGGAATTCCGGATTGGAGACCACGAAGATTTCGACGCCCGGCCGCGTCTCACGGACGATCCGCTCGACCTCGTCGCCGGTGCCGACCGGCACGGTGGATTTCGTGACGACGACGGCGCCTTCCGGCGCATGCTGGGCGATCTCGCGCGCCGCCGCATAGACGAAGGAGAGGTCGGCATAGCCGTCGCCGCGCCGCGACGGCGTGCCGACGGCTATGAAGATAGCCTGCGCATCGGCGACCGAGCGGGCAAGGTCGGTGGAGAAGGACAGCCGCCCGTCGCGGACGTTCTTGGCGACCAGGTCCTTCAGCCCCGGCTCGTAGATCGGCATGACGCCTTCCTCGAGCCTGGCGATCTTGGCCTTGTCGAGGTCGACGCAGACCACGTCATGGCCGAAATCGGCGAAGCAGACCCCGGAAACGAGGCCGACATAGCCCGAACCGATCATGGCGATACGCAAGACGAGACGCTCCGCTCCCGGAAAACGGGCCTTGGACTAGCTTTTTTGAGCCTCTAGCGCAAACGACGCCCGATCAGGCGACCGCGTTCTCGAGCGCCGGATAATCGGTGTAGCCCGGCGCGCCTTCGGAATAGAAGGTCTGCATGTTCCAGGCGTTGAGCGGGGCGCCGGCCTTGAGCCGCGCCACAAGGTCCGGATTGGATATATAGTCCTTGCCGAAGGCGACGGCGTCCGCCTCGCCGGCCGCCAGCACGGCGGCGGCCGTTTCGGCCGTCAGGCCCTCGTTGGCGATCCACGCGCCGCCGAAGACCTTCTTCAGCTGAGGCCCGAGGCGCGGCTCCTTCATGGACTCGCGGGCGAAGATGAAGGCGATCTTGCGCTTGCCCAGTTCGCCCGCGACATAGCCGAAGGTTTTCGCCAGATCGCTGTCGCCCATGTCGTGCGCATCGCCGCGCGGGGCGAGATGCATGCCGACCTTGCCCGCGCCCCAGACCGAGATGGCCGCGTCCGCCACATCCAGCATCAGCCGCGCACGGTTTTCCACCGGGCCGCCGTAGCGGTCCGTGCGCTTGTTGGAGCCGTCCTGCAGGAACTGGTCGATCAGATAGCCGTTGGCGCCGTGGATCTCGACGCCGTCGAAGCCGGCCTTCTTGGCGTTTTCCGCGCCGCGCCGGAAAAATTCGACAATCGCCGGGATTTCTTCCGTATCCAGCGCGCGCGGCACGGGATGCGGGCGCTTCGGCCTGAGCAGGCTGACGTGGCCCGACAGCGCGATGGCGCTGGCCGAGACCGGCGGCGCGCCGTCGTGATAGACGGAATCGGACACGCGCCCGACGTGCCAAAGTTGCGCGAGGATGCGTCCGCCGGCCTTGTGGACCGCATCGGTGACGATCTTCCAGCCGGCGGTCTGCTCGTCCGACCAGATGCCCGGCGTCGAGGGATAGCCGACGCCGCGCGGCTCGACCGAGACGGCTTCGGCGATGATGAGTCCGGCCGACGCGCGCTGAGCGTAATATTCGCCCATCAGCGCATTCGGCACGCGGCCCGGCAGGGTCGCCCGGTTGCGCGTCAGCGGCGCCATGACGATGCGGTTCGGCAGCTTGAAATCCCCAAGCGTGACGGGGTCGAACATGGTCGGCATGTCTGGAATTTCCTTGAGGGCGGAAGGCGGCCAGAAGCTAGACAGCGGTCGGCCGTGCCGCAAGGTCGCGCCCCGGCATGGCGTCTGGGGCGAATTTGCATGGCGGACGACGGCACGGGCGTCCGGCTGCGGCAGGATGCCTCCGCAGCCTTTGCGGCCCCGCAACGACAGCACGGGGCGTCGCCCTATCATGGCGCGCGAGGGGCCAAACGGAGCCCGGCCATGACCAGATCGTCGCTTCTTCCACTTGTCGTCCTGCTTGCGGGCGCGAGCCTGCCGGCCTTCGGTCAAGGCCCGTCCGCGGGCCAGAGCATCGCGGAGGCCTCCTGCGGCGCCTGCCACCAGATCTACGGCGATCGCTCGAGCGCGGCGTCCGCCAACAGCGGCCCGAGCTTCCAGGCGATCAGCCGCATGCCCTCGACCACGCAGCTTTCGATCAAGGTCTTCCTGCAGACCCCGCACGCCAACATGCCGAACCTAATCCTGAGCCGCGAGGAGATCGACGCGCTGGCGGCCTATATCGTGACCCTCTCGCCCCGCTGAAGCGCGTCGCGCGAAGCAGGCGCGTGAAAGCATCTGTGTCTTGCGGGAGGTTGGCGGAATAGTTCTCTGATAATTCAAGAGAAGCGGACTGGCGGTCCCGACAGGATTCGAACCTGTGACCTTCGGTTTAGGAAACCGCTGCTCTATCCTGCTGAGCTACGGGACCGGCGCGCCGTTCTTGCCGCAATTCGCCGAAAAAGCCAATTCGCCGTATAGGGTCGCGGGTCGAACGCCTCTGGAGCCATGCAGGTCCATCCGCTTCTCAAATCCTTCGCCGCCGGCCTCGCCGGCACGGCGGCGCATCTGGTCCTGATGCTCCTGAAGGACCGGCTCGGCCTGCTGCCGCAATTCCAGCCCTACCAGGAATTCCAGCGCGGGCTGTCCATGCTGGTCGGGGCCGAGTTGCCGCCGGCCGTGGCCATCGCGCTGAGCTTCGTCAACGGCGCGCTCGTCTGGGGCTTCATCTTTGGCCGCGCCTTCCCGTACCTGCCGGGACGCGGCCCGCTGGCCAAGGGCCTGTTCTTCGCCGCCTGCGCCTGGGCGATTTCCGGCCTCGTCTTCTTTCCGCTGATGGGGCGCGGGCCGTTCGCCACCGGGCTCGGCCTCGGCCTCGAGCCCGCCGCGCTGATGGCCGTCATGCTGTCAGCCTATTGCCTCGCCATGAGTTTCGCCTGGGACGCGCTCGCCAGCCGCGACGTTTCCGCCCGGCCTGCCGCCCTTGACGCAACCGCGCCCGCCCGACCAAAGTCGTCCGACCATCAAGGGAGACAATAATGAAGGCCGCCGTCCTCACCGAGATCAATAAGCCGCTCGAAATCCTCGATCTCGAACTGGACGTGCCCAAGGCCGGCGAGGCGCGCGTGCGCATGAAGGCCTCCGGCGTCTGCATGTCCGACTGGCACATGATGAACGGCGACTGGCCGGCCAAGCTGCCGCTGGTGCCGGGCCACGAGGCGGCCGGAATCGTCGAGGAGGTCGGCCCCGGCCCCTCGCACGTCTCGGTCGGCGACCACGTTATCTTCTCCTTCTCCTCGCACTGCGGCCATTGCCGCTACTGCAATTCCGGCCGGTCCGTGCTCTGCAACGGCCATGCGGCGCCGGGCTTCCTGATGCCCGACGGCACGACGCGCATGAAGTTCAAGGCCGAGCCCGTCTACCAGATGGCGCGCATCGGCACCTTCCGCGAACAGGTCGTCTGCTCGACCGAAAACCTCGTGCCCGTGCGCAAGGACCTGCCGTGGACGATCGCCGCCGTCATCGGCTGCTCGGTTGCGACCGGGATCGGCGCCGTCACGCGCGCCGCGAAGGTGGAAGCAGGCGCCAGCGTGCTCGTCGTCGGCTGCGGCGGCGTCGGCCTCAACATCGTGCAGGGCGCAAAGCTCGTCGGCGCAGGCAAGATCATCGCCGTCGACCTGCTCGACAACAAGCTCGAGTACGCGAAGAAGTTCGGCGCGACGCATACGATCAACGGCAAGACCGAGAACGTAGTTAAGGCGGTGCGCGCCATCACCGGCGGCGGCGTCGACTACGCCTTCGACGCCATCGGTTCCGAAGCCACCGTCCTGCAGATTGTCGACTGCCTGTGCGCCGGCGGGCGCGCGACCATGGTCGGCATTCCCTCGGTCACCGTGAAAGCTGGCATTTCGCCGGCCTCGATGGTCTTTCAGGAAAAGACACTGGCCTCGTCCTTCTACGGCTCGATCCAGCCCGATATCGACTTCCCGATCCTCGCCGATCTCTACATGGACAAGAAGATCGACCTCGATTCCCTGATCTCGCGCACCTACAAGCTGGACGAAATCAACGAGGGCTTCGCGCAATTGCGCCAGGGCGGCGTGGCGCGCGGCGTCGTCGTTTTCGACTGAACGGCGCCTGCCCGCATCGACACACTAGGTTGTGACACGGGATTCCGTTACAAGCCGGATGCGGCGTCGTAACGGAGTTCCGCATGGCCGACAGCGGCCAGCTTCTACCTTCCCAGGAATCCCGGCGAGCGCGCTATGCGCGCGGCAAGGCCTTGCGCAAGCAGAGCCCGCGCGAGAAGCACGGCGATTTTTCCGGCGCGCATGAGCGCGATCCCGTCGCCATCCTCGCCGAGACCGATCGCGAGCGCATCAAGCGCCTCTTGCACATCCGCTACGAGCGGATGAGCGCCTCGCCCTTCGCATTCCTGCGCGGCGCGGCCGCCGTCATGGCCGCCGATCTCGTCGGCGAACCGAAGACAGATATTCCCGTGCAGGGCTGCGGCGACTGCCACCTCATGAATTTCGGCGTCTTTCCCTCGCCGGAAGACAACATCCTTTTCGACATAAACGATTTCGACGAGACGCTGCCGTCGGTCGATTTCACCTTCGACCTGAAGCGCCTTGCAGCCAGCGTCGCCGTCGCGGCGCAGGCCGGCGGCTATTCCAACGGCAGGGCGCGCGCCTTTGCGGCGGCGACCGCCGCCGCCTATCGCCGTCACATGCAGGATCTGGCCATCCTGTCGCCGCTGGAAATCTGGCACAGCCGCATCGACCTGGCGCAGCAGATCGCTTCCTTCTCCGATCCGCGCCTGTCGAAGAAGCTTCGCGGCCTGCTGATGAAGATCGGCCCGGAACTCGACCGCGACGACAATTTCCCGCGCCTGGTGACGGTCCAGAAGGGTCCGCCGCGCATCGCCGATCGCGCCGGCAGCATCTTCCATCTGGATCTGTCGGACGAGGATGCGCGCCTCGACGGCGAGAAGACATTCGCCGCCTATCTCGCGACGCTGCCGCCGGATCGCGCGGCGATCCTGTCGCGCTGCAGGCTGGTCGACTTCGCGTTCAAGATCGTCGGCGTCGGCTCGGTCGGCACGTTCTGCGCGATCGGGCTGTTCATGTCCGGCGACGGGGAACCGATCTTCCTGCAGATCAAGCAGGCGACGAAATCCGTGCTCGAACGCGTCGCGCCGGCTTCGGCATGGGCGGCCGATCAGGGTCGGCGCGTGGTCGAGGGGCAGCGCATCCTGCAGGCCGCAAGCGACGTGTTTCTCGGATGGGTCGACGACCCGGCGGGCGGGCGCCAGTTCTACGTGCGCCAGCTGAAGAACCGGCATCTCGGCGAAGTCGCGGAACTGCTGGAAGGCGAGGCGTTGCCTGCCTATGCGCGGCTGTGCGGCCGCACGCTGGCGCGCGCCCATGCGCGTTCAGGCGATCCGGCGCTGATCTCGGGCTATCTCGGAAAGGGAGAGGCGTTCGACGATGCGATGGCCTCGTTCGCCATGCTCTATGCGAAGCAGACGAAGAAGGATCACGCGGCGCTGGTCGCGGCCAAGGGCGCGCCGCAACCAGCAAACGCAGATCAGTCCTTGGCGCGTTCGACGTAGCTGCCGTCTTCGGTCTGCACGACCACGCGCGTTCCGGTCTGGATGTGCGGCGGCACCATGATCTTGGCGCCGTTCGACAGGATCGCCGGCTTGTACGACGAGGACGCCGTCTGGTTCTTGATCGCCGGCTCCGTCTCGGTGATCTCCAGCGTGACGCGGGGCGGCAACTGGATCGCCACGGCGTTGCCGTTGAACATCGACAGGATGACCTTCATGCCTTCCTGCAGCCATACGGACTGGTCGCCGATCGTGTCCTTGGTGACGATCACCTGCTCGAAGTTCTCATCGTTCATGAACGTGTAGCCGTCGGCATCCTCGTAGAGATACGAGAAGTCATGGTCTTCCACGAAGGCGCGCTCGACCTGCTCGGTCGTCTTGTAGCGGTTCGACACCTTCACGCCGTCCGACAGGCGGCGCATGTCGATCTGCGTGGTCGGCGTACCCTTGCCGGGATGGAAGCTCTCGGCGGTGAGAACGACGTAGAGCTGCCCGTCCTCGTGCTCAATGATATTGCCCTTGCGGATGGAGCTGGCGATGACTCTCAAGGTTGCGTCCTCGATTGCTGGTCGCGGGCCGGCGATTTGCGAGGGCGCGAGCCAAAAAGTCTGCGACTTTTTGGCCTCATGCCCTAGATTGCCGCCGAATTCCGGAAGGAGCCTGCGTGAGGCCCTTTCCGCCGCAACCAAAGAAATGTTCCGATGGTCGATGGTTCGCCCTGGTGGGCGCCGCACGTATATGCCGATCGGCGTGGGTTTCTCAAGGCTCGCGGCCGAATTGGAGCGGCCTGCCGCCGGTATTTCGGCGAAAACCGCTTCGACGAGGTGGAAACCGCCTGTCTCCAGGTCTCGCCGGGCGCGGAAGTGCACCTGAAGGCCTTTTCGACCGAAATGCTCGACGCGTCAGGGGAAAAGAGCCGCCTCTACCTGCACACCTCGCCCGAATTCGCCTGCAAGAAGCTGCTGGCGGCCGGCGAAAGGCGGATATTCACCTTCGCCCGCGCCTTCCGGAACGGCGAGCGCAGCGCGCTGCATCATCCCGAATTCACGATGCTCGAATGGTACCGGGCCGAGGAGCCGTACCGGGCGATCATGGACGATTGTCTGGCGCTCGCCCGGGCTGCGGCCGGGGCGGCGGGGGCCGAGGCGCTGGCCTGGCGCGGCAGGACCGCCGATCCGTTCGCCGAACCCGAATATCTGACCGTGGCGGAAGCCTTCGAGCGGCACGCGGGCGTCGACCTCCTGGGGGCGCCGGGCGACGCGGGCGCGCTGGCCGCCGATTGCCTGCGGCTCGGCATAAGGGTCGCGGCCGACGACGACTGGTCGGACCTGTTCTCCAAGATCCTGTCGGATCGCATCGAGCCGGTTTTGGGCCAGGGCCGCCTGACGTTTCTCACCGAATATCCGGCGCGCGAGGCGGCGCTGGCGCGGCTGAAGCCCGGCGACAGCCGCGTCGCCGAACGATTCGAGCTCTACGCCTGCGGCGTCGAACTGGCCAACGGCTTCGGCGAACTGGTCGATCCGGACGAGCAGCGCCGGCGTTTCCATGCGGACATGCAGGAAAAGCAGCGGCGCTACGGCGAGACGTTTCCGGTCGACGAGGATTTCATCGCCGCGCTCGCGCATATGCCAGAAGCCAGCGGCGTGGCGCTCGGCTTCGACCGGCTGGTCATGCTGGCGGCCGGCGCCGAACGGATCGAACAGGTTTTGTGGACGCCGGTGGCGTCGAAGGGGGCTGCGTGAGCGCGGACGGCCAGACCCGCAAGACGTTGACGCGCGCCGACGATTTCGTCGCCGCCGGCCTCGCCGCGCCGGAACAGGCCCAAGCGCTGGCGCGCGTGACCGCGAAATATTCGGCCGCCATGACCGACCATCTCGCCGGCCTCGTCGACCGCGCCGATCCCGCCGACCCGATCGCCCGCCAGTTCGTCCCGGACCTGCGCGAACTCGACGTGCATCCGGTCGACCTCGCCGATCCGATCGGCGACGCGCCCCGCTCGCCGCGCGAAGGCCTCGTGCACCGCTACCCCGACCGCGTCCTGCTGAAACTGGTTTCCGCCTGCCCGGTCTATTGTCGCTTCTGCTTCCGTCGCGAGACTGTCGGCTCCGCCAAGGGCGGCATGCTGCCGCCGGCCGCGTTCGAGGCGGCGCTCTCCTACATTCGCGAACACGCCGAGATCTGGGAAGTGATACTGACCGGCGGCGACCCGCTGGCCCTGTCGCCACGCCGCCTGCGCGAGGCGATGGCGGCGATTTCCGCGATCCCCCATGTGCGCACGATCCGCATCCATACGCGCGTGCCCGTCGCGGCGCCCGATCTCGTGACGGACGAACTCATCGGCGCGCTGAAAACTCCGCAGGCCGCGACATGGATCGCCGTTCACGCCAACCATCCGCGCGAACTGAACGCCATCGCGCGCGAAAAATGCGCCGCGCTGGTCGACGCCGGTATTCCGCTCGTCAGCCAGACCGTGCTGCTAAAGGGCGTCAACGACAATGCCGAGAGCCTGTGCGCGCTGATGCGCGCGTTCGTCGAAACGCGCATCAAGCCCTATTACCTGCACCATCCCGACCTTGCGCCCGGAACTGCGCATTTCCGCCTGCCGATCGCCGAGGGCCAGCGAATTTTCGCCGAGCTGAATCGGCGGCTTTCTGGAGTTGCGCGTCCCGTCTATGTGCTCGACATCCCCGGCGGCTACGGCAAGATTTCGCTGGCGGAGCAGGCGGCGCAGGAAGACGCGCCCGGCCAGTGGCGGCTGACCGACCCTTCCGGCGGCGAGCATGCGTACCGCGAGGCCGCAGGAAAGCCGCATTCAACCTGATCTTGGCCGATTCCGTGCGGCGTCTTTCGGGGCGATACTGCCGCGGGCTCGAATCACCCGGCTGACGAGATGTTCTCTTCCCTGTTCCGCGCTGCGCGACCTGCTGTCCTCGCCCTTTTCCTGGCGGGCGCGCCCGGCGCGTGGGCGCAGGCTCCCGCGCCGTCGGTCCAGCCGCCGGCACAAGCGTCGATCGACGCCAAGGATCCCGAGACGCTGATCGAGCAAGCAAAGATCCAGCTCGACCAGGTGACCGCCGCGCTCAAGCGCGATTCGCTGGACGACGCCGCCCTTCAGGCGTTGAACGCGCAACTCGGGCCGGCGGGCGCGTCGGCGCAATCGGCCATCGACACGCTGACGCCGCGACTTGCGGCCGCCAAGGCGCGGCTGGACCAGCTGGGTCCGAAGCCGGACGAGAAGGCGCCGCCCGAAAGCCCCAGCGTCACCGCCGACCGCGACGAACAGCAGAAACTCTACAACGCCACTGACGATTCGATGCGGCGCGCCAAGCTTCTGTCGCTGCAGATCGAGCAGACCGGAACGTCGATCGTCTCGCGCCGGCGCGCCATGTTCGTCAGCACGCTGTTCCAGCGCTCCCGCAGCATCCTGTCGCCCGACCTGTGGGGCGCCGTCGCAACCGAGTACGAAAGCGACCTGCGCGCGCTGCGTTACGTGACCGGCGATTTCGTGACCATGGCGGCCGACAGGCTCGCGGGCTGGCGGGGGCCTTTGTTCCTTGCGCTGGTCGCACTGATCGGCCTGCTCAACATTCCGCTGTACCGCATCGTCCAGCGCATATTGAAGCGCGAGCCGGCGATCGAGGAGCCGACCCGCCTGCGCAAGGCGCTCGGAGCCTGCTGGATCGCGCTCGTCGCCTCCATCCTGCCGATCGTCACCGTCATCCTGTTCTTCGGCATCGCCGACGCCTTCGGCCTAATCGGGCCGCGGCTGATGCCGCTGCAGCACGCGCTGGTGCAGGCGGTCATCCGCGTCGCCTTCACCGCGGGCCTCGCGCGCGGCCTGCTGGCGCCGTCGCGGCCGAACTGGCGCCTGATCCCGATGTCCGATCAGGCGGCCGACCGCCTGGCGCATCTGGCGATCGCCGCAGTCGTCATCGTCTCCCTGGTCAAGATCGACGATTCCTTCAACGAGATCATCGGCGCCTCCGTCGCCTTCACCGCCGCCGTGCAGGGCGTCGGCGCCTTCGTCTTCGCGCTGGTCTGCGGCGTCACGCTCTACGGTCTGCGCCAGCAGGAGGACGAGGACGAGGAATGCCTCGGCCCGCGCGTCGTCGCGCCGCCGCGCTGGGCGGCCCTCGTCCGCATCGCGGCATGGACGGCGGTCATAGCCATCCTCGCGGCCTCGCTGTCGGGCTACATTCCCTTCGCCTCCTTCATCGTCGACCAGTGCCTGTGGATCGGCGCGATCAGCGCGGCTTTGCTCATTCTCGTTCCCCTGCTGACCGAGGCGATCGAGGATGCGTTCCAGCCGTCCTCGCGCTTCGGCCGCATGCTCGTCTCCTCGATCGGCGTGCGCCGCGAGGGCGTGACCCAATTCGGCATCGTGCTTTCCGGCGTCGTGC
This sequence comes from Beijerinckiaceae bacterium, assembly GCA_046349215.1. Taxonomy (GTDB): domain Bacteria; phylum Pseudomonadota; class Alphaproteobacteria; order Rhizobiales; family Beijerinckiaceae; genus JAJXWB01. Next base: position 356,362 of record JAXMCV010000004.1, read on the forward strand.
AACTCATCCTGCTGATGACTGGCCTCTTCGCGATCGTCGCGCCATGGGGCGTGCAATCCGACGATCTCGCCGGCGCCCTGCGCAAGGGCTTCTTCGGTTTTCAGATCGGCGAATTGCGCATCTCGCCGTCGAGCATGCTCGTCGCGCTGGCGATGCTGGCGATCGCGATCGCCGTCACCCGGGCGATCCAGAACTGGCTCGAAGATCGCCTGATGCCGGCGACCAGCCTCGACGCCGGCCTGCGCAATTCCATTCGCACCAGCGTCGGCTATGTCGGCTACATTTTCGCCGTCTCGCTGGCGCTGGCGCAGATAGGTCTCGGCCTCGACAAGATCGCCATCGTCGCCGGCGCGCTGTCGGTCGGTATCGGCTTCGGTCTCAATTCCATCATCAACAATTTCGTCTCCGGCATCATCGTCCTGTGGGAACGGGCGGTGCGAGTCGGCGATCTGGTCGTGATCGGCGACGAGCAGGGCTTCGTGCGCAAGATCAACGTGCGCGCGACGGAGATCGAGACCTTCGACCGCGCGACGATGATCGTGCCGAACTCCAACCTCATCACCGGCGTCGTGAAGAACTGGGTGCGCAACGACCGCGTCGCGCGCATCCGCATTCCCGTGACGCTCGCCACCAATGTCGATCCCGAGAAGGTGCGCGAGATCATGACCGGCGCGGCGCGGGGTCACGAGCAGGTTTCGAAGATCCCGGCGCCGGCGACCATGTTCGTGGCCATCGAATCCGCCGGGCTGAAATTCGAACTCGTCTGCTTCGTCGAGGACGTCGAGACGTCGGGCCGCGTGAAGAGCGACCTGCATTACGAGATCTTCGCCGGCTTCCAGCGCGAGGGCATCAGCGTCAGCTCGCCGCCGAGCGTGCAGGTCATGCTGCAGGGCCACGCAGCCGACGAGGTCGCGCAGGCGATCGTCGAGCAGAAATGATCTTCACGCGATGTTAGCGGACGCAGGCGCACAAGAGCGCAAAGGACCTTTTCCGCAGATGTTTAGACCAGCGAAACCTGCCTGCCTGATGCTCGCGCTGGCGCTCGCCGGTTGCGCCGAGACGCAGGCGCCCGTGCAGACTTCGGTCGAGCCTTCCATGTACCGGTCGCTTGCCGCCGATGGCGCCATCGTCGACGCCGAGGCGGCGCGCGCGATGATCTCGCTCTATCGCTCGAACAAGGGGCTTTCGCCGCTCGTCGTCGATCCCGGCCTGCAGCGCGTCGCCGAGGCGCAGGCGCGCGGCATGGCCGCCGACGGCAAGATCAGCCATGAATCGCACGGCAGCCTGACGCAGAGGCTGAACGCGGCGGGCTACCAGAAGAACAAGGCCGTCGAGAACGTGTCGGCCGGCTATCACACGCTCGCCGAAGCCTTCTCCGGCTGGCGCGATTCGCCGCCGCATAATGCCAACATGCTGGCGCCGGGCATGAAGCGCATGGGCATCGCGACGGCCTATGCGCCGGGCGCGAAATACAAGGTTTTCTGGGCGCTTGTGCTGACGGATTGAGTGATGGGTTGGCGGCGTGCTTGACTACCCTCCCGGACACGAGAGGCATTCCATGCGCGCCCTTGCGATTGCCGTGATCCTTCCGATGGCTTGCAGCGGCGCGCGCGCCGAGCCGGGCGACGCCGAAAAGGCAAGGCAAATGATGGAGCGCGTGGTAACGGCCATCCATCAGGACGAAACGGCGGCGTTGCAGAAATTCAACGCCGGCACTCCCGGTTTTCGTGACGGGAACATCTATCCGTTCTGCTTCCGCCTGTCCGACGGAACGGTCATGACAGGTCAGACGGCCGGCTCCGACATCAGGACGTTTCCCGGCGTCGGACAGCAGCTTTTCGATGCCGCGCAGAAGCCGGAAGGCGAGACGAGCGAGATTGCCTATCTCGCAAGGAAGCCTCCGCCGGCGGAACCTACACCGGTGAAGAAGGTCAGCGTCGTTCGCAGGATAGGCAACGTCGGCTGCGGCGTCGGCTATTATCCCTGACGCATCGACGAAAGGTCACGCGGGCGCGGCCGCCATTGGCAAGTGTGCGGCGGCTGCGCCCGACAATGCTTTTCTCGGCGTTTTAATCTCCCGCATTTCGTCGCTCGCCAGCCATTCCCCCAGGAACCTGTCGAGCCATTGCGCGACGGCGCGGTCGTGCTGGAACCAGCCGTCCAGATGCTCGTGCGGCTGCTGGGCGTTGGGCGATTGCATCCGCTCGTAGGCGCGCGTCGTCCAGCGGCACATCATCGCGTAGGTGACTTCCGGGTGGAATTGCAGCGCGACCGCATTCCGCCCGTAGCTGAAGGCCTGCGTGTGGAACAGGTCTCCCTCGGCCAGCAACGTCGCGCCGGCCGGCAGGTCGAATCCCTCGCGGTGCCATTGATAGACCATGCGCGGCATCCGGCCGCCGAAACCGGCGTCGCCCGCTTCCGTCGGGCGAATCGGGTAATAGCCGATTTCCGCCGATCCGCAGGCCTTGTCGTAGACGCGATGGCTGAGGTGCCGGGCGAGCATCTGGCCGCCGAGGCAGACCCCGAGAAAGGGCTTGTTTTCCTTGAGCGGAACGCCGATCCAGTCGGTCTCGCGCCTGATCCACTCGTCCGGATCGTTGGCGCTCATCGGCCCGCCGAAGATCACGGCGCCGGCATGCTCTTCCATCGTATCGGGCAGCGGTTCGTCGAAACGGGGACGACGGATATCGAGCTCGCAGCCCTGCTCGACCAGCAGACGGCCGATTCGACCGGGAGTCGAATGCTCCTGGTGAAGGATGATCAGAACGCGGCGCTTGTGCGTGCTGGAGGCCATGTCGATCGCTTTTTCCTCAAACGAAGCGTCTATTGCAAGCCATTGTGATCATTTTGCGCCATTCGCGCCTCGCTTTGCCTGCCTTGCGGCGAGGCGCGGCAGCGAAATTCCATGCGGGATCCATGCCAGCGCGGCGACCAGTCCGCGATTGACCGCGCCGGGCACTACCACCCGGCGTCCGGCCATCAGCCCGTCGTAGCCGGTCTCGACCGTCTCGCGGGCGCCGGCCACGCCCGGCGGCGCCTTGAAGCCCGCCCCCATGCCGGCGCGCTGCTGGAAACCGGTCAGGACCGGGCCGGGGCAGAGAGCCGTGACCCTGACTCCATCCGGCTTCAGTTCTTCGGAGAGCGCCTCCGAGAAGGACAGAACATAGGCCTTACTCGCGTAATAGACCGCCATGCCCGGTCCCGGCGCGAAGGAGGCGACGGAGGCCAGGTTCAGCATTCCGCCGCGCGTCGCCTTGAGGTCCGGGATGAAGGCGTGGGCAAGATTCGTCAGCGCCCGCACGTTGAGGTCGATCATGTCGGCCTGGTCGTCCGCCGACAGATCGGCGAACGACCCGTTCAGCCCGAAGCCGGCATTGTTGACAAGATATTCGACCTGCACGCCGACTGCGCCGACCGTGTCCTTCAGGTCGGCGGCCGCCTGCGGCTTCGACAGGTCCATGGCGAAGACCAGCGGGCGCGGCTTGCCCGAAGCCGCGATCTCGTCGGCCAGGGCTTCGAGCCGGTCGCCGCGACGCGCGACGAGGCCGAGATCGTGACCGCGCTCGGCGAACAGTTTCGCGAATGCGACGCCGAGTCCCTCCGACGCGCCGGTGATCAGCGCGATCCTGCGCGCGCTCATACGCCCTCCCCCACATCGTCCCACGGATTTGTGGGCAGCGGTTCGGCGCCTTCGCGACCGGCCTTCTGCTTCAGGATCAAGCGGTCACGCGAGGAGACGCCGAGCAGTTCGGCGACCCGCCAGACAATGTTCTCCTCGATCTCGTCCGCCTTGCCGTCGGCATAGGCCATGTCCCAGAGGAGTTCGACGACGGCGAGCCGGCCTTCGTCGTCGAGCGCGCGCTTCAGTACGCTCGTGAACTGGAACAGATCGACGGCTTCCTGCTCGCTCTCCTCGGCCCGCCGGATCAGGTCGCGAGCCGCCCCGGGATCGAGTTCGAACCTTTCCTGCACCAGCCGGCGCAACCGCGCCTGCTCCTGCGGCGCGACGTGACCATCGGCATGCGCCATGTTGACGAGCAGGGCCGCGGCGGCGATCCGGTAATCGTCGGGCGCGAAGGCTGGCGGGGGGCCGGCGCCGAGCAGGTCGTCGAAAATGGCTTTCAGGCTGTCGAGCATCTCGGTCTCATCGTCCGGCGTATCTCTTAACAATATGTTGACGGCTGGTCCGTTTTGAAACGGGCGCGCAAGGGCCCTGCGGTCAATCCCAGGGCTTTATGTCGACGAGGGGCGTTCCGTCCAGGCAATCGAGGCCGCGCACCAGCAACGCTTGCGCTTCCCAGGCGACGAGCCGGACGATAGAGGAGGCGATCGGGTTGGGCCGCACGGGCGAGCGCAGCGCGAAGGTCCCTAGCGGGTTCTCGCGGCCACGCGGCGTCTGCAGGACCAGGTCGCGCCGCGCCTGGTGCATGAAATAGAGCATCTGCAGTTTTTCGCGGCCTTCCAGCCCCTGCATCGCATCTTGCCAGCGGGGCTCGATCTCGATCCGGCAGAGCGGCCCGCTCTCGGGATCGCCGCGACGCGGGCATTCGCTGCGCGTCGCCCATGGCGTCCTGATCCGGCCGATGAAATAGAGGCCGGCGTCGAACGTCTTCGGCAGGGCGCAGGCAATCTCGCCCGGCCTGATATCGTCGTCCAAGTCTCTCTCCGCCCGGCTGCGAGAGGCAGCCGGGCGGAGTATAGCCGAGCAGCGGCTCAGACGGGACTGATGACGAGATGAGCTTCGGAACTCAGATCGCGCATCGCATTCTGCAGCGCCAGTTCGACGTTGTCCGAACGCGTCTTGGCGGTTTTCAGACGCACCGCGACGGTCAGGGGTCCGGCTGCTGATGAAAATTGCGGCGCGCCGATCTTTCCTTCGGCAATGAAGGGCGCAAGACGACGGCGTACCTTGTCCTCAATAGCGCTCATAGCGGCCTCCGTTCTGTTGCGTCGAAAGCCATGCAATTTTCAGGCCTTCTCAGGCATGGTGACAGGCAGCCATGTCACGCCTGCGACAGTGGCGAACCTGTGCGCGGGAAGTGCGAAGAAAAGCGCCAGACCTGCGTGTGCTTGATTTCGGAATCTTCGAGCGCGCGTGTGACGGGCACGCGATAATCGGCGACAGCGACCAGCTTTTCGCGCGCCAGATACGAGCGGCCGGGATCGCCGATCAGAACCGTCGCGCCGCGCGCGGCCAGCCCCTCGAGCCATGTGGTGACGCGCGCCGCCATGTCGCGCTCGTAGGAGACATCGCCCGCCAGCACGACGTCCCATCCCTCGTCGGCGCCGATGATGTCGCCCGAACGCGGCGCGACGTCCACCCCGTTGGCCTGCGCGTTGATCGCGATCGCGTCGATGGCGAAGGAATCGATTTCGCTCGCCTCGACGCTTGCTGCGCCTGCGAGCGCAGCGGCGATGGCGACGAGTCCGGAGCCGGACGCGAAATCGAGAACACGCTTGCCGGCGACGAGGGCGTGATTGTCGAGAAGATGGCGCGCCAGCGCCTGCCCGCCCGCCCAGGCGAAGGCCCAGAAAGGCGGCGGCAGACCGATTTCGCCCAGTTCCTCCTCGGTCTTTTCCCACAGAGCCGTCGCCTCGTCGGCAAGGTACAGTGAAATCTCCGGCGCATGCGGCAGGGCGAGTAGGCGCGTGTTGGCGCGGATGAAGGCGGCGCGGTCGGCGATCTCGGTCATGGCTTGAGGACGAGACGGAATTTCTGTTCGCGCACGCGCACGCCCCAGGTTTCGTCCTCGATCTCCTCCTCAACCAGGAAGCCGCGCTTCTCGTACATTCGGCGCGCCGCGTCGAGCCCGTCAAAAGTCCAGAGATACACCGACCCGAATTCGCGCGCGCGGCAGAAGGCGAGCGCGGCGTCGATCAGCATGGCGCCGACGCCGGTTCCGCGCGCTGCGTCGCCGGCCATGAACCAGCGCAGATGCGCGCCCGCCGTCGCCGCGTGGCGGCCGTCGATGGCGATCGAACCGACTATGCGTCCTCCCGAACGCGCGAACCAGATGGCGCAATCCTCGTGCGGCAGTCCGACGCGGAGGTCCGCGAGGTCGGCCGCCACCTTGTCCCGAAAGAAATCGCCGAAGCGCCATTCGCGCGTGTAATAGCTCTCATGCGCGGCGACCAGCCAGGCCGCGCCTTCGTCGGAATCGCCTTCGATTTCGATATGCGCCGGGTTCTGCGTCATGGCCGCATCTATTGTATCCCTCCCCTTTCCTGCGCATAGTGCGGCCGGTTCCGGCACGGCGCAGGACAAGCGCCCGGAGGAGGAAAACAGGGCCGAAGGCCCCTTCAAGACCCGAGGACAATATGAATTTCGACCGCCGCAAGTTCGTCGCCGCCGCCGCCGTCGCGACGGTTTCCGCGCCAGCCATCCTGCGCGCGACCCGCGCCAATGCCGCCGAATTCCAGCTCAAGCTCGCCAACAACCTGCCGGAGACGCATCCGCTGTCCATTCGCATGCGCGAGGCGGCCGCGGGCATCGCCAAGGACACGGGCGGCCGCGTCGAGATGCAGGTCTTCCCGAACAACCAGCTCGGCTCCGACACCGACATGCTGAGCCAGTTGCGTTCGGGCGCGCTCGAGTTCTTTTCGCTGTCGGGCCTGATCCTCGCGACGCTCGTTCCCGCCGCCTCGATCAACGGCGTCGGCTTCGCATGGTCGGGCTACGACAAGGTGTGGCCGGCGATGGACGGCGAACTCGGCGCCTTCATCCGTGCGCAGATCGACAAGTCAGGCCTCTACGCCTTCCCGAAGATCTGGGACAACGGCTTCCGCCAGATCACCTCCTCGACGCGCCAGATCAAGACGCCGGAAGACCTCGTCGGCTTCAAGATCCGTGTCCCGCCGAGCCCGCTCTGGACCTCGATGTTCAAGGCCTTCGAGGCCTCGCCGCTGACGATCAATTTCGCGGAAGTCTATTCGGCGTTGCAGACCAAGATCGCCGAAGGCCAGGAAAATCCCCTGGCGATCATCTCGACCGCCAAGCTCTACGAGGTGCAGAAATATCTCGCCCGCACCAATCACATGTGGGACGGCTACTGGCAGCTCGCCAACGGCAAGATGTGGAAGAGCCTGCCGCCGGACGTGCAGGCGGCGATCTCCAAGAATTTCGAAGCCGCCACGCTCGCGCAGCGCGAGGACGTCGCCAAGCTCAATGCTACGCTCGACAAGGAACTGAAGGAAAAGGGCCTCGCGTTCAACGACGTCGATCCTGCCCTGTTCCGCGCCAAGCTGCAGAAGGCCGGCTTCTTCAACGAGTGGAAGGGCAAGTACGGCGACGAGGCCTGGGCCATCCTCGAGAAATATACCGGCAAGATCTCCTGATCCGCTGACAGGCGCGCTCGGCTGCGGGCGCGCCTTTTCGCCTGCCGCGTCTGCGGCTGACTGACCGGCCGGGTCGCCCGGCGAACCGGGCTCGTCCATGCATTCCGACACTCCCGCCATCACGCTCGAGGACAATTCCGCCTTCGGGCGCTTCTGCGGCAAGGCCGAATCGCTGATCGGCAGCGCGACGGAATGGGCGGCCGGGTCGCTCGTCCTCGTCGAGACGCTTGTCTTGTTTGCAGGCGTATTCTCGCGTTACGTGCTGCGCCGGCCATTCGTGTGGTCGGACGAACTCGCCTCCATTCTCTTCCTCTGGCTCGCCATGCTCGGCGCGGTGATCGCCTACCGCCGAAGCGAACACATGCGCATGTCGGCGCTGGTGGCGCGCCTGGGCGGACGCGGCCGCATGTTCTTCGAGGCTCTGGCGCTGTTCGTCGGCCTCGTCTTCCTTGCCTGCGTCATGCATCCGGCGATCGAATATGCGCTCGACGAACTGGCGATCATCACGCCGGCGCTCGAAATCCCCAACATCTGGCGCGCCGCCGCGCTGCCGATCGGTCTCGGCCTGATGCTGGTCATCGGCCTGATGCGCATCGGCCGCACGCACCGTCTCTTCGATGTCGCCATCGCCGCCGCGCTCGTCGTCGCGGTCGGCGTCGCGCTGTGGCTCGGCAAGCCGGCGCTCATGGCCCTCGGCAATTACAAGCTGCTCGTCTTCTTCGTGCTGATCGCCGGCGGCGCCGTGCTGTCGGGCATTCCGATCGTCTTCGCCTTCGGCATCGGCACCTTCGCCTTCATCGCGCTGACGACGCGCACGCCATGGTCGGTGATCGTCTCGCGCATGGACGAAGGCATGAGCCACCTGATCCTTTTGTCCGTGCCGCTGTTCGTCTTCCTCGGCCTGTTGATCGAGGTGACCGGCATGGCGCGCGCCATGGTCGCCTTTCTCGCAGGACTGATCGGCCATTTCCGCGGCGGCCTGTCCTACGTGCTGCTGGGCGCCATGTATCTCGTGTCCGGCATTTCAGGATCGAAGGCTGCGGACATGGCGGCCGTGGCGCCGGTGCTGTTTCCGGAAATGAAGGAGCGCGGCGAAAAGGGCGGCAATCTCGTCGCGCTGTTGTCGGCGACCGGCGCCATGACGGAAACCATTCCGCCGAGCCTCGTGCTCATCACCATCGGTTCGGTCACCGGCGTGTCGATTTCGGCGCTGTTCACCGGCGGTCTGCTGCCGGGTGTCGTGCTGGCCGCCGCGCTCGCCTTCGTGGTGGCGCGCCAGGCGCGCAGCGAACAACGGCCGACAACGCCGCGCGCCTCCGGCCGGGACATAATGAAGCTGAGTTTCGCCGCCATTCCAGGCATCGCCCTGCCCTTCCTGATCCGCGCCGCCGTGGTCGAAGGCGTGGCGACCGCGACCGAAGTCTCCACCATCGGCATCATCTACGCGGCGCTCGTCGCGCTGATCGGCGTCGTGTTCTTCGGCCAGAAGATCGAGTGGAAGCGCCTGTGGCCCATGCTGGTCGATACGGCCGCCCTGTCCGGCGCCATCCTCATCATCATCGGCGCGGCTACCGCCATGGCTTGGGCGCTGACACAATCGGGTTTTTCGCGCGATCTCGCCGCGACGATGGCGAAAGTGCCCGGCGGCGCGATCGGCTTCATGGCGATCTCGATCGTCGCCTTCGTGATCCTGGGTTCGATCCTCGAAGGCATTCCCGCGATCGTGCTGTTCGGACCTCTGCTGTTTCCGATCGCCCGCGCCATGCACATCCACGAAGTGCACTACGCGATGGTCGTCATTCTCGCGATGGGCATCGGCCTGTTCGCGCCGCCTTTCGGGGTCGGCTATTACGCGGCCTGCGCCATCGGCCGCGTCGATCCGGCCGAAGGCGTCAAGCCGATCTGGCCCTATCTGCTGGCGCTGCTAGCGGGCCTGATCGTCGTCGCCGCCGTACCGTGGATCTCAACGGGCTTTCTCTGAGCCTTACGCTCGCCGCGTCTCGACGATCCACACGGCCGCGCCGAGCGCAACGCGGCCGTCCTTCTCGATCTTCGCGAGTTCGGCGCGCACTTCCGCCAGCGCCTTCGCGCGCAGGTCGTCCGGCTGGTCCTTCAGCGCGCCGGCCGTCGCCCCGATGGTGGCCGCCGAATCCACCGCCGCGTCGAGGCCCGCGCCATTGGCGATATCGGCCATGAAATCGAACGGCGTGAACGAGGGCGGCGCAAATCCAGCCTGCGTCAGGATCCGCGTCACGCGTTCCGTGTCGGCGAAGGAAAACGGACCGGGATCATCAGGCGCGGGGCGCGGCGGGCGCGGCACGTGCCTCGTCGCGGCATTGTAGGGAACGCCCATCCAGGGATTGTCCGGGAAAGGCCGCCAGCATACGAAGACGATCCGCCCGGACGGCTTGAGCGCCGCGCGCAGATGCGCGAAGGCGGCGACCGGGTCGCCGAAGAACATCACGCCGAAGCGCGAGAACATCAGGTCGAAACTCTCGGCGGGAAAGCGATGTCTCGCCGCGTCCGCGCAGAGGGTCTCGACCTGCGGCAGGCGGAATGTTCGCGCTCGCGCGCGTTCCAGCATGGCCTCCGAAATATCGAGGCCGACGACGCGGCCCTGCGCGCCGACGAGGCGCGCCAGTTCGATCGTCGAGCCGCCGCAGCCGCATCCGATGTCGAGCACATGTTCGCCGGGCAGCGGCTTGGCCCGTGCGAGCGCAGCGTCCTGCGCGGCGGCGAGCATCGTGTCGGTCTCTTCCTGCCGCTTCAGCCAGCGCTGCGCGGCGTCGCCGTTCCAGAACGCGCGCTGCGCCTCGTGATTCTCGTCCGCGCTCGCCATGGCCGTCTCTCCTGCCGGATTTGGTCCCGGGATCGCGCGATCATATTGTGCGCATCGCGAAACAGGAAAGAAGATCATGCCGCGCATCCCCGACATCGACCCCGCCACGCTCACGCCGGAGCAGAAACGGATTCACGACGAGATCGTCTCCGGACCGCGCGGCAAGGTGGAAGGGCCTCTGCGCGTCTGGCTGACCAGCCCCGGCCTCGCCGACCGCGCGCAGGCGCTCGGCGCCTTCTGCCGCTATGGCACATCGCTCGACCAGCGTCTGTCGGAACTGGCGATCCTCGTGACCGGCGCATACTGGCGCGCCGGTTTCGAATGGCACGTGCATGCGCCGATCGCGATCAAGGCGGGGCTGGACGCCGCCGCCGTCGAAGCCATCCGCGTGGATAAAGTCCCGAAACTCGAACGAGACGACGAAAAGGCCGTCTACGCCTTTGCGCGCGAGTTGCTGACGACGCGACGCGTCTCGGATGAAACCTATGCAATGGCCGAAAGCACGCTCGGCCGGCTCGCCGTCGTCGATCTCGTCGGCGTCCTCGGCTACTACGGGCTGATCTCGATGACCATCAACGCCTTCGACGTGCCGCTGCCTCCGGGCGCAAAGGAGCCTTTCGCGTAATTTCCGCCGTCATTGCGAGGAGTGAAACGACGAAGCAATCCAGAGTCGGGTCGTGGCGCTGGGTTGCTTCGTCCCCTTCGGGCCTCGCAACGTCGGAAGGTGGCGCGCTACCCCTTCCACCCCACGTTCCACGCGGGCTTGCGCTTCTCGACGAAGGCGCTGGTGCCCTCGCGCCCCTCGTCGCTGCGCACCGCGGATGTGAAATCCTCGGCCGCCTGATCGAGCAGGCGGTCCATCGGCAGGCCGCCCTGCGCGACGCGGTGCATCAGCGCCTTGGTGATCGCCACGGCGTTGGGCGCGCATTTGATGACCTGCGCGATGTTCGCGTCGATCATCGCTTCCAGTTCTTCGTTGTTGGCGGCCACCTCGTGCGCGATGCCGATGTCGCGCGCCTGTGTTCCGTTCAGCTTGCCGCCGGAGACGCCGAAGCGGCGCGCCGCGGTGAGGCCGATGCGACGCACGACGAAGGGCGAGATCTGCGCCGGCACGATGCCGAGCGTCACCTCGCTCATCGCGAATTGCGCGTCGGCGTGCGCAATGGTGATGTCGCCGAGACACGCCATGCCGAAGCCGCCGCCCATGGCGAATCCTTCGACGACGACGATGGTGGCCTGCCGCGCCTCGTCGATCATCTGGAACAGAGCGCCGCCATTGCGGTTGGCCTCCTTCAGCGCGTCGTGCTCGCCGGGCGCCAGCGGCTTCGAGGCGGCGTTGAAATTCTTGAGGTCGCCGCCGGCGCAGAACGTGCCGCCGGCGCCGCGGAGCACGACGACGCGCACGTCGGGCATCGTCTGCAGGGCTGTGAAGGTCTGCCGCAATTCCTCGCCCATGCCGCCGACCAGCGCATTGCGCGTTTCCGGCTTGTTCAGCCAGACGTAGAGAACTGGCCCCTTGCGCTCGAGCTTGATGAATTCCGGATTGGACGGCAGCCCACTCATTGATTTCCTCCTGTTTTGCGGCATTCTGGCAAAAATCTGAGGACGGTTCAAATTTTTCCGGAACCGGCCTAGGATGGGTTCGAAAGCGGGCAGCGGCCCGAACGATTCCGGAGGAAACGAGATGGCGAAAACGCCCAGGACATCCATTCGCATCGGCGGCGCGTCCGGCTACTGGGGCGATTCGAACGCCGCGCCGGCGCAGCTCGTCGAACACGGGAACATCGACTATCTCGTCTTCGACTATCTCGCCGAAGTGACGATGGCGATCCTCGCGAAACTGAAGAGCCGCAAGGAAGACCAGGGCTACGCGCACGATTTCGTCTTCGGCGTGATGAAGCCGCTGATCGGCAAGATCGCGGAAAAGAAGATCAAGGTCATCGCCAACGCCGGCGGCGTCAATCTCGAGGCCTGCCGCAAGGCGCTCGAACAGGTTGCGAAGGAAGCGGGCGTCACGCTGAAGATCGGCACGGTCGAGGGCGACAACCTTCTCGATCGCGAGGCCGAGTTGCGCGCGCTCGGCGTCAGGGATTTCCAGTCCGGCGCCGAAATGCCCGCAAGGCTGATGAGCGCCAACGCCTATCTCGGCGCATTTCCGATCGCCGCCGCGCTCGACGCGGGCGCGGATATCGTGCTGACCGGCCGCTGCGTCGATTCCGCCGTGTCGCTCGCGCCGCTCATCCATGAATTCGGCTGGAAGCCGACCGACTACGACAGGCTGTCGCAAGGCTCGCTCTGCGGCCATCTGCTGGAATGCGGCGCGCAGGTCACGGGCGGCAATTTCACGGACTGGAAAGACGTGGAAGCCGGCTGGGACGATGTCGGCTGGCCGATCGCCGAATGTTTCGCAGACGGTTCCTTCATCGTCACCAAGCCCGAGAAAACCGGCGGCGCGGTGACGCCGCTGACCGTCGGCGAGCAGATGCTCTACGAGATCGGCGATCCGGCCGCCTACATTCTTCCCGACGTCGTCTGCGATTTCACCGGCGTGCGGATGGTCCAGGACGGCAAGGACCGCGTGCGCGTGACCGGCGCGACAGGCCGCATGCCGACGCGCACCTACAAGGTCAGCGCGACCTATCCGGGCGGCTTCCGTCTCGTTTCCTCCTCCGTCATCGTCGGCTACGACGCGCCGCAGAAGGCGCGCCGCGTCGCCGAAGCCGTGCTGAAGCGCTGCGAGCGCATGCTGAAGGAAGCGGGCCTGCCGCCCTATGGCGCGACCGAGATCGACGTGATCGGCGACGAGGCGCTCTACGGCGCGAGCGCCGATCCGCGCCGGCCTGTTCCGCGCGAAGTGGTGCTGCGTGTCTGCGTGCAGCACATGCGGCCGGAAGCCTGCGACCTGTTCGCCAAGGAGAGCGTCGGCACCGCGCTCGCGACATCCACCGGCCGCTGCGGCATCGACGCCGGTCGTCCCTCGGCTTCGCCCATGGTGCGCCTGTTCTCCTTCCTCATCGACAAGGCCTTCGTCGAGATCGCGGTCAAGGTCGATGGCGCAGCGGTGGCTTTCGCGCCCTTCCTGCCGCCGAAGGATCACAAGGACTCCGTTGCGCATCCGCATGTCGACGACACGGCGCTGCCCGGCGGCCGCAAGATCGAGGTGCCGCTGATACGGCTCGCGGTCGCGCGATCCGGCGACAAGGGCGACGGCTCCAACATTGGCGTCATTGCGCGCAAGGCCGAATATCTCCCCGCCATCCGCGCCAGCCTGACGGCCGACGCCGTGAAGGCCTATTTCGCGCATTACGCCAAGGGATCGGTGGAACGATACGACCTGCCGGGCATCCACGCGGTCAATTTCGTCCTGAACAATTCGCTCGGCGGCGGCGGCACATCCTCGGTGCGGCTCGACACGCAGGCCAAGACCTTCGGGCAATTGCTGCTGTCGATCCCCGTTTCCGTGCCGGAAGCCTGGGGCAACGAACTCGGCGCGGCGTAGGAGGCGCTCGATCGCAAGAATTCGGAGACGGCGCCGCCCCCTCCCTTGCCCTCCCCCGTTTCACGGGAGAGGGGACGACACACATCGGCGATCACGATGTCCCGATGAAGCGGGCAGTCTGCTCCCTCTCCCGCGCAGCGGGGGAGGGGTGGGGAGGGGCCTGCAGTTTGACTGCGCGAAGTCGTCGCGCAAATTGCTATAAGGGCGCGCCGAAGAACCCGAGACACATGCGATGAACGACCAGCTCCCGCACGCCACCTTTTCGACGACGCGGAAGATCAGGTTCGGGCACACCGATCCGGCGGGGATCGTCTATTACCCGCATTATTTCGACATGTTCAACGGCGTCGTCGAAGACTTCTTCGACGATTGCGTCGGCGCCTCGTTCCAGTTCATGCGCGCGCATTACAAGGTCGTGACGCCGCTGCGTCATATCGAGGCGGATTTCATCGCGCCCTGCCGCATCGGCGATCTCCTGCAATTCGCCATGACGCTGGTCGCGCTCGGCCGTACGTCGCTGAAACTGACGATCGACGGTTCGGTCGAAGGTTCGCCTCGCCTGCAGGCGCGGCTCGCCATCGTCTTCATTTCGGCGGAAACAGGAAGGGCCGTCGAGCCGCCGCCGCCGGTCGCGGCGCGGCTAAAGGAACTCGCGACGCGGACAGGGCGCGCAATCTGAGAAGCCCGCGCCCGACGGCGACCGAAGATCGGTCCCCGCGGCTCAGGAGCCGGAGCCGTGGTCGTTCGCCAGACCCATTGCATCGAGGTCGGTCCTGCAAAGGCCCGAGCATTTTCTGCAGCGGATCGACAACAGCCCCGGGAGTCGTTCGAGCGGCGTGTCCGGAGGCGCTTTCATCGCGCTGGCCGATGCGGAAAATTCCTCACCGCATTCCGAACAGACGAAAGCGATCTCGACGAGTCCCAGGGCGCGCGCGTAGTCGAGGGTCGGCGCTTTCATGAGCCGACTCCGAACGACCCATGCGACCGCGACCTCTGGCAAAGGACATGCCGCAAGGCGGCAAGATGACGCCACATGTGCGCTCCCAACTGTAAGCGGGAGCGCGCAGGGTCTCTCAGCCGCCGACGCTTTCGGAGGAACCGTATCGGCGATGGCGGAGTGTAGGACTGAAGGGATCGCGATCAAAGCGAATCCCGTAGCGCCTTTGCGCGCTGCAACTCGCTCGGACGTCGGACACGGCGCCACGAGCGGCAACAGCGAGCGAAATCAATCCGCCCGCAAGGCGTGTGACAAACCGCCACGCGCCGTCTCATCCATGCCCGGTCCGCCGGACGTGTCATTCCCGCCAAGCGCGCCCGGAACGCCATTGCTCGCGTCCCGAAGCTCTAGCGTCCCTTCCACACCGGCGCGCGTTTCTCGATGAAGGCGCGCGGGCCTTCCTTGAAATCTTCCGTGCCGGAAATCCTGCCGAAGCCCTTGTCGCTCGCAGTCCACAGCGCCGCATCGTCGTCGTGCAAGGCGCGCACGGCCACCGCGCGGCTCGCCTGCACGGCCATCGGCGCGTTGACGCAGATGCGTTCGGCGAGCTTCAGGGCTTCCGCCATCACCTGGTCGGGCGCCACGACCTTGTTGACCATGCCGAGTTCGTAGGCGCGCTGCGAGGGCAGCGGATCGCCGGTCAGGATCGCCTCCAGCGCCGTCGCCATGCCGATGGCGCGCGGCAAGCGGAAAAGTCCGCCAGCGCCCGCAATGAGAGAACGCTTCACCTCCGGCAGGCCGAAATTGGTCTCGGTGGAGCAGACGATCATGTCGCAGGAGAGCGCGACTTCCGTTCCGCCAGCGAGCGCGCTGCCGGCGATGGCCGCGATCAACGGCTTGACGCGTTCGCGCTTGGCGATACCCGCAAACCCGCCCTTGGCGGTGAACAGTTTCGCGGAATTGCCGGCGGCGATCTCCTTGAGGTCGGCGCCCGCGCAGAACGCCTTGCCGTTGCCGGCGAGAACGCCGACCCACAATTCGGGATCGGATTCGAACCTGTCGAGCGCGTTTTCGAGCCCCTGCGCCAGTTCGCCGTTCACGGCATTGCGCTGTTCCGGCCGGTTCAGCGTGATGATGGCGACGCGTCCCCTGGTTTCATATTGGACGACCATGTGTGACCTCCCGTTGTGACGCCATCCTGGGCCTGCGTGACGGCGATGAGAAGCGGCGCGCCGTGCGGCCATCCGCCGCCCGCTTGCCGGGGGGCAAGGCTAATAGTTATGATATATACCTATCTCCCGGCGTCCGTGCCGGGCGACATCGGCGACGAGACCGGGCGCGCGGGGAGAAGCAAGACCAATGACGGGATCGGTCGACCAATCGCCCTACGCGAAGAAGCCCTGGACCGCGCTCTACACACCGGGCCTGCCGCACGAACTGGCTTTCGCCGCGCAGGACGCGCTCGGCCTGTTCCGCTCGGCGGCGGAACGCGCGCCGGACAGTCCGGCGATCATCTGGTTCGACCGCAAGATCAGCTACCGCGAACTCGACGTGCTGAGCGACGGCCTCGCCGCGGCCCTGCGCGCGCGCGGCTTCGAAAGCGGCGACCGTCTCGCCCTCTATCTCCAGAACATGCCGCAATTCCTGGTCGCGGCGCTGGGCGCCTGGAAGGCCGGCGGCATTGCTGTTCCGATCAATCCTATGAACCGCGAGCGCGAGCTGACGCTGATCTTCGCGGATTGCGCGCCGAAGGCGATCGTCTGTCTCGACTTCCTCTACAACGACGTGATCGCGGCCCTGCCGTCCGACGTGAAGCTTCCGCCAATCGTGCTGACGACCGCGGCTCGCGATCTGCAGACGCGTGACGATCGGCGCGTGCTGCCTGAAAGGGTTGCGCCAGCGCCGGGCGCCGAGGATCTGCTCGCCGCGATCGCAGCGGCAAACGACGAGCCTCCGGCTGCGTCACCCGCGCCCGGCGACATCGCATTTCTGGTCTACACGTCGGGCACGACCGGCTTGCCGAAGGCCGCGACGAACACGCATGGAAACGTCGCCTTCAACGCGCAGGCGATCGCGCGCTGGTATTCCCTGCCGGACGGCGCCCCGATCCTCGGCCTCGCGCCGCTGTTCCATGTCACCGGGCTCATCGCCCATCTGGCGAAATCCTGGGCTCTGGCCGCGCCGCTGATCTTGATCTACCGTTTCGAGCCGGGCGTCGTTCTCGACGCGTTGGTCGAACATCGCCCCTCCTTCACGGTCAGCGCCATCACCGCCTTCATCGCGCTGCTCGCCAATCCGCAAGCGACGCGCGACAAGTTCGGGAGCCTGCAGGTGATCGTATCCGGCGGCGCGCCGATCCCACCGTCCGTGGTCGAGGAATTCCGCGAGCGCACCGGCCATTACATCCACAACGGCTACGGCCTGACCGAGACCAACGCCGGCGTCATCGCCGTGCCGCATGGCCGACAGGCGCCGGTCGACCCGGTCAGCGGGGCGCTCGCCATCGGCGTGCCGAAGTGCAATGTCAGCGCCTGGATCGCCGACGAGAACGGCAATCCCGCGCCGGTCGGCGAGGCCGGCGAGATCGTCGTCTCCGGTCCGAGCGTCGCGCCCGCCTATTGGGGAAAGCCGGCGGAGACCGCCGAGGCCATGCGCGCCGACGGCTTCCGCACCGGCGATATCGCCATCATGGACGCGCAGGGCTGGTTCTATCTGGTCGACCGCAAGAAGGACATGATCGTCGCCTCGGGCTTCAAGGTCTGGCCGCGAGAGGTCGAGGACGTCCTTTACGCCCATCCCGCCGTGCGCGAGGCGGCCGTCGTCGGCGTCACCGATCCTTATCGCGGCGAAAGCGTTAAGGCGGTCGTCAGCCTCAAGCCCGGCTCGTTCGCGACAGGCGACGAACTGAAGGCCTGGTGCCAGTCGAAAATGGCCGCCTACAAGCGCCCCCACGTGGTCGAGATCGTCGACGAATTGCCTAAGACGACGACCGGGAAAATTCTGCGCCGTCTCGTGAAGTGATATAGAAAACCGGGAATTCCAAGGAGCCGCCCATGCCCTATCACGCGCCCGTTTCCGAAATGGTGTTCATGATGAACGCCGCCGCCGGCCTCGATGCCGGCATCGCCGATGGAACTTACGCCGATCTCGCCGACGGCATGGCCGAAGCGACGCTCAACGAAGCCGCCAAATTCGCCGAGAACGTCATCAAGCCGCTGAACCGCGCGGGCGACCAGATCGGTTCGAAGTGGAAGGACGGCGTCGTGACGACGCCGCCCGGCTGGGTCGACGCCTACAGGCAATTCGTCGAGGGCGGCTGGCAGAGCGTCACGGGCTCGCCCGACCACGGCGGCATGGGCCTGCCCCAGGTGCTGCTCGCCGGCTGCATGGACATGTGGAGCTCGGCGAACATGGCCTTCATGCTCGGGCCGGTGCTGACCTATGGCGCCATTGACGCGCTGGAGGCCCATGCGTCCGACGAGATCAAGCACACCTATCTCGAAAAGATGATTTCCGGCGTATGGCCGGCGACCATGAATCTCACCGAACCCGGCGCCGGCTCCGATCTTAATCCGCTGCGCACACGCGCCGAGCGGCAGCCCGACGGCACGTACAGGATCTTCGGGCAGAAGATCTTCATCACCTACGGCGAACACGACATGGCCGAGAACATCGTCCATCTGGTTCTCGCCCGCCTGCCCGACGCGCCGGCCGGCACCAAGGGCATTTCGCTGTTCGTCGTGCCGAAGTTTCTCGTCAATGGCGACGGTTCGCTGGGCAAGCGCAATGATGTGCGCTGCGCCGGCATCGAGCACAAGCTCGGCATTCACGGCTCGCCGACCTGCATCATGGTCTATGGCGACGAAGGCGGCGCTACCGGATATCTGGTCGGCGAGGAGAACAAGGGCCTCGCCTGCATGTTCACGATGATGAACGACGCGCGTCTTGCGACCGGGCTGCAGGGCGTCGCCATCGGAGAGGTGGCCTACCAGCGGGCGCTGCTCTACGCGCTCGACCGCAAGCAGGGCCGCGCGGCCGACGCGACGGCGCCTGGTCCCTCCGCGATCATCCACCATCCCGATGTCAAGCGCATGCTCATGACCATGAAGGCCATGACGCAGAGCGCGCGCGCCGTCTGCTACGTCACCGCCGGCGCCATCGACCGTTCGCGGCGCGCCAAGGACCCCGCCGAACGCAAGGCCGCCGCCGATCGCGCCGGCTTGCTGACGCCGATCGCCAAGGCCTATTCGAGCGACATTGGCTGCGAGGTCGCTTCGCTGGGCGTCCAGGTGCATGGCGGCATGGGCTTCGTCGAGGAGACGGGCGCCGCACAATACATGCGCGACTCACGCATCGTGCCGATCTACGAAGGCACGAACGGCATCCAGGCCATCGATCTCGTCACGCGCAAGCTGCCTGTCGACGGCGGCGGCGTCATGAAGGCCGAGATCGCCGACATGCGAAAGACGGTAGAAGACCTGCGCGCCACCAACGACCCGGCCTTCGGCGCAACGGCCACGCGTCTAGCCGAAGCGCTGGCGTCCTTCGAACGCGCGACCGAATACATGCTGGAAAAACTCGGCTCGGCGCCGCAGGACGCGCTCGCGGGCGCAACGCCCTACATGCGCCTGTTCGGCCTCGTGCGCGGCGGCGCAACCCTCGGCGCGGTTGGCCTTATCGCTCACCGCAAACGGGCCGCCGGAGAGACTGACCCCGCTCACGCCGCCCGTATCGCGACTGCGCGGTTCTTTGCCGAAAACGTGGTCGTGACGGCCGGCGGACTCGAGACGACGATTACCGGCGCAGCCGAATCCGTTCTGACCGCCGACCTTGCGCTGGCGAGCTGATCAGCGATCGGTCCAGGCGTAGACGACGCTGTCGAAGCCGTGATGCCCGTGCTGCCGCAGCCTCATGCGGCAGCCGGGAAGCCGGTCGCGCAGCATCAGCGGGATTTCCCAGAGATCGGCCGGCCGGTGATAGACGCTGACGGCGAATACATTGCCCGGCCGGAACATGTTTTCCATGCCGCGCAGCGCCGCCTGCTCCGCGCCCTCGATGTCGAGCTTGACGTAGGTCGGCCCGGAGCGGGCGATCACGTCGTCGAGACGGGCGACCTCGATGGTCGTCCCTGAGAAATCGGGCCCGGGACTTTCGACGACATGCGAGGCCTCGCCCTCATTGTCGGCGAAGCCGACGCGGCCGTTGCGATCCGACAGTCCGTAGGGCGAGACAGTGAAGGCGCCGATCTGCCCGGAAAGTCGGTGCGCTGTCGCGCGCAGCCCTTCCAGGTTGCGGAGGTCCGGTTCGAAGGCGATCCACTCCTTCACGCCCACTCCATGCGCGAGCAGGCCTTCCAGTGAATCGCCGGTATAGGCGCCACCATCCACGAAGACGGTCTTCTCGCCGCGGATCGGCAGGAAATCAGGCGCGTAGATGTCTTCGCGCGCAACCTGCGGATGGATGCGCGGATCGTTGTGCAGGCGGTAGCGCAGAAGATCCAGGAACAGATCGCGGCTCGCCACCTCGTCGAAACATTCGAGCGCGCGCGCGATCGTCTGCATTTCGCTCGTCGTCTGCGCGGCAGGCGCGAGCCAGTAGCTCGAAACCTCGACGCCCCGGGCGCGGTTGACGTCGCTCGCGAACAGAAGCCTGTCGAAGGGCTGGCGCGCCGCCCATTCGACGATCTCGCGCGACGAGAAATAGTGATTGAAGAGGCCATGGAGGTAGCAGGCGCCTTGCGCGAGATTCGCCGTCACATGGTCCGGATGAACGCAGGGCCGCCCGTCCACGGTCGCGCCCCCTTCCGCCTTGCGGTCGATGAAGCCCAGCGTGGTCAGGCCGGCGCCGTCGAGAGCGCGCGCGAGCGTGCGTCCGAAGCCGCCTGCGCCATATATCCAAACGCCGCGCCCGACCAAGGTCAGGGGCGCCGAGTCGACCGACGCCAGAAGCCCCCGGACGCGGTCGATGGCTGTGGGACGCGCCGCGGCGGCGGTCTTTTCAAGGGCGTCGAGAATGGGAAATTCCTTTCGGGCAGGAGCGGGCGCGAGCTTCGCCCATACCCGCACGACTTGGTTAACCCGATCCTAACCAGCGCGCCGGCAACATGCGGCACGACGGAAAAAGCCGGTTCCCGGGACGAAGACGCGATGAGCGAAAAGATCGCCTACAGCCAGTTGAGAGCCGCGCCGCGCCAGAATTTGCGCGACATCGTACCGCTGCGGGCGCCGTTCACGCTCTACGTCGAGACGACCAACATCTGCAATTTCAACTGCGTCTATTGCCCGGAATCGTTCGAGGACTTCGAGGCGAAATCGGGCGGCATGTTCCGCATGGACTTCGCCGCCTTCACGCGGGTCGCCGACCAGATCGCCGACATGGGCGGCGTCAAGGCGCTGAACCTCTACATGATGGGCGAACCCTTCGTGAACCGGGGCCTGCCGGACTTCATCAGGATCGCGCGCGAGAAAGGCATCGCCAATCGCATCGCCGTGACCTCCAACGCCTCGCTCATCAACGAGACGATCGCGCGTCAGGTGATCGAGGCCGGCCTCGATTACCTGCGCGTCTCCGTCTACGGCGGCACGTCCGAAGCGCATGCCCGCAAGACGCAGAGCAAGGTGCCTTTCGATCGCATCTGGCGCAACGTCAAGACCTTCCGCGACACGCGCGACGCGATCGGCGGCGCCACACAGGTCTATGTGAAGATGATCGATTCCGGCGTGAAGGAGGAGAACGAGGCCTTCTTGCGCACCTTCGGCCCTGTCGCCGACGAGGCGCACATCGAACCGGCCATGAACTGGAACGATCCCGACGAGGGTGTTCTGGCGCAGATCGACCGGTCGGCGATGCTGGAGACCGACCATTTCCGCAACCGCAAGGACGTCTGCCCCTTCCCGTTCTATTCGCTGGTCATCCATTCCGACCTGCGCGTCAGCGTCTGCTGCGTCGATTGGGCCAAGCAGGCCGTCGTAGGCGACCTGTCGAAACAGACGCTGGCGGAAGTCTGGCGCGGCCAGGCCCTGCGCGACTTTCAGACCGCGCATCTCGAAGGACGGCGTCGCGAACTGACGGCGTGCCGCAATTGCACATTCCTGCACACGGCGCCCGACAATCTCGATGGCCTGACGGTTGCGGAATTCGCGCAGCGGTTCGCGGACGCCTGAAATTTCCCCGACGCTTCAGAAGTTGATGCGCTCTTTCTCGATCACGAGAGGGAAGTTGCGCGCGTAATTCAGGAGCAGGCCGATATATTCTCCGACCACGCCGAGCGCGAAGAGCTGGATCGAACCGAGAAAGAACACGGCGATCAGCACGGGCGCCACGCCGACCGGCAGGCTGTTCCAGAACAGCAGCTTGATGACCAGATAGACGAGACCCGCGAGGAAGCTCAGCATCGATACGGCGAAGCCGAGGAAGGTCATCATCCGCAGCGGCGCGCGCGAATAGCTCGACAGGCCGATAAGCGCGTAATCGGCCAGAGAGAAGAAATTGTAACTGGATTTGCCGTGCCGGCGCGGCGGCTGCTCGTATTCGATGAAGGCCCGCGTGAATCCCACTTCCATAACGAGCCCGCGAAAATAGGGCTCCGGCTCGTTCAGTCCCTTCATAGCATCGACGGCGCAGCGATCGTAGAGGCCATAGCCCATGTAGTGCGGCACCTGCTCGACATTCGAGAACCGCTTCATCAACGCATAGAATATTCCGCGCGAAAACTTCAGGAATCGCGCCTCGGGCATCGGCTTCTTGACGGCGATAACAACCTTGGCGCCGCCGCGCCACAAAGCGACCATTTGCGGTATCAGCGAAGGCGGCGTCTGCAGGTCGGCCATGATCGGGATGACGGCGTCGCCGCGCGTCTGCTTGAACGCGTGGAAGGGCGAACGCGCCGGCCCGAAATTGCGGGAATTGACGATCACCTTGACCCGCCGGTCGCGCGCCGCGATCTCCCGCAGCTTGTCGACCGTCCCGTCCTGCGAGGCATTGTCGATGAACAGATGTTCGTAGTCGAGGTCGGGAAAGTCGCGTTCCATGACCGCCCGCACGCCTTCATAGCAGGCGACGATGCCGGCCTCCTCGTTGTAGCAGGGCGTCACGATGCTGAGGATTGTCATGGTTCCGGCGCTTCTTGCCGCGGCGATTGCACGCCGCAGGCTACGGCGGCGGGGTTAATTTTTGACGATTCAGGTCTCGCCGGCGGCTCCCGCCATCCGGGCGAGCGCACTGATCGGCAGCAGGCGATCGTCGATATAGAAATCCGCCGCTGGCTTGCCGAACCGCAATTCGTGGTAGTGCAGCCCCCATTCCGCGAATTGGCGCTCCGTCACCTCGCGCCAGTCGAGCCCGGTCGCCGAACCTCGCGCCGTAAACATGATGATGCGATGGCCCTGTTCGTGCAGTCGGTTGATGGCCTCGATCGAGCTGCGCAACGGCCCGGCCAGCCGATAGTCGTTGCCTGGCGTCAGCGTAGCGACGACGCCGTCGACATCGACGACAAAGGTCAGGCTTTCGTATTTCGCATGTTCGTTGCGGGTCGTGCTGACGTCCGGTCGGTCGGTGAACCTTTGCGCGTATTCCATCGTGCGCCGGATCGCGACGTCGAGCGAAGTCCATGCGTCGAGACCGAGGGCACGGGCCTTGTCGACCGAGGGAATGTAGCGCGAGCGCAGCGCCAAGGGATCGGCCCTGCCGCGAATAGTGACCTCTGGCGCTGAATCGGTTTGCGCGGCGACGAGCCGCGCCAGATCGCCGATCGCAATCGCCTGGTCCGACCCGACATTATATGCGCTGCCTGCCTCGCCCTGCGCCAGCAGCGTAAGCAGCCACGCCGCGAGATCGCCGGCGTAGAGATAGGAACGCAGCGGCGAGCCGTCGCCGGAGACCACGATCTCCCTTCCGGAGACCGCGTCGCGAATGAAATTGCCGATCGCGAAGTGCCCGTCGAGCGGCAGACCCGGCCCGACGAAGGCGAAGGCGCGCGCCATCACACACTGAACCGGTCCACGCGCGCTGGCGATCGCGCACATCTGTTCGCCGAGCCGTTTCGCCTGCCCGTAGGCGGCGCGCGGATCGAGCGGATCGCAGGCGCCACGATAATCCTCCGGGATCGCCGTCAGGTCGGAAGGCTGTGCGCCGTAGATAGCGCCGGAACTGACATAGAGCAGGCGCTGCGCGCCGCAGGCCTGCGTAAATTCCAGCACGCGCGCTGCGCCGTCGACGATCGTGGCGATCAAGGCGGCGGGATCGCGGTCCGCCTTGACGCTCGTATCCGTCGCCGCATGGATGACGTGCGAGAATTCGCCTTTCGGAAACTCGAAGTAACGCACGTCGCCCCGCGCGAGCGTCAGGCCGGGCCAATCCGCGAGATTGGGATGCCGAGCCTCGAAGCCCTCGGGATTTCGCGTGAGAATTGTCGCCTCGATCCGGTAACCGGACCAGGCGCGCGCCAGGACGCCGAGCAGCCAGCGGCCGAAGAAGCCGGTGCCGCCGGTGACGAACAGACGTTTCCCGCGAAATTGTTCGAGCGCCGGCGCGCAACGCCCGATCGCCTCGTCCAGATCGCGGATCGCCAGCCCGTCGAGCGTCGTGCTCATGCCGGCTCCGGCGTTTTCCTCGTCAGCGGCGCGAGATGGGCTGGCAGGTTTTCCGATGCCGGGTCGAGCGGCACCATCATGTTGGCGCGGAACTCGTCGCGCGGCAGTAGCGGCGACATGTCTTCGAGCGGCATGGAGCGGATCGAGCCGTCGGCCTGCGGCAGCGCCGCCGATTTCGGGAACAGGGCCTCGTCGTTGACGAGCCTGACGTCCACCAGCAGCGGACCGCGATGCGACAGAGCGCGCTGGATACCGCCGTGCAGGTCCGCCGCGTCCTCGATGCGGAACGCGTCCCAGCCGAAGGTTTTCGCGACGGCGACGAGATCGGGAATGTCCAGCTTGCCCACCGGACCGCTGCCGACATAGCGTCCGTCGAAATAATTGCGCTGCGTGTTCCGGATCGAGGCGTAGCCGTTGTTGTTGAAGAGGAACAGGCGAAGCGGCAGCTTGTGGCTGGCGATCGTCTGCATCTCCTGCAGGTTCATCATCAGCGAGCCGTCGCTCTCGATGCCGACGAACGGTTTGCGATCGGACGCCATGTATGCGCCGATCATCGCCGGCAGGCCGTAGCCCATAGCGCCGAGGCCGGATGTCAGGAATACGCGCTGGCCTTCCTTGTTCTGGAAGCCCGTGTAGAAGAATTCGATGGCGAGGCCTGAACTACCCGTCACGATCAGCGTGTCGGCCGGCAATTCGTCGGACAAGGCCTGCGTCAGGTGGAAGTGGCCGATCGGCCCGCTCTTCGGGAAGGGCGCGCCGTCGTTGATCGGATAGCGACGCTTCCAGTCGAGACAGCGCGCCAGCCATTCGCGGCGCGGCTTTGGACTGGCGGCGCGCGCAAGCGGCAGCATGGCTTCGATGAAATCGCGGGCGTCTGCCTGCACGCGCATCGCGAAATTGTCCACGCCGTCGAATTTGGCGAGCTCGGCCGGGTCGACATCGACCATGATCTTCTGCGCGCAGCGTCCGAATTTCGCGGGATTGTGAGCGGTCACGACATTGTCGAGCCGCGCGCCGATAGCGATGACGAGATCGGAATTCTGGATCGCGAAATTGGGCGCGCGCAGCGCGACGACACCGGGCTTTCCGACGCTGAGCGGGTGGTCGGCTGGAATGAGATCGGTGGCGTTCCAGGTGGTGACGACCGGAATGTTCAGCGCCTCGTAGAGGGCGCGGAACGGACCGGCCGCCTCGGCCAGCCGGATGCCGTGGCCGGCGAGAATGAGGGGGCGCTCGGCAGATGCAATCAATTGGAGCGCACGCGCGCAATGCGCCGCGAGCGACTCTTTGGCGCCTGCGTCGGGCGCCGGCGGCGCAAAACCCTTCAGCGCGTCCGGATCGATCATCGCCGCCTGCACGTCGAGCGGCACGTCGATCCATACCGGCCCGCGGCGGCCGTGCGTCGCCAGGTGAACCGCCTTCTCCATCTGGTAGCGGATGTCCTGCGGGTCGAGCACGGTGACCGCGTATTTCGTGATCGGCCGGACGATCGAGACGATATCGACCTCCTGCGGCCCCATCTGCCGCACGCCGCTCGAACCCATGAGGTCGGCGCGCTTCACCTGTCCGGAGACGATCAGCAGCGGCACCGATTCGATCCATGCGCCGGCGCAGCCGGTTACCGCATTGGTGCCGCCAGGTCCGGTCGTCACCAGAGCGCAGCCGAGCCGCCCGTTGATGCGTGAATAGGCTTCGGCGGCGATCGACGACGCCTGTTCGTGGTGATTGGGGATGTAATCGAGGCCGGGCGTATTGCCGAAGGCGTCGGCGAGATACATCGCGCCGCCGCCGGGAACCATGAAGACGCTCTTGACGCCCTGGTCGCGCACGAAGCGCGCGACGTAATCGGCGAGCCGGATCTCAGCTTTCATCTTCGTCCGCTCCTCAGATCCAGTAACGCAGGATCGTCTTGCGGTTGGGATTCTCGTTGATGCTTTTGTCCGTGTAGAAGGAATCGTTGACGTAGTGCGTCGACGAAATCTCCTCGAACACGGCGCCCGTGTCGCTGGTGAAGGCATGGCGCACGCCAGGCGCGATCGTCACGACGGTTCCCGGCTTGCAGACGCGCTCCTCGCCGTCGAGGCACAGGTTCAATTCGCCGTGCAACACGTGGAAGGTCTCTTCCTTCATCTTGTGGAACTGCTCGGGATGCTTCTGGCCAGGCAGGACTGCGATCAGCTTCTTGCAATAATTGCGATTGACCACGGTCACCATCGTCAGGCCGAATTCGTCGAACTTGTCGATGCCGAAATGGTGGGAGATTTCCAGTTCCGCCTCGCCGGGAACGACGCCCTTGCTTTCGGCCAGCAATTGCTTGACGCGGCCGACGATCGACAAGACCTTTGCGCGTATTTCCTTGCTTTCGACCTGCGCGTTCATGACCGGCGCATCGACCCGCAGGTCCTCTGTCGCGGTGAAATGGGTATACTTCGACCAGTCGTTGGCGGTGATCTGGCCGGGCGTGGTCGGAATGGCAAAGAATACGTCGTCGCTGCGGATGCGCTGGCCCTTTGCGATGGGGCGCTTGAGGAAGGCGCCGCGACGCAGGTCGCGCAGCGCGGCGAGTTCGTCCGGCGTCGGTCCGATGCGTTCGCCCGCCGCGCCGGCAATCTCGAAAGCGTCCCGCGCGGCTTCCAGCCAGGCGCGCGCCTGCGTCGGATTGGCCGAATAGGCGTTGAGCGGCCATTCGGCGGTCGGAACGCCGATATGTTTTTCGAACAGCACCGCGCCCTTGGCGATTGCCATGGCGACAGGCATCGTCTCGTCCGGATTTTCATGCGTCGAATAGCCGATCGGCAGGCCGCGATAGCGGTGTTGCAGAACGTCGATCTGGTTGAGCTGCAGCGCCGGCCGCGGCGTCGGATATTGCGCGACGCAGGCCATCAGCGCGAATTCCTTCTCGCGATGGCGCAGGAAGGCGACCACATTGTCCATTTCGGTGCATTCGACGCCAGCCGTCGATCCGATGATCGGCAGATTGGTCGTGACGATCTTTTCGAGAAGCGGCCAGTCCGTGAAGGAGCAGCTCGCAATCTTGAGAATGTCGAAGCCGTCCTCGACGATCCGATCGACGGAGGCTTCGTCGAACGGCGTGCACATGGCAAGAAAGCCCTGCGCCTTGATCTCGTCGACGAGGCGGCGCGTCTGTTCGCGCGTCAGGCGAGTCTCGGAAAACCGCTTGATGTACTTGATGTCCATCCGGTCGCGATAGGCGGGGTGGATGAACGTATCGAGTTCGCGGAACTGCAGCTTGAAGGCGAAGTGGAAATCGAAATCCTTTGCCAGCGCGCCGAACTCGCGGATCACCCGCAGGCCGTGCTCGACGTCGCCCATGTGATTGTTGGCGAGTTCGAAGATGAACAGGGGCTCGGGCAGGACCTTGCGCAGCCTGATGCTCGTTGTGTCCAGCATGTGAGACTGTCCCCGCTGTTCGACCGGCAGGCAAAACGCCTTGTTCCGGCCCAGAAATTGATTTCACTTCCCCCGGGCAGGGGGATGCTCCCGCGGCCAAGTCTGCGGGTTTATGGTAAATTTTTCCTTAGGCCGGACCGTTGCGCTGCAAGGATTCGTAAACGGCATGACCGTCGGGTTAACGATCCGCTGGCGGTTCGCCGCCGTCCGACCAGCAGGCGCGAGCCTGCGAGGCGCGCGAGGGCGCGGCCGAGAGATCCATCAGCCAGTTGGGAATTTCACTCCGGGGCGCCACATAATTCGCGGATATGCCCGTCATGCCCATCGCGGCGTTCGCCTCGAACAGCGAGCAGTCACTGATGTCGTAGCTGGCGCGGAAGGTGGGGCGAGCGAGTTCGTAAAGCGCGGAGGGCAGGCAGAGGATTGCGATCGCGACGCCCGCCCTGAAGGCGCGACCGGCCCGGCTCTGCGGCGCGAGGACGACGTCGGCGAAGCAGAACGCGAGGATCGCGAGCGCCGGGATCGAGCCACGCATGACGAGATCGTTGGACGGTCCGAAGCTGAACATCGGCAGCAACAACAGCACGACCACGCTGAACACCAGCGGCCGGCGCAATTCAGGCCGCAATTGCTCGTGATAGGCGAGCACGTACGCCGCCGGCGCCAGCGCCGCGATGACGAAAACGAGGTAGATGACCGCGAACATCGGCTTGGTCGCGGCAACGCCGTGTTCGATGGCCCCCGCGCCGACCACCATGTAGGCGGCGACTGGCGCAAAGCACGGCGCTGCGAGCGCCAGCGCCCATAGCCGCCGCGACGTCAGGCTGTCGCGCAAGGACAGCAAGGCCTGCAACGCCACCCAGGCGACGGCCGGCAATATTGCGAGCGGCGACCAGAACATCGCCGCGCCGATCGTCGCGCCGATCGTCGCCAGATCGACCTGGCGGCGGGCCTGCAGGATCATCAGCGCCGCGAGCCACCAGCCCGGCAGGGCGTGGTTGGGCACCCAGAAGAATTGCACGAGGCTGCCGGAATACTGGAAATACGGATTCCAGGAATCCATGCCGTAGCGGACCATGTGGTCGAGCAACGTCCTGTCGCTGAGCAGCCAGTAGATCAATACGCCGAGCGCCGCGCAGCCCGAGAAGGCCAGCATCAGCGCGGCATGACGCCAGCCCCGACCGAGGCGCGCGAAGACATACAGGATGGCGCCCAGCATGGCGCTGTTCTGCAACCACAGCGCGACATGCCCGGCTGCGAGTCCGAAGGCGTGGCCGACGAGGCCGGGCGCCATGTACATGCCGAGCGGCGCCCGCAGAACGTATTGCCCGGATTGGTCGTCGTAGACGAACGGCAGCCAGTTGCGACTGACGTCGGCGAGCACCGCGTCGCGCGTCCGCCAGTCCGACGGGGCATAGACAAGATGCAGGGCCCCGCCGGCGACGAGCAGGAACGCGCTGAAGCCGATAAGTCCAGCGAGCAGACGGAAGTCGGTCGGCTCGTCGAGAAAGCTCGCATCGCCGGACAGGCACGGTTGCAGCACGAGCGCCAGCGCGCCAAGGCAACCGGCGATCAGGATCGTCGCGGTCGGCGCGCGCAAGGTCGTCGCAAACAGCAGGGTCGGCGTGAAGAGGAGAACCGATATGAGCGCGACCACGCCGCGCTGCGTCGTCAGGACGCCCGCAAATCTTTCCTTGCGGATCGCGTCGATTGCCAGGCTCACGCCACGGCCCGCGCCGCGCCCCGGCACAGGCGCGTCAGCGTTTCGATCATGTAGCCGATCGCATTGGCGTCGAGACCGGGATAGACGCCGATCCAGAACGTGCGATCGACGACGATGTCGGCGTTCACGAGTTCGCCCGAAATCCGGAAATTGCGGCCCTTCATGTAGGGCTGGCGCACGAGATTGCCGCCGAACAGCAGGCGCGTGCCGATGTTGGCCGCCTGCAGCCCGAGCATCAACGCATGGCGATCGACGGGCGCATCGGCGCGCAAGGTCAGCGGAAAGCCGAACCATGAAGGCGCCGTGCCGCAGGTCGCTTCCGGCAGCACGAACGCGTCTTCGAGCGCCCGTAGGCCCTCACGAAGCCTGTCGAAATTCGTACGGCGCGCATCGATGAAGCCTTCGAGGCTGTCGAGCTGCGACAGGCCGACGGCCGCCTGCATGTCGGTGATCTTCAGATTGTAGCCGAGATGCGAATAGACGTATTTGTGGTCGTAACCCCTGGGGAGGTCGCCAAGCTTCCATCCGAAGCGCTTGTGGCAGGAATCGTCGGCGCCGGGCGCGCAATAGCAGTCGCGACCCCAGTCGCGGAACGATTCCATGACCTTGTTGAGGTTGGCGCTGTTGGTGAACACCGCGCCGCCCTCGCCCATCGTGATGTGGTGGGCCGGATAGAAGCTGAGCGTGCCGATATCGCCGAAGGTGCCGACCTGCCGGCCGCCGACGCTGGCGCCCAATGCATCGCAGCAATCCTCGATCAGGAAGAGGCCGTGCCTGTCGCAGATCTTCTTGATCGCCGTCACGTCGAAGGGATTGCCGAGCGTATGCGCGATCATGACGGCGCGGGTCCGTGGCCCGATCGCCGCCTCGATCGCGTCAGGAGTTGCATTGTAGGTCGGAATGTCCACGTCGACGAAGACGGGGACCATGTTGTTCTGCAAGATGGGATTGACCGTGGTCGGGAAGCCGGTCGCGCATGTGATGACTTCGTCGCCCGGCTGCAATTGCCTGTCCTTCAGGCGCGGCGAGGTCAGGGCGGAGAAAGCGACGAGATTGGCGGACGAGCCCGAATTGACGGTCAGCGCATGTTTCACGCCGATGCGCGCCGCGAGTCTCGTTTCGAACTCGGCGTTGAACCTTCCCGTCGTCAGCCAGAAATCCAGCGCCGAATCGACAAGGCTCTGCATGTCGCGCGCGCCATAGACACGCCCCGAAACAGGCGCGTTCGGCCTCGCGGGATCGAAGCCGCCGCGCTTGTGGGCGACCGCGTGATAGCGGCCGACCAGCTGGAGGATGCGTTCGCGCAGGATCGCCGGATCGTCCATCGGCGATTCCAGCGGGACCTCGGTGCCTGGATTGCTTGTGTTCACGACGCGCCCCTGCCCGTCCGCCGAAGGCGGCGAACGCGGAGGCCAGCATCCCGGAATCGCTTTAACAGAGCGTAAACATTTACCTCGCGCTAACCATGAGCGGCGGCGCGCAGCAAGACCGCAGAGGTCTGCGCGTCGGCGGGAAAGAACGTCTCGACCGCCAGCTCCGACAGGGTCACGTCCACCGCCGTGCCGAAGACGGTCAAGGTGGACATGAACGAAAGGACCTCTCCCTCGCCCGCGCACAGGCGCAGCGGCACGACGATGGCCGGCGCGTCGGGAATGCGGACCGGCGTTCGGCTGGCGCCTTGCGGCGACGGATAGGCGGCAAGTTCGGCATGGAGCTCCTCGAGCTCCGCATCGCCGCTCGTCTCGATCTGGTGACGCAGGCGATGAAGGATGTGGGCGCGCCATTCCGTAAAATTCTCGATGCGCGGCGCGACGCCACGCGGGTGCAGCGCGATGCGCAGCGCGTTCGGCGCGGCCAGCAATTCGGGATCGACGTCGGTCAGAAGGGCGCGCGCCCCGGCGTTCAGCGAGACGACATTCCACAGGCGGTCGACCGCCAGCGCCGGGAACGGCTCCGAGCCTTTCAGAACCATCTCGACCGCGGCGCGCGCGGCTTCGAGCGCAGGATCATCGAGGCGGCGTTCGCCATAGACGGGCGCGAAACCGGCGGCGAGCAGGATGGCGTTACGCGCGCGCAGCGGCACGGCGAGCGTCTCGGTCAAATGCAGCAGCATGTCGCGGGAGGCATGTGCGCGGCCCGTCTCGACGAAGCTGAGATGGCGCGCCGAGACGTCCGCCTCGAGCGCGAGTTCGAGTTGCGACATGCGGCGGCGCTGCCGCCATTCGCGCAGATGGTCCCCGACCGGTCGATGAATGCCCATGCGTACAGTCTAGCGCAGAATTCGTCCGGCCCAATTACCTGTCGCGTAATCGACCGGCGTCGCCGACTGCATCAGGCTTGCCGACAACCGCCAATCCGGCGGCCCAGGATGGAGAAAGTGATGGACGGCAGGAAAATCGTGGATCGCTACCTCGCGATCTGGAATGAAACCGACGAGGTCAAGCGCCGGGCCTTGATCGAACAGGCCTGGACGGAGGACGCGGCCTACGTCGATCCGGTCATGAAAGGCTCCGGCCATGCCGGCATCGACGCGATGATTGCGGCGGCGCAGGCGCAGTTTCCAGGCTTCCGTTTCGCCGCGCTCGGCGAGCCCGACGCGCACAACGACCGGCTACGCTTCCGCTGGACGCTCGGACCGGCGGGCGGCCCGACGATCATCGACGGATCCGATTTCGCAATCGTCACCGCGGATGGGCGACTCGCGTCCGTCTCAGGCTTTCTCGATCGCATTCCCGCACAATGAACAGGAGGACGACATGCGCATGATTCAATCCTCGGCCCTGCTTCGCAACGTTCTGATCGTCGATGCGGCCTTCAGCGGCGCCTCGGGCATCGCGCTGGCGAGCCTGGCCCAACCGCTCGCGACCATGTCCGGCCTGCCCTATGGACTGATCCTCGGCGCCGGCGTTTTCCTGATGCCCTACGCCATCATCGTCGGCTCGCTCGGCCTTTGCGCCCTGCTGCCGCCGGCGGTCGTCTGGTTCGTCGTCGCCGGCAATGCCCTGTGGGTGGTCGAGAGTCTCGTCACGCTCTCGCAGACCGCGCCAACCGCCTTCGGAATCGTCACCGTCGGCGCGCAGGCCATCGTGGTCGCGGCCATCGCCGCCGCGCAGGCGATCGGCCTCAAGCGGTCGGAGCCGCTCGCTGCGTAAGCTTCTGACAATCGGGACAGCCGCGTCAGGCGCGGCTTTCCGGGTCCGGCGGCAGGAAGGTCACCGCCTCGACGCGATTGCCTTCGAGATCGCGCACGAAGGCGGCGCAGTAGATGTTGGGCCGGCGCCGTAGGGACGTCGGCCCGGCGCGCCACCATCGGTCCCCCCGCCGGCCAGAGCTGCGGCGTGAAACGCATTGAAGGCCTGCGGATTGCGCGCGCGAAATGCGACATGCGCGCCGCTGGCGAGTGAGACAGCGGGCAAATTCTCGCGCAGGTTCAACCAGAGTTCGGAATGCGATTTGCCGAAGCCGATCGCGCGCTCGCGAACGACGAGCTTCGCGTCACCAAGCGGCGCGAGGGCGCGCTCGTAGAAGGCGAAGCTGCGCGCCAGATCGCGCGCGGCGATCGAGACATGATCGATCACGCCGGCCCGACCAGCGGCGCGAAAGCCTTCACGACATTTTCGTAGACCTGTCGCTTGAACGGGATGATCAGCTGCGGCAGGCGCTCGATCTTCTCCCAGCGCCAGGCGTCGAATTCCGGCTTGTGGCCCGGACCGGGATCGTGAATGTCGATCTCGCTTTCAGCGCCGGTGAAGCGCATCGCGAACCATTTCTGCGTCTGCCCGCGATAGCTGCCGCGCCAGCTCTTTTTGGCGACGGCGGCAGGCAATTCGTACGAATACCAGTCCGGCGCCTCGGCGATCAGCGACACCGAGCGCACGTTGGTCTCCTCGTGCAATTCGCGAAGCGCGGCGGCGTAGGGCTCCTCGCCCGGATCGATGCCGCCTTGCGGCATCTGCCATTCGTGACCGGGGGCGACGTGTTCGGGTTGGCGCTTGTTGCGTCTGCGGCCGATGAACACGAGACCTTGCGCATTGACGAGCATCACGCCGACGCAGGGACGATACGGTAGATCCTTCTTCACGGCCGGCGCGCCTCCGCCTGCGGCTCGCGTTCGCGGCCGAGCGCGACACTTGCCGGAACGAGCGCGATCCCGCGATTCTCGAGACCCTTTGCAAAACGCGACAGCTTGTCGATGCTGCCGGGAATAGCGCTGGCGACGCCGAGCGCGAAGCCTTTCTGGCGCGCGATCTGTTCGAGCTTCGAGAGCTGCGTCTCGATCGCCTCCGGCTTTGCATCGGCGTCGAGCACCATGTCGGCGCGCGCGACCGCAGCGCCAACATTGGCGCCTACGCCGGCCGCCAGCGATTGCGGGGACGAGCCGTCGTCGACGAAGCCGACGCCGCGCGCCGCCAGTTCGCGCATGAAGGGCGCAATCGCATCCTGCGTCGACATGAAGCGCGCGCCGAGGAAATTCACGACGCCCACGTAGCCGGGGAAGCGGCTCATCAGCCAGTGCAGGTCGGACGTCGCCTCGTCAGGCGAGGCCTTCACCATCAGCGTATGCGGTCCCGGATTGTTCTGCGGATAGTCGAACGGCTCCATCGGCGCCTGCAGGAAGATTTCGTGCCCCGCGTCGCGGGCGCCTGCGG
This sequence comes from Beijerinckiaceae bacterium, assembly GCA_046349215.1. GTDB lineage: Bacteria > Pseudomonadota > Alphaproteobacteria > Rhizobiales > Beijerinckiaceae > JAJXWB01. The sequence continues at coordinate 390,345 of JAXMCV010000004.1, forward strand.
CCTGCGTCGCCACGTCGGACCCGTAGGGTGCGAAGGCGAAGGAGACATCGGCCGGCAGTTTTTCCATCGCCGCCTGCGTCGTCGTCGGCGACAGGCCGAGCCCGCCGACCAGCAGCGCGATCCGCGGCGCATCGCCCTTCAGCTTCTGCGACAGCGCCAGCGGCCGGGCGTAGACTTGCCAGGCCCGCGCGCCGTCGGCGCCGACCTTCGGCAGGTTGCCGAGGCGTCCGCGCTCGACCAGCCGCGCATCGGGCGCCGGCGCGAGCCGCACGCCGGCAGGCGCGTCGAGCTGGATGATGAGCGCGCCGGGCGCCCCTGCCCCGCCGGTGCGGGTGACTTTCACGCCGGAATTACGCTCGATCTCGTCGGGGCTCTGCGGACCGGCGCCGCGCCGGGCAATGCTGCCCGTCGTCTCGGCGTCGCGGTCGGCCTGCGTTTGCGGCGCGGCAGGCGCCGGGGCGAGCTGTTCGATTTTTGCAACGACGCGCGGATAGCCGCCGTTCGGATCGCCGTAGCGAGCTGCGTAATACCCTGCGGCGGCGGCGAGAACGCCGAGGCCGGCGTAGGTCAGCGTCCATGCGGACGGCCACCGGCCGGCACGCGATGTCGATGCTCCCGACGCTTCGCCCGGCCGCTGGAGGCCGAGAGGCTGGTGGAGTTCGTCAGGCATTCGCCGCTGTCCCGCCGTCCTGCTGCGCGCCCATCGCCCGGAAACGAATCGGCGTCCGCGAATCAGACGCCCGGCCCGCATATTGGTCGTGCCGGCCGGGCGCGTCGAGGCTTCAGGACAATCTGACGGTCAGTTCTTAGCGACGGTCAGTTCTTCTTTTCGGTCGCGCCCGGCTTGTTGACGTCCAGCGTCTTGGTATCCGGCAGCGTACCCTTCGGCGTGTCGGCCGCGTCGCCCGACTTGGCGGCCGGCGCGGCGATCGCCGGCGGCGCTTCTTTCAGCTGCGCCGCGGTCTTCACGCCGCGCAGAAGCTCCTCGGCGGCGATCAACTGCTTGTCCTTCGTGGCGTCCGGCGGAACGTAGGCCTGCGAGCCGGTCTTCTCGTCCTCGCCGTTCTTCAGATGGCCTTTGAGCGAAGCTTCGCCCTTCAGGTCGTCCTTGCCCTTCAGTTCGTCCGGCACGTCCTGCAGCACCTGGATGTCCGGGTCGATGCCCTTGGCCTGGATCGAACGGCCCGACGGCGTGTAGTAGCGCGCTGTGGTCAGGCGAAGCGCGCCGTTGTTCTGACCGAGCGGAATGATCGTCTGGACCGAGCCCTTTCCGAACGAGCGCGTCCCGAGAATGGTCGCGCGCTTGTGGTCCTGCAGGGCGCCGGCGACGATTTCCGAGGCCGAGGCCGAGCCGCCGTTGATGAGGATGACGACAGGCTTGCCCTTCGAAATGTCAATAGGCCGGGCGTTGTAGCGCTGCGTCTCATCGGCGTTGCGGCCGCGCGTCGAGACGATCTCGCCGCGATCGATGAAGGCGTTGGAGACGGCGACCGACTGGTCAAGCAGGCCGCCCGGATTGTTGCGCAGGTCTAGGATGTAGCCCTTAAACTTGTCGCCGGGAATTTCCTGCTGGAACTTCTGGATCGCGTTCTTCACGCCCTCGTAGGTCTGCTCGTTGAACTGCGTGATCCGGATGTAGCCGATGTCGTCTCCTTCCTTGCGGGAGCGGACGGACTTGATCTGGATGATCGCGCGGGTGAGCTTGATGTCCTGCTTGTCCTTCTTGGCGCCGCGGGCGATCGTCAGCGTGACCGGCGTGTTCACAGCGCCGCGCATCTTGTCGACGGCCTGGTTGAGCGTCATGCCCTGCACGGTCTCGCCGTCGATGGCGACGATCAGGTCGCCGGCCATCACGCCGGCGCGCGAGGCAGGCGTGTCGTCGATCGGCGTCACGACCTTGACGACGCCGTCTTCCTGCGTCACCTCGATTCCGAGGCCGCCAAATTCGCCGCGCGTCTGGACCTGCATGTCCTTGAAGCTCTTGGCGTCCATGTAGCTGGAATGCGGATCGAGCGAAGTCAGCATGCCGTTGATCGCCGATTCGACCAGCTTCTGGTCGTCGGGCCGCTCGACGTAGTCGGAACGCACCTTCTCGAAGACGTCGCCGAACAGGTTGAGGCTGCGGTACGTGTCCGAGACAGCAGCCCGGGCAGAAACGCCGAACACGTGGGTCTGTTGTCCGAGCGCCACGACGGAGGCGCCGACGACGGCTCCGGCCAGGACGAGATTCGACTTGCGCATTATCCACGCACCTTCTTGATTTCGGGTTTGGCCCACCACGGACTTGGGTCTATCGGCGCGCCGTCTTTCCTGAACTCAACATAGAGTATGGGCTGGCTCGCGCCAATGGCGACGGCGGACGCGGTCCGGGCGGACCCATCGCCCATGACCCCTACGGGTTCGCCGGCCAGCACGAATTGCCCGACGGCGACATTGGTCCGCTCCATCCCGGCCAGCACGACATAGTAATTATCGCCGGCGTTGACGATCAGGAGCTGGCCGTAGGTCCGGTAGGGCGCAGCGAACATGACCCAGCCGTCCCCGGGCGAGACGACCACCGCATTGGGGCGAGTCGCCATCGAGATTCCCTTCTCGATTCCACCAAAACCGTCGGTCGCGCCGAAGGTTTTGACAATTTCGCCGCTGACCGGCAGGGGCAGGCGACCCTTGGTCTGGGCGAAGGAAACCGCCGGCGCAAGCCGGGCCGGATCCTTGAAGGGCGAAGCAGCGATCCGCTCCTGCTGCTCTTTCGTCTCCAGCGCGGCCTGCTTCTGGCGAGCCTCCTCGGCCTTGCGGGCTTCCTCCAGCGCTTTCTTCGCGCCGGAACTGTCCGTTTCCATACGGGAGATCAAATCTTTGAGAGATGTCGCCCGCCGGGCGAGTTCCGACGCCTTCTTCTGCTCCAGCGCCAGCGCCGTTTCCGCTTCGCCCAGCGACTTCTGGCGGGCCTCGACCAGCGCCGACAGCCTCGTCCGCTCAGCGGCCAACGTGTCCCGGTCGCGGGCCAGATTCAGCTTCTCCCCGGCGATCGTCTCGCGCAACCGCACCAGTTCGCGCAGGTCGCCCGCAAGCGCCTCGGTTTCGGCCCGCATTTCCGGCAAGACTGCGCCCAGCAGCATGGAGGTGCGGATCGCCTGTAGCATGTCCTCGGGCCGCACCAGCAGCGCCGGCGGCGTGCGCCGGCCCATCCGCTGCAGGACCGCCAGGATTTCGCTGACCACCTGCTTGCGTCCGTCGAGTGAGCGGCGGATCGCCTCCTCGCTGCCGGTCAGCGTGTCCAGGCGGCGTTCGGTGTCGGCGAGGCGCACGTCCGAAGTCTCGATCCGCGCCGTGGCGTCCAGCAGGGCGGCGTTCAGCTTCGCCCTATCGGAGTGGATCGCGTCGATTTCCTTTTCGATCGCCGCGCGCTGGGCGGTGGAAGCGGATATCGTCTCCTCGACCGACCTCAATTCCTGGCGCTTGCCGCCGAGTTCCTCGGCCGGCGTCGACTCCGCGGCGGGTTGTGGGCGCGCGACGTCCAGCAGCGCCAAACCCGCAAGCGAAATGCCTGCGCAGGCGGCGACCGTCTTACGGAGCAAAGGTCGGGGTGAGGCCAAAATTGTCCCGCGGGCCGGCGAAATGATCCGACGCAACCGGCATTAAACCTGCAATTGCGCCGGCATTGCGGCGCGAATCGCGCATTTAGGCGCGATGATAGGGATGGCCCGCAAGGATGGAAACCGCGCGATATAACTGTTCGACGACAAGAGCGCGGACGATCTGGTGCGGCAGGGTGAGCGCACCGAACGACAGGACCAGGGAGGCTTCGGCGCGCAGTGAGGGATCCAGCCCGTCCGCGCCGCCGATCACGAAGCAAAGATTCCGCAAACCGCCGTCGCGCCAAGCGCCGATCTGTGCGGCGAAGGCCTCGCTGCTGATGGATTTGCCGCGCTCGTCGAGCGTGACCGTTCGCGCGCCGTCGGGGATCAGCGCCCGCAGCGCACGGGCTTCCTCGGCCTTGCGGTCTTCGGGACGACGCGCCTTCGATTCTTCCGTCTCGCGCACCGCGAGATCGGACAGGCTGACGCCCTTGCCGGCGCCGGCGATCCGTTCCGCGTACCGTTCGACCAGCTCACGCTCGGGGCCCGCCTTGAGACGGCCGACCGCGGCCAGCGTCAGTCGCATCGCACCGCCTCAGCCCGAGCGACGCGCGCTCGTCTTTGCGCCGCCTGCCTTGGATGCAGCGGCCTTGTCATCCGGACGATCGCTCGGCCGGTCGCCGCTCCACATTTTCTCGAGGTTGTAGAACTGCCGCACCTCGGGCCGGAAGATATGGACGATGATGTCGCCCGTATCGACCAGCACCCAGTCGTTGTGCGGCATGCCCTCGACGCGTGGCGCTGCGATGCCAATCTCCTTGCACGTCTTGATGACGCGCTCGGCGATGGCGCCGACATGCGTGTTCGAACGACCGGTGGCGATCGTCATGTGATCGGCCAGCGAAGTCTTGCCGGCGAGATCGATCACGACGACGTTTTCCGCCTTGGAATCGTCGAGGCTGTCGAGGATTTTCTGGAGGTTTCGTTGCAGGGCATCCTGCGCGACGGCTTCCGCTCCCGCAGGAGCCTTGGCCGGAGGAACTGGCCTTTTGGCCGATTCCGGAAGAGCGACTGAAGTCAGTGCTGCATCCTCTGGTTGCGCGGCGCGACGCTTTGCGCCGCAGAATCAACATGGAACGTGATTCGGAAAAATTCAATTACCCAACGTCGATTTTTCTTGTGGCCCGCAGCGAGGACGAGGAAAGGGCGAGGCGCCGGCCGTGGAGGAACACGAAGGCCGGCGCCTGGCTGGACGCGAGGCGCGACGCGTCGCACTCCCGCAATCTTCTCGACGCAAAATAAAGCGCAGCCTTCGACGAAAGCGCCGCCTTGCTTGCGCCCGGCCGGTCGACCACGGCGATGGGCGCGAGGGCAGCAATGTCGATCCAGCGCTGCCAGCGCGAGAATTGCGCGAGATTGTCGGCGCCCATCAGCCACACGAACCGGACGCCGGGGGCGCGGCGGACGAGATACGAGACCGTGTCATAGGTGAAACGCGTGCCGATCTCGGCCTCCAGGCCCGTCACGAAGATGCGCGGGTCATCGACAAGCGCGCGGGCCGCAGCGATGCGCGCTTCTAGCGGCGCCAGGCCGGAATTTTCCTTCAGCGGATTGCCGGGGGTAACCAGCCACCAGACGCGATCGAGCCGGAGGCGGCGCAGCGCGATTTCGCTGACCAGCGCATGGCCTGCGTGCGGCGGATTGAACGAGCCGCCGAACAGGCCGATGCGCATGCCGGGCGCATGCGGCGGGAGGCGCACGGTCATGGCCGGACGCCACGGCTCAAGGCCGCGTCTGCCCGTCGCCGCGCACGCGATACTTGAAGCTGGTCAATTGCTCGACCCCCACAGGTCCGCGCGCGTGCATGCGACCCGTGGCGATTCCGATTTCCGCGCCGAAGCCGAATTCGCCGCCGTCGGCAAATTGCGTGGAGGCGTTGTGCAGGACGATGGCCGAATCCACTTCGTCCAGAAAACGCTTCGCAGCGCTTTCGTCCTCGGTGACGATGCAATCCGTGTGATGCGAGCCGTAGGTCTCGATATGATCGATCGCCTGGCCGATCCCGTCAACCACGCGCACGGAAATGATCGCGTCGAGATATTCGGTGCGCCAGTCTTCGTCCGTCGCCGCCTGCACACGCGCATCGGTCTTCTGCGTTTCGTTATCGCCCCGGACTTCGCATCCTGCGTCGAGCAGCATCTTCACGAGCGGCGCGAGCTGCGCGCCAGCGACGACGCTGTCGACCAGCAAAGTCTCGGCCGCGCCGCAGACGCCGGTCCGCCGCAGCTTGGCGTTGAGCACTATTCGCTTCGCTTTTTCGAGATCGGCGGCGCGATCGATGAAGATATGCACGATGCCTTCGAGGTGCGCGAAGACCGGCACGCGCGCCTCGTGCTGCACGCGCGCCACCAGGCTCTTGCCGCCGCGCGGCACAATGACGTCCACCGCGCCGTCCAGTCCCGCGAGCATCATACCGACCGCGGCGCGATCGCGCGTCGGAACGAGAGAAATGGCGGCATCCGGCAGGCCGGCGGCGCGCAGGCCCTCGACCAGACAGGCGTGGATGGCGCCGCTCGACCGGAAGCTTTCGGACCCGCCGCGCAGGATGGCGGCGTTGCCGGCCTTCAGGCAAAGACCGCCCGCATCGGCCGTGACGTTCGGGCGGCTCTCGTAGATGACGCCGATGACGCCGAGCGGCGTAGCGACGCGGTCGATCTTCAGGCCGTTGGGCCGCTCGAAATGCGCGAGCACGCGCCCCAGCGGATCGGGCAATTCAGCGATCTCTTCCAGCCCGCGCGCCATCGCCTCGACCCGCGCCTCGTTCAACGTCAGCCGGTCAATGAAAGACCCGGCCGTCCCACGCGCTTTCGCATCCGCGACGTCCTGCGCATTGGCGGCCAGTATTTCCGCGCTGCGTGCGCGCAGCGCCGCCGCGGCCGCGGTCAGCGCCCGGTTGCGCGTCTCGCCCGGCGACAGCGCCAGCGTGCGGGCGGCGGCGCGCGCGGCGCGGCCGAGCGCCAGCATCTGGCGCTCGATGTCGGCGGGCGCTCGTTCGGCGAGATGGGCGACGTTGGAACTGGTCATGTTCGAACCGGGAAATAATGCGTCGCTCCCCTCCCCCTTGTGGGGATGGGATCAGGCGCGAGAAGCGGCTTGGCTACCAGAAATCAGCGGCCCGCGGAAGCAAGCCGGGCCAGCGCCACCTTCAGCGGCACGAAGCGCGTTTCGAGAATTGGCGCCGAGCCATGGATCGGCCTGAGGTAGGCCGGCGTCGATTTCGGGATCGGCGGCATCGGCGTCGGCAGGGCGCCGATCATTGGCGGACGCGACGGCGGCAGCGGCGCCTCGATATTCGCCTGAAGCGGCGCCGGAGGCGCGCCCGCCGGAGCAGCGGCGGCGGGCGGCGGGACCGGCGGCCGGTTCGCAACCTGCGTGCGCGGCGGCGTCTTGACGTCGAGCTTCGTCTCGGCGCCGAAAAGGGTCGACACCGCCGATTGCACGCCCTTGAAGAATTCGCCGTCCTGCGCGTTCATTGGCGCAGGCGTCGCCTTGGCGATCATGATCTCCGGCGGCTTGCTGGGCGCGTTGCAGTTGCGCACCCCCGCCGCGATCAGTTCTGCGCCGCGCAGCACCTTGTACTGGCGGGTCAGCGTGCCGAGCTTGTCGCGCACGCTCTGCGGATAGGACGACCAGAGCTGCGCCGAGACGCCGTGGTCCACTTCCTTGGTGATGTCGTTGTAGGCCTGGTGGAACTTCAGCGTGGAATCCGGATAGACGCAGACGTTGGGCAGCGACAGCGCCAGCGTGCAGGCCGACCGGCATTCGTGCAGCTTCACCTCGCGGTTCTGCAAACGGTAGAGTTCGGTGCGCGCCTGGTAGTCCGTGACGAGTCCGCCGACGTCCTTCATGACGACGACGGGCGCGGGCATCGGCGGCGGTTCGAGATAGCTCAAGTCATTGCTTCCGGTCGGGATCGACATGATCCCAACATGGTAAATCAGCCGTTAATTTGGTCTCACCATGTCAAGGCGACTTTGGGGTCCGCGAGCTTGTCCATGGAGTCGGCGGGCTTGCCGAGGCGATAGCCGAGTTTCTGGCCGAGGCGCGCCCCTCCCTCGTAGACGTCCTTGACGATGGCGCGATGGCAAGCGGCCCAGTAGAAGGCCAGCGCAGTCTCGTTGGCGCCGAACACCTCCTGCCGGTTGCCCGGCGCTAGAAAGTCTGCCGTCCATGTCGTCTTGTCGTCATTGCGGCTCAGCAGCGCCGGTTTGGTTTTCGAGCAATAGACGTAGCTCGTCTCTTCGTTGTCGAGCTTGCGCGGCGCCGGCCTGTCATAGCCCCGCGGGTGATGCGAGCTGAACCATTTCGTGTCGACCTTGAACAGCACGCCGTGCGGCGCTTCTCCGACAGCCTCGGCGCTCTCGATCGAAAACCAGGAGCAATAGTCCATGTGGCAGCGGCCCGGGACGATCTTGCCGGTGAGCGCGGCGAATTCCTGGGCGCGCAGGCCCTGCGACGAAACGACGACCAGAACAGCGACCGACATCAGCAAGCGCAGCATTTCATCCCCCCGATGCAATACGACGGGAAAGGCTATTCCCCGCCGAGCGCCATGTCGTCGCGGTGGATCATCGCGGCGCGGCCGGAATAGCCGAGGATCGTCTCGATATCGCGCGACGAACGGCCCATGATCTGCGCCGCTTCGCCCGCGTCATAGGCGATCAGGCCACGGCCGATCTCGCCCCCGGCCGGATTGCGGATCAGCACGCAATCGCCGCGGGAAAAGCCGCCGTCGATGCCGGCGACGCCGGCCGGCAGGAGGCTCGCGCCGCCGAGGATGGCCTTGGCCGCGCCCTCGTCGATGCGCACGACGCCCTTGGGTTCGAGCGAGCCGGCGATCCACTTCTTGCGCGCCGTGACGGGATTGGACGGCGTCAGGAACCAGGTGCACGGGCCGCCGTCTGCGATGCGTTTCAGCGGATGCTCGACACGTCCGTCTGATATCGCCATGTGCACGCCGGCCGTGGTGGCGATTTTCGCCGCCTCGATCTTCGTGCGCATGCCGCCGCGCGAGAACTCCGACGCCGCGCCGCCGGCCATCGCCTCGATCTCGGCCGTCACGCGCGGCACGACGGGAATGAGCTTCGCCGTCGGATCGGTCGCCGGCGGCGCCGTGTAGAGCCCGTCGACATCCGACAGCAGCACGAGGCAATCGGCGCTGGCCATCGCGGCGACGCGCGCGGCCAGCCGGTCGTTGTCGCCGTAGCGGATTTCCGTCGTCGCGACCGTGTCGTTCTCGTTGATGACCGGGGCGGCTCGCATTTCGAGCAGGCGTTCGATGGTGGCGCGGGCATTGAGATAGCGACGGCGCTCCTCCGTGTCCCACAGCGTGACCAGGATCTGTCCGGCGTTGATCCCGTGCGCGCCGAGCGCCTCGGCCCAGGTGCGGGCGAGCGCGATCTGCCCGATGGCGGCGGCGGCCTGCGAATCCTCGAGCCTCAGCGCGCCGGCGGGCAGGCCGAGCACGGCGCGGCCGAGCGCGATCGAGCCCGAGGAGACGACGAGAATGTCGGCGCCGCGTTTGTGATGGACGGCCAGATCGGAAACGAGCGCCTCGAGCCAGGCCCGCTTCAGGCCACCGGCCGCCTGGTCGACGAGCAGCGACGAGCCGACCTTCACGACGATCCGGCGAAAGGACGAGAGTTGGGGCGTGTCGGTCACTTCGTTCCTTGCGGCAAGGCTGCCTTGATATCGGTCAGCGCGAAATCGCCGCCCTTGTAGAGGAGCGGCGCGTTCGCGAGTTTCGCCACGGCATAGGCCATGCAGTCGCCCAAATTCAACTTCGCGGGATGCCTGCCGCGGCCATATCGGTCGAAGGCGTCGAAGGCGCTTTGGGCGTGACGGTCGGAAAAGGCCGCGATTTCGATCGTCGGACGCGACAGAATGAAACGAAGGGATCGCAGTCCGGGTTCGCCGCCGCGCGCCATGGTCGCCAGTTGCGCTTCAAGCACGGTCGGCGCGCCTATGATACAATCGTGGCCGGAGATCGCGGCAGCGAATTCCGGCTTCTGGGGCTCTTCCAGCACGATCGCCAACAGCGCTGAACTGTCGAGCGCGATCATTTGGGCAGGCCGTTCTCGTCGTACATGTCCGAATGATCGGACGTCGCCCCCGGCTTGCGAAACGGCCGCGCGGCCTCGATCAGGCGATCCAATTCGGTGAGGAAGGCTTCCGCTTCTTCCTTCGTCACGTTCCTGCTGGGCAGCATGTTGCGCGCCGCATATTCGTCGAGTGCGTCCCTGACGATCTTGGTCGTGGTTTCGCCGAGATGCGCCGCGAGTCGATGCGCCGTTTCGTAGGCTTCGTCGCTGCGGATATTGAGTTGCCGGGCCATGCTAGCAAATCTCCTGAATTTGCTAGCATAGGCCCGAATGCGTCGCCTTCAAGGCCGCCATTCCGCTGCGGGCTCGGCCTGCGCCTTTTCGCGCGCCCGTTGTCCGATGATCGCGAGCACGGCCCGCAGCGCCTCCTTCATGCCGGCGCCGCTGGCCGAGGACAGGTGCAGGATCGGCCCGCGCTTCTCGCCCGCAGCCGGCTTCGGTCCGTAGCTCGTCACCGCGCGCCGCAGCTTTTCCGCCTGCTGCTTCAATGTCTCTTCGTCGACGGCGTCGACCTTCGACAGCGCCACGATCTCGGGCTTCTCGACGAGCCCGCCGCCATAGGCCTCGAGTTCCTGCCGGACGATTCGGTAGGCCCGGCCGGCATGCTCGCCGGTCGCATCGACCAGATGCAGGATGACGCCGCAGCGCTCGACATGGCCAAGGAACCGGTCGCCGAGCCCATGGCCCTCATGCGCGCCCTCGATCAGGCCGGGAATGTCGGCCATCACGAATTCGCGCCCGTCGATCCCGACCACGCCGAGATTCGGGCGCAGCGTCGTGAACGGGTAATCGGCGATCTTCGGCTTGGCGGCCGAGACAGACGCCAGGAACGTCGACTTGCCGGCGTTCGGCAGGCCGACGAGCCCGGCGTCGGCGATCAGCTTCAGCCGCAGCCAGATCGTCATTTCCTCGCCCTGCTCGCCTGGATTGGCGCGGCGCGGCGCGCGATTGGTCGACGACTTGAAATGCGCGTTGCCGAAGCCGCCGTTGCCGCCCTTGGCGATGACCACGCGCTGGCCGATCTCGGTGAGGTCGGCGATCAGCGTCTCGTTGTCTTCCTCCAGCACCTGCGTGCCGGCCGGCACTTTCAGCACGGCGTCGGCGCCGCGCCCGCCCGCGCGATTTTTGCCCATGCCGTGATGACCGGTCTTGGCCTTGAAATGCTGCTGGTAGCGGTAGTCGACCAGCGTGTTCAGGCCTTCCACGCATTCGACCACGACATCGCCGCCGCGCCCGCCGTCGCCGCCGTCAGGCCCGCCGAACTCGATGAATTTCTCGCGCCGGAACGAGACCGAGCCCGCGCCGCCGTCGCCGGAGCGGATATAGACGCGAGCCTGGTCGAGGAATTTCATGGCTGACCTCTTACAGTCCGGCGCGGCAGTCCGAAAGGCCGCTCGCAACCGCGCCGAAGCGCGGGCGCGGCCGGACCAGTTCGAACTTCTGCGACGGCAGCGGCGCGGCGCGCGCCGGCGCAGGCGTCAGCCTCTCGCCGCAGGCGACGAAACCGGCCTTTTCAAGCACATGCCCGGAGCGCGGATTGAGCAGGGCGACGCTCGCCTCCACCCGCTCGATGTCGGTCGCCAGCCAGACCATGTCGAGCAACGCCTCGACCGCCTCCGTGGCGATGCCGGCTTCCCAATAGGGTTGGCCCAGCCAGTAGCCGAGTTCGACGCTGTCGCCTGCGCCCTCCAGCCCGATCATGCCGATCAGGCTCGCTGGCTTCTGCTTCAGCGCGATCGCCAGGACCAGCGCCTCGCCCGCCAGATTGGCCGAGCGCGCGCCGAACACGAAACCCTGCGCCGCGCCGGCCGGATAGGGATGGGGAATGCGCGCGGTGAAGCGCGCGACCTCTGCTTCACCGGCCAGCCGCTCGATGGCCGGCGCATCGGCAGCGCTCGGCCAGCGCAGCCACAGCCTCTGCGTCTCGATCCTGAAGACGTCGTCGCGGAAATAGTCGGGGAACATGGGCCAGATCCTCTTTGGGCCCCGATTGCGGCGGCCCGGAAACGACGAAGGGGAAGCGACGCCGCTTCCCCTTGCCGATCCTTTGTAGGATCTGAGTCCCTGATGTGGCGGAGTTCTGGCTCCTTCAGGACCTCGTGCCGGGGCTTGGCGCCGGCGGGGGTCCTGAAATCAGTCCTCCGCCTATTCTGCGGCCTGGGCGGCCGGTACGACCGATACGGTGGATCGGCCCTTGCCCGTCGTTTTGAACGACACGACGCCGTCGCAAAGGGCGAAAAGCGTATGGTCGGTGCCCATGCCGACGTTGCGGCCGGCATGCCACTTGGTGCCGCGCTGGCGAATGATGATGTTGCCGCCGACGACGCTCTCGCCGCCGAACTTCTTCACGCCGAGGCGCCGGCCTTCGGAGTCGCGACCGTTGCGGGACGAGCCGCCTGCCTTCTTGTGAGCCATTGTTCCTGCTCCTCGCCCTTACGCGATTTCGACGATGCGCACGACCGTCAGGTCCTGACGGTGGCCGCGCTTGCGCTTCGAATTCTGGCGGCGGCGCTTCTTGAAGGCGATGACCTTCGGGCCGCGCGCATGGCTGACGATCTCGCCCGTGACTTTCACCTTGGGGGCGAAGTCGGCGGCGCCGTCCTTGCCGGTGAACAGCACGTCCTCGAACGTGACCTTATCGCCGGGTTCTCCGGCGAGCGCCATGACGGTAATCTTGTCCTCGGCGGAGACGCGATACTGCTTCCCGCCGGTTTTGATGACTGCGAACATCTTGTCCTCGTGTTCGATCCGATCTGATCGAGGTCTCGCGACCGCGCCGACCGGCTTCTTGGCAGTGGAACCGGGCTGCCCCTGCGGCCGGCGCAGCCCGGACGGGACGCGCAAACCAAAAAGCGCGGGCTTCCCCGCGCTGCAAAGGCTCCGGGCTTGTATCCGCGAGCGGCCGGCCTGTCAACGAAAACCGGGGCCGTCCGGCGTTTATCGCGCGTTGAGGGCTTGGCGCCCCGCCCCGCCGATGCTATCTCGCGCACCCGACCATGCGGCCGTGGCCTCCACGGAAGCCTCGCGGAGAGGTGGCAGAGTGGTCGATCGCGCCGCACTCGAAATGCGGAGTACCGGCAACGGTACCGGGGGTTCGAATCCCTCCCTCTCCGCCACTTATTCTCGTTAGAGATTTGATTTTATTGTCGTTTGTTCCGATCGCTCGCGAGCGGTCCACAATCGGGTCCACAATCTGGAGTGGAATTCGGTCCTGCGGCTTCGCCTGTCGCCTCGACCAGCGTCCAGACAAAAAGAAACCCCGCCGAGCTTGTTATCGCCGTGGCGGGGTCTGCCCCTCGCGGGGTCTTGAGGCTCGACGAAGCAGGCTCCGCGAGCGAACACCCTCAATTTGAGGGCGGGTCCGTTAAAGTCAAGTGAGCGAGGCCTAGCCCGTGCAAGATACCGCCGGCCAGTGACCGAAAAGACTCATCGGACAGGCGCGGATGCAGGTATTTCCGTTTTCCTGTCGCGGGGTCTCGCGCTGTGCGGAAAAGATCGAGCCTCTCGAAACTCACGGTCGCGATCATGTCGCATTTCGCCCACCAAACGCGTTGTGGAAACGGGTGTGGAAGCGGGTCAGGCAATTCCAGGCGCACGCAATAGGGAACGGGCTTTTGCGGCTCGGTCCCTGATAGCGGAACCACCGCACAGAGGCCGTCGCGATGCGGAAGCCGAGGCGAAATTACCACCGCTGGACGCCGCTTCACCATTTCCGGCTCTCGGAACCCTCCCATGGCGTAGTCGCAAAGCAGGACCGTACCCTTCGGAACGGCATATTGGATCGCCATGAAGTTCGCTCTTGCGTGCCGCGACTCGATTCGATGTGGCACAGCATACCGGGCGACGAGCGGAGGATGTAGCGACGACTGATTGTGTCACAAGCGTGCGTCGATCAATTCCAGCCAAGAGCATAAAGACGCCTGAAAAGAACCCGTCACCGCGCCTCTGCGCCCCTCGCGGGTCCTGTTTTTCCCGAAGGGGGACCCGCTCGACGCGGGGGGCGTCTATCGGTACTGCTTCAGAATGCTTTCAGCCTTTTGCGCTCGGCTTGTCCGCGTGGAAGCCACCGCATTCTCGGCTCACGGTTTCGGCGTGTAGCCCCTCTTCGTCAGGGCCTCTTTAAGCAACTGCGCAGCCGAAACGATGTAGTTCGCTTTCGGATCGTTCAGCTTGACGCCGAACGTCCTGTCGATCTGCTTCACCAGCGCATCGACTTGCGCCTTTGATATAGACAGCTTGCTCATCCGGTTCTGCGCGTCTGGCTGCGGGTCGAGCAGCGACAGAAATGCCATCGGCGAACCCTCGAAAATGGCCTTGTCGATGAATTCCAAATCGCCGCGCAGCTTGGCGATCTGGCCCACCGCTGCGGAAACTTGCTTTTCAGAACCCGCAGTCGCGCCGGCCAGAGCCGTTTCGCAGACCTCGCCCATCGCGACCTGCGTAAGCCTCTTCCTGTCGAACAGTCCTGCGAACAGGCCTGGCATCTCCTTGAACTGGTCCGGTAGATCGAACGACAGGAAGCGCGAAATCTCGGACGAAATCTCCAGATCGTATTTCCGACTGCTGGCGATGCAGGTTGTCATCACGTCGAGCGGCGAGCCGCTGAGTTCGCTCTCGGCCTGCGATCTGATCCTTTCGTTTTCGCCCAGCGCACGGATGTAAGTCGTCACGAAATCGAACGCAGACGAGTTTTGCCCCGCAGCCGACGCGGGAGAGAGCAGCGCCACGAGGGCCGCCGCAAAAAGCAACAGCTTGCGCATTCGTCAGCCTTCCCCGCCCCGCAGTATGGTGATCCTTTCAGCGATGTGGGGCGGGTGCAAGTCACGGGAGCGCGGACTTGAGATAGCGCATGAGGTCGGCAACTTGTCGTCTTTCAGCAATCGCGTCGCACGAAAACTCGCCGTGACGCCAGCGACCGTTTCCGTTGCCCTTCGGCGCTCCACCGCGCGCCCCGTGCATCCGGCAGACGGCGAACCCCCGAACGGCAGGGGACCGGCAGGGCGCGCCGGTGCGCTTGGAATGAGCCGTACAACGCGGGGCCAAGTGCATGAGGTTGACGGGGCTTAATTCCATCAGCCCTCCCCCTCCCTGCGTCGCGGCGTCGCCAGAACATCGCCGACGATCGCTTGACCGCCATCGCTCACGTTGACGTGCTGGACTGTGACGCGCTGCTCACCGCCTGTCCGATATCGCTTGAGGGCTTCAACCTGGGTGGCAAAGGTGCGCATCAGCTTATTGATGGCGTTCGACGCGCTGTCTTGCTGCGGAATGTTGTCGACGTGATTGAGGCGGCGAGCGAAGGTCATCGTCAGCATGTGCGCCGCCGCCATCTGCGTCGCCAGCATCGTTTCGACCTCGTCTTGCGGCTGGACTCCCTTGATCGCGGCCAGCATGAAATTCGAGGATTGTTCGTCGAGGTCCTTGCCCTTCCCGGTGGCGTTGACGATCTGCGATATCAGGCCCCTTACGAAATCGTTGTCTGGCGCGCCCAGCGCGTTCGCGAGTAGCGCCCCGCCGCGATTGGGGTCCGGGTGCGTGTTGTCGACCGTGATGGCCCCCTTGTCATCCTTTCCGAACTTCAGTGAGGGGGCTGGAACGCGGGACTTTCGCTTTTCGGCGTAGGCGGCGAGCGCCTCATCCTCTCGCGCGACAAGGGCCGGCGACAGAGTTTCCTTCACGACCGGGAGGGTCTGACGCGCGGCTTTTCGTTGTGGTTTCTGCTTTCCGGCAGCAGGCGACGGATGCCGCACGATGTGTTTGGCCATGATCGATCAATCCTTTTTTGGTTTAACGGAAAGGGCGGCGATGACACGCTCTTCAATGTCGGAGGCGAAGGGGCCGACTATGCTTGCCAACTCAGGATAAGTCCGCCGCATCCAGTCGGCTCGGCCGGCAAATTCCTGAGTGCAGGCCCAACATTCGAGGCTGTCGGAAATTTCGGCGTAGTGGCTCGGCAACGTCACATGCGCCGCGTCCAGCCGTTGCCGCACTTCTTGTCGCGTCATCCCCCAGAGCGGGGTCACTATTTCCAGAGGTCGCGAATCCTCTGGCGAGACGAACACGCGGTTGGCTGGGATTCCGAAATCGGCGGCGCGCTGGCCATTGATGACCCCGGTCAGGTGCATTTGCTCCACCGTGCGATAGAGCGGGACCATTCGATTTGTCATGCAACATTCGAGGAATGATCGCACGAGCGGTCCATCAAGCTTGCGAAGCCCGAGGGCACCGTCGCGGGTGTTGGCAACGGGAAGGGCTTTTGCAGGGAAGCCGTCCTTTCCGAAGGACGCGCGCACGTCGGACCTTGCTTCAACGAAGTCGAAGCCGCGCGTCGCCTCCCGGATGAAATCGACCATATGCGGGAACATCGCCCCGGTGTTGGTCCAGATCACGGTCACCCTGTCGCGGTGTGGCCGGGCTAACTCGAGCAGCAGCAGACTTTCCATGCCGCCGGAAAAGGCCAGTGCGACGCGGCCATAGCGTTCGATGGCGTCTGCGATCGTTTCTTCCGGCGAGCGCAGCGGCCCTACGTTCTCAGGCGTCATGAACGTCTCGCCGGTCGGGTTTGCATTGGTCAGGAGGAACGGCATCAGTGCGCCTCCCCGTCCAGCGAAATAGCCGTCACTGTGACGCCCGCCAGCGGCCCGTAGGTCTTCTGGACAATCAGACTGGCTACCTGTGCGTCATCGGCGAATACGATCGCGTTCATCGCGTCGGCGACGATCTTGGCGAGGTTGTCGGCGTCGGGTTTCGCTGTGCGCCACTTGGCGACTGCGGCGCGTTTCTTCGGCCAGGACGAGGGGACGAGGTACGTGGCGCGGATCGCGAGTTCGACCGGGCCAGCGATCGGCGCTGCGCCGTCCATCGCCTTGTATGCTGCGAGGCGAACGAGCCCCATGAAGTCGCGCTGGCGCTTCGGCGTGAACCTGACAGCGCCATGCCCGCCTGAGCGTGCGAAGGCGACAGGATCGCCGGGGATATGGAACGACACGCTATTCATGCGTTTCGCTCCACAAGCACGTCGAGCACCGCGCCGACAATCGAACTCGGCGACCCATCGGCCTCACGGGTCGATGCGTGACACATGGCGTCGAGAGAAGCGCCGTGCTGCAAGGCGATGCTGATCAGTATCCCGGCATCGCGCGCGGCGCTGTCGATCGCAGAGCCTGCTTTGCGGCCACCGATGAAGATTTCAGCGATAGCGCCGCTGTCGTCGCGGCCGATACCGAGCGTGAATTCCTGACCCGCGAACTCGAGCCCCATCGACTCGTGTGCGCGACGGTTGGGAAGATGCGTTCTGGCCATCGTTATGCCTCCCCGCCGACCGGCGAGCATTCGAGACAACGCCAAGCTTCGCGGCGGTCGCCGATCGGCCATGCGAGAGAAGCCATCGCGCCGCACGAACACCACCGGTCCGTCAGGCCGGCACGCTGCGCGTCGCGATTCTTCCGAGCGGCCATCTTGGACAGACTGTCAGGAGGCGTGGCTGGATCGGCCGTCTTGCTCGGCGGAGACAGGACGGCGATGACCTCCGACCGGAGCGCCTTGGCGCGTTCGACAAGGGCCGGCGAAAGGTCGAGCCCGCTGTCGGGAACAAGGCGCAACCGATCGCCAACGAGGTGAAACGACGCCCCCTCTCGGTGAGCGTCGGCGATCAATTGACGGGCGGCGCTCATAACTCCACCCCGCCGTCAACGAACTCGTCATCGCCGAAGACCGCCAACTTTTCCGAAGACCGCCAAGCTTTTTTGTTGGCGGTGTTCGGGGTCTTTTGGCGGTCTTCGCCCAGAGACCACGCCCAGCCGGACGTGAGGCTCTCTTTGACGGCTCGCACCCCAATGGCCTTTTTGGCCCTTTCGCACGTCCGCCAGGAGTACCCGTGCGCTTCAGCCGCCGCCTTTACCTCGCGAACCGATTTCGGACCATCGGCGAGAAACTCCCGGAGAAACGACTCGACCGCTCCCTTGACCCCGCTCTCATCATCCGCTGCGGCTTCCGCTTCCGCGAGGATGTCGCGCGCAGTGCCTTCAATGGTGCTGCCCCATCGCACGACGCTTGCGAACATGTCGGCGTGGCCGGGAACCTCGATCTGCTCAAGGTCGTACTCAAAGCCACCGCCATCCGGCCCTATGTTCGACTTGGAGCGGGCAAAGATGCGCTTCTCCGGCTCATCTTCTTTGGGCTCGATTTTCGCCGCGATCATCACCACGCGGGCCAGCGCGCCGAACGCCAGCGAGCCCGTGAGGCGCTCGGTAGGGTCGCGGCCAGCGGTTCCCTTGCTGAAGTGCGTAATGCCGATCAACGCCGCATCCACTTCGGCGGCAAGGTCCGCAAGCGGCTGAAGCGCGCGCCGAACCTCGGCGTTCTTATGACTATCGCCAGCGACCGCCGACACAATGGGATCGACCATCAACAGCGCAGCGCCGCCAGCGGTCTTGATGGCGGCACGAAGAGCCGCCGCATCTTTCGCCGGATCAAACGAACGGGATCGGTCGCCCTCGCGTACCGGGCCGACGAAAAAGACCTTGCTCATGTCTGCGCCCGCTGCCGCAAGTCGAGGGGCTAGCGTGTCGGCGGGGTCATCCTCACCGGACCAGATGATCACGTTGCCACGAGTTCGACAGAACGAGGCGTCAGGGAAGAGGCGGCCACGCGTAACAGTCGTGGCAAGCGACAGAACGATTGTGGTCTTCCCACACCCCGGAGCCCCGCCAATGATGTGCATCTTGCCCCGCGCGAGGTAGCCGGGCCAAAGCCAGCGAATAGCGGTCATCTCGATCGATGCCGCGCTGACGAGTTCGACCTTTGTCGGCTCGGGAGGAGCAACCGGCAACGAGTCCGTCACATACGGCGATGGTCCGCTCGGCGGGCGATGCAAGATATGCGGTGCCCCCGATTGACCAGCGCCGATTGCGGACAGCGCGGCCTTCGAGAGAAGCGGGCGGCGCGCGCCCTGTCTCTCGCGATGCCACTCCTGCGCGGCGGCCCGCATGGATTCATCGTTGCTCATGCTGCCTCCTGCTTCTCGGCGGCTTCCGCCTCGCGGAAGGTCTGCCCGATCATCAGGACGGCAGCCCGAAGGGCGTGAATGGCCTTCTCAATCGTCGGGAGAGTCGAACGCGGCGCATGGTCTGCGACGATTTCGGCGGTCGCCGCGAGGTCCAGCGCCAGTTCGGCAATGGTGTCGCGCGCCAGAATCGACGCCACGGATTTGGTCGGCTGAGGGAAGGGTTGCACGGTCATGCGCAGCGCCCTCCGATAGCGGCGAGACGGCAGACCAGCCCCGCAACGCTAGACGGCAGACCGAAGCGGCGGGAGACGAACCAAGCCGCGAAAGCTTCCGGCGATTCCTGTTTCGTGGTATCAAGGCGATCGTTGCGAACGATACCCGCCCGGTCCATTCCGCTTGCCAGAGCGGGGGCCGGGCTTCGCATTTCAGGAGGGGCTATCATTAGCAGCCTCCCGCCAGCAGCGATTTCAGATCATCGCGCAGGATGAGCCGGCGACCGCCAACCTTGATGGCCTTGAGGCGGCCATCCTTCATCAGGTCGTAGAGCTTCGAGCGCGACAGACCGGCTACGGCGCAGGCGTCATTGACGCGCAGGGCAATGCGCTCGGCCGGCTGAATGTTTGAGGTATTTCGAGACATTGGACCATCCCAACTTGGTTGTGATGGTCCGCCAATTTACGCACGTTTCCGGCGGTGTCGCGCGCAATATCGGGCAATCGTCGCGTTTGCTCGATTTTGCGCGGTGGGCCGATCGTCTTCACTTCTTGCCGAACGCAATGCTCAACGCATCCGTCAGATGGCGCTCACTAATCGTCCCAATATGCGGGGCTTCCTTCTCGATACGCGCAACCAAAACCTTTTTGGCCACAGACGGACGCTGCGAGAAATTTTCCTGAAGCCACTGCGCCGCCTGATCCAGCTTTGTCGGTTTGACCGCACGCGTAGGCTCGGGGGGAGCGGCGGGAAACTCCTTCATCACCGCTTTCGCCGAAAGCATTACATCAAGCCAAACCCGCGTGCGTCGACCTTCGTCAGAAATTCGCGAGGACCGTCCTGCATGAAAGTCGGCAAGCACACGAAGCGCCGGACCCGGCAAATCCCTTTTTGTGACGATCCCTTCGCCGTACAGGTAGAACCCGTTGCGCTCCCAAATCGTCGCGTCGATTGGCGCGGAGGCTTGCTGTCCAAGCGCGCCGGTAGCAATCAATGCTCCACTGTGACACTTCAATTCGACCGCGCGCATGACCTTCTTGAAGTCTTCCGGGTCGATTGAAGACGGGGCGGCATTGCCTCCAGCGGCAATGATCCACCGATAAGTCTGAACCGGGCTCAACGCGACCGGTGGCAGCACGTCTTCCACTACAGGGACGCGCTCGGCGACTTCAGAGGGCCATTCTGGCCACAGCGAAAGAACATCGCGGCGCGCAAGCGACAATTCACGGTATTCCGTCCACTCATGAGCGAAGTTGCCGCCGTTAGGCCTGAGCACCGATCGGTCGCGCTTGTCCGTCTCCGCTAAATAGTGACCGGATGCAGCATACCTTTGGTCAACTGGTGGGAACTCAAGGCCTGTCGTCACCTGTTCGACGCCAAGACGGTTCACCACAGCTCGCGTTGCCGACGCGCGTAGTTTCCCGTCATCCAGCGCGGGAACGAGTTCACCAGACCATGCGTCAGAGGCGCTCGCACCGGCCCTCAATCCGAAATGGGTCCGCTTGATTTCGAGCCAGGTATCGCAAGCGTCAACGCTCATGTCGGCGCAATGCGAAGCGCAGTATTCATCGCGCGTTACGATCCATACCAAAACAGCGGCGAGCGGCCACCGTGCACTCGTCAAATCGAAGCCTTTGGAATCGTCAACTGCGTCCATCGCGAGCCCTCGCGAAGCCCGATGAGCGCAGGGAAGCGAGTGGGCTTGTTCGCTTGTCGGCTGGCCGGCCTATCCCTGCACGTTCGGTCCTAGATGAATGCTGGTCCGGGTGCGGCCACGGTTTGAACAAACGCTTCAATTGCAGTGCTGCCGCCCACGTACTCATCGCCGTAGGGGAGTATATAGCTGAGGACCGCAACGAGGCCTGCTGCGCTTGTCGGGCGAGTCATGGCCACCGCCGTCAACGCAACCTGCTCGGCGTCGCTAGCAGCTTCGTGAGTCGCTTCATCGGCGGGCGATATTACTCGACCTTCAAGATGGGCGGCGACCTCATCAGTCAAGCGACACGTGACCTCAAACGCTTGCCTCGACCGCTTGTGCAGTTCGATCACGGCGTAAACCAGGTCGACCTCGGCGGCGCTTGCGACGCTCGTTGCAAGAGCAGCGCCGACGCACCCGGCGAGCATTGCGCGACGATTCGGAGTGGTTCCTTCTTTCATTGCCGCGCCCCCTTGTCAGCAGAGGCATCGTCCAAGGCTAAGTTCGAAAGAGCGCACATTATCCGGGCCTCGGCTGATTCGATTGTCTCGGTAGCGACTTTCAAGAAGCCCTTTGCATCCTTGAAGCCATTGAACATTTCATCGATCATCTCGTCGTTCATTTCCTTGCCGAAACCGTCGACAAGCTGTTGCTTCGTTTGAAACATCGCCGCCAAGGCCATGCGCAACCAAACCATGTGGGTCCGATTGGCCTGAGACCACATCGCTTCGGGCGTGGTGTCGGACCACGGCTGAAATTCCATTTCGGCCATTTCGATGAGGTCTGAGTTGTTCTCCTCAGGGTGAGAGGATTTAGACTTACGGCTAGCCATGATGCGAACTCCCGTTTCGCTTGTGGTCAGGCCGGGTTTGGCGGTACCAGCGCCTCGCCCGGCCGCTTTATCAGGCGGGACCTCCGCCCGATTTCTTGAGCCGCACGACATTCCCAGCCGCAGTCGGCTCGCAATAGTTCGCCCATGCCTGCATCAACTCGCGCCGACGCTCCAACGCGTCGGACCGACGATAGGCCTGTTCGGCCTTGTCGCCGATGACATGGGAAAGGGCGGTTTCGGCCAGATCGCGCGGATAGGCGGTCTCGTTGCCCGCCCAATCGCGAAACGCGCTGCGGAAGCCGTGCACCGTCGCGTCCATCACCTTCATCCGCCGTAGCACCATATCCATTGCCATCACGGAAAGCGGCCGGTCTTTCTTGAAGCCGGCGAATACCAGATCGGACGTGCGCGCCTCCGAAAGCTTCTTGACGATCGCGGCTGCTCGCTCCGACAGAGGAACGCGATGGATGCGACCGGCCTTCATCCGATTCGCGGGGACCGTCCAGACCTTTGCGTCCAGATCGAATTCCTCCCAACGGGCGCCGAGCGTCTCGCCGGACCGGGCACCGGTCAGGATCGTGAATTCCAGAGCCATTGCAGCGGTGGCCTCGCGCTCGCGCAGCCTCCCCACAAAGGCGGGAACATCGGCGTAGGCCATCGCAGCATGGTGGCCGCGCACTAGCTTCGGCTGCTTCGGCAGGAGGTTTTCGAGGTGACCGCGCCACAGCGCCGGATTTTCACCGGTCCGGTAGCCCTTCGCCTTGGCCGCGTTCAGAACCTTTTCGATCCGTCCACGCAGCCGGGATGCCGTTTCAGCCTTCACGGTCCACAACGGCTTGAGGACCGACAGAACATCCGCCGTGTCGATCGCGTCCACCGGCTTGGAGCGCAGGGGCTTGGCGTAGACCTCCAGCGTCATCTTCCACTGCGCCCGATGCTTTTCGTTGCGGAACCCAGGGGACAGGTCGGTGGTCACAGCGTCTGCCATCTCGCCGAAGGTCGGGACTGTCTTTTCGCGCTTGCCGTCGGCGATAGGGTCGACACCGGCCCGGATCAGCCTGCGGGCTTCGCGCGCCTTCTCGCGCGCGTCGGCCAGTTCAACCTCCGGGTAGGCCCCGAGGCCCATTTCTCGCGCCTTGCCGTTCCATTGGAAGCGCAAAACCCATTTGCGGGACCCGGACGCCGTGACGACGAATTGCAGTCCCTCGCCGTCGCCGTACTTGCCGGGGTCTGCCGTCTTGATCTTGCGAGCGGAGAGCTTTGGCATGGTCCACAATCCGGTCCACAAATTTGACGCGGATTATGGCGGACAGTGGAACACAAGTAAAGACGGGATTGTGCTAAAACCCTTGTATCTCATGTGATCTAGGCGACATAGAAAAACACAGGCGGACGGTAATTTGTCGGACTCCCTCTCCGCCACGCCTTTTTTCGCCAGAATTCTCTAGCTGGCAAGTATTGTCCGGAGCCCCCAGAATTGCGGGCAGCCGGCCGACCGTTGGATACCGCACGCGCACCCCCCCAACCCCTAAGCCAGTTCTCTGCTCCCCGATTCTCTCTTGGGACGGTAACCTGGGTTTCGGTACCACGGCCCAAAGCCCTTGGCCCTGCGCGCCAGTGCGTGGACCGATTCCGAATTCCTGTTCGTCTGGCAACGGAAACAAAGAACAGGAGGCATCGCCCGCTATTGCAGGGAATTTCGCTACGGCTCGGCTACTGCCAACTCCGGTAAAGAGGTGCCTCGCGTGCTACGATGCGATGACTAACGTGGAGCCCTAGGCGGCGTGCTCCAACGCAGGCACCCGCCTTGACCAATTTCTGTCCGTGGGACTTTTACGGAATCTCATAGATCGCCATGTCGGCGGCGATACCGCGGATGACACGCTGCTGCGACAGCGGGGTACGACCGCCGGCGGCGAGCAGGGCGGCAGTCTCGGGATGATCGACCACCGGCGAGGTGGTGAAGATCGCACGCGAGTCGGCTAGGCCCTGAACGCGCGCGGCGATGTTCACGGTCTGGCCGAAATAGTCCTGCCGCTCGTTGAGCATAACCGCGAGGCATGGACCCTCGTGGATGCCAATCTTCAGCAGCAGGTCTTCGCTGCCATGCTGCCGGTTGAGATCGTGCATCGCCTCTCGCATGCGCAGCGCCGCCGCCATCGCGCGATCAGGAGTCGGGAACGTGGCCATGACGGCATCGCCGATGGTCTTGATCACAGCGCCTGCCTCTGAGGCGACGATCTCGTTGAGCAGGCGGAAGTGGCTGCGTACCAGGTCAAAAGCCGCCAGATCGCCGACACGCTCGTAGAGCGTAGTGGAGCCCTTCAAGTCGGTGAACAGGAAGGTGAGGCTCATGATCTTCAGGCGCTGATCGACGTCGAGCGTTTCGGCGCGATAGATGTCACGGAAAGTCTGGTTGGTCAGCAGGCGCTTGGCGGTGATGAAAGGGCGGCGCTTGGACATGAAATCGTGCAACTCGTCGCCGGCGATCCAGATGCCCGGCAGGACGCGTTTGCCAGTGCGATTCTCGACAGAGAGGCGCAACGGGCCGGGACGCATCTCGGTCGTCCCCGTTGGGGTGCTGACATCGTTGTAGACAATCGTCAGATTTTGACGCTCCGTCGTTGGCTCGCCCTTAACGTCGATGAAGTGCGCGGCGTGCGTGACAGGCTCGAAGACGATAAGGAACTGTGCAGGCATCTGCACCGATACCAACGCCTTCTCGCCAGGCGGCAGCTCGATGGTTTCGATGGTGATTTTTTCCATCACCGCTTGATCTTCGAGCGGCTCGAGGCCCGAGCCGAAGAACAGCTGTGAGCAATAGTCGAAGAACGAGAGGAGCTCGGGATGGTGCGCTGGGATGCGGCGAATGCGTGGGCTGATGGTGAAGGTCACCTCGACCATTTCGTCAAGGTTCGGCTCGTAGTCAGCGGCGCAGACGGCGCAGCTGTATGCCTCGGCGTGCACAGTCTTGAGCGAGGTATTGGCTCCTAGAACGCCGCCGCAGCCCGGGCAGAGCACGTTCCATGACAGTTCGAACAACCCGACACGAGCCGCATGCAGGAAGGCGGCGATGACCTGCTCGGGATCGAGGTTGTTGCGCTGGGCGAAGGCCAGCGCGTTGATCCGGCACAGTTCCCGGTCGGGCGCCTCGCGTACCAGGCGTTCTATCGCCGCAACGCTCGGGGCGTCGGCAGATTGGCGCAGGGCGGCGAATAACGCTTCCGATTCAATCATAGTTGAGCCGACATTGCCCAGATGAACCCTTGGAGCGGTGCGAATACTATCATTCTGTCGAGTTCCGGTGAACCCGTGGGCGGCGCGTCCGACGAAATAATCGAATAGAGCCGACCGTGCCTCAAGCCGAAAAAGCGACTTCGGCACCAGCCACTAGAGCCTCTACTTGGGCGTAGGCACCTTATAAGGCTTGGCTGTCGGCGGCGCTTTAGCTCCAATTCGGAGCGCGCTTTTGAAGAAATGCGGCAACTCCCTCGGCAAAATCAGCAGTGTCCGCAAGAGCTGTCGTTGCTTCTAGCTCGATAGCCATTCCTTCATCGAAAGATTTTCCGCCTCCAAGCGTGACGGTCTGACGGATGGCGGCCAAAGCGCTGGCGGGCTTCGAGGCAAGATACTCCGCATACCTCTGTACGTGTTCGAACAGCCGGTCGGAGGGTATGAGTTCATCCACCAGCCCCATCGTAAGCGCATCACGGGCGGGTACAAGGCCGCCTTCGTAAAGGTATCGGATCGCACGCGGTCGTCCAAGCAAACGGGCAAGTGCTTGGGTTGTGGCGATTGGAGGGATGAATCCAATATTGATTTCG
Source organism: Beijerinckiaceae bacterium (assembly GCA_046349215.1). Taxonomy (GTDB): domain Bacteria; phylum Pseudomonadota; class Alphaproteobacteria; order Rhizobiales; family Beijerinckiaceae; genus JAJXWB01. The sequence continues at coordinate 415,656 of JAXMCV010000004.1, forward strand.
GGTTGCCCAAGCTTCGCGTCCACGGCGGCGAAGCGAACGTCGCAGTGCAGTGTCATCTCCAGGCCACCGCCGACAGCTGTCCCATTGATCGCGGCCAGCAGGGGTTTGGCAGAGTTGCGAAGCAGCCTGGCAATGTCGTGACACTCCGAAACCCACCGGCGCATACCGTCGGATTTCATGCCTGAAAACACGCGAAGGTCAGCGCCGGCGCTGAAGTACTGAGCGTTTGCACTTCCGAGCACCATTACCTTGCTCTCAGGATCGGAAAGCGCAGCTTCGATAGCGCTGCGCGTCTCAGTTACCATCTCCCTATTGAACGCGTTGACCGGGGGGCGATCAAACTCCAACCAGGCGACGCGATTGCGAGTCGAAAGCCGCACGAACCGGAATCGTTTGGTCACCCAGCGCCCTCCCGCGATCGGTGCGCGACCCTCTCTGGTCGATCGCCGGAGTCTGCCGGAAGCTTTCCGCCCAAGGCAAGCGCGTCAGGAACCGACCAATGCTGCGATGCAGCATATATAGCGATAGCTGGGTTCCGCCGTCGCGCTGAGATGATCAGCTTGGCTCTTTCGTATTTGCACGCCTCGGTACAATATTACAGCCAAGGCGGGGGCAGACATGACGGGCCACGGTTCGACACCTGCAAACGACGGTGTTTCGGTTTCAGGCCTAGAGGCCGAACTTCGCCAGCGAACGCGAGACCTAGACCAAAGCCTTGAGCAGCAGTCTGCGCTTTCTGAAATCCTGCAGGCCATTGCAGAGGCGCGCGGCGAGGTCGGGCCCGTATTCGAAGCAATAGCAACTCGGGCTAACCGGATAATTGGCGGCTTGTCGACGGCAGTATTCACGATCGTCGACGAGAGCCTCAGGCTTGAAGCATTCACGCCGGTGAGCCCGCAAGCAGATGCAGCATTGCAAGCGGCGTTCCCACTTCCGCTGACACGTTCACCAGCGTGGACCTCAATCCGGAATGGCCACACGTTCGTTTGCCAGGACGTAGAGCGCGAGTGGGCAGATAATCCCGATATGGTGGATATGGCGCGCCTCCGCGGCTTTCGTAGCCTGCTGTATGCGCCAATGATGCTAAGCGGGCAGGCGATTGGCACAATAAATGTAACGCGTGTTCAGTCGGGTGCGTTTGAGGAGGGCCACGTAAAGTTACTGGAAATGTTCGCAGCTCAAGCCGTAATAGCGGTTGAGAATGCCCGACTGCTTCAGGAGACAAGAGAGGCTCTGGAGCGGCAAACCGCTACTGCTGATGCTCTGAAGGCGATCAGCAACAATGTGCTCGACCTCGAACATGTGCTGCATACATTGCTCAGGTCAGCTATCCATCTTTGTGGTGCAGTCGTTGGGCAGATTTATGAGCGCGAAGGTGATGTATACCGATCAATTGCCCAGTCAGCCAATACGCTTCCAGAATATATGGAACACGAGCAGAGAACGGATGTTCGCCCTGGCCGGGGTACACTGATAGGACGCGTAGCGCTCGAAAAGCGCACCGTGATGATTGAAGACGCGTGGAGTGACCCCGAGTACGCGGAAAAGGAGGCGGCTCGCATCGGCATGGTGCGAGCGATGCTGGGCGTTCCGCTTTATCGAGATGGCGAGCAGATCGGAGCATTCGCGCTCGCGCGCGACATTCCGGGACCCTTCACGCAACGTCAGATCGAACTTGTCACAACCTTCGCGGACCAAGCGGTCATCGCGATGGAGAATGCACGGTTGTTTAGGGAAGTTCAGGATCGCACCGAAGATCTGCGCGAGGCCCTCCAACAGCAGACGGCAACCGCTGACGTCCTGAAGGTCATTAGTCGATCGGCGTTCGATCTCCAAACAGTTCTCAATGCTTTGACCGAATCCGCAGCGAGACTTTGCGACGCGGATATGGCTGCAATGGTCCGCCAGGACGTTGACGGCGACTACTACCACGCCACCCAGTATGGATTTCCGGAAGCCTGGTCAGCGCTCATTGCCAACACTCGCCTTCAGCCTGGACGCGGCAGCGTAGTCGGCCGCACACTCCTCGAAGGCAAGCCCGTACAGATCGTCGACGTTTTGGCCGATTCCGAGTACGCGTATCGTGATCAGCAGGCTGCAGGTCGTTTCCGCACGCTCCTGGGAGTTCCGCTTCTGCGTAGCGGCCAGCCGGCGGGCGTATTGTTTCTTGGCCGCACGACGGTTCGTTCGTTCACTAATCGTCAGGTTGATTTGGTGACGACGTTCGCGGACCAAGCCGTGATAGCCATTGAGAATGTTCGGCTCTTCGACGAAGTGCAGGATAGGACGCGCGAACTGGCTGAGGCGCTTACTTATCAGACAGGCAGCGCAAGCATTTTGAACGTGATTGCGTCCTCACCAACGGACGTCGCACCTGTCCTGCGCGCCATCGTCGAAACCGCTTGCGAGGTGTGTGACGCTTATGACGCGGCTCTATTGCTCAAGGACGGCGATGACCTTCGCTTCAGCGCGCACCATGGGCCAATTCCGATAGGATTGGAGAAATGGTCCATTAATCGCAGATGGACGGCCGGGCGCGCATTCATCGATCAAACCCCGGTACACATTGCCGATCTTGCCGACGCGGCACATAGCGATCTTTCCGACGGCCGCGAGCTCGCGCTGAAGATGGGCCATCGCAGCATTCTAAGCGTTCCCTTGCTCCACGAGAATGAAAGCATCGGCGCAATCGTCCTGCGTCGGACAGAGAAACAACCTTTCAGCGAAAGGCAGATCAATCTGCTCCAGACGTTTGCCGACCAGGCCGTAATCGCTCTTGGCAATGCGCGCCTATTCGAGGAGTTGCAGTCCCGGACAGAAGAACTGCGCGAAGCTCTGCAGCAGCAGACGGCCACTGCTGAAGTGCTGAAGGTGATCAGCCGCTCAGCGTTCGACCTTGGCACCGTTCTGCAGACATTGGTGGAGTCTGCAGCGCAACTCGTCGGCGCCAACAAAGGCACAATCGCGCGAAAGCGGGACCGCTCATTCTTCAGGGAGGCCTTCTACGGCTTCACTGAGGAATTCCGTGAAAAGATTGCGCAGATCCCGATAGTTCCGGAGCGCAGTTCTGCGAGCGGAAGAGCCTTGCTTGAGGGAAGAACGATCCATATTCCCGATATCCATTTCGATCCGGATTATACTCTTCTAGAAAAGTTGCAGCTCGACGAATTCAGCGCGATTCTCGGGGTTCCGATGTTCCGCGATAGCGAACCAATCGGTGTATTTGCCCTTACGCGCGACGAGCCTAGGCCGTTTACAGAAAAGGAAATCGAGCTTGTCACGACGTTTGCGGACCAGGCCGCGATAGCGATCGAGAATGTACGGCTGTTCGAACAAGTCCAGCAGCGCACGCGCGAGCTGTCGCAATCGCTCGACGACCTGCGCAGCGCGCAGGATCGCCTCGTGCAAACCGAAAAGCTCGCCTCGTTAGGCCAGCTTACCGCTGGCATTGCCCACGAGATTAAGAATCCGCTGAATTTCGTTAATAATTTTGCCGCGCTGTCAACCGACCTGATCGACGAAATGCGCGAAGCGCTCGGCAAGCCAGCCCTCGACGAAGCCACGCGCGAGGAAATCAATGAAGTGGCGCAGATGTTAAAATCTAATCTCGAAAAGATCGTGCAACACGGAAAGCGCGCGGACTCCATCGTCCGCAACATGCTGCTGCATTCGCGTGAAGGTTCGGGCGACCAGCGCCCGACGGACATCAACGCGCTAGTCGATGAAGCGCTCAATCTTGCCTACCACGGGGCCCGCGCCGAAAAGCCCGACTTCAACGTGACGCTGCATCGCGATTTCGACGCTGCCGCCGGCATGATCGAGCTGTTCCCACAGGAATTCACCCGCGTCCTGCTCAACCTGATCTCGAATGGCTTCTATGCCGGCGCGAAGCGGCGCGAACAGGCGGGCGCAGGCTTCGAATCGTCACTGCGAGCGTCAACCAAAAGCCTCGGGGATCGGGTCGAAATTCGCATCCGCGACAATGGCGTGGGCATTCCGCCGGACGTGAGGGAGAAGATGTTCAATCCGTTCTACACGACAAAGCCGCCGGGCGAAGGCACCGGCCTTGGCCTGTCGATGAGCCATGACATCATCGTGAAGCAGCATGGCGGCACGATCGAGGTTGCGACCGAGCCCGGCGCCTTCACAGAGTTCGTCGTCGTTCTGCCGCGCGGAGCAAGGCCATGAGTGTTTTCATTCTGGTGGTCGATGATGAGCCGGACGTCGTCGACCTCTTCAAACAACAATTCCGGCGTGATCTGCGCGCAGCGCGCTTTTCGATGGATTTCGCCATGTCGGCCTCCGATGCGCTCGCGCGTATCGAAGATATGGCCGGGCGTTCGCTGATCTTGATCCTATCGGACATCAATATGCCGGGCATGACGGGCTTGGAAATGCTGCCGAAGGTGCGCGCCATGCGGCCCGACGTCCCCGTCATCATGATCACCGCCTACGGCGACGCCGAGACGAAACGCCGTGCGACGGAAGGGGGGGCCGCCGGCCTGCTGACGAAGCCTATCGATTTCGGCGCATTACGCCACGAGATCGACGCTAGGATTGAAATGGCGGGATCAAGTAAAATGTAGAAGCTGCCGCCTCGCGAAAGAATGGGTAGGGTTCATTCGACCAGCGCGTCGGCGATTGCAAGCAAGTGCAGCGAGATCGTGAGCCCCGGTTCGCGGTCGCTTTGATGCTATAGCGATTTTCGAACTTCTTTGGAGCCTGAACGGGGACTTACCGCAAATTCACTCCGACTTTCTATTCCGCCATCGCTGCTCGCAAGGCCGACGAGGTGATCGAATGATGCCGCCCCTCGGGGCTAAGCCGAATTCCGCAGCAGACCTCGAAAACGTCCGCTAACCGCCCCTCCCTGCGGTTGGGAAGGTCCGCTGCCGGGCGCGTCGGCCCGAATGTCAGTTTCCGGGGCTGGCGCTAATGCGCGAAATCGACCGGGTGCGGTCATTCGCAATTGACGAGACAAGGGTTTGGGGCAGCCAAGAAGATCATTCGATCACGTCGGTTGCTGTGGCGAGCAACGCGGTCGGAATGCTTACCGCCAGCGCCTGTGCCGTCTTCATGTTGATCGCGAGTTCAAAGACGATCGGTTGCTCGACCGGCAGATCGCCAGGCGCGGCTCCTTTAAGAATTTTGTCTACGTGGGCCGACGCCCGCCGCCATTCTCTGTCCAGATTGGGCCCGTAGCTCATTAACAGACCTTCTTGCACAAAATGCTGCACGCTTACGATGGCCGGCAAGCGATGCTTAAGGGCAGCGTCAGCAATTTCCTTTCGCCATGAATAGACTAGAGGGCCGGGGACCACGACGAGTGCTTCCACCGATTGGCTGATGTTTGCCAACGCGCCATCTATATCTTCCTTTCGCTGCACATCAGCCATCTGGAGTGACAGGTTGAGCTTCCGCGCGGCCTCATCAAGCTCGGCAAAGCCGAGTTTTGCGGATACCTGCCCGAGCACTCCCACTCGCGACGTCTTAGGCACTACCTCCCTCAATAGCGAAAGGAATTTGTTCCAGAACTCGGGACTTGCGTCGGAAGTTAAGCCGGTAACATTGCCTCCGGGCCGAGCGAGGCTTGCGACCAAGCCGGTACCTACCGGATCGACAGCATAAACAAACACGATTGGTATCGTTGAGGTCGCTTGTCTGGCGGCTACAACGTGCTGGTTCGAACCAGTGACAATTACATCGACGTTGAGCCGCGCCAACTCGGCAGCAAGGTCCGGCAGGCGTTCCATTTTCCCGTCCGCATAGCGCGGCACGAACTCAACGTTCCGGCCCTCGACATACCCTCGCTCGCGTAAGCCATCCTTTAGCGATTGGAAAAGCGAAGCCGCCCTTTCCGCCGAAGGGCCTATTAGAAAGCCGACCCGGTATGTCTTTGGCTGAGCTTGCGCCGAGAGCGGCCATGCTGCCGCGCCGCCAACGAGCGTAATGAACTCGCGCCTCTGCATGGTTGGCCCCCCATTGCATATGATCTGCTTAAGAGGCCGAAAATTCAAGGCGATTGACGCCGGCTAGAACGAGCCTGCGATCGGGAAGCTCCGGCCATTTTCGTTTCAGCAAGGTGCTTGGGCTGGGTAGCGTCCACGGACGTGGTGTAATTTCCGGAGGACTCGGCGGTGGAAAAACCGACTGGTCTCTGGTGGAGCTGGGGTGGTCACCGCGGCAGGCGGTCTAGGGTGGAGTTGCTCGACTTCACACTGACCGGAGAGACCACGATGACCGAGGACAGATTGCCACTGAATGAGCTTCTGCAGAAGGCCGGCGACGGCGATTTTCTGCGCGCGGTGGCCGAAAGCGTTCTGCAACTGCTGATGGAGGCTGACGTCGAGGGGCTGATAGGCGCCGGCCGACATGAACGCGCGACCGATCGACTGAACTGGCGCAACGGCTACCGCGACCGGTCGCTCGACACGCGGCTCGGCACGCTCAATCTGAAGATTCCGAAGCTGCGCGCCGGCAGCTACTTCCCGCCGTTCCTGGAGGCGCGCAAGACGACGGAAAGGGCTTTGGTCGCTGTCATACAGGAGGCCTGGATCGGCGGGGTGTCGACGCGGCGGGTCGACGAGATCGCGCAGGCGATGGGGCTTTCCGGCATCTCGAAGAGCCAGGTGTCGAAGCTTTGCAAGGATATCGACGAACGCGTGAAGGCGTTCCTCGATCGGCCGCTCGAGGGTGACTGGCCTTATCTGTGGCTGGACGCCACGTACCTGAAGGTGCGCGAGGGCGGGCGCATAGTCTCGGTGGCCGCAATAATCGCGGTGGCCGCGAACACCGATGGACGGCGCGAGATCGTCGGCCTCGGCATCGGCCCCTCGGAAGCCGAGACCTTCTGGGCCGACTTCCTGAAGCGACTGACCAGACGCGGGCTGCGCGGCGTAAAGCTCGTGATCTCGGATGCGCACGAAGGGCTGAAGGCGGCCGCCCAGCGCGTCGTCGGCGCAACATGGCAGCGCTGTCGCGTGCACTTCATGCGCAACGCCCTGGCCTACGTGCCCAAGACGCAGGAGACGGTTGTCGCCGCCGCCATCCGCCAGGCATTCGTCCAGCCCGACCGCGAGACGGCAGGCCAGGTCTGGCGGCACGTCGCCGATCAACTGCGGCCACGGTTCGAGAAGCTGGGGAAACTGATGGACGCAGCCGAGCACGACGTGCTCGCCTACATGACGTTCGCGCCGCAGCATCGCACGAAACTGCATTCGACGAATCCGCTGGAGCGATTGAACAAGGAGGTCAAACGCAGGGCCGACGTCATCGGCATCTTCCCGAACGAAGAATCGATCGTTCGGCTGGTCGGCGCCGTGCTCATGGAGCAGAACGACGACTGGCAAACGCAGAACCGTTACATGCAGATCGAGGGCTTCGCAGAGCCGGCCGACAAGATAGCCGACCTGAGACCCTTGCAGATCACACCCAAGGCGGCCTGACGAATGACCGCCTCAGCTACACAACGAAATTACACCACATTGACGGACACGACCCTTGGGCTGGCTCCTGATCGGACGCGAACCTACAAATCCATTTTAGGAGGTCCTTGCCCCCGGTCGTTCCGTGAGCTTCAATTATCGAATGAGGCGACGGGAGTTCATCATCGCGGTCGGATGCGGTTCTCTCAGACCGCTCAGCGCGTTTGGACAACAGTCGCGTCTTCGGGTCGTGGGCGTTCTCGGTTTCGGCTCACTAGCGCGTACGCGGGAGTTATTTGCTCCAACCCAAAGTCATCTAGCAAGTATGGGCTTTGTCGAAGATCGCAATGTGATGTTCGAATATCGCTGCGCGGATGGTCAGGAAGCGCGGCTAGGCGCTCTTGCCCAAGAGCTAGTGCAGCGGCCGGTTGATGTGATTGCCGTCTTTACCGGCCAATCGATCGCCGCCGCGAAAGCTGCAACTAGATCAATTCCGATTGTCTTTTTTACGGGCTTTGATCCCGTAGCTAGTGGGTTCGTCGAAAGCCTGTCGCGTCCCGGCGGCAACGCTACCGGAGTTTCGGTACTGAACACCGAAGTCCTAACTAAGCGATTGGCGATTTTGCGGGAAATGCTACCGGCCGCGCAATCCGTGGGTTTCCTGTATAGCGCAACAAGTCTCGTGGCGGGCGGCGACGGTATTTGGAAACAATTGGAGACGACCGCCAACGGGATGAAGCTTGAACTAGTGCCCTTGGGAATACGCCTTCCGAATGAGTTCGGGGAGGCCTTTGATAAAGCACGAAACGCGCATCTAGACGCAGTGCTGGTCTCGGCTGATGCAATAATGTTTGCAAACAGAGAGGCTCTCGTACGTGAGGCATCGCGACACAATATTGCCGCTTCCTATCCGACGCGAGAGTTCACCATGCTTGGTGGGCTGGTGAGTTATGGCACAGATTATCCAGAGGCGTATCGACAGGTTGGTGAGTATGTCGGCAGGGTGCTGAATGGCGAGCGCCCGGACAGATTGCCAGTACAGCAAGTGACGAAATTGCAGCTTGCAATCAACTTGCGGTCTGCGGAGGCCCTCGGGCTTACCATTCCATCCTCTTTGCTCGCACGGACGGACGAGGTTTTCGAGTAGGTCGTCGGGTCGGCTCTAGGGCCGATGGAGGAGCCAAGCTTGGGGGGACCGGAATGAAAATTGTCGAACAACTGAGAGCCATATTGGCTTTGCTTGGCGCCATCTATTGCGGCGAGACGCTGGCACAAACTCCGCCCACCGCAGAAGCTCGAATGATTGAAAAAAACATCGCTCTGCCAGCAGTGCCAACGCAACTCGGAAACTACGTTGACGCTGTGAAGACCGGTAACCTTGTTTTTGTCTCCGGAAGCACCTCTCGTGGCTGGAAAGCAACGGGCCAGGTCGGGAAAGAGGTCAGCACCGAGGAGGGCTATAGGGCAGCTCGGCACGCAGGATTGATAACGCTAGCGAAACTTAAGGCTTCCATTGAAAGCTTAGACAAGGTCAGACGGGTCGTGAAAGTTGTGGGTCTGGTCAATGCTTCCGAAGGCTTTGCAGATCACCCCAAAGTCGTAAATGGCTTCTCTGACCTCTTGGTGGAAGTGTTTGGTGAAAAAGTTGGACCGCATGCTCGAACCTCGGTTGGCGTCTCCTCGTTGCCGGGCAATGCACCAGTGGAAGTCGAATTGATTGTAGAAGTTGAGTGAGATGCTCCCGTGGATGCTGCTCGTGGGTGACGACGCGATATGAGTTGTAATCGCGTGTTCCGAAGGCAGTCACGTCAGGATAGTCGCTTTCCGCCTTGAGCGGCGGTCCAGAGCGACCGCTCCGCGGCGAGGTGGGCCGAACGGCAGGTTTCGGTCTGAGCGCCAACGGGGACTGACGAGCGCTTGCGGAGGGATAGCGTCGGACAGATACTCGCAGAGCTGCCGCGGGACGTTTCATCTTGGACTGGCGATCACTGGAAGCATTTTCCTTCGGCGACGGACCCGAGTTGGCCGATCAACTCATAGCTCTCGTCCTGTCCGGCTCGAAGCGCGCCACTTGCTGGGCCGAAACGCAGGGATTGCTTTCCGCAGAAGTCGGCAAGTTGATGGTCGCCAAGGACGGCAAGGGTGTTCCGAGGGCGGTGTTGCGGACCGTTGAGCTATCGCAGCGGCGCTTCCACGAGGTAGACGCCGCATTTGCCTACGATGAGGGAGAAGGCGACCGCTCGCTGCGGTTCTGGCGCGAGGCGCACACGCGATACTTTACGCGGCTTGGACTGTTCGCGCCGGACATGATGCTCTGGTGCGAAAGGTTCGAGCTGGTCGGGCGCATCGACGAAAATTCTCAAGAATTTCTGCCCGCATAGACGGCAGACGTTCTCGGCCGCTTCCGCCCTCTGCGGTCACCAGGAAGGCCCACCCTGCGGGGTAGTCCTGCGAGTGTTCGGTTTCTGGCCTGGAGCCAACGGGCACGACCGACCGTTCTCTGCCATTGCCTGCAGTCGCTGACTATCTGCCGCCGCGCGAACCGCGCGTCCTTCCCCTCAAAGCCCCAACGCATCATGCCGCGCTGCCATAGCCTGAGCAGAATGACAAGCTAATTGCCTGAATTGCCAAAATCTGCCCAGCCCTCCTACTGTAAGCTGCGACGTTGCTTCGGGCAGCGAGTAGAAGGCGCCGAACCGGAAGGACTGGCCGGAGGTGAACTGCGGGAACGTTCAAGACGACGCCTGCACAATCGCCTCACCAAGAGCCAGACGATGCAAGGGTGGCGCTCAAGGGGGGCTTGATGACCACGACGACCAATTCCGTGACTGGATACGCGGTTTCGCAGAGCAGCGGGACGGTGCTTGGCGTAGGCTCAACCGTCGTTTTCACGGTGAAATTGGCCACTCCTGCCGTCGTGCCTCAAGTAGATGATTGGCTTACGTTGGGCGACGACGCTCTCGTCCCGGTCGCAAGAGCCGATTTTTCGGGCGTCGATGCAAACGGAAATCTTACCTTCACCTACACGGTCAAGGCAGGTCAGAACCTGAGTGATCTGAAGGTGATCGGAACAGCCTTCGGGCCGGAACTAACTGCTTTGCTAACAGGCTTTGTCCGCGAAGCCTTCGACACCGGCATCATTATCGACACCACCCCGCCTGCCGCGCCGACCAATCTGGCCGACAGCGCAATCTCAGGCGGCATCGTCAACGCGCTCTCCGACACGACGACCCAGGCGCTGACGGGATCTGCCGAAGCTGGTTCGACCGTCACGGTCTACGATGGGACGCACAAGCTCGGCACGACGACTGCAGACGCCAAGACGGGAGCATGGAGCTACACGCTCGGCGTGCTGGCGAACGGCTCGCATAGCCTGACCGCGACCGCCACGGACACGGCCTCGCCCGGCAATACGAGCGATGCAAGCTCGGCGCTGACCTTCACCGTCGATACCTCCAATCACATAACCGGGATTTCGTCATCGACCCCCAGCGGAACTCACCTGGGCGCGGGAACGAAAGTCGTTCTCACGATGGAGACCCTTGTTCCGGTGACGGTGACGGGTTCGCCCGAATTGACGCTCAGCAACGGCGAAGTCGCGGTCTATTCGGGCGTCGATGCAAGCAACAATCCGCAATTCACCTACTCGGTCACGTCCGGCCACGACACCGCCGACCTGCGGGTGACCGGGCTCGCTTTGAATGGCGGGACCATTGCAACGCCTGGCCAAATGTCGTTTGCCGCGCAGCAGACCTTCGCCACGGGAGCAGGTCCTTGGTCTGTCACGGCGGCGGACGTGAACGGCGACGGCAACGCCGATCTTATCACCGCGAACTACAGCAGCGCCACCGTCTCCGTCCTGCTCGGCACAGGCGACGGCACGTTGTTCAAGACGCAGCAGACCTTCGCCACGGGAGCAGGTCCCATTTCCGTCACGGCGGCGGACGTGAACGGCGACGGCAACGCCGATCTTATCACCGCGAACTACAGCAGCGCCACCGTCTCCGTCCTGCTCGGCACGGGCGACGGCACGTTGTTCAAGACGCAACAGACCTTCGCCACGGGAGCATATGCCCGTTCCGTCGCGGCGGCGGACGTGAACGGCGACGGCAACGTTGATCTCATTACCGCAAATGTAGGCAGCAACTTCGTCTCCGTCCTGCTCGGCAAAGGCGACGGCACGTTCCAGACGCAGCAGGCATATGCCACGGTAAGAGGTCCGAATTCCGTCACGACGGCGGACCTGAACGGCGACGGCAGCGCCGATCTCATTACCGCAAATTTAGGCGGCAACGCCGTCTCCGTCCTGCTCGGCAAAGGCGACGGCACGTTCCAGACGCAGCAGGCATATGCCACGGAAAGAGGTCCCTATTCCGTCACGGCGGCGGACGTGAACGGCGACGGCAAGCCCGATCTGATCGTCGCAAATATCAACAGCAGCACCGTCTCCGTCCTGCTCGGCAAAGGCGACGGCACGTTCCAGACACAGAAGACCTTCGCAACGGGAGCCTATCCCAGTTCCGTCACGGCGGCGGACGTGAACGGCGACGGCAACGCCGATCTCATCGTCGGAGAACTGATCGGTAACTCCGTCTCCGTCCTGCTCGGCACGGGCGACGGCACGTTCCAGACGCCGCAGGCCTTCGCCACGGGAGCAGGTCCCATATCCGTCTCGACGGCGGACGTGAACGGCGATGGCAAGGCCGATCTCATCACAGCCAATGAGGCAAGCATCACAGTCTCCGTACTGCTCAATACTTCGATTCCCACGACGGCCTTAGACGCGACAGGCATTGCGAAGGTTACCGGTGCCGATACAGGCATCATAATCGACACGACGGCGCCGTCAGTTCCGGCCGGGCTTGCGGATGCGTCGGTCGTGAACGGCTACGTCAATGCGGCCAACAACACCAAGAACCAGACGCTGACTGGTTCGGCGGAGGCCGGGGCGACGGTCACGGTCTACGACGGCCTGACGAAGCTGGACACCGTGATCGCCGACGGAAAAACAGGTCAGTGGAGCTACAAGCTGGGCGTGCTCAGCGATGGATCGCACAGTCTGACAGCGACGGCGAGGGACCTTGCAGGCAATACCAGCGATCCGAGTTCGTCGCTGGTCTTTACCGTCGATACGCTCGCCCCCTCCGTCAAGATCACGAGCGGCGCCTCAACCAACGGGGCGGTATCGCTATTGGGAACGAGTTCCGACACCAAGGTCATTGACGCCATCTCGATCTACGACGGCGCGACATTCTTGGGTTCGACGGTCAGCAGCGGTGGCGTGTGGTCATTCGGGACGACTGTCAATTCGACGTCTGCGCACGTCCTCAAGGTGGTCGCGACCGACCCGGCCGGCAATCCCGGGACCAGCAGCAATGTCCTGATCATCGGCAGCACGAAGGCCGACAAGCTTGTCGGATCGTCGGGCGACGACTTCATCATCGGCAATGGCGGTGGCGATACAATCACGGGCGGGCTCGGCGCTGACATCCTGAGCGCCGGGACGGGCAGCACAGGCAACACGCCAGCCGGGAGCGGCAACCTCGGCCAGGACTTCGTTACGGAACTTGGTCTGGTTTTCAGCGGCGTGGGATTGTTTGCTGCCTTGGCGGCCGTCCAGACCGGAAACACGGCCCGAACGACGTTCGTCTACAACTCAGCCGCCGACAGCACGCCAACGAGCCACGATACGATCACCGACTTCATTCACGGGTTGAGCAGGATCGACCTCACCAACATCGCCGGCATTTCCGCCAGTTCCGGCGTTCCGTTCTGGCAGGGCAAGATGAGCAACACCGGAACTGTCGCGCTCGTCGCCCACAGCGTCGGCTACATGGAAGTCGGCGGCAACACACTGATCCTGGCGAATACGAGCAATGCTCCAGAGCTCGTCTCTGCAAGCAACGTCTCTGCGGCGAACATGGAGATCGTGCTTGTGGGCACCGGTCTCGGGATCACGCTCAGTGACTTCCATCACGCGTGAGCATTTTCGAGCGTTGCGGGGCGTGCGCACTGACAAGAAAATTTGCGAATGCGCCGTTAGTGGGACGACGATTGGTCACCGCGTGAGCGGCAACGTCGAAGGCTGAGGCTATTTTCAATGCTTGGGAAGAAGACGCCAGCCTCAATCAGCCTACCATTTGCCTCGATGCGCCGTCCGCTTTCCGCCCTCCTCGGCCACTCAGAGCGTCCGCATTCGGGCGGCAGGTTGCCGATTGGCGGATGCAAAGCGCCGGCTTCAAGGCGCCCGCGGGCGGACGCTCCCGATGACTCTTAAGGACTCATAGCGGACATCAGGCGCGTGAGCGTGAATTCCATCTAAGGCCAAATAGCAAAAGGCGGCGCCTGGACAGGCAGTTTCAGCCGAGCATGCGCGTATCGCCGCATATTGCGATCGCCTGACCGGAAATCGTGCGACCACGCGGACACGCCATGAAAACGATCTGGTCCGCAATCTGTTGCGGCGTGACATATTCCTTGATCGAGGTGAAGGAGAATGCGGTCTCCTCCATTTCGCGGAAAGATATGCCGCGTTGCTGCGCCTTGGCTTCAAGCACACGTCGCTGACGGTCGCCCGCCACGAGGCCCGGCAGGATTGCGTTGACGCGTATATTGTCTGGACCGAGTTCGATCGACAGCGATTTCGTAAATCCAATGACGCCCCATTTCGCCGCCGAATAGGGAGCGCGCAAGGCAAAACCGAATTTTCCGGCGGCCGACGAGAGATTGATGATCGAGGCATTGCCGCTTCGCCGCAAATGCGGGATGGCCAGCCGTGCACAATTGAACTGGCTGGTCAGGCAGGTCATGACGCAGCGATCCCAGTCTTCCGGATTGATCTCTTCCGTTCGACCGGTCGGCCCGGCGATGCCGGCATTGTTCACGAGCACGTCGAGCCCGCCGAGCGCGGCCAACGCCTCGTCGAAAAGTCGCGCGACGCTGGCGCGATCGGCGACATCGCACACAGATGCGGTGAGTTTTGGGTCGCTCGTCGCCAGCGCCGCGAGAGCATCGCGGTCGATGTCGCAAACATGCACGCGCGCCCCTTCCGCGACGAAACTGCGGGCGATCTCGAGTCCGATGCCATTGGCGCCGGCGGTCACGAGAACGCGAAGATCGGCGATTGCGAGGTCCATGAAGGCTCCGGTTGGCGTTTGTTGCTGTCAGATATCGATGAGTCGGCCATGCGACAGGATGAAATCGGCGGCCGTCCCGATATCCTCTGCGATTGCGTCTCGCGCGCCCGATGCATCGCGTGCGATCACCGCCTGCAAGGCGAGGCCATGAAATTCGACGGCTCGCGACCTGGCGATACGATCGCTGTTGGCGCGCAGATCGAGGTTGAGCACGGGGCCGGCTTTCAGCCAGAGCGCACGAATTATGTCCATGAGAATGGCGGATTGTGCAGCCGCATAGAGCGCGAAGTGGAATTCCTTGTTGAGTTCGACCGCCTGCTCGAGATCGGGTTTGTGCAGCCGGCGCTGCGCGCCGAATGCGCGGTCCGCCTCCCGAAGCCGTTCGATATCCTCGTCGGTGCGATTGAGCGCCGCATCGGCGGCGGCATGGCCCTCGATGGCGATGCGGGCCCTCGTGAGGTCGCGGAATTGCGTGACGCTCATGATCGGCACACGGATCGCGCGGCTGGGCGTTGTTTCCAGCGCGCCGTCGGCGACAAGACGCGCCACGGCCTCACGAACCGGCGTCATCGACACGCCCAGCGCATCGGCTGTGGTCCGCAATGATAGTTTCTCGCCCGGCGCGAGTTTGCCGGCGATCATCAGGTCGGCGATCTGCATGTAGGCGCGCGCGCCGAGCGTCTGCCGGTCCAGAGGGGCAAACTGCTCGAAAGTCATTTCGTTCATTCGGGCAACGCCGAGAACATGCTGGACAATCCCATGCTTCTCGGCCAGCATAACCGTGATCACAGATCACGGCAATCGGTCGACGCCTCACCGCGACGGCCCGGTCGTCCGAAAGACCGCACAACGCGGCGCAACGGGAGGAGCATCATGCCTGTGGATTCCAGCCTTTCACGTCGTGGCTTGTTGCAGGGGGCGGTCGGCGCGGCGTCGCTGATCGGAGCGCCGGCGATATTGCGTGCTCAAACCGATGTGCTGCGCATCGGCCATCTCACGCCACGCACGGGCTTCCTCGGGCCGCTCGGCGAATATGCCGTCATGGCGATCGATCTGGCTGTCGAGGAGATCAACGCCGCCGGCGGCGTCAACGGACGCAAGATCGAGTTGCTGAAAGAGGATTCGGTCAACCCGCAGACGGCGTCGACCAAGGCCGAACGCATGATCGAGCGCGACAAGGTCACCTGCATCATTGGCGAGATTTCATCCGCGTCCGCCCTGACCATCGCGCAGGTGGCGGAGCGCAACAAGACCATGTTCGTGAACACCGGCGCCAATTCCGACGCGTTGCGCGGCAAGGATTGCAAGCGATTCATGTTCCACGTCGAGTCGCAGAACTCGATGTACGTTAAATCGGTCGGCCGCTCCTTCCTCAAGGACGGGCTGATTAGGGACAAGACCTGGTATTCGCTGACCGCCGACTACGCGTTCGGTCATGATCTGATTGGCGTCGCGCGCCGGTTCCTGGCTGCGAACGGCGGCAAGTTCGTGGGCGACGAACTCGTGCCGACTGACGCGACCGACTTCTCGTCCTATCTGCTCAAGATCCGCAACGCCAAGCCCGATCTCGTCGTGATTAATCTGGCCGGCAATCAGATCACCAATTTCCTCAAGCAATATTCGGAATTTGGACTGACCTTCCCCGTGGGCGGCTTCGGTTTCGACACCGCGCTCGCCTGGGCGGCCGGCAAGGGCAATTTCGTCGGCACATGGCCGGTCGTCTGGCATCATCTGCTGGAGACGCCCGGCTCGAAGACCTTCGTCGCCGCCTTCACCAAAAAATACGGCAAGCCCCCGGAAAACCAGGCGTGGGGCGATTACATCGCCACCAAGATCGTCACCGACGCGATGCGCGAAACGAAGTCGACCGACTCGGTGAAGCTCGTCGAGCATTTCGAGAAGGGCGCCAAGTTCGACGTGCTGAAGACGCGGCAGGGCTACTTCCGCCCCAGCGACCACCAGTTGATGCACGAAATGTACGCGGTCACCGCGATCCCCGCCGACAAGATCAAGAACCAGTGGGACATCTTCACATCGTCCGCGCCCGTCCCGGGACCTGACGAGCCGCTGGAGGCGATCGCAGCGACGAAGGAAGAGAATTCCTGCACCTTCGCCGGCTGAACCGCAGCACTTGCCGGCGCGTCCGACGCGCCGGCCGTCATTCCCTCTCCATGCCGCTCGCCTGTCCGAGAGCAAAAGCTTGTCTGCAATCCTGTTCCTGCAGCAGATCGTCAACGGCCTCCTCGATGGGGTCTATTACCTGCTGATCGCTCTCGGCCTGTCGCTGATCTTCTCGCTCGGCGGCATCGTCAATCTCGCTCACGGCGCCTTTTTCGCGATCGGCGCCTATCTGACGCTCGTTCTGTCGCCCTACATCGGATTCGGCGGCTCTCTGGCGATGGCGCCGGCGCTCGTCGGTATTCTCGGGATCGTCATCGAACGCACGCTTTTCCGCCGCTTCTACCGTAGCGATCCCATTCTCTCGCTCCTGTTGACCTTCGGATTGGCCATGGTCGCCGAGCAGGCGTTGCGCATGATCTTCGGCGCGCCGCCGCTCTCGTATTCGATTCCGAGCTATCTCAAGGGACAGATATTCATCGGCGATTTCGTCTATTCCTATTACCGCACCATATTGCTCGTCATTGCGATCCTCTGTGTCGCAGGCCTGTGGCTGCTGCTTCAAAAGACCTCGTTCGGCCGCGTCGTGCGCGCGGGCGTGCAGAACCCGGACATGGTCGGGGCGCTCGGCATTTCCTTACAGCCCTACATGGCCATTGTCGCAGGCCTCGGCATCGGCCTGGCTGGTCTCGCCGGCGTCCTGCTCGCTCCGATATATGCCGTGCATCCAGCGATGGGCGCTGAAATCATCACGCCCGCCTTCGTGGTCGTCGTCATTGGCGGTCTCGGCTCCTTCTGGGGCGTCGTCATCGCCGCCCTGCTCGTCGGCCTGGTCAAGGGCGTTATGATCGCCGTCGGATATTCCGCGGGATCGACGGCCGCCATTTATCTGCTGATGCTGATCGTCCTGCTGGTGCGTCCGCGCGGCCTTCTGGGCGAACGCATCGCCCGCTTCGAATAGGCCGCCGCCATGAATGCGCTGCGACGCCTCGTTCCCCCGCAACTCCTGGCTATCGCGATCGTCCTCGTCGTGCTGCCGGCGACGCTCGGCGCGCTCGGCCTCACCACGACATCGGCGACGGAAGTCGTCGTCTACGCCATCGCCTGCATGGCGTTGAACATCATCGTCGGCCACACCGGTCTCGTGTCGTTCGGCCATGGCGCCTGGTTCGGACTTGCCGCCTACATCGCTGCGCTCGTTCAATTGCGCATGGCGCCCGGCGCCTTCGTGCTGCCTCTGCTGGCGGGTCTCGTCTCGGTGTTCGTCCTCTCCACGCTCCTGGGCGCCCTGATCCTGCGCCGCCGCGGCGTCTATTTCTCGCTGCTGACGCTCGCTTTCGCGGCCATGGTCTACACCGTCGCCTTCCGCTGGACGGATGTCACCGGCGGCGAAAACGGTATCGGCGGGATCAGCCGCCCTGCCCTTGGCGGCGCAAGCTTCGAGGCGAACGACGCCTATTACGCCTTTGTCGCGATCGTCGCCTTCGCCATCGCCTTCGCCCTCTGGCGCTTTCACAATTCGCCGCTCGGCAGCGTATTGGTCGCCATTCGCGAGAACGAACAGCGCGCGCGCTTTCTGGGTTACCCGACCAACAGGTACAAGCTCGTCGCCTTCGTTCTCTCGGCGACGTTGACCGGACTTGCCGGCATGTTGCTTCTCTACAAGAACCGCATGACCTCGGCCGATCCGATATCGGTCGCCTTTTCGGGCGAACTCCTCGCCATGGTCGTCATCGGCGGCATGCGCAGCTTCATCGGACCTGCGATCGGCGCGATATTTTTCGTTCTGTTTCGCGAATTTCTGTCGATCCACACCGAGAACTGGCAGATATGGTTTGGTCTGCTGTTCGTCGGCTTCATCGTCTTCTCGCCCAATGGACTCGTCGGCGTGGTCGCCGAATTACTCACACCCTTCCGCAAGAAGACGGTCGAGGCGGCCGCCATGGCAGGGCGCCGTACAGAGGATCTGCCGCTGCCGGCCTTTCTGCTACCGTCGCAGACCAGCACGGGGCCCGTGCTCGCGGCCAATGGCATCGTGAAGACGTTCGGCGGTCTGCGCGCCGTGCAGAATGTCGACATCGTCGTCGTCGACAAGACGCTGCATGCGTTGATCGGTCCCAACGGCGCAGGCAAGACGACGGCTTTCAATCTGCTTTCTGGCCTTTACGTTCCCGACGTCGGCCAGGTGAGCCTGCTCGGAAATTTCATTGCCGGCCTCTCGCCCGAAGAAATCGCGCAGGCCGGGATCGGTCGTTCCTTCCAGATCACCAATCTGTTTCCGACGCTGGACGTCGAGGAGAACATCCGCCTTGCCGTGCAGGCGCGCGATCCTGCACGATTCAATCCATGGCGTTCTGCGCACGGCGTCGCGCAAGTCAACGAGCGAACGCGCGAGATGCTGCGCTACCTTGGCCTCGCCGGCATGGAAGGCGCGGAAGCAGGCTCTCTCTCATACGGCGGCCAGCGGCTGCTCGACATGGGTCTGGCGCTCGCCAGCCATCCGCGCATCCTGCTGCTGGACGAGCCGCTCGCCGGCCTCTCCGCAGCCGAACGCGAAAGGATCGGCAATATCATCAAGCGGATTTCGCAGGACCTGCCCGTGCTTCTGGTGGAGCACGACATCGATCGCGTATTCCAGCTCGCCGACCATGTCACGGTCATGAACGGCGGCGAGGTGCTGCTCGATGGCGATGTGGAGGCCGCGCGGTCCAGTGTCGCGGTCCAGGAAGTCTACATCGGTTCGGGCGCCGCCAGCATCGCGGCCAAGCCGCGCGAGACCGCGGCGACCGCCGCGCCCCTTCTGGCGGCGAGCGCCGTCAACACGTTCTATGGCAAGAGCCACATCCTGAATGACGTCGACCTCGCGGTCCGCCAGAACGAGATCGTCGCCTTGCTCGGCCGCAATGGCGCGGGCAAGTCGACCCTGCTGAAGACGCTGACCGGCATTGCGCCTGCGGCAAGCGGTTCGATCAATCTCAACGGCGTCGAACTGGTCGGCCTTTCGTCTGCCGCTATTGCGCGCAACGGGGTCGGCTATGTCCCGCAGGGCCGCGGTCTCTTCGCAGGCATGAGCGTCGAACAGAACCTCGAGCTCGGTCGCCTGCGCCGCCTGACGGGACAGGGCGTACACTGGAGCGAGGAGCGCGTCTTCGAATATTTCCCGCGCCTGCGCGAACGACTCGATACGCCCGCCGACTATCTGTCAGGCGGCGAGCAACAGATGCTGGCGGTGGCGCGCGCGCTGTCGGGCGATGTTCGCATCCTCCTTCTCGACGAACCGTTCGAGGGCCTTGCGCCCGCGGTCGTGGAAACCCTGTTCGAAACCTTCGACCGTCTGCGTCAGGAAGTCGCGATCGTGATCGTCGACCATCATCTCGACCTGGCCCTGGCGCTTTCCGACACGACCGTCGCGCTCGAACGCGGTCGGGTCATCCATGTCGGACCGTCGGCCGACCTCCGCAACGATTATGAATTGCGCCGCAAGGTGCTCTGGCTGTGAGCGTGAACATGAGCGAGGCAGGTAAAGTAGCGATCGTCGGTTCCGGCCTCATCGGCCGCGCCTGGGCGACCATCTTCGCGCGCGCGGGCTGGCGCGTCTCGATGACCGACACGCATGCGCCGACGCTCGCCGCAGCGCCCCGCCTCGTGCACGAGGAATTGCGAGGATTGGCGCGCCATGGCCTGGCGGACGATCCCGATGGCGCCGCCGCGCGCGTCAGCGCCGCGACCAGCCTTGAAGATGCGCTCGTCGACGCTGACTTCGTTCAGGAGAACGGACCGGAAGACGTCGACGTCAAGATCGCGTTGTTCTCCGAACTCGACCGTCTTGCGCCGGCCCACGCGATCCTGGCTTCCTCGACATCGGCCATCGTCACCTCGCGCTTCACGGAAGCTCTCGCCGGTCGCGGACGCTGCCTGGTCGGACACCCCGTCAATCCGCCGCATCTGATACCGCTGGTGGAACTATCCGGCGCGCCGTGGACCGACCCGCAGACCATCGCGCGCGCCAAGGACATCTATGCATCCATCGGTCAGACGCCGATCGTCGTGCTGAAGGAAGCCGATGGTTTCATACTCAATCGGCTTCAGGGCGCACTGCTGGCGGAGGCCTTCCGGCTCGTTGGCGAAGGCTATGTGTCGGCCGAGGACCTCGATCGCACGGTCAAGGACGGCCTGGGTCTGCGCTGGTCCTTCATGGGACCTTTCGAAACGATAGAATTGAATGCGCCGGGTGGCGTCGCTGACTATTGCGCGCGCTACACCGGCTTCTACAAGAGGCTGGCGGATGATTGCGCCGGATCCGAAGTCTACAAGTCGCCCAATATCGACCGCGTGATCGCGGCTTGGCCGCACGCGACGGAGGGAGAGCGTCTGGCGCGGCGTACACGCTGGCGTAACGAACGGCTCGCAGCGCTTGCCGCGCACAAGCGCGACGCTGCGACAGACAAATAATTTTCGTTCAGACAGGGAACCGGAACCATGAGCAAGAAAGTCATCATCACCTGCGCAGTCACTGGCGCCATCCATACGCCGAGCATGTCGCGCGCCCTGCCGGTGACGCCGCAGGAAATCGTCGACGCTTCGATCGGGGCAGCCGAAGCCGGCGCGGCGATCGTTCATCTTCATGCGCGCAATCCGGAAACCGGCCAGCCCGACCAGTCGCCGGAAGCGTTTGCGCCCTTCCTGAAGATCATCAAGCAGCGGTCGAACTGCGTCATCAATCTCACGACCGGCGGCGCTCCCTACATGAAGGTCGAGGAGCGCGTGCTTCCCGCCAAGACCTACAAGCCGGAGGTCGCCTCTCTCAACATGGGTTCGATGAACTTCGGGCTTTTCGGCATGCTGAACCGCTTCAAGGATTTCAAGCATTCCTGGGAGCCGGAAATGCTCGGCAACAAGGACATCGTGTTCCGCAACACGTTCCAGGACATCGAATATGTCCTGCGCACGATGGCGGAATCCGATACGCGCTTCGAATTCGAATGCTACGACACATCGCACCTCTACAATCTCGCGCATTTCCTCGACCGCGGACTCGTGAAGCCGCCGCTGTTCGTGCAGACCGTGTTCGGCCTGTTGGGGGGAACGGGCTCGCATCCCGAAGACGTCCTGCACATGAAGCGGACAGCGGATCGCCTGTTCGGCGACAAATATCGCTGGTCCGTTCTCGGCGCCGGCCGCGCGCAATTGCCAATTGCGGCCATGGCGGCGGCCATGGGCGGCAACGTGCGCGTCGGTCTCGAGGATTCCCTCTGGGCGGGACCGGGTCGTCTGGCGGAATCAAATGCCGAGCAGGTGCGTCTTGCCCGTCAGATCATCGAGGGCCTCGGGCTCGAGGTCGCGACGCCCGACGAGGCGCGCGAAATCCTGCATTTGAAGGGAGCCGATCGCACGGCGATCTAGGTGAACGGAAGCGTCGATCCGATTTCGTGAAGGAATAGCGTCGCAAGCGGCGTCCGTAGGACGCATGCGATGCTTGCGGAGGTCGAGAGGTACACGAAGGCGGCCAATATGAAGCGCCTCGGACAAGGCGCGATCGGTCAGATCGTCGTGTTTAAAAAGACGTTAACGAGAACACCAACGGTCCAACCGCACCGCAAGGTCAGACAGTTTCTCCGGCAACGCGCTGATTTGACAGGTGGTAAAATTAAAATGGCGCGCCCGAAAGGACGAAACCGCGAACACGTATCTAATTGAAATTGCTTTATAATTCTTGGTGCCGATCTCCGGCGGCAGCTCCCAGGCTTACACTTACGTACGCCGGCAGGGCGCGTTCGCTGGCGCCCTGCCCGGCCGCTGGTTCCGATGATCGTAAATCCGTTTTTCGTCCGCTTTCGGGTTCGCAACGAAGACGAACTATCGTGAAGGATTGCGGACGCCGGCCCGACCCGGATGTGCGTGACGGCGCGCGGGCCGGCGTCGGCAATCCTCCGATGGAGGAAGCCGCGGCCCAGTGGTTGGGCGTTTCAGATTGGCCGGCGCTATGGGGCTTTCGCGAACGGTGTGTCGCCGACTGCGGTTGTGTCGCGGCGACGGGCGCGCTTCGGTCGTGGATGATTTCTGCGGATGATGCGTTGATCGAAGCGCCGGCTCGGCGAGCTCGTCTGGGCAGTCGATTTTGTCGAGCATGAAGCGAGCGGCTGCGTTGCGCCGGTAATTTGCGTGCGTTCGGAATCGTGGTTGGGGCAGACGGTCCGCGGGCAGATCATGATGTATCGCTCCATCCGGCTGCGAACGACGTTTGCGGAGCGCCGCCGCGGGCGAAGCGCTCGACGATGGTCATGCGACCACCACAGCAGCGGCAGGGGAAGGATTCCTCGCGCTCATCGTCGACACCCGCTTCTGCCGGTTCGGCATGCGGCTCGCCGACGTTCTGTCGGGCCTGCGGTGCGCCACTGACGTCGGCAATCATCTGTCTGATGCGCGCGACGTTCTTGACGCGCGCGGCGCCGGCGAGGAAGCCGTAATGGCGGATGCGGTGGAAGCCATCGGGGAGAACGTGCAGCAGGAAGCGGCGCATGAACTCGTCGACGGGCAGCGTCATGGTCTTGATCCATGCGCCCGGCGCGCTCGCCCGAGCGCGATAGTCCTTCCAGCGGAAGGAGACGCGATGACCGTCGAATGCGACGATGCGGCTGTCTGAGATGGCGACGCGGTGGGTGTAGCGCGACAGATAGGCGAGGACGGCCTGAGGGCCGCCGAACGGGCGCTTGGCGTAGATGACCCATTCGGCGCGGCGCAGCGGCGCGAGACGGGCTCTGAACACACCGGGGTTGGCGAGCCCGGCGAGGTCGCCGAAGAAGGTCAGCCGGCCGCCCTCATGAAGGGCGAGCAAGCCTTCCAGGAAGCGGCGACGGAAGAAGCGCGACAGGACACGCACGGGCAGAAAGAAGCCGGGCTTGCAGGCGATCCAGCGTTCGCCGTCCGGCGACAGGCCGCCGCCGGGGACGATGATGTGGACGTGCGGATGGTGAGTGAGCGCCGATCCCCAAGTGTGCAGCACGCTGGTGAATCCGATTCTGACGCCGAGCCGCTTCGGATCGACGGCGATCGTCGTCAGCGTCTCGGCAGCGGTCTTCATGAGCAGGTCGTAGAGCGCCGCCTTGTTTTGGAAAGCGATTGCGGCGATCGCCGCCGGCAGGGTGAAGACGACGTGATAGTAGGCGAGCGGCAGTAGATCGGCTTGACGCTTGTCGAGCCAGGCGCGCGCGGCAAATCCCTGGCACTTCGGACAATGCCGGTTGCGACAGGAGTTGTATCCGATCTCGACATGGCCGCAGCCGTCGCAGCGCGCGACATGGCCACCGAGCGCCGCGGTGCGACAAGCCCGGATCGCCGAGACGACCTTGAGTTGGCCGAGGCTCAGACGGCCGGCGTGGGCGGCAAGATATGCCTCCCCATGCCGACGAAAGACGTCTGCGACCTCGAGGCGAGGCCGCGCCATGACGGCGCGGTCTTCAGGAGTGCGGGGGCGCGAGCAGCGCGAGCGGGCTCTCGACGTCGCGGATCGTCTTGAGGGCAACGCGCGTGTAGATCGCCGTTGTGTCGAGCTTCCTGTGGCCGAGCAGCGTCTGGATGACGCGGATATCGACCTTCTGCTCCAGAAGATGCGTGGCGAAGCTGTGCCGCAGCGTGTGCATGGAGACGCGCTTGCCGAGCCTCGCGCTCGCCGCGGCGGCAACGCAGGCGCGGCTGAGCTGGCGTGAGGTGATCGGCTGGCCTGGCTGTTGGCCTGGGAACAGCCATCCCTTCGGCCGCTTCTCCCGCCACCACTGCCGTAACAGCGCGAGCAGATCGGGCGACAGCATGACATAGCGATCCTTGCGTCCCTTGCCCTGTTCGACGCGGATCAGCATCCGGGCGCTGTCGATATCCGAGACTTTGAGGTTGGCGATCTCGGAAACGCGCAGGCCGCAACCATAGGCGACGCTGAGCGCCGCCCGGTGCTTCAGGTTCGAGGCATGCGCCAGCAGCAGTGCGACCTCCTCCGGGCTCAATACGACGGGTAAGCGTTCGGGCGTCGAGATCCGCGCCATCCGATCGCCGAAGCCAGGGCGGCCGAGCGTCACATGGAAGAAGAACCGAAGGGCCGCGCAGGCCTGGTTCATTGTGGAGGCGCTCGCGCCGCTGGCCGCCATGTGCAGCTGGTAGCGACGCAGATCCTCCGGCTCGGCAAGGGCCGGCTTGCGGTCGATGAACGCCGCAAACATACGCACCTGCCGGACGTAGTCGCGCTTCGTCTGCTCGCCGAAACCGCGGATGGTCATGTCCTCGAGCATCCGCTGGCGAAGCGGGCTGACGGATCCTTGGGCATTGCTGTGGTCTTCCATGGGGCTCTCCCGTTCAAGAGAAACCCCACATGATCGTGCAATCCCGAGTGTCAGACCTCAGCCGCCCCCAATCGGGCAGCTCCTGCCGCGGAGCGGCTTCGTCCATCGACCGGTTTGAGACTCTAGTTCGGTCGAACGGCTACGACCAAGGTGACCTGCACCGGACTTCGGCCAAAGCTCAGGCCGAGCTGTCTTGGCATACGAGCGGACCCAGGCCGAAATCTCAAACACTTTCCATACGTCAGCCCCCTTAAAAGGTGCTAGCCTTTGTCCTGCATCAAGCCATCTGTTTGGGGGGAGGCGGATGAAGCGACGCGACTTCCTTGCATGGGGTGGTGCAGCGCTATGGTCCCGACGGGCAAACGCTCAATCTCCCGGCCCCGTACGAACGGTAGGAATGCTGACCACCCTGGCGTCGGAAGACGCAGAGGCGCAAACGCGCATTGAACTCTTCGCGCAGTCTCTTCAGCAACTGGGGTGGACCGCAGGCCGGAATTTAAAGATCGAAATTCGTCAAGTCGGCACCGAAGTCGCTCGCGCGAACGCGTATGCGGCGGAACTGGTGGCGCTCGCGCCGGACGTGATTGTCACGATCGGCAGTGCAATGATTGGGCCTCTGCAGCAGGCGACCCGCACCATTCCGATCGTATTCATAAACGCTCCCGACCCAGTTGGCGCGGGATTCGTCCAGAGCATGGCTCTCCCCGGCGGCAATATCACCGGGTTCTCCAATTTTGAATACGGGATGAGCGGCAAATGGGCGGAATTGCTGAAGCAGGTGATGCCGAACATGAGCCGCGCGTTGATGCTTCGCGATCCGTCCACGGCGGCCGGCATCGGGCAATTCGCGGCCGTACGATCTGTCGCGCAATCCCTGAGGATCGAACTCACGCCGATCGACGTCAGAGACGACAGGGAGATTGAGCGCAGCGTTGCAGAGTTCGCACGCGGCGGCGAGGGCGGCATGATCGTATCTTCAGGCGGCACAGGCGCTCGCCGAAGAGGCATTATCGGTCTCGCCGCGCGTCACAAGCTGCCGGCGATATATCCTTATCGCTATTATGCGGTGGACGGCGGCTTGATGACATACGGCCCGAGCACCCTCGATCCGGTCAAGCGGGCAGCAGGTTATGTGGACCGCATATTGAGAGGCGAGAAACCAGCCAACATGCCGGTGCAAGCGCCCACGAAATACGAGTTGGTTATCAATCTCAAAGCGGCGAAGGCGCTTGGCATAGCGATGCCTCAATCTCTGCTCGCTACGGCGGACGAGCTAATTGAGTAGTTCGAGTTGGTTGGGAGGGCGGCATCTTCAAGGCGGCGAGTACGAGGTTGTTGCCGACCGAAAGCTGAAAATCTCCGTCCGAGACAGTTGGCCGCAATTTCCACTCGTAATCTGATCCGCAGCACCGCATTGGGGATTAAGCCGATGAACAGGCGTGAGGCAATCGGGGGAATCGGTGGGAGTGTCGCTTCGCTGATCATCCCTGGCGGCGCCCGCGCCGCACACCCAATCATCGGTTTTCTCGACAGTGGATCATCTGAGGGATTTGATCAGCCCTTGGCCGGTTTCAAAACTGGCCTCACCGAGGAAGGTCTTCGAGAAGGCCAAAGCTACTCAATCGAGTATCGCTGGGCCAATGGGCGATACGACCAATTGCCGGAACTGGCAGGGGATCTGGTTCGCCAAGGCGTGAGCGTAATTGCCGCGACGCGGGGTCCTGGCCCAGCGCGTGCGGCGAAGGCGGTTACGACGACTATTCCGATCGTATTTCAAACGGGCAGCGACCCCGTCAAGGACGGCTTGGTCTCAAGCTTGAGTCGCCCCGGAGGCAACGTCACTGGGGCCAGCCGGTTGTCTACGGACCTTATCCCTAAGCGGCTTGAGCGCTTGGCGGAGATTGTCCCGAACGCGAAGTCGGTGGCGCTGCTTGTCAATCCCGCCGGACCCCAGGCTCAGGCGCAGATCGCTGAGATGAGGACACCGGTAGCCGCACGCGGGATGGCTTTCCATACAATCGGTGCGAGCAACGAGCGCGAATTGGACGAAATATTCCGCGCCTATGAGAAAAGCGGCGCCAGTGCCCTACTGATCGCAAACGACCAGCTTTTCATCGCTCGTCGTGATCGGATCATCGAGCAAGCGCTGAGACATCGGATACCGACAAGCTTTTCGGAGCGTGAATCGGTGTTTGCGGGTGGCCTGATGAGTTACGCCGCAAGCTTTTCAGATTCATTTCGTCAGGCGGGAGTGCTTGTCGGTCGCATTCTCAAGGGCGCGAAGCCAGCAGATTTGCCGGTCCTCCAACCGGTCAAATTCGAATTTGTCATCAATCTCAAGACTGCAAAGATTTTGGATCTGGTGATTCCATTTAACCTGCAGGCTGCTGCCGATGAAGTGGTCGAGTAGGAGCGTCTTAAAGCAATTCTCTGCGCGTTTCTGCACTTGCGGTCTGACGAACGAGAAACGGGGGGCACGATGCGACACAGAATTGTCATGGAACTTGCCGCGGTTGCTTTTTCAACGGCCGCCATCGCGCAAACTCAAATTCCCGTCGTTGGCTTTGTTAACAATGGCTCGCAACAAGCGTTTGGCGCGCTGGCTGAAGCATTTCGCTTGGGACTAGCTGACGCTGGCTACCATGCGGATAGCAACGTCCGAATCGAATACCGATGGGCAGACGGGCACAATGAGCGATTGTCAGATCTGCTTCAGGACCTTGCTCAGAAGCGCGTGTCTATCATCGTTGCTACGGGCGGCACCCCCACCGCCATCGCAGCAAAGCAAATCTCTGTGACGATACCGGTGGTCTTTTCTATCGGCGCCGATCCGATCAAATTCGGTCTAGTAACGAGTCTAAGCAAGCCTGGCGGCAATATGACCGGCGTTAGCTTCCTCGCTAACGCGGTCCTGCCGAAGCAGGTCGAAATATTGAATGAAATTGCGCCAAAGAACACTGCGCTAGGCTTCCTTGTAAACCCTTCCAATCCCAATGCCGACGCCGACACCGATATCGTTTCAGCAGCCGCAAAAATACATGGCCGAGAACTCGTCATCGCAAGGGCAGCCACAGCGAGCGACATTGAAAATGCGTTCCTGGCATTCAGCGATGCGAAGATTGGCGGATTGTTGATTTTTCCAGATGCAACGTTCACCACCAACCGCGGGTTACTGGTGAAGCCGGCTGGCGTTCACAAGCTGCCTGCAATTTACAATTCTCGTGAATTCGCAGTTTCCGGCGGGCTGATTGGCTACGGGGCGAGACAATATGATTCTTACAGGCAATCCGGTGTCTACGCAGGCAGGGTCCTGAAGGGCGAACGGCCCGCCGATCTGCCCGTGGTGCAGTCGACAGCGATAGAACTTGTAGTGAACCTGAAGGCGGCGAGAGCGCTTGGAGTAAGTATCCCAATTGCGCTTCTTGGACGAGCTGACGAAGTGATCGAATTGTCAATCGGCTTGCAATATTGCCCCCTGATCGGCGTCCAAAGTTGACCCCCTTGTCATAGACACGGATGCGAGCGCGCGCGTCGCCGCGGCTGGTGGGGGTTGCGGCGGCGTCGCGCGTGCGGGACCGAGGTCGCGGGGATTCAGACGCGGTGCTTGAAGCGCCAGCTCTCGTTGCCGGTCTCAACGATGTCGCAGTGATGCGTGAGCCGGTCGAGCAGCGCGGTTGTCATTTTCGGGTCCCCGAACACGCTCGGCCATTCGCCGAAGGCAAGGTTGGTCGTGACGATGACGGACGTGCGTTCGTAGAGCCGGCTGATCAGATGGAACAGGAGTTGGCCGCCAGCCTGGGCGAAGGGCAGATAGCCCAGTTCGTCGAGGATGACGAAGTCGAGGCGCGTGAGATAGTCAGCAAGCCGCCCCTGCCGGCCTCCACGTGTCTCCGCCTCCAGCCGGTTGACGAGATCGACGGTCGTAAAGAAGCGGCCGCGCGAGCCAGCACGGATGCAGGCGCGGGCGATGGCGATCGCCAGATGAGTTTTGCCGGTTCCCGTGCCGCCAACGAGTACGACGTTGCGCTGCTGGACGATGAAGCCCCCGCCCGCGAGATCGCGGACCAGCGCCTCGTTGATCGGGGTGTCCTTGAAGGCAAAGTCGTCGACGTCCTTGGCGAGCGGCAGTTTGGCGACGGTGAGCTGATACTTGATGGAGCGCGCTTGCTTCTCCGAGATCTCGGCCTTCAGGAGGTCGCCGACGAAGCGCTGCGGTTCGTGCTTGCGCTTGACCGCCACGGCGAGCGTCTCGTCGTAGGCGGTCCGCATGCCGAAGAGCTTGAGAGATCCCATCAGGTCGAGAACTTCGGTGCGCTCCATGGTCAGGCCCTCCTGAGTTGGTCGTATCTGGCGCAGTCGGCGATTGGCGCGTGACGCAACGTCAACGACGCCGGCGTCGCGATCGGACCGATCGGCGGCGGATCGCGGCGGCGCGCCAGGATGTTGATGATCACGTCGGCGGAGTGGACGCCCTCGGCAAGCGCCTCGGCACAAGCGGCCTCGACCGCGGGCAAGCCGTCGGTCAGGACTGCTGCCAATATCGAGACCATCTGACGGTCGCCGTCGTCGCTGCCGGAGAGCTTGCGCCGCACGCGCTCCAGCGCCGCAGGCAGGACCCAGTCCTTGAACGGCGCCCCGTTGCGCAACGCGCCGGGCTTGCGCGCCAGCACCGGCACGTAATGCCAAGGGTCGTAGACCGTCTCGCCACGCCCGTAGCAGCGGGCATGTTCGGCGACGATGCGGCCGTCCTGCCGGATCACGATCCGGTCGGCATAGGCATGGATCTCGACCGGTCGCCCGACGGCGCTGGCGCTGACCGAGTACTTGTTGTTGTCGAACCGGACCAGACAGGTCTTCGACACCGAGGCCGGCAATGCATGGAAGCCATCGAAGCGGCCGCGGTAGGGCACGAGGTGGGGACGCTCTTCCTCGAACGCCGCCCAGACCGTCGTGTCCGGGCGCTCCGGATGGGCATGCGTCTTCGCATAGGCGATGCACTTGTCCAAAAGCCAGGCGTTCAGCTCGTCGTAGGTCTTGAACCGCAATCGCGGGGTGAAGAAGCGCTCGCGTACCAGGCCGACCTGGTTCTCGACCTGTCCCTTCTCCCAGCCAGACGCCGGCGTACAGGCGACCGGGTCGACCAGATGATGCGAGCACATCTGCAGGAAGCGGCGATTGTACTGGCGGTCCTTGCCGACAAAGATCGTGTCGACCGCCGTCTTCATGTTGTCGTAGATGCCGCGCGCGCAGGCGCCCTTGAAGAAGGCGAAGGCGCGCTCGTGCGCGTCGAACACCATCTCCTGCGTCTCACGTGGATAGGCGCGGGCGATGAACATCCGGCTGTGGCAAAGCCGCATGTGGGCGACCTTCACCGTGATCGTCGCGCCGTTCATCATGACGATCTCGTGGCTCCAGTCGAACTGGTAGGCCTCGCCCGGCGCAAACGACAAAGGCACGAAGGCCGCCGCTGTCTGTCCGGCGTGCTCTTCGCTCCAGTGGCGGGCATATCGCCGAACCGCGTCGTACCCGCCCTCGTAGCCTAGAGCCCGCAGCTCCTCGAACAGGCGGATCAGCGTCAGTCGCTCCCGGGCCGAACTGCTCGTGTTTGCTGTCAGCAAGCGATCCAGATCGGCCGTCCAGCGCCCAAGCTTCGGGCGTGGTTGGACTTCGCGCTCGTAGGCGAACGAGGTCTCCTCAGATCGCAAGACCTTCCGGACCGTGTTGCGCGACAGGCCGAGATCGCGCGCGATCTGCTTGATCGACTTGCCCTTGACGAACCGCTCACGCCGTATCCGGCCGATCGTCTCCACAATCAGCATCCCCCACCGCCCGCTCGCTCGGTCCAAACGAGCAGGCTGCCAGATCGATCAATATCGAGGGGGTCAATTTTGGACGCCGATTCACCCCGTCAGGGGGTCAAAATTGCACGCCGAAACACACTTGCCGACAGGGGCTACTTCAGCGGCGAGGAAATCCGTGCCTGCGAGGCGATCGGCGCGACGCCCTATGTTCCCAAACCCCTGACCTCGGGCGCGAAGTCAGACGGCCGGTTCGGCAAGCAAGACTTCGTGTATGTGGCCGAGAAGGATGTCTATCGCTGCCCGAGCGGACATCATCTGCCCCGACACATGACAACGATCGAAGACGGCATGGCGATGCATCGCTACTGGGATCGGGCAAGCTGCGCCTCCTGTCAGCTGAAGCCGCGCTGCACGCCCAGCAACGAGCGGCGCATCAGACGCTGGGAGCACGAACACGTGATCGAGGCCATGCAGGAGCGCATGGACCGGGCTCCGAACGTCATGAGAGTTCGGCGCGCCACGGTCGAGCACCCGTTCGGGACGATCAAGGCCTGGATGGGGGCCACACACTTCCGGCTGAAGACGCTCGAAAAGGTCAGGACGGAGATGAGCCTCCACGTTCTGGCCTACAACATCAAACGGGCGATCCAGATCCTCGGCGCGAGGCCTCTGATGCAGGCGATGAAGGCGTGATCGCCTTCGCCTACACGCCGCCACCGAGCTCGACCTTGAAAATCGCGTTCTCACACAGCCTCCGCCCATCTTTGCCGTCCGCAATGTCCGTTTTCAGGCACACCGGCGCCATCCGTCAGCCACTCTACCTCCGCTCATCTTTGAGCCCCAGTTCCTCCCACATCCAGCCGAAATCGAACGAGCCCATGGGATCGTCCTTGCCGGCTCGAGCCGTGTTGTTCTCAAGGTACTTCAACCAGCCGATCACCTTCTCCCGCCCAGCCCAGGTGCGGGCGGCCTGCCGGGGCGAGACGCCGTCCAACGCCGGGATCGGCTCATCGAGCTGCTTGCTGTAGTGCCGCTCCATCGAGGCATGGATGATGCGCTGCAATTCCTCGGGCGGAAGGTCGAGGGGTTTGCTTTCCGCGGCGCGACGCGCCGACTGGCGCGCTTGTTCAACAGATTGCGTCTGAACAAGGGGCTGAGGGAGAGAGCGCCAAGGGCGGCCTTCAAAAGCTCCAGCCCGCGGCGGCCACGCTCGACGGAATTCGTCTCCAGAACCACGAAGCGCCCGCTGATTTCGATATTGCCTAAGACAATCTCGCCATCATCCATGGTCGTCGTGAGCGCTACCCCACGGCCGCTTTGCTTTCGCTTCTCGGCCATGTTCCGCCGGCCGTCGTCTCCCTTCAGCCAGTTCCAAAAGGTCCCGCCTTCCGCCCTCAGTTCGACGACCCGGTCCAATGCCGCGCGGACCGCCGCGACTTTAACATTCCGAGCGAAGGGGAAGCTGACGGACACGAAGACGAGATCCTCACCGTCCGAATTCGAAACAGCCGGGGTGGTCGAGGCAAGCACCCTGTCCAATTCGGCCCCGAGCCAGGCGGCGGAAAAAACTGGCGCCGCCGACCGAAAGAGGTTGTCCAGCGAGAGAGCCTCCGCGACCTGGGCATAGTCCTGCTTCACCCCGGCGTCGGCTACGAGTTTCTTGCGGGCCCGCCGGAGCCGCTTGATCACCGACTTCAACCTGTCCAGCAGTTGATCGGAGGTTTCAACGTCAAAGGGCAGTATCCCGCCGGCCATTATGATCCTGCCGCCCCCCATTGCGATCAACCTGGCCCCGATGCGGTCCCATTGCTGAAGCGTCTTGGTGGCCGAATGCTCGCTCACCAAAACAGGTTTGCCGCCACGGACAAGATCGCGGGCGAGAAATGAGACGCCGCGCTCGATCTTGCTGACCTCATACAAGCTCATGACGGAGTGTCGGAGACCGGTCATGTAGCGTCGATCCGACGCGCTTTCCTTCCAGCCTCGACGCTCAAGATAATCGTCGACGATGTTAAGGCCTTCTTCGTCTTCCTGGGTCAGGAAGTCCTCGAAAGCGCATCCCCAGAGATTGCCCATTGCGTGATCGTCCAGGATCGAAGGCAGTTCCGATGTCTCGATTCCCGCCTCTTCGCAGGCCGGCCCAAGATGCTCGTCGAGGGTTTCGGAGAATGCGCCGCGCCAGCCATCGCGGCGGAGCCATTTCATCAGGCCATCGAGGGAATGCGCGGGCACGACAACTCCTTGCGCGAGGAATAATAGGACAGAACGTCAGCCTGCAGTCGGTCAGGCACCGCTCTTCGCCTCTCATATTCAGCGCCACGCGCGCTGCCAGCCGATCCACTATGCGGGTATTCCGGTGGGCAAGCCGTCACCTACCAACCCCGCCAGCGGCGCGTCAAATTTTGAAGGAAGTAATCGATTTGCATACTTCTATCTATCGTGTTGTTACTATCGCAATTTGGTAGCCTTGGTATGCCGATCCACCCGAGTAGCGGTTCGGTTTGAATCGAGGAATTTTAATGGGTCTCGTGAACCGAACCTATCTGAGCTCAGAGCTAATCTCCCGGGTTCTGGATCGATTGCCAAACGGAAAGCGGGGGGCGATCACTGCCTCGGCGGAAGAGATTTGCGTCGCCGGAATCGAAAGCGACGATGGTTCATTTCGGTGGCGACTCTTCGACCGACTGTCCGAAATTTCAAAAAATGACGATGATCATTTCTTTCTAGTCGACTCCAGGCCAGAGCGTTTTTTAATAAATCTCAAGGATAAATTTGGCCCGAGCAAGGAGCTGTTTGTATTAAAGCGACAAACTGAATTCTCTAAAGTTGAGCTGGCTTTTGAGCTTCTGAATGCCAGCCACGCTCCTTTTCAAGTGATCATGGACGTGGGCGCCAACATTGGCACCATCTGCATACCGGCGGTCGCCCGAAATATGTGCGATCGAGCGGTGGCGATAGAGCCCCACCCGACAAATTGTCGGCTGCTGCGCGCCAACCTCGCTTTGAACGGGGTCCAAGACAGGGTTGAGGTTCTGGAAGCTGCGGCAGGGCCAATAGACGGCGAGGAACTGCAGCTGGAAGTGTCAGACTCGAATTGGGGAGATCACAGGATTAGCGTGTCTCAAAACGTGGTGCAGAAAGCGGCAAGCAGCAAACAAATCGGCGTCAAATCGATCAGTCTTGATACAGCGATTGGCGAGCTGGGCGGTGCACGTGCAGTAGTCTGGATGGATGTCCAAGGCTACGAGGGACACGTGTTGGCTGGCGCCAAGGAACTGCTAAGGCATCGGACCCCGGTTGTTCTTGAGTTCGACCCGCACATTATCGAGCAAGCAAAAAGCTTCGAGCCGTTGCTAGACGCAACAGCCAACTACGATGGATTTTACAATTTAAATGACCGCAAGATTTTCAGACCCGTTTCAGAACTTACGGCGTTTCGCGACGAACTCGCCAAGCGTAAATCCTTTACCGATATTTTGTTGGTCTAGCTGCCTTCGGACGCATTCGCGGCACGCGCCTGTGTACGGTCAAAACAAACAGCGGGGCGTCCGCCGGCGTCTTCGCTCAGTGTCGCGTTTCGGTCGATGTTTCGCGTTGGCCCCGGCGCGCCCCCTCAGGCGATCCGCTCGGAAGCAGCCGCCGGCAACGGGTGAGATGGGCGGCCCGCAACAATAGCCAGCCTCCGTGCGCTTCGGCGTGACGCATTTCCAGGTTTCTTGTGTCCACTGTCGCTATTCGAGCGAAGTCACGATCGACGCGACTGGTTTGTCCGACGACGTTCCCTTTCCAGATATCAAGGATCGCCGTCGCTTCGTCTATGCAGTGTGCGGGTCGCGGCATGTTTCGGTATTGACAGGTTGGCGCTGGATGCAGGTGGTGGGCAAGCCGCCTTCGCTGTCGGACTAGCGACCACCAGCCCATGCCTTCGCGGAAAATTCGGGCGGGCGGAGCCCTGCGCCCAAAGGCCATTTTTGACCGAGACCAATGACGGTTCCGCCTAAAGTTGCAAGCTGCAAACACAGAGGCGTCTGAGGAGTGAGGTAGGGGAGGGTCGTCATGCCGACCGACAAAAAAACTTATTGGCAGAAAGAGGTCTTCACGGGGCCTGCTGGGTCGAACTTGATGAACGTTTACGCAAATGTCGAATTTCAGTGCGTCAACGGCAAACAGACCGTCGTCGAAGTCGACATCTGTAAGACGACGTTCGGATCGCAATGCGGGCCGCACGCGACCATCTACAACGAGAACGTACATTTAACTGGGTTGGCGATGAACGTCTTCTTGGACCTGTTCCACCATCAAACGATGCCCGAGTGAGCGGATAGTGGTACGAAAGGCGAGCGCACCGGTTCGCCTCCGTTGGGCCGACATTTGGGTCGGGCTGTTCGACGAGCGCCCGACCGCCTGCGCCATGTAGTCGAATCGTAGTGGCTGCGCGATGTAGTAGCCATCGCTTCGTGTACGCCGGGTGTGGTTCGCGAAGGTGAGAATTTTGCCCGACCAGCCGGGAATCCGGGAACCATGCGGCGAACTAGTGCAGCAAAGAAAAGTTCTGCCCTATGGAGACTGACCGCGCACGGTCAACGCGCATGGGTGGAGGCCGCCATGAGCAAAGGCGGTTCGCAATTCTCCCGATCAGTCCATCAGGTGGTCCGACCCGAGACGCAGAAGGCGGATCATACCTTCGTGACGGACGCCAAGCCTTCGCGATCCAGTATCTCGTACCGGTTTGGAGTTTCAGCAATTGGCTGGCGTCGATGCTCGGCGGTCATTTTCCGCTCGGCAGTTTCGATCGATTGTCAGGCCGAGGTATTCCGCGATGTCGCGGCGCGTCATCGGGAATGGAATTTCCCGTACTTTTCCGCGCACCCCACTGCCGGCCTGTTGGCGCTTCTTGCGCCTTCAAGTGCATAGCGAGATCCAGGCTCACAGTAATGCCCGGCTCCCGGGTCTCTACGATCATCTCGAGCGTCTCGGAAACCGACCGACGCCGGCGGCGCTGCGGCCCCGTCGGAATCTCCGGCTTCGGGTAACTGCTAGTCATAGACACGACCATACTCCTAACCCTTATTCTAAGGGTGCGGCGTGTCCGGCGAATTAGGGGGCGGCTTCGCGCGCCTTCTCTTTGCCTGCTCCAGGCATTGCTTCCAGCCCCTCTCGCTGGACATCGCAAAGCATTGCGGACCGTCTGGATCTCCAAACACATGGGGTCGTCGTCCACTCTTATCTCCTCGCGCTTGGCCTGATTGACGACACCAACCATGGCTGCCCGTGTTTCGAACGTCGACGGACTGCACGAGCAGGCGTTGCTCGCTGCAGCGCAGCATGAGTTTCCCGCTTCTGTGGACTGTTGGCGGGTCACGAGATGAGCCCGACGTCCTGCCGGCCGACTTGTTAAGTTGCCGCTGGCATAATATTGGTTACAATCTTTTTTGTGGCGTCGTGCGAGTTTCGGTTATGGGTGTGGGACGGGCAGAAGTTTCGCGAAATGCCGGTACCGCTAGCCTGCCTGTGGCGCAGCGTTATCGGACGGCCCCGCCGCTTCCACCGCTTCAGAAGCCAGATGACCACATCCGGCCAATACTGGGCATTGCGTTCGCACTGATTTTGTCGATTGCGTTCTGGCTCGCCGCGGCGTTTTGGTTTCTGCACCGATGAAATGTGAATAAAGCGAGCTCTCGATCCTTTGTGCGTGATGGTTCGACGATCCTTCGGACGAGCACTAGAACACTTGCAGCGGCGTGACCGGCAATGAGTGGAACTCTGGCACCGTTCAGGTCGCTTGCGACACATTCGTGGAGGGTCGCGGCGTCACGGACACGGTGTCGGGCGACTTCATTCTCGCCATTTCAGAATTCACGCGGCATAGAAAAGCCTGCGTCGGCAAAGCAACTGCGAGTGCAAAACAGGCTGCCGCTGCCGACTGTTCACCAAGGCGATCAGCGGATGTCCCGTCCTGTCATTGACCGGCCGAGCTCGAGACGTGACGGTACGTCAGCGCCGTTGCTCGACATTTTCGACGCGGCGTCAGGGGCGACCCGCCGGCCCCCATTTGACGGGTCGCCCCGCTCGCGGTGTGCATCTTCATTGACCCCAGGTCGTCCACCCACGGCGCCTTTTGGCTGTTACAATTGGAGCAGGCTTGATCGATTTTTCAATTCGTCTCTGTGCATGCAGTCTGTACACGGGAAAATGCCACTCGCGGCAAAGGCATCTCAACCTAAGCGGTCGGAGCCGTGCAACCCATATATGAACATAGCCGTCGACCCCAAGGGCGCAATTGTCGGCCCAACGGTCCATTGAGGGCAGGGAGCGCGCTCATACAAGGTTCTTCAATATATTATTGCTATCGACCTCTCGGCTGAAGCCGACATCAACGTTGGAGTATACAATGATCACACGCCGCGCATTTGGCATCGGCGCGTCGGCAGCAGCCGGCGCTGTGGGCTCCCCTTTAATCGTGCGCGCTGAGCCCCCGCCCATTCGCATCGGCGTCATCAATTCAATGAGCGGTGGCTACGCCGCGTACGCACAGGAAGGGCATCCGGCATTCGAGTACATCATTAACCGGATCAATGCGGAGGGCGGAATAAAGAGTCTC
Organism: Beijerinckiaceae bacterium; assembly: GCA_046349215.1. Lineage (GTDB taxonomy): Bacteria > Pseudomonadota > Alphaproteobacteria > Rhizobiales > Beijerinckiaceae > JAJXWB01. The sequence goes on from JAXMCV010000004.1 coordinate 453,066, forward strand.
GGTGGCGCGAAAATCGAACTCGTCCTAGCCGACGACACCAGCCAAGCCGCGCGCTGCGCCACCGAGGCGCGTCGCCTTGTTACCGAGGAGAAAGTACACCTCCTGACGGGCACAATCTTGTCGCCACAGATGCTAGCACTGTCGCCAGTGCTTGACGAATTGCAGATTCCCTGTCTCTCCGTCTGGGCTGCCGGTTCGAAGTCGCAATGGCTCTATGGCCTCGGCTACCCGTACGATCGTGGTTACGCAAAGACGATGGCCGATTTCGCGATATGGCTGCGCGACAAGAAGAACTTCGTACTCAAGACATGGACGCCCTGCTATTCCAATTACGAGGCTGGACAGCAGGTAAACCACTTTCTGCTCGAACGGATGAAAGCAGCGGGCTTTACTGCGCTTGACGAAGTTCCGTTGGACACCAAGGCGCAGGATCAGACCTCAGCAATGGTCCGTATCCGCGCCATGAAGCCAGACTTGACGCTTGGGCTGGTCACGCCACGCGACGGGCTCCTGTTGCACCAGGCTCGTTACAATCTCAATTACCATGGCAGCATATTCGCGGGTGGCACCGGCGGCTTCAGCGACTTGACTCTGTGGCGGGACTTGTCGCCCGAAATCGCAAGGGCCGTGCTGACACGCAATCTATTCGCGATGACCGGCTTCAGTCCAATGGCCAAGATTCCGTCGATGGAGAATATTGTCGTCGAACTTCGCGACGTGGCCAAGCTCAACCTCATCGGCCAGTCCGCGATTCAGTCGGCTCAGACCGCGCGGGTCCTTCAGCGCGTTCTGGAAATCGCCGGTTCACGCGAAAATAAGGAACTTCTGGCCGCCTTCCCCAAGGTTTCGATTAAGTTTGGTGAGCCAGATCTCTACATTGCCAAGCCGCAGGGAATCAAATTTGCCGACGATCGGCTGCTCGTCGACGGCTCCGGAATGTTCGTCCAGTGGATGGAGGATAAGAGTCAGCGGGTGCTGTTCCCCCCTGAATTTTCCGACGCGGAGCCGCGTCCGCGCAGTTGATTGTTTGGAATGAGGAAGTTGCGAGCCGCGGATACAAGGCGGTCGATTGCGCTAAATATGCACATTGGTAGACGTCATCATTTCGTACCGCTTCAAGTTCAACCGCAGGTACGTCGTCCTGTCTGCATTGAGCATATAGAGCGGATCCTCTATGCGACGCGGGTCGAAACCGTCGCGCAGAAGATCAGCTTTTTTCGCCCTGAACGTTCCTGTCGCGGCGATGGCCGGACAGATGCGTAGAAAGAGCGGAACGGCGAATCCAGGCAGGTTCAGCTTGGCATAGCGAAGGAGCGTATCGGGATCGAACTCGCCCCGGATCGCCAGCGCGGCCATGCCTGCGCGACCGTCGGCGCCTGGAACCTCGACGCCGTAGACTGCTACGTCCGATACGCCACGGACGCGCGACAATGTGGCGGCGACCTCGGACGTCGAAACATTCTCGCCTTTCCAGCGAAATGTATCGCCGATCCGGTCGACAAAACTGAAATAGCCGGCCGCATCGCGCCGCATCAGGTCCCCCGTGCGGAACCAGGCGTCACCTTTGACGAAGACATCGCGCAAAATCTTGGCTTCGCTTGCTGTGGCGTTCGTATAGCCTTCAAACTTCATTGCAGCGCGTGAGTCCAGCCGGCCTAGGGCCTCGCCCACTTCCTCGGGGTCGCAGGCAAGCGCAAATCCTGCCCTGCTGCGCACCAGCGACCCAGTCACTGGATCGACTTTCGCCAGGACAACCTGTGTGCGCTGCGCGAGATACGGTGGAATCCGGCCGATCGCGCCCGGCTTACCTTCAAGATTGAACAAGGAGAAGACACCCTCGGTCGCGGCGTAGAATTCAATGATGCGCGGTACAGCGAAAGCTGATTGGAATTCATTCCAGATTTCGCCACGCAGGCCGTTTCCTATGCAAAGTCGTAGCTTGTGCGCTGGGGGCGTCCCTTGCGGAGCCGATGCCAGCAGATAGCGTGGCAATTCGCCGATATACTGGAATATGGTCGCACCGCTGACGCGGACGTCGTCCCAGAACCGCCGCGCGGAAAAACCGCGCCGCACTACGACTGCGCCACCTGAAATCAGCATCGCGCCGACTGCCACGACGCCGCCGACGCTATGGCTGAGCGGCAGACAATCGTAGAGCCGATCGTCCGTGCTCACGTCCATGATCGCCGCGAACCACGCCGCCCACATTGCAATTCGGAAATGACTGACACGGGCTGCCTTTGGCAGCCCGGTCGTGCCCGACGTGTAAATGAGCAATGCCGGATCGGCGAGGGTGACCGCGACGCGCTCGTCTTCAGCCAGCGCCGCATCGCCGACGCCTGCTAGCGCTTCGTCAAGTCTCTCTACACTATCGATTTCGGCCCCGAAGGCGAGGACGCGCGCAGTCGGCGCCGCAGCGCGCGCTTGCAGGGCGGTTTCCGCGTCGCAGAGGATCGCCCTCGCGTCGGCGGTAGCGATAGCTGAGGCAAGGCTATCGCCGACGAGCCTGTCGTTGACAAGCGCTGTGACGACGCCAATTCGAGCGAGGCCTATCCAAAGGGCCGGGTAATAAATCGAATTGCGCATGAACAACGCGACGCGGTGGCCACGACCGAGCCCCTGTGCTCGACCCCAGCGGGCGACCCGGTTCGAGAGGCCTACGAGCGCGCCGTAGCTCAATTGGGCCTTCTCACCGACCAAGGCCGGGGCATCTGGCGCTTTCGCTGCCTGGCGATCGACTAACGCCCAGATCGTATCGGTGGACGACGGTACGATCTGCGCGGTGCGTTGAAGCGCGCGCATCCAGTCGGCCTTGGCGCGCTTTCGCCCCACCGCCTCGTCGAACGCGTCCAATGCCGCCGGGTTCATGCGGTAGCGCCAGCGTCAACGGTGAGCACGGTTCCGGTAATGTTGCTCGCCTCGTCGCTTAGGAGCCATGCGACTGCGCTCGCCACATCCTCAGTCCCTGGCATTCGTCGTAGCGCTGCCCGGTTGGCGACGCGCCCGCGATTCTCGGGCGTCATATGCGCAGTCAAATCCGTATCGACGAAGCCGGGCGCCACCGCATTCACCGTGACCCCGACCGGTCCCAGTTCCCGAGCGAGCGACCTTGTAAAGCCTACCATCGATGCCTTGGTCGCGGCATAGACGGAAAGCCCTGCATAACCGGTCGAAGCAACAATCGACGACATGTTGACGACCCGGCCTTCGCCGGCAGACATCATTGCTCGAGCCACATGTTTGGTGAGAATCATCGGCGCGGTTACGTTGATGCGCACGACTTGTTCGATATCGGCGGTGGCGGCGCTTGCCAGCAGCCCCTCCACACTGATGCCTGCATTGTTGACAAGGGCCCAGATCGGTCCATGGGCCCGCCTTAAGAGGCGCACAAATTCGTGCACCGCATCGATCCGCACAAGATCAAACGGGGCGAAGCAGATTTCGCCCCGCGCTTGCGTCTGCGCATGGCCAATTGCGTCAGTCAGCGCCTCGGATCGATTTCGTGCGACCGCAATCACACGATAACCGTCGCTTGCGAGCCTCCGAGCGATCCCAAGCCCCAGACCGCGGCTTGCTCCTGTGACTATGACACTACGCATCTGCGCGCGCCCGATCGCGAAGGAGCTTTCCGCCGGACGACAGAGGCAGGTGTCCGACGAAACGCAAGACCGCAGGCACCTTGTGCCTTTCGAGCGCAGCGGTGCAAAATTCAAAAATGTCCTGCTTGAGCCTGACGTCTCCGGTAAGGCCGGCCTGCAACACGATATCGGCTGCGACAACGGCGCCTGTGATCGGGTTGCGTCTGGCGTAGACGAGCGACATCGAGATTGCGGGATGCTGGTTGAGAATTGATTCGACCTGCTCCGGATTGACCTTTGCGCCGCCTACATTGACGATACCGCCGCGCCGACCAGCAAACATGTAACGATCACCGCGGCGTTCCAACAGATCGCCCGTATCTACGAACCCTTCGGCATCCTTGAGCGCCGGCGCACGGGGTCCGACATAGCACGACGCCGTTCGTGCCGAACGGATATGAAGGACATCTTCGACTACGCGCATTTCGACTCCGTTGACTGCGCTGTCCACCAACGACGCTGGAAAGCCTTCTTGCCCGTCGTCAATGGCGAAGGCGACACCGGCTTCTGTCGAGGCGTAGGCGTGCCCAACCTTTGCTTTGGGAAATGTCGCATGAAGCGCATCAAGGACGTTTTGATCGGCGATTTCGCCCGAGAGCCGAACGTACAGCGGCTGGAAGGCGCCTCGATCCCCAGTCATCAGGACGCGTCGCCAGTGAGACGGTGTGCCGGAAATCGATGTCACGCCAGATGCGCCAAAGCGGACAAGCTGATCGGGCAGAAGCTCATTCGGGTCGGACAGGGCCATGTTCGCGCCGCCAACAATTGCACGCAGGAAGATCTGCAAGCCTCCGTAACGTCGGATATCGTAGAAAGTCGCCCACACCGTTCGTGCGTCCGCATCTGTGCGCCGCGGGATAGCATCAGTTAGGGCAGCAAGGCTGTGCGCCACCATCTTCGGCCGGCCCGAGGTGCCGGATGTCAACATGATCCAATCTGTGTCGAACGGGCGCGCAGTCGGAGGAGCGGTGCAAAGCTTGTTCAGGTCGAGCCGCGCGACACGCGTCCGGCATTCGTACGCGAACTCCTCCGGCACGTCGGAAACGATCCACTCGACGCCAGCGTCCTCTATCACGGCGGCGAGATCCGATTTTGAGAGATCTGGCGGAATGAGGACAAAGCATCGCGCAAGTCCGTCCAATTCGACCATCGCTGCCGCGGCGGCGCGTTGCGAGGAGACACACACGACCACGCTCGCGCCGACCAAGCTAGCGGGATCGGCTAACGCGCTCCCATTGGCCAGCTTCGCAAGATCGAAAGCTCCGTCCCGATCGATGACGCGCGTGCGGGTCGCCAGCTCGGCGAGCCGGATGAAGCCGCCGACCGCTTCAGGCGACGACGCGTTCATACATAGCAACGAAGTCGCCGACCGTAACGGGCATATAACCGTCGTCCGAGGATTCGAACGGATCAACCTCGAAACGATCCTCGAGCCGCGCGACGAGAATGGCAAAGCAGAGCGAGTCCAGCCCTATCCCGAGCAACGGACTTCCTTCATCAAAAGGCTCGAGCGCCTTCTTCTGTTGATTGGCGACATTCGAGATTTCTTCGAAAATAACCTCGCGAACACTCATTGATCAATCACCCCTCTACGCGGGAGGGAGCATAGACCTCCCTGTCATTTCAATAAACCGAAGATCGGCAAATCCGTAAACGATTGCAATTTCTGACGCCAATGGAATGAAAGGCGCTTGGGCTACCCTGGGCCCGACCGTGCTGGACAAGGCACTCGTCACAGTCTGAGGACGCGGCGCCGATCGACCTGAACAAGGCGCTTGCGTTAAGAGTTTGCGGATGTTGCAGCATGCAACGATTTGGCCCGTCGGTCTCTTATCGCGCGTCTGAGCTGAACAACCGGCTTTTCAATCAGTTGATGCGAAGCAAAACCGCACGCCGCTGCGAGTGCAGCGACGCCAATCATAGCCCACGTTTCTCCGATGTAATTTTCGAATGCAACCACCAAGGTCCAATGAGCCAGATAGCATCCGTACGACGCGGCGCCGATGCTTTCATCAAGACGGTTGCGCGGCAACTTGGAAAGGAGCGGGACGATCAAGCATCCGACGGCCGCACCCGCCAAGAGATGAGGATTGAACCCAATCCCGAATACCCCGGCACGCGAAAGCGACCATGCATCAGCCAGGAAGAACAGGCACAGACACCAGAATAGCGGCCAGTCCCGGCGCTGCGCCGCAACGCCAACGAGAAAAAAGACGAGCGTCCCCGGTAGCAGTCGATAGGCAAAATAGTCGGGGTCTATTACCCCGTGCGTTGCTAGCCCCCAAACGATTGATCCGATGATCGCGCTGCACCAGACAGACACTCGATTGTAAAGCAGCCAAGGCAGAGCGATGTAAAAACACAATTCCAGTCCAATTGTCCAAGCAGGTACATTTAATTGAAAATGATCGATCGATGTACTGAACATCCAAAAATCAAGCGGAATCACAGTAATGTTTGCAAATATATTAACAAAATTTACGGGGCCAGATTGGCAACACACGGAAGAACGCCAGCCGACAACGAATACAATGAAGACAGCAACAGCAAGATAAAAATAATACTGAGGCCCAAGACGTAAAATTCTGTCTAAATAAAAATGACCGACATCTTCTGGAAGACGAGGATACGAGCCTTGTATCAAACCACTCATTGCATAGCCTGATATCATGAAAAAGCAGACTACCGCCGCTATTCCAGGCATGATTATCCCAAAATAACTGCCGCCCATATGTCCTACTACGACATTTAGCGCGAGAAACATTCTAAACGTGCCGAACATTTTTTATTTCGCCTAGTCTTCTCGCGAGAGTCGCCAGATTGATGGCCCGCGCTGCAGGCGCTTAGCCGGCTCTTGTCCGTGTGAGCCGGACTGACGTCAAGCTCCGGGCAAAGGGGCACGCGTGCGGACGGCCGGCATCGGGGCAGCGAACATTGTTTCGATGCTTGCCTCTGTTCGCCAGTGGGTCAGTCGAACTCGCGATCACCGGCTCATTGGCTGACGGGAGGCTCAGGCTCGAAGGCGCGCAAGCGAGACGCGTCAGGCGGTCTCATCGCTGCCACACTCTCAGGAGGGGAAGCGGGGGCGCAGCAACGCGCGCGCCTCGCGCTTCTTCCGCTCGTTCGCACGATCACCCCTCAGTCATGGCGCCATGGAGAGGTCGAGGAAGAAATTCATCGCCGCGCCTGTGATTTGTATGTTCCCCGGATGCCCATCGCGTCGAGATCTCTTTGCGCGCGAAAGCCAGCCGTATCTGGTCTACTGGAAACCCCAGAGAGCGCAGAGGCGGCGTGCGTTGGCGGGAAAAACTGCTGCATAAACCAGCAGTGGGCGTTTCAACGGCGAGCAATACTCGGCAGCTACTTGCCGCATGTCGCTTTGGCTGGAGCAGCGGGCGAAGACGTACGCGCTGGGCAACGCCAATCCCAAGGACAATGCAATTAATGCTTTCTTCCGCGTCTCCATGCGGAAATCTTAAGGGTGTCAAGATATGCCGAAAGCTAATTCATTCATTCGGATTGGAGCCATTTCGGAAATATCTGTCGCGGGAGCGATGGCGATCGACGCGCTCCATTCAAATGAAGGAATTCCATCCTGCAGTTGCCGCCCGTCGAACTCGCTTAAGGCCAGAACTTCCAGTTCAGCGCGATCCGGCCCAAGTGGTACATGCTGCGGGTGCCGAAGCTCATTCCGATACCGTTGTTCAATACTGGGTCGCCAGGAATCTGGACGACAGCATTGCCGGCCCCCATAAACTGGTAGCGATATTCAGCCAGCAACGACAGGTTTGCGCTGAGGGCTTTTTCGAGCCCTATGCCAACGGTGCCCGTGCTGCCAGACATGCCAGAGCGGGTATACGTGCGCGAGTAGGCGATGGACACCGGGCCCACCGCTAACCCGTTATTCGTAATGCGACCGAGAGCGCCGCCAGCTGTGAAATAAAACATGACATTATCAGTGAACAGAAAGCGATCGAACGCGTAGCCGATCCTTCCCCGCAAAGACCCGAGCACGTTGACGCGGGTCGACAGGTTCAAGCCGCCCACGCCGCCTGATCCATTCGATAGCGGTCCTGCCGCGCTGAAGCTGCCAGAAACGCCCGCGGCAAAAAGATCTGCCTCGACGCCCAGCACGATTTTCCAGGGCGTTTCATAATTGAATCCGATTTGCGCGCCTCCGATCGGACCGCCGGCTGTTATCGCGCCGCGTCCGCTGAAAGAGCCCGGAATCGCGTATTTCGCGGCGTAGGGATATGCATAGCGGTCTATCGCACCGCCCGCGCTGAGGCCCCCATAAAATCCGGTCCAGCTGTGAACCGGGGTGGCTACAATCGCGGATGGCATCGCCGGGGCCAAGGTTGGAGCCGGCAAATCAGCGGCAGACGCCAACCCCATGCATCCGAACGTGATTGCAGCGGTTGTCACCAGTCTCACGTCAAACTCCCGGAGTGTTAGTCAGAAAATCACCGGCACGAAAGTGAGCCAATATCGCCCGGATTTTAGATTTTAGCAAAACGGATTAGCGGATGGGAGCTTCAGGATAGTTGACTATGGCATTCCAGGGCCTGTCGAGCCGCAGAGATCCCATGATCGAGCACTCGAAAGCTGCGTATTCGTACGGTCGCCTGTCAAATATCCGCACGATTGCACAAGGGAAATCGCCACGACGAAACACGTTTACTTACGCGCGCCTAGGTATCTCAAATAATTCCGAGGTCATGATGGCTGACAGCGTTGGCAATCCCAGCCAGCGCCACGACGACCGTGTGGGGGCGACGGTCACACCCTGCAACACCTTGATGGCGGCATTGTAGGCTGCGTCCCCAGGCGCCGGCGCCAGAATGTTGCCGCCCGGCCCGTTCGAGGGTTCGCCAGGCCAGCGAAACCGCGATCTTGTTGCTGATCGTCTCCGTCCGCGTCAGCGGGGCCGACCATTTTTGGTCCGTCAGGCCGGCCAGACAATGGCTCGGATTGTACCCGAAGAGCACCTGCACGAACTGGCCGACCAACCCGCCCGCCCCGCCCGCACGCTCTGATCCCAATTTGTGCATTGACGTCTACGGCTGGAAGAGAATTTATCCTTGAATGGCGTGAAATTCGGATTGGTCGGCAAAAATTCGCTTTTGTTGACGCCGGAGATTCCGACGCTAACAGGCCCACCGATCTCATAGGCGCCTGCCACAGAGTGGCAGAGACCATAAATGTCGTCTTGCTGGCCATTCACGGCCAGACGAGCGTGCGCCGGCGCGGTCTGCGATTAACCAGATCTTGAATTCTGCCGCGATAAACCGACTATTCTTACTAGAATTGCTCAATCAGCTTTCGCAGCATCGATAATGGCTGCATCGGCGAGCCCGCTCATGCCGTCAGATACCGCCGTTTTCACCAGGGAGATAACGGAAGAAGATCACGCGGAGGTTGCTGAGCTGCTGGGCCGCGGCTTTCATTATCCACGCGCATACTTCAAAAAATTGTTAGAAGAAATGTATCGACGAGGCGCTCCGGAAACATGCCCGAAATATGGATATGCCCTTATTCGTGGCGAGAGAATCGTCGGCGCAGTCCTGCTCATTTCGACTCTCATGGAAGAGCGCGGCGAGACATTCATCCGCTCTCATGTCACGAGTTGGTTTGTCGAACCCGAACTGCGGCCGCTGGCGGCATTGTTTCTTGCTCGCGGCCTCAAGCGCAAAGATATCGCATACATCAACGTCTCAGCACGAGACTGGACGCGGCCTATCATCGAAAAGCAGGGATTTCGCCGCTATTCGAATGGTCAGGTCCTGATACCGACTGCCCTGGTCGCGCTTAGGTCTGTGAAGCCTGGCCTCAAGCTGCACGCCTCGGCAGAAGGTCCGGGCGATACGACAAATTTCGAACGGCGCCTCATGATCGATCACGCCCGATATGGCTGTAACTGCATATGGTGCCTGGAGGATGGCGTCGCCTGGCCCTTCGTCTTTCACGATCTGCCGATCAAGAGGGTCGTTCCGGCGGTTCAACTCGTGTACTGCCGTGACATCGATGGTTTCTCTCGATTCGCTCCGTTGCTCAGCCGCTACCTCCTGCGCCGTGGCAAGGCGGTGATCCGCCTCGATTCCAACGGACCGATTTCGGATCTGCCGGGCATATATCGCGAGGGCGTCGACCCGCGGTTTTGCAAGGGCCGACAACCGCGCCAAGGAGACTTAGCGTACACGCAACTCGCCATGCGGCCGTTCCAACGTACGCAAACGGAACATTTCTAAACAGGATCACGCGGCGACAATTGGCAGCTCTGGTACGGGACGCTGGGCGACACGCGGTCGCCAGGCTGCCTGACTTCTAACGATTTCGAGCGAGCAATAAGCCGGGCGCGCGGACTGATTGGCTCCACAATTCCGGTCGGGTGGAAACACAGGCGCAGTCTGTGTGAAAATCTCGAAATATGCATAGCGTGTGGCGGCTCAGTTTGTTTTGGAAATGGCTGCCAGTAGACCGCCTTGACGGAAGGCCTGGCTCATTCCCCGCACATAAGCGCGCGAGGAACACTTGGATTGAAAGCGAAAATTCCGCCCAATCGCCGAATCACCTGCGCAAGCGACGGTTGCCCAGTAAGCAGAACTAGCTATCTGTTGACGAAAATTCGACGGTTAAGCATCGCGGCGTGAGACTCGCTTCGCAACTTGACTTGCACCTTGTCGCCATACGCCGTGGCGTTCCAGTTCCTGTTCGAGATCGACGCCTGGACGATAGAGTATCGCTGCCATGCCCAGTTCCTCGCTGGCGGCCACGTTGCGCGGAGAATCATCGACGAACAGCAACTCGTGCGGATCGCGACCGATCCGTTCGAACAGGATTCGGAATAAGCGCGCGTCGGGTTTCGCGACACCCTCCCGGCCGGAGACAACGACCGTGTCAAATTCGTCCAGGAACGGATAAATGATGCGCGACATATCGAATTTCTGCGCGGAGTAATTGGTAAGCCCGTAAACGGGGCGGCCTGCCGCGCGAAGACGCCCGAACACGGCGACGTTCTGTTCGATAACTCCTCCAAGCGTTTCGAGCCAACGCTCGTCGAACATCCGCAGCTCTGCTGCATATTCCGGGTGGCGATTGGCTCGGGCGGCCACAGCCGCGGCAAAGTCGGCGCAGGTGTCGGTTTCGAGAATCCAGTCGTTTGCGCACGCAGTCGAAAGGAAATGTTCCATACGGCATTCATCTTCGAAAATTTTGCGAAAAAGGAACCGTGGGTCCCAGCGCAGAAGCACGTTGCCTATGTCGAATACGACGTCCACGCTTGCCCTCACCTTTTAGGCCGCTTGGAGCCGGCGCCTGGCCTCATGAGTTCGCGGCGTTCAAATTACACCTAGTTCGAACTCTAGGCGACCTAAACGGCCTGGCTCAAAACCATTGGGATTACTGGGACTCTACGGAAAGGGCGATCATTCCGTCAGCTTTGCTAGCGCTGCGTTCTGAGGACTTCTAACGAAACTTCGACGGCTGCTGTTCTGGCGCCTCTGGCATCGGCGGTATTCCTGTCGGGCAACAATGCCAAGGGCGCCGACTATTCGTCGACCGTCAGCGACTCTCAAACGAGCAGGTACGTCAAGCTCCGGGACAGCGAGAGTGAGCCGGGCCGTGCACCTCTAATCAGCCGGAGCCCTTCCCGGAGGCGTAGAGGCAGTCTGTCCGATGTTCTTGGCCTTGGCTCTGCAAGAAATCGACGAATAGCTCGAGCGTTCGGTTGTCGCAGCGTCGGACATGGCCTACGGGCCCACGATCGCGGTCTCTCCCGCCGCCGAACGATCCGGCGTCTCATCCTTCCAGCGCACCGATCCGACCGGTCGCTCAAGCATGCGACGGATACGAACCGGATCCGGCCCCATATGAAATTCGATTGCGCGCGCATGCAGCGTGCGCTCGGCATCCGTCGGCCGATTCCGTTGGCGTAGATAGTCGAGCCAGGTCGGGCAGTGGTAGCGCTCGGTCCATAGCTCAGGATCAGCGATATCTCTCGCGATTGACCAGCCATAGGCGCCATTGCGCTGCCGGCTGTGCTGGACCTGCTGCATGACGGCATAGAACAACCGCGCGCGCTTCGAGTCTACGCGATATTCGATCTCCACGACGATCGGTCCGCTGCGGTCTGTGAGTTGCAGCCGCATGTCGGGATCCTCGAGCCATTCGGATGATGGCTCGTTAGGCGCGCGCACCTGCGGCATCCGCATCCAGATGCCTAGGGCCGCCGAAAGAATCAGGGCAAGGCTGGAGAGCATCAGGGCGTCAGAGACGCCGGCAGACTTCGCGGTTGCACCCCAGATCCACGCGCCAGCCGCGATACCTCCCGCAATTGCGGCCTGGAAAGCCGCAAGCGCGCGACCGGCGACCCAGCGGGGCGCTGCAAGCTGAATGCCGACGTTGAACAGTGTGACTGATGCCGTCCAGCCGGCGCCGGCCAACAGCAACGCTGCCCCCGTCAGAGGCTTCGAGTGGCTGACCGAAACAATCGCGACGCCGGCCGCCATCAGCACGATGCACAACCGCACGGCCCCCTCCGCGCCCAGCAGGGATTGCAAGCGCGACACGTTTAGCGCGCCAATCACCGCACCGAAGCCAAACGCGCCCAGCATCACACCGAAATCTCGCGCATCGCCGCCAAGCAGATCACGCGTGACAATAGGCAGCAGGGCGGAGACTGAGCCGCCAACGATGCCCATGGCCATTGTCCGCAAAAGGACAATGCGGATGGATGGCGAATGCATGATGTAGCGCACACCCGAAATGACAGCGCGCGCGAGTCGCTCGGGCGGCAATCGCGCCGGCTCCTTCTGGCGCTTCCAAAGCAGCAGAACGACCATCAGCGGCAGGTAAAAGAGCGCGTTGGTGGCAAAAGCTGCGATGGCGCCCAACGCAGCGACGATCGCGCCGCCGATCGCGGGGCCGAAGCTTCTGGCCAGGTTATAGCTGATGCCATTGAGCGCGACAGCGGCAGGCAGATCCTGGGACGGCACCTGTTCGCCGACCGAAGCCTGCCAGGAGGGTCCAAACAGCGCCATACCGCTCCCGATCAAAAAGCAGAAAGTGAGCAGCAGCGGCGGGCTGAGCATCCCGAACCAGGCTAGCGCCGAGAGAGCGCATGCGCCGGCGAAGGCAATAGACAGGGCGACCAGACCGACAATGCGCCGGTCGAACATATCGGCGGCCGCGCCGGCCGGCGCCGAGACGAGCGCTACGGGAAACATAAGGCATGCCTGCACAAGCGCTACCATTTCGGCCGACGACGTCATTTCAGTCATCGCCCAAGCCGCGCCGACGCCCATGATCAGCAGGCCTAGGTTCGAAAGGACGCTCGCCGTCCAGATGCGGCGGAACACGGCGTGGCCAAGCGGCGAGAAGATGCTACGGCGCTTCGGCGGCGCTTCAGCTTCGGCTTTGACTTTCATGGACTTTTGGCTTCCGGCTTTGCGCAGGCTTCTGACGCCAGACTAAGGCGCCGCGGCGGCCGCGCGCACTGCTTATTGAAGTTTCGCGTTCACATCGCACGCGCGGCCGCCCGCGCAGTCAGGATGCACCCCGGCAGAAACGTGCCTTCCAGAGACCGCTTGCCCGAGGCGCCGCCGCCGCCGAAACCCGCCGCCTCGCCGACGCAGAACAGCCCGGGGATTGGCATGCCAACGGCATCCAGCACGCGGCTCTGCAGGTCGGTCTGCAACCCGCCGAGGCTCTTGCGCGTGACGAGTTGCATGTGCATGGCGATGTAGGGTCCGGCGCCGCGTTTTTGCAGCGGCGCGGGCTTGGAAGTGCGCAACCGGTCCGAGGGCCATTGCCGCGCGTGAAGAATTCGCCTGATCTGGTCGTCGTTATGAAGTTTCGAACCATTGACGAAGTTGGCGTCGAAGGCGTCTGCGGTCGCCCGCAGCGTTTCGGACGTCACATCGTCGGTTCCTGTCAGCGCATTCATCTTTGCGGCAAGGCCCGCCAACGTGTCGTCAACGAGGAAATGCGGGCTCTCGCGCTGCATCTGTCGCACGAAGCGGTGATTGCCGAGCAGCGTTTCCTTGAGGAACATAAGGAACTGGCGATCACGAACTCGGGGATTGTGCTCGGCGCCGGAAATGGCGAATTCCCTTGCGGCGATCCGCCAGTTCAGAAGATGCCAGGTCCAGGGCTTTTCCTGCGCAGCTACGCGTTGGCAGAGGTCGTGCGTATCGTAGCCGGTCACCAGCGGCGCCGGGCCGATGCGTTCTCCACGGTGGTTCAGCCACAGAGCCGACTTGCAGGGAATGGCCGAGAGGCCATGACCAGGAAAATGCGGAAACGGATGCGGAAAGCCGGCGGCGTAATTCCACATTTCGCCCGCGTGGGTGATTTGCGCGCCGAGATCGTTGGCCGCCAGATGATGCAGCTTCCCGTCGGCGTAAGGATGCGCTCCGTTCAGCATCGCAGCCGGCATCGGCCGGTCCTTCGGCCAGTTGGCGCGCGCCTGCTCATGACTGCCGTTGAGGCCGCCCATCGCCAGAACGACCAGCGGCGCCACGATCCGCGTTTCGGCGGCGGTTTCCTCGTCGATCGCCAGCGCGCCGGAAACCGCGCCTCGGACATGATCGAGACAGGCAATGCGATGGCGGTGCAGAATGTTCAGCCTGCCGCCCGCATCCGCCGCGCGCATCGCGGCAATCAGAGTGCGCGTCATGTGCTGCGACGTGCCCCAGACGATGTGATAGCGCGGCAGGCTGTTGCCGTCGCCCTGCAGGCCGCGCTCGACCCAGTTGACCGCCGGCATAAATTTCAGGCCTTCGCCGAGCAGCCAGTCGTAGACCTCTCTACGCGAATTCTCGACATAATAGCGCGCCCAGGCGCGCGGCCAATGATCGGCCTCGCCGACCTCCCCGAAACGGAACCAGTCCTTAAGCGCGATCTCCGGCGTGTCCGGGATCTTCATGCGCGCCTGCAGCGGCGTGCCGACGAGCGCCATGCCGCCGAAAGCCCAGAGCGCGAGGCCCCCAAGCCGCTCCGGCGTGTCGCGGTCGACCAGCGTGACCGACTTTCCGGCGCGCAGGCATTCGAGAGCGGTGACGATGCCGGCAAGTCCGCCGCCGGCGATCACGACGTCGGATTGGATCGTGCTTGCCATAACGTCCTCCCTGGCCTTAAGGAGCGATCTTACGCTTGAGCATGTGCGCCAGGGGTTGCGGCATTTTGTCGAGCGAGCCGAGAAGATGCGGCAGCAGTTTCAGCTTAACGCCGGCGAGCGTCGGCGGCACGACGGCCTCGATTAGATGCGGGCCGCGACTGGCCAACGCTCGTTCCAAGGCGCGGGTGAACGCCTCGGGATCGGTGGCGCGCACAGCCGCCACGCCCAAACCTTCGGCGATCTGCGTGAAATTGAGAACGGGCTTCGAGAGGTCGAGTTGCGCCCGCGCCTTGTCGCCGATCTTCTCCGCGCCGACGCGCTCCAGTTCGACGTTCAGAACCGAATAGGACGCGTTGTTGAAAACGACCGTCGTGACGTTCAGCTTCTCGCGCGCCATCGTCCACAACGATTGTATCGTGTACATCGAACTGCCATCTCCGATCAGCGCGAGGACGGGCCGATCCGGACAGGCAATCGCCGCGCCGACCGCATTGGGCAGGCCCTGCCCGATGGCGCCGCCGGTCAGCGTCAGCAGGTCGTGGCGCGGCGCGCCTGCTGTATATTTCGACAACATGAGCCCCGACGTGATGGCCTCGTCGACGAGAATGGCGTTTTCAGGCAGCAAGTGGCCGACTGCCTTGCAGACCTTTTCCGCCGTCAATTTCTTGCCACGCGGCGCGGCTGGCCGCGAAGCGGGCGCCGGCGCGGGCGCGACATTGTCGGCGCCCAGCGCCATCGCGAGTTTGCGAAGGCTGGCGCCTGCATCCTGCGCCGGCGACGATAATTCCTGCACGACGCAATCTTCCGGCGCGAGATAGCTCTTCTTGCCGGGATAGGCGAAGAAGGAAACGGGCGCCTTGCAATCGACGAGTATCAGCCTGTCGCAATTCTTCAGTTGCAGTGACGCCATTTCGGCGAGATAGGCGAGGCGTTCGATGCCGGGTACTCCGGCGCCGCGCTCCATGCGCGTCGGAAAGGTCTCGGCGTAGAGTTTCACGCCGCTATGCGCAGCGATCCGCGCCGCCGTCTGCAACGAAGCCTCGCGGAGCGCCGCGCCGCCCAGCAAGATGGCCGTGCGGCCACCGGATCGAATGGCGGCGGCGATCGCCTCGACCGCCGCATCGTCGGCGGCCGGCGGGCGCTGAAGGGTCGCAGCTGGTTCGGGCGTCGCGCCGTCGCCCCAAGAGACGTCGGCCGGCAGGATCAGCGTGGCGACCTGGCCGGGTGGTCCATTCGCGGCCTCGACCGCGTCGATCGCGTCACGGCACAGGTCCGCCGTACTTTTGGAGGCACGCACGAAGCCAGGGGAAACATTGCGCGCCACCGTCTCGATATCGGACTGCAGTTGCGCGTCATATTGAACATGATAGGTCGCGTGATCGCCGACAATGTTGACGACCGGAACCTTGCCCTTGCGCGCATTATGCAAGTTGGCTAGCCCGTTGCCGAGGCCGCAGCCAAGGTGCAGCAGCGTCGCGGCGGGTTTTCCCGCCATGCGCGCGTAACCATCGGCCGCGCCCGTCGCCACGCCCTCGAACAGGCAGAGTACGGCGCGCATGCCCGGCGTCGAATCGAGCGCCGCCACGAAATGCATTTCCGACGTGCCGGGATTGGTGAAGCATACCTCGACGCCGGCATTGACCAGCGTTTGCATCAGAGCTTGCGCGCCATTTGGCATGTAGGTCCTGTCGCTCGAAATTTCGCCCCATACTAGGCCGGAACGGCCACGCGCAAAACTTCGGGGGCGCGCTAGCGCACGGCGTCCGGAACGGCCCCGATCAGAGCCGGCGGGACGATCGGCGGCTGCCCCGTCCGCTCGAGGATCTCTCTGCCTTCGGCGCTCAGCAGGAATTTCACGAAGGCTTCGGCCATCGCGGCATTCTGCGCCGTAGCCGGCACCGTGGCGGCGTTGCGGATCACCTCGCTCATGTTCACTTCGGCCGGAAAACGGATGACGGCCACGCCATCCTGCGCCGCGACCGCCGCGGACAGATAGACGACGCCCGCATCCGCCGCGCCGCTCTTCACGGCGTCGATCACCGCCGGGACGGGCACGGGGCGAGTCGGATCGGCCGGCGCCTTCTGGAGTATTTTTTGCGCCAGTCCCGGATCGACGCCTTCCAGCTTCAGGGCGCGACCGATGAAATCGATCGAGCGCTGCGTGGCGAGATCCTTGTCGCCCGTCACGCGCGCCAAGCGCAGGTCGAGCGCGGCGAGATCCGCCATGCGCGCGATGCGCCGCGGATTGCCGGAACGCGTGACGACAACCATCTCGTTGGCCGAGAAGACGGCTAGCCACGCGGCGACCGGTGCATGGCTCGCCGGCGTCATCAGGTCGTTCTCGATCACCGAAGGCGCGGAGGAGGCGAATACGTCGCAGCGTTCGCCCGCCAGTATGCGTTCGGCGAGCTGCTTGGAGGTTGCCGATGTCAGATTGACCGTAATGCCAGCCTGTTTCGTCTCGAATGCGCTTTTCAGGCCGCGCATAGGACCGGCGAGCGAATCGGCGTGGAAGATTTCGAGCGAGGCGGCGGTGGCGCCCCCGGCGGCGATCGACATGAGAACACCAAGTGTGAGCGAAGCGAGGCGGCGCACGATCATGCTCCGGTCCGCTGGTGGTCGGTCAACGCCATCGCCATGACCTCGGCGACATGCAGCGCCTGTCGTTTCGCGCCGTCTTCGATCTGGCAGCGGCAGGAAAATCCGTCGGCAATGACGAGCGTGTCGCGATCTGCGGCGCGCACCGCTGGCAGCAGCGCCAGTTCGCCCATCCTGCGCGAGACCTCGACCGTCTCGGCCTGGTAACCGAAAGCGCCGGCCATGCCGCAGCAGCTCGAATCGACCGTTTCGACCTTGAGGTCTGGCACGAGCGCGAGGCAAGCGTCGACCGCGCCCATCGCGCCAAAACTCTTCTGGTGACAATGGCCATGCAATAGCGCCTTCGAAGCGACCGGCTTGAAATCGAGACGGAAGCGGCCCGCCTTCATTTCGCGCGCCACAAATTCCTCGAAAAGTTCGGCCTTGTCGGCGACAATCTTCGCCCTTTCGCCCAAACCCATCGCCCCCGCCTCGTCACGGAAGGTCAGGAGGCAGGAGGGCTCAAGACCGACGACCGGCACACCGCGCTCGGCATAGGGCGCGAACGTGTCGAGCGCGCGCCGCATCTCGGCTTTCGCCTCATCGACGAGGCCTGCCGAGAGGAACGTGCGCCCGCAGCACACCGGACGCGACGCGCCGTCGGCGGCGCGCGGCAAATGCACGCGGTACCCGGCAGCCGTCAACACCTTCAGAGCCGCGTCCAGCTTCTCGCGCTGGAAGGCGCTGTTGAACGTGTCGGCGAATAGCACGACTTCAGGGCCCTCCATCCGTCCAACACTGTGGCGGGCAGGCTCGAATCGGTCCGGCCGCCAGGCGGGCAGCTGACGACTGGCGGCGATACCCATCGAGCGTTCGCCGAATCGCGCCAGCAGCGCCGAACGATTGCGCAGATTGAGGAGGCCATGCAGTCGCGCCGCAAATCGAGCATAGCGTGGCATGTAGCCGACCAGCCTGTCGCGCAGGTTCAGCGCCCCGGTGCGGGCGCGGGCGGCGAGAACCTCGATCTTCATCCGCGCCATATCGACCCCGGTCGGACATTCACGACGACACGCCTTGCAGGAAACGCAGAGTTTCAGGCTTTCGGCCATTTCGTCCGATGCGATCGCGCCCGGCCCGAGCTGACCGGATAGCGCGAGGCGCAACACGTTGGCGCGGCCTCGCGTGACATCCTTCTCGTTCTGCGTCGCGCGATAGGAGGGACACATGGCGCCTCCGGACAATTTCCGGCAGGCGCCATTGTTGTTACACATCTCGACCGCGCCGGAGAGGCCGCCTGCGCCGCCCGAATATTCCGACCAGTCGAGAGCCGGCTTGAAATCTATGCTCCGGTAATCCGGGCCGAAGCGAAATTTGCTGCGATCGTCGAATCTCGGCGCGCGGACAATCTTGCCGGGATTGTAGAGGCCCTCCGGGTCGAAGCGGTCCTTCACCTCCTCGAAGGCGCCGACCAGCCGCGAGCCAAACATCTGCTCGTGAAATTCGGAACGCACTATGCCGTCGCCGTGTTCGCCGGAATGCGAGCCCTTATATTCGCGCACCAGCGCGAAGGCTTCCTCGGCAATGGCGCGCATCGTCTTGACGTCCTTTTCCAGCTTCAGGTTAAGGACGGGGCGCACATGCAGGCAGCCGACAGAGGCATGCGCATACCAAGTGCCGGATGTACCGTGCCTCTCGAACACTTCGGTCAGCCGCGCGGTGTAATCCGCGAGATCGGCGAGAGGCACCGCACAATCCTCGACGAAAGACACGGGCTTCCTGGCGTCCTTCATCGACATCATGATGTTGAGGCCGGAAGTGCGCAGGTCGGTGATGGCGTTCTGCAGCGTCGGATCGACCACTTCGACGACGCCGCCCCATTTGCGCCTGTCCTTGTCCCAACCGAACCCGAGATCGCCCATGAGGTCCCGCAAGCTGGCGAGCCGTCTGAGGTTCTCGGAGTCGCTCTCCGCGAATTCGACGAGCAGCAGCGCCTCCGGCTCGCCGCGGACTACCTTTTCGAGCGTCGGGCGGAAGATCGGAATCGCATTCGCCAGTTCGATCATCGTGTGGTCGACGAGTTCCACGGCGATCGGACGCAACCGCACAATATGCTGCGCGCAATTCATCGCCTCGTAGAAGGATCCGAAATGGCACACGCCGACGCCGCGTCTGCCAAGTAACGGCCAGAGCTGCAGCTCAATCGCCGTCGAGAAGCCAAGCGTGCCTTCCGATCCCACCAGCAGGTGCGAGAGATTGACCTTGCCGTCGGACTGGCTGCCGGGCGGAGCCAACGCATCGAGATTGTAGCCGCCGACGCGGCGCTGCACCGCAGGAAAGCGCGAGGCGACTTCCTCGGCCTCGCGTTCGCCAAGCGCCAGCATGTCGGAAAATAGCTTTCGCGCCGGATCGTTTGCCGCGACGTCCGAAAGATCGGCTGATACGCGTCCGAAATGTGCTTTCGTCCCATCGGCGAGCACGGCGTCGATGGCGAGAGTATTGTCGCGCATCGTGCCGTAACGCAGCGAACGTCCGCCGCATGAATTGTTGCCAGCCATCCCTCCGATCGTCGCGCGCGAGGCGGTCGAGACGTCGACGGGAAACCACAGACCGTGCGGCTTCAATTGACGATTCAATTCGTCAAGCACGATCCCAGGCGCCACAGTCGCCCGCCGCGCCCCGATATCAAGCGACAGCACTTTGTTCAGGTGTTTCGAGCAATCGATGACCAGAGCGTCGTTGACCGTCTGGCCGCATTGCGACGTGCCGCCTCCGCGCGCCAGCACCGGCTGGCCGGCCTGCCGCGCGATCTGCAATGCGCGCTCGGCCTGTTCCATCGTCTCTGGCACGATGACGCCGACCGGAACCATCTGGTAGGCGGAAGCGTCCGTCGCGTAGCGGCCGCGCGAGAAGGCGTCGAACAGGACTTCGCCTACGTCGCCGCCCCGCAACTCGCGTTCCAGCGCCGCCGCCGATGCACCCATTTTGCCTCCTCCCTTGACTGAATTTTGCATTCATTATTCACTTTTCGCAACAACATGCGGCCTCGGCCGCGGGGGCGAGAGCGACATGAGCGCCAATGAACGCCGGCGAGCGGGCCGGCATTTTCTGCAGATTCCCGGGCCCAGTCCCGTTCCCGAGCGTGTCATGCGGGCCATGGACATGCCGGTGCTGGACCACCGCGGCCCGGAATTCCAGAAGCTCGGAAAGCGCGTGCTGTCCAAGCTGAAGGGCATATTCAAGACGGACGGCCATGTCTTTATCTACCCCGCGTCGGGCACCGGCGCCTGGGAAGCCGCGCTCGCTAACGCGTTTTCGCCAGGCGACCGCATCCTCATGTACGAGACAGGTCATTTCTCCACCCTGTGGAAAAATATGGCGCTGAAACTCGGCCTGCAGCCGGAATTCATCCCGACAGACTGGCGTGGCGGCGTCGACGCCTCGCTGATCGAACGCAAGTTGCGCGAAGACAAGGACTGCACGATCAAGGCGGTTTGCGTCGTCCATAACGAGACCTCGACCGGCGTCACCTCGCGCATCGCCGAGGTTCGCGACGCCATCGACGCCGCAGGTCATCCCGCGCTCCTGCTTGTCGACACGATTTCCGGCCTTGCCTGCGCCGACTACCGGCACGACGAATGGGGTGTCGACGTCACGGTTTCGGGTTCGCAGAAGGGCTTGATGCTGCCGCCCGGCATTTCCTTCAACGCCGTCAGCGCAAAGGCGCTCGCCGCATCGAAGGCGGCGAAACTGCCGCGCCTGTTCTGGTCGTGGGACGAGATGATCCCGCATAACGCGAACGGTTTCTTCCCGTACACGCCGGCCACCAACCTGCTCTACGGCCTCGACGCCGCGATTGACCTTCTGAATGACGAAAGCCTCGATGCAGTCTTTGCCCGGCACCAGCGCCATGCCGCGGCCACGCGTTGCGCGGTCGAGGCCTGGGGTCTCGAAACGGTCTGCAGGGATCCGCGCCTGCATTCGCCCGTGCTGACCGGCGTAATGATGCCCGAGGGTCACGACGCCGATCGCCTACGCGCGATCATCCTTGAAAAATTCGACATGTCGCTCGGCACAGGTCTCGGCAAGCTCGCAGGCAAGGCGTTCCGCATCGGTCATCTAGGCGACATCAACGATCTGACCCTCGTAGGCGCGCTGTCGGGCGTCGAGATGGGCCTGAAGCTCGCCGGCGTGCCCCACAATCTCGGCGGGACGCAGGCGGCGATGGATTATCTGCGGGAGACTGCAGCAAGCTGAAAGCAACAGAGCCGGCGCAACGACCGGCGGTCGGGAGGAAACATGGGCAGGATGTTCAAGGCCACGCATGTGGTGCTCGGCCTGTTGTGCATGATGTATTTCATCACCTACGTCGACCGCGTGAACGTCGGCACGGCAGCGAGCGCCATCCAGAAAGAACTGGGCCTCTCCAACACACAGCTCGGTCTGGTCTTTTCCGGCTTCGCGTATCCCTACCTGATCTTCCAGGTGATCGGCGGTCTCGTCGGCGATCGCTTCGGCCCGCGCCGTACGCTGTTCGCCTGCGGCCTGATATGGGCGGTCGCAACCGCGTTGACCGGCCTTGCCAGCGGCCTCGTGTCGCTCTTCCTGTTTCGCGTGCTGCTTGGCTTCGGTGAAGGCGCCACCTTCCCGACCGCAACGCGCGCCATGCAATACTGGACGCCTTCGGGCAAGCGCGGCTTTGCGCAGGGCATCACCCATTCCTTCGCGCGACTGGGCAACGCCATCACGCCCCCGCTTGTCGCATGGCTCATGGTTCTTTTCACGTGGCGTGGCAGCTTCGTTGTACTCGGCGGCGTGAGCCTGCTCTGGGTAATAGCCTGGGTCTGGTATTTCCGCGACGAGCCGAAAGACCATCCTGCGATCACGCCCGATGAACTCGCAACGCTGCCGCAGCGCGCGGTCGCCGGAAGGGTCAAAATCCCGTGGGCGCCCCTGGTGCGACGCATGTGGCCCGTCACCCTGACCTATTTTTGCTACGGCTGGTGCCTGTGGCTGTATCTCAACTGGCTGCCGCTGTTCTTCAAGAACAGCTATAATCTCGACATCAAGAATTCGGCGATCTTCGCCTCTGGCGTTTTCTTTGCTGGCGTAGTCGGCGACACCCTCGGAGGCGTGCTATCTGATGGAATATACAAGCGCACCGGGAACCTCCGCCTTGCGCGCCTGTCGATCACCGTGCTCGGCTTCGCCGGCGCCTTCCTGTCGCTAATGCCGATCTTCTGGACTCGCGACATCACGACGGTGGCCATCTGCCTGTCCCTCGGATTCTTCTGCGCCGAATTGGTGATCGGCCCCATGTGGGCGATCCCGATGGATATCGCGCCAAAATATTCTGGCACGGCGTCCGGCCTGATGAACACGGGCTCCGCCTTTGCGGCGATCGTTTCGCCGCTGGTTGCCGGCTTCGTCATCGACCAGACCGGCAATTGGTATCTGCCGTTCCTGATGTCGATGGCCCTCCTGGCGCTCGGCGGCATGACGGCCTTCCTCATGCGGCCGGAAAAGCCTTTCGAAGAAGCGGCCTGAACGACATGAACGAGATCATCCCTCGCAAGAGCCTGCATGAGGAAGTCGCCGCGCAATTGCGGGAAATGATCGTCAACGGCGAACTGGTCGCGGGAAAAAAAGCGCCGGAGGCCGATCTCTGCCAGCGATTCGGCGTGTCGCGCACGCCGATGCGCGAGGCGTTCAAGGCGCTGGCCGCCGAAGGCCTGATCCGTCTTGTGCCGAACCGCGGCGCCATCGTCGCCAAGATCTCGCGCGAGGACGTTGCCGAACTGTTCCCGATCATGGGCGCGCTGGAAGGGCTCGCCGGCGAACTCGCCTGCGCGCGCGTCACGAATGCCGAATTGGCGCGCATCCGCCGTTCGCACGAGCAGATGGTCAGGCACTACGAGCGCGGCGAGATAGCGCCCTATTACAGGCTGAACCGCGCCATCCACGAGGCCATCTTCGAGGCAGCGGGCAATGTCACGCTCACCGCGATGTTCCAGACGCTGGTGGCGCGCACGGCGTCTATTCGGTTTACCGCGCAAAAATCGCCGGCGCGCTGGGCGGAAGCGGTCGCCGATCACGACGCCATGCTGAAGGCGCTGGAGGCCCGCGACGGGCCTGCGCTAGGGCGCATCCTGCGCGACCACATCCGTCACAAGCTTGACATGGTCAACGAGGCGCTCGAAGGCGTCACGAGATAACGCGGCATTTTTCTCACCGCGACGGCCCGCGCACGCAAGTTGCGGCGCACGTCTTACTCCGGCAGCGCCGAAAAGAGATAGAGCGTCTTCAGGAGTTCGGTGGGCTGCGCCTGCGCGCCAAAGGTCCCGGCAAACAACGCTGCAAACTCACCCCGGCGATAGATGCCGCTCAGCGCCCGATCAACCGCCAGCCGGAAATCGTCGTCATTGCGCTGCATGGCCAGCGCATAGCGCTCAAATGAGAAATATTCGTTGGCGATGTTGAGCTCCTTGGCGTCTGGCGCGTTCATCGCGAGGTAGAGGAGTATCGACCGGTCGCCGAAATATGCGGCGATTGCGCCGCTCTGCAGCGCCTTGACGCCATCCGTGTGCGTCTTGAAAGGTGTGACTTCAGCGTTGATGGAAGCATCCTTCAGCGCGACCCGAAGGCCCTGCTCGGTGGTCGTTCCCTCGAGCACGCCGACTTTCTTGCCCGAAAGCGCGGCAAAGGAATTCGGACCGGCGCCCTTGACCATCAGGCTTGCGCCGTCGATGAAAGTTGGCAGTGAAAAGTCGACACGTTCGCGCCGCGACAACGTCACGGACGTCGGCTCGCATAGAAGGTCGGCCTTGCCGGATGCCATTGTGTCGAAACGCGTGTCGGCTTTCACCGAAACATAAGCAATCTTCAACTCCGCCATCTTGAGCTGGTCCGCGATATTGGCGACGACCTTGCGGCAGAGATCGACCATGTATCCGGCCGACTCGCCGGTGGCGTTCGTGAAGGAGAAGGGCGGAGCGTCATCGCGTACGGCAAGTCGGATCGTCTTGTCGGACCGAAGCCGGTCGAGCGTACCGGCGATTGCCGGTGACAGCGAGATAGCGCCGAGAACGGGCAAGATCGCTACGGCGTACAGGACACGTTTCAACATCCGTTTCCCCCCAAGAAGACGCGTCGCATGAACGCGCGCCCGGGCATCCTGACAAAACCGGAAGCCTCCGGCTTGTCAGAGATGGACGCAACCTTGGCGTTTTCGGACGGGGTTAGGTCGGCGGTCAATATCCCCGGAGGCGGTCAATGGCATCCGGCACGCGTCCGCTCTCGAACCAGGCGAGCAGATTGGCTGCAGCGATCAACGACGCAGTCGAAACGCTTGTCGGCGCCGAAATGTGTGGCAGCACGGTCACACGCTCGTGCGTCCACAGACGCGATTCTTCCGGCAATGGCTCCGTCGCAAAGACGTCGAGCGCCGCATGATCGAGCGCGCCCGAGTCGAGACGGGCCAACAAGGCCTGCTCCTCGACAATGGCGCCGCGCGCGAAGTTGATCAGCGCGGCGCCGTATTTCATCTGCGCGAGCCGCTGCGCGTTGAGCAGGCCTGACGTCTGCGCAGTCAGCGGCAGCAGCACGACAAGGATGTCGGCGCGGCCCAGGACCTGGCACAGGCCAGCGTCGCCGCTAAAGGTCTCAATCCCGGCGACATCGCGAGGCGAGCGGCTCCAGCCTATGACATCGAAGCCGTTCCCGGAAAGTCGGCGCGCCGCTTCTTGCCCCATACGCCCCAACCCGAGCAGACCAACGCATCTGTCTTCGGGTCGCTTTACATCACGCTGGCGCCAGAGCCGCGCCTTCTGCTGGCGGGCGTAAAGCGGCATGTCGCGATGCAGGTAGAAGGTCCAGGCGAGCACGGCTTCGCCCATTGTCCGGGCAAGTTGGGGATCCGTCATTCGGACGATCGTGATTTCAGGCGGGATTTCCGCAATCAATCGCTCGACGCCAGCCCACAGGCTCTGCACCCAGCGCAAGCTCGAGAGGCGCGCTAGCGCGCGAGGTTCCGGATTGGCGACGATTGCCGCCTCGGCGCGAGCGCAGTCTTGCGCGCTCAAGTCCGCAAGCGGCCGCAGCTCAATGCCTGGGGCCGCCTTTTCGATAGCGGCAATCCAGGCCTTTTCCTCCTCGAATGGAAGCGAATGAACGAATGGAACGACACGAACCACCGTCTGCCTACCGTCCAGTGAAGGCCGGCGCACGCTTCTCGACGAAATGCGCGACGCCTTCCTTGAAATCTTCGGAGGCAAAGGAAGCAATCATTTCCTTGTCGGCGACCGCCCAGGCCTCCGCCAGCGACTGGAAGTGCGAATTATAGACCTGCCGCTTGATTACGCCGATCGATCGCGGCGAAGCCGTCGTCGCCATTTCTCGCGCTTTCGCCTGGACGGCAGCGAGGAATCCTTCGGCCGGCAGCGTACGTACGAGGCCAAGACGCTCGGCCTCCCGCGCCTCGATCGTGCGGGCTGAGCACAGGAGATCAAGCGCGTTCATAGTGCCGATCAGCCGCGGCAGCATCCACGAAATGCCGTGTTCGGCGATCAGGCCGCGCTTGGCGAAGGCTGTCGTGAGCTTTGCGCCGTCCGCCATGTAACGAAAATCGCCGAATACGGCAAAGCACAGCCCGATGCCGGCAATGGGTCCATTTATCGCGATGAAGATCGGCTTGGGCGCCGCGAGCATCCAGGAGAATTTTTGGGCGAAATTGTCGGAGCTTCCGCCCGAACCTGCCGTATCGGCATTGCGCGCATCCGGCTCCGCGGTGATGCCGGTGAGGATCGACATGTCGGCCCCGGCGCAGAAGCCGCGTCCTGCGCCGGTGACGACGATCGCGCCAACCGCCTTGTCTTCGACTGCTGCGTTTACTGCCGCGCGCAATTCGCTTTCCATGCGGCTCGTCCAGGCGTTGAGCCGTTCCGGTCGGTTGAGCGTAATGGTCGCGACGCGATCGGCGACCTCGTAGACGATCTCCTGGTACATTTCCTACCCTTCCCGTTCTCATTGTTTAGCCAAGCTGTATACGCGATCCTAGCACAAGCCCCACGTCGCCAGCCCTCCTGGAAACCGTATGACGTGCGGCCGCGTTTGAGCGAGACGCAGGACCGGCGGGGCAGACAATGGCAGGCGGCGACACGAAAAAGCACACGGGCGGCGCAACGGCAATCTGGGCTTGCTTGTGCATTGCGCTGGATGGCGGCGCCGGCTTGCCCACGCCTCTACCCCCGCCGCGTCCGACGGACATGGGCCCTGTCGTGGCCGAAGATTTTTCGGCCGCGCCGCTGCCGCCACCCCGGCCCGACGATCTTTCGCGAGCCGAGCCGCCGCTTCCGCCCCATGCCCCCAACCGCAATGCGGCCCGGCCCGATCCCGATTGCTTCGCCCGTCTGTCCCCGGGACTTGCTCGGGTTGAGAAGGCCCGCCAGGCGGACGACCTCTGCCAGATCGACGAACCGGTGGAACTGAAGAAGGTGCTTACACCTCAGGGCGAGGTCACGATTTCGCCGCCAGCGCTGCTGCGATGCGAATTCGCCGAAACCTTCGCACTCTGGGTGCGCGAGGATCTCGGGCCGCTTGTGGCGAAACGAAGTGAGACCCTGCAGACGATCGTCGGGGCGGGCTCTTTCGAATGCCGCGGGCGAAATGGCGACCCCTCAGCAAAGCCCAGCGAACATGGAAAAGGCGACGCGCTGGACCTCGACGCGCTCGCGACCTCCGCGGGCCTGCGGCGAATTCTTGACCCGGCCAACGTGTGGCTGGCCAGGGATCTGCGCCTCAGCGCCTGCGCAAGATTTTCGACTGTGCTTGGACCGGGATCGGACGCATTCCACAATGACCACATCCACGTCGACAATATCGAACGTCATGGCGGCTATCGCATCTGCCAGTGGGATTTGAAGGAATAAAAAAGCAGGTCTACTGCCCCCGAAAGAGTGAAGCGCAAGCCTGTAGTTAAGGCCGCCCGCCTTCTTCAGGCTGTGCCGCATGCCTGCAAGCACTTTGCGAAAAGGTCGTCGATCGCCGCCACCCAGTCGAGCCGTTACCTCACGCCAGTGAACGAGCTCCTGTACGCCGCGCACTCCGGATGAACGCGAAGCGCGGTGTTGCGCGTGGTGCGATTTCGACAAGGCAATCGGCGTTGCCACCTTGCAGCAATCAAAATTCGAGTCGGCTGACTCGTTATTGAGAAGGCCATCGTTTCAACACTCTGGCTTATACATTCTCCAGAAGCGTTCGACGCGGACGCGGCGCTGCATTTTCTATCGTGTTTGGTTGGCTACACCTGCGATGCAGGGACGCTTTCACTTCGTGAGCGACGAACGCAGAGACTTAAGCCTCGTGCTTTCATGCCGGCAGTTGTGCTGCTTGCTTGGATTTCATCCTGGCGACTATGGCGTTTACCGATTGGATTTTGTGGATACCTGTGTCTCAACCCCAGAAAGTTCTCAAAATGAATGACAAGTCTTCAATCGAGCCCACGTCTGAGCTCTCACAGATTCTGAAAATGCTCGAATCTGTCGTCGAACTGGTGGTCGCCCGCCACACGCTCGGCATGCCAGTTCCGGCTGTCGCTCCGGCGTCAGCAGTTCCCGCAGCCGTAAAACCTTCGTTCCACATCAGGACGAAGCCGGAGCATATTAACTGGGCAGTCATCGGCGGGGCCAAATTCACCAATCCGCCGAGCGAACTCTTCCTCTCGGCAGAGTACCGCGCCAGTTACAGGCCCGGCGAAGAACGCACCGTATACGCGGCGTGCTGCCCTGGTCTCGGCGACCTCGCCAACAGCGTTGGGCTTCCGCTATCGAAAGTCTCGACCTGCGCCGGCGGTCGGCTTGTCGACCGTATTCGCGAACTCAACTCCGATCAGTACGGCGGAACCATACTGGAAGGGGCAAGCCACCGAACGGAAGCTGGGTGGGATGACTGGTTCGCGATCAAACTCAGGCCGCTGGTTGGCCCTTGTGCAGGAAGCCCCGTGACAGTCGCTGAGCGCGGGCTACTGGTGCGACTGCCGGAAACGCTTCGTGGCCGCCAGTTCGATGACGAATTTGATGAGATTGTCCGCCACGGCGCGCTTCAGCCGTGGCTTGCGACGCGAAATGGCAGGCGCCAATGCGCGTTCACTGGATTTGACGCTGCGAAAGCGCAGCGCTTTACGATCTATGACCACGACAGCACGCCGCGAGTTTCTGAAGCGAAAGAATTGTGCATATTCCGCAAGTCTCGCGACCATGACCGTCTCGTCGCGATCATCGAATACATTATTCTGCGGCATCTGCGCCTCGTTGATTGACGCCGGCGAAATGGTCCGATCACGACCCGGTGTGGTCGCATTAGCGGGACCCTTCAAATTCGGACGCCCTCCGCAGGCAAGAGCCTGTTGATCTCGCATCAAATCGTGGGTTGGCGCTCACACGCCTGATTCCGAGCGCCAACACTCTCCTCTTAACCGGCCGCTCTATCTTTAAAATCGTTCCAATCGTCATATTTTCCGGAATTCGTCTCGGCTTCGA
The DNA here is from genome assembly GCA_046349215.1 of Beijerinckiaceae bacterium. Taxonomy (GTDB): domain Bacteria; phylum Pseudomonadota; class Alphaproteobacteria; order Rhizobiales; family Beijerinckiaceae; genus JAJXWB01. The sequence goes on from JAXMCV010000004.1 coordinate 481,928, forward strand.
GTTGCTCCATCTCGAGCCGCATTTGCATTCGTTCCTCATGAAGATCTTTCAGCGGGTACCTATAGCCGTCAGTTGCCCGCTGGATATGTACTGAGACATATTCCTCCTTATCCTGCTTCTTGCACCACGTCGAACAATCTTCACACAACCAAATTTCGTCATTCGACGTGATATGATACCTCGCGACGAACATTTCATGATGGATTTTCTTGGATTTGCTGGGCGTCTGCGAGTGACATTGCTCGCAGCGAAAAATCTGGCGCGGCTTCAACACCCGCCGTGCTCGCATCTTGAGCCTCAAGGTTTCGAACTTCATGGATTGCGAACTTAATTCATGCACGCGCCGCGTAATGCGATTAGAGGCCTCCGTTGGTCCGTTTGTGACCGCAAAGAGATGATAGTGAAATACATCCTCTGCCCGCGATGAGATGGTTTTGATGGCATTTCGAAATTTTTCTTCGTGCTTCAATCGCAGCGGGAGATTCTCGCTCCACTGAAGAAACGCTTCATAGGCATCGAGCGGAGTTAGCGCGCTGTTCCACCAGTTCCTAAAGAGATGATAGGTTTGTCGGGCCAGATCAGCGGTCGTTAGCTCGTCGATCCTATCAATTCCGGGAAGATTCAACTGTTCGATAGCGGGCTTCCTTTTCTTTCCGCGTCCGAACGTCCTGCTCCATACTTCACGATACGCTTTTCTCACTTGATGCACGACATGAAACGCGTCAACGACGGTCGCAACATTAGGTAAGGCCTCGGTGACGGCCTTCTTATATTGTGGCGCAAAATCCATGGAGACTGCACGGATCTCGCGGTGTTTGCCTGCCTTCTTGAGCCCATTTATCCAAGCTAGAACGGCCCTGTAATCGTGCTTAGGCAACATGTCGAGGACCTGACCTGTATCAAGGTCGACGAATACCGCGCAATAATCTTTGTCTTTTTTCTTATCCACCTTCGTGCTTTTTTTCTTTTTGTTGCCAACTTGCTCACCCCGCACATCGGCGCCTGGGGCGGCATCGCGTTTTCGTTTGTCGCTGGGAAATTTCAGACAAATCTCGTCGATTCCGAGATAGCGGGGCGGAGGAAAATCATATCGCTCCGACTTGCGCCAGCACTCTACTGCAACCTTGGCAACGGTCTGATGAGCGATACCAAGCTCGTCACCGACTGTCTCGAAGGGAAGAAGCGCTGCTCTCTTAGCAATGTAGTCGACGCACCGTTGCGTCATCTTGTGCTGGCATTCATCTGCAGCATGAGTCGTAGCCATAATGTCGGAAATATCTTCGCTCATATACTTTTGGCATTTCAGACATTTGGTTACCTGGCGCTCTACGCGCAAGCGAGTTGCTAGACCAAACGCTGGGGCGTCGACCAAATCGATAGTTTGAACGCCATTGCGATATTGGCGCGTATCCGCTCGACAGGAAGCGCAATGCCTCGTAAAGCCCGATCGATCACCGTTGATGACAGGGCTATCGTTTCTTCGAATTGTCAGGCGGCGGTATTCCAAACCATCCGGTACACCCTTACGGTTCTCGATCTGCTTGCGTTTCCAGAGTTCGCCATTTGCGCGAAGTCGGCTGACATAATCTTTGTGATCGAGCTTGGCTTTTGGCTTCCGATTGCGTTTCCTGTCGACATGGGCCGGTTGTGCATATTCGACCCGCGCGGCGCCCCTAGCAAGTATGATTTCGCTCCGCAATACCGTGTAACCAATCAGGAATGATGGGTTTGGCGAGTCGTCACGACGAATTGGAGCATAGCGTCCTCCCTCGGAAAGTTTCACAAGATCCCCCGTACTCTAGAGAAGATCCTTGTTTCTCGCGCCGCGGGTTAACAGGCATTTCCGATTGGCCGCCGAAGCCCTCCGTAAATTCAAGCATCCCTAGTCTCCGATTAAGCGGAACCGGAAGATGTACGTAATATTCTCGTAGCCAAGATGGTTGCACCAAACGATGATGTCGCCCGCGCATCCCAATGACGACATCGACAACTCACCTGCGCTTCGGAGACTGCAAGCTAGCGGATATTGAGGCCATATCCGCGTAATCTCCGACAGCTTATATGCGCTGCAAAAGGACAAATTTCCGCCCGTGCTCGAAAGTTTTTCCGTGTTATTATCAAATTCCGCCTAGGATATTTGATTTGGAGATTTGGGCATGACCAACAAGATGATCGAACTCGCGGCCGACATCGTGTCCGCCTACGTGTCAAAAAACTCGGTCCCGCTTGCAGAATTGTCGAACGTGATTAACTCGGTTCACGCGACATTGAACCAGATTGCATCCGGTATAACGGTGGCGGCTGCCGCGCCAGCGGGCGAACCGGCTGTTGCGATTAGAAAGTCGGTGACCCCGGACTTCATTATCTGCCTGGAGGACGGAAAGCAGTTCAAATCGCTCAAGCGGCATCTCCGAACCGCCTACGGAATGACGCCCGATCAGTACCGTGACAAATGGGGCCTGAAGCCCGATTACCCGATGGTCGCGCCAGCCTACGCGAAGCGTCGGTCGGCGCTGGCAAAGGCGTCTGGGCTGGGACAGCAACGCAGGAAGACGGGGAAAAAGGCGTAAGCCTGGGCCGTGGGATCGCTTGACTAGGCCGTCGACGACGATTTTCGAATGAGCGCTCCGACCGGACCCAAATTCTGGAACTTGCCTGTCATACGAGTAGCAGGCAGGCCCGCCACTCTGTGGAGCTGGCATATCTGCCCCGATCTGTATGTTAAGTCCCAAAAGGTCGGCACGGAAAATCATGGCAACCGGTCCTGAAGGGATCAGACGCCGCACGAAGTCCGTCGTTTTAGCTAGTACAAAGGCGCCGCAGGCCCTAACACAGCCGCATCGCGAATTTCGAACGTCAGCGGCGCGAACCCGAGCCGCTCTTTATTGTAGCGGTGGCGGAATAGTCGATGCCTGGCCCGCTTCGGTCGATCCTGTCCGGCAGAAAGATCGCTCCGAGAAGCAGCACGATGGCGGCGGCGGTCAGAGCCTCGTTCGAGGCCACCAGAAAACGTTTGTTGCGGTCGGGCGACATTGAAGGATCTCCAGAGTCGAAAAATTACGAGCCATAAACTTAATGAATCGTAAACATCCGGCTCCCCGTAGCCGGATTCAAATGCAGCTATTCCGGATCGCGGACAGCAAGAGGTGCGCAGATCCCGCCTCGCATTCGAAGGTGCGATAGACGAGCCTCCGAGAGTTGGTTCAAGAAGGCCACAAACTCCATGCGTCAAGCCAAGCATGCACCTGTCGACATCGAGTGATCATGGGCGGATGTCGCAACGATGACCTGCAAGCGTGCAGGTCTCAAGCTGCCAAGATAAGCAGATTGCTGGACGCTACGTGCTGGGACACTCCGATCAAATCAATCAAATCCACGCCTGTTGACGAGCTGGCGAGGTGATTGGAAGTGGCGCCTTGCGTGATTTCGGCAATATGCGTTCCGTCGCTCCCAGTGTACTCGACGAGGAAGTGGCTTCCCTTGGCCACCGCAGCCCCGAAGGTTGCATAAGTCGAGCCTGCTGCATTTGAAGACAGGCTGGTTATCAACGAGGACACGCTGCTGAAGCTCGCACCAGTAATATCCAAAACGTCTATGCCGCTTTGTGAAACCGTGAAAGCAGCCCCCGCTTTCACCACTTGCACGGCGGTTGCAACGGCGGCGCCGGCCGCTAACGAACTCCCGGTCCCCAGATTGGTCAGCCCATTAAGCGACGTCGCGCTGTTGGCCAGCTGAACTTTGTCTGTCGACAAAAAGCCGGTCACTTTTTCCAGGTTACTGATCGATACCGCTGAGGTGTCGCAAATTGTATCTACAGTTGTCGATGTATGGCAAAGCAGAGAAATATTGTCGACGCCTCCACCGCCATTGATCTTAGCATTGCCAATTCCATAAATATTGTCGCTTCCTGACGAGCCCGTCACGTTTACATTGAGTTTCTCATAGAGATTCAACAGCATAAGAATAGAGCTGTCGCTCACCGACTGCGCAGCGGTAATGCTGAGAACCGACGTGTCGTTTTGAGAAATGCTGTATATGCTGTCAATATGAGAATTAAGGTAATCGAGATTGTTTTGAATATTTATCCCGCTGTCCGAAACGACAACCGGCGTGGTTGTAAGGGTTGCAGTCGCTTTGACCACCGCTAGGGGATTCAGGTGAAAACCTATTGCAACCAGGCTGTGCAAATCGAGCGCGGATAAATACTGGTTCGATGCGCCATTCGAATAATAATATTCACTGAAAGCATCGTACGTCGTGTTATATACGCTATGCATCTGGCCTGTTGGAGTGCCGTTGTAAAAATCGCTGGGGTCGGAATTCATGCCGTAGTAGGCCAAATTCGTAACGCCGCCATCGATCGAAAAATAAGCCAGCGGCGCCGGTATCGAAGAGCTAAACAGCATTTTTCCCGGTGCGGTATAACGGAAGAAATCGAACACGTCTGGAGAAGAGCCGTAGGGCACCCGTCCAAGGGCATGCGTGAGCTCATGCAGAGCGACGCCAAAAAGCGCGCTCGAACCGATATCGGTTGCAAATTGAGCGCTTCCATCCAGGCTGCTTGTAGAGGCTACTCCCCATAACTTTAGCTGCGCGTTCCAAACGGCAACGTTGGTTTGCCCCTGGATTGATGTGGAATTCGACAGGGAGCTGAAAGTCGGATCGCCGCTTTTGAGGTGGGAATAGACCCAGCTATAGGACTCATACAATCCGCCACTCGGGCCGGCCGAAGCGCCGCCGCCGGTGCCGCTGTTGGTAATGCCCAGGTTGACCGTCAGAGTGTCGGAAAGGGCGTTGGCGACAGCCAGGGCCGCCTTGTTAATGGAAGCCTGAAACGTACTTGACGTTACGGTCGAGTCCCAAACCAGGTTTACCTTGAAATTCCCGGACCCGACGATTGTCGCTGGCAAGGTTTTTGAGGTCGTACCCGAATTGCCGCCTGCCCCCGACCCGCTGCCTGCAGCGAACCATCCGGGCGGCAAGGGAGCGAACAAACCGGGCGCCAAGGAAGCGAACCAGCCGTTGGAGATCAGATCGCTGTAATCAATGAGGAGTTGATTGAATGCGTCTTTAGCCGTTTTCATTTGCCACCCCAGCCTGCTTTGCCAGCGCCCACCCAACTTTATGTTCGGAGCTTATGAAAGATTTGTTGACCTCTGAATTTGTAAAATTCGTCAACTTCAAATTATTCGGACAGAATCGCGCCATGAAATTTGGCTTGGTGATCATCCAAGATTTCATCCGCATTGCAATTGAGCTGTCAAGCGCTGCGTGGACATTACGTCGACAAACGTATGCTTGCCGCAGGGCGGCATTCGAAGGTCGTGTCCGTCAATGTGGTGTAATTTCGTTGTGTAGCTGAGGCGGTCATTCGTCAGGCCGCCTTGGGTGTGATCTGCAAGGGTCTCAGGTCGGCTATCTTGTCGGCCGGCTCTGCGAAGCCCTCGATCTGCATGTAACGGTTCTGCGTTTGCCAGTCGTCGTTCTGCTCCATGAGCACGGCGCCGACCAGCCGAACGATCGATTCTTCGTTCGGGAAGATGCCGATGACGTCGGCCCTGCGTTTGACCTCCTTGTTCAATCGCTCCAGCGGATTCGTCGAATGCAGTTTCGTGCGATGCTGCGGCGCGAACGTCATGTAGGCGAGCACGTCGTGCTCGGCTGCGTCCATCAGTTTCCCCAGCTTCTCGAACCGTGGCCGCAGTTGATCGGCGACGTGCCGCCAGACCTGGCCTGCCGTCTCGCGGTCGGGCTGGACGAATGCCTGGCGGATGGCGGCGGCGACAACCGTCTCCTGCGTCTTGGGCACGTAGGCCAGGGCGTTGCGCATGAAGTGCACGCGACAGCGCTGCCATGTTGCGCCGACGACGCGCTGGGCGGCCGCCTTCAGCCCTTCGTGCGCATCCGAGATCACGAGCTTTACGCCGCGCAGCCCGCGTCTGGTCAGTCGCTTCAGGAAGTCGGCCCAGAAGGTCTCGGCTTCCGAGGGGCCGATGCCGAGGCCGACGATCTCGCGCCGTCCATCGGTGTTCGCGGCCACCGCGATTATTGCGGCCACCGAGACTATGCGCCCGCCCTCGCGCACCTTCAGGTACGTGGCGTCCAGCCACAGATAAGGCCAGTCACCCTCGAGCGGCCGATCGAGGAACGCCTTCACGCGTTCGTCGATATCCTTGCAAAGCTTCGACACCTGGCTCTTCGAGATGCCGGAAAGCCCCATCGCCTGCGCGATCTCGTCGACCCGCCGCGTCGACACCCCGCCGATCCAGGCCTCCTGTATGACAGCGACCAAAGCCCTTTCCGTCGTCTTGCGCGCCTCCAGGAACGGCGGGAAGTAGCTGCCGGCGCGCAGCTTCGGAATCTTCAGATTGAGCGTGCCGAGCCGCGTGTCGAGCGACCGGTCGCGGTAGCCGTTGCGCCAGTTCAGTCGATCGGTCGCGCGTTCATGTCGGCCGGCGCCTATCAGCCCCTCGACGTCAGCCTCCATCAGCAGTTGCAGAACGCTTTCGGCCACCGCGCGCAGAAAATCGCCGTCGCCGGCCTTCTGCAGAAGCTCATTCAGTGGCAATCTGTCCTCGGTCATCGTGGTCTCTCCGGTCAGTGTGAAGTCGAGCAACTCCACCCTAGACCGCCTGCCGCGGTGACCACCCCAGCTCCACCAGAGACCAGTCGGTTTTTCCACCGCCGAGTCCTCCGGAAATTACACCACGTCCGTGGACGCTACCCATTCGAAGCGCTGCGTTAAGTGCCCAGGGATTGGCATGCGGGCAGACGAAGCCGTCTGGTCTGCGCCTTTCAAAAAAATGAAGCCGGCGCAGATCGCGTCGTCGGGAGATCGCTCTTGAACACGCAGGTTCGGACGGGCGACGATCGCGCTTCCGGCAGCCCTCATGCAAAAAGAAACATGCGAGCGCGTGTTAAGCGGGAAATGCACAAGCTACGGGATGACCGGACCCGGCTGTTGCCGCTTTGCGGAAATGACGTAGCGTTCATGTCCTCGGCCGCCGTCCCATTCCGCCTTGAAATAATGTTTTTTGATACTGCAAATCCTGAAATTCAACATCGACAGAACATGATGATATACCGCTCGCGAGTAGCTCCAGAACACGAAATCATTTTCAGGTTTGGAGGAATCGCCGAGGAATTCGGCAATTTTCGCATCCGTATCCAGCATGCAGGTGACAATAATCATCGTGTCCGATGTAACACGGGAAACGGATGCGATAGCCTTTATTGGATCTGAGAGGTGCTCAAGGACAGAGCCAACGATGGAGACGTCAAACTGACCAATCTCCATCGGGATGGAATAGATGTCGCCATAAAATACTTTCGACTTGGCGGCCAACAGGCGATGAGAGAGCCAATAGGCGTTTCGCCATTGTGCAATCCACTTGTTATGCTCCGCGCTGAAAGCATCCCGGTCTCGAAACGCGAGCTTATTGGCGAAAGGGAGGAAATCCTGACGGGAAGAATCGTCCATGTCGAAAGACACGACCTCGCGAGCGCCCGCCTTCTCGGCCGAAAACGACAAGAAGCCACTGCCGGCGCCGACATCCAGGACGCGCTTTCCGGAAAAATCGAAATGGTCCGTGTATTCCTGAAACTTTCCCCTGAGATCCCAGGCGCCTTTGACTAACCCGATCCCGGGAAGATCCATCGTGTGGTAGAAAAAACAGTCCTTTAGATCTACATCGGTCACCGCTGGCGCAAACATCGATATGTCTCCCTCAATTGGCGACCGTTTCACCCGGCCTAGCGGAGGCGTTCTACCCCGCGAGTCATCGGTTCCTGCTTGTTGAAGCTAAATCGACAAGGATTCCGACGCGTTGAACCAGAAACAGCCCTCAGACACCAAGGTCATTTTGAATGGCGGGACCATGTCGCGGACATCAAATTGACAGGTCATCTGCGCCACCCCGCCGGGACTCAGATCAGCTGGCAAGCGGATCCGATTGGCTTCCTTGTGGGCCGGCCGGTCTTCCAGAAGGGCGATCGTGACACAGCCCGGAACTGCAGGATTCGAGGGCCAGTTCGTAACGCCCGTGTTGGTCAAGCGGATTTCGAGCTTCAACTGGCCGTCGGAGGACGCCGACTTTGCCAACAACTCGATGTGAGACGATGTCAGCTCCGCATGCTGCGAAATATGGGGGTGAACCTCCGGCTTCCGCGCTATCAACGTGTTGTTGTTTTCGATTGCGGCGCCCTGTCGTCTGGCGGCTTCGTGGATTGAAATTTTCTCGTCTCTTCTGAAGAAAAGACCGTTGACTGCATGATAGAATTCGATCTCGGAAAAACCGATTTTCGTCAGGACATGCTTCAGATATTCCTGGCTAAACGGGTTCTCTAAGGTTCCGAACTCCGCCATTTCCTTCTTGAGTGCAGATTCGAGCTCGACATCGCCCGGTATCCAGCGCCCCTCGCCTGCGACGACCAGGTAGCCCCCATCTACCAGCATGTCGAATGCACGTTTCAGCCCGGCGTCCTCGTCGATAAGATGATGAAGGGACTCGAAAAACAAAACAGCGTGCCCATGCACGCTTGCGGCTTCGGCGTCATCAATTTCTTCCAGGGTTGATAAGGAAAATGCCGCGTTCTCGGACAGAGACATGCCGTATTTTATTTCAGATCTTGAGATTCTTTCTTTCGCGATCTGGACCATTTCCCGGCTCGGTTCGATAGCATGGACTTTATAACCAAGCTCCAGCAGGAATTCCGTCAGCCATCCTGGACCAGATCCCACCTCGATGATCTTGGAACCGGGCGACAGTTTCAAGTATTGGAGTATATTCAAAATCGAATAAAGCGACTTGCAGGTGTAGGGATTTCCCTTGTTGGAATCGAATGGCTTTTGCATGAGCCAAGTCGTGGATTCATCGGACAATCGGCTCGGGTATTCGTCTGCTCCTTTGCGCCAGTCGGCGCCTTGCACTTCAGATCGGTCGAGGAGGCGTCTCGGACCGTCGAAGCCCGATGCGTCCGTCGCGGGGAGACCGGGACTTTGCCCGGTCGCGCCTGCCGCGCGCGGCCGCCGCGAACGCATCCAGGTCGGGATGAGCGAAATAAGGGACATAGGGCTCCTGCGGCGACAAGGCGTGCCTGGGTCAGGCCTCTATACAAGAGCGGCCGCCAGGCGGGCAGCCGAAAGATAATGGGCTATGCGCTTGGCTTGCTCCCGGCTGCGCCTCAGCCCGCAGATGGCTTCGTTCCGCCAAATCGCCGACGTAAGCGCGTAAATGGCTTATATACCTATTATAGGGATTTTATCTCGCTTCTTAAGACGGCTCTGCCGCGATGGACGCCGCGCTTGCCCTTCCGTTCGCCGGCACATTCGCCATGCAATTGCACTTCGACGAGATATCGCGTTGCGTCGCAAAGGGCGCACACGCCGCGCTGCTCCTCGATCGCCCCGGATGGCCCGGCGCATGGAACCTGGGGAATTTTCATTCGGCGTTTTTTGGGGAGTTTACGTCCGGCGCTCACGCCTCGTGAAAGCGCGCGCCGCTCGGATACACGCGCAAGAATTTCGCGCGAGGAGGAGCAAGCCGCTTTTCCGTCCAAGAGCGTGAGCCGTCTGTTCCTGACTCATAGCGACGATCACGGCGCGATGCTGACAGTTCGAATGTCGCCCACGGTCGGCGCGCCAAACCCGAAATCTGTGTCTCTGCCTTGGCGCAATCGCGCCTGGCCGAATCGGAGTCTTTACGGAGAAGGAAAACTCCCGTAGTCCGGGAGCTGAAGCGACGTTTCTCATCGAATGGCCACATGAACTCCGACAGGTTCATGGTGAATAACGTCGCGCTTACGCTAGGAGATGCGGCTCTGATGCTTGGCCGCTAGATGCGAGATGGGTTTATTTGCTCCGGCCTCGCGCAACCGCATCCGGATGCGGTTGGCGCCTTATGATGCGGTCTGCGCCGTCGTTTCCCCCTTCGCGGCGCTCGCCCTCCGCGATCCCGGTCTCTTGCTTGATGCGGACTGGTCGGACGGCCCTCCGCCGACCTTCCTGTTCGCCTGTATCTCGATTTGCTTCTCGCTCCTGTTTTTTGTCGCTTTTCGCATCAGCGACGGCATGACGCGCTACTTTTCGGTGCATGACGTCGGGCCTCTGGCTGGGGCTGTAATCACGTCGGTAAGCGCAACCAGCCTCGTGATGTTTACCTTCACCCGCATGGACGGCGTCCCGAGGTCAACGCCGCTCATTCTGGCGCTCTTCATGGGCGGAATGCTGATTGTCGGGCGCTCGTTTCAGCGCCTGTTTGCGGTCGAGAAGGAACCGGACTCCGGTTATTCCGCGCCCGACAAATTGCGGAATGTGATCATCGTTGGCGCCAACAGGTTTTCGGCGATCGCCGCACGACTTGTCGCCAGCCAGCTACCGGCAACGACAAGGGTTGTGGCCTTTGTCGACGAGCGATCCGACATGATCGGCCGAACGATCAATGGCGTGCGGATTGTCGCCTCTACACATGATCTGGCGTCGATCATCGATGAGTACGAATCTCACGGCATCGAGATCGACAATATCTGGATATCCGACCAGACCGCTCCGCTATCGGCGGCCGCGCTGGCCGTGATCGAAGACATGTGCGCGGAGCGACGGATCGAACTGTCCAGCCTCGGCGATGCCTTCAATCTTCGGCCGCGTTCGACGACCAGCGTCGCGGATGCGCCCGAGCTTGAGCAAGGCCCCGAACTGTCACGCTATTTCGTCGTCAAGCGCGCCATGGATATCGTGGGATCAAGTGTTCTGCTCGCGATGCTGGCGCCCGTGTCGGTTCTCGTCGCCGCGCTCGTCATATTGGACGTGGGCACGCCGGCGCTATTCTGGCAGGAGCGGCTTGGCCAGGGGGGAAGGCGCTTCCTCCTCTACAAGTTCCGCACCTACAAGGCCCCGTTCGACTGGCGGGGAGATCCGATCCCGGAGGATCGTCGCATTTCACGAATCGGCCGGCTCCTGAGGCGCTCCCGGCTCGATGAGATCCCCCAGCTGCTGAACGTCATGGTGGGCGACATGTCGCTGATTGGTCCACGGCCTTTGCTGCCCGTTGATCAGCCGACCGATCCAAGCGCGCGCCTGGCGGCGCGTCCCGGGATCACCGGCTGGGCGCAGGTCCAGGGCGGCAACAAGATCAGCGCCGAAGACAAGGACGCGCTCGATGCATGGTACATCGAGCACGCGTCGCTTTGGGTCGACATCAAGATCATTGTCCATTCGCTGATCATTGCCGTGTCGGGGGAGCGCCTCGACACACGGGCGATCCGGCAGGCCCTGGACTGGCGACAAAAGACAGATGAAGCGAAGAAGTCGACAGACTAGCGGCTTGAGCTGGTTTGCGCGTCGCTTCCGTCACGCTGATCGAACGGGGACACGAACCGGTTACGCCGCCTCGTCTTACAGCCGCCACGGATCGACTAGCTCGATTTCGCAGCCTTCAAAATCAGCCGTGTTGTGGGTGGCGAGGGAGGCTTTGTGCGCGCGGGCGATGGCGGCGATCTGGCAGTCGAATTGGCTGATCGGTCGGCCAGCCGTGCGACGCGACGCGGCTATCTGCTCGTAGTCGCGGGCGGCATCGCGATCGAAGGGAAGAATGCGGCCGCGAAAGTCTTCGTCCAGAATGTCATCGATAGCCTGTGCGAGCGCGTTGCGCCTTTTGCCCGCTGGCATGATCGCCAAACCATGGCGCAATTCAGCTTCGCCCACAGCCGTAAAATAGATCGCTTCGCCGCCTTGCGCGGCCAGCCAATTTTCTACGCCAGGCGCTGGAACTGGCCGCAGCAGTTCCGAAATGACATTGGTGTCGAGGATGATCATGACCGTCCCGCATCGAACAGGGGCGGTGCGCGCATCGGCTCGCGCGACGGCAATTCCAGGTCTACCCCGCCGAAAGGCGCGACGCGGGCGCGGATAGCCGCAGCAAGGTTACGCGGCGCAGCAACGCCGACGACCTGCCGCAAGATCTCTCGCGCCTCCTCTTCCATCGAGCGACCGCTCTCGGCTGCGCGGACGCGAAGGCGGCGCTTCAGATCGTCTTCCAGGTTCCGAATTGTGATGCTGGCCATGAACCAATCTCGCCTTGATGGCATTGTAAGCAATGATTGCATTGAAATCAACAATGCAAAGCCGCTTCGGAAACTGTTTCCACCCAGGCGCCCGATGTTTTGGAAGGGTTGCGAAGGCTCGCCACGTCCCCGGTGGCGGGCCGCCCTCTTCCTCAAATTCTCCTCAACACGGGGAACGAGCGCATCACGCTCGGCTGGCCATCCTCAACGGCTGCGAACAGGTCTTCACCGCAGGCCGGTTGCTTCCGCCGCCATCTCGGCGTCTGCCGTGTCGGCGTGGATCGCCTCGTGGATCAGCCGTTCCGTCGCCCGCTCGAAATGAAGCCACAGCATGTCAGAAAAGCGCCGACGCATGACGATGCAATTCCTACCGGAAGGCGCCGTGCCGGTCGACGTGCGCCAAATGGAGCGCCTGTTCGGATCCGACGATCCAGACTTCCGGTTGGTGGCGAGGCATCGCAACGGCCGTGGCCATCGCGCCGATGGTGAGGAGTGTGAACAGAATGGTCTTGGCGATGCCCATGGCTGCTCTCCCGTGTTCGCAAGAATAGGAATACAGCCTCCGACCGCCTTTCGTGTGTGAGGCGCGCCACATACCAGGTGGATTTTTTAGAGGCGGACCTGGTTGCAACACCCGGACGGACGTCGCTCCTGGCGATGGTAGCCGGCAGGTGGGTCGCCCGAGAATCTGGCTTTCAGTTGACGTGAATCAAACAACAACCGAATCTCACATGTGAAGTGATTCGCGCTGAGATTGTGAGCCGCAATGGGCAACGCTGAATCCGCGTCGACGCTCAGAGACAAAGCCTCACGTAAGCCGGTCGCGATCCGGAACGGCCACCTTGTGTTGGTCTGGTGCACGATTGCATTCATCTGTTATCAATTGCACGCCCTGCTCTTGGACCAAATCGGACTTGGGTTCGTGCCAATGGCGCTCGGCGGCTACGCGCTGTTCTGCGCAGCGATGAACATTCCCGGCGTGGTCGTACGCGACGCTTCTGTTTCTATACCCCTGCCGCTTACGCAGGAGTTCCCGTTCCTTATTGCCGGTCGAACCCGCATCCCCATGACGGCAATCCTTGATGTCAGGACGCTCGGCGTGTGCCTGGACTACGAGTCCGTCGGCCTGACGACCAAGGAGGGTCAGGTTCGCGTGATTTTTTCCGACCGAGACAAGCGATTGGCGTTTTTCAACGTCATGAAGGCGCGCCATCCATCTCTCAAGATCTACAGGATTCTTCATACGCTTTGAACCGGTTCAGCCTGCTCCAGCGAAGGCGCATTCTGATCGAAAGGCGTCGGTTTCGCGACATGATAGAAGCCACGCCAAATTGCGTGTGGCGCCTCATGCATGAACGGTCGGCAGGCTGCGTGCGGCCAATGCTGCGTTTTGAATGTTTCCCGAAGCGTTCGCGCCAGCATGAACGCACGCACGCGTCGCGAGCGACCGTCATGCTCTGCAATGAAGCTCCCTGCCATCGACGACCTCGTGGTCTGAAAACCGCCCCGACGTGTCGTCGAGCCGCGCTCCTGCAGATCGCCGTGACGGACGCTGGTGTGCTCCATCCGTGACTTCGTTACGGCCTGGTCCGGCGTCGAAGAGCAGCCCAATATCGCGGCCGGGCGCTTGTTGCCGATCAATGCACGATTGCAGTTTAGCTGAAATAATTTGCATTGATGCGGCATGCGGGAGGAGTCGACCGATGTCCACTTATCAACAACAAGGCAATAATTGGCTCTACGAAAAATTCGTCGGGCTCGGTGGCGTGACCGTATGGGGCTGGGCTGAATTCGCGCCCAACGATAGAGGTCATCTTCACCCGTTGGAAATTGACTTTAACTCGCCACCGAACGTTCATATCGGACCGGTGAATGTCGATTTCACGGGGGTGAATATCGCGGGGGTTCACGTCGGTGAAGTATGCGGCAGCCATGGAAACATCCAAATCACAGGCGTCGCGATGAATGTCTTCCTCGACCTGTTCCACGGAACCGTGTTTGAACGATAGATCGCGCGCCAGCAGCCAAAGAGGGAGGCGCGCGCAGCGCGCCTCCCATTCCAATCTATTTCCGGTGGCGGCGATATCTTGATGCCTCAAGCAAGCGAGGCAATGCATTCCGTACCCGCCTCATGTCGGCGATCCGCGCAGAACTGGCCTTACGGCTCCCGTTGCGGGTCAGGCGCTTTGTAGAATGTCGTGAACAATTGCCAAGGCCGCATCGGAATTTCCCGCGCCGCGATTCAATGACTTTGCGCCGACGGCGCCAAGCTGATCGACGCTCATTCCGTCCGATGCACATTGATTGCAACGACCCAATCGAGGATGCGAATTGCCTAATCTTTCTGCGATCGACCTGGCGATGTTCCTTCTGGAAACACCAGAGCGTCCCGCTAACGTCGGCCCTCTCTTATTGTTGCGCCCTCCGAAGTCCGCCAGTGAGAATTTTGCGGAGCGGCTGCGCGCGAACATGATGAAATGTGAGCCGGGGCCGCCATTCAATTACAGGTTGAACATGTCGCTGACGCGGATGCCGCGCGTCGAACCTATGGCGAGCAGCGACCTGTCTGCACATGTGCACCGGTTGACGCTCAAGGGCGATGGCACAATTGACGAATTGCTTGCCACGGTATGCGAATTGCACGAGAAGCCACTCCCGCGTGAGGGTCTGTTATGGCAGCACTACATCATCGACGGTCTGGCAGACGGCCGCGTCGCGCTATACGGCAAGGTCCACCACGGGATTATCGACGGTCGCAGTGGCGTGCAGGTGCTGGCGCAATCGATGTCGGCGGACCCCGCCGACATCGAAGTGCGCCCGATGTGGGTGGGGCTGCCCGCTTCCAACACGGCGCCCCGTGAACAAAGCGCCCTGATCAGCGTCGACGCGCTGCTTGGGGTCGGCAAAGCCGCCTATGCCGTGGTCAGCGCCGGCGTTTCGCTGTTTCGGATTTTATTGGCGCAGGGCATGCGCTACGTGGGGCTCGGCGAGCAAGCGCTGGACCTGCCTTACGTCGGCGTTCCGGACGTACTCACCGGGCCCGCGAGCAGCAAGCGGAATTTCGCGTTCACGACCTTGCCCCTGCAGGAATTGAAGTCTCTGAGCAAAGCGACAGACGCGACGATCAATGACCTGCTCTTGGCGGTCCTCGACGGCGCGATGAGCCGCTATCTGGCAAGCCAGTCGAAACGACCGAAGAAGCCTCTCGTGGTCGACATGCCCGTGGCGTTGTCGGGCGCGAGCGGCGCCAACCAGATCGCAGTGCTGCAATTTGCGATCGGCAAGGCGGGGACGACGATGCAGCAGCGTCTGGCCGCCATCCGCAAGGAGACCGCGCGGGTCAAAGCCGTGGTCAGCAAGAACTCAGCCGGAGCGTTGATGTTCTACAGCCTGCTGGCGCATGCCATCCCGACCTTACAGGAGCTGCTCGGCGTTCGGCGACCGCTTCGATTGTCGAACCTGGTTTTCACCAACCCGTTTGGCTTTACTGGTCGGCAATATTTGATGGGAGCCGAAGTCGAGCTGGCGCTGCCGATAGCCGTGATTCCAGCGGGCCAGATGCTGACCGTTGCGGCGCTCACTTTGGGCGACAAAGTGCAGCTCGCCTTCCTCGGCATTCCTGGCGCTATCGATAGAATCTCTGATCTTGCGAAATTTACGCGTGAAGCTTTCGAGCAGCTGAAGACAGAACTGCAGCCTGAGGCCGGAACCGATCGCGCGAAGTCCGGATCGCTGTCAATCGCGTCGGTCGCAAGCTCGCCCGAAAGTCTGTAGCGCAACGGGGCCAATAAACTCCGGAGTCTGAGCAACGACGTCTGAGGCGCCTGATGGCTGGCGAAGCGAAAAATTCGCCGCCAAGCTGAGCTGCGTCCGCTATCCGCCCCATTTTCCCGTTACCGACGGCAGCTACCGCACAGGCGAAGAGCGCGCAAACGAGGGCGACTTCTTCTTGTCTAATCTCGCCGTCAACGATAAAGACCCGGAAGCCAACGAAGGCGTCAAGCCGGCCGACCGTTCGATTGCAGATCGAACACATCTTGAGGAATATTGGATGCGCGCGAGTAACGAAGGTGCAGAGCGTCAGGTTGCTGCGCTTGCGCTTTCCGTTTTTTCGGTCGCCTTCATTGTTGCGGCCCTCTACCATTTTTTTCAGTTAGTGCACGTGTTTGGCGACGTTCAGGCGGTCGCGTTTCACGGCAGTTTCGTTCTCATCGACGTCTTCGTGGCTTTTGCCATATGGCGACGGCTTCCCGGTTTGCTGTTTCTGGTCGCAATTCTTACCGCCGAGCAATTGTATAGCCACGGCTCCGCAGCTTGGTACGCCTGGCAAGACGCGCATCAAATAGACGTCATTTCATGGGTGGTCGTGATAGCCATGCCACTGCTGCTGATATTTGTCGTGTTGGATCGCGCGTCGAAGCACAAAGCGAACAAGACGGCGATTTCAAGCGCATGAAGGAGCGAACCTTATCGTTCGCCAACGCTGCTGCAGACGTTCGGCGCGCTGAGATACCGGGGGTGCTTGTGATTACCGGCGCGTCCAGCGGAATTGGCGCCGCTCTTGCGAAACACTACGCCCGCCCGGGACGCATTCTGGGATTGATCGCCCGAGATCGCGATCGACTCGAATCGATTGCTAACGAATGCAAAAGCGTTGGCGCGCACGTCATGATTGGCTGCATCGACATCCGGGACGCAGCGGCCATCGAACAATGGCTGCTGGAATTCGACGATCGAAACCCTGTTGATCTGGTCATTGTCAATGCGGGAATTCTTTTGGGATCGTTGGAGGACAGTCACGAATCCCTAGACGTGACTCGGGCGCAGATCGACACGAACCTGATTGGAGCCTTGAATACGTCGACGCCGCTGATTGGAAGGATGGAGCGGCGTGGCAGCGGTCAAATCGCGTTCACGGGGTCGCTCGGGGCCCTGGCGCCGCATCCCGATTGGCCGGGCTATTGCGCCACAAAGGCGGCGATATCCACCTATGCGACGATGCTCCGGGAGCGGATGCGTGGAAGCGGAGTCAAGATCAACGTCATAGCGCCAGGATGGGTGACCGCTCCTATCAATGACCCGTATTCGATGTGGCGCCCCTTCGAGATCAGCGCCGAGGAAGCCGCGATGCGCATCGCTCGCGGGCTGGAGCGCGACCGCGCGCTCATAGCTTTCCCTTGGCCTCTCGTCGTTTCGGCGCTGATTTCTCGATTATTTCCCGCACCGCTCCGAAGAATGGGCTATCGCGTATTTCGTGCGTCGCACCTCAAGGCTCCAACGAACGCGCCACGCGGCTGAGGCAGTGGACGTCTTGATGGCGCGGTGAGCGAACGGAGCCTTGTCAGCTTCCCGCCCATTCTTCGCGTTGCCAAAGGAAGTTTCTTGGCGCGCAGGCCAACTCCAGGCTTATGAGCGAATGCCTTGGACCTCTCGACCGTTCGCCGCCGTTCTCGTGCGCGCGAATCAATGTCCGCTTCGCTCGTAAACGCCATCACGCGATGACCTTGCACGTCGGGGCCCAGGCAGGGCGGGGACAGTGACGCGGCCGCGACCCGCGACGGCAAGACGCCGCCGGCGGCCAGCAGGACAGGTCCCATCGTAAAATCAAAGGGCCGGCGCGACGATGGAACCCTGTGGTTGGCCGGCGCTTGCAGGCGTTCGCCGGCGCTCCCGGGCCGCCACATCAGGATCCCGCCTGCCCGCTTGCCCGCGTGGGGGAGCGAAGTCTAAACAGTAACGGGGGCGGCGGCGACATTGCGGCCGTTGCGGGATTTCGGGGGCATCATGGCGGTCGCACAAGCCACTCTTCAGCAAGCCATCGACGGCATGTACATCGTTATGTACAACCGCGCCGCTGACTCGAAG
>JAXMCV010000005.1:0-326824 GCA_046349215.1 Beijerinckiaceae bacterium
GAGAACTGTAGAGAGTTCGCTCCGCAGCAGATCAGCGTCATGCTTCGGGGTGACGATGTGCTTGAGGCGACGCCACGCGTCGCCGGCGAAGCTCGCCAGAGCGCCGCCCGACTGTCCAAAAATGTGTGGGCCGCGACGGACATAGAGGTCAAGGAGATCACGCGCGGGAAGACCCATCGCCAATCCGATCGCCAGAATGCCGCCCGTGGACGTTCCTGCGATCAGATCGAAATACTCTCCGATGGGCCGGTCGAGATCCTCTTCCAGAGACGTAAGAAAGGACGCCGGCTGCGTTCCCATGATGCCGCCGCCGTCAATCGAGAGAATTCGACGAATCGGCGGTTTATCTGAAGGAACTGCAACCTGCGTCATGTCGCTTAGCCCTTCGGAGGATAGGGATCGTGCCCGTAGGAATTCTTGTCGCGAATCCGACCGTCCGGCCGATGAATGACGACTTCGCTCTGCTGGTTGATCGCGATCTCCCGTGCAGCCCGTTCGGCATCTCCCTGGGTCGGATGGATCGAGGTTGCCCTCTCATTCCTTTCGCCACGCACGGCCCATTCGTCACCGTGCGGAACGACATGCTGATTCTTGCCTGCCATGCTCACAACTCCTGATTCCTTGACCTGATTCGCAAATCGTAATAAGTAGCTATACGCTCTGTCATAGCCTGAGCCGAAGAAATAGCCCCGCGGGGCTGTCGACGATCTAGACATGGAACTCTATACGATCTGTCATGGCCGAGTCAAGCGCACCAAAAGACTTCGCCTCTCGCCTGCGCAAAACGCGCGAAACGCGGGAGCTAAGCCAATCCGAACTGGCCAGGGAAGCCGGCATGCAACCTTCGGCCATCGCCCATTTTGAGGCTGGGCGCCGCAAGCCGTCGTTCGACAACGTGCGAGCGCTCGCGAAGGCGCTGAAGGTCTCGGCCGACTACCTACTCGGGGCGCAAGCCGCGACGACCGCCTTTCGCGACGAAGACAAGCTGAGCGCAAAAGATCGACTTTTTATTCAGAACATCATCGACACAATGATTAAGGACAAGAAATAGGGGGCGAAACATGGCGGGCTTTCGGTTGAAGATGGCAACCCAGCACGGCGAAAAGGTCGCTGAGGAATTTGGCTTCAATCAGTTTCCAGTTAGACCTCGAGAGATCGCCAAGGCCAGGGATATTGTCATCCAGGCGAAACCAGCCGAAGTGACGGGCGTGTCCGGCGCGATCATCTTCGCCGGTGATTCGGCCACCATCATCTACTCCACCGAGCACGGCAACGAAGGCTTCGAGAATTTCTCCATTGGCCATGAGCTGGGGCATTGGTTCCTGCCGGGCCATCCCGAGGAGATTATCAAGGCCGGCGGCGCGCACATGTCCCGCGCCAATTTTACACAGAATACGTCGATCGAGCTGGAGGCTGACCACTTCGCCAGCGGCCTTCTCTTGCCGTCCAATCTCACACGCAACCTGCTCTCCAATTATCAGATCGGCCTCGACGGCATTCTCAAGCTGGCTGAGAAGGCCCATTGTTCGATCACGGCTGCCGCGATTCGGGCCGCGGAGTGCGGCAGCTATCCGATGGCGATCATCGTCAGCAAGGGCAACGAGATCGCATATGCGTTTACCTCGGAGTCTTTCAAGAATCTCGGCAAGCTAGCGTTCTTGCGAAAAGGCGCTCCTTTGCCCGACGGAGCGACGCAGAGGTTCAACGCGGATGCGGCGAATGTCCTTCGCGCCGAACGCGCCGTTGGTGAAACCGACTTGGCGACATGGTTCGACGGCCCGGGTCGGATCACTCTTGATGAAGAGATCATCGGCCTTGGCAAATACGGCTACACCTTGACCGTGTTGACCAGCGAGGGGCTGCCCGAAGCCCCTCTCGATGAGGAGGATGAGGATGCTGAATTGGAGCGAAGCTGGACACCCCGCTTCGCTTATGGCCGGTAGCCACATCCGACATTGGGCCGATTAGCAGGGCCATGCTGCGGGCCGTGGGATTGCCCTCGAACTAATACGGGTGTTGCACCCCCCGCAACCATCCCCTCTTCGAAACAGTATTATGACCCTTCCGGTAATTTCGGCTGCCGGAGATGATATTTCGGACGTGGCCGTAGTCCAGGAAGGTCGAAAATGCTTTATCTTTCAGCGGGGGCTGACTGACACTCTCTCCGTCGCACTGCTTCTCCATTGTATCCGGCCGTTCGAAGCCACGGCAAAGCATTGGATCTAGGCGACAACGGCTGTTGCGGTTATCTCAGGCGGACAAGCGCAACGCGATGCAACGGATGCGAAATCGATCCTTCCAGCACGAGATGCACAAGCGTCGACGATTATCACATGAGCTTTGCGACGGGTTGAATTGGGCAACTTAACAGGCCTGATGATAGGCGACTCAAGCCTGCGCGCCTCCCTTGATCGGCATCACCTTCTTGGGATCGAGCCAGTGGTCGATCCGATCAGCCCAATGCTGCATCAGCTTCGTGCGCGAGCCGATCAGCGCGAGGGGTCCGTGCTTCTTGTAGAGACCTTCCACAGTAGAGTTATCGAGATGTGCGAGCTGCAGCTCGACGACATCGCCATCCCATGCCTTGGCGTCCTTGATCTCTTCGTGGTGAGATAGAGTCGAGAACGTGGTCCGGAATCCGTGGGCACAATGATCAGTCTTGGTATCAATGCCAAGCAGCCGCAAGCGCTTGTTGAGCGTATTGTTTGATAGCGGCGCGTCCTTCGAGCAGGAAAACGCGTACCGGCGATGGCCGGTCAGCTTCTGGACGCTACGCAGGATCGCGAGTGCCTGTCGTGACAAGGGCACAACATGGTCCCAACCGGTCTTCATCTTGGGAGCTGGAACAGTCCAGCGTTTGGCATCCCAATCGACCTCGCCCCATTCCATTTCATTGACCATGCCGGGGCGGGGAATGGTCAGCGCATTGAAGCGCAAGGCAAGGCCAACGACGTCACCAAATCTCGCTCTCGTCCACGGTGCGCTGATAAGTTTGAAGACGCGCGTGACGTCGCGTGGTTCGGTGACACCGGGACGCGGCGTCGAAATGTTGGCAATCATCTGTCCATTCAGGTTGCGGAATGGATTGTAGCCGTCGCCTTCGACGTCGGCATAGTCGCAGATCTGCTCGCCGATGCTGCGCACTCGGTCCCGGGTTTCCAGCCTTCCCTCTGCTTCATATGAACGCATGAAAGCGAGCACGTCGGGACGCTTGATGTCCTGCCTGCACAGCTTGCCGAAGCGAGCCTTGACGTAGCCGACGCGCAGCTCGAGCACCTCGACGGTCTTGGGGTCGCGCACTGCGACGATCCTGCCGCGCTTGACTTTCTCCACCTTCTTCTTGGCGAGCCACTCATCGGCCCATTGCGCGAAAGGCCGGGCGGCGGCCTGCTTGTGCTTGTCGAGCTGCTTCTCGATGCTCGGGTCTTTGCCTTCCTTGAGCAGGTCTTTGGCCTTGTCGCGCTCGCGCCGCGCGTCTGCGAGCGAGAACGTGCCATCCCTGCCGTTGCCGTAGGGGCCGATGGAGTAGGTTTTCTGGCGGCCGTGGAAACGGTAGTCCATCCGCCAGAGCTTGGAGGCAGCGTTGCCGGGCCTGCTCACGTCCGGCGTGACGAAGAGATAGAGCCAGCCGCCGGTCACGTCGGAAATCTTAGCGGGACTCCACGCGCCATTGTCGAATTTCGGTCGGGCGGCGCGGCAGTCGACGTCGGTCTTAATCTGCTTGGGATTGGCGCACGCGCCGTCGTTCTTGCCGCCCATCGGCTCAATTCCTTCATTCGGCAAAGCGAAAGTCGCCGTGAACGTTTGTTCTCCCGATACCAGCAAAAATACCAGCAAATCGGGCGGCTGGGATCGGAGGAGAACAAACGGTGACGAACTAGAACGTACGCGGAAGTGCCTATTTTTCAAGGCTTTCCGAGCACGGTGCGGACGGTTGCGGACGTTTCGGAACGGGCTTGAACAGCCTGGTTGGTGCCCCTGGAGGGCAGGCGCTTGCCGCTATCGGCCGGCCTGCTGGCGCAGGAGGCGCTGTGCTTCCTCGATATCCGGAGCAGGGGGGCGACCTTCGAGAATGGCGCAGGCGCCGGGTTGCGCGTCGAACTCGATGATTTCCCTCATCTGGCGCTGTGGGCGCGCCCGCCCGCGCCCTACCTGTGCATCGAGGCCTGGACCGGCCACGGGGACCTGGTCGGCTTTGCCGGCGAATTGTCGGAAAAGCCATCCATGCGGCTTCTCGCGCCGGGCGCCTCGGCCCGCCATTCCGCGCGCTTTTCGTTCATAACCTCCGGCCTTTGACGCGCGCTGCTTGGCGCCGCGCCGCGCGTCTGACAGAAGGGCGCGAAATCGGGTCAGAGGCGCGACATGAGCGGAACAGCGGATTTCCTGAGGCCATCGGGCGCCAAGGCGCTCATCATCGACGGCAAGATCGCCGCGGCCGGCGTCATCGAGGAAACGAGGGCGCGCACGCAGGCGCTGCTGGCGCGCGGCGTGAAGCCGGGGCTCGCGGTCGTGCTGGTCGGCGACGATCCGGCGAGCGGCGTCTATGTGCGCTCCAAGAGCCGCATGGCCGAATCGCTCGGCTTCCATTCCGTGCAGCACAATCTTCCGGCCAACGTCTCGCAGGCGGATCTCAACGCGCTGGTCGAGAAGCTCAACGCCGATCCGGCCATCCACGGCATTCTCGTGCAACTGCCGCTGCCCAAGGGCCTCGATACGGCCGATGCGCTGGAGCGGATCGATCCGGGCAAGGACGTCGACGGCATCCATCCGGTCAACGCCGGCCTGCTGGCGACCGGCGCGGCCGACCGCGCGCTGGTGCCCTGCACGCCATTTGGTTCGATGCGGCTCATCGAGCGCACGGCAGCGGCGCTCGGCCGCAAGGTCGAAGGCGCGGAAGCGATCGTCATCGGCCGCTCCAACCTGATGGGCAAGCCGATGGCGCAACTGCTGCTCGCCGCCAACGCCACCGTGACGATGGCGCATTCGCGCACGCGCGACCTGGCTGACGTGGTGCGACGCGCCGACATCGTGGTGGCGGCGGTCGGGCAGCCCGAGATGGTGCGCGGCGACTGGATTCGGGAGGGCGCCATCGTGATCGACGTCGGCATCAACCGCGTGCCGACGCCGGACGGCAAGTACCGCCTGACCGGCGATGTCGCCTACGAGGAGGCCCTGTCGCGGGCCGGCGCGATCACGCCGGTGCCCGGCGGAGTCGGGCAGATGACCGTTCCGCTCCTGATGGCCAATACGGTCGAGGCGGCGACAAGGGCAAATCGGTAACCAAGCCGCAGGCCCCCCGTTTCTGCCGGATTTGTAGGCGGCGCGGCCTCTGTTAATGTCGCGCCCGGCCGCGCTGGGGGCGTGGCGATCCGGAACGACGATGCAGAGCCTGAAAACCCTCGCCTTCTTCAAGGACGTCACGATCGATTACGACAAGTTCGATCGACGCGTGTCGTGGCGGCGCTGCGCCGACGGCGAAACGCTGGTCGATTTCGAGGACAAGTCGACCGACGTCTATTTCCTGACGACGGGCGAAGTCCGCGTCCTGCTGCGCACAGCTTCCGGCAAGGAAGTGATCCTGGCCGACCTGAAGGCCGGCGAGTTCTTCGGCGAACTGGCGGCGATCGACGGCATCCCGCGTTCCGCCAACGTGACCGCGCTGACGAAGTCCGATCTCTGCATCATGCCGGCCAACGTTTTCCGCGAGATCCTGTTCTCGTCGCACGAGGCCTGCGACAAGGTGTTGCGCCTGCTGACGCATCGCGTGCGCGACGGCAACACGCGTCTGGCCGAAATGTCGATCTTCGACCTGCGCCACCGTCTCTATTCCGAACTGCTGCGCATGTCGCATCCGCGCCCCGGCCATGCCGGCATGCGCGTGGTCTCGCCGCCGCCTTTCCATCATGTCGTCGCCGCGCGCATCGGTTGCCGCCGCGAACAGGTGACGCGCGAATTGTCGTCGCTCGTCGGAGAGGGGCTGGTCGAGAAGACGCGCGGCGCGCTCGTTCTGACCAAGCCGCAGGTTCTCGAATCCCGCCTCGCCATCGCCATGGCAGAGGGCGACTGATTGCAGCCTGAAACGCCGATGCTGCGCTTCGAGAGCGTCTCGAAGGCGTTCGGCTCGGTTGTCGCCGTCGACGACGTTTCCCTCGACATTGCGCCGGGCGAATTCTTCGCGCTGCTCGGGCCGTCTGGTTGCGGCAAGACCACGCTGATGCGCATCGCCGCCGGCTTCGAGAGGCCGGATTCGGGCGCGGTGCGGATCGGCGGCGACGTGATGAACGACATTCCGCCGCACCGGCGCCCCGTGAACATGATGTTCCAGTCCTACGCGCTCTTTCCGCACATGAGCGTCGCCGACAACATCGCGTTCGGCCTGAAGCAGGAGGGCTTGCCGCGCAATGACATTGCCGCGCGCGTCGGAGAGATGGTGCGGCTCGCGCAATTGCAGGGACTGGAAAAACGCAAGCCGGAGCAGCTTTCCGGCGGACAGCGCCAGCGCGCGGCGCTGGCGCGCGCTCTCGCCAAAAGACCGAAATTGCTGCTGCTCGACGAACCGCTCGGCGCTCTCGATCGCAAGCTGCGCGAGGAAACGCAATTCGAGTTGATGGACATCCAGAAGCGCCTCGGAACGGCTTTCGTCGTCGTGACGCACGACCAGGACGAGGCCATGTCGATGGCCGACCGGATCGCCGTGATGCGCGCCGGCCGCATCGAGCAGATCGGCGCGCCGGCCGAGGTGTATGAGCGTCCGCGTTCGCGATATGTCGCGGAATTCATCGGCGAGACGAACATATTCGAAGGGCGCGCGGCGGGAAGCGTCGACGGCGCGCTTCGCATCGAGACCGGCGAGGGCGCGTTTTTCGTTCGAAACGATGGGCGCCCCGCGCAAGGCGCCGTGGCGTTTGTGTCGGTGCGGCCCGAACGCCTGCGCTTTGCAGAGCAGGGCGAGACGAACGCGCTTGCCGGAATCGTGCAGGATTCAGTCTATCGCGGCGACAGGAACGTGTTCCGTGTGAAGCTGGCGAGCGGCCGGCTGCTGCGCCTGTCGGCGCCGGCCGGCGTCCACGCGCCGGCGGCGGGCGAAAAGGTTGCTGTCGCCTTCGATCCCGGCGCCGCGGTGCTGCTCGATGGCTAGCGGGGCGCGCGCATCCGGATCGCGCCGCGCCCTGATCGCGCCCTATCTCTGGCTGGCGATCTTCTTCCTCGCGCCGCTCGCGCTGGTCTTCAAGATATCGCTGTCGAAGTCGGTCGTTGCGCAACCGCCCTACGAACCGACCTTCGGTTTCGGCATGGCGCCCGGCGCATGGCTCGAACAGGCGCAGAAATTCTCAATCGAAGCCTATCGCGGCCTCGTCGCCGATCCGCTCTATCTGGAATCCTACCTGACGTCGCTTGCCGTGGCGGCGCTGTCGACGCTGGTCGCGCTCCTCGTCGCCTATCCGCTCGCGCTGGCCATCGCGCGTTCGGACCGGCGCTGGCGCGGCGCGCTGATCGCACTGGCGGTGGCGCCGTTCTGGACGAGCTTCCTCATTCGCGTCTACGCGTGGGTGGCGATCCTCAAGGACGAGGGCCTGCTCAATCACGCCCTGATATCGCTCGGCATCATCGCCGAACCGCTGGCGATCTTCGCGACCACGACGGCGGTCGTGATCGGCATCGTCTATTCGTATCTGCCGTTCGTGATCCTGCCGATCTACAATTCCCTGGAAAAGCAGGACGCAGCGTTGCTGGAAGCCGCCGCCGACCTCGGCGCCTCGCCGTTTCGCGCCTTCCTCTCGATCACGCTGCCGCTGTCCATGCCGGGCGTCCTCGCAGGCGCGCTCCTGATGTTCATTCCGGCTGTCGGCGAATTCGTCATCCCCGATCTGCTCGGCGGATCTGACACGATGATGATCGGCCGCGTGATGTGGAACGATTTCTTCGAGAACCGCGACTGGCCGGCGGCGTCGGCCGGCGCCATCGTCCTGCTTGTTCTTCTGGTCGGACCGATCGTCTGGTTCGAGCGACGGCAGACGCGGGAGGCGGCGGGTTGAACTCCTGGCGCGCTCCCCGCATCGCTGCTCTGCTGCTCGGCTTCGCGTTCCTCTACGCGCCAATCGCATTGCTCGTGCTCTACAGCTTCAACGCCTCGCGTCTCGTCACCGTATGGGCCGGATTTTCGACGCGCTGGTATCAGTCGCTGATGTCGAACGAGCAATTGCTAGGCTCTCTCTGGATCAGCCTGGAGGTCGCGGCGGTGTCGGCGGCGATCGCCACCATTCTCGGCACGCTCGCCGCATGGGCGCTCGAACGTCACGGCGATTTCAGGACGCGCAGCATCTTCGTCGGCGCGATCTATGCGCCGCTCGTCATGCCCGAGGTGATCCTGGGCCTGTCGCTGCTGCTGATGTTCGTCGCGCTCGGCCTGCCGCGGGGCTTCTGGACTGTCGTCGCCGCGCACGCCACGCTCACCATGTGCTTTGCCACCGTCGTCATCCGCGCGCGCTTCAGGGACATGGACCGTTCGCTGGAAGAGGCGGCCATGGATCTCGGCGCCAGCCCGCGCCGCACGTTCTTGCAGATCACGCTGCCGCTCGCCATGCCGGCCATTCTCAGCGCCTACATGCTCGCCTTCATCCTGTCGCTGGACGATCTGGTCATTGCGAGCTTCACGACCGGGCCCGGCTCGACCACGCTGCCGATGCGCATCTACAGCCAGGTGCGGCTCGGCGTCTCGCCGGAGATCAACGCCATATCGACGCTCCTGCTCGCCGCCGTCGCGGTTGCGCTGCTGATCGCGACGCTGGCGGGCAATCGCGGCGCTTCGCCGCGCCGCGCCTAGTCGTTCTTCTCGTCGGCCGGCTTGTCGCTGCGCCTGTCTTCCGCGCGCGGCGCGAAAAGCGGCTGCGCCGCGCCCGAGCGCCGGATCAGGCCACGTGCGTCGGGAACGATGTCGGCATGATCCCATGGACCGGCGATGTCGAAGGCGAAGGCTGGGCTGCGCGGCTTGTCGGATTTCTCGTCGATGGACGAGACGGTCGCGCGGAGGTTGATCTGCCGTTCGGCGATCTGCGCGGCGCCGGCCAGCCCGATCACGAAGCCCGGCGCCTCGATCGCGCCGTCGTCCAATGTGGCGATTCCATCGGCGATGGTGACGGCGACATGCGCGCGTTCGAAATTCGTCCTGCCATTGCGGATGTCGACCGCGCTCGCCAGCGGCTTGCGCTCGATCCGCCGCAGCGCGCGCTCGACGTCGAGGCCGATGATGTCGCCCTTCGCGATGTCGAGGTCGCCGCGTCCCGACAGCGAGCGCGCGATCTGCGCGAAGCTCGACCCGGCGCCTTCCATGGTCAGGTGTGCGCTGGCGAGGCCGCTGACGTGCGAGTCGCCGAAACGGTCCCAGCCGAAGGCCGCCCAGTCGATGCCGCGCGCCTGCAGCGTGCTCTTGAGTTCGACGCGGCCGGTCGCGTCCGGGGTGAGGACGAGCCGGGCCTTGAGGTCGCCCTTGTAGAGCGAGGCGTCCGCCAGCGAAGCCTCGAGGCGGCCGTTGCGCAGGAGGATGGCGCCTGCGACGTCGCGTGCGACAAGGCGGTCCCAACTGACGCGCGCCGCCGAAATGCGCAGGTCGAGGTCGAAAGCGTCGCGGTCGCGCCAGGCGATGGGCTCGCCGGAGAAATGGCCGTCGTCGCCGATCGGCGAGGGCAGGTAGCGCAAGGCCTCGCGCAGATCGATCGTCCGCGTCGCGAGCGTACCGGACAGCGAAGGACGGGCGTCGTCCGTGCGCCAGGAAAGCGCGCCCTCGTAGTCTGCGCCGTCGAGGCCGAGCTTGAGCGCGCCGAGGTTGATCGCCGTCGGACTGACATCGGCGCGCGCGTCCAGCGTGGCGGCCCCGAGCGTCAGCGGCAGCGGCGTGTCCGCGCCGAGAATCCGCAAGGCGCCGCGCACGGACGGGGCCGAGGCGACGAGGCGTCCCTCGAACTGCGGGCGCGGGCTGGCCGCCGCGGATCCGTTTGCGGAAATGCGCAGCGCCGGCGATTTGAGGTCGAAGGTCAGCGGGCTCGTCTCACCCCGCAGCATGTCCGAGGGGCGGGCGATCCAGACGGAGAGCGCGCCGCGCTGGCCGCGCCATTCGGCCTCGCCGTCGAGGGCCGCGGCGGAGGCGACTGTGCGCCAGTCCAGCGTCGCATCGATGTGGTCGAGGCGATCGACGACCGCTCCGCGCCTGCGCAGCGTCGCCTCGCCGTCGACGAAGGAGACAATGCCGAGCCGCGCAGCGTCGGCCTTGGCGGCTTCCGGCGTCGACGGCCTGGCGTCGGCGGCGCGGACCACGGCGCCTGCGGCCGTCAGGGGGCGCCCGTCGACGTCGACCACGAGGCGCGGACGATGCAACTCGGCCCGGTCGAGTTCGAGCCGACCGGCGAGCAACGGCAGCCAGCGGACGTGGCCGACCATCCTGTCGGCCTCGATCACCAGCGCGCCGCGCGGGTCGACGAAGCTGATCTTCTGCAGGTCGATGCTCGGGCGCGGCAGCAGAGAGAAGACCGAGGGGCCCTGCGTGAAGACGTAGAGGCCGGAGGAGGAGCGCAACTGTGCGGCGATTTCCTCGCGCAGCGCGCCGCGCGAGACCGTCCAGGGCGCGATGGCCGCGCCCAGGCCGATCGCAGCCAGCGCCAGCCCCGCCAGACGCAAGCCGCGGCTGCGACGGTTTTCGACCCAGACATAGCGTGTCCACAGACCGCGCGGACCCTCCGGCGCGCGCGCCGGCGTCTCCTGCGATTTGTCGGTCCGGGAAGGGCTCGTGGGCATGGAGGCTCGCAAAAGAGGCCGCGGGGGGACCGCGGCCTCAGAAAAGCGATAAGGGCGGCGAAATCGTGGCCGCCGCTTCCGTCTCAGGCGGCCTTGGCCAGGGCGACCTGGAAACTGGCTTCCGTATTGGCCTTGACGTCGTCGAGCGTCACGCCCGGCGCGAGTTCGATCAGCTTCATGCCGCCCGCCCCGTGCTTGTCGATGGAGAAGACGCCGAGGTCGGTGACGACCATGTCGACCACCCGCGCGCCGGTCAGTGGCAGGTTGCAGCGGTGGAGCAGCTTCTTCTCGATCGCGCCGTCCTTGGCCTTGGCGACGTGGTCCATCACCACCACGACCTTCTTGACGCCGGCGACGAGGTCCATCGCGCCGCCCATGCCCTTCACCATCTTGCCGGGGATCATCCAGTTGGCGAGGTCGCCGTTCTCGGCGACCTGCATGGCGCCGAGGATCGACAGGTCGATGTGCCCGCCGCGGATCATCGCGAAGCTGTCGGCGGACGAGAAATAGCTCGTCGTCGGCAGTTCGGTGATCGTCTGCTTGCCGGCGTTGATGAGGTCGGGATCCTCCTCGCCCTCGTAGGGGAAGGGGCCCATGCCGAGCATGCCGTTCTCGCTCTGCAGCGAGACCTTCATGCCCTTCGGGATGTAGTTCGATACGAGCGTCGGAATGCCGATGCCCAGATTGACGTAGAAGCCGTCGCGCAATTCGGTCGCGGCGCGGGCTGCCATTTCATCGCGGGTCCATGCCATGGTCGTGATCTCCTCAGGCCGCTTCGCGCTTGCGGGTGGTGCGCTGTTCGATGTGCTTGCGGGCGTTGACGACGTGGATGATGCGCTGGACGAAGACGCCGGGCGTGACGATGGCGTCGGGATCGAGCTGGCCGGGCTCCACGAGATGCTCGACCTCGGCGATGGTGAGCTTGCCGGCGGTCGCCATCATCGGATTGAAGTTCCGCGCGGTCTTCCGGTAGATCAGATTGCCTTCGGTATCGCCCTTCCAGGCGTGGACCAGCGCGATATCGGCGACGATGCCGCGCTCCATCACGTAATCCTCGCCGTCGAAATTGCGGACTTCCTTGCCTTCGGCGATCAGCGTGCCGACGCCGGTCTTGGTGAAGAAGGCGGGGATGCCGGCGCCGCCGGCGCGGATGCGCTCGGCGAGCGTGCCCTGCGGGTTGAATTCGAGTTCGAGTTCGCCGGACAGGTATTGCTGGGCGAAGAGCTTGTTCTCGCCGACGTAGGACGAGATCATCTTGCGGATCTGCTTGGTCTCGAGCAGCAGGCCGAGCCCCTTGCCGTCGACGCCCGCGTTATTGGAAACGACGGTGAGGTTCTTCGCGCCGCTCTCCTTGAGCGCCTCGATCAGCACTTCGGGAATGCCGCAGAGGCCGAAGCCGCCGCACATGATCGTCATGCCGTCCTTGATCTGGCCGGCGAGCGCGCTTTTTGCGTCCGCATAAACCTTCTGCATTCCGCTGGTCCCCTGACTTTCCCTACGGGCTTCAGGGCTTCCTTCTACAGGAGCCGACCGCGTGTCGCCAAGCGGAATGCTGCGCCGCACCAGCCGTCGGGATGGGCGCGGCGCCTTATTCGGCGGCTTCGGTCGCGGGATGGCTCGCAGGGGCGGTTTCCGGCGCTGTCTTGCGGCCGCGCGCCAGCCACTGGTCGATGAAGTCCATGTAGTAATAGACGACCGGCGTGATGTAGAGCGTCAGCACCTGCGACACCGCCAGGCCGCCGACGATGGATATGCCGAGCGGCTGGCGCAGTTCGGCGCCGGCGCCCGCGCCGAGCGCGATCGGCACCGCGCCGAGCGCCGCGGCCAGCGTCGTCATGATGATCGGACGGAAGCGGATCAGCGCCGCCTCGCGGATCGCCGTTTCCGCGTCCGCGCCCTCGCGCCGCCGGACCAGCGCGAAGTCGATCATCATGATCGCGTTCTTCTTCACGATGCCGATCAGCAGCAGGATGCCGATGATCGCCACGACCGACAGATCCATGCCGAACAGGCGCAGGAAGATCAGCGCGCCGAGGCCGGCCGAAGGCAGGCCGGACAGGATGGTGATGGGGTGGATGAAGCTCTCGTAGAGCACGCCGAGCAGGATGTAGATGGTCAGAACCGCAGCGAGCAGAAGCGCGCCCTGGCCCTTCAGCGACTCCTTGAACATCTGCGCCGTGCCGGAGAAACTCGTCGCCACCGACGCCGGCATGCCGATCTCGCGTTCCAGCTTCTGGATCGCCTCGACCGCCTGACCGATCGATACGTCTGGCGCGAGGTTGAACGACAGCGTCACCGCCGGTTGCTGCGCCTGGCGGTTGATGGTCAGCGGGCCGACGCTGCGCCGGATGGTCGCGACCTGGTCCAGCGGAATCAGGGCGGGGGCGCCGGTCTGCGTGGTTCCTGTCGTGGAGGGCAATACGCCGGCCGAGGCGTTGCCCGGTCGGATGTAGAGGCGGCCGAGCTGGTTCGGGTCCCCCTGGAACTCGCGGCCGGCCTCGACGATGATCTGGTAGTCGGTGGCCTGTGTGTAGATGGTCGAGGCCTGGTAGGCGCCGAAGGCGTTGTAGAGCGCCAGCCGGATCTGGTCGGCGGAAATTCCGTAGGCGGCGGCCTTGACCCGGTCGATATCGACAAAGGATTGCGGGTTGCGGATCTGCAAGTCCGTGGTGACGTCGCGCAGTCCTGGAAGTTCGGCCATTCGCGACATGATCCTGTCGGCGGACGAGTACAAAGATTCCAGATTGGGCGACTGCAAAGTGTATTGATAATTGGACCGCGTGATCCTGCCGGCGTTCAGGTTGAAGTTCTGAACAGGCACGAACGAGACGGTGATGCCGGGCACCGCACTAGCGGCGCGCCGCAATCGGCCGATGACCGCCATCTGGTCGCCCCGGTCCTGCTTGGGCTTCAGCGCCACGAATATGCGGCCCTGATTCAGGATCGAACCGAAACCGATCGCCGAACTCACATAGTCGACCGCCGGATCCTTGCGCACGAGATTGATCATCTTGAGCTGCAGTTCGGACATGGCGTCGATCGAAATATCGGGCGCCGCCTCCGTCGAGCCGATGATGAAGCCGGTGTCCTCGATCGGGAAGAAGCCCTTCGGGATCGTGGCGTACATCCAGGCGCTTAGGCCGAATGTTGCGAAGGTGACGACCAGCATAGGGAGCTTCGCCTTCATCACCCATCCGAGCGTGACTCGGTAGAATTCGAGGATCGAGTCCAGCACGTAATCGACGCCGCGCGAGAACGCGCCCGGCTTCTTGTGGTGGTCGATAGGCGAAAGAAGTCGCGCGCAGAGCATCGGCGTCAGGGTTAGCGACACGAAGCCAGAGACGAGAATCGCAACCGAAATGGTGACCGCGAATTCACGGAAGATGCGGCCCACGACGCCACCCATGAACAGCACGGGAATGAAGACGGCGACCAGCGAGAAGGTGATCGAGAGAATGGTGAAGCCGATCTCGCGCGCGCCCTTTAGCGCCGCCTCGAACGGCTGCATGCCTTCCTCGATGTGGCGCACGATGTTCTCGAGCATCACGATGGCGTCGTCGACGACGAAACCGACCGACAGTGTAATCGCCAGCAGCGAGATGTTGTCGACCGAATAGCCGAACATGTACATGAAAGCGAAGGTGCCGATCAGCGACACCGGAAGCGCAAGCGTCGGGATGAGCGTCGCAGACAGTGTCTTCAGGAACAGGAAGATCACCAGGACCACGAGCACGACCGCGATCAGCAGGGTCTCCTGCACGTCGTGGATCGAGTCGCGGATCGAGATCGAACGGTCGTTGATCACCGAAACCGACACGGACGCTGGCAACTGCGACTGATAACCCGGCAGGCGTGAACGCACCTGGTCGACGACGTCGACCGTGTTGGCGTCGGACTGGCGATAGACGGCGAGAATGACTGCGCGCTCGTCGCCGAACCAGGCGGCGACCTGGTCGTTGTCGACGCTGTTGCGAACCGTCGCGATCTCGTCCAGCCGGACGGGCGCGCCATTGCGCCAGGCCACGACCAGCGACTTGTAATTCTCGGCTTTTTCGATCTGGCCGGAGGCTTCGATGGTCACGTTCTGGCGACGCCCGAGTTGCACGCCGACCGGCGCGTTCGAATTGGCGGCGGCGACCTGCTTGGCGATTTCGTCCAGTGTCAGGTTTCGGGCGGCGGCCTTTTCCGGATCGACCTGGACGCGCACGGCGAATTTCTGCTGACCGAAGATCAGCACCTGGGCGACGCCAGGAATCTGGGAAATCTGCTGCGCGAAATTCTGCTCGGCGTAGTCGTTGGTGACGTAGAGCGGCAGTTCGTTGGACTTGAGCGCGATGAACATTACCGCAATGTCGGCGGGATTGACCTTGCGGAACGTCGGCGGCGCGGGGAGATTCGGCGGCAGCTTGCGCATCGCAGCCGATATTGCCGACTGCACGTCGAGCGCCGCACCGTCGATGTTGCGATCTAGGTCGAACTGCAGGACGATCGACGTAAAGCCGCGCCCCGATTGCGACGTCATGGTCGTGATGGCGGGGATGGTCGCGAACTGTCGTTCGAGCGGCGCGGCCACGGAAGCCGCCATCGTATCCGGGCTGGCGCCCGGAAACGTCACATTGACCTGGATCGTCGGGAAGTCGACGCGGGGCAGGGCGGCGACGGGAAGCTGGCGATATCCGAACAGGCCGAAGATGACGAAGGACATCATCAGCAGCGTCGTCATGACGGGACGACGGATGCAGAGTTCGGGAAGCGACATTACGAAGCGCTCTTGGTTTCGGGCTGGCGCACGGCGATCGTCGCGCCGTCTTTGAGCAGGTTGGCGCCTTCGACCACGACGTTCTCGCCAGGCTTCACACCGTCTTCCACGACGATCCGGCCATCCTGCTCGCGGCCGGCCTTGATGACGCGCAGCGACGCCTTGTCGCCATTCGCGACGAAGACGTAATTGCCCTTCTGTCCGACCTGCACGGATTCGCGCGGCACTGTGACGAGATCATTGTCGACGCGCAGCTTGACCTTCAGATCGCAGAGCTGGCCCGGCCATAGCGCCTCGTCCTTGTTCGGGAATTCGGCGCGCGCCACGAGCATGCCCGTCGCCGGATCGATCGTGTTGTCGAGCACCGCGATGGCGCCGGGAATCCAGTTGGTCTGGCCCTGCGCCCTGGCGCGCACGCTCGCGCCGCCGGCGTTCATCGCCGCGCGGACGTCGAGCAGATAGCGCTGCGGCACGGAGAGCGCGACGTAGATCGGCGAGATCTGGTTGATTGTGACGATGACGCCGGTCGCCGTATTGTCATTGGCGCGAACCATGTTGCCCGGGCGGAGCGAGAAGGTGCCGACCTTGCCGGAGACGGGCGCGGTCAGCGTGAAATAGGTAAGCTGGACCTTCAGGTTGTCGATAGCCGCCTCGTCGCCGGCGATCAGCGCCTTGGTCGAGGCGGTAGCGGTCTTGGCGTTGTCGAGGTTGACCTGCGGCGTCGACTTCTTCTCGACGAGTTCGGTATAGCGCGCGACGTCGCGGAGGTTCTGCTCGAGCTGCGCCTGGTCGCGCGCGAGCTGCGCCTGCGCCTGCTTGAGCTGCGCGGCGACCTGGCGGGAGTCGAGCTTCACAAGCACGTCGCCCTTGGCGACCGTAGCGCCGTCCGGCACGGCGATGGATTCCACCATGGCGTCGACGCGGCTGCGGATCTGGATGCTGGCGATCGCCTGGACTGACCCGATGGCGTCGATCTCCAGCGGCAGCGACGCCTTGGTGACCGGAGCGACCGTGACGCTGATCGCCGGCCGGGCGATCTGACCGGGTTGCTGGGCGCCCTGGGCGAAGACGGGAGCAGCGAAAAAGATCGCGCCCACCGCCAGCGCGCATCCGAAAGAAATCCGAAAATTCATGTGTCCACCCAGCCGCACGCAACGCGGCGAATTTGCTTACAATGCGACTGACATGCTTGCTACAGAATAATGTTGCTGCACTGCGGCAAGCCGCGCTTACGATTAAGAACGCTAGCGCCTGATTATGGCAAAGATTGCGAGGGCGGCGGCGAGCAGCCAGGAGAGGATTGTCAGGCCGCCGCCGAGTGGCGCCGCCATTGGGAAAAGCCGGTCGCCGAGCCAGTGCCGGGCGGCGAGATCGCCCGCGAAAAGACAGGCGCCGAGCGCCATGGCGAGGGCCGCCCAGACAAATCCTGCCGTCGGCAGGGTCCGCCCCAGCGCGACGAGCGCCAGGACCGCCACGCCATGGACCATCAGCATCTGGGCCAGAACGGCGAGCCGCGGATCGGCGGAGGCGTGAGAGGCGGCCGCCGCCGAGGCGACGCCGGCTGCGCCCATCAGGGCGGCGAGGGCGGCGAGAACGAGATCCATGGAGGCTCCGGATGTTTGCGTCCGGAACGTGTCACGGGCCGCTGGCCGGCGCCAGCCCGGTCATTCCGCCGCTGTGGGGCGGGGGCGCCGGAAGGGGGCGAGGGCCCGCAGGCGGGCGGCGGCCTGGCGGTGCCAGTCCGGCAACATGAACGTGCGCTCGATCAGTGCGTAGAAGACGAGGCCGGCCGTCACGATGGCGGCGTACTGGACGATCATCAGCGCGAAGACGCCGGCGAGCCCGAGGGCAGGCGCCAATTTTGCCGCGAGCGTCGAGATGACCTGCGTCGTCTGCATGTGCACGAGGTAGATCGAATAGCAGGCGCCGCCGATCAGGCTGATCCAGGGCGTCGCGCAGAAGGCGCGGAAGCCGGATTGCGGCGCCCAGGCGCCGACGAACATGGCGACGAGCGATGCATACATTGCAGCCCGCAGCGCCATCCCCGGCAGGATGTCGTCGCCGGCGTTGGGAATGAGCAGATAGACGATCAGCCCGCCCCAGCCGATCCACGTTTGCGCGAGACGCGGAAGAAGGGCGGCTTTCCCGGCGATCCAGCCCTGGGCGTCGCACAGCAGCATGCCCAGCCAGAAAAACGCGAAGAAACGCAAGATGCTCATGTCGACGAAGACGGGGCCGAGTTTCGCCGGCAGCGTGAGCGAGAGGAAGGCCGAGGCCGCAAGCAGGCCGGCGCCGAACACGATGCGCGCCATGTCGTTCGTCAGCCGGAACCACAGCCAGAACAGGAGCGGCGCCAGGATGTAGAACTGCACTTCGACTTCCAGGGACCAGCCCGGCGGGAATAGGCGCGGATAGGCGCCCCAGATCAGCCCGTGCATGTAGACGAGGCTGCCGAGCAGGCTGGTGGTCAGCGAAGCGGGTTCGCCCTTGAAATGATTGGCGCCTTCCGGCGTGTAGCCGGTCACGACGAGCGCCAGCCACGTACAGATCAAAAGCACGATGTAGGGCGGCTCGATGCGCAGCATCCGGCGCCAGTAGTAGGACTTCAGGAATTTTCCGCTCAGCGGCGACACGCGCGCCTTGCGCGCCTGCGTGGCAATGATGAAACCCGAGATCGCGAAGAACAGATAGACGCCGAGGCCGGCGCGCTGGAACAGGTCGGCGACCGCGTTGCCTTCGGCTAAATCGCGGGCGGACGGGAAGAAGCGCACGGCGCGCTCGGCGACATGGCCGACCACGACGATGGCGATGGCGAAGAAGCGCAGGCCATCGATTTCCGGTCGATAGGCGCCGCCCGACATGCGGCGACGGAAATTCGTCGGCGCGTCGGACAGGAAAGACCAGAGGGCTGAAACGGACATGGGCGGCTCCGCGGCCGATCCTGCACGGCGCGGGTTAGCGCCTCTCTAACGCCGCAAGCGTCTTTCTTTCCGGAATGTTAACCGTGATTGCGTCTGATGGGGCCGGCGCAGCCCGCCCTGTCCGAGCCAGCCGGAGACGGCGTGACCACCGCATTCCATCCGGTCCTCAACCGCACCGCGCAGACGGAGAAGCTGCTGCGCATCGTGCTGACGCTGATGCTGGCCCTGTCCTGCGTCTCCTTCGTCGAGCCGAGCCCGTACGAATTCTTCTTCTTCCTGCTGATCCCGGTCGCCCTCCTGAACGGCGTCGCCGTCACGCGCACGACCATGACGCTGTTCTTCATCCTGTTCACGATTGTCGTGTCGCAATTCTTCGCGCTGGTGCCCTACATCCAGTACCGCGTGGTCGGCGACGGGCTTACGCCGTCGATCTACACGATCTACACCGTCTATCTCTACGCGTCGGCGGTTCTGTTCGCGATCATCTTCTCGCATCACACGGAAGCGCGCGTCGGGCTCGCGCTCAAGGCCTATGCCTTCTCCTGCGTGTTCGCGGGCGCCTGGGGTATCCTGTCCTTCATCAATTTCATGGGCATCGGCGACCGCGAGCCGATCGACGGCCGTATCGCCGGTCCCTTCAAGGATCCGAACGTGCTCGGCTCCTATTGCATCATGGGCGTGCTCTACCTTACGCAATCCATGCTCCTGTCGAAGCGGCACACGCTCGTGAAGTTCGCCGGAATGCTCGTCGCCTTCGTCGGCGGCACGTTCTTCTCGATGTCGCGCGGCTCGCTTGGCGCGATGATGTTCGGCTTCCTGTTTCTCCTGACGTCCACCTGGTTCACATCCGAGCGGATCGTGCGCCGGCGCATCCTTTACGGCGTTTCGCTCGCCGTGTTTCTCGGCGTCGCCGGCGCAGGCGTCATCGCCACGTCGACCGACATGGTCGAGAACATCGCGATCCGCGCGCAGGTCACGCAGGAATACGACGGCGGCGAGACCGGCCGCTTCGGCAATCAGCGCCGTTCGCTCAACATGCTGATCGAGCGGCCGTTCGGCCTCGGCCCGTTCCGCTTCCCCGTCTATTTCCAGTTGCAGCCGCACAATTCCTACATCGGCGCCTTTTCCGACGCCGGCTGGATCGGCGGCATGTTCTTCATCATTCTCGTCGCCAGCACGAGCTTCATCGCGATCCGGATGGCGGTTACGCGTTCGCCTTTCATGCGGCAAGCGCAGGTCCTGGCGCCGGGCGCGCTCGGCTTCTTCCTGCAGGCGCTGCAGATCGACATCGACCATTGGCGCTTCGTGTTCCTGATGATCGGCGCGATCTGGGGTATGGAATCGGCGCGTCGCGCCATTCTCGCGCGACAAGCAGCGGCTTCGCCTGTGGCGGGTCGGATCGCCTACGATTATCGCGCGGGCGAAATGGCGACGCGCTGACGCATCAGCGCGCGTTCGCCGGCGGGCGTG
Source organism: Beijerinckiaceae bacterium (assembly GCA_046349215.1). Taxonomy (GTDB): domain Bacteria; phylum Pseudomonadota; class Alphaproteobacteria; order Rhizobiales; family Beijerinckiaceae; genus JAJXWB01. The sequence goes on from JAXMCV010000005.1 coordinate 19,939, forward strand.
CAGCCGACATTCCTGATGCGGGCGTAATACAGGTATGGCGTGTCGCCCGCATCGTCGAAATTGCGGCCCTTCGCATCGGGATCGAGCAGCGAGGGATAGGATGTGATCCAGCCGTCGCGGTTGACGTCGCCGGAAGCCCCGCAGGGCTGCGCCGTATTGGGCGTCGCCGCCAGAAGCGCCGCCTGCGACCAGTGGATGAGATCGCGCGAGGTCGCGTAGTAGAGGCCGGTGAAGGGAAAGCGCCCCTCGACGCGCGGCGCTTCCCAGACCGCGACGAAATTGCCGCTCGGGCGATGCCGCACGACCGCGCCGACCGCGTAGCCGAAAGGCTCGATCGTCGCGCAGGCCGGCTGCGGCGCATCGGATTTCGGCCCGTAGGGATCGCGCCAGCGCACGGTGAAGTCGCGGCCGTCCCATGCGCGCCACTTGGAAGAATCCATCGGATCGCGCGTGCGGATCAGGCACTCGCCTGGCTGTTGCCCGGTCCAGCCGGTCGTCGACACGAAGGCGTAGACGAACCCGTCCTTGCCGAACATGTTCGACGGATTGAAGAAGCCGCGATGCCTTGTCTGGCCGACATCCTGCCTGAACGGCGTCGCGGCCAGCACCATCGGGTCGGCGGGCGCGAAGTTCGCGCCGCCGTCCGTCGAACGAAACGCGAGAATGGCGTTCCACCAGCAGGCGAGCGCGTCGGTCGTAATGCAGCGTCCAGGATGCGTCTCTGCGTGATATTCGTCATGCACGAGCGCAGCGACGTTGCGGCCGTCCGCCGTCCACGTCGCGGTGATGTAGCGTCGCCCGTCGTATTTCGCGGGATCCGCGTCCTCGTGCGACGCAAGCGCGACGTGGCAATCGATCTTGAGATGATCGAGGCCAGGTCCGCGCAGGGCGCGCGCCTGGAAATGCAGCGCGAACATGACGACGGAGCCGTCGGCGGCGCGATAGGCTCGGGGATTGACGTCGGGCAGGTCGACCGGCGCGCAGCGATCGTCCATGCCGAAGACCTTTTCGGCCTTGCCTTCCATCGTCAGGCGAAGGGCCGGAGCCTCCTGCGCGCGCGCAATCGCGGGTTGCAAGCAGACGAGCAGGGCGGCTGCGGCGGCCCTGCGCGCCTCAATAGGCATTCTCGGCCTTGATGAGCGCGAACGGCGTCATCGCGAGAATGTAGATGTCGAACAGCAACGACCAGTTCTCGATGTAGAACAGGTCGTATTCGACGCGCTTCTGTATCTTTTCCGGCGTGTCCGTCTCGCCGCGCCAGCCGTTGATCTGCGCCCAGCCGGTGATGCCGGGCTTGACGCGATGGCGTGCGAAATAGCCGTCCACCACCTGCTCATAGGGGTGCTCGGCGGCCTTGGCGGAAATGGCGTGCGGGCGCGGGCCGACCAGCGACAGATTGCCCTTGAACACGACATTGAACAATTGCGGCAGTTCGTCGAGCGAGGTCTTGCGGATGAAGCGACCGACGCGCGTCACGCGCGGATCGCCGCGCGTCACCTGCTTGGCGACCGTATAGTCGAGCTGGTCGGAATACATCGAACGGAACTTGAAGACCTCGATCTCCTCGTTGTTGAAGCCATGCCGCTTCTGCCGGAAGAGAACGGGGCCGCGCGAGTCGAGTTTCACGGCGAGCGCGATCGCCAGCATGACCGGCGACAGCAGGACCAGGCAGATGACGCCGACGATGCGGTCGAAAGCCGATTTGACGACGACGTCCCAGTCGGCGATCGGCTTGTCGAACACGTCGAGAACCGGCACCGCGCCGATCCACGAATAGGAACGTGGACGGAAGCGCAGCTTGTTGGTGTGCGCGGCGAGGCGAATGTCGATCGGCAGCACCCAGAGCTTGCGCAGCATCTGCAGGATGCGCGTCTCTGCGGTGATGGGAAGCGTGAAGATGATGAGGTCGATGCGCGTGCGGCGCGCGAATTCTACGAGATCGTCCACCGTTCCGAGCTTCGGGAATCCGGCGACGACTTCCGGCGAGCGATCGTCGGTGCGATCGTCGAAAACGCCGCAAATGCGCACGTCGGTGTGCTTCTGCGCGGCGAGCGCGCGCAGCACCTCTTCGCCGGCTTCACCGCCCCCCACGACGACGGTGCGGCGTTCGAGCGCGCCGGACGCCGTCATGCGGCGGACGAGCATCGCCAGAATCGTTCGCTCGCAGGCGAGCGCCACAAGGCCGACCGCATACCAGGAGAGAAGCCAGACGCGCGAGAAGACGAGGTCGTGCTTGAGGAAGAAGATGCCGGCGAGCGCCACGAGCAGCGCGAAGGACCAGCCCGCCACGATGCGAACGCTGTGCAGCAGCGGCGTGCGGTAGGCGGCGACGGAGTTGAGGTCGAGGAACTGGAAGCAGATCTGCGCGATCAGCGCGACCGAGGGAATGGCGACCGCGTATTCGAAGGACAGAGGCGCCGCGACGTAGAGGCGATGCACGGCGAAGCCCGCCGCCGTCAGCAGGGCGAGTTCGACAATGCGCGCGAGGCCCGTGACCACGACCGCCGAATAGGCGCGGCGCGGGCGGGTATTGGCGAGCGTCTCGGCCAGCGCGTTGCGGCGCAGCGCCTCCTGCGCGGATTGCTCCTGCAATTGCGCCTCGGACAGCGGCTCGCGAAGGCGCTCCGGGGGCGCTTCGACTCGGGCTAGGCGTGAAATGATCGTCATCGGCATTTCGTTCATTGAGCGGCCCGCCTCGCAGGCCCGGCCAGCGTCGCCAGCGGCCCCCGTTTGCGCGCCAGCGCCTCGCGATAGCCATCGAGGACGCCTTCGACCATGTTCGAGAGCGTGAAGCGGTTGCCGACATAGGTCGCGAGCTGGTCCGCGCCGACGAGGTTGCGTTCGCGCGGGCGGGCCATCATTTCCGAGATGGCGGCGGCCAGAACCGCCGGGTCGTCGCATTCGATGAGGCGGCCGGCGAGCGGACCGAAAATCTCGGGAATGCCGCCGACATTGGTCGCGACCATCGGAACATGCGCGCCGGCGGCCTCGAGCACCACATAGGGAAGGGATTCGGCGCGGCTCGGCACGACGAGCATCTTGCCCAGTTCGAACGCTTGTCGCGCCGGCATCGCGCCGGCAAACCGCACCTGGTCGCCGTAGCCGACCTCCTCGGCGTGCCTTTCCAGCATTTCGCGGTCCGGCCCTGTGCCGACCAGCGTCAGGCTCGGTCGCTTGCCGAGGGAAGATTCCACCAGCGGCAGCGAATCGAGCAGCGTGTCGATGCCCTTCGCAGACCGGAGTTCGCCGATGTAGAAGAGGTCGCTCGCATCCGGTCGCGGCGTCACAGGCTGCAGTTCGGCCGGGCTGACGCCATTGACGATCACCCTGACGAGCGCGTCCGTCTTGCCGACCATGCGCTCGTAGCACCTGCCGATATAGGCGCTCTCGAACAGGAGAAGGTCGGTCGCGTAGCCGAGGACCTTCTCGACGCCCATGTAGAGGCGATGCGCCGCCGATCCCGGCCGGTAGTTGAACGACCCGCCGTGCGGCGTGTAGGCGCGGATCGGCGATCTCTCGCCGAAATCATAGAAGCCGGGCATGCGCGCATAGAGCGCGCCCTTGGCGCCATGCCCATGCACGACGTCGGGCCTGAGTTCGGACAGGCGCCGGGCGATGCGGACGAGGGCCGGACCGTCGCTGGGATGGGGCAGGCGTCGCATGGGCAGGCGCAGGATGCCGAGTTCGAGCGAGGGGCTCAGGGATTCGAGGATTTCGGCCGCCCGGTCGCCGCCCGTCGACGAATCGCAGATCAGGCCGACATGGTGGCCGCGCGCGGTCTGTTCCCGCGTCAGGTCGACCACGTGGCGGAAAAGCCCGCCGAGCGGCGCGCGCAGGACGTGGACGATTTTCAGAGGCTCGTCGGAGAAACTCGACATTTATCAACCTGCCTTCGGCTAGCCGAGGGCAGTAAAAGTGAAAAGTTCAAAAGAAACGTTCACGAATCTGAACAGTGTCGCCCGGCTGGATCGGCTGGCTCATGTCGACCTCGCCCGTGACCTGCCGGCCGTCGACGATTCGCGTCAGGACGGCGTAGGATTGAGAGGCGCGGGGGGTAAATCCGCCGGCGATCGCCACCGCCGTCGTGACGGTCATGCCGTTGACGTAGGGATACTGGCCGGCCGTGGTCACTTCGCCGAGGATGAAGAAGGGGCGGTAGGCCTCCACTTCCGCGGAAACGCGCGGCTCGCGCAGATAGCCGTTGCGCAGGCGCTCCTCGATGGCGCGCTGGATGCCCGCGGTCGACATGCCGTTGACGGAGACGATGCCGATCAAGGGCATTGAAATGTGGCCAGTTGCATCGACCGAATAGGAATTCGACAGCGAATCCTGGCCGAACACGATGATGCGGAGGCGGTCGCCCGGGCCGACGGCATAGGGCTGGTCGGAGGAATAGGCGAGCATTTCTGTCTGGTAGCGGGGCGCGCATCCGGCCGCGAAGGCCATCAGGATCACGCTCAAGGCTGCTGCCGTACGCCGCATCTGCTCACCGTCTCTCGCCCGCATCTCTCGGAGGCCCTGAAGCTCTTCTGAGGCGCCGAACCTCTTGGGACGCCCTCAAGCTTTTATGCCCGCATGGTTAACAAACGCTGACTCGACGCGGTTAACGCGCCCTCAACCATGACTCGGTAATTCTTGAAGAAAGCAGTCCGGAGTTGAGCATGCGCGTCGAGTATTCCCAGCGGCAGCCCGCACCCGTCCCCGCCGAGCCGGAACTCGATCTGGGCGGCGTCGGTCGCGCGCTTTGGGCCAATCGCAAATGGGTGGTCATCCCGACGCTGCTCGCGCTCGCCGCCAGCACCGCCTTCGTCAACATCGTCAAGCCGCGCTACACGGCCGAGACGCGCGTGCTGCTGGAACAGCAGGACAGCTTCACGCCGCGCACGGAAAAGAACGCCGAGTACGGCAACGGCCCCCAGCTGGACGCCGAAGCCGTGAACAGCCAGATCCAGCTCGTCACCTCGCGCGACGTGGCGCGGCGGGCGATCAAGCAGATCGGCCTGCTCGGCAATTCCGAATTCGATCCGATGGCCAACGGGCTCGGCGCGCTGTCGCGACTCATGGTGCTCGCCGGCCTGAAGCGCGATCCGACGACGCTCTCGCCCGAAGACCGGGTGATGGAGAATTATTTCGACAAGCTGACGGTCTTCTCGCCGACCAAGACACGCGTGCTCAACATCGAATTCCAGGCGCGCGATCCCGATCTCGCGGCCAAGGCGGCGAATGCGATCGCCGACATCTACCTGGACTTCCAGCAGGACGCCAAGCGCGACATGGCGCGGCAGGCCGCCGCCTCGCTCGCCTCGCTCGTCGCGGATCTCAAGACGCGCGCCGCCGCCGCCGACGCGAAGGCCGAGGAATTCCGCGCCGAATCGGGGCTCCTACAGGGGTCCAACAATACGACGCTGAACACGCAGCAGCTCGGCGAGGTGAATACGGAGCTTTCGCGCGCCCGCACCGCGCAGGCCGATTCGCAGGCCAAGGCGAAGCTCATCCGCGACATGCTCAAGGCCGGCCGCGTGCCGGAAATCCCCGACGTCGCCAACAACGAGCTGATCCGCCGCATCTCGGAGCAGCGGGTCAATATCAAGGCGCAGCTCGCGCTCGAATCGCGCACGCTGCTTCCGGGCCACCCGCGCATCAAGGAACTGAATGCGCAACTCGCCGATCTCGACGAGGAATTGCGCACGGTCGGCGAGAAGACGGCGCGCGCGCTCGAGAACGACGCGAAGATCGCCGGCGCACGGGTCGAGAACCTGCAGATGGCGCTCGACCAGCAGAAGAAGGTCGTCGGCGCCTCGGGCGCGGATGAAGTGCGGATGCGCGAACTCGACCGCGCCGCCCGCCAGCTCAAGGAAGAGCTGGAAGCCGCGACGACCAAGTATCAGGAGGCGCTGGCGCGCGAGAGTTCAAAGGCGACGCCCGCCGATGCGCGCATCGTGTCGCGCGCGCTCGCGCCGCAGCTGCCCTCGTTCCCGAAGAAGCTGCCGATCATCGGCTTTGCGACGCTGGCGGCACTCGTCTTCTCGATCGCCGCGATCGTCGCAAAGCAGCTTGCAACCGACATGCCGCGCTCGCGTCGCCGCAGCCTCGGTTCCCTGCCTGTCGATTCCCTGCGGCGCGAGGAGCCGCTGGTCGAGGCGCCCGGAACCGAATCGCCGGCGCCGGCCGCGATGCGCGGCATCCGCGCCGAAGTCGATCCGCATGCGCTGTCGCGGGCGCTCGCCTATGCGAAGAAGCTTGCCGAGCAGGGCGGCGAAAACGGCGCGGTGGCGCTGATCGTCTGCGACGGCGACGACGACAAGGGATTTGCGCTGGCCACGGGCCGGGCGCTGGCGCGCGAGGGCCGCACCATTCTCGTCGCGATGGATGCATCCGCGCGGATGCCGGTGGCGCCTGGGCCGGGACTGGCCGACCTCTTCACGGGCGACGCCTCGTTCGGCGAGGCGATCCATCGTGATCCGGTGTCGCGCCTGCATGTTCTGGGCCCCGGCACGGTCGCGCGGTCGGACGCCAGCGCGCTCTGGGCGGCGCTGGACGCGTTGCAAGGCGCCTATGAATTCGTCGTGCTCGCCGCCTGCCGCAAGATCACGGTCGACGAGGCGGTCGCGGTCTCGCATGTCGCGTCGAGCGCAGCCGTCGTCGGCGATACGCCGTGGTCGATGGCCGAAGTCGCGGCCGCGCTGGAGCAGGGCGGACTGCCGGCGCCCGCGCTGATCAGCGAAAGCGACAATGCCGAGCTGAGCGCGGCCTGAGCCGCGCTCACACGACGACATCCTGCGATAAAGCGGGTGCGGGGGCCGGTTCAGACCGGCCCGATGCGCATCTGCTCGACGAGCGACAGCGCCCACGGCCTGTGTTTGATCCAGCGCTTGGCGGCGAGCCGCGAGCGTTCGGCCACGGCGCCGATGCGTCCGAGCGCCGAGACCGGGATCACGCAGTCGCAGAGCTCGATGCGCTCGGTCGTGATCGCCGACTTGTAGCGCGACTCGCCCACGCCGAGGTCAAAGCTCTCGACGCCGCGCGTGGCGAGATCGCGAATGATGAAGCGCAGAAGCAGTTCGGCCGGACTGGAGCGCGCGAATTCCGGTGTCGGATCGAAGGAATTGACGAGGCCGTGCCAGCGCCGCGCCCAGGGCAGGCCGCCATAAGTGGCGACGATGCGATCGCCGACCGACAGCGCGTAGAGATCGAGCGCCGGTTCGCCGCCGCCGTGTCCGGACGCCAGTCCGTCGAGAAACCCGCGAACCGCGACGCCCGCAAATCCCGGATCCTTGTGTTTCAGCGCGAAGCGCAAGGTCTTTTGCTCGACGAAGGCCGACAGGATCGTGCGGGCGCGGGTAGCGTTGGCGGCGCGCTCGTAGGTCAGCGGTCCGAGCGTCGCGAGCTTGTTCTCCTTGCTGCGGAGCTTCTTGCGGGTGTCCTTCGAGTCGACCCTCTTCAGGAATGCGTCTGCGTCGGGACCGAAGGTCGCGCCGTAGGCGTCGCTCGGGCTCGCGGCGCCCGATAGCGCAGCGAACGGATTTTCGATGCCTGACCATGTTTTCGGCTGGTTGAGCAGCACGAAGACATCGGGACGCGCGGGCGACCGCGCCGCGGAATCGATCAGGCGCAGCGCGTCTTCGCCGGTCAGCCGGACGCCCGGCCGCAGCAGCGGCAGGCCGAAATTCGAATGCTTGCCGCCGGCGAACATGGCGAGACGGAAGGGGCCCCGGCGTTCGAGGGCCAGCGCCATGAGCGCCGCCGGGCGGTCCTGGGCGTCGTAGCCGACGACAACCAGCGGCGATGAGCAGAGGGTCGGGGCGATCGCCTCGTACCAGGGCAAGACGAAGCCGCGGCTCTGGTAAGCGCTTGCGCCGTGGAAGCTTTCCAGTTCGCGCCAGGCGGCCATCGCCGGCCACAGGCTCGCATGCGTCTCGATCCGCGCCAGGGCGGGGGCCTGGGCCGGAGCGTTCGCAATCGGCTGGTCGAGTGTCGCGCTGAAATTCATAGGTGTGGCGTCCAAGGGGTCTGGGTAGCAACAAAAGGTCAAGGAACGCTTGCCATACTCGCCCTGGAGCCGCACATGAGCCTTCGACACCAGGCGATCGACCTCGGATTTCGCATCTTCGGCGCAACAGGCCTGCATCGCGCCGCCGCGCGGTTTACGCAGGGGCTGGGCGCCATCCTGATGTTCCATCGCGTTCGCGCGCCGCAGCCCGGCGGCTTCGCGCCGAACGGCGGGCTTGAGATCGCGCCGGCCTTTCTCGATCTCCTGCTCGGGCGGTTGCGCGAACAATTCGACATCGTGAGCATGGACGAGGCGCTGGCCCGCATTTCTGGCGCGAGCCTCGGCGAGCGGCCATTCGTGGCGCTGACCTTCGACGACGGCTATCGCGACACCGCCGACATTGCGCTGCCGATCCTGGCCGCGCACGAGGCGCCCTTCACCGTCTATGTGACGACCGGATTCGCCGACCGCACCGCCCGCATGTGGTGGGTCGAAATGGAGGAGGCGATCGCCACGCTCGATCGCATCAGGCTGGAAGCCGGCGGCGTCGGCTTCGACCTGCCTGCGACGACGCCCGCCGAAAAGCAGGCGGCCTTCGAGGCGCTGTACTGGCCCCTTCGGCGCGGCGCGGAAAAAGACCTTCGCGCGGCCTCGGCCGAACTGGCGCGGCAGGCCGGCATCGACGGCGCCGATATCGTGGATGAACTGTGCCTCAACTGGTGCGGCCTCAGAAAGCTCGCGCAGCATCCGCTCGTGACCATCGGCGCGCATACGATGACGCATCCCATGCTCGCCCGGCACGATGCGGATTACGCGCGCCGCGAGATATTCGACGGCAAGGAAATTCTCGAACGCGAGATCGGGCGCGAGGTCCGGCATTTCGCCTATCCGGTCGGCGATCCGGGTTCGGCCGGCCCGCGCGAATTCGCGCTGGCGCGCGACGCCGGATTTGCGAGCGCCGTGACGACGCGGCCCGGCATGGTCTTTCCCGAACACGCGGCGCATACGACGGCGCTCCCGCGCCTGTCGGTCAACGGCAACCACCAGAGCATCGCGGCGCTCGACATCCTGCTGTCTGGAGCGCCGTTCATGCTCGTCAATCGCGGGCGGAAACTGTCGGTCGCGTAGCGCGCCGTCTCACTGCGTGCGCAGCCGCGCCAGCGCGACCGCAAGGCCCGCGCCGGAGCGCATGTCGCTGAAAAAGGCCCATGTGAGCCGCCGGACGCCGGCCAGATCGAAGGCAAGCAGCACGCTTCCATAGACCGCGGACCCGCACAGGAAGATCGCTGCAAGCGCAAGGCCCGCTGGCTGCATCTGGCGCAAGGGCCACGTGGCGAGGGCCGCCAGCGACGCGGCCAGACCGATGATCGCGAAGTCCCGGAGCGGCGGCCAGAAGGCGCGCCAGCGCGCGGCCTGCGCGGCCATGACCAGGCATCCGAATGCGAGGCTCGCCGAATGAACGGCGGCATAGTCGCTCAGGGTCTGCACCGGCGCCAGCCGCAACGCCAGCACGTTCGCCGCAAGTGCGGCGAGAGCCGAGATCAGCATCGCCGCCGTGTCGTTGCGCAGCTGGAAGATCGGGCCGAAGGCGAACTGGCCGGTGCAGAACAGGGCCACGCCGGGCGCAAGGATGAAGGCGAGGGATTCGAAATCGGACCTGAAAGCCTGCGGCGCGACGAGCGCCGTGAAGGCGGGCAGCGCCGCGAGGTAGCCGACCAGGAACAGCGCCATGACCGCCGTGATGATCGTGATGTTGCGCGCGACCTGATGCTGCGCGCCCGTCTCGCCTTCCTTCTCCAGACGGCGGACGGCAAGCTGGAACAGGAAAATGTCGAGCGCGCCGGCAAGCGAAAGCATCAGCCGGATGGTCAGGTCCGTGGGCAGGGACAGGTGGCCCGCGGCGGCGAAGCCGTCATGCGTGGCGACCTCGCCGCGGTTGATCAGCGCAATGCCCTGATAGACGACGCTGGCGAGCAGAACCGGCATGCCGTAGCCGGCAAAGCCGAGAAGGCTGGAAAGGGAGCCGTCGCGCAATTTCGTCGCGCGGTCGCGGGCTTCGCCCCGCGCGAGGAGGATCGACGCCAGGGAACTGAGCGCCAGCATCGCCAGAACGAGAGAGGCCGAGCGGAACAGGGCCGCCGCCGCCAGCATGGTGGCCAGCGCGATGGCGTTCTTGGCGAGGATCAGCCGGGCATAGGCGCGGTCCTCGAACCGCGCGCGCAGCCGCGCGCCCGCGAAATCGAAATAGCCTGTCGCAAGCGACGCCATGGCGGCGGCCGCCACAAGCGCGCCGCCCAGTCCGAAATCGGCGCCCAGCGCGAGGGCGACGGCGGTCGCCGCGAGGATCGCCGCCGATCCCCCGAGGTAGCCGAGCTTGAGCGAGGCCAGAATTGCAGGCCGCTCGTCGTGCGCATCGCGCGAATAAGAACGCGTCGTCGATACGCGCAACCATTCGAAAGCGGCGAGCGAAGCGATGGCGGCGATCGTCGCGGCCACCGAATAGCGCCCGTATTCCGCCGATCCGAGCAGGCCGGCGACGGCGAGCCCGAGCACGAAATTCAGGATCGTATTGGCGAGAAACGAAGCGACCATCAACATCGGGGCGTCGCTTGCCTCATCGCGCCGGGAAGAAGACGAGGTTTTCGCCGGAGACCAGGATGTCGCCGTTGCGGAACGCCGGGATGGAGAGGAGCTTCTGGAGCGAGGCGTGGCCGGGAATCATCCAGTCGTGCGGCTCCACGATGCAGACGGGCCGGTTCGTCACCCAGGCGGCGTCGCCCGAGATGGCTTCGGATTCCGCGCCCTCGATGTCGATCTTGAGCAGCAGCAGTTCGCCACCGGCTATTTCGGCGAGAATGTTGTCGATCGTGGTCGCGGCGACGCAATCGGCGTCGTCGGCGCCGGGGGCTGCCGACACCGTGATCGCATTGGCGTCCGCCTCGTCAGCGCCGCCCGAAAGACGCAGCGTCTCGCATGAGGACCACAAAGCCGCGCGACGCAGCGTCACGTTGCCGAGGCCTTCGGTGTTCAGCCGGGCGATCTCGAGATTGCGTTCGTCCGGCTCGACGAGGACGATCGTCGCTTTCGGAAACGAACGCGAGAGATAGGTCGAAACGGTCCCGATATTGCCGCCGCCGTCGATGACGACAGGCGTCGCGCCGCGGGCAAGCATGTCCTCGTACTTGCGGCGAAGGTCGGCGCTCTGCGCGAAGCCCGAGACGTCGCTCTGCTCCATGTAGAAGGTTTCGAAATAGACGTTGTAGTCGCTCGTTCGCGCGCGGATCGTGAGTTCGCCATTACGGGGCGAACGGACGCGCAAGCGTCGCCCGCGCGGGCCCGCGAAATTCCGCGCATAGTCCCAGCCGAACCTCGCCAGGCCGGCGACGCCGAGGCGGCGAATGTAGTAGGAAGCCCGAACCGTATGGAAGGCGATGGATGCGCGCTTGCTCATGGCTTTTCGCCCCGTGATTGCTGGCGCAGGGTTACGTCTTTCCCGTAACGGGACAATCGTAAAGCTTTGTTAAGCCTAACCCGGCGACGCGCGCTGTCAGCGGTCGTCCTTCGCCATCCACTTGATCAGCGGCAGCAGCGGCAGCACCCAGGCCAGTCCGAGCAGCGCGTACCAGATCGCCTGCAGCCAGGCGGGCGAGGTCTGGACGAAGCGCGCCTGCGCCAGCGCCATCGCCACCAGCGCATAGACCAGCACGAAACAGACGATGAAGAGCGCGCCGATCAGCTTGCGGATGCGGCCTGGCATGGGAACCCTTTCTGCGCCGGTGGACGGCGACCGGCCGGAGGCTTATCTGTCCGCCCGCCGGGGATTTCAACCGCGCAGGACGGGTCATGACCGACTGGATCAATTTTCCGAGCGCCACGGGCGCCTTTGCCGCGCCGCGGCTGGCCGACCATACCCGCGCGCTCAGGCTCTGGCTGTGGGCCGTGGCGTGGCTCGTCCTCCTGATGGTCGTCGTCGGCGGCGCGACGCGGCTGACCGAATCCGGCCTGTCGATCACCGAATGGAAGCCCGTCACGGGCGTCGTCCCGCCGCTGAACGAGGCCGACTGGACCGCCGCTTTCGAGAAGTACAAGCAGATACCGCAGTTCCGCGAGCTCTTCCCCACGATGGATCTCGCCGGTTTCAAGGTGATCTTCCTGTGGGAATGGAGCCACAGGCTGCTCGGCCGCGTCATCGGCCTCGTCTTCGCCGCCGGCCTCGCCTATTTCTGGCTGCGCGGGGCGCTCAATTCCAAACTCAAGGGGCAATTGCTCGCCGTACTGGCGCTCGGCGGCCTGCAGGGTTTTGTCGGCTGGTGGATGGTGGCGTCCGGCCTCGTCAACCGCGTCGAGGTGGCGCAGGAGCGCCTCGCCATCCATCTGCTTCTGGCCAGCGTGACCTTCGCGGCGCTCGTCTGGATCGCCACCGGCCTGCTGCCGGTCAAACGCTTCGAACGCTCGCCGACTGTCTCGCGCGTGTTCGCCTTCCTGCTCGTCGCGCTGACGCTGAAACAGATTTTCCTCGGCGCGCTGGTGGCGGGCCTGAGGGCAGGGCTGACCTACAACACGTGGCCGCTGATGGACGGAAAGTTCGTCCCGCCGCTCGAGCATCTGTTCAACCATGCGCCGTTGTGGATGAACTTCTTCGACAATGTGACGACCGTGCAGTTCGACCATCGCATCGCCGCCTACGTGCTGCTGGCGCTGGCGCTGCTCAATGCTTTGTTAGCGCGCTATGCCGGGGCGCGGCGGCGCGGCTGGACGATCGTGCTGCTGGTTCTGGCGCAGGCGGGCCTCGGCATCACGACATTGCTGCTGGTCGTGCCGCTCTGGGCGGCGCTGCTGCACCAGGTCTTCGCCATGCTCGTGCTCGGCATGGTCGTGGTCAATGCGCGCCGCGCCTTTCCGGAAGCGCCCTGATCATTTCGCCTGGGGCGCATTCGCCCGGAAGAATTCCCATTCCTCGATGCGCCGGCCGTCCGGCAGCAGGCACCAGCCGACGTCGCCTTTGTCGGTGTGGACGATCTCGATCTTGCCGCCCTGCTGCACGCAATAGACCGAGGCGGGATTGGCGATGGCGAGCTGTATGAGCAGCGCGATCATGTCAGGCCGCCGGCCGGCATTTTTCGGGGCGATGCTTGCGCACCGTGGAAGCCGGATATTGCGCGAGCTTGTTGGCCGGGCGGACGGGCCGGGCGACCAGTTCGCCGCCGCAATTCGGGCATTTGCCGCCGAGCTTCGTCGCCGCGCAGTCGCGGCACCACGTGCATTCGAACGAGCAGATCAGCGCCTCGCGCGAATCCGGCGGCAGGTCGCGGTCGCAGCATTCGCAATTGGGGCGCAGTTCGAGCATGGCGGCCTCCCGTGTCGTCGCGGCGATGCTAGCACGAAGCGCGGCGACGATCAGGGCCGCGCCTCGCCCTTCACGAGGCGGACGTAATAGCCGAGCCCCGGGCTGTGCATGTCGTAGGTTCCGTCGCGGAAATCGATCGTGATGGTCATGCCGAGCATGCCGGCCGGCGTCGAGGTCCAGTAGAGCGAGCCCTCGCCGCCGACGTCGAGCGGCACGTCGGGGAAGGCTGCGGCTTCTATCGCCGGTTCGCCGCAGCCGCGCATGACGAGCGTGAGCAATTCGTCCGCGCTGGGCAGGCGCCAGCCGCCGCCTTCCTTCGCGGCGGCCGCCCGCGCGGCCTCCAGTTTCGCCTGCGCAATCTCGCCGCGACAGCCGTCGCGGTCGAGCCAGACGAGGCCGAGACTGCACCGCTTCCAGACGAGTCCCGTCTTCGTGTCGCGCGCTTCGTCGTCGTCGAGGACAAAGCGCCTCGGATCGCTGCAGGCGGCGCTGGCGCCGTGCGCGAACAACATGAGGGCGGCGAGAAAAACGAGAGACGGATGAATCGCTTGCGCGAGAATCCTGCGAAATCGATTCATGCGGGCGTCTCGGCGCTGCGGCGCGCACAATCCCTCATGCTGAGGAGAACCGCAGAGCGGTTCGTCTCGAAGCATGGGCGGAGTGCGCGTCCTTCGAGATGCGCCGCTGCGCGTCGCTCCTCACGATGAGGTTTCGCCTCACCCGGCCGCCAGCGCCTGGTCGAGATCGGCGATCAGGTCGGGCACGTCCTCGATGCCGACCGAAATGCGCACGACGTCGGGACCTGCGCCGGCGATCTTCTTCTGCTCGTCGGTCAACTGGCGATGCGTGGTGGAAGCCGGATGAATGACGAGCGAGCGCGTGTCGCCGACATTGGCCAGATGCGAGAACAGCTTGAGGTTCTTCACGAGCGCGAGGCCGGCGTCGTAGCCGCCCTTGAGGCCGAAGGTGAAGACGGCGCCCGCGCCCTTCGGGCAGTATTTCTGGGCGAGCGCGTGGTAGCGGTCCCCGGGCAGGCCGGGATAGCTGACCCAGGCCACCCTGGAATGGCCGGCCAGATGCTTCGCCACGGCCAGCGCATTGTCCGAGTGTTTCTGCATGCGCAGCGGCAGCGTTTCGATGCCGGTCAGGATCATGAAGGCGTTGAACGGCGAGAGCGCCGGCCCGAGGTCGCGCAGGCCGAGCACGCGCAGCGCGATGGCGAAGGCGAAATTGCCGAATGTCTCGCCGAGCACCATGCCGCCGTATTCCGGGCGCGGTTCGGACAGCATCGGGTAGCGCCTGTCGGCCAGCCAGTCGAACGAGCCGCCGTCGACGACGAGGCCGCCGATCGAATTGCCGTGGCCGCCGAGAAACTTCGTGGCGGAATGAACGACGATGTCGGCGCCGTGTTCGAAGGGCCGCACGAGGTAAGGGCTCGCCAGCGTGTTGTCGACGATCAGCGGGATACGCGCCTTCTTCGCGATCTTCGCGATGCCTTCGATATCGCAGATCACGCCGCCGGGATTGGCGATGGATTCGATGAAGATCGCCTTTGTGCGCGGGCCGATGGCGGCCTCGAAGGCGGAGAGGTCGTCGGGGTCCGCCCATTTCGGCGTCCAGCCGAAGTTCTTGTAGGAATGATTGAACTGGTTGATCGAGCCGCCGTAGAGCTTGGTCGAGGCGACGAAATCGTCGCCGGGCTGCAGCAGCGCGTGGAAGGTCAGGAATTCCGCGGCGTGGCCGGACGCGACGCCGAGCGCCGCCGTTCCGCCCTCGAGCGCGGCGACGCGCTCTTCCAGCACCGCCGTCGTCGGGTTGGTGATGCGGGTGTAGATGTTCCCGAACGCCTGCAGTCCGAACAGCGAGGCCGCATGGTCGACATCGTCGAAGACGAAGGATGTCGTCTGGTAGATGGGCGTGGCGCGCGCGCCGGTCGCCGGATCGGGCTTGGCGCCGGCATGGACGGCGAGGGTGGAGAAACCGGGGGCAGGCGTGTCGGTCATGGCGTAATCTCGCTCGTCGTGTTGTTTGTTATTTCAGTCCAGATGTTCGTAATAACGAACAATCGGGATGCGCGCAAGCCTACGCCGCCTTCGCCTTTAGGCAAGCGCGGCCGCTCGCTCAGCTCCGCTTGTCGCCTTTCCAGGCCTTCAAGGCGTCGAGCGCGCTCCGGATGTGCTTCTCGGCGCCGGGGTCGGCGACCGACGACAGCACCTTGCCGTCCGGCGCGATGACATAGGATACGCGCCTGGCGAAGGGCGAGGCGTCGGAACCGACGTCATAGGCCTTGATGATCGCGCGGTCGGGATCGGCGGCGACGGGGAATCTGTCGCGGCATTCGAGCGAGGAGAATTCGCGCTGGGTGGCGATCGTGTCGGCCGAGACGCCGATCACGCTGGCGTTGAACTTCGCGAAATCATCCATGTTCTCGGCGAAGAGATGCGCCTCGTCGGTGCAGACCCGCGTGAAACTCTTGGGATAGAAATAGAGGACGACCGGCCCCTTCTTCAGCGCGTCGGCGAGCGAGAAGGAAAAGTCCTTGCCGCCTAGTGCGGCCTGCGCGGTGAAGTCGGGGGCGCTGGCGCCGGCCGACAATGCGGCGCGGGCGATGCCGCCCGACAGGACGAGCAATGCGGCGAAAACGGGCAGGGCGCGGCGCATCGGCATCTCCGGGATCGTTGGCGACATCGGCCAAGATAGAGCCTGCGGTCGCGGCGGCAAGCCGGCCGCCGGCGTTCGTTACTCCGTGTTAACCCGGATTTCCCAATGCTCCGGCACGAATTCATTCCGGAGTTGGGTTCATGCGTTCTCTCGTCCTGGCGACGCTCGGCGTCTCCGCTCTCGCGCTGGCTGGTTGCGCCTCGACCGGCCCAGCCGAGCCGCGCGTCGCCGTCATGCCGCCCAAGGGCAAGTCCTACCAGGCGTTCCAGCGCGACGACGATTATTGCCAGATGCAGGCGCAGCAGGCGATCGGCTATCGCTCGCCCGGCCAGACCGCCAACGACAATACGGTCGGCGGCGCCGCCATCGGCACGCTGGCCGGCGCGGCGGTGGGCGCGGCCATCGGCGCGGCTGCGGGCAATGCGGGCGCGGCTATCGGCGCAGGCACGGGTCTTGTCGGCGGCGCGGCGATCGGCAGCGGCGCCGGCGCGCAGGACGCGCGCGCGATCCAGCGGCGCTACGACATGGTCTATGCGCAATGCATGACGGCAAAAGGCAACAACGTGTTGCCCCCCGAAGCGCCGCCGCCCGTCGTGATCGCCCAAGCGCCGCCTCCGGTCTATGTCTATCCGCGTCCCTATTACTGGTCGCCGGGCGTCGTCTACGCGCCGCCGCCGCCGGTCTATTACCGCCGCGGCTGGTGGTGAGACGCCTCAGCTCTTGCAGAGCTTGAGATTCTGCCGCGTCGACGCGAGATGGATCTTGTAGATCTCCCAGTCGGCGCTGCCGTAATTGCGCGAGGCGTCGTCGTCGCTCATCGCAGCTTCCTCGGCGAGCGGCTTCAGGATCGCGAGGCATTCGTCCTTGCGGCCGAGATGGAAGAGCGTAACCGCCAGATCGTTGCGTATGCCGGCGGCCTCGATCGGCTGCAGCGTTTTCGCGCAGGTCTTCAACTGGCCTGAAATCAGCGTCTCGGCCTTCGCATAATCCTTTGCGTCATAGGCGACGTGGAATTCTCCGCGCGCCTTCCTGCGGTCGGCGTCGGCGCAGCCGGGCGCCGGCCTGCGATAGAAGCCCGCGAAATCCGCATGTTCGCCGCAATAGGACCGGCAGGTCCGTTTCGTATTCGCGATCACCTCGTAGCCCTTGGGCTTCGCGCGAAAGGTCACGAGGCACACGTCCTCGTCATCGGCGCGTCCGTTCATGCCCTTGAGCTTGCCCTCGATGTTGCAGACGCCCGGCGCGCCGCCGCTGCGGATCTCGAACCTGCCGGGCGAGACCTTCAGGATTCCGCCGCCGTCCGGGAGAAAATAGCTGCCGGGCGCGACCTCCGCCTGGGCAGCGACGCAGGGCAGGGCGAGGAGAAGCGCGAGGGCGAGACGTTTCATGATCGTTTCCGGCAGGCGTGAGCGTCACGGATCAATAGCAAAAGCCGGCGCCTGGCGCGCGTGACCTTACGCACGGGATGATCGCGGAAGCGCGTTCTCGCGCACGCCTTGCCGAATTGACTCGGGGTTTGCGCGGCAACAAGCTTTCCGCAGGGGAAGGAAACACATGGACGATTTCATCGAGACCGGGGCCGATCGCCTGACGCGCGACGTCGTCTCCCGCATCGCCGCCGCACCGGATCCGCGAATCCGCGAGACGCTGCAGGCGCTGGTGAGGCATCTGCACGCCTTCGTGCGCGAGGTGCGCCCGAGCGAAGCCGAATGGACGGCCGCCATCGGCTTCCTCACCCGCACCGGACAGATCTGCACCGACCGGCGGCAGGAATTCATCCTGCTGTCCGACACGCTCGGCGTATCGATGCTCGTCGACCTCCTCAATCACGGGCGCGGCGGCGCCGGCACGGAGACGACGGTGCTCGGGCCGTTCTACGTCGCCTCGCCGCCCGAGATCGCCCAGGGCGGCGACATTGCGGCGGGCCTGCCGGGCGAACCCGTCTATATCGAAGGCGTCGTGTCGTCGCAGGATGGCGCGCCGCTTGCCGGCGCCATCGTCGACGTCTGGCAGTCCGACGACCAGGGCCGCTATGACCTGCAATTCGAAAATCCCGACACGATGTTTTTGCGCGGACGCCTCGTCGCCGATGCGCAGGGCAGGTTCGGCTTCTGGTCGATCATGCCGAAGAGCTATCCGATCCCGACCGATGGCCCGGTCGGCGCCTTGCTGGCGACGGCGGGCCGCCACCCCTATCGGCCCGCGCATGTGCATTTCCGGATCGCCGCGCCGGGTTGCGCCGAACTCGTGACGCATATTTTCGTCAGCGGCGACGAATATCTGACGTCGGATGTCGTCTTCGCCGTGAAGCAATCGCTGATCGCCGATTTCGAGACGCGCACGCGCACGATCCCGCTGGCCGGTCCGGCGATCGAGAAGCCGCATCGCTACCTGCGCTACGATTTCGTCCTGCAGCGCGCGCAAGAGGCTGCGGCGGCGGGCTGAGGCCGCTGCACGGGAGAGCAAACATGGCCGCTTATCTGATCTTCGACGTCGAAATTCGCGACATGGCGCGCTACCAGGAATTCATGGCCGGCGTGAAGCCGGCGCTGGAAGCAGCCGGGGCGCGCTATATGGCGCGCGGCGGTCCGCACAAGGTCTATGAAGGCGACTGGGAACCGCGGCGCATCGTCCTGCTGGAATTTCCGTCCGCGCAGGCCGCGGAAGATTTCTACAACGGCGACACGTATCGCAAGCTCAAGTCGATCCGCGACGAATGTTCGTCGGCGCGGCTGGTGATGGTCGAGGGCGTGTGAAACGGAAACGCAAGCCAAGCCATTGAGGGGATCGCTGATGAAATTGAGGCGCGAGCTTCGTGCCGAATTTCAGCTCCTGCAGAGCTGCAGGTTCTTGCGCGCCGCCTTGACGAGCGGCAGCCACGATTCGAAATCCGACGGCGGATAATCCTCGCGCAATTTCGCGTCGCTGCGCGCGGCGTCCTTCGTCAGCGGCTGCAATGTCGCGAGGCATTCGTCTTTGCGGCCGAGATGGAAGAGGGTGATGGCGAGATCGTTGCGCGCGCCGGCGCCTTCCATCATGCCGCGCGTCCTGCCGCAGGCAGCGAGCATTCCCGCCATCAGCTCGCGCGCCTTGGGATAATCCTTCGCGACATAGGCGGCCTTGAACGCCTTTTGCGTCTTCTCCCTCTCGTCGTCGAGGCAGCCCGGCGCGGGCTTCAGGTAGAGGCCCTCGAATTGCGCGCGCATGCCGCAGAAGTTGCGGCACGTGTCGGGCGTCTTCGCCTTCGCCTCGATGCCGTCGGCGCGGGCCGTGAACTGCACGCGGCAGACATCGTCGTCGTCATCGGTGCGGCCCTCGGCGCCGGCGCGCTTGCCGTCGAGCGAACAGGTGTGGCCGTTGGCGCCGACGGCGATGATTTCGAACCTGTCCTTCGCGATCGTCAGCTGGCCCCAGCCGCGTTCGGTGATGTAGTCGCCCGGCGCGAGGTCGGGCTGCGCCTGCTGCGCGGCGGCCGGCGCGAGCAGGAATGCGAGCCACAGGGCGAGCGGGACGAGACAATGTGCGGGGCGCATGGGGTTCGGCTCCGGCGTACGGACGGCATGCCGTCAGGTTAGACCGGGCGAATGCGGGTTCGGCAACCATGCGCGTGCGGGCGCCGGACGAGGATTGGCAAAGCCGGGCGCCGACGGGATTACTTGCAGCCGGGGTCGGAGGCCGAAGCAATCGTGACGTTTCCATTGCCCCGAGGCGCGGAAGCGGTCGTCACATTGCCATTGCTTTCGGGCTTCGCGGCGGTCTCGCCGCCGGCGACGACGCCGCCCTGTCCTCTGGCCGCGCTCGCGACGGCGACCGAGCCCGACCCGCCCGGGCCCTGCGTCGCAATTCCGCCCTGCGTCGCGGGCTCGCGCGAGGCGCTGGCGGTCTGCACGGCGTTTCGCGCATCGTTCGGGCAAGGGACGGCGGTCGCGGTCCTCGTCGCCGGCTGCCCGGCGGGGGGCGCAACCGCGTGTACGGCGGGCGGCGCGGCGCCCGGCGAGACGCCGTCGGAATTTCCGAAAAGGCCGAAGGCGACGACCGACGCGGCGATCGCGCCGAAAATGCCCGCGGCGACGCGCGGCCTGATCAGCGGACGACGCTCGGCGGGACGTTCGAACGGGACGACATTGGCGCCGCTCTGCATGTCGTCGAGCGCGGCGTCGATCCGGTCCCACACTGCAGGAGAGGGGGCGATTTCCTCGATGCCGTCGGCGAGCGGGGCGAGCCTGGCCTGCCAGTCCGCGATTGCCTCTCGCAGGAGAGGGTCGGAGCCGAGGCGCTTCTCGAGGTCCCGGCGCTCGGACGAAGCGAGCGTCCCGAGGACATATTCGGCCGCCAACATGGAATCGGCATCAGTCACGACAGGACTCCCGATCGGCGGTTAGCGGCGGAACCCGCCGTGAAATCCCTGTGCGACGCCCGGGGGCGAGCTGATCGCATCGGAAGGATGATGAGGCCCGATGATTGTCTCGCTTGGAAGCGGCTGGTCATCGGGCCTCGGAGAGGCAAGTGCTGTTGGTGAGCTCGAGGCGCTGTAGCGCCACTGCCTCAATGGGACCCTCTCGGGGAGAGGATTACTTGCAGTCCGACGAAGCGGAAGCGGTCGTCACGTTGCCGTTGCCCTGGGGCGCAGCAGCCGAAGCGGTCGCAACCGAGCCGTTGCCCTGCGGAGCAGCCGCCGAAGCGGTCGTCACGTTGCCGTTGCCCTGCGGAGCAGCAGCCGAAGCCGTCGCAACCGAGCCGTTGCCCTGCGGAGCAGCCGCCGAGGCGGTCGTCACGTTGCCATTGCCCTGCGGAGCAGCCGCCGAGGCGGTCGTCACGTTGCCGTTGCCCTGAGGCGCAGCCGCCGAAGCGGTCGCAACCGAGCCGTTGCCCTGCGGAGCAGCCGCAGAAGCGGTCGTCACGTTGCCATTGCCCTGAGGCGCAGCAGCCGAAGCGGTCGCAACCGAGCCGTTGCCCTGCGGAGCAGCCGCAGAAGCGGTCGTCACGTTGCCATTGCCCTGGGGCGCAGCGGCCGAAGCCGTCGCAACCGAGCCGTTGCCCTGCGGAGCAGCCGCCGAGGCGGTCGTCACGTTGCCGTTGCCCTGGGGCGCAGCAGCCGAAGCCGTCGCAACCGAGCCATTGCCCTGCGGGGCGGCGGCCGAGGCGGTCGTGACATTGCCGTTGCCCTGCGGGGCGGCGGCGGAAGCGGTGGTGACGCTCTGCCCGGTCGGGCAGGGGCCGGCGGCGAAAACGGGGCTGGCGATCACGAGGACGCTGCCCAGCAGAGCGAGCTTGAGTGATTTCATGGGTCTCTCCTAACTGGACCGGTCCCGAGCGGAGCCGGATCGCCCTTCAAGTGGGCTACACTGAAGCTTACGGAAGGCATGGCCGCAAAGTTTCAGGCCCATGCAAAAAAAACGCGGGCCCGCCCCGGCGCGCTCGCAGGCTCATCCAGCCCTGCGGCGCCGGCGCGCCTTCAGCGCGCTCGCCGCCATCGTGTAGCCGCCCTGCGCCCCGTCGACGAAATGGACGTGGCCGCGGTCGAGGATGGTCGGCACGAAACAGGTGATCTGGGCCGAGGTCTGGCGATGCAGCCCCCAGTCCGCGTAATCGTCGGCTGCGGCAAGTCGCGCCTCGAGAGCGTCGGCAAAGCCCTTTGTGCAGTCGAGCGTCATGCGCAAGGCATCGTCGAACTTGCGGAAGTCGGCGTTGGCGGCGACGTCGGCGGCATAGAGCGCGGCGTCGAACGCCCCGGCCTTGAGCCTGAATTTGTGGAATACGACGCCCAGCGCGAGGCCTGCGGCCGCCTTCAGGCGCGCCGACAGTCCGGATACGCCGGAAGCTTTCAGCGCAGAGGCCTCCAGCGGGATCGAGACGGCCGGATCGCCCGCGCGCAGCCGGTCGAGCGTGACGGGGCGGCCGGCGTCCTGCGCGTCGGAAGCAAGCGCGACCACCTCCTCGACGAGGGCGAGGTAACGCGGGTCCGGGCCGCGCGGCGCGACGATCAGCGAAACCACGAGACCATGCCGCGCCGGCGCGACGCCCCAGCGGCACGACAGGCCCTCGAGATCGGGCAGGGCGCCGGGCGCAGCCGGCGGCAGGACGAAATGTCCGGCCTTCGCCTGCTCCTCCAGCCAGGCGGCGCCGCCGCCCGTAAACATGGCGTAGACGCAGGGCTTCGACGCCGCGAAACGGGCGATGCGGACATCGAGGCCGGCGGCCCGCGCGGCGGCCACCGGCGCGGTCGCGACACGCAGTTCCAGCCCGAATTCGCTTTTCGAGTAAGCGGCCATGCGCGCCAGCGCGTCGGCTGCTGCGGGCGCGTCGGCGGGCGCGACTGCGAAGCTCGCCCCGTCGCCGCCGAAGACGAAGGGATAGGACTTGCGGCCGAGCGCGTTGGAGACGGCGGCGACGACGCCGGCCGCCACGAAATTCACCGCCTTGTAGCGGCCCTCGTCGATCGCGCGGGTCGAGCCGGCGATGTCGGCGAAGCCGAGAATCCATTCGTCGGGCAGGGGGCGATAGTTTTCCGCCTGCACCGCTTCGGCGAAATCGGTGAGGATCGGCAGGGATTCATAAAAGCCGGCCGTATCGTCTGCCATTGCCGCCCCCTCGCGCTGAGGAGCGTAGCGCAAGCGGGGGAGGCGGAAAACGGGGGCGGCGGCGCTTCGGCAAGTTGCGTTGGACCGTCAGCGCGAAGGCGATCATGACACATTCTCCAACATTGCAACGTCTCGACGACAGACGTTTTCAAGCACTTCTTTGCCTGCCTCAAGCCGCAACAGCGCACCTAAAAAAGTAATCTCGCAAACGAATGAAGACGCCCGTAGGCGTCTTTGTTTTGCGTCAGCGTACCTGAGGGCGACGCTCAGGATTTGCTGTTAATCCGCTTGGTCAGCTACAAGGCCAACACAGTGGACAGGGGAGCGATCACAGGAGTGGCGGCGACGACGATGTCCCGCCACATTTCGAGGTTCGTCATACTCGTACCCTTTGACGCAGGTGGCCCCGCGCCGGCTGTTTTCCAGCCCTGCTCTTTCAGTTTGACGCCCTGTGGAAACACGCCCTGGCCCTTGGCGGGCTCTGCGGCGAGACGCGCCCGGCCGGCACGAGCACTTGGGAAAGTCCCTGTGCCCTTCTGGCCGAGTGCGAATGGAAGGAAATTATTACGCTGTAGGCTAATCGTCAAGATTTGGTATCAAAAAAATGGTTCGCCGCAATATATAGTGCCGTCGATGTGAATTGTGGGGAAAGTCTTGCACGATTTCCGCATAATTCCCGTGTTTCTCTCGGTTCGGAGAGACCGACCCACACACTTGAGCTTTCAATAGACCGCTGCGCGAGACGGACGTCGGCTTGGAGCCTCCCCATACATTCTTGGGTCCGCTGGCGTTCGCTCGATCTGGCGCGGGGCTGCGCGGACAATGCCTAAGAGAGATTTGGGGTGCTTCGACCGGTGTTGCTGCGTAGAGCTTGATTAATCGTTCGCGATAGCAATCTGCACTTCAGCTATTCGAAGCGGCACGTTCGCATTCGACGCTGCCACGATAGCATCGGTTTGTTGCTGCACGAACCTCAGTGGCAACAGGAAATATCTTGCAAAACAATGAGCCTGCCATTCAGCGGAATGTTCTTTTTCGGCGAATTTTATTGCACCGCCAGCGTCGTTAGTGAATGAGCGCATCCCCCTATTGTGAAGGAATATATGTCCTATTTCGTGCGCGATCTTTTCTCGCGCCTCCGGGACGCCTAGCTCCGCATCTTCCCATAGCCCGTGGTCGACATGGAGCGTGAAAGTTTCAAAATCAACGAACGTCGGAGTGTCGTTTGGTCCAGCATGAAAAAAGGCCAACGCAAGTCGGCCCTTTCCTTTGATGTAATGCGTACAGAGCTTGCGAACCACTCGCGTTACGTTGAAGTCCCACAAATGATCGACATCGGCCCATTCACGAACACTTTCGGCAGCGCGAGCGATCGTGGCCGCGCTGCGGAACGATGTATGGTGATTGTGAAGCGCCCCGAAGTTTGTCGTAAGCGTTCAACGGCTCCCGTGTAGCGCTGACCGCGTCCGATGACGATGATCACGGGCTCCGGATTCGTCCGGTGTGATCATCATAAGTCTGAGCATATGTCTGGGCATAGAACGTTCCATGTATTGGACGCGCTGGAGGCAAGTCCGGCAAGAACGCGGCGCATCTGGTCGCAAACGGCAAAGGAACTGATCCTGGCCGAGGCCAATGCGCCAGGCGCCAACGTCTCGGCGGTGGCCAGGGCGCACGGTGTGAGCGTGAGCCAGGTGTTCGGCTGGCGGCGCGATGCAAGGAAGAGCGCGCAGGCTGCGTCGACGGGCGCTATGACGAGCGCAACGGGGGAGCCGGCGCCTTCATTTCTAGAGATAGCCCCAACGACCAAGACGGAGCCTGCGGCATCCATTTCGACTGAGACCTGCGAGATCGTCGTGGCGGGCGTGATCCTGCGGATCGGATCGAGCGTGCCGACGAAGCGGGTCGTTGAACTCATTCGCGCGGCGCGTCTGGCATGATTCCGCCGCACGCGCGCATCGTGCTGGCGACCCGACCCGTCGATTTCCGCAAGGGTCCGGATGGGCTGACTGCGCTGGTGCGCGACGCCGGAGCCGACCCCTTCAACGGCGCGCTCTACGTTTTCCGGGCCAAGCGAGCAGATCGGGTAAAGATTGTCTGGTGGGACGGTACGGGCCTGTGCCTGTTCGCCAAGAGGCTCGAAGCGGATCGGTTTTACTGGCCGAAGATGATGGCGGGGACGGTTCGCATGTCCGCCGTCCAGCTCGCCGCGCTCGTCGAAGGGATGGACTGGACGCGCGTGCGCAGTGCGCCACTGATAAGGCCGGAGAGCGTTGGCTGAAGCTGCGGCATAGTGATTCAGGCGCAAGATAGGGGCGCCACAAATCGCCGATTTTGTGCTTGGTTTGCAGGCATGGAAGGCGATCTCCATGAGCTCCCGGATGACCCGGCCGTATTGAAGGCGATGATCGCCGACATGCGGCGCTCGAACTCCTCGCTCGAAGCCGAAGTCGCTGCGCTGAAGTCGGCAGGTGTCGACGCTCAGGCGCGGATCGATCGCCTGCAGCTGCTCCTGAAGACCATCCAGAGGGCGACCTACGGACGCAGTTCCGAGAAGCTCGACGAGAGCCAGTACGCCTTCACCTTCGAGGAAGTGCAGACCGGCCTCGGCGCGGTCGACGCCCAACTCGAGAAGCTGCGGCCAACGCCCGAGCGCAAGTCCGGCGGGCGGCGACCCCTGCCGGCGCATCTCGAGCGCGTCGAAGAGATCATCGAGCCCGAAGACCGGCCTTGTTCCTGCGGCGCCTGTGCGCGGGTCAAGATCGGCGAGGACGTCAGCGAACGCCTCGACGTCGTCGCGCCGAAGTTCCGGGTGATCGTGACGCGCCGGCCGCGGTATGCCTGCCAGGCTTGCCGCGAGAGCATCGTCCAGGCCCCTGCGCCCGCCCGCCTGATCGAGGGCGGCATCGCGACGGAACGGCTTCTGGCCAGCATCGCCGTCTCCAAGTACGCCGACGGCCTGCCGCTGTATCGGCAGGAGGGGATCTTTGCGCGCGACAAGGTCGAACTCGGACGCAATCTCATGGCCGGCTGGATGGGCCATGTCGGCTTCCACCTGGAGCCTCTCGCCGATCGGCTCTTCCAGATCATCCGCGAAGGCGAGAGGATATTCGCCGACGAGACGACATTGCCGGTTCTCGCGCCCGGACGTGGACGAACCCGACAAGGCTGGCTTTGGACCTATCTGCGGGATGATCGACCCTATGGCGGAGCGGGGCCGCCGATCGTCGTCTATCGCTTCGAGGACAGCCGGGCAGCCGATTGCCTCCAACGACATCTGGCTGGTTGGCGCGGCATTCTCCAATGCGACGGCTATGCCGCCTATCGCAAGCTCGCGGAAGCTGATCGGCCGGGCGGACCGGCGACGCTGGCCTGCTGTTGGACGCATCTGCGCCGTGAGTTCTACAAGCTCCACGTCCAGGGCGTGTCCCAGACGGCGACCTGGACCGTCGAGCGGGTGGCCGACCTTTGGGCCGTCGAGGCGCAGGTCAAAGGCTTCGATCCGCAAACCCGCCTCGACGCCCGCCGCCGCCTATCAGCGCCGATTGTCGAGGAACTCATCGCCCGGTGGGAAAGCGAGCTGACGCGGATCTCCGGCAAATCGAAGGTCGCCGAGGCGATCCGATATTCCCTTTCCCGCAAGACCGAGTTCCGCCGCTTCCTTGAAGACGGCCGTGTCGAACTCGACAACAACACTGTCGAACGCGCGATCCGGCCAATCTGTATCACGCGGAAGAACGCGCTGTTCGCCGGTTCAGAAGCCGGCGGCAGCACATGGGCGACAATCGCTTCGTTGCTCGCGACAGCCCGCCTCAATGACGTCGATCCCAACGCGTGGCTCACGCAAACACTCGAGCGCATAGCCGCCGGCTGGCCCAACAAAGATATCGACGCGCTCTTGCCGCAGAACTTCACGCGCTTCTGACGGTCCGCGTTGGACGCTTACAGTTTGTCCGTAGCGCTTTTTCTAGGCCGTTGTTTTTGCTCGACCGGGATTCTGGCCCGTCGCGGCAGTTTGTCCGCAAAGCGCCTGGAAGATTGTCCGCAGTATTCGCGATAGTTGTTCGAAGCAACGAAGAGCTCGTTCGAGCGCTGTCATCGGTCCCGGCGCGATCGTTTGCGGCGGATTGGCGCGCGGATCATCGCGATCCCATAAGCGATATCGTGAAAGTCTGCTTCGTCGCTTGGCAACGCGATCGATCGTGGGTCAAATCGAGCTGGACGCTGCATCGCCAGCGCGGGCGCTGTGAGGCATTCCCCCCAAGGTCTGCATGCATGGGGACCGAAATGGAGAAGTTCAACGATGGCCCAAGCGAAACACGAGCAACGGATGGCCGCAGTGCTTGCCGAGATCGCGGCGCTGCAGCCGCGACTCGTGCGTGTGATCGACGCGCTGCGAATTCGTGATCGCGACGCCTTTCCGGAGGTAAATGCCCAGACTTTTGCGGACTCTGTGGAGTATATGCGCTTCATGGCGTTTCTGCAGGCATCTATCAAGCTCCGCATTATGGTCGAGCAGAATTTTTCCTTCCTTCACACGTTTAGTGTTCTGGCGACGACGCGGTATGTTCTGGAGTTACTCATTTGGTTTCGGTTATTGATAAAAGATGCAAATACATATGGATATTTTTTCTATGCTTTCACAACTGTTGATCAGGTGAATTACTTGGAGTCGCAAATCCGTGAATTCAAACGCGAGATTTCCTTTTTTCGTGATCTGGATAGTACGGAGAAGGACCAGCACGAGACGGTCCTATCCTCGATACGAGGGATGGGCGGGAAGCTTGATCCTATCGCTATTAACGAGTCGATGGACATGGTGAGCGCGGAGATCGACCGCGCCGCGAGGCGTAATTTTTCGATTCATTTCGAGGAAGCCAAATACAACGGCTTTGGCTTTCAGGCCGCTTTGATCGAAGCACAAGCGTTGCCTCAATTAGAGCGGGAGCTGGAAAGTCAAAATTCAGTGAGGGACTCATTGAAGGACCGATTCCCGAAGTGGCCGAAGAAATGGAATTGGAAGATCGAAGCCGCAAATGCTGGATTGAGCGAGCAGTTCGATTTCATTTATGGCTATACCAGCAGGCTCCTCCATGCCCATCCGGGTAGCTTCAATACAGATCAAAAGAACCTCGAAGTTTCGGAGATGGTGCTGTTTCTAGATTTTGTATACGTCTCAATGCTTGAGATGATAGAAATTTGTGAACGGACTGCGGGTATCGCTGATCCGGCAGTTCATTAGTGAAGAAGAACCGATCGGGCCGAGCATGATCGGCCCGACGGGCGCTGTATGCGTGATGGTGGCGACGATGTTGATTTCCGCTGAGAGTTGACCCGGGATTTCCGTTGAGAACTGACCCGTGGTTGATGATGGTTGCGAGGTCAGGCGTTCGTCAAGTTCCGAGGCTTCTCCTTGTTGGGTTTGGCGGGCTTCGCCGAGCTATTCTTGAAGCGGAAGCTGTCGTTGCCGGTCTCGAGGATGTGGCAGCGGTGCGTGAGGCGGTCGAGCAGCGCGGTCGTCATCTTCGGGTCGCCGAACACGGTGGCCCATTCGCCGAAGCTGAGATTCGTCGTGATGATGATGCTGGTGCGCTCGTAGAGCTTGCTCAGGAGATGGAACAGCAAGGCGCCGCCGGAGGCGCTGAACGGCAAGTAGCCCAGCTCGTCGAGGACGACGAGGTCGGAGTGGGCGAGGCGCGTTGCGATCTGTCCCGGTTTTCCCTGCAGCTTTTCCTGCTCGAGCGCGTTGACGAGTTCGACAGTGGAGAAGAACCGGACGCGCTTGCGGTGCTGCTGGATGGCCTGGACGCCGATCGCCGTGGCGAGATGTGTCTTGCCAGTGCCGGGGCCGCCGACCAGGACGACGTTGTGCGCATCTTCCAGGAACTCGCAGCGATGGAGTTGTCGCACAAGCGATTCGTTGACCTCGCTGCTGGCGAAGTCGAAGCCGGTGAGATCGCGGTAGTTCGGGAAGCGCGCCGCCTTCATCTGATAGGCTGTCGATCGGACCTCCCTATCGGCGGTCTCCGCCTTCAGAAGTTGCGACAGGATCGGCAGGGCGGCCTCGAAGGCTGGAGAGCCTTGTTCGGTCAACTCGCCGACGGCTTGAGCCATCCCGTGCATCTTGAGGCTGCGCAGCATGATGATGACGGCGCCGGCGGCTGGATTATGACGCATGGCGCACCTCCCCGACAGTGCGCAGGGCGTCGTAACGCTCGACGTCGGCTTGCGGTTCGGTGGCCAGCGTCAACGCTTGCGGCGCCTTTATCGGCGGCGTGTCCGTCGGCTTTCCGTCGACAAGGCGGTGCAGCAGATTCAGGATATGTGTCTTCGTCGGGGCTCCGGCCTCCAGCGCCAGTTCGACGGCGGTGAGCACGGCCTGCTCGTCATGCTGGAGCACGAGAGCCAGGATCTCGACCATCTCGCGGTCGCCGCCTGGTGTCTTGAGCATGCGCTGTTGCAGAGCCCGGAACGCGGGAGGCAGCTCGACGAACGGCGCGCCGTTCCGGAGGGCGCCGGGCTTGCGTTGCACGACTGCCAGATAATGCCGCCAGTCGTAAACCGTCGTAGCGCTTTGCCGTTGGTGGGAGCGGGCGAAGGCGCGAGGATGCTCGCAGATGATCTGCCCCTCGGCGACGACGACAATACGCTCAGGATAAACCCGAACGCTGACCGGACGATTGGCGAACGACGCCGGCACGCTGTAGCGATTGCGATCCAGATGGACCAGGCAAGTCGGCGAGACCCGCTTGGCGTATTCGACGAACCCGTCGAATGGTCGGGGAAGCTGCATCAGGAGCCCGGCTTCTTCAGCCCAGGCGTCGGCGATCGTTCCCGGGTGCGAGCCGTGCGGCGTCAATGTCCATAGTTCCCGGCATCGCGCTTCCAGCCAGTCGTTCAGCGCCGCCAGTGAGGCGAAGTTGGGCATGGGTTGCCAGAGCCGATGGCGCGCATCCTGGACGTTCTTTTCGATTTGCCCTTTCTCCCAGCCAGACGCCGGATTGCAGAACTCGGCCTCGAACAGGAAGTGGCTGACCATGGCCGAGAAGCGCGC
This sequence comes from Beijerinckiaceae bacterium, assembly GCA_046349215.1. Taxonomy (GTDB): domain Bacteria; phylum Pseudomonadota; class Alphaproteobacteria; order Rhizobiales; family Beijerinckiaceae; genus JAJXWB01. The sequence continues at coordinate 49,572 of JAXMCV010000005.1, forward strand.
GTTGACCCGGCGCTCCTTGCCGCGGCCGATTTTGTCGACGGCCGTCCGCATATTGTCGTAGACGCCCCGCCGCGGCACGCCGCCTAGAACGCGGAAGGCGTGATTGTGAGCGTCGAACAGCATCTCATGGGTCTGCTGAGGATAGGCCCGGAGCACGAAGGCGCGACTGTAGGAGAGCTTGAAGTGCGCGACCTGCAACTTGGTTCGTTCGCCGCCGATGATCGCCCAGTCTTCCGACCAGTCGAACTGGAATGCTTCGCCGGGCGCGAACACCAGGGGAACGAACACGCCACGGCCGGTAGTCTTCTGTTCCCGCTGCCGAGCGGTCTTCCAGTCGCGGGCAAAGGCCGCCACCCGATTGTATGAGCCGTCATAGCCGAGAGCCGCCAGGTCGGCATGCAATTGCTTGATCGTCCGCTTCTGCTTGCGCGACTTCGCCGCCTCTTGACGCAGCATCTGCGACAGCTTTTCGGCGTAAGGATCTAGCTTGCTCGGCCGGTCAGGCGTGTTGAACTTCGGCTCGACGCTGTCCGATCGCAGGTATTTGCGGACTGTGTTCCTCGACAGCCCCGTCCGCCGCGATATCTCCCGGATCGAATACCGATCCCGATAGCGCCAGCGTCGGATGACGCTCAATAACTCCATGTCGATCACTCCGTCGCCCCCTGCCTAGGCCAAGGGGGCAAAGTTCGAACATGGGTCAGTTCTCGATGGAAAAACCCGTGGCGCCCGGGTCAGCTCTCAGTGGAAATCAACACGCAAGGCGATGATTGTTATTTTGTTCTCTCCAACGCGTTGATTCATGTCGTAATTCGGTTTTGGTCCTCACCCTTTCGAGTAGAGTTGGCCCAGTAGACGGGCGTCGAATACTGTAATCATCGTATTGGTGGAGATTATAAAAAAGCGGCGGCCACCGAGGTGACCGCCGCCTACTTTTGAGCCCTGCGCTCAACCTATTGAATTTGTTCGTGGCGACAAACTTCAGGGGGCGTAAAGGACAAACCTCCGCGTTTTGAGGACAAACTCACGGGGGAGAGTCAGCAATAACGCCGCTCACGAACACCCCGTCGTCGACCCGCACGTATCGCACTTCAGGCACGTGCCGTTCCTCACGAGCGTGAAATTCGCGCATTCCGGGCAGGCCTCGCCGACATAGCCCTTCATGCGGGCTTCGGCGCGCTTTTCGGCGACGATGTCGGCGGCGGTCGGCTCGCTCCAGCCGAGCTTGTCGAGGCTGCGGGCGACGTCGGCCACCTCGTGCGCGAGTTCGCCGATTTCCTGCGGCTTCAGCGCGGTCGCGCCATCGGTCGCCAGCATGGTCGGCGCCTGCGCGACATGGCCGGCGCCAGGTCCTGCAGCATTGCCGCCGACCAGCATCAGCCGGTCCTTGGAGCGCACCAGGCCGCGCGACACGAAGGAAGGCGCGGCCTCCTTCTCGCCGTCGGGCGCGCGGCCCTCGTCGTGGCCCTTGCCCATCGCCGTATAGCCGATGTCCTCGGGCGAGACATGCGCGAGATCGTTGCGTTGCAGGTAGGAAATCGCGAGTTCGCGGAACACGTAGTCGAGGATCGAGGTCGCGTTCTTGATCGCGTCGTTGCCCTGCACGAAGCCCGCCGGTTCGAAGCGGGTGAAAGTGAAGGCGTCGACATATTCCTCCAGCGGCACGCCATATTGCAGGCCGAGCGACACCGCGATGGCGAAATTGTTCATCAGCGAGCGGAAGGCGGCGCCTTCCTTGTGCATGTCGATGAAGATCTCGCCGAGACGCCCGTCCTGGTATTCGCCGGTGCGCAGGTAGACCTTGTGGCCGCCGACGATCGCCTTCTGGGTGTATCCCTTGCGGCGATCCGGCAGTTTCTCGCGTTCGCGAAGGACCTGGACGCGTTCGATGACGCGCTCGACGATCTTCTCGGCGACCGCGGCGGCGCGCGCCGGGGCGTTGGAGGCGATGATGTCGGCGATCGCGTCCTCGGCGTCGTCGCTGTCGTCCTCGATCAGCTGCGCGTTCAAGGGCTGCGAGAGTTTCGAGCCGTCGCGATAGAGGGCGTTCGCCTTCAGCGCGAGGCGCCAGGACAGCATGTAGCTTTCCTTGCAATCCTCCACCGACGCGTCGTTCGGCATGTTGATCGTCTTGGAGATCGCGCCCGAGATGAAGGGCTGCGCCGCCGCCATCATGTGGATGTGGCTCTCGACCGAGAGATAGCGCTTGCCGGTGCGGCCGCACGGATTGGCGCAGTCGAACACGGCGTAGTGCTCGACTTTAAGGTGCGGCGCGCCTTCCAGCGTCATGGCGCCGCAGACGTGGATGTTGGCCGCCTCGATCTCCGCCTTGGTGAAGCCGAGGTGCTGCAGCAGGTCGAAGGAGGGATCCTCCAGCCGCTCCGAATGCACGCCGAGCTTGTCGACGAGGAAGTCCGCGCCGAGCGAGAACTTGTTGAAGACGAACTTGATGTCGAAGGCCGAGGCCAGCGAGGCCTCGATCGTCGCGATCTTCTCGTCGGTGAAGCCCTTCGCGCGCAAAGTGCCGTGGTTGATGCCCGGCGCGTTGGACAGCGAGGCGTGGCCGACCGCATAGGCCTCGATCTCGGCGATCTGGCTTTCCGGGTAACCCAGCGTGCGCAGGGCTTCCGGCACGGCGCGGTTGATGATCTTGAAATAGCCGCCGCCGGCGAGCTTCTTGAACTTCACCAGCGCGAAGTCCGGCTCGATGCCCGTCGTGTCGCAATCCATGACGAGGCCGATCGTGCCGGTGGGGGCGACGACGGAGACCTGCGCATTGCGGAAGCCGTGCTTCTCGCCGAGCGCCAGCGCCTCGTCCCACGCGCCCTTGGCGCGCGCGACCATGTCTTCCTGCGGCACGGAGGCGAGGTCGAGCGGCACGGGGGCGATCGACAGCTTCTCGTAGCCGAACTTCTCGCCGTGCGCGGCGCGGCGATGGTTGCGGATGACGCGCAGCATGTGGTCGGCATTGCGCTTGTAGTCGGCGAAGGGGCCGAGTTCCTGCGCCATTTCCGCCGAGGTGCGGTAGCAGACGCCGGTCATGATCGCCGACAGCGCGCCGCAGGTGGCGCGGCCGACGTCGGAATCATAGGCGACGCCCGACGACATCAGCAGGCCGCCGACATTGGCGTAGCCGAGGCCGAGCGTGCGGTATTCGTAGGAGAGTTTCGCGATCTCCTTCGAGGGGAATTGCGCCATCAGCACCGAGACTTCCAGCACGATGGTCCACAGCCGCACGGCGTGTTCGTAGCGCGCGACGTCGAAGCGGTTGGTGGCGGGATCGCGGAAGGTCAGAAGGTTCAGCGACGCCAGGTTGCAGGCCGTGTCGTCGAGGAACATGTATTCGGAGCAGGGGTTCGACGCGACGATGGGGCCTGCCGCCGGGCAGGTGTGCCAGTCGTTGATGGTCGTGTGGAACTGGATGCCTGGATCGGCCGAGGCCCAGGCCGAATAGCCGACCTTTTCCCACAATTCGCTGGCGTTCAGCACCTTGTGGGTCTTGCCGTCGAGGCGCCGCGTGAGACGCCATTCGCCGTTCTTTTCCACCGCGCGCAGGAAGTCGTCGGAGACGCGGATGGAATTGTTGGAGTTCTGGCCGGAGACGGTCAGGTAGGCTTCCGAGTCCCAGTCCGTGTTGTAGGTGTCGAACTCGATGTCCTTGTAGCCCTGCTTCGCGAACTGGATGACGCGCTTGATGTAATTGTCCGGCACGTCGGAGCGGCGGGCGAGGCGGATCTCGCGCTTGAGCGCCGGGTTCTTCTCCGGGTTGAAGCAATCGTCGCCCGAGCCTTCGCAATTCACGGCGGCGCGCATGACCGCCTTGAGGTGCTTCTTCACCGTCTTGGAGCCGGTGACGAGGGCCGCCACCTTCTCTTCTTCCTTCACCTTCCAGTCGATGAAGTCCTCGATGTCGGGATGATCGATGTCGACGACGACCATCTTCGCCGCGCGACGCGTCGTGCCGCCCGACTTGATCGCGCCCGCCGCGCGGTCGCCGATCTTGAGGAAGGACATGAGGCCGGACGAGCGGCCGCCGCCCGAGAGCTTCTCGTTCTCGCCGCGCAGGCGCGAGAAATTGGTGCCGGTGCCCGAACCGTATTTGAACAGGCGCGCCTCGCGGACCCACAGGTCCATGATGCCGCCCTCGTTGACGAGGTCGTCGGCGACGGACTGGATGAAGCAGGCGTGCGGCTGCGGATGCTCGTAGGACGACTTCGACTTGGTCAGCTTGCCGGTGGCGAAGTCGACGTAATAATGGCCCTGGCCGGGACCATCGATGCCATAGGCCCAGTGCAGGCCGGTGTTGAACCATTGCGGCGAGTTGGGCGCTGCGACCTGGGCGGCCAGCATGAAGCGCATCTCGTCGTAGAAGGCCTGCGCGTCCTCCTCGGAGGAGAAGTACTTCCCCTTCCAGCCCCAGTAGGTCCAGGCGCCGGCGAGGCGGTCGAAGACCTGCTGCGCCGTCTTCTCGGAGCCGTAGCGTTCGGCGGCGGGCATGGCGGAGAGCGCGGCTTCGTCAGGGACCGAACGCCAGAGGAAGGAGGGAACGTCGTTTTCCTCGATCTTCTTCAGGCGCGCCGGGACGCCGGCCTTGCGGAAATATTTCTGGGCGAGCACGTCGGCCGCCACCTGGCTCCAGCCGGCCGGCACCTCGATGCCGTCGAGCGAGAAGACGATGGAGCCGTCGGGATTGCGGATCTCGCTCTTGGTGGTGCGGAATTCCATCGCCGCGTAGGGAGAGCGTCCAGCCTCAGTATATCTTCTTTCGATCCGCATCGGTGATCCCCTTTGACGCAGGTGGCCCCGCGCCGGCTGATTTCCAGCCCTGCTTTTTCAGTTAGACGCCCTGTGGAAACACGCCCTCGACCCTTTTCGGGCTCTGCGGCGAGACGCGCCCGCCCGCGCGAGCACACGGACGGAGCCGCATGCCTTCGTGGCCGGTTGCGAATGAGACGAGACTATGGCGAGTCGTCGAGGTGCGTCAAGATTTTGTAGGCCATATGACGCCATCCGCAATATATAGTGCGGAACATGTGAATTGTGGGGAAAATTTTAGGGAATTTCATGAAGCCTCCCGCGCCCCGGGAGATTCGGCAAGGGCCATTCTGAAGCTCGGCCTGTGAATAGTGTCGCACCGGCCGCGCAGCCCCTTCGAAGGTGCGGCGCGGCGCCCCGTTGCAAGCGGCCCCGACATGCGGCATAGCGGTCGCAATCGGTTCGCGGGACTCCAACATGATCTGGCTGCAGCGCTTCTTTTCCTGGTGGCAGGGCGGCACCTGGAACACGTTCTTCTGGACGTGGCGGAACGGCGAACTGGTCGGCCATGACGAATTCGGCAACGCCTATTACCGGACCAAGGGCGGCGCGATCGATCCCGCGCTGGGCTTCCAGCGCCGCTGGGTGATCTACAAGGGCGAGAGCGAGGCCTCCGCGAACCCGGGGGGCTGGTACGGCTGGCTGCATCACCTGACCGACACGCCGCCCACGGAAGAAAACTACAAGCCGCGCGAGTGGGAATTGCCCTACCAGGCCAACAAGACCGGCACGCCGGAAGCCTGGCGCCCGCAGGGTTCGCTCTATCGTTCGGGCCAGCGCCCGCCGGCCACCGGCGATTACGAGGCCTGGACGCCAGGAGCCTGATCGCCCCTGCGCCTGAGCGCCGCAAACGAGTCCATTCCGCCACGAATTCGCCGGACGAAGCGGCCAAGAGCTTCCGAGGAAGGCGTCCGGTCGCCGCTTTGCGCGCCCAAGGGTTGGCGAAGCGCCGGGACGTGCTAAACACCGCGGCGTTCGCCGGCCAAGCGACTCCGCGGCGGGAGAGAAGATGCGGCAAGACCTGAAGCTGATTTCCCGCGCTTTCGCGGCCGGGGCGCTGATCTGCGCGAGCGCGCCGGCGCTGGCCGACCGCATCAAGCACCCGACCGCCGTCTTCGCCGGCCTCGACAAGATCACCGGCCGCATCATCGCCTTCGACGTGGCGATCGACGAGACCGTGCAATTCGGTTCGCTGCAGATCACGCCGCGCGTCTGTTTCACGCGCCCGCAGACGGAAGCGCCGCAGACCGACGGCTTCGTCGAGGTCGACGAAATCCAGGAAGACAAGAAATTTCGCCGCATCTTCTCGGGCTGGATGTATGCGGCCAGTCCCGGCCTGCACGGCGTCGAGCATCCCGTCTACGACGTGTGGCTGACCGACTGCAAAGGCGGGACGGAAATCATCCGGACGACGCCGGACGTCGCCGACGACGAGCCGCCGCCGAACGCAGACGTGAAGACGGGCAATCAGGCCAGGCCGGCCCGCCGCCGCGCCGACCAGCCGGGACAGCCGGGCGCTCCGGTCGGACAGGGCGGGATTCCGCTGCCCGGCCAGCCACTGCCGCGCCAGGGCCAGCCGGTCCAGCAACCGGGCGGCCTGCAGCCGCTGCCGCCGCCGGTCAACGTCCAGCGCGCGCCGGGCGGCGATGCCGCGCCGCTGCCGCCGGGCAATATTCCGGAATCGCCGCGTCGCGCGCCCTCGCGCCGCTATTACCCGAGCGATCTGCCGGGCGGCGGCGGCGTAGACCCCGCGGGGCGCTAGTCCCTAGGCGGCGCGATCCGTAGAGACGAAGGCGCCGAGCGCCGCGCCCAAGGCGGCGCGCGCGCTCTGCGGCGTCAGTTCGTGGTCGGCCGCCGGAATGAGCGTCTTCACGATGCCGGGCAGGGGCGCGTCGCGCTTTCCCTTCGCCCCGAGATGGCGTTCGAGTTCCGCCAGACCGGGATCGTTCTCGCTGTAGACGAGCAGCACCTGCGCGCCGCGCGACGACAGTTCCGTGAACCAGCGCTCGACCGAATTGAAGCCGGGCACGGCGCGGCGGAAGGCGAAGGTCGCTTCGCTCGCCTGTGCGATGCCGGCCTTGGCGAGCTTCTTTGCGAGTTGGAACAAGAGCGCGCGCGCGCCAGGCGCATGTGTTTCGCCCTCGGCGCTGGCGAGCTTCATGGCGATGTCGGCGGCCTTTGTGCGCCGCCACGCCTCGATCTGCAGAGCCTGCGCGGCGCCGTAGACGAAGCAGCCGGCGTTCACGAGCGCAATTTTCCTGACGCGGCGATCCTCGATCGCCGCATGAAACGCCTGATAGGCGCCGGAGCACGCGCCGAACAGCGAGACATCGGAAATGCCGCGATCGAACAGCCAGTCGACGGCGGCCTCCACGTCCTCGCGCAGATTCGCGTCGTAGAGCGGCGCCCGGTCGATCCCGGCCGGCGACAGGGAATCGCCGACGCCGCGCAGATCCATGCGCAGCGACGCGACGCCGGAGCCGGCGAGCTGACGCGCCATGTCGACGAACATGCGCGCCCAGCCGATGTGATAGACGCCGCCGGAATTGAGAAAGATCACTGCGCGATTGCGGCGCTCGCCCTCGGCGCGTTCGCAGAAAATGCCGACGAGGCGATTGTCGGGCCCGAATTGCGCAGCGGTTTCGCGCCATGTGTCCGTGGCGAGGACGCCGTCGTCGCGCGCAGAGGAGCGACGAAGCAATCCATCCCCGCGCGCGAACGACGGGACGGCTCGACTGGCTGCGTTCGCGCCGACGGGAAGGACGGCGCCCTCGCAGACGAAATCCGTGATCCGCCTGATGGCGGCGACCGGCGGCAGGGCGGCGGTCGGATCGCACATCATCTCGGCATAGCCTTCGAAGACTTCGCTCGTCACGTCACCGCCGGCGTCGCGCATCTTGTCGGAGAGCGGCGAGCCGTCGGCGGTCTGCGTCAGCAACAGAACCTTGCCGGACGCCGCGCCCGAGAAGCGGCGCGAGCCGACGAGCGCGAGATCGTTCAGCGTTTCACGCGCGATGCGGAAGCCCGCCGACGACACGCCGTCGAAATCCTTGTCCTCCATGGCGCCCGGCTTGTTCTGGAAGATGCGGCTCATCACCTCGATCTCGCGCCCTAGCGCCTTGCCGGACGCGGGCGGGGCGAGCAGCACGAGACGGACCGGCGCAATGTCGCGCGCCGCCTCGAGAGCGAGCAACGCGCCCAGCCGGATGCCGACGAGCACGATTTCGGAGACGCCGGTCTTCTCGACGAGCGTGCGCGCGGCTTCGCCGATATTGCCGAGCCAGTCGGCCACCCGGTGCGGGGCTTCGCTGTCGCCTTCGGAATCGGCCGTGCCGCGCCAGTCGAAGCGCAATACGGAAACCCCGCGCCCGGAGATTTCTTCAGCGAGCAAGCGCAACGACGAACGCGCGCACAGGTCCTCGAAGCCGTGGGCGCCGCAGATCACCACGCCACGGGACGAAGAACCCTCGTGCAGCCAGCCGCGGCAATTGTCGAAAACGACCGGTGTCAAGAAAGCCTCCGCTGAAATGCGGCGGCAAGTATGGGGGAAGGCGGTTAGGGAGGGGTGAATCCCGACCGCGCCTCGGGAGAAGAAGGGCCGGCGCCTACAAAGGCCTGATCTTCGTGGAATCCTCGCCCCGGTGGAAGGCGATCGCCATGCGGAAGGACGTGGCGATGCGCTCGGCCATGGCGGTGATCGCCGGCACGCCGAGTTCGGGCATGGTGTCCTGCGCCGTCCGCCGGAACAGGTCGAGCCAGCGTGCGAAATGCGCGTCGGAAATCTCGGGCAGCTTGAGGTGCGGCGGCAGCGGGCGGCCGTCGTATGTGTCGGTCTTCAGCATCGTCGAGGACCAGAAGCCGACCAGCTTGTCGAGATGGGCGGGCCAGTCGGCGACCTCGCGATTGAAGATCGGCCCGAGCAGATCGTCGTCGCGAACGCGGGCATAGAACGTGTGCACGAGCCGTTTCAGGCCGTCCGGGTCGACGCCTTGCGGAGGGACGAAGCCGGGCTGGGTTTTGGGGGCGTCGGTCATTGCAAATCCGGTTCCCTGGCCCTCACGCTGAGGAGCCTGCAGGTCAGGCGTCTCGAAGCGGGAGGGCGCTAGTCCCCATCCTTCGAGACGCAGGCTTCGCCTGCTCCTCAGGATGAGGAACGCGTCAGCCCCGTCCGCGATAGGGCGGAACGCCCTGGTCCGGCAGCCACAGCCCTTCGGGCGGCGCGCCGGTCTGCCAGAACACGTCGATCGGCATGCCGCCGCGCGGATACCAGTAGCCGCCGATCCTCAGCCAGCGCGGTTCGAGCAGCGCGACGAGGTCCTTGGCGATCCGCACGGTGCAATCCTCGTGGAAGGCGCCGTGGTTGCGGAAAGACGAGAGATAGAGCTTCAGCGACTTCGATTCCACCAGCCAGCCGGCCGGGGCGTAGTCGATGACCAGCGTGGCGAAATCGGGCTGGCCGGTGACCGGGCAGAGCGAGGTGAATTCGGGCTGCGTGAAGCGCGCCAGGTAGAGCGTGTCGGGATGCGGGTTGGGAACGCGGTCCAGTTCCGCCTCGTCGGGCGAGGCGGGCAGGGCGACATATTGCCCCAGGAGCTTCGGGCTGTCGGCGGTTTTCATGCCGGAGTGATACGGCGACCGGCCCGGCGCAGCAACAGGCGCTGCAGCGCTCAGGGGCCGGATTGGCCGAGGTCGATCCGTCCGATGCTCTCCGACAATTCGTGCAGCCGGGCGCGAAGGCCGTTCACGACGACCGAGGCGGCCGCCGCTTCCATTTCGAAGCCGGCCTCCGACAAAGCTCGATGCAGCGCTTCCGCCTCGCGTCGCAGCGCCGTCAATTCGCGCGATGCCCTGGAGAGTTCAGCGAGCGCGGGGTGGTGACTTTGCTTTTCATGCTCGTCCCGCAATCATGTGCGGGAACGAGGCCAGCGCCAAGGTACACGAACGCGTACTTGCGGAGTTCATACGAGCCCAAGCCTGAACGCGCGCGCGACCAGATGTGTCTTGCTGCAGGCGTTCAGCTTTCGGCGCAGGGACCGGAGGTGCTTGTCGACCGCATGTTCGGAGACGGCGAGGATTTCGCCGATCTCCCATTCGGTCTTGCCCTCGCAGGTCCAGCGCAGCACGTCGGTTTCGCGGGCCGTCAGCGCCGGCGCCTGCTCATGCGCGCCAGCCAGGCAGATCGCCCTTGCGACGGCGTATTGCGCAACCAGAGCCATTCGACCCAAGGCCGCGTCGGGGCAATCGATGCGCGCGCCCCCGGTGGAAATCACCGCCGTTGCGCCGTCGGGCATCGGAAACATGAACGTGAAGCCGTCGCTCATGCCGCAGGCCCGTGCGCCGTTCATGATCGCCAGTTCCGACCTCGTGCATCCCGAGGCGAAGGCTTCGCTCCAGCGCACGGCGTTGTAGGGGCCGCGGCCGCGGCGAAACACGGGATCGATGCGGAAATAGTTCCGGCTGACGTATTCCTCGAGCCAATCGCGCGGCCAACGGTCGAGCAACACACTGCGGCGCTGGACGCTGGAGGAGCAGAAGGTCGGCAGCGATGCGGGGAAAAGCGCGGCGGCGGACCATTCCACGCCGTATTCGCCCAGTATCTTCCCGAGCGCGTCCGCAAGTCGGCCGGAGGTGCGGGCCCCATCCAGCAGTCGCAAGTCGTCGTAGCTGTCTCGTAATGAATTCGCGGCCATGAGGCGGAAATCGAATCGTCCTGCGACCGACGATAGTTTCGAACTGCGAAATTGTCAGTCGAGACGAAAGCGCCGGCCCGGCCCTTGCGGGCGGAGCCGGCGTCCACGCGCGCCTCGCCGAGGGGGCTTAGGGCGCGACGCTGCGTCACATGCGATCGAAATAATCGTCGACCGATTTCCTGGCTTGGTCCTTGGTGTAGCCGTAGCGCTCCTGGATCTTGCCCTCGAGCTGCTCGCGCTTGCCGTCGATCTGGCTGATGTCGTCGTCGGTGAGCTTGCCCCACTGTTCCTTGACCTTGCCGGTCATCTGTTTCCACTCGCCCTTGATCTGATCCCAGTTCATCGGTCTCTCCGTTCCGGTTGATGGATGAACCGCCCGTCCGTCCTCTCCAGCGCGAGAGGGAGGATCGCGGTCGCGGTCGCGCTGATGGGGCTGTGAACGTCCGCCCGCGCCGAAAGTTCCGCCCGCGGCGCGCCCGCCGCTCCTTCCCCCTGCCGCGTTTGCGGCGTAAAAGGCGCGCGCAAGTCAGCCAGATTCCTTCCCGAGGCCGCTCATGACCGAAATCATCGACATCCACGCCCGCGAAATCATGGATTCCCGCGGCAATCCGACCGTCGAGGTCGATGTGACGCTGTCCGACGGCTCGTTCGGCCGCGCCGCCGTTCCCTCGGGCGCCTCGACCGGCGCCCACGAGGCGGTGGAACTGCGCGACGGCGACAAGAAAAGGTTCCTCGGCAAGGGCGTCCAGAAAGCGGTCGCATCGGTCAACAACGAGATCGCCGATGCTATCGTCGGCATGGATTCGGAAGACCAGATCGCCATCGACGAGGCGATGATCGCCCTCGACGGAACGCCCAACAAGGCCAAGCTCGGCGCCAACGCCATCCTCGGCGTGTCGCTCGCCAATTCCAAGGCCGCGGCTGACGCCGCCGGCCTGCCGCTGTGGCGCTATGTCGGCGGCGCGCACGCCCGCACGCTGCCCGTGCCGATGATGAACATCGTCAACGGCGGCGCCCATGCCGACAATCCGATCGACTTCCAGGAATTCATGATCCTGCCGGTCGGCGCGCCGTCTTTGAAGGAAGCCGTGCGCTGGGGCGCGGAAATCTTCCACACGCTGAAGGGGGCGCTGAAGAAGCAGGGCCACAACACCAATGTCGGCGACGAGGGCGGCTTCGCCCCGAACCTGCCTTCTGCGGAAGCGGCGCTCGATTTCTGCATGCAGGCGATCGAGCAGGCGGGCTTCAAGGCCGGCGCCGACGTGGCGCTCGGTCTCGACTGCGCCTCCACCGAATTCTTCAAGAACGGCGCCTACGATTACGAAGGCGAGAAGGTGAAGCGCTCGATCGCCGAGCAGGTCGACTATCTCGCCAAGCTCGTCGCCGCCTATCCGATCGTGACGATCGAGGACGGCATGGCCGAGGACGACTGGCAGGGCTGGAAGCTCCTGACCGACAAGATCGGTTCGAAGTGCCAGCTCGTCGGCGACGATCTTTTCGTCACCAACGTCACGCGCCTGTCGCGCGGCATCAAGGAGCACATCGCCAATTCGATCCTCGTCAAGGTCAACCAGATCGGCTCGCTGACCGAGACGCTCGCCGCCGTCGAGATGGCGCAGCGCGCCGGCTACACCGCCGTCATGTCGCACCGCTCCGGCGAGACGGAAGACGCGACCATCGCCGACCTCGCGGTCGCCACCAATTGCGGGCAGATCAAGACCGGCTCGCTCGCCCGCTCCGACCGGTTGGCGAAATACAACCAGCTCATCCGCATCGAGGAGGAGTTGGGCAACCAGGCGCGCTACGCTGGACGAGCGGCGCTGAAGGCGCTGGCGTAACAGGATCGCTGAAGGCCGGCCCTCGGGCCGGCCTTTTTCTTTTGAATCGCAGCGGGTGAGATATGCGGGATTTTCGGCTGGTCGGCCTTTCGATTGCATTCGCCGCCGCGCTCGCCGCGCCGTCGCCGGCCCAGCAGGCCAGCGGCCCGAGCTTCGATTGCGCGCGCGCCGCCGCGCCGGATGAAAAGCAGATCTGCGCGGACGAGAAGCTCGCCGAACTCGACCGCGTCGAGAACGCCGCCTACCGGCAGGCGATGAACGCGGCGCCGGCGCAGGGCTTCACGAAGCAGGAGACGCAGAAGGACCGCAAGGGCTTCGCGAAGGATTCGCTCGCCGACCGGCGCGCCTGCGGGGCGGCGGCGATCTGCATTCTCGACGCGCAGGTCGCGGCGATCGATTATTTCTCGAAGAACGGCTCGACGATCGCGGTCCCGCCGTGGGTCGGCGACTATCGCCAGACCTATGCGAGGCAGCATCCCGAAATCGTCGGCGCAGCGCTGCCGAAGGCGCTCGGCCATTGCGTGCGCGCGAAGATCACGTCGCTCACCGACCGCGCCGGCGATCCGCTGAAGCCGAAACCGCCCGGACTCGGCGCCGACAACGTCGTGGTGGTCGACTACACGCACGGCGGCCACGGCGTGTCCTACGAATACGATGCGCAGGCGGCGCAGGCGCGCGTCGGCGACGAGGTTTTGCTGTGCCTGTCGTCCATCCCGCGCGATTGTCCGCCGGGCGACGATCGCGGGCGCTTCTATTCGGCGACCGACCTGCGCACCGGCGGCTCGTGGATGCTGCTGGATTCCCAGCACATGTGCGGCGGCGCGTAAGCCGGCTCAGGGGCGCAGCCAGCCGAAGATCGCGACGGCGAGGCCCGAAAGCAGGAACATGACCTGCAGGCAGACCTGAATCCAGAAGCTCACCGGCTCGGTCTTTCGGTCTGCGACCCAGCGCCACCAGTTCAGCAGATCCGAATTGTGCCCCCGGATCTTTCCGTCGCGAAACGCGCCCCGCAGCATGCGCGCGCAATCCACGACCACAAGAGCCCCTACGATCCGCGCCAGCACCTGGGTGAGGAAGAAATCCATGCGGCGATCCGTTCGACCGATGATCGCGCGCGGAACGGCCGAGGTCTAGTACATTGCCAGCCGGGTCTTGCGGCGCGGGGCGGGGAAGGCGCGGTCGATGGCCGCGCGATCCTCCGCGTCGAGCGCAATCGTCAACGCCTTCGCATTCGCCTCGACATGCGCGGGCGAAGACGCCTTCGGAATGGCGATCGCGTTGGGCTGCGCCAGCAGGAAGGCGAGCGCGATTTGGGCCGCCGTCGCGCCGTGCTTCTCGGCGATCGGCAGGAGCGCGCCGGCGCGCGCGAGATCGCCGCGGTCGAGCGGGCTGTAGGCCATCAGCGGGATGGTTCGCGCCGCCATCCAGAGCGCGAGATCGAATTCCGGCCCACGCTGGCCGAGATTGTAGAGCACCTGGTTGCAGGCGCAGGCCGATCCGCCGGGCGCCGCGACGACGTGCTCCATCTCGTCGAGATCGAAATTGCTGACGCCCCAGCGCAGGATCTTGCCGTCCGATTTCAGCTTCTCGAAACCGCGGATCGTTTCTTCGATCGGATGTGGGCCGGCCCAATGCAGCAGATAAAGGTCGAGGCGGTCGGTCTTCAGCCGCTTCAGGCTGCGTTCGCAGGCGGCCGCCACGCCGGCGCGGCTGGCATTGTGCGGATAGACTTTCGAGACGAGAAAGACCTCGTCGCGCCGGCCTGAAATCGCCTCGCCGACGAGGCTTTCGGCCGCGCCCTCGCCGTACATTTCGGCGGTGTCGATCAGCGTGAGACCGAGGTCTAGACCCATCTTCAGCGCGCGGATTTCGTCGGCGCTGTGCGACGAATCTTCAGCGATTTCCCACGTGCCCTGGCCGAGCGCGCAGACTTCGGCGCCGTCGGGAAAGCGAATGCGCGTGGTCACGCCGCTGCCTTCGCCGCGGCGATGCGGCGGCCGATGACGATCCGGAACACCGCGTACTGGATCGCGAAGGCCAGAACCTTCGCGGCCGGCGCGACGCCGAAAACGAAGGCGCCCCAGAGCTTCAGGTCGCCGGTCGCCGCGGTGGCGACCACGCCGGCGCCCACAGCGATCATCAGCGCCGCCCACCAATAGCCGGCGGCGACCGGCAGGTCGGGGGCGAATTCCATGACCTTGGGCGGCATGTAGCGCGTCATCCAGCCCTTCTTCAGCATGATCGCGCCGATGCCGAAATGCGCGAGGCTCGGCTTGACGAGCACGAAGCGCGGATCGCCTGTGACGAGCGTCGCACCGCCGAGCAGCACGACCAGCGCGAGGCTGGCGTAGGATATGACGCCAAGTTCGTAGCCAGAGCGCTTCGCCCAGACGAACTGGGCGACGGCGCCCGCAATGGCGACGGCGGTTGCGACCAGCACGTTGTCGGTCGCCATCCAGACGACGACGAACAGGATGGTCGAGAAGAAATCGCCGGCAAGGCGTCGGAATACCGCGGACATCCAGACCTCCGTGCCATCCGCCTAGACGAGGCGGCCCGCGGCGACAAGCGCGGCCGTAACCGATTTACGGGTGACTTGCCCCCCTCGCGCGAGTAAATGCTGCCGCCATGAGCATGGAAAAGACTTTCGACCCCAAGGCCGTCGAGGCCCGTATCGCCGCCGGCTGGGAAGCGGCAGGCGCCTTCAAGGCCGGCCGTCCCGAGCGCGCGGGCGCGGAGCCCTTCTGCATCGTCATCCCGCCGCCGAACGTCACCGGCAACCTGCACATGGGCCACGCGCTCAACAACACGCTGCAGGACATTCTCTGCCGGTTCGAGCGGATGCGCGGCAAGGACGTGCTCTGGCAGCCGGGCACCGACCACGCGGGCATCGCCACGCAGATGGTCGTCGAGCGCCAGCTCATGGAGCGCAAGGAGCCGGGCCGCCGCGATCTCGGGCGCGAAAAGTTCCTGGAAAAGGTCTGGGCCTGGAAGGCGGAATCGGGCGGGGCGATCGTCCAGCAGCTGAAGCGCCTCGGCGCCTCCTGCGACTGGTCGCGCGAACGCTTCACGATGGACGAGGGCCTGTCGAAGGCCGTGCTGAAGGTTTTCGTCCAGCTCTATCGCGACGGGCTGATCTACAAGGACAAGCGCCTCGTCAACTGGGACCCGAAGCTGCTGACCGCCATCTCCGACCTGGAGGTCGTGCAGGTCGAGACCAAGGGGTCGCTCTGGTACTTCCGTTATCCGCTGGTCGACGATCACGGCAAGGCGACGGGCGAGCACATCGTTGTGGCGACCACGCGTCCCGAGACGATGCTGGGCGATACCGGCGTCGCCGTACATCCCGAGGACGAGCGCTACAGGAACTGGGTCGGCCGCAAGGTGCGCCTGCCGCTGGTCGGCCGCCTGATCCCGATCGTGGCGGATGAATATTCCGATCCGGAAAAGGGTACGGGCGCGGTGAAGATCACGCCGGCGCACGACTTCAACGACTTCGAGGTCGGCAATCGCCATAATCTGAATCGCATCAGCATCCTGGACGAGGAAGCGAATGTTTCGATTCATGGCAATGAAGCCTTCCTCGAAGGCGTGCCGGAAAGCCCGGAACTGACCGAGACGCTTGCCGCGCTGCACGGCCTGCCGCGCGAGGCGGCGCGCAAGGCTGTCGTCGAAATGCTGGAGGCCAAGGAACTCGTCGAGAAGATCGAACCGCATGTGTTGCAGGTTCCGACCGGCGACCGTTCGAACGTCGTCATCGAGCCGTTCCTGACGGACCAATGGTACGTCGACGCCAAGACGCTCGCGCAGCCGGCGCTGGAAGCGGTCCGCAACGGGACGACCAGCTTCGTGCCGAAGAACTGGGAAAAGACCTATTTCGACTGGCTCGACAACATCCAGCCCTGGTGCATCTCGCGCCAGCTGTGGTGGGGCCACCAGATCCCCGCCTGGTATTCGGACTGGGGCGGAATCTATGTCGCCGAGACCTATGAGGAGGCGCTGGTCCAGGCGCTGACCGACGCGACCGAGCGTGAAATCCTCGACGACGTGGAAGCCGGCCGCATCGCCGAACATCCCGAGCGCCATCCCGACTTCATCACGCGCGACGAGGATGTGCTCGATACCTGGTTCTCCTCCGCGCTCTGGCCGTTCTCGACGCTCGGCTGGCCGGACGAGACGAGCGAACTGAAGCGCTTCTACCCGACTTCGGTGCTCGTCACGGGCTTCGACATCATCTTCTTCTGGGTCGCCCGCATGATGATGATGGGCATGCACTTCATGAAGGAGGCGCCCTTTGCCGACGTCTACATTCACGCGCTCGTCCGCGACGAGAAGGGCGCGAAGATGTCGAAGTCCAAGGGCAACGTCATCGACCCGCTCAACCTGATCGACCAGTTCGGCGCGGATGCCTTGCGCTTCACGCTGGCGGCGATGGCCGCGCAGGGCCGCGACATCAAGCTCGCGACCTCGCGGGTCGAGGGCTACCGCAATTTCGCGACCAAGCTCTGGAACGCCTCGCGCTTTGCGGAAATGAACGAGTGCGTCCGCGTCGCCGGTTTCGATCCGAAGGCGGCGAAGGCGCCGATCAACCGCTGGATCATCGGCGAGGCGGCGGCCGCCGTCGCGGAGACGACGGCGGCGATCGAAGCCTACCGCTTCAACGATGCCGCCAACGCCGCCTATCGCTTCGTCTGGAACGTGTTCTGCGACTGGTATCTGGAACTCGCAAAGCCGCTGTTCATGGGCGACGACGAGACGGCCAAGGCGGAGACGCGCGCGACGACGGCGTGGACGCTCGACGTCATCTTCAAGCTGCTGCACCCGTTCATGCCCTTCCTCACGGAGGAATTGTGGGCGATCAAGGGAGAGCAGGGGCCGAAGCGCGAAAGCCTGCTCGTCCTCAGCGATTGGCCCCAGCTCGACGGCCTCGCGGATGCGGAGGCTGAAGCCGAGGTCGGCTGGGCTGTCGACCTTGTGTCGGAGATACGCTCGGTCCGCTCCGAAATGAACGTGCCGGCGGGCGCGCAGGTTCCTGTCGTACTCGTCGGCGCCGACGCAACCGTCAAGGATCGCGCAACACGATGGGCGGACACGATCCGAAGGCTCGCGCGCGTCAGCGACATCGGCTACGCGACGAATGCGCCGTCCGGCTCGGCGCAGATGCTGGTGCGCGGCCTGACCGTCGCCCTGCCGCTCGAAGGCACGATCGATTTCGCCGCCGAACGCGCGCGCCTGACCAAGGAAATCGGCAAGCTCGACGGCGAGGCGAAGAAGATCGAGGCCAAGCTCGGCAACCCGGATTTCGTCTCGCGCGCCAAGGAAGAGGTCGTCGAGGAGAACCGCGAGCGGCTCGAGGACGCGCAGGCGAAGATCGCCAAGATGAAGGCGGCGCTGGAGCGGCTCGGGTAGTTCGCCGGGTTCAGCGCGATTCGGCGGTCGCGCGCTCGACGCGCGGCGCATTGGCGGGCTTGGCCGCCAGGACGGGCGCCTTCGACCAGGCGTTCGGCCCGGCCCGGCTCGCTTTTTCGAGATCGGCGAGGTTGTTCTGCCGGCGGCCGATCGGCGCGAAATCCTGCGCGCCGCCATCGGCGCGCCCGTTGAAGACCTTGAAGCCCTCGGGCGTCACGACTATGTCGCCGCGCCGCAATGTGCTGTCGCTCGCAAAATGCGCGATCGAGCCGGTAGCGGCCCCGGCCGGCGCGGCGATCGGATGCTGTTTCAGTTCCTCGGCCGATCGGGCGACCGGACGGCGCGGCGGCAGCGGCTCCTCGGAGCCGGGCGGCGGCGCCGCGCTCTGACGGCAATTGTTGAACAGCGTGTCGAGGAAGCCGCAGGCGGACGCCGGCGCGGCGGCGAGGCAGGCGAGCGGGACGACAAGTGAGAGAACGGCGCGACCGGCGCCCTTGCGCGACAACACGTGCTGCAAATCCAAGCCTCAGGGAGCGCGACGGTTCTAGCCTTCGCAGTGCGGCGCCGACAAGCCCGGATTTTCGGCTATGCGCTCAATTCGGCGTGTTGACCGCGGGCTTGGCCGCGGCGACCGTGACCTTGCGGGCCGCCTTCTTCTTCGGCTTTTCCGGCGGCGCCTCGACGACCGGCTTCGGCGGGGCGACGGCGTCCGTCCAGTCGGACTTGCGGCTTTCGCTCTGCATTTCAGCCAGGACGCCGTTTTTCGTATCGATCGGGGCGAAGGCCTGCATCTTGTCGGCGCCCGCGACGCCTGCGGCGCCATTGAACACCTTGAAGCCGTTGCGTGTGACGACGATGTCGCCCTTGCGCAGCGTGGGATCGGCCGCGAAATGCGCCATCGAACCGACGGCGGCGCCCTCCGGCGGCTGGATCGGCTCCTGCTTGCGGATGGCGACGGGAGCGGAGCGGCGTTCGGCCTTCCTCTCGGTCGGCAGCGCCTGTTCGAGGGTGGGGGCGGGGGCGGCCTGCTGCTCCTCGCAACCGAACATCTTCTGGAGGAAATTGCAGGCGGACGCGGGCGAGGCGGACAGCATGGCGCCGAGCCAGAGGCCGGAAAACGCGACACGCAACGCATTTCTCGACACGAACATGGCTCTCCCTCCGCACGCGACGCGAACGTGAGGAGGGAGGCTAGCTACGAAGGGTTAAGCATCCTTCAAGAACAAGGCTCTGATCACACGCCGGCCGGCATTTCGCGGGCCGACAGGCGGGCGCGGGACTGGCTGCGCAGGCCGATCGTGGTCGGGCCCTGCACGGTCGGGGCGACGGCGGGCGCCTGGGCGGCGGTCGCGGTCTGGACGGGTTCGACCTTGGCCGGCGCCTGCGAGATGATGGAGCCGTCGGCCTTGCGCTCGAAGCTCGCCTTCTGCAATTCGGACAGCTGGCTGCCGTCGTTGGCGACGGCGGTGAAGGCGCCGGCGCCCTTGTAGATGCGGAAGCCGGCGTTGGTGACGATCACGTCGCCGGCGCGCAGGGTCTTGTCCTGCTGGAACAAGGCCATCGAGCCGACCGGGGCGGCGGCCGTGGCGACCATGGGCGTCTGCTTGCCGGACACGCCGTTGGAGGAGGCGCCGGGCAGGCGGGCGGTCTTCGGCTTCGCGACGCGGTCCTGCGCGGCGGCGGTCGTCTCGGGCGCGTAGACGGCGGGGGCCTCGCGATAGACCTGCGTCTCGCGGCAACCGCCGAACAGCAGTTCGAAGGGGTTGCAGGCCAGGGCCGGGGTGGCGGTGACCAGCGCGCAGGCGGCGCCGATGGCGAAACCCAGGGACTTGATGACCGAGCGAGACATGATGACGACCTCCATGTCCGCATTAACAACGGATCCGGGCCGGCGTTCCGTGCGCAGATACACACGACGCTCATGTGGCGGTCGCGATGGCGGGCGAAAAGAGTCTCAGCCGCCGAAAGGCAGCGGGATTTCGAGGGCCGACAGCACCAGCACGACGTTGAGGCCGAGCACGACCAGCGTGGCGAGGATGGCGAGGACGTCGACCGCGCGCGAATTCCGGAACGCGCCCATCACGTCGGCGCGGCGCGTGAAGGCGACCAGCGCGATCATCGGGACGGGCAGGGCGAGCGACAGCACGACCTGGCTCATGACCAGCGATTGCGTGGCGTCGTAGCCCATCAGCACGACGGCGAAGGCCGGCGCCATCGTCACGAGCCGTCGCACCGCCACGGGAATGCGGAAGCCGACGAAGCCCTGCATGACGACCTGGCCGGCCATCGTGCCGACCGCCGAACTGGCGACGCCCGACGCCAGAAGCGAGACGAGGAACACCGCCGCCGCCATCTTGCCGAGCAGCGGGGTCAGCGTGTGGTAGGCGTTCTCGATCTCGGCGACTTCGGGATGGCCGGCGTGGAAGGCGCCGGCCGCCATCATCACCATCGCCATGTTGGTGAGGCCCGCCAGCGCCAGCGCGCCGACCACCTCGACATTGGAAATGCGCACCAGCTGGCGGCGCTCGGACTCGTTGCGGCCCGGCGTGCGCGCCTGCGTCAGGCCCGAATGCAGGAAGACGGCGTGCGGCATGACGGTCGCGCCGATGATGCCGACCGCCAGCATCAGGGCGCGCGCATCCTCGATCTTCGGGGTCACCGCGCCGAGCGCCGCCGCCCGCCAGTTCACGGGCGAGAGAACCAGTTCAACGAGGTAGCAGAGGGCCACGACCGCGACGAGCAGGCCGACGACGAGCTCGATCGGCCGGAAGCCGGTCTTCTCGAAGGCGAGGATCGCCCACACGATGATCGCCACCGCGATCATGCCCCAGATCAGCGGCCATCCCAGCAGCAGCGACAGGCCGATCGCGCCGCCAAGGAATTCCGCGAGGTCGGTCGCCATCGCGGCGATCTCGCTGATGATCCACATCGGCCAGACGAGCGGCGCGGGCAGGCGCTCGCGGCACATTTCCGCGAGGTTGCGTCCGGTGACGATCCCGAGTTTCGCCGACAAAGCCTGGAACAGCATGGCGATCATGTTCGCCATGACGACCACCCAGAGCAGGTCGTAGCCGTAGCGCGCGCCGGCCTGGATGTTGGTCGCGAAATTGCCGGGGTCGATGTAGGCGACCGACGCCACCATCGCCGGGCCCAGAAATGACAGATAGGCGCGCCAGCCGACACGTTCGCCCGACAGGACGGCGCGCGCCGTCCGCTCGGTCTTCAGGGTCAGCGTGTCGCGCGCCGGCTGCAAATACGGGCCTCCTCCTTCCAAAGTGTAGCCGCGGCTACATTTGGTGCGCAAGGCTCCGACTTCCACCCGGATTGAAAAAGCCCGGATTTTGAGGCAGCCTGCGCCCATGCCGAAGACCCGTCAGGCGCCCCCGACCGAAATGCCGGCCGAAGACGCGCAGGCCCGCCGTTTCGAGAAGGCGCGTTCCGCGCAATCGGCGGCGGTGCTCGAGGATTACGCCGAACTGATCTCCGATCTGATCGCCACCGACGGCGAGGCGCGGCCGACCGACATCGCGCGCCGCCTCGGCGTGTCGCACGCCACCGCCATCAAGAGCATCGCGCGCCTGAAGCGCGAGGGACTGGCGACGTCGAAACTCTATCGCGGCGTCTTTCTCACGGAATCGGGCGAGGAACTGGCGCGTCGCGTGCGCGGCCGCCACAGGCTGGTGGTCGAGTTACTGCGCGAGATCGGCGTGCCGGAGAGCGCGGCCGAAGTCGACGCCGAAGGCATCGAGCATCACGTCTCCGATGAAACGCTCGCCGCCTTCGCGCGATTCCTCAAGGCCAGGAAACCGCGCGCGTCCTGAATCTTGTTGCTTGGACGCAACAGTCCGGGAACATCTTCATCTGGCGTTCATCTGCCGGGCGCTGGCCGCTTTTCAGCCATAAACCACACGCTAATCTCGATCCGTTACATCGCGTGAAGAAGCCGATGTCCGGAAGGTCCGGAGCGTGCGGTCGCTGTGACATTTCGGACACTTCGGCGAACGCGTTTGCGACGCCGGCGGGGAGAGCGGAGAGGCGTGAGGGAGCCGCTGGATTTCTGCAGCGATCTTCGCGCCGGAGCGTCTGACGCTCCGAAACGGCGGGCATGGGGCGCGCCTGAGAGTTGGACGTCGATGCGCATTCGTGTTGGCCTGAGTTGTGTGATCGTGTTCGGCGCCGCTTTCGCGATTGCGCCCGCCTTTGCTTTCGACGAGCGGGTGGAAGGCCGTGCGCCGGATCGCCTGGCGGAGAGCCGGGTCGCCGAGAATCGCATGGCCGAGAATCGCATGGCCGAGAACCGCGCCCGCCCGTCCTACAAGGACGCGCAGCAGGCGCTGGCCGCCGGCATGGCGACCTACAGCGCCGGCAACCCGAAGAATTCCGTCGATGCTTTGACCTACGCCGCGCAGGGCGGGGCGGCGCTCGCGCAATGGAAGCTCGGCAAGATGTATGCGGCTGGCGACGGCGTGACGGCCGACGCCTACAAGGCCTACCAGTACTTCCTGCAGATCGTCGATCACTACGACGAGGACACGACGCCGCGCCGTGAACTTCCGGTCGTCGCCAGCGCCTTCGTCGCGGTCGGCGCCTATGCGCTGAACGGCATTCCCAATTCGTCGCTGCGCGCCGACCCCAAGCGGGCGCTCGACATGTTCCAGTACGCCGCCACGAATTTCGGCGACGCCAATGCGCAGTACAATCTCGCGCGCATGTACCTGGACGGCGCGGGCGTCGACAAGGACGCGCGGCAGGCGGCCCGCTGGCTGCGGCTCGCCGCCGAGAAGGGCCATGCGCCCTCGCAGGCCGTGCTCGGGCAATTGCTGTTCACCGGCCCGCAGGGCATCGCCCGCCAGCGCGCCCAGGGGTTGATGTTCCTGACGCTGGCCCGCGAATCCGCCGCCGACCCCGCCGCCGACCACTGGATCGTCGACCTCTACGAGAAGGCGATGGGCGAGGCGAGCGACAACGACAAGCAGGCGGCGCTCGTCTATCTGGAAGGCTATCTGAAGAAACGCTGAGAGCCGTCCGGCGCGCCGGAAACGGCCCATCGAGCGGCCCCGAAGCATGCGCCGCCGCGGCGACCTTCTCTCCAACGACGCCCGGCCGAATGTCCGCCTTGGGGCGGAGAGGCGTGATCTGCTTTTGACCGTTAGCCGTCATTGCGAGGAACGCAGTGACGAAGCAATCCAGAGCCGATACTCGACTCTGGATTGCTTCGCTTCGCTCGCAATGACGGCGCCTCGGTCCGCTCCCCGCCCACTGCTGTGCGCCCGCACGCCCCATTTATTCAGGCCGACCTAATAATTCAGGTCGAATTCTTCCCGATCGACGACGCGTCGGCTGATAAATTTGGATACATCCATTTCTGACGCGCCGATTATTTGATTCTTCATGCGACGGTGATGAATTCCGAAGCATTCCCAGCGACATACCGAACAACAGGCTGGGATGGACGGGCGACGAGCCTCGGCGGCTCCCATCGGGAAGGCCGGCGTAGAGAAGGAACGAACACCTCATGCTGAAGAATTTCATCCGATCGTCCGTTGCAAGGACGATGGCCGGCGCGGCTATCGTGGCCATGGTCAACACGTCCGCGCAGAGCTGCACGTCGATCGTGCTTGCGGCAAGCGACGGCGGGCGGGTCTACGGGAGAACGATGGAATTCGGCATTCCGCTGCACTCCCAGGTTCTGAAAATGCCGCGGGGCTATTCCAGTGTGGGCGTCGGTCCGGATGGAACGCCGGGCAAGGGAAAGAGCTGGACATCGAAATACGCCGTCGTCGGCGCCAATGTCTTCGGCCTGCCGTATTACGTGGACGGCATGAATGAGGCGGGGCTTGCGGGCGGTCTTCTCAATGCGCCGAACTCGGCTGTCTACCAGGATGTGCCTGCCGGCCAGGAAGCCAACAGCATCGGTCCGCATCAGCTCCTGACCTATGTGCTCACGAATTTCGCGACGGTCGACGAGGTCCGCGCCGCGCTTGCCAGCATGTACGTCAGCAATGCGCCGCTGAAGGAGTGGGGCGGAACGGCGAAGGCGCACATGACGCTGCACGACGCCAAGGGCGGCAGCATCGTCGTCGAATATCTGCAGGGCAAGCTCGTGATCGCCGACAACGTGATCGGCGTCATGACGAACGATCCCCCGTTCGCCTGGCACCTCGCCAACATCGGCAATTACGCGAACCTGAGCGGGCTGGACAAGAAGCCGATGAATGTCCGCGGGACGACATTCCCGCCGGCGAGCTCGGGCAACGGCCTGCATGGCATGCCGGGCAGCATGCTGAGCCCCGACCGGTTCGTCCGCGCATCGCTCTACGTGCTCAACACGCCGCCCAGCGCGTCCACCGAGCAGCAGAGCGCGCGCGCCTGGCACATCCTGAACAATTTCGACATCCCGTTCGGATCGATCTACCTCGATGCGTCGAGCGGCTACGGCGGCGGCGCCAACGCCTACGAATTCACGGAATGGACCGTGGTCGCGGATCTCAAGAACATGACGTACAGCATCCGGTCCTTCGAAAATCCGCAGGTCATGTCGGTCGATTTCAAGAGCTTCGATCTGACCGGAAAGTCGACCAGCAGCACGCCGCTGCCCAAGTAACGCGATCAAGCAGCGCGGCCGGGTAGGGCGTCTTCATCGGGCCGGAGGCCCGAGGCCTTCGACGAGCGCGGCGGGAAACCGGACGCGCCGCGCCCGCGCGCACAGGGCAGGCATCGACAATTGGAGGAACCGCGGCTCTCCCGCGGCCCTCCTTGTCCGCGAATGCCAAACCCGCGCCGGGGTGTGGTCAAGCTTTGCCGAGGCGGCGCCCCTATCCTTGCGCGACGAACTTTCGGCGGGTGACGACGATGAAAAGAATTGCGTTCCTCTTCGCGACGGCTTTCGCCTTCGCCCAGCCCGCGCCGGCCGAAACGGCGTGGGAGAAGCTCGATCACGGCGTCAACGTGCTCCGGGAATGCGGCCCCGACGTCAAGAAGCTGTGCGAGGGCGTGCGGCCCGGAAAAGGTCGCATCAAGGCGTGCATTGCCGGACATCTGGCGGACCTGTCGGGCGCGTGCATCAAGGCGCTGGCCGAACCCAAGCCCGCTGTCTTCTCCGATGGCGCGAACGCCAAGTCCAAGCGCATCAACATGCGCCAGATGCGCTACATCGAGATGTTCCTGGCGGGCATCGATCCGGCGACGGGCAATGTGCTCGCCCAGTGCTACGGCACCTACGCCAATCCGAACATTCCAACGAACATGGATTCCGCGCCGCAGGCGATGGTCGCGCGCCTGAACATGAACAAGATCAGGGCCAGGTACGGCGTGCTGGCCGCCTCCCTTAACGGGCCGAAACTGTCGATCGCCGACTGGTGGGACATCGACGTCGGCGAGACGCGGCAGTTCGGGGAGTTCACCATTCCGTGGACCGCCGAGCTGAACCTCGGCAAGGACATCGACGTCAACAAGGTGACGCCCTACGAGCCGAAGCGGATCGCGCGCAAGAGCGCGGTCAACTGGAACAAGGGCTCGAAAGTCATGGTGCTCGACGATCCGGCGGGCAACGCCTGGATCATGAAGGGCTTCCAGATCGGCCTGAAGCCGAAGATGACCTACGACCAGTTTATGGCGGCCGGCCCGTCGGTCTTCAAGAAGCTGCCGCCCGGCTGGAAGGCGCGCATCGTCACGCTGGCGCAGGACAATCTCGAAATTCCGGAGGGCGGCGTCGCCACGATCCTCTCGGACGAGTTCTTCAACGTCTACGACAAGACCGGCCCGGGCATGAGCAATTACAAGCCGTAGCTTTATGCACTGCGCCGGACGGGCGTCTTCAGCCGCTGGCGGAAGGCGCTGGGCGCGAGGCCCTCGCGCCTGGCGAAACTGCGCGACAGGGCGCTGACGTCCGAATATCCGACGGCCATGGCGATCCGGCTCAGGGCGAGGTCGGTGTTTGTCAGCAATTCCAGCGCCGTTTCGTGACGGGCCTCGGCGATCAGGCTCTGCAGGAGCGCGCCCTCGGCCTGAAGCTTCTGCCTCAATTGCCGGGGCGACAATCCGAGAGCGACAGCGACGCGGTCGCTGTCGACCGCGCCTTCCAGAACCATGACGCCGATGATCCGCCGAAGTCGCGCGATCACCGGCTCGTCGTCCGGTCCTTTCGCGAACCGCGATTTCAGGAAACGATACAGCGGCGCGTTGGCTTCCGCGCTCGCATGGGCAAGGACGGACGCCGGAAATTCGATCGCGGCCTCGTCCTCGTTGAAGACGAGCCTCGCGCGGCCGAAATGCCTGCGGTAGGGCGCAAGATCGGCCGGGGCGCGGCGCGGAAACCGTATCTCCTCGGCGGCGAACCGCGGGCCGCAATATCTGACGATCGCCGCGTGGAACTGGGCGAGGACGCAATCGGTGACATGCCGGGCGCTGCCGAGCGTCGGGGCGACATTGGCGTAGCGAAGGGTCGCGTGACCCGCGTCCTCGCGCAGCGAGAAGCTTCCGCCTTCGTGCATGAGGTGGACGAGGGCGATCACGTTTTCGAGGCCCGTGCGCAGGTCGGGCGCGTTGAAGAACATGTAGAAGGGAAGCCCCAGATCGGCGGGCCGGGTTCCGACCAGCAGGCCGATATGGTCGCATTGCGTCGCAGCCTCGGCCTGCGTGAGCAGGCGGTCGATCGCATAGAGCGACAAGGGGCGCTCGGGATGTTCCCATGCATCCTGCGGAAGGCCTGCCTGGTCGAGAAGCCGCGGAACGTCGGCGCCAAGTCCCTGGATCACGCTCAGGAGCGCCAGGGCATTCGCGGCCCGAACCCTCGGTTCCCTCACAGGCTTTCCCCCATTCTCGCGCGCCGAGGATAGCCCCTTGGGCGCGAACGGCAAACCGGGGGCCACAAGCATTTCCGTGCATTTGGGCCGCATCGCGGGGCGCGCCGGTCGCGGATTCAGGGCGCGCGCCTCATTCCCTGAATTCCGCCCGGATCGGCACGTGGTCCGACGGCTTTTCCTTCGCCCGCATGTCCCGGTCGATGGCGACCGCCGCCAGCCTGTCGGCCGCCTGCGGCGACAGCAGGAGGTGGTCGATGCGCAGGCCGTTGTTCCTCTGCCAGGCGCCGGCCGTGTAGTCCCAGAACGTGTACATCTTGGGCGCGTCGGTCGTGGCGCGCAGCGCGTCGGTGAAGCCGAGGTTTTTCAGCGCCCGGAATTTCGCGCGGGTCTCGGGGCGGAAGAGGGCGTCGCCGACCCAGGCCTTCGGGTCGTAGACGTCCTCCGGCTCGGGGATGACGTTGAAATCGCCGGCGAGCACGAGCGGCTCCTCGAGTTTCAGCAGATCGCGGGCGTGCAGCGCCAGCCGGTCCATCCAGGCGTATTTGTAGGCCATCTTCTCCGTGCCGGCGGGATTGCCGTTCGGCAGGTAGATCGAGGCGACGCGCATCACGCCCTTTCCAAACGGCAGCGTCGCCTCGATGTAGCGGCTCTGTTCGTCGCCCTCGTCGCCGGGCAGGCCGCGCTTGGCCTCCTCCGCAGGGCGCTTCGACAGGATGGCGACGCCGTTCCAGCTCTTCTGGCCGTGGACCAGCACGTTGTAGCCGGCATCCTCGATCTCGAGCCGCGGGAATTGCTCGTCGAGGCATTTCAGTTCCTGCAGGCAGAGCACATCCGGCTGTATCTCCTTCAGGTAGTCCAGCAGCAGCGGCAGGCGCAGGCGCACCGAATTGATGTTCCAGCTCGCGACGATCATCGAGGGCTCCTTGAGGCGGCCAGTCTAGCAGAACGCACGGCGCGCGCCGGGTTTACCCCGCCTTTACCGTGATTCCGCTGCGGCCCGCATGGATAACGGCGCGATAACCATGCGCGCGCAGCGTCGCCCCGTTGAGTGGGGCGTATCATGTCGAACGGGTTCCAGAAGAGGCCGACGCCGATCGGAGTGGTTGCTGTCTCGACGCGCGTCCAGCGTCAGGATGCGTCGCCCCCGCGGGGGCAGCTGGCGCGCCCGTCGCTGCTGGCCCGGCTCTTCTCGGCCATGCGAGGCGGGAAAACCCCGACCTGACGGCTTGCCGCTGCGTTCGGCCCGCGACATGCTGAGCCCATGTCGGACCTCGAGAAAATCGCCGCGCAGGTCGCGGAGAAGCTGATCGCGCGGCGCGAGAAGATCGCCGTTTCCGAATCCTCGTCCGGCGGCCTGATTTCGGCGGCTCTGCTCGCGGTTCCCGGCGCGTCGGCCTATTACCTCGGCGGCGCGGTCGTCTATACGGCCCGCGCGCGCGCCGCGCTGGTGGGCATCGAGCGGGGCGACGTCGAGGGGATGCGTTCGGCGAGCGAACCCTACGCGCAATTACTGGCGCGCCGCACGCGCGAGCTCATGCGCGCCACCTGGGGCATCGCCGAGACAGGCGCCGCCGGGCCGACCGGCAATCCCTATGGAGACGCGGCGGGCCATACTGTCGTGGCCGTCAGCGGCCCGACCAATCTCGTCCGGACGATCGAGACCGGCTCGCCCGACCGGCGCGCCAACATGGACGTCTTTGCGGCGGCCGCTCTGGAATTGCTGCTCGAGGCGCTGTAGACCGCCCGCAAAGCTTTCGAGGATCCCATGACCGACACGCCGCCCGACCGCCTCTCGATCGATACGGACAGTCCCTATTACGACGAGAACGTCCTCGCGCGGGACGTCGGGATCAAGTTCAAGGGCGTCGAAAAGACCAATGTCGAGGAATATTGCGTCAGCGAGAGCTGGATCCGCGTCCAGGTGCCCAATTCCAAGGACCGCTACGGCAATCCGCTGACCCTGAAGCTGACCGGCAAGGTCGAGCCCTATTACAAGCTCCCGGCGCGCGTCTGAGGCTCATCTTTCGGTAAAGGTCTGCGGCTAGGCTTCAGCTGACGTTCGGGCGGGCCGGGGCTGCTTGATGATCGATTCGAAATGGGCCGACTTCATCGTCGGCTGGGCGGCGCGCCTTTTCTACGCCTGCGCCGGGCTCTACGAGCGCGTCGTGCTGAATTACGGCGTGCGCGACGCCATGCTCATCTTCTTCGGCGCGTTTGCGCTCATCACCTTCGTGCTGGCGCGCGGCGAGATCCGGCGCAAGCTGTCGCTCGGCAAGTCCGGGTTCGGTTCGCCCTTCGCCTTCATGACCGCCAAGGCGTTCGAAGGCGCGGGCCGCTTCTGCGCGTCGATCGCGCTGGTGCTCGGCCTTTTCGCAATGGCCCAGTACCAGCGGATGATCTGAGCACGATCAGGGCTTTTTCAGCCAGCCGATCGAATGGGCGTGCAGGCTCTGGATGTAGAGCCGGTCGCTCGTCTCGGTGACGCCGGTCGTCTCGGGATAGGCGCCGCTCGGATCCTGCAGGTCGGCGACGATCGTTCCGTCCTCGGTGAAGGCGAAGACGTGCCCGTACACCTTGGGGATCGGCCATAGCGCGCGCGGCAGGCGCAGGACCATCGAACGCAGGAAGGGCTTGTCGGCCAGGCCGTCGATCGAGGGATTGCGCGGCTTGGCGAAGCCGCACCAGATGACGAGCTTGCCGTCGGGGCCGGGGCGCCCGCGCATCAGATTGTCGGGATAGCCGGGCAGATTGTCGAACAGGATCTTCGCGCCGCCGGCCTCGCCGTTCGAAAGGTCGAGATCGCGCGCGGAGGCCGGGATTTTCCAGATGCGGTACTTGCCGGTCTCGTTGACGAACAAATTGCGTTCGTCGGCCGACAGCGCGATGCCGTTGGCGAAGGCGAGCCCGCCCGCCACGGTGCGGGTTGTTTTCGCAGCCGGGTCGTACACCAGCACGCGGCCCGTCGCCTGTTGTTCGAGAATGTCGAGCACGCTCGCCTCGAACGTGCCGCCGTTCTCCTTCGGGCCGAAGCGGCGCGAGGCGTCGGTGAAATAGATCGGCCCGGCCTTGGAGACGACGATTCCGTCGGCATAGCGGATCGGATCGTCGCCGACCTTGTCCGTCAGGACGACCGCCTTGCCGTTGGGACCGATCGAGAGCAGGCCGCGCATCGCGTCGGCGGCGATCAGATTGCCGTGCGCGTCGAAATCGAATCCCAGCACGCGGCCGCCGGTGTTGGCGAAGACCGTGCGGTCCGAACCGTCGGGGTTCATGCGCAGGATGTTTCCAGACGCGACAGCCGCATAGAGCTTGCCGTCCGGTCCGATGGCGATGTGCTCGGGGCCGACCTCGTCGCCGATGGAAATCGTCTGCAGGTTGGCCAGCCGCGTGTTGACGGCGTGCGGACCCGTATAGCCGGGCGCGGCTTTCGCCGCCCAGGCGACGGGCGCCACCGGCACCGGCCAGGCGGTGAGGTAGAGGAAGGAAACCATGGCGAGGACGCAAAGCCCCGCGAACAGACGTTTCATGCCCCGATTCTCCTTTCCTCACTCTCCCATGCTGAAGCGGCGCCGTCGAACCGCGCTTTTCACGGTTCGGGCGGCGCATGGCGGCATCCCGTCGGCGCGCGTTGACACGCAAGGCCGCGCTTTCTAGCCCTCGGACAATGCGTTCGTCCGACCTCAAGAGCCGTCTCGCGCCGGTCCTGCCTCTGATCGCAGGCTTTTTCGGCCTGATGGCGGTCGGCCACGCCTTTCCGGCCTTCGCCGGCGTCATCGACCTGGCGTTGCCGTTCTTCGGGCTCATCGGCCTCGGATTCATCTGTGGACGAATGTTCGACTTCGGCGAGGAGGGGCTCGCCTGGGTGAACGTCTACATCGTCTACGCCGCGCTGCCGTCGCTGATGTTCACCCTCGTCTCGAAGACGCCGGTCGCCGAACTCCTGAACCTCAGGTTCGTGGCCTGCACCGTGGGCGCGACGATCACCGCCTTCTCCATCGCCTTCCTCGTCGGCATGAAGGCCACCCGCAACGCGCAGGAGGCGGCGATCCAGGGGCTGGTCGGCGGCTACGCCAACATCGGCTACATGGGGCCGGGCCTGACGCTTGCGGCGCTGGGCGCCGGCTCGGCCGCGCCGACCGCGCTGATCTTCGTGGCCGACACGATCTTCCTGTTTTCCGCCGTGCCGCTGCTGATGGCGGCAGGACGCCAGGACGGCGAGTCCGTCGCCCGCACCATCGGGCGGGCTCTCGTCCGTGCCTTCACAAATCCATTTAATCTATCGGTCTTTGTCGCTGTAGTAGCAGCATATTTCTCGTGGCAGCCGCCTGCGCCGATAGCCCGTATGACCGTGCTCCTGTCCGGATCGGCCGCGCCCGCCGCCCTGTTCGCACTGGGCGTCACGGTGGCGCTGCGGCCCATGCGCCGCGTTGCGCCGGAACTGCCGGTCCTGCTCGCCATCAAGCTGATCGGCCATCCGCTCGTCGTCTATCTCTACCTGTCGCTCGTCGGCGGCTTCGACCGGGTCTGGACCTTTACGGCCGTCCTGATGGCCTCGCTGCCGCCAGCGCTGAACGTCTTCGTCATGGCCAGCCAGTACCGCACCTATGTCGAGCGCGCCTCGTCTGCCATCCTGGTCGGCACGCTGCTTTCGGTCGTCACCGTGACAGGCCTGCTTTGGCTCATCACAACGGGCGCGCTGCCAGTAAATCTGCTCGTCCGGTGAAAGGGAAACGCTGCGTTAGAACTTGCCTGTCAAAATGATTCCTCAACAGGTGCAAGAGGGTTGTTATGGCGGGCGGTTCTGTCGGCAAGCGCAAGGCCGAGCGACGGGATTGCTACGTCAAGGCGCAGGCTCTCGTTCCGGGCCGTGACCCCGTCGATTGCATCATCATCAATTTCAGCGCCACCGGAGCGCGGGCGAGGCTCTCGGCGGAAGCCGAACTGCCGGCGCGCTTCAAGCTGTTCATCCCTTCGCGCCCCGAGACGAAGGCGGCCTTGCTGCGCTGGCGCAACGGGCTGGAGTTCGGCTGCGAATATTCGACCGGCGTCGCCGATGAGAACGCCTTTTTCGCGCTGGTCGACCGCGTGGACGCGATCGAGGCGAAGCTCGGCGCGGCGCCCGCCGCGCCCGTGACGCTTGCAGGCGCCGAGCCGAAGGCCGACCACAGGCTCGATGCCGCGCATCCCGTTGCTGCGATGGACGAGGGGCTCGCTGCACGGCTCGCTGCGCTCGAAAGCAGGCTCGTCTCCCCACCCGCCGCCGCTCCCGAAGTGGACCCGGCGCTCGCCGAGCGCATGGCGAGCCTCGAGAGGGCTGTCGCGCTGCTCGAGGCGCAGCCGTCCGTCGCGCCCGGATTGCCCGATGGCGCCGTCAACATGGACGCCGTCCGCGTCGCTATCGACGCGCGGATCGCCGCCCAGCGACCGCCGGCCGTGCCCGCCGAACTCGTCGAGCGTCTGGCCCGTCTCGAAGCGGAGGTCGCGAAGAAGCCGGAGCTCGTCTACGAATC
This sequence comes from Beijerinckiaceae bacterium, assembly GCA_046349215.1. Lineage (GTDB taxonomy): Bacteria > Pseudomonadota > Alphaproteobacteria > Rhizobiales > Beijerinckiaceae > JAJXWB01. The sequence goes on from JAXMCV010000005.1 coordinate 81,638, forward strand.
CGGCGTTCCGCAGCAGATCGTGCGGCCGGAGACCGATCCGGCCGTCTTCAGAAAGATCGCCGAACTCGAAGCGAAGCTGCTGACCCAGGCGCGCACGGTCGAGCAGGCCGTCGACCTCTCGCCGCTCGAACGCAAGATCGAGAAATACGGCAAGACCGCGCAGGAATACGCCATGCGGGTCGAACGTTTCCTCACCCAGCGGATCGAGGAAATGGAACTGAAGCAGATTTCCGCCCCGGCCGCGCCGCCGCCGCGCGGCGCCGGCGTCGCCGAACTCGACAGCAAGATCGAAATCCTGACAAGTCGACTGGATGCGCGCAGCGCGTCCGGCGGCCTCGACGAGCTTGCCGACCGCGTCTCCAATCTCGAGATCAGCCTCCTCGAATTGCGCGACGGCGCCGCCGCGCCCGATCTCGCCGGGCGCCTGGCGCAGATCGAATCCCGTCAGGGCGAGGTCATGAGCGCCTTGCGCAACGTTCTGGCGTTGCTGACCGCGCAGTCGGACCGCCGCAAGGCCAGCTGATCAGCGTCCCGAAAGCGCCGAGGGCGTGAAGGCGCCGAGCGAGCGCGCCAGCGAGGGCTGGATGCCTTCGCGCAGCACGGCGCGCCGGAGCGGACCGATCGCCGTGACCGCCGCCAGCGTCAGGCCGCGCAGGAGGTCGACCGGCAGAATGTCGGCGAGCAGCGAGCGGTTCATCAGGTCGACGCCGCGCGTCCTCAGGTCGATGTCGGCGCGGCGCATGCGCTCGTATTCGGCGACCGCGGCGTCCACCGCCCTCGCGTCCGTCAGGTCGACGCCGTCGAGCGCCAACGCCGCGTCCGTCGCGTCGCGGATGCCGAGGTTCAGTCCCTGCGCCGCCAGCGGCGGGAAGACGTGGCAGGCTTCGCCGACCAGCATCAGGCGCGGCCCGCTGACTTTCGCTGTCCGCATGCAGGCCATCGGGAAGGCGCCGAGCCGGCCCTCGATCTCGATCGCGCCGAAGCGATAGTGCGACTGCTCCTCGATCTCGGCGGCGAGTTCGCGCGCCGGCAGCGCCATGCGACGCTTCGCTTCGGCCGGCGACATCAGCCAGACGAGGCTGGAGCGATGCGCAGCGTCCGGCATCGAGGGCATGGGCACGAAGGTGAACGGGCCCTGGCGGGTATGGAATTCCGTGGTGATGCCGCCATGACTGCGGCGATGACGCAGGAGGCCGGTCACCGCGACCTGCGGATAGGACCATTCCTTGACCTCGACGCCCGCCGTGCGGCGGGCGAGCGAATTGCGGCCGTCGCCGGCGACGACGAGGGCGCATTCGATGCGGCGGCCGTCGGCCAGCGTCGCCGTCACGCCGTCGGGGCGCACGTCATAGGCCTCGATCAGCGTCTCGTAGCGCGTGATGGCCGGCATTTCGGCGGCGAGCTGCGCATAGCGGGCGACGATGTCGTCGTTGGTGATGTTGAGGCCGAAGGCGTCGAGGCCGATCTCGCTGGCCTCGAACACGGCCGGCGGCGGCCGGAAGATCGAGGACGTGTCGTCGATGATGCGGATGCCGAGCACTTCGGCGGAAATCTCGTCGAGCTTCTCGCGCAGGCCGAGGTCGTCGAGCAGTCGGAGCGAACCTTCGAACAGGGCGACCGTGCGGCCGGGCAGGGGGCCGGGCGTGACGCCGACCAGCGCGACGGAATGGCCGCCGCGCGCCAGCGCGATGGCCGCGATCAGGCCGGACGCGCCCGATCCCGCCACGAGAATGTCGGCGCGAATGGGGTCGGCGCTCTCGGTCATCTCAAATCCTCCGGAACCCATAGATAACGCTCCGCCGGGGTTCCGGCGAGGCGCGGGAATATCCTGTGGCTGCGTGTCGCAGGTTCAGGGAATCAGGATCAGCATGCCCGTCGTGTCGCGGCCCTGCAGCAGGGTGTGCGCCTTGACGGCGTCCTCGAGCTTGAGCTTGCCGGTGATCGGGATCTTGATGGTTCCGTCGGCCAGCTGCTTCATCAGGTCCTTCGCCATCTTCTTCTTGCGTTCCGGGTCGGCGAGGTAGGTGAACAGCGTCGGGCGGGTCGCGAAGAGCGAGCCCTTCTGGCCGAGGATGCCGATATTGAAGGCGTCGATCGGGCCCGACGCCGAACCGAAGCTCGCGAACATGCCGAGCGGGCGGATGCAGTCGAGCGAGCCGGGGAAGGTCGCCTTGCCGACGCCGTCATAGACCACGTTGCAGAGCTTGCCCTTGGTGATCTCCTTGACGCGGGCGACCCAGTCCTCGGTCCGGTAGAGGATGACGTGCTTTGCCCCGAATTTTTTGGCGAGCTTGGCTTTCTCCTCCGAGCCGACCGTGCCGATGACGGTCGCGCCCAGCGCCTTGCCCCACTGGCAGAGGATGGAGCCGACGCCGCCGGCCGCCGCATGGACGAGGATCGTGTCGCCTTCCTTCACCTTGTGGACCTGGCGCAGCAGGTATTGCGCGGTCAGGCCCTTCAGCATCAGGCCGGCCGCCGTCTCGTAGGAGACCGCCTTCGGCAGGCTGACGGCGAGGGCTTCCGGGAGGTTGCGGACTTCCGCATAGCCGCCGATCGTGCCGGCGTAGGCGACCCGGTCGCCGACCTTGAATTCCTTGACGCCCTTGCCGACAGCGATCACGTCGCCCGCGCCCTCGTTGCCGGGAATGAAGGGCAGGGGCGAGGGATAGGCGCCGGTGCGGAAATAGATGTCGAGATAGTTCACGCCGATGGCGCGCTGGCGGATCTGGATTTCGCCCGCGCCGGGCGCGGGCACGTCGACGTCCTCGTAGCTGAGGACTTCCGGACCGCCCGTCTGATGTACGCGTATCGCCTTGACCATTTCGCCCCTCGTTCGTTCAGCGGGCGATGCGCCCGCGCGATGCGCCGATCATGCGTTTGCGCTGCGTCATGCGCAACGGCGTTGCAGATGGTCCGGCCGATCGCCTAGCATCCGTCAAGACTCAGACGCACAGGAGAGAAAAACGAGCGCCATCGCCGAGAGCCCGCGCAGGTCCCCCAGTTTCCGCGACCTGTTTTCGCCAAAACTCGTCACCGTGCTGCGCGAAGGCTATTCGCTCGCCTACCTGCGGCAGGATGCGCTGGCGGGCCTCACCGTCGCTGTCGTCGCCATCCCCCTATCGATGGCGATCGCCATCGCCTCCGGCGCCTCGCCGGCGGCCGGCCTCACGACGGCGGTCATCGGCGGCTTCATCATCTCGGCGCTCGGCGGCAGCCGCTACCAGATCGGCGGGCCGGCCGGCGCTTTCATCGTGCTGGTCGCCAAGACCATCGAGACGCAGGGGTACGACGGCTTCCTGCTGGCGACCATCATGGCGGGCTTCCTGCTGCTGGCGCTCGGCTATCTCAGGCTCGGCTCGCTCATCAAATACATCCCGCACAGCGTGCTGGTGGCCTTCACCGCCGGCATAGCCGTCATCATCATGGCAAGCCAGATGCGCGACGTTTTCGGCCTGTCGCTCGTCAAGGAACCCGCCGCCTTCGTGCCGAAGGTCGAGGCCCTGTGGGCGGCGCGCGACACGTTCAACCCGACAGCGCTCGGCGTTGCGCTGGCGACGCTGGCGACGATCCTGTCGCTCAAATGGTGGAACCCGCATTTCCCGGGCCTGCTCGTCGCGGTCGCCGGCGCCGCCGCGCTCGCCTTCGCCTTCCACCTGCCTGTCGAGACGATCGGCGCCCGCTTCGGCGCGCTGCCGACCTCGCCGCCCATGCCGCACTTGCCGGCGTTCTCCTTCGAGAAACTGATGGCGGTGACGCCGGCCGCCTTCGCCATCGCGCTGCTCGGCGGCATCGAATCCCTCCTGTCCGCCGCCGTCGCCGACGGCATGACCGGCCGGCGCCACCGCTCGAATTGCGAACTCGTCGCGCAGGGCTACGCCAACATCGTCTCGGCCTTGTTCGGCGGGCTGTGCGCGACCGGCACGATCGCCCGTACCGCGACCAACGTGCGCGCCCACGCGCACGGGCCTGTCGCCGGCATGCTGCACGCCGTCTTCGTGCTCGTCTTCATGCTGGTCGCCGGGCCGCTCGTCTCCTACGTGCCGCTGGCGGCGCTCGCCGCCGTTCTCGTCGTCGTGTCCTGGAACATGATGGAGAAAGAGGAGATCCGCGCCATCTTCCGCCGCGATTACGCGGAGGCCGGAATCTTCCTCGCGGTCGTCGGCCTGACCGTATTCCGCGACGTGTCGGAGGCGATCGCCGTCGGCGTGACGCTCGGTTCGCTCCTGTTTATGCACCGCATCGCCACCGTCGTGGAGCAGACGACCAAGACGCAATTGTTCGAACCGGACGTCCCCGACGAGATCCGGCGCGGCGGAACGCATGAATTCGAGACCGGCGGCATCGCTTCGCTGTCGCTGCGCGGACCCCTGTTCTTCGGCGCGGCGGGGTTCGTTTCCTCCGTGCTGGACAATATCGGCGAGCGGCCGCGTGGCTTCGTGCTCGACCTGTCGCGCGTGCCGTTCATCGACGAGACGGCGGCGCATGCGCTGATCAGCTTCTTCCACAAAGCGAAGAAACGCGGCGTGCGCGTCGCCGTCGCCGGCATCCAGCCGCATGTGCTGCACACGATCGTCCACAGCGGCCTGCCGCGCCATCTCGTGTTGCTCGCGCCGGATTTCGACACGGCGATGAAACGGCTGGCGAAGGCGGAGGGAGAGGGGCCGCCGCGGGAAGCCGGCGAAGGCGCCGGGTAGCGCTTGCGTCAGCGCGGGCGGAAACCGCGGAATCCGGACGGTATTTCCGGTTTCTCGATCAGCTTGAACACCGCCAGAAGGAGCACGGCGCCGATCGTGGCGTTGACGATCTCGGCAATCATGCCGCCGTTCAGTGAGAGCCCGATCCGCGGCAGCAACGCGTCCCCGATCGCCGCGCCGACGAAGCCGACGACGATGCTGCCGATGAGGCCAAGGCCGCGCCGCCTCATGATGCGGCCCGCGAGCCAGCCGGCGATGGCGCCTATGATCAGCCAGACAACCAGCCCCATGGAAGCCTCCAGATGTTCCGGTCGATCATGTCACCGGGAGAGCCATCGCGCCACGCGCGATGTCGGTTCGCTTCTTCCGCGCCGGTCGGCGCCCCTCCCCGCAGGTGGGGCGGGATAGACGCCCGCTACGCCGCCGTTCCGGACAAATCGTAGGCTTCCGCCCGCTCCACCTTCACGTCCACGATATCGCCGACGCGCAGGCGGCGATGCGAGGCGATGTGGATCGTTCCGTCGATCTGCGGTGCATCGGCCATCGTGCGGCCCTTCGAGACGGACGGCCCCACTTCGTCGACGATCGCCTTCACGCGCCTGCCGATTTTCGCCCGCGAAATCTGCGCGGAGACCTTCTGCTGCGTCTCCATCAGGCGCTTCCATCGCGCCTTCTTCACATCCGCCGCGACAGGCTCGAGGCCCAGGTCGTTCGACGGCGCGCCGGCGACCGCCTCGTATTCGAAGGCGCCGGCGCGGTCGATCTTCGCTTCCGTGAGAAAATCGAGAAGCTGGCGGAAATCGTCTTCCGTCTCGCCGGGAAAGCCGACGATGAAGGTCGAGCGCACCGCAAGGTCGGGCACGGCGCGCCGCCAGGCGCGGATGCGCTCGAGCATCGTCTCGTGATCGCCCGGCCGCTTCATGGCGCGCAGGACTTTCGGCGAGGCGTGCTGGAAGGGGATGTCGAGGTAGGGCAGCACCTTGCCGTCCGCCATCAGTTCGAGAACCTCGTCGATGTGCGGATAGGGATAGATGTAGTGGAGGCGCACCCACGCGCCGAGCGAACCGAGTTCGCGCGCTAGGTCGATGAACTTCGTGCGCACCGCGCGGTCCGCGAATTGCGATTGCGCGTAGCGCAGGTCGAGGCCATAGGCGCCCGTGTCCTGCGAGATGACCAGCAGTTCCTTGACGCCCGCGCGCACCAGCTTTTCGGCCTCGCGCAGCACTTCGCCGGCCGGACGCGAGACGAGTTTTCCGCGCAGCTTCGGGATGATGCAAAAGGAGCAGGTATTGTTGCAGCCTTCCGAAATCTTCAGATAGGCGTAGTGGCGCGGCGTGAGTTTCACGCCCTGCTCGGGTACGAGATCGAGGAACGGATCGTGCGGCGGCGCGACCGCCTTGTGGACGGCGTCCATCACGCTCTCGTAGGCCTGCGGACCTGAAATCGAGAGCACGCCCGGCGCGGCCTTCTCGATCTGCTCGGGCTCGGCGCCCATGCAGCCCGTGACGATCACCTTGCCGTTTTCCGACAAGGCGGTGCGGATGGCGTCCAGCGATTCCTGCTTGGCGCTGTCGAGAAAGCCGCAGGTGTTGACGATGACGGCGTCGGCGCCGGTGTGGGTCTTCGAAAGCTCGTAGCCCTCGGCGCGCAGGCGCGTGACGATGCGCTCGGAATCGACCAGCGCCTTGGGGCAGCCGAGCGAGACGAAGGAAATCTTCGGGGCGGGCTTGTCGGAAAGGCTTTCGCTCATGCCGGCGGAATAGAGAAGCGCGGGGGCAAGGGCAAGCTTGGCGGCGGGCGAACGAAAAAGCCCGGCCGCAGGGGCCGGGCGGAAGTCGATCTGGAGATATGGAAGGCGCAGGCGCCTAGAAGTGATAGTTCACGCCAAGACGGACCACGTGATTGGCGTTCTTCGCGGAGGCCGAGAACGGGACGCCCGAATAGGCGTCGACGTAATTCACGTTGGTTCGACCGAGATTGACGTACAGATATTCCGCCTTGATCGACCATTTCGGCGTGATCGCGTATTCGGCGCCGGCGCTGGCGGTCCAGCCGAGCTTCGTCCCGTTGTTGTTCGAGCCGTAGAAGGCGCGCGGAACGCCGAATCCGTCGACGCCGGCGATCGTGTTCGGGAAATTGGCGTTGCCGTAGGCGAGACCGCCGGTCCCGTAGATCAGCAGGCGATCCATCGGCGTGAAGCCCAGTCGTCCGCGAACCGTGCCGAAATAGCCGGAGGTATTCGTGGCGCCGCCATAGCCCCAATTGTTCGCGCTGGACGATCCGCTTCGGTAATTGATGTCGGTCTCGAGACCGAACACGACCGGGCCGGTCTGGAAATTGTAGCCGATCTGGCCGCCGCCTGTGAAACCGACGCCGGATTGCGCATAATTGTTGAAGAAGGGCGCGTACTGGTATTTCGAGTCGCCGATCGTCGCGCCGGCGTTGAGGCCGACGTAGAAGCCCGTCCAGGTGAACAGGGGCGGGGCGATGTAGGCCGGCGCGGCGGGGGCGACGGTGCGGCGGGGCAGATCGGCGGCGAGCGCTCCGCCTGCCGTCAGGGCGGCGAGCGCGGTCCCCTGAACGATTCGAACCAGCGTTTTCATGTGTATTACCTCTACTGAAACGGCGCCCCATGCCCGATACGAGGCGAGTCTTCCGCTGCGATGCCGGCGGCAAGCGGGAGAGAACGGGGCGAAAGCCTGTCCAAAACCCGACGATTGCGGCAGCGCAGCGAGGCTCGTCGCTGCGCATAACGCAACGCGGACGGGGCGGTTCCGCTTTGCGCCGGCAGTCGTGTGCGCTAGTTTCGCCACCGAACATCCCGGAGCGACCATGAGATCCGCGCGCCCAGTCCTCGCCGTCCTGACCTTCTGCCTGCTGGCCGCCGCGCCGGCCGGCGCGGCCGATTATTCGCGCGCCGTCGCGGTCGAGGAGGCGGGCTCGGTCTGGCAGGGCCATTTCACCGGCGGCAATAACCTCGCCCCCGGCGTCGAGCCCATTCCGCTCGCCTGGGTGGACGTGAAGGAGCGCTTCGCCTCGCTGCGCGAGTGCTCGGCCTGGCTGCACCAGATGAAGCGCGCCTATTCCACCTATGAGGGCTGGAAGGGATGCATGCGCATCCGCTGATGCCCCGCCGCGCCTGACCAGATGCCCCGCTTCCGCACGATACGCCGCGTTCGCCACAGCGCGGCCGACATGTTCGCGCTCGTCTGCGACATGGAATCCTATCCGGAATTCGTGCCGCTCTGCACGGGCCTGCGGGTGCTGCGGCGCGAGACCCGCGAGGACGGCGTCGAGACGGCCGTCTCGGTCATGGAGGTCGGCTACAAGGCGATCCGCGAGCGCTTCACGACGCGCGTCACGATGGACCGCGCCAGGCTCGAAATCCTCGTCGAATATGTCGACGGGCCGTTCCGCTACCTGAAGAACCGCTGGCGTTTCGTCGATGTCGGGGAACGCGCGTCATCGGTGGAATTCTTCATCGACTACGAATTCCGCAGCCGCACCCTCGGCGCGCTCATGGGCGCGATGTTCGACAACGCCTTCCACAAGTTCTCGGAAGCCTTCGAGCGGCGCGCCGACAAGGTCTACGGCCTCGCCTGAGGCTCGGCCGCGGCGGCCCAGGCGGGCAGGGCGCGGCCCACGCTGTCGGCCAGCGCGTGCATCGCCAGCCGCCGCGGCATGTCGCGGCGGAAAACGAGGCGCACCCGGCGCGATATGTCCTCGCCCTTCAGCGGCACGGCGACGAGGCCGCTGGCGTTGATCCGCCAGCTTTCCACCGCCATGCGCGGGGCGAGCGTCACGCCGTAGCCTGCGGCGGCCAGGTGGAGCAGCGTTTCGAGGCTGGCCGCGCGCGTGTCCGCGGCCCCGCTCCGTTCGGGACGGCCGCACAGGTCAAGCGTCTGGTCGCGCAGGCAATGGCCGTCGGCGAGCAGGAGCAGGGTGGCGGGATCGAATTCGTCGATCCGCACGGCCTTGCGACGCGCCAGCGGGTGGTCCCGCGCGAGCATCAGCAGGAATTCCTCGGTGTAGAGATCGATCGATTCCAGCCGGTCGGTCGGCGGATCGGTGGCGACGATCGCCGCGTCCAGCTTGCCGTCGACAAGCTGCGGCAGCAGCCGGTCGGTCAGGTCCTCGACCAGCTTGATCGGCGCCTTCGGCAGGTCGCGGGCGGTCGCCGGCAGCAGGAACGGCATGAGATACGGCCCGATCGTGGCGATCACGCCGAGGCGGACCGGCCCCTCCAGTGGATCGCGCGCGGCGCGGGCAGCCGCCACGAGGTCTTCGGCAGCCCCCACCGTGCGGCGCGCATGCGCCACGATCTCCTGGCCGCGGTCGGTGACGTGGACGCTGCGTCCGTCGCGTTCGAACAACTGCAACCCCAACTCCTGCTCGAGCTTCAAGATCTGCCCGCTCAAGGTCGGCTGGCTGACATTGCAGGCGGCCGACGCGCGGCCGAAATGGCCGAGGTCGGCGACGGCGAGGACATAGCGAAGATCGCGAAGATTCATTCGATAGGCATAGCCAATTGCTTCGTTCGGAACAATCGATTTTACCGATCCTTGGTCGCTGCCTAGTCTCGCGCCGCTTCAGACCTGTTGCGGAGGAAAAATCATGACGAGCGAGAGCAAGTGCCCCTTCTCGGGCGGACCGCAGGCGCGCGCCAACCGCGACTGGTGGCCGAACCAGCTCAATGTCGACGTGCTCCATCGCCGCTCCGAACTTTCGGATCCGATGGGCGAGGCCTTCGACTATGCGAAGGAATTCGAGTCGCTGGATCTCAACGCGGTGATGTCGGACCTCAAGGCGTTGATGACGGATTCGCAGGACTGGTGGCCGGCCGATTTCGGCCATTACGGCGGTTTGTTCGTCCGCATGGCCTGGCATAGCGCGGGCACGTACCGCATCACCGACGGGCGCGGCGGCGCCGGCGCCGGCCAGCAGCGTTTCGCACCGCTGAACTCGTGGCCGGACAACGCCAACCTGGACAAGGCGCGCCGCCTGTTGTGGCCGATCAAGCAGAAGTACGGCCGCAAGCTGTCCTGGGCCGACCTGATGGTGCTGGCCGGCAATGCCGCTCTCGAATCCATGGGCTTCAAGACGTTCGGCTTCGCGGGCGGCCGAGAGGATGTCTGGGAGGCCGAGGAACTCTATTGGGGTCCGGAAGGCAGCTGGCTCGGCGACGAGCGCTACAGCGGCGAACGCCAGCTCGCCGAACCGCTCGGCGCCGTGCAGATGGGGCTCATCTACGTCAATCCGGAAGGTCCTAACGGCAATCCCGATCCGGTCGCCGCCGCCAGGGACATACGCGAAACATTCCGCCGGATGGCGATGAACGACGAGGAAACCGTCGCGCTGATCGCCGGCGGGCACACGTTCGGCAAGACGCATGGCGCGGGCGATCCGTCGCTCGTCGGGCCGGAGCCGGAAGCTGGCGCGCTTGAAGATCAGGGTCTCGGCTGGAAGAGCGCGTTCGGATCGGGGCTGGGCGCCGACACGATCACCGGTGGACCGGAAGTGACCTGGTCGCAGACGCCGACGCGCTGGAGCAATCATTTCTTCGAGAACCTGTTCCGGTACGAATGGGAACTGACGACGAGTCCTGCCGGCGCCAAGCAATGGAAGGCCAAGAACGCGGAAGCGACGATCCCGGACGCTCACGATCCGTCGAAAAAGCACGTGCCGACGATGCTGACGACCGACCTGTCGCTGCGCTTCGACCCGGCCTACGAGAAGATCTCGCGCCGGTTTCTCGACCATCCCGAGCAATTTGCCAACGCGTTCGCGCGGGCGTGGTTCAAGCTGACGCATCGCGACATGGGTCCGGTCGCCCGCTACCTCGGTCCGCTCGTCCCAAAGGAAACGCTGATCTGGCAGGACCCGGTTCCAGCACTCGATCATCAGGTCGTCGGCGCGCAGGACATCGAGGCGCTCAAGCAGAAAATCCTGTCGTCCGGCATTTCGGTGTCGCAGCTAGTCTCGACAGCCTGGGCGTCGGCTTCCACCTTCCGCGGCTCCGACAAGCGCGGCGGCGCCAACGGCGCGCGTATCCGGCTCGCGCCCCAGAAGGACTGGGAGGTGAACCAGCCGGCCGAGCTGGCGAAGACGCTCGCCAGGCTGGAGGCGATCCGTTCTGAATTCAGCACCGGCGGCAAGAAGGTGTCGCTCGCCGATCTCATCGTGCTGGCGGGCTGCGCCGGCGTCGAGAAGGCCGCGAAGGCCGCGGGCGTCGATGTGAAGGTTCCCTTCACGCCCGGCCGCACCGATGCGACGCAGGAGCAGACGGACGTCGAATCCTTCGCGCCGCTGGAGCCGCGCGCGGATGGCTTCCGCAACTACGTGAACAAGGCGCGCCAGCAGTTCATGCAGCCGGAAGAGGCGCTGATCGACCGCGCGCAATTGCTGACGCTCACGGGGCCTGAGATGACCGTGCTGATCGGCGGCCTGCGCGTGCTCGGCGCAAACGCCGGCCATTCGACGCACGGCGTCTTCACCGACCGGCCGGAGACGCTGACGAACGACTTCTTCGTCAACCTGCTCGATATGCGCAACCAGTGGCGGCCGCTCGCCGGCGCCGAGGGCGTGTACGAGGCGCTCGACCGCAAGACGAACGAGGTGCGCTGGACCGGTACGCGCGTCGACCTGATCTTCGGCTCGCATTCGCAATTGCGCGCGTTCGCTGAGGTCTATGCGGCGGCCGACGCGAAGGAAAAGTTTGTTCGCGACTTCGCCAAGGCATGGGACAAGGTGATGAACCTGGACCGGTTCGACCTGCAAAAGCCGCGGCGCGGCGTGCTCCAGCCTGCGTGAGGGCGGCATTTTACGATCTGTTAAGGCGGGCGGCTTCGGCCGCCCGTTTCGTTTCCGGGCGCGATTGCCCCTGCGGGTCCGCGCCGCTATAAGCGCGCCGGAATTTCCCTCAGCCAGAAAGAAGCGCCATGGCGACCGAACGCACCTTTTCCATCATCAAGCCCGACGCGACCCGCCGCAATCTCACCGGCAAGATCAACTCGATGATCGAGGCCGCCGGCCTGCGCATCGTCGCGCAGAAGCGCGTGCACATGACGCGCAAGCAGGCCGAGACCTTCTACGCCGTCCACAAGGACCGCCCGTTCTATGGCGAACTGGTCGAGCAGATGTCGGCCGCGCCCGTCGTCGTGCAGGTTCTGGAAGGCGACAACGCCATCAAGCGTTATCGCGACGTGATGGGCGCGACGAACCCGGAAAAGGCCGATCCCGGCACGATCCGCAAGGAATGCGCGCTGAACATGGGCGAGAATTCCGTGCACGGTTCGGATGCGCCGGAGACCGCGGCGATCGAGATCGCGCAATGGTTCTCCGGCAACGAGATCGTCGGCTGAACGAATTCGTCCGATTGACGGATCGAAAGGCGCGCTTCGGCGCGCCTTTTGTTTTTCGCGTCAGCCTTCCGCGGCGCCTGCGAGCATCTCGCCCGAGATCGTGTCCATCGCCGCGCCCCAGGCGTGCGCCGCTTCCTCGCTCCACGCCGAACCGAGCGCCGCCGCCAGAGTCTTCAGGAGCGCGTCGCGCATCGAATCGTACTGGCCCGACGTGACGCCGTAGCCGACGTGGCGGCGGCCGAGGTCTCGGATCGTCGGCAGCAATGCTTCGGGCGCGCGCAGGTTGGCGACTGCGTAGGCCAGCACCTGCATCAGGCGAAGCGCCTGTTCGTCCATGTCGGACCTGAACAGGGGACGGGTCGTCGGATCGAGTTCGAACAGGCGATCGTAGAAGGCGAGGCCGAGCGAACGCGTGACCGGCCCGAGGGCGGCGAAAGAGGTCTCGACCTTGTCTATTTCTTGCGGCGTCATCTGGAATCGCTTGGTCCCTCGAGACTAAGCCCGCGAGTTCAAATCGCAAACCCAGGGTCACTTGCGGTGCGGCCGCGGGGAGCCGATCATGGGCCGGAGGAGTCGCGATGAACGCCCCGGCACAGATCAAGATCGGCCATTCCACCTGTCCGCACGATTGCCCGTCGGTCTGTGCGCTCGAGGTGGAGGTGCTGGACCGCGACAGGATCGGCCGCGTGCGCGGCGCGTCCGAGCAGACCTATACGGCGGGCGTGGTCTGCGCCAAGGTCGCGCGCTACGCCCAGCGCATCCATCATCCCGACCGCCTGACGCATCCGATGAAGCGCACCGGCCCGAAGGGCTCGGGCCAGTTCGCGCGCATTTCCTGGGACGAGGCGCTGGATACGATCGCCGAGAGGTTCCTGGCCGCCGAACGGAATTTCGGGTCCGAAAGCGTCTGGCCCTATTACTACGCCGGCACGATGGGCCGGGTGATGCGTGACGGCATCAACCGTTTGACGCATGCCAAGAGATATTCGCGCTACCTTTCGACCATCTGCATCAATCTCGCGTGGCCCGGCTATATTGCCGGCGTCGGTCGAATGGCCGGTCCCGATCCGCGCGAAATGGCGAAGGCGGATTGCGTCGTCATCTGGGGCACCAATGCGGTGGCCACCCAGGTCAACGTCATGACCCACGCCATTCGCGCCCGGAAGGAGCGCGGCGCGAAGATCGTGGTCATCGACGTCTATCGCAACGCGACGATGGAACAGGCGGATGTCGCCCTGTGCTTGCGGCCGGGAACCGACGGCGCGCTCGCCTGCGCGGTCATGCACGTCCTGTTTCGCGAAGGCCTCGCCGATCGCGAATTCATGAGTCGTTTCACGGACGTGCCCGACGAACTTGAAGCGCATCTTCAGACGCGCACGCCGGAATGGGCCTCCGCCATAACGGGCCTGTCGGTCGCCGAGATCGAGGACTTCGCCCGTCTCGTCGGAAATACCAAGCGCACCTATTTCCGTCTCGGCTACGGCTTCTCGCGCTCGCGCAACGGCGCGACGAACATGCATGCGGCGACCTGCATCGCATCCGTGACCGGCGCCTGGGCGCTGGAGGGCGGCGGCGCCTTTCACAACAACGGGGCCATCTTCCATCTCAATACCCGGATGATCGAAGGCCTCGATGTCGTCGACCGCTCGACGCGCATTCTCGACCAGTCGCGCATCGGCGCCGTGCTGACCGGCGAGGAGGACGCGCTGCAAGGCGGTCCGCCCGTCATGGCGATGCTGATCCAGAACACCAATCCCGCCTGCATCGCGCCCGACCAGAACAGGGTCCAGCGCGGCTTTGCGCGCGAGGACCTGTTCGTGGCCGTGCACGAGCAGTTCATGACGGATACGGCGAAGGTCGCCGACATCGTCCTGCCGGCGACGATGTTTCTCGAGCATGACGATTTCTATACCGGCGGCGGACACCAATACCTCGGTCTCGGGCCGAAGCTGGTCGAACCGCCGGGCGAATGCCGACCCAATCACGACGTGATCTGCGCGCTGGCGAAGCTCGTTGGCGCGGAACATCGCGGCTTCGAGATGAGCGCGCGCGAACTCATCGACAGGACGATGAAGGATTCGGGCTGGGGCTCGCTCGAGGATTTCGAGAAGGCGCGCTGGATCGACGCGCAGCCGCCCTTCGAGACCGCCCACTACGCCGAGGGTTTCCACTGGCCCGACGGCAAGTTCCGCTTCAAGCCGGACTGGCCGAAGACGCCTTTCGCCAATTCGGGCCCGCTCGGGCCGTGGCGGAAAATGCCGCGATTGCCGGACCATTGGGCGGTCACGGAGGAAGCGGATGCGGACCATCCGTTTCGGCTGGCGACGAGCCCCGCGCGCTCCTTCCTCAATTCGAGCTTCACGGAGACGCCGGATTCGCTCGCCCGCGAAATTCGCCCGACCGTGATGGTGCATCCGCAAGACGCAGCCGAACATGGCATCGCCGACGGCGATCTCGTGACACTCGGCAACGGGCGTGGGCAGGTGCGACTGCATGCGAAATTGTTCGACGGCGTCAGGCGGGGCGTGCTGATCGCCGAGGGCATCTGGCCGAATTCGAAATTCGTGGACGGGCAGGGGATCAACGTACTGACAGGCGACGATTCCCCGGCGCCGTTCGGGGGCGCGGCTTTCCACGACAACAGGGTGTGGCTGCACGGTCCGGGCTGAGAGCGCTCAGCGCGCCAGTTTTTCCACCAGCGCGCCGACCTCCCGGTCTAGCGGGTCGGCGCTCCGCGCCAGCCCCTCGACCACGCCGGCGCGGTCCTCGGCATTGCGGTTCTGGCTCATCTTGCGCTTGGCGTCTATGCGGGCGATCGGCATCCGCACGCCGACGATGGCGCGCAATTGCGCCTTCACGAAAGTCTCCGGCGCCTCCGTCACCTTCCACGGGTTGGCGCGCTCGCCTTCATGTCGGTCGGTGAGCCGGGAGACGAGCGCGTGCAACCGGTCCTCCTCGTGGAAGAACTCGACATCGCCATAGGCATGGATCGCGACGTAGTTCCAAGTCGGGACGACCGCGCCCGTCTTCTGCTTGGTCGGATACCAGGCCGGCGTCACATAGGCGTCCGGCCCCATGAAGATCGCCAGGCTCTGGCCCGCGACCTTCGCCTCCCAGTGCGGGTTGGCGCGGGCAATATGACCGTAGAGCACGCCGAATTCGCCCTCGGTCTCGTCGAGCAGCATCGGCAGCGGCGTGGCGATCAGGCCGTCGGCGCCGAACGAGGCCAGGGTCGCGAGGCGCGCGGCGCGGATCGCGGCGTGCGCCTCGGGCAGGTCGTCGATCCGGAAATGAGCGGGCGTGTACATGATGCCTCCTCGAAGGCCGCAAGGTCGGCGTTTGCGACAGATCAATTCTTAACGCGTGAAATTGACTGATATTTTCGTCATGGCCAGCGAAAACATCAGGAATGGCAAGCCCCCGGGCGGTATGTCGCCGTCCGAGATCGTGTCGATGCTGCAGGGCGCCGGGTTGCGCCCGACGCGGCAGCGCCAGCAGATCGCGCGCCTGCTCTACACCGACGGCGGCCGACACGTCACGGCCGAGATGCTCTACGCCGAGGCGCGCAGCGATCGCTACCCGCCCTCGCTCGCCACCATCTACAACGCATTGCGCGACTTCGCCGAGCACGGCCTGCTGCGCGAAGTGGCGCTCTATGGTTCGAAGCTCTGGTACGACACGACGACCGGGCCGCATTTCCACTATTACGTCGAGAACGGCGAGACCCTGTTCGACATTCCGCCCGAACATGTGCCGCAGATCGACATCGTCGCGCCGGAAGGCATGCGCGTCGCTGGCGTCGACGTGGTTGTCCGGCTCGAAAAGCTCTGAACGCGCCGCCGGTCGGCGGGAGGACGGGCGTGGGCGGGAAACGGTCCAGTACGTCGGAAATATCTACAAGTACTTCTACGCCTGTTCCCTGATGCTGGAGGCCATGCGGGCGCACGACGAGGCGGTCGTCAAAGAGATAAAATAAGACAGGGTCTGCGCGCTCAGCCCCTGCGCGCCAGCACGCGATTGCCCTTCACGACAACCTTTTCGTCGGCCACGAGCGCCAGCGCCGCAGGATAGATCTTGTGTTCCTCGCCGAGCACGCGGGCGGCGAGCGCGTCCGGCGTGTCGTCGTCGAGGACCGGGACCGCCGCCTGCAGGATGATGGGGCCTGCGTCCATTTCCGGCACGACGAAATGCACGGTCGCGCCGTGCAGCTTCACGCCGTCGGCAAGCGCCCGCTCATGCGTATGCAGGCCGCGATAGGAGGGCAGCAGAGCAGGGTGGATGTTGAGCATCCTGTCCTGCCATTGCGCGACGAACCAGGGCGTCAGCACGCGCATGAAGCCGGCGAGGCAGACGAGGTCGATCCGCGCCGCGCCGAGAACGTCCTGCACGGCGCGTTCGAAAGATTCGCGATCCTTGCCGAAATTCTTGTGGTCGACGACAGCGGTGCGAATGCCCTGTTCCCTGGCCCAGTCGAGGCCTGCGGCGTCGGGCCTGTTCGACAGCACCAGCGCGATTTCCGCCGGGTAATCGGCTGCGCGCGCCGCCTCGACCAGCGACTTCATGTTGGAGCCACGGCCGGAGATGAGGATGGCGACGCGTTTCTTGGTCAAAGACGCAAGGCTCCACGCGTGACGACGCGTTCGGCGCCGGCCTTCACGACCGCGCCGATCCTGACCGGCGAAAGGCCGGCGTCGGACAGCGCCTTCTCGCCTTCGGCGGCCTTCGCTTTCGAGACGACGACAACCATGCCGATACCGCAATTGAAGGTGCGCAGCATTTCCTTCTCCGCTACGCCGCCCTCCTTCGCGAGCCACGAAAAGACCGGCAGGACGGGAATGGCGTCGAGATCGAGCGCAACGCCGAGACCATCGGGCAGCACGCGCGGAATGTTTTCGGGAAAGCCGCCGCCGGTGATATGGGCGAGCGCGGCGATGGAATCCGTTTGTTTCAGCGCAGCCAGCAGCGGCCGGACATAGATTTTCGTCGGGACGAGCAGGGCCTGCGCCAGCGTCTTGCCCGGCGCGAAGGGCGCCGGCGCGTCCCATGCCAGCCCCGTGCGTTCGACGATGCGCCGGACAAGCGAAAAGCCGTTGGAATGTACGCCCGACGAAGGCAGGCCGAACAGGACATCGCCCTCGGCCACGGCGCGCGGCAGCAGCCTGCCGCGTTCGGCGGCGCCGACCGCGAAGCCGGCGAGATCGTAGTCGCCCCTGGCGTAGAGGCCGGGCATTTCGGCTGTCTCGCCGCCGATCAGCGCGCAGCCCGCATCGACGCAGCCCGCTGCGATGCCCTTGACGACGGCCGCGCCCTCCTGCGGATCGAGTTTGCCGGTCGCGTAGTAATCGAGGAAGAACAGGGGTTCCGCGCCTTGCACGACGAGGTCGTTGACGCACATGGCGACGAGATCGATGCCGACCGTGTCGTGGATGCCGCTGTCGATGGCGATCTTGACCTTGGTGCCGACGCCGTCGTTGGCGGCGACCAGGACAGGGTCGGAAAAGCCCGCCGCCTTCAGGTCGAACAGGCCGCCGAAGCCGCCGATCTCGCCGTCCGCGCCGGGGCGCCGCGTCGAGCGCACATGTGGCTTGATGAGCTCGACCATGCGCGTTCCCGCGTCGATGTCGACGCCCGCTTGCGCGTAGGTCAGGCCCGGCTTGTTGGCGTTCGACATGCGTATCCCCGCTTTCGCGCCGCATTATCGGGTTGGCAGGGGACTGGCAAGGAAAAGCAGGACGATTTCACAGGCGCGCGGCCGCCTCGATCAGGTCGAGCGCCTGTTCGATCGCCGCGCGCCTTATCGCCGCGCGGCCGAGGTCGCCGAAACGACGCTCGACATGCGCCGTCTCATGATCTTTCCGCGCGCAGGCGAAGTGGACGAGACCCACGGGCTTGGCGTCCGAACCGCCGCCAGGGCCGGCTATTCCGGTGATCGCCACGGCGATGTCGGCGAGCGAGCGCGCCAGCGCGCCGTCGGCGAGTTCGCGCGCCGTCTCGACGCTCACGGCGCCATGCGCGGCAAGCGTATGCGTCGATACGCCGAGCATCCCTGACTTGGCTTCGTTCGAATAAACAACAAAGCCGCGGTCGAGAACGGCGGAGGAACCGGCGATCTCGGTGACGAGGCCGGCGACCAGGCCGCCGGTGCAGGATTCGGCGGTGACGAGCTTCAGGCCGCGGTCGCGCAGCAGGGCGACGAGCCTTGCCGCGCGCGCCTCGAGCGCCGCGTCGAAGGCCATTATGCTTCGCCCGCCGGCAGGCGGATCGTGGCGATGGCCAGAGAGGCGATGCCTTCCTCGCGACCGGTGAAGCCGAGCCGCTCCGAGGTGGTCGCCTTGATGGCCACGCGGCCGACCGGCAGCCTCATGATCTCGGCCAGCCGGGCGCGGATGGCGTCCCGATGCGGGCCGACCTTCGGTCGTTCGCAGACCACGGTTCCGTCGACATGGGCGATGATGCCGCCGCGGGCGCGCACGCGCTCGCAGGCGTAGGCGAGGAAGATCGCCGAATCCGCGCCTTTCCACTTCGGGTCGGAGGGCGGAAAATGCGAGCCGATATCGCCATCGGCCAGCGCGCCGAAGATGGCGTCGGTGATGGCGTGCATCAGAACGTCGGCGTCGGAATGGCCCTTGAGCTTGCGGTCGTGCGGGATGGCGACGCCCCCGAGCCAGACCGCGTCGCCCGGTTCGAAGGCGTGGACGTCGTATCCCTGACCCGTCCGGACGTCCGGCAGGTCGCTCATCAGGCGGGCTTCGGCGCTGGCCAGATCGTCGGCCGTCGTGATCTTCATGTTGGCAGGGTCCCCCTCGAACACATGCACGGCATGGCCTGCGGCCTCGGCCACAGCCGCGTCGTCGGTCAGTGCTTGACTTTCCGCGGCCCGATGCGCCTCGAGGATCAGGGCAAACTCGAACGCCTGCGGGGTCTGAACCGCGCGCAGGCTGGCCCGCTCGGGCGTGGCGACGATCACGCCAGCGGCGTTCACGGCCTTGATCGTGTCCGTGACTGGATGGCCAGGGATTGCGGCCCCGTGCCGGAGCGCCGCCGCACGGGCTCCACGAATTAGCGCATCGCTTGCAAAAGGACGCGCAGCATCATGAACAAGAACGATTCTTCGCCCTTGTTCGGACATCGATTCAAGGCCGTTTCGTACGCTCGCCTGGCGGGTCGCTCCACCGAAGGCCGGCGCCAGGACCCGCTCCCGGATGCGCCCGTCGAGCGCGCCGATCGCAGCTTCGTAGTGAGCCAGATCATCCCTGTGGATCGCGACCGCAAGCTTCGCGTCCGGCAGGGCGCGAGCGAACGCTTCAATGGTGTGGGTGAGAACCGGGCGGCCGCCGAGAAGGCGGTACTGCTTGGGCAGGTCGCCGCCGAAGCGAGAGCCGCGACCGCCGGCGACAATGAGAACGGCAGTGTCGGCGCCGCTTTCCAGGGAGGTCATGCATCTCCATCCGATTTTTGGCCGGCGCCGTCAATTTGCCTGCAGCGCCGGTCGAGCTTCGGGCTTGCGCGGTGCAGCAAATTGGCTATTGTTCGGGCATGGTGCTTTCTGGCGAAAAATTGTGCAGAGCCGGCGGTCGCGACTTTCGGCTCGGGGCGCGGTCCGTCGAAGGCGGGGCTTTCCTGGCGCCTATGTCGGGCATTACCGACCTCGGCATGCGCCGCGCCGCCGCGCGGTTCGGGGCGGGCCTCGTCATATCCGAGATGGTCGCCGCCAGCTTCTATATCGCGGCCGACGCGGAAACGCGCTTGCGTGCGGAAGGGGCCGGCCTGCCGCTGCATGTCGTGCAGATCGCCGGCCGCAATCCGGCGGGCCTCGCCGAGGCGGCGCGTCTGGTCGAAGCCTCCGGCGCGCACGCCATCGACATCAACATGGGATGCCCGGCCAAGCGCGTCGTCGGGGGCTATGCGGGTTCGGCGCTGATGCGCGAACCGGAACTCGCAGTCGAACTCGTGCGCGCCGCGATCGGCGCCGTGTCGATCCCTGTCAGCGTGAAAATGCGGCTGGGCTGGGACGAGACGTCGATCAACGCGCCCGAGCTCGCGCGCAGGCTCGAGGACGAGGGGGTCGCCTTCGTCACCGTGCATGGACGGACCCGCAACCAGTTCTACAAGGGGCAGGCCGACTGGCCGGCGATCCGCGCAGTGCGCGAGGCCATCGCCATCCCGCTTGTCGCCAACGGCGACTGCGCGTCGCTGGCCGACGCCCGTGCGATGATCGAGGCCTCTGGCGCCGACGCGGTGATGATCGGCCGGGCGGCCGTCGGCCGGCCGTGGCTTGTCGGCGAGATCGCCAGCGGCCTGGCCGGGCGCGCCTGGCGCCGTCCGTCCTGCGCCGAGCGCGGGGCCGCCGCGCGCGATCACTTCCGGACGTTGCTCGAAATATTCGGCTCGCGGCAAGGCGTTCGCCATGCGCGCAAGCACCTCGCCGCATACGCCGATCATGCAGCCGACGACGGCGCCGGGCTTCCGGCCTCGCTGCGGGCGCGCCTCGTGACGACCGAAGACGCCGTCGAAGCCGAGGACCTGCTGGCGCGCGCCTTCGAGCCTCAGGCGGAGATGGCGGCATGAACGACGCCGGCGACGCCATGTCCCGGATGCGGCCGGTCGATCCGGCGCTTCTGCTCGCGGCCCTGCCCAATCCGATCCTGGCGCTGGACCGGATGAACCGGATCGTCGACGCAAATACGGCGGCGGAAGACTTCTTCGAGATGAGCCGCACGGCCCTCCAGAAGCTGCGTGTTGAGGACTTGCTGCCCTTCGGTTCGCCGGTCTTCGGCCTGATCGATCAGGCGCGCGAGCGTCGCGGCGCGGTCAACGAGTACCGGGTCGAGCTGGGAACGCCGCGGATCGGGATCGACCGGGTGGCCGATGTTCATGCAGCGCCGCTTCTCGATGAGGCAGATGGGCTGGTTCTTGTGCTGCAAGAACGGACAATTGCCGATAAAATGAACAGACAGCTGACCCACAGGGGCGCCGCCCGTTCAGTTTCCGCGCTCGGATCGATGCTCGCGCACGAGATCAAGAACCCGCTGGCCGGAATTCGAGGCGCAGCTCAGCTTCTGGAAACTTCGGTTGGCGATGAGGACCGGGCGCTGACCCGGCTCATCTGCGACGAGACGGACCGGATCGTGAAGCTGGTCTCGCGCATGGAGGTCTTTTCCGACGGCCGTCCGATCGAGCGCGAGAGCGTGAATATCCATAACGTGTTGAACCAGGTGAAGCTTTCGGCGCAGTCGGGCTTCGCGCGGCATATCCGCTTCACCGAAACCTACGACCCGTCCCTGCCGCCGGTCCTGGCGAACCGCGACCAGCTCGTGCAGCTCTTTCTCAACCTCGTGAAAAACGCCGCCGAGGCGATCGGCGGCGACGCCATCGACGGCGAGATCGAGCTGTCGACCGCCTTCAAGCCGGGCGTAAGGATGCGGACGCCGGGATCGTCGTCGCTGGTCAGCCTGCCGCTCGAATTCTGCGTCCGCGACAACGGACCCGGAATTCCCGAGGACATCATGGCCAATCTCTACGATCCCTTCGTCACGACGAAGGCGAGCGGGACTGGCCTCGGACTTGCTTTGGTAGCGAAGATCGTTGGCGATCACGGAGGCGTGGTCGAATGCGAGTCCCAGCCGCGGCGGACGACGTTCCGGATACTCATGCCCATGTACCGCGCGGCCGGGGGGACAGTTCAGGACGGCCGCGCGGCCTGAGGCGCAGCCGCAGGAGATGGAATTGATGCCGGGTCGTTCAATACTGGTCGCCGACGACGATATGGCCATTCGCACGGTGCTCAGTCAGGCGCTCTCCCGGGCCGGATACGAGGTCCGGGCGACCGGTTCCGCCTCCTCGCTCTGGCGTTGGGTCGAAGCGGGCGACGGCGACCTCATCATCACCGACGTCATCATGCCGGACGAGAATGCGTTCGACCTGCTGCCGCGTATCAAGAAGCTTCGGCCCGAATTGCCGATCATCGTCATGAGCGCCCAGAACACGTTCATGACCGCCATCAAGGCATCCGAACGCGGCGCCTACGACTACCTGCCGAAGCCGTTCGACCTGAAGGAACTGGTGGCGATCGTCGGCCGCGCGCTGAACACGCCGCGCCCGCGCACGGATCGGGATCCGCACGACGAGATCGAGGGGATGCCTCTGGTCGGCCGTTCGCCGGCGATGCAGGAAATCTACCGCGCGCTGGCGCGGCTGATGCAGACCGACCTGACCGTGATGATCACGGGCGAGTCCGGCACCGGCAAGGAACTCGTCGCGCGGGCGCTGCACGACTACGGCAAGCGCAAGAAGGGTCCCTTCGTCGCCATCAACATGGCCGCGATCCCGCGCGACCTCATCGAGAGCGAATTGTTCGGCCACGAGAAAGGGGCCTTCACCGGCGCCAACCAGCGTTCGGCCGGCCGCTTCGAGCAGGCCGAAGGCGGCACGCTGTTCCTCGACGAGATCGGCGACATGCCGATGGAGGCGCAGACGCGGCTCCTGCGCGTACTGCAGCAGGGCGAATACACGACCGTTGGCGGGCGGACGCCGATCAAAAGCAACGTTCGCATCGTCGCCGCCACCAACAAGGATCTGCGCGTCTCCATCCAGCACGGCCTGTTCCGCGAGGACCTGTTCTTCCGCCTCAACGTGGTGCCGCTGCGGCTGCCGCCGTTGCGGGAACGCTCCGAGGACATTCCCGACCTGGTCCGGCATTTCTTCGGGCTGGCCGCGGAAGAGGGGCTGCCGCACAAGAGGATGGAGCCGGCGGCGCTCGATCGCCTGAAGCGCTATCGCTGGCCCGGCAACATCCGCGAACTGGAAAACCTGACCAGGCGGCTCGCGGCGCTCTACCCGCAGGAGATCATCAACGAGTCGCTGGTCGAATCGGAACTCGGCCAGGATTACGCCCTGACTGCGCAGGGCGGCGGAACGCCCGACCCGATCGCCGCCTCGTCCGGGCGCGGCGCCCCAAGCAGCGGGCGCGACAAGGACGATTCGCTGAGCGTCTCGGTCGAGCGCCACCTCGGCGACCTGTTCAAGTCGTACGGCGAAGGCCTGCCGCCGCCCGGCCTCTACCATCGCATCCTGCGGGAGATCGAGTATCCGCTGCTCTCCGCGGCGCTCGCGGCCACGCGCGGCAACCAGATCAAGGCGGCGGAACTTCTGGGACTCAACCGCAACACGCTGCGGAAAAAGGTGCGGGACCTCGATATCCGGCTGATGCGGCTGCCACGCTGACCGCCTGAAGCTGGCGCCCGATTTTTGTCGCAATTCGGCAACACCGTTGCGTAGTTGCAACTAGCGTGCTGTTCCGCTAGCGCTTGGGTCCGCGGTTTTCCCTGCGGACTTTGCCGGGATCGATGACGGACACCGAGACGAACGACGCGCCGCAGGAGCGGCCCCGCGGCAGGGGATGGCTGCATCGGCTCGGTCCGCTGGCGGTCGCGCTGGCGCTCGTCAGCGCGATGTCGAGTTTCTTCGTGCTTTCGGGCCTGGCGCCGATCGAGGCGTCGAGCAACGTGGCGCTGGCGCTCTTTACCGCCGACGTCGTCTCGCTGCTTCTGCTGATCGTCATCGTTGTCGCGGAGGGATGGTCGCTCGTGTCGGCGTGGCGCGCCGGCGTCGCGGCCTCGCGGTTGCATTTCCGCATCGTCCGGGCGTTTTCCATCGCAGCCGCCATGCCGGCGCTGGTGATCGCCATTGTCGGCACCATCACGATCGACCGGTCGATCAGTCCCGGCTTCATGCAGGACGTCCGGTCGTTCATCTTCAACACGGCGGAAGCCGCCCGGCTGTTCCGTCAGTCGCAGTGCTGGTCCCTGCTGCAGGTGGCGCAACTCACCGCCGCCGACCTCGACCGCGCCCGGCCGATGTACCAGGCCGATCGGACGCTGTTCCACGAGTTCTTCGCCTCTCGCGTGAAATATCTCGGGTTCACGCAGGCCGCGTTGATGAAGGAAGATGGCGAGCGGCTCGACACGGCGGAATTCCCGGCCGAAGGGCAGCAGCCGCAGCATTTCGTGACGCCCGAAGCCAACGATTTCGCCGATGCGCGCAAGGGCGAGGCGGCCTGCGTGGTCATTGACGAAGGCAAGACCTTCGTGGCGCTCCGGCAGATCGCCTCGTTTCCCGGCGTGTATCTATACGCCGCGCGCCCGGTCGATCCGTTCACCATCGAATTCCCGCAGCAGGCGGCCAATCTGATTGCGGTCTTCAACGCTTTCGAAGGCCAGCGCCGCAACATCGTGATCGCCTTCGCGGTCATGTTCTTCGTGATCGCGCTGGTGATGCTGTTGTCGGCGATCTGGCTGGGCCTGGCTTTTGCCAACCGACTCGTTGCGCCGATCCGTCGGCTTATCGCCGCCACGGATGAGGTCGCGACCGGCAACCTTTACGTGCGTGTGCCGATCGACAAGTCCGAGGGCGACCTCTCGCATCTCGGCGAAACGTTCAACAAGATGACGTCCGAACTGCGCTTCCAGCAGAACCGGCTTGTCGCCGCCAACCGATTGATCGACGAGCGACGCGTTTTTACTGAAGCCGTTCTGTCGGGCGTGCCGGCCGCCGTGATCGGAATAGATCCGGAAGGACGCACCACTGTCGTCAACCCTTCCGCCGAGCGTCTCATGGTTTCGGACGCCGAGCAGGGCAGCGCCGGACTGCCGGTGTCAGAGGCCCTGCCGGAAATTTCGCCGATCCTGCAGGAAGCGGCCTCCAGCTATCGCGGCGCGCAGGCGCAGATCGCCGTCGTGCGCGGTGGGCGCGAACGCATACTCAACGTGCGCGTCACGTCTGGCGCAACGGGCGACAGCGGGCGCAGCTTCGTGGTGACGCTCGACGACATCACCGATCTCGTCACCGCCCAGCGCACATCGGCCTGGGCGGACGTCGCGCGCCGCATCGCGCACGAGATCAAGAATCCGCTGACGCCGATCCAGCTTTCCGCCGAGCGGCTGAAGCGCAAATACGGAAAGACCATCACGGTCGACCGTGAAGTGTTCGACCAGTGCACCGACACGATCGTGCGACAGGTCGACGACATCAAGCGCATGGTCGACGAATTTTCGTCTTTTGCGCGCATGCCGAAAGCGCGGCCCGAGAAGGACGACCTGGTGCAATGCGTGCGACAGGTCGTATTCCTGATGCGCGTCGGCAATCCGGAAATCGAGTTGCGCGAGCATTACGAGGTCGAAGCGCTACCCGCCATGTTCGACCGCCGCCTGATCTCCCAGGCGCTGACCAACGTCATCAAGAACGCCACCGAGGGGGTCGCGGCGGCCGAGGGCGCCAACGGTCCTGGCCGGATCGACGTCGGGATTTCTGTCGGCGACGGCATGGCCGCCATCGACGTCGTCGACAATGGCCGCGGATTTCCGGCCGAAAGCCGGCAACGGCTCCTCGAACCCTACGTGACCACCCGCAGCGAGGGCACCGGGCTTGGATTGCCCATTGTCGCCAAGATCATGGAGGACCATGGCGGCGGAATCGAACTTCTCGACGCGCCGGACGGACCGGGCGCCCACGTGCGCCTGATACTGCGTGTCGAAGGCGCCGATGCGCACAGCGCGGACGATACAGCCGGGGCACAGTCAAAGCCGGAGCATTCCGGCGCAACGAAGATTTGAGATCATGGCCACAGACATTCTGATCGTCGACGACGAAGCCGATATCCGGGAACTGGTTTCGGGCATCCTCTCGGACGAGGGACATTCGACCAGGACCGCACGCAACTCGGACGAGGCTCTGGTGGCGATCGAGGCGCGACGCCCGCACCTGATGTTCCTCGATATCTGGATGCAGGGCTCGAGGCTGGACGGATTGCAATTGTTGCAGGTCGTGCAGGAGCATCATCCCAATCTTCCTGTCGTCATGATTTCCGGCCACGGCAATATCGAGACAGCGGTCAGCGCGATCCGCGCCGGCGCCTACGATTTCATCGAGAAGCCCTTCAAGGCGGATCGGCTGGTGATCGTCGCCGAACGCGCGCTGGAAGCTTCGCGCCTCAAGCGGGAAGTGAGCGACCTGCGGTCGCGCGCGGGAGCCGCCGACAGGATCGTCGGCAAGTCGAGCGCCATCAACCAGCTTCGGCAAGTGATCGAGCGGGTGGGGCCGGCCAATTCCCGCATCCTCATCACCGGCGCGCCGGGCGCCGGCAAGGAACTGGTCGCACGGTCGATCCACGAGGCTTCGGCGCGGGCGGCGGGTCCATTCGTCGTGATCAACGCCGCGACCATTACGCCCGAGAACATGGAACTCGAACTGTTCGGGTCCGAGGGCAAGGACGGACGCAGAAAGGTCGGGGCGCTCGAGGAAGCGCACGGCGGCACGCTCTACATCGACGAGGTCGCCGACATGCCGCGGGAGACGCAGGCCAAGATCCTGCGCGTTCTCGTCGACCAGAATTTCCAGCGCGTCGAAGGCACGACGCGCGTTCATGTCGACGTGCGGATAATTTCGTCGAGTTCGCGCGACCTCGCGCGCGCCATCGCCGAGGGCCAGTTTCGCGAGGAATTGTTCCATCGCCTGTCGGTCGTGCCGATCAATGTGCCCTCGCTCGCCGAACGTCGCGAAGACATTCCGGAATTGGTCGAGTTCTTCATGGAGCACGTCTCGCAGACGACCGGCATGCCGCGGCGTACCATCGCTGCGGACGCTCTCGCCGTGCTGCAATCCCACGACTGGCCCGGCAACATCCGCCAGCTACGCAACAACGTCGAACGGCTGATGATCCTGGCCGCCGGCGATCCGGAAGCGGAAGTGACCGCCGACATGCTGCCTTCGGAAATCGGCGCGCTGGTGCCGGCGACGCCGAACGGGTCGGGGGGCGAGAAGCTGCTCGGGCTGCCGCTGCGCGAGGCGCGCGAGGTGTTCGAGCGCGAATATCTCGTGGCGCAGATCAACCGTTTCGGCGGCAATATTTCGCGCACAGCCGAATTCATCGGCATGGAGCGCTCGGCGCTGCATCGCAAGCTGAAGTCGCTGGCGATCGACTGAGCCGCCTCCACATCGCTTTGCAACGCGCGCATCATGCGCGAAGCGATTCGACAGCGAGGACGAGCTTTGACGGAGCCGCAGGATGCACGGCCGGGGCGAGAACCGCCCGGCGTGCTCGAGCTCTTCCTGGGATGGGGCAAGGTCGGCATGATGGGCTTCGGCGGGGTGACGCCGTGGGCGCGTCGCGTCGTCGTCGAGGAGCGGAAGTGGCTGGACGACGCTGAATACGCCGGCATCCTCGGCATCGCACAGGTTCTTCCCGGTCCGAACACGCCGAACGTCTGCGTCATCCTCGGGCAGCACTACGCGGGCGCGGCCGGCGCAATCGCATCGGTCGTGGGCCTGATGGCCGTGCCGTTGATCGCGCTGGTGGCGATCGCTCTCGCCTATGACGCGCTCGCCGCGCAGAAGTGGTTTTCGTCCGGCGTCGGCGGCGCGGCGGCGGCCGCCGCCGGGCTTGTGATCGGCACGGCGATCAAAATGGGGCGTGGGGCGCGGCTGGATGCGATCGGCATCCTCGTATGCGCCGCGGTATTCGTTGCGGTCGGCGTCTTTCGCGTGCCCTTGGTGTGGGCGGTCGTCTTGATCGGGCCGGTCTCGGTCTTCCTGGCGCATCGGCGGCGAAGTCCATGAAGACGGACGTCCTGTGGAAACTCGCGGTCGATTTCTCGCTGCTCTCGCTTGTCGCGATCGGCGGGGCGAATGCGATCGTGCCGGAAATGCACCGGCAACTCGTCGAGGTCTCGCACTGGATGAGCGATGCGGAATTCGCCAATCTGTTCGCGGTTGGGCAGGTTGCGCCGGGGCCGAACATCATGGTGCTGAGCCTGGTCGGCTGGCGGATGGCCGGCGTGACGGGCATGGCGGTGGCGACGCTGGCCGCGCTCGGGCCGACATGCGTGCTGGCCTGGATCATGGGCCGCTTCGTGCAGCGCCACGGGCGCGCGGCATGGTTCGATTCCGTAAAGCGCGGACTGGCGCCGGTCGCCATCGGACTGATCCTCGCCAGCGGCCTCGTCATGGCGCGGGCGGCCGACCACGATGCGCTGACCTTGCTGGCCACCTGCGCGACGGTCGGCGTTGTGGTCTTTTCGAGAATAAATCCGCTGTTTGCTCTCGGCGGTTTCGGACTGGCTGCGGGCGTCTGGGCGACCCTTCACTTGTAAAAATGAAATAATTGCGCGTCGATCCAAGGTGGAATTCGGCGGCTGGTCTATCTATGTTACGCAGAAGAACCGCGAGCTGCGCCCTTGCTTCTTGGCGCCGGGCTTGCAAGCGGGAAAGAAGCGTCCGTTCGCAGGACGTACAACAACAGGAACAACAAGATGGCCGCCGAACGCGCGCAAAACCTGCAGGACACGTTCCTCAACTATGTCCGGAAAAACAAGATCCCGCTGACGATCTTCCTCGTCAACGGCGTCAAGCTGCAGGGCGTGGTGACCTGGTTCGACAATTTCTGCGTCCTTCTGCGCCGCGACGGCCACTCGCAACTCGTCTACAAGCACGCCATATCCACCATCATGCCGGGCCATCCGATCCAGATGTTCGAGCCCGGCGAGGACGTGCAGGCCGAGAAATAGGACAGGGTTTGACCGCAGGCGAAGGGTTTGAACTGGGCGCGCGCCAGAAGAGCGCGGCGGGCGCCCGGGCGATTGTCGTTGGACCATATCTCAGCGACAGGGCGGCGCGCGACCAGGCGAGCCTCCGCGCGCCCGATGCGCGGCTCGAGGAGGCAGTCGGTCTCGCCCGCGCCATCGATCTCGACATAGCCGCCGGCGAACTGGCGGTGCTGAACCAGATCCGGCCGGCGACCTATCTCGGCAAGGGCAAGGTCGAGGAAATCGCCGCTCGCATAGCCGACGAGGAAATCGAACTGGCGGTCATGGATTGCGCGCTGTCACCCGTGCAGCAGCGCAATCTCGAGAAGGCGTTCAAGGCGAAGGTCATCGACCGGACCGGGCTCATCCTCGAAATCTTCGGCGAACGCGCTCGCACACGCGAGGGCGCGCTGCAGGTGGAACTCGCGCATCTGGCCTACCAGAAGTCGCGCCTCGTGCGGTCGTGGACCCATCTCGAACGCCAGCGCGGCGGCTTCGGCTTCCTGGGCGGCCCCGGCGAAACGCAGATCGAGACCGACCGCCGCCTCATCCAGGAGCGGATGACCCGCATCGAGAAGGATCTCGAACAGGTCAAGCGAACGCGAGGCCTGCACCGCAAGAAAAGGCAGGACGCCCCTTGGCCGGTGGTCGCGCTCGTCGGCTATACCAACGCCGGCAAGTCGACCCTGTTCAACCGGCTGACCCGCGCCGAAGTGCTGGCCAAGGACCTGCTGTTCGCCACCCTCGATCCCACCCTGCGGGCCGTGAAGCTGCCGCACGGGGCGCAGGTGATCCTGTCCGATACGGTCGGCTTCATCTCCGACCTGCCGACCATGCTTGTCTCGGCGTTTCGCGCGACGCTGGAGGAGGTGATCGAGGCCGACGTGATCCTGCATGTGCGCGACGTCAGCCACGAGGACGCCGACGCCCAGAGCGCCGACGTCGAGCACATCCTGCGAGAGCTCGGCATCGAGCCGAACGATCATCGCCGGTTGATCGAGGTCTGGAACAAGGCCGACCTGCTGTCGCCCGAGCGCCGCGAGGGCCTGTTGCAGGCGTCGCAGGCGAAGCCGGCGGACGAAAGGCCTGCGCTCGTCTCCGCGCTCACGGGCGAGGGCGTCGATGAACTCCTGTCGGCGATCGAGCGCCGCGTCGCCGAGGGTCGGATCGTGCTGAGCGTGCCCGTTCCGCCGGAAGACGGGGCGGGCCTTGCCTGGCTCTACGAAAACGGCGAGGTGCTGAGCCGCCGGACGGACCGGAAGGGTGTGACGTCCGTGGACATCAGGGTCGGGCCGGAACGCGTCGAGCGCGTGATGCGCCGTTTTCCTGCCGCCCGGCAGTAGGGCCTTCCCGGTTCACGCCCCGAACACCATGCAGGTCGTACTGGCGGTCGCGTAGAGCTTGCCGGCGGAATCATAGGCTTTCCCTTCGGCTACAGCCGAGGACCGGCCGACATGCACGGCCTTGCCCTCGCCGAAGATCGGGCCGGTGTCGGTCTTGATCGCGCGCAGGTAGTTCACCTTGATTTCGAGCGTCGTGTAGGCGCGGCCTTTTGGCAGCACCGTGTGGACGGCGCAGCCCATCACGGAATCCAGCAGCGTCGCCATCACGCCGCCATGCACCATGCCGATTGGATTGTAGAGGTGTTCGCCGGGCTCGACTTTCATGACGACGCGGCCTTCCTCGACTTCCTCCAGCGTCTGGCCGATCAGCTTCATGATCGGCGGCGGCGATCCGCCGCCCGCCAGCAACATCCTGAACAGTTCTAGACCGCTCATTTCGCGCGCGAGGCGCGCGACGATCATCGGATCGTCCCATTGGACGAGGCGTTCGCGGATGGGCATGGTCTGTTCGCTCATCGCTTCGTGCCTCACGCCGCCGCCGTCGCGGGCGCCGGCGCCGCGCCCCGGCGATTGACGAGCAGGCTCAGCACGGCCGCCAGCAGGCAGGCCGCTCCGGCGACATAGAAGGCGGGCGCATAGGTGAGCAGCCATGTCTTCGACAGTCCGCCGCCAAAGGCCGCAGCAGCGGCGCCCACCTGGTGGGACGCGAAGATCCAGCCGAACACGAGTCCAGCCTTTTCGCGGCCGAATGTCTGGCCGGTCAGCTTCACGGTCGGCGGCACGGTGGCGATCCAGTCGAGGCCGTAGAAGACCGCGAAGATCGACAGGCCGTAGATCGTGAAGGTGGAAGAGGGCAGCCAGAGCAGCGAGAGACCGCGCAGCCCGTAGTACCAGAACAGCAGTTTCCGCGAGTCGATGCGGTCCGAGAGATAGCCCGAACCGATCGTGCCGAAGAAGTCGAATATGCCCATCATCGCGAGCGCCGAGGCGCCGGCGACCGCGGTCATGCCGTAGTCGACGCACATCGGAATGAAATGGGTCTGGATCAACCCGTTGGTCGACAGGCCGCAGATGAAGAAGCTCGCCGCCAGGATCCAGAAGGAGGGGACTCGCGAAGCTTCGGCCAAGGTCGCGAAGGCGCGCGACACGGGATTGCCGACGGCGGCGGCGACCGGCGCCGCCTGCGGCGCGCCCGTCTCGCCATAGGGCGCAAGCCCAACGTCAGACGGACGATCGACGATGAGCAGATAGATCGCCAGCGCCGCGAGCCCGATCGCCGCGAGCGACGGCGCCAGCGCGATGCGCCATGAATAATGTTCGAGCAGCCAGGTGGCGAGCGGCAGGAAGACGAGCTGGCCGGTCGCGACCGCCGCCGTCAGCATGCCGACAACGAGGCCGCGCCGCTCCGTGAACCAGCGCGTCGAGACGATCGCGCCCAGCACCAGCGCCGTGAGGCCGGTGCCAATGCCGATGAGGATTCCCCAATAGACGACGAGCTGCCAGACCGAGGTCATCGTCAACGACGCGACGAGGCCGACCAGCACGAGGCTCTGGGCGGCGAAGACGATACGCCGTACGCCGTAGCGTTCGATCAGCGCCGCCGAAAACGGCCCCATCAGCCCGAACAGGAAGAAGCGCACGGCCAGCGCCGAGGAAATCTGGGCGGAATCCCAGCCGAATTCCTTCGACAGCGGAATGATGAACGCCCCGGGCAGGCCGACAGCGCCCGCCATGACGAGCGAGGAAAAGAACATGGTGGCGATGACCACCCATCCGTAATGGACGCCCCGCCGCGCGAGCATCGCGCTCAATGACCGTGCCAGCATGTCCCGGCTCTCCTGTCCCGCTTGCGCCAGGCGCTTCGCGGATTTAAAATGATGGTTGTCATCATTATTTGATGACGGCTATCATCGTTGTGTCAAGCCGGTCCCGGCGCGCGACGATCACGATTGCGGGAATTGCATGCGTCTCTCTAAGGAGCAGGCCGCCGAAAACCGGGCGCGCGTTCTGGACGCGGCGCTCGGCCTGTTTTCCGCGCGCGGCTTTTCGGCGGTTCCCGTTTCCGAGCTGATGGCCGAGGCCGGCCTGACGCACGGCGGCTTCTACAATCATTTCGGCTCGAAGGCCGAACTCGAGGCGGAAGCCTGCGAACTCGCCTTCGAGCGGGCGCTGGGCGCGATCCGCAAGGCGGGCGCAAAGCCTGCCGGCGGCGAGCGCAAGGCGGCGTTGCGGCTCTATGTCGAACGCTATCTTTCGGAGCGGGCGCGGGATTCGCGCGGCGCGCGCTGTCCGATGGTCGCCTTCGGAGCCGATGTTTCACGCGAGAGCGCCGACATCCAGGCCCGCTACGCGCGAGGACTGGGACTCTACATCGGCGCGATGGCGCAAGCCGCGGAATGCAGCCGCAGCGATGCGATGAAACTCACCAGCGAACTTGTGGGCGGCCTGACGCTCGCCCGCAGCGTCGGCGCAAACGACCGGGCGCTGTCGAACGAGGTGCTGCGGGCGGCGCGCGAAAAGATCCTGCAGAGGCTCGTCTGACAGGCGAGGCTGGACTAGCATCGCCGGCATGGGCTCGCTCTACGAACGCTACGCGCTTCCCCGCCTCATTAGCTGCGCCTGCGGCGGCAAGGTTTTCGCGCGACAGCGGCGGAAGGTCGTGCCTATGGCGGAGGGCCGCGTGCTCGAAGTCGGCATCGGCAGCGGACTCAATCTGCCATTCTACGATCCTGTGCGCGTCGAAAGCGTCACCGGCGTCGACCCGTCGGCGGAACTGCGGGCAATGGCGGAAGCTGCGCCGCGACCAGATGGGCTGACCGTCAGCGTTGAAGCCGGCGCCGGAGAAAGACTGCCGTTCGCCGACCATTCCTTCGATACGCTGGTGTGCACCTACACGCTTTGTTCGGTCGGCGCGGTCGAGGCGGTGCTCGCCGAGATTCGGCGTGTGCTGAAGCCCGGCGGATCATACCTGTTCTGCGAACATGGGCTTGCGCCCGACGCGAGCGTCGCGCGCTGGCAGGAGCGCCTCGATCCGCTTTGGAAACGTATTGCCGGAAATTGTCATTTGTCGCGGCCGGTCGCCGCGACAATTGCCGCCAACGGATTCGTGATCGAGGAGACGGCTTCGATGTACCTGCCCGGAACGCCGCGCTTCGCCGGCTGGAACGAATGGGGCAGGGCGCGTGTGGGAAGTCGGCTTTAGGCAATCGACAGTCGGAAGAACCGACTGCCGAGTGCTGGCCGCCCGACGCCTGAAATCAGGCGCGCTCGCCCATGAACGTCGAATCGCCGAAAGCGCCGAGCGTGACCGTGCCGGACAGCTTGTCTCCGGACACCTTGCCCTTGAAGGACAATGTCATCGGCATGGGTACGGTGATGTCGATCGACCAGGAGGCTTCGTCGCCGTTCACGGCGCCGTTCTCGATCGCCTGCGAACCCTGCGCTCCGGTCTGCTTGCCGGTCAGGCTCGCGCCGGACGAGGCGACCTCGAGCGTGGAGGACTGCGCCCCCATGGGCGTATTGATGGTGAGGTTCCACTTGCCGTCGATGGCCATGATTTTTCCTTCTCCCGACGCCCGCGAGATGCGCTGCGCCGGGCCGGACGATAGACCGTTCAGAGATGAACGATCAAGCCACGCTAGCGTTTCCGCCTGAGCCGGAGCCCTGGAAACCAATAGTTAAGCATTGAGGCATCGGCAGGGATTTGTGGGAAATTCCGTAGCGTCGCTTAAGACTTACGCAAGCTAGGGCCTTTATTTCTTGACCTCGCGCCGAGGAGAGTCCGCGCGCTGCATTACGGAGCTCACGATGAAATCCGCCCTCCTGCGCCTTTTCGCTGACGAGTCGGGCGCAACTTCGGTCGAGTACGCGCTCGTTGGCGCGCTGATCTCAATCATCGCCATCACGGCGCTGACAAAGCTCGGCACCAGCCTCTCGACCAAGTTCAACACGATCGCCAACGCCGTCACCTGATCGGCGGTTTTTCCGCGTATCCAAGCGGCGGGCGCGCTTCGGCGTGGCCCGCATTCGGCGTTTTTCCGGGTTTCGTAGTTCGGAATTGGCGGAAGGGGTGTCCGCCGAAGCGGCCTTCGTGGACCTTCGCGACTCTTCGCAGACCACCGGAAAACCTGCTGAAATTGCTTGAGTTCGTTTCGCTGCCCTTCGCCGCCCTTCGTTGACTTTCGCCCATTGCCGGTTACAAAGGATGGGAAAAAGGATGGGGCGGGGTGGATGGGAAGGCAGTCGAACAGGCTCACGGCGCGCACGGTCGCCGCGTTGAAGGCTCCCGGCATGTACGCTGATGGCGATGGCCTATATCTGGCCGTGGCCAAGTCCGGCTCCGCGTCGTGGCTGTATCGCTATCGCAGCGGCGGCAAGCGTCCTGAACTTGGCCTTGGGAGCCTGAAAGACGTTTCGCTAGCCGACGCCCGCCTGAAAGCAGCCGAAGCGCGGAAGATGCTGGCCGAGGGCGTGGACCCGCTGGCGGCGAGGAAGGCCGAGGCGGCCACGGCTGCGGTCGTCACGTTTGGCGATTTCGCGGACGAGGTTATCAAATCCCTACAGCACGGCTGGAGGAACGCCAAGCACGGGGCGCAATGGAAAACGACCTTGGGCCGCGACTACATCGGCGCCCTGCGGAACAAGCCGGTGGCCGATGTCGATACAGCCGACGTTCTGGCAGTGCTGCAGCCGCTCTGGCAGACGGTGCCCGAAACGGCGCAAAGGCTACGGGGCAGGATCGAAAAGGTTCTGGACGCGGCCAAGGCCAAGGGCCTGCGGACTGGCGAGAATCCCGCGCGGTGGCGCGGGCATCTGGACCACCTTTTGCCAAAGCGCCGGAAGTTGACGCGCGGACATCATGCGGCGATGCCGTTTGCCGAGGTTCCGGCATTCATGACGCGCCTTCGGGCGGTGGAGGGCGCCATGTCCGCCCGAGTGTTGGAATTCGCGATCCTGACGGCCGCCAGAAGCGGCGAGGCGCGCGGCGCTCGCTGGGAGGAAATCGATCTAGAGACGAAAGTCTGGGTCATTGCGGCCGAGCGGATGAAAGCCGGCAGGGAACATCGGGTTGCGCTTTCGACTCGCGCGGTATCGCTGTTGCGCGGCCTACGGGAAGATGCCGACAAGGACGTGGATGCTAACCGGGGGTTGGTTTTTCCCGGCGCCCGTGGCGCTCAGTTGAGCGACATGGCGTTGGGCATGTTGCTACGGCGGATGGGCGTGGACTGCACGGCGCACGGCTTTAGATCGTCGTTCCGCGACTGGTGCGGAGAAACGACATCGTTTCCGCGAGAGATCGCTGAGGCCGCGCTTGCCCATAGCATCGGCAACGAAGTCGAAGCGGCCTATCGGCGCGGCGATGCGCTGGAGAAGCGCAGGCTGCTAATGCAGGCTTGGGCGGATTACTTGGAGGGCGCGGCCGGCTCGAACGTCGTCCGGTTACACGGGTGACACACCCAACACCCCCCGGTTCGCATTCCTTCCAGGCGATAGCCGAGGCGCACGCTGCGGAGCGCGAGCGCCTCGCTGTTGCGGTCCATGGGGTGTTGCGGCGCTTTCGGGACAACGCCGAGACGTGCGAGTTTCCGCCTGACGATTCACACCTGCAACGATGGTCTGTGGAATTCGTCGGATCGCTACAGATTGTGCGCGACGAAACCGCTGGCGAGCCGGTGGAGCGATTGTCTCAATACTTGCGCGAGATGGCGCGAACGATGGCCAACAAGCGCCGGGGATTTCGGAGCCTGCGAGGGGTTGTCG
This sequence comes from Beijerinckiaceae bacterium, assembly GCA_046349215.1. GTDB lineage: Bacteria > Pseudomonadota > Alphaproteobacteria > Rhizobiales > Beijerinckiaceae > JAJXWB01. The sequence continues at coordinate 117,373 of JAXMCV010000005.1, forward strand.
AAATCCCGGACGAGGAATTGACGTTACGGCGCTTGATTCAGAACCTCAGCGGCGATGGCGCGAATCTGGAGAATTTCGCCGACATCGAAGTGGCGCTTCGGACTATCGTGGACAAGGGCCTGCCGCCGGTGCTGGTGGAGTACGGCAAGCCCGAAATCGAGAAGGCGAAGGGCAGGCCCAAAGACATGCTGTCTGCCGAAATCGCGGATTGGCTGGCCGCTCTCTACCTCGCTTGCACGTCCAGACATCCTACGGTGACGCACGCGCCGAATTACGGCCCGACTTCGTTCAATCAATTCTGCGACGACATAGCGGCGGCGCTGCCCCCGAACATGCCGCTGCCGGGGCGTGGGGTTTTGAAAGCGGCGACCAAGCGATGCGAGACGGGCGGGGCCGCGATAAGGCTGCGATAATCGGCCAGGGCTTCGCCCGCCTTCGGCGGGCTCGCCCACCGGTTAGCGCCGGGATTTTTCTGTAATTACCCGCCTGCCCATTTCAGGGCGACACTTCGATGGTCTCCGAGACGCACGAATGAACGTGCGGTTACTGGAGACGACGAATGCTGAAATATCCAATACCGCGCCGAGCTTTTACGCTTAGGGAGTTTTGCGAACTGCGGCGCATCGGCCTGACGAAAGCCTACGCTGAGGCGAAAGCCGGCCGGCTCAAGATTCGCAAGGTCGGCCGCAAGTCCCTCGTACTGCCCGAGGACGCTGCGGAATGGGACGCGAATCTCCCCTTGATGCATGCACGCTGAGGGGGAGCCGCCATGACCATCCTTTTGGATATGGACGCGCTGGCGGCGCTGGCCCGCCTCGCACTGACGAATGCGGACCGGGGTGGGTCCTCGCCTGAGGCGCGGGCGCTTCTGGAGCGCATCGCGGCCGGCGCTAACGCCTAACAACTTCCCACAAAGATACGCCCCCACCGGTTAGGCGAGGGCGCGTCGCAAGTCAGAAAGATCATCCGATGTTTAAACCTCAGTACGCGGGTCCGCAATGGGACCCGGCGGCGCTGCCGTTCGACGCGGTGGCGACCTACGATAATCATCTATCGCTCAAGATCGACGGCGCGCGCCGTCTGGACATCCCAACGCCAGACGCAACGTTGCAGGTGTCCATCCTGCCCAAGCGCCGCATTGCCCGGAACATGCGGCGGTGCTGGTCGCGCGAGGCCAAGCGCATCGTCACGTTTCTGGACGACTCGCCGGAATTTGGCGGCGCGCGTGGGCCTGCCGCATTCGATGACATCGCTATCAAGTGGGCGGCGCGCTCGGCCGACTACATCGCCGTTTGGGAATGCGGCGACGACCTGCACATCGTCGCACGTCTGGAGACGATGCTGGCGCGGCATGACGTGTCTGCGCTGGTCCTGACGAACAGAGGATGGGCGCGCGCTTGGTACCAGGCGTTGAGCCCACTGGCCAAGCGCGGCTGCAATTGGGACATGCTCGTTATACGGGAGGGCCGCTGATATGGACGCCTCCACAAGAAAGACACCGAAGATTGAAGCCCCGAGCGCGGAGCGCATACCTCCCGAAATGTTGGGCGAGGACCGCTGGATTCTGTGGACGTACTGGCGCGACAAGAACGGTACGTTGAAAAAACCGCCGGTGGACGTTGTTACCGGCCGCCATTGCTCGGGCACGGACCGGGCCAACTGGATGAGTTGGGCCGAGGCGCAAGAGGCCGCCCGGAAGTCCGGCGGCAAGTGGGGCGTCGGATTTGCGCTGGGCGCCGGCTGGAGCGGAATCGATCTGGACGATTGCATCGTTGAAATCGATGGCAAGCAGCGTTTGGCGGAATGGTCCGAACGCATCGTCAAGCCGAATGGCGAAATCCAGTCCTACGCGGAAATCTCGCCTAGCGGGACCGGCGTGAAAATATTCGTTCGGGACCCGCTGGAAGCCAGCAAGACGCACTCGCCCGATGGGGCCTGCTGTATCGAGACATACGGCAAGGATCGATATTTCGCGACGACGGGCCGGCGGATGAAAGGGGCGCCCGAAGAGGTTCGGGAAGCGCCGGAAACGGTGTCCGCGACGTTGTTGCAGGCGGTGGCGTGGAAGAACCAGTCGGAAGGCCGCAAGGCCGAAAGGGCGAAGCAGGCTGGCCAGGGGAACACGGCCGCCCCCTCCGGGGGCGACCGCGCCGAAGAGCGTATGGCCGCCAAGAAAGCCACCACCCCGGTTCGCGTCGATGACGATGATTTGTTGATTGACGATCCGATGCCAACCGGTGGGGGTTGTGACGTGAAGGAACAGGCTGGGAGCCCGCCGAAGGCGGGCGACCTGGCTGTTCTTGGACCATCGTCGCCAGATCGGCGGAGCACGAAAGTGCGACGCCTGGCGGATGCGGCACGCTCGGACGATTGGGCCGAAGGCGCCGGCGAAGGGCCGGTGCATCTCATCAACGCCATCGCGCTGGCGCCGGCGATGCTGGCGCGCTGGGTTCCGGCGCTGTTTCCAACTGCCCAGAAACGCGGTGGGGGCGCGTGGCAGATACCGGCCGCAGACATCGGAATCGACAGCACCGACAACCTGCAAATCAGTCCGTTGGGAATTCGGAATTTCGGCTTGAAAGGCGAGGACGACGGCGGCGCGCGGACACCGATCGATCTGGTGTTGGAGTACGGCGACGCGAAGTCGGCGCGGGAGGCGGCGCACTGGCTGATGGACCAGTGCGGATTAGGGCCGAGAATGACGGCCTCGTTGGCCACGGTCTATCGGCGCGCGGAAGTCGAAACGAAAGAACCTGACGACATCTTTGCGCCGGCGCGGCCGGTGGGACTGGAGCCTGTATGGCCTGCCGGGACCTTGCCAGCGGCACTGGACGCTTATTGCGTCAGTATCGCCAAGGAAGTCGGTGGTGACCCGGACTTGGCCCGTGGGCTCGCGCTGCTGACGCTGGGGGCCTGCCTCCCGGCCGGCGTCTCATTCCGTCCGAAGGCCACCCGATGGGAAGTTCCCGCCGCGTTCTTCGTTGGAATCGTCGGCTACAGCGGGGCTGCCAAGTCGCCGGTATTGAAGCCGCTGTTTCGGCCATTGGAGAAGCTGGAGGAAGGCAGGCTGAAAGAGCACGCCGCGAAATACGCGACTTACAATCGTCGCCTAGAAGCGTGGAAATCGCGCCCGCCGAAAACGAGAGGACCAGCGCCAAGGGAGCCGGTGCGCAAGCGGCAACGGCTGCTGACGCACGCGACGACGGAAGGGGTAGCGAAGCAGGCCGAGCGCACGCAAGACGGCGTGGTCATGAAGGTGGAAGAGTTGAAACGCTTCTATGGATCATTCGACCGTTACGCCGGCAAGGGCAGTTTCGGCGGCTCGGATCGCTCATTTTGGGTTGAGGCGTACGACGGCGGATTCTCCGCCAAGGGGCTGGCGGACGAATCCAAGAACCTGCTAGCGCCGCGCGTGCTGGCGTCTGTGTTCGGCGGCATTCAACCGCCAGAACTGTCGCAGATACTGGCGGCACTGGGAACGGACGGTCTGTGCCAAAGGACCATCTGGTTGAAAGCGACGCGGCGGGTCCTGACATCCGACGACGCCGGGGACGAGGAAGGCGCGGAGTTATACGCCCAGGCGCTTCGCCGGATTGTCGATTGCAACTGGGACGACTTCGTGGGGGCTGCCTGCCGCATGACACTGACGGCCAGCGCCGGCGCCAAGGCAGTCGCCACGGAAGCGGACGAATGGCGCGCCCACACGATGATCGGCAAGGACGAGTCCGACCCGCTGGACGGCGTATTGTCGAAAGCGCCGGACACCATCGCGCGTTTGGGCATGGCGGTGCACGCCGTCCGCTGGGCCTACCACGCGGCGACCTGTGAGAAGCCGCCGGGCCTGCCGACGGAAGTTGACGAGTCGGCGGCGCGGGCAGGGTTCGCGGTGTTCCGCGATTTCATCTGGCCAAGCATCGTTCGGACGCACCGGGAAATGGAGACGGAGCCAGAGCGCGTGGATGCCAGAATCCTTGCGCGCAAGTTGCTGTCGCTCCCGCTGGAGAAACGGACGGACATGCGGTTTTGGGACCTTGGGCGGCTGGCGCGGCAATTCCGGGAAGATAACATCCGGTTGGGAACGGCAATCGCGAGACTGGAGGAAGCAGGCTGGCTGTTCAAGTCGGGCGAAGGGCGGGGGACCGTCTGGACGCTGAATCCGAAAGCGGCGGAACTGTTCGGAGGGTATGCCGAATAGGGTGCGAACCGGGGGTGGGATTTTCATAGCCCACTCCCGACCCTAACCCCATAGTTTTTCTAATGGGCTAGTAGATAGATATAGAAGAGAGAGAAATAAAAAAACTAACTTTCGCGTGACGTTTAGAAAAACTATGGGGTTAGGATCCGGCCTGGGCTATGAAAGGGTTGGGTTATTTCGCTGACGTTCGCTGACGTGCAGACTACTTACGCGAAACCGCTCATAGCCCATTTTCAGCAAAATCGACTTACGAAAATCGTTCATAGCCCATTTTTCACATTTTCGACTTACGCGCATTTGTCGCCGACCTCTCGGCCTGCCCGTAGGGCGCACACCCCCCGGTTCGCATCAAACCCACGGTCAGGCCGATAGGAGCAACCCCGCTAAAACGACCATATTTTTGCGCCGTTCTCGCGGCGGCGCGGCCCCCCTTTCGCAAAGCCGGCGGGGTGGCAGGGACCCGTTACCGGGGGGGGGATTGCCCAGGTGATCGACCGATGGCAATGGCCCCAGGCGTCAGGCCGATGGCGCTGACAGCCTCGTTGGCTGCTGCTGCCTCATAAGCTCGGTCGTGCTAATCATCCTCGACGACCAGCGGCGGCAGCAAATCGAGACCTCGGCGGAATGATTTTCAAATTGACCATATGGCTGCCGGCAGTGGCGTTTCTCGTCCTGATCGCGACGAACGAAAGCGGCTTGGCCGCCAGTTGCTCGTTTCCGCTCGCGCAGCCGGCGGAGTCTTCATGCGACGGACTGGTCGTCAGCGCCGGTCAGTCCGGCGTCGTCGCTAACGCCGGCCGTATCGGCAACAGCAGGACGATATCCGGCGTTGATACCTTCGGAACGATCACGTCGCTAACTAACAGCGCAGGTGCATTAATCACCGGCGGCAGCAGGGACGGGATCACGATTGAAAGCACGGGCACGATCGGCGTCTTGAACAACGACGGATTTATTCGAGGCTTTGGAGCAGCCGGAATTTACAACACGAGCAGCAGCGCCACGACATTTACGATACGGAATGGGTCGTCCGGTAATATTGCTGGCGTAGGGACAGGGATATCACTCGCGTCCTCCAATACGACCGAGATCATCAATCAAGGACTGATCGGCGGTCTCCTAGAGAGCATTCAGAACTCAGGTAGCGGCGCCGTTAGCATTCTCAACAGCGGAACCATCGGGGGAAGTCCCTTTAGCATAATTAACGACCAATCCGGCAACATAGCGATCATCGCCAATAGCGGCGTTATCAGCGGTGGAACCTCGCTCATCAATTCGGGCGTCATCGGATCGCTGGTGAATTCCGGCACGATCTCCGCGCTCATACAAAACGGCGGCCAAATCGGCATGCTGACCAACACCGGGAGCATTCAATCCAGCGGCATTTACAATTTTGGCACTCTCACGGTGCTCAACAATAGCCAAGGCGTCGGCGGTCAAGGCGGAGCGCTTAAATATAGAGGCTCGCTTCCAACTTTTTACAACATTATCGTGGCTTCGACAGGCTACGGCCAACTGAGCGTCACGAATGCGTCGGGCGCTATGTCATTCGGGGTGTTCAACGGCGATCCTGTAAACAATGTTCCTGCTTCATCGCCACAAGCGAGGGCGCGATACACAAATGTTCTCAGCGGCGTCAGTGTGACGAATTTGACCACACAGGCAGGCTCGTACAATGGCCTGCCTTGGAAACTCGTTCTCGAAAGTGGTAGCCAGACGACTTGGGACCTCGTGTTCAGTCCATTCGGGCCGAGCGCGACCAACACCACTCTCGCGCTCGCACCAAATCGAGATTCTATCCGCAACGCACTGCATCTTCGGTTCGCCACGCTTGCAGCCGTCACGGACTATGATTGCTCTGCGTTCGACAAACTCGGGTTTTGTATTTCGTTTCAAGCTCGCTACACCGGCACCGTGGGCGCCAATGACGGCGCAGGCGTCTTGATTGCCGCCTACAGGCTAGCCGATAGCATCCGGATCGGCGGCTTTATCGACTACCGGGTCACACAAGGAAATGCGGTTGGTCTGCGTTACGGGCAGGACACACCCACGTTCGGCGGGTTTATCGCATATAATCAAAATAACGACGGAACTGGTTTTCAGGCCAAAATCACCGCCGGGTATAATTCCACCGGCGTCGCGATCACAAGGACTCCGCTTGATGATGCGGAACCAGGTAGCGGCGCGACCTCGCTGCGCAGCTTCGTGCTTGGAGGCCAAGTCGCTTGGGGCCTCGCCATCGGCAACTCTACTGTCATCGCCCCTTATGCGGGGCTGCGTTACATCAACACGACGCGCAACGCGTATAGCGAAAATTTCAACCTGCTCGTCCAATACCCAGTTTTCTACAACCCCTATTTTGAACGGGTGACGACAGCCTTTGCCGGCGCGCGGCTCAACGGCATGCTGACCCCCCGGATCGGCTACCAGGCGGCAGCGGGCGCCGAATATGACCTCCGGCAAAACGCCAACGCCTATTCTGGAACGAGCGCGATTCCCGGCTTGGAGACGTGGGCAATTGGACATGGCGGCGGCGCAAATCGTTTTCGCCCTGTCGCATCTGTCGGTCTAAGCTACGCGGTCGCGCCTAATCAAAATTTGATCGCTAACGTCGGCGTTCGCGGCCAGTCGTTTAGTTCTTCGGTCGCGTTGACGACACTCGCTGGGTATCGGGCATCTTTCTGACCATTCGACGCAATCCCAGACTGTTACGAATTTGTCATTTGCCCCGCCGAGCAGGCTTCTATTTCGCCGCATTTCGTCCTTTCGTGCGCCATCATTCGTTTATACATGAACCACACGGAATCCAACGCGGTGAACGCGGCTAAATATATGAAATTGTTACGATTTTTCTGAAACTCTCCGGCCGGTTGCCTCGTAATCAAGAGTGAGTGCCGGCGCCACAAGTCCGGACGGGACTGGTGGTGCGGCTCAATCTCGCGCGCGCAAAAAGGTAGATGAGAAAATCGATGACCGACTACATCATAGGAACCAGCGGAGGAACAGAAGCGGTTAGCGGAGGTTCGGTTGTTACGACCGTCGGCAGTAACTCGAACATATCCACTGTCGCACTCAATGACGGGACCACTATTTCCGCCGTCATCGAGAACGGCTCGAATATCGCTCACGCAGGCGATCTCATCACGATCACGATGAAATCCTTAGCGACTATGACGGTGTCGGGACAGCCCGCGCTCCTGCTGAACGACAATCAGGCGGCGACCTATGTGTCAGGATCAGGCACCAATGCGCTCACCTTCGCCTACAGGGTTCAGCCGGGCGACTACACCGCAGACCTTAAAGTCCTCGGGATCGGCGGCACGAATGGCGCCAGCGTGACTTATCCTGAGGGCAGTTATTTGAGTTTAATTAATCCGGCGAGTTATCCGCCTGTCGCAACTCCACTTAGCATCAATACACACGACCTCGGCGTTCAGGTTTATACCGGCGCCACATCCGTCCAACAGGAAGTTATGGGTCTCTACGCGGCTTTGTATGGTCGTGCGGCAGAGTCTTCCGGTTTTTCATACTGGGTCGGACTGGTCGGTCAGCAGCCCGACGCTGCCGGACTGACAGCCGCCAACGCCGGCACGACACATATAACGCTCGCTGACGCTGCAATGCTGGGACAAAATTTCGTCAATTCGCAGAGCGCGTTTTTCGATGCGACCTACGGAAAGATGACCGACAGCCAGTTCGTAAACGCCATGTATCAGAACATCGGCGGGAATGCGGGCGATCCCGGCGGAGTTGCCTATTGGTCGAACCTGCTGGCGGATGCCGAAGCGCATGGACAAAGCGCGCAGGCGGCGCGGGCGGGAATCGCGGGTCAGTTTGTTGAGGCCCTGATCGGCTTTGATACGACGACCATACCTGCCGGTTTGACCAATCAGCAATGGTCAGATGCGCTGACGCGGACGGCGGCAATCAATAACAAGATTGCGGTTTCGACGGCGTATGCGAATGCCTGCGCCCAGTCGGGCGGCGACATCCTCATTCCGCACGCCGTGAATGACACCGCCTATCAGGCAGCGGTTGCAATTCTTCAAAGCGTAACCGCCGATCCGAACACAGTCGCCGTGGCGATAGCCGGGATCAACAACGCCGTCGCGCATCACGATTTGAGTCTGATCTGAAGGAAGCGAAGATGGCGCGGCAGATTAAGCCACCGCGTCACGTGTCCAGTCACCGAACAAGTGAGCAAGGTTGATGGAAGCGTCGTCGGTTACCATTTCCATGAGCAACGGCAATAACACACAAGTCACCATTGACGACTGGATGACGACGATATCAGCCACGACTGAGAACGGTTCGAACACCGTTCATGCTGGCGATCTCATTACAATTGCGATTGCTGCAGCACCTCCGTTGTTGGTGACGGGACAGCCCGCGCTTCAGTTGAGCAACAATGAGACGGCGACCTACGTTTCGGGGGCAGGAACGAACACGCTCACCTTCGACTACATGGTCAAGTCGGGCGACGACACAGCCGATCTTCAAATCACTGGAATCAATCTGCCGGACGGTGCGAGCGTCGTATATGCGGCAGGGGATTACCCATTTGGAACCGCCGGCGGAATCCCCGGCTTTTTGCACATGCCAAACGCTCGCCCGATGACGGACATAACCCACGACCTTGGCATTCACATCGACACTACGACAACGGATCCGACATCCGTCCAACAGGAGGTGATGGGGCTTTATGCGGCTCTATATGGTCGCGCAGGCGAGTCGTCCGGCTTCTCTTATTGGGTCGGTCTCGTTAGTCAGCAATCCGACGCCGCCGGGCTAACCGCCGCCAATGCCGGCGTCACGCCAATCATGCTGTCCGAAGCCGTGATGCTGGGACAAAATTTCGTCAATTCGCAGAATACCTTCTTCAATGCGACCTATGGGGGGCTGACCGACAGCCAGTTCATACGCGCCATGTACCAGAACATCGGAGGGTCGGCTGGCGACTCCGATGGGATTTCGTATTGGGCGAGCCTGTTGGCGGACGCAGAAGCCCACGGACAAAGCGCGCAGGCGGCGCGGGCGGGTATCGCCGGACAGTTTGTCGATGCTCTGATCGGTTTTGATGCAACTACAAGACCGTTGGGTCTGACGGACCAGCAGTGGACGGATGCGCAAACTCGGACGCAGACGATCAACAACAAGATCGCTGTGTCGACGGCATACGCAAATGCCTGCACCCAGAACGGCGGCGATATCCTCATTCCTCATGCGGTCAACGATGCCGCGTATCAAGCGGCTGCCGCCGTCCTTCAGAGCGTGACCGCTGATCCGAACAGCGTCGCCGTGGCGCTTGCCGGGATCAACAACGCCGTCGCACATCACGACCTCGGTCTGATCTGAGAGATCATGATCAGCGCGTCGTACAATTCGAACCCCGGAGTCATGCCCTCGACGGCAGCCGTTCCGGTCAGCAAGATTTCAAAGGTCCTCGCTCCATGATCATTGGTATTGATCTCGGAACCACGAATAGCCTTGTCGGTGTCTGGAAGGACGGGACGTCGGAGCTGATTGCCAACTCTCTCGGCTCGGTGATGACCCCTTCGGCGGTTAGCGTAGACGACGACGGGACCGTGCTAGTGGGACTCTCCGCGCGGGAGAGGTTACTGTCACATCCAAACCACTCCATTTCATCGTTCAAACGCTATATGGGCACCAATCGGGAGTTCAAGTTAGGCACGAATCGCTTTCGAGCCGAGGAGCTTTCTGCGCTGGTGATCCGATCCTTAAAATCAGACGCTGAATTATTCATTGGGGAACGAGTTACAGAAGCAATCATTACCGTCCCGGCCTACTTCAACGATGCGCAACGCAAAGCGACGAAGGCGGCCGGCGAACTTGCTGAACTCAAAGTTGACCGTTTGCTAAATGAGCCAACAGCAGCGGCGCTCGCGTATGGCCTCCAGCAAAAGGATGGAGAGCGTAAGATTTTAGTGCTCGACCTGGGAGGCGGGACGTTCGACGTTTCCATCTTAGAAATGTTCGAGGGCGTGATGGAGGTTCGTTCCTCCGCAGGTGACAATTTTCTGGGCGGCGAAGATTTCGTTGACGTAATCGTCGACCGATTTGTATCGGAGGTTGGCTCGGGAGCTGGTATTCCGCCGCGATCGCAATCCCACGAAATCCATGCATCGCTGCGACGCCAAGCGGAGATAGCTAAGCGCGCGCTCAGCGTGAACGAAAGCTATGACCTTGAGCTTCCTTATCAGGGCGAAGTCTTGCGGTGGGCAATCACTCGAGAGAACTTTGAGACCTCGAGTGAGCCGCTGCTGAGGCGTCTTCGCGCCCCGATAGAGCGTGCTATTCGCGACGCGGATCTCCATCCCGATCAGATAACTGATCTTGTGCTCGCGGGCGGCGCGACCCGCATGCCATTGGTCCGGAAGATGGCGGCGCGACTGTTCGAGCGTCTTCCAATAGCGAGCATCAACCCCGATGAGATAGTCGCGCGTGGCGCAGCCGTGCAAGCAGGCTTGAAAGCGCGCGACGCGGCTCTCGACGATGTAGTCATGACCGATGTCGCGCCCTTCACCTTGGGCGTCGCTGTCGCCGACACTCGAAATGGCGCAACTTATGTCCGCGGACTGTATCTGCCAGTGATAGAGCGAAATACCGTTATTCCAGCAAGCCGTTCTAAGTCATTAACGACTCTCACAGATCGTCAGCTCGATATCGAGATTAAGGTCTTCCAGGGCGAAGCTCGTATGGTCCAAGATAATATTCAGCTTGGACAGCTGCGGATCTCCGTGCCCCCCGGTCCAGCGGGCAAGGAGAACGCAGAGGTTCGTTTCACGTACGATGTGAGTGGGCTCTTGGAAGTGGAGGCTCGGGTCAAGAGCACGGGCGTAACCTCTCGATTGGTGATCGAAGGAAATCCGGGTGTTCTCAGCCAAACGGAAATCGATGCACGTTTGGCGGCCCTCCAACAGCTGAAGGTTCACCCGCGCGATCAAGCGGAGAATCAGGCTGTCCTCGCGCGAGCGCAGCGCCTCTACGAAGAACGATTAGGGGAGGAGCGCTCAATTATTGGAACCGGTATAACTGATTTTCTCCAGTTGATGGAGCGACAGGATCCGAAAGAAATTGCCGATTTTCGCGAGGCCTTTGTAAATTGGCTCGAGAGAATGGACACAACCTTTTTCTGAGCTATGCACATGACTTCATGGGAGATTCTTGGGCTTTCTCCGACGACAGATCGAGCGGCAATTCGTCGTGCGTATGCTCGACGCCTAAAAGAGACCAGACCTGAAGACGATCGAGAAGGCTTTCAGCGCTTACGCGAGGCCTACGAGTCGGTCCTGAACGAGACTATGACGCCGGAGCAAGACGGCGGTGCGCGAGGTTCTCTTGTCGTCGATCAGGCGATACCGCCAAAACCGAGGGATCGCGCATCAGAGCAGCCAATTCGTATGTCTCGCACGCGCGAGCAGTCGTTCCCACCAGAGCCAGCGCGCCATCCCGCCCACGCAGATAAATCTAGCGCTGTTGACACGAGAACAACTGGGTACCGAGACGTTGTTTCCGCACTTAATCGAGGTGATCTCTCAGCTGCAGCCGCCCTGTTGACTAGCGCCATCGACAACCATCTCATCTCGATCCGCGAAGAGATCGATCTATCCGATGAGTTGGTAGAAGCACTTACTAGGGATCAAACCATTGACGCCGATCGGCGGCTACAGATCGCAAAGCGCTTTGGAGCATTTGGCCAGATTGAACAAGAGCGGGGCCGCAATACAGCAGCTAGGGAGCGCCTGAACGCGCGCGTTCTAAATGAGTCTTGGCTGCAAGTTTTGATCGACCGGGCAGAGGATGGAGAGCCAATCGCCCAGTTTGATCTTGGCAAGCTGTATTTCGAAGGCAAGCTCGTACAGCAAGATCATTCGGTAGCGGCGCATTGGTACCGCGCCGCCGCGGAGCGAGGCTTGGCGGAAGCTCAATTCCAGATAGGCTGCAAATATCGAGACGGCGAAGGCGTCACGCGAGATATTCAAGAGGCCATTAAGTGGTTTCGGGCCGGTTCCGAACAGCGGGATTTGCTGAGCACGCTGGCGCTTGCGAACGTCTACATTCGCGGTGACGGAATTGATCCAGACCCAGAACAGGCGCGCCAGCTCTATGAGATTCTCGCCGAGAGTGGAAACGCACAGGGGCAATGGGCCTTAGGCTCGATACATCACAACGGAACCGGTGTGCCTGTCGATTATGCCGTCGCGTATCGTTGGTATAAGGAGGCGGCGGACCGCGGTTACGACGTTGCTGAATTCCAGGTAGGTGAGTTCAATCGACTTGGTCTCGGAGTACCACGCGATGAAGCCGCTGCAGTCAAGTGGTACACGAAGGCCGCAGAGCACGGTCATATTTGGGCGTCCGCACTACTAGGGAAAATGTACGAACTCGGGACTGGAGTTTCTCAAGACTTGGAGGTTGCCCGAAAACACTATTCGATCGCATCGGACCAAGGCTTGTCATTTGCCCAGACCAACTTGGCGATGCTGATTCTAAGCGGAGCTGGCGGCCCAGTCGATTATTCCAGAGCATTTCAGTTGTATATGGCGGCAGCAACTCAGGGCGAAGCTGGGGGTATGAATGGAGTCGGCTACATGCTTTCCGAAGGGCTCGGTGTCGACCGTGACATTGGGACAGCAATGGAGTGGCTGACCCGAGCTGCAAACTTGGGACAGCCAAATGCGATGCACACACTCGCATGGATGTACAGCTGCAGCACCGAAGTTCCCCGGGATCTTGAGGCCGCATATCGGTGGGCTGTGTTGGCGGTTCATTCGTATGAAAGCGGAAGTAGCAAGATCGCGGTAGCGCAAGACCTTCGCGACCGCATTTCCAAGTTGCTTGGACCAGAGCAACGGAGCCGCTTAGAGGCAGGCTGAAAAAGAGTCGAGTGATTTCAGCAGGTGTGATTCCCTCGGATCTGCGAAGTTTCGGAGAGATTGCGACGGTTTGCCGACCCATTGGACAGCATCCGATCGGTTCCTGCAGGAGCGAAGCGCCTGGTTTTCCAAGCCGCGTTCAACCCCCAAGCGCCTGTTGAAGGATGGGAAAAAGGATGGGAAGGCAAGTTTTCTTCCCTAGAAAAACATTAATAATCAATAAGTTATTAGAGTATTATGGCGGAAGGGGTGGGATTCGAACCCACGGTGAACTTGCGCCCACGGCGGTTTTCAAGACCGATGACGGCAGCGGTCTGAGCCAGACAGCGGTGCCCGCCAGCAAATCGATTTCGCCTTATTTTTCTAGGCATTTCCGCAAATGTCCGGTATTGTCGCTGACAGAGCCAGTCAGGCGCAGACACCCGAATCCTGTTACGTGGGTGTTACATCGGAGGCGGCGATGGCGGAGAAAAGGCAGATCCTGACCGACATCAAGGTCAATAGCCGCCAACCCAAGGAAAAGCCCTACGAGGTCCCGGACGGGAAGATCGCCGGCCTTTACCTGACTGTTCGACCCTCCGGAGCGCGCTCGTTCAATCTGCGCTATCGCTTCGCCGGGAAGCCCCGCAATTTGACAATCGGCCCGGCAGAGATGGGTCTCGCCTCCGCCCGCGGGCTGGCGCAGGAGGCGCTGGTTCAAATCGCTCGTGGCGCCGACCCGGCCGCCATCAAGGCCGCTCGCAAGGCCGAAGAACGGGCGCCAAAGCTCGATGAGTTCGCCGCGGTCGCAGAGCGTTTCGTCCAAATCTATTGTATCGGGCCAGATCCCGAGCGGCCCCGCATTCGCGACTGGCGAGAATCCGACCGGCTCCTGCAAAAGCACTTCGTGCCCGAATGGAAGGGCAAGCGCCTCGTCGAGATCACCCGCGCCGACATACACGCCGCCCTGGACAAGATCGTCGCCAGCGGCGCGGCAATCGGCGCCAATCGCGCCTTTGCGCAGCTCCGCAAAATGTTCGGCTGGGCCGTCGATCGCGGGCTGATCGACCACAATCCCTGCGCCGGTATGGCGCGCCCATCGTCCGAAAAGGGCAGGGCGCGCGAACGCGTTCTAGATGCGCGGGAACTATCGCTTGTCTGGCGCGCTTCGGGAGCGCTCGGCGACCCATGGGGCCCGATGGTCAAGCTCCTGATCCTCACTGGCCAGCGTCGAACGGAAGTCGGCGCCATGGAATGGTCTGAAGTCGACATCGCGGCTGCCGAATGGATCCTGCCGCCGAGGCGTTCCAAGAACCATCGGGAGCATCGGATCCCGCTAACGGCCACGGCGACGGCGATCCTCGGCGAGGTACCCAAAATTGCGACTGCGAACGTCAAGGGTGCGCAGCCGCGGTTCGTCTTCACGACGGATGGCTCGGCGGCGTCGAGCGGCTACAGCCTGGCGAAGTCGCGCCTGGATGCCGCAGTGACCGCGCTGAACGGCAACGAACCGCTTCCGCATTGGACCTTCCACGACATCAGGAGATCTGTCGCCACGCAGATGGCCGCGCTCGGTATCAGCATCCACGTCGTCGAGCGCTGCCTTAATCACGTGTCCGGCAGCTTCGCCGGGCTGGTTTCTGTTTATCAGAGGCATGACTACGCCCGGGAAAAGCGGGCGGCTTTCGACGCCTGGGACCGTCGGCTGAGCCAGATCATCAGCGGCGAGACTGACACCAACGTTCTCCCGTTCAAGTCCGCCCCGACCCCAGCCGCGGTGTAACCCATGGATCCGCGCCCGATACTAGAGTTGCTTGTCGAGCGGCTGGAGCCGAAAGCGGGACATATCGGCCTCAAGGACTTCTCAGCGTGGGGGGACGACGCGGAAGCGAGAATCCTCGAAAAGTTATCGGGAGGCCGCGGCCATTGGGCATCCGCCCTACGTCACGCGAAAGACGCGCTGGCAAGCGGCGACCCAGAGAAGATCCATCTTGCCGCACTGATTTGCCCGACGCTGGAGCGGACGGGCAATGAGTTATTTCAGAAGGCGCGGCGCCTTGACGAAGCGCGAAATCGGCAGGAGCGAGGGAGAAAAGGCGGCCAGAGGACTGCCGAGAAGCAGGCTGACGCGACAAAACAACAGTGGGCGAAGTACGAGAGCGAATACGCGCGTCAGCTGCGAGAGGGAGCAGCTGATCATGTGGCTGTCCTTCGCGTGAAAAAAATGATGGTGCGGGACGAGTTCAAGGGCACTCGCGGCGCGTTCCCTTCCGATCGGACAATTCGACGGCACCTTTTACCGCCGAGCAAATAGTTGGACATCAAGCTAAGCTGATGTCCACCCGCCGTGTTCATTCCGGCGCATGTTGCTTGTCAGACGCAGACAGTCTGAGAGGCAAAAGATGTCAATCATTAAGGTGGAAAACAGCGCGCCAGACGACGTCCTCGTTCCGGATCCGCTGTTCGCCGAACAGCTCGGTATTACGCTGCGCACTCTGGCGCGCTGGGACGAAGATCCCCGCATCAACACTCCCCCTTCTGTGAAAATCCGGGGCCGCAAGTATCGGTGGCGGAGCGCGTGCAACGCGTTCAAGGCGCTGCCCCGTCGCCCGTCGCGGGAAGCCGCTGCGACGGCGGCGTGATCCATGGAGCCTTTCCTGCGCCGCGAAACGGCGCGGGGGCAACTTGATCTGTTCGCAGACCAGTCGCCCCAAAAGAACGCCGCGGTCGATCGCTGTCACGATCGCCGCGGCCTTGATGAAGAGCCTCGCAAAGCCCTCGAAATCGAAGATAGCACGGCGCGCCAGGGAATGCGATTTCATTTCGCCGTCTTCGATCGCGGCCGCTTCAGCGGAATTGCGTCCGCGTCGACCTGGTCGGCCGCGCGCGCGCGGCTGCGTGCCGGAGGGGCGTCATGACTGACGGGCCTTCCGGGAAATTCGAAACGGCCGTGGGCCTGCGCGGGCAGGCTCAGTGGCTCAAGGCGATTGCGCGCGACGCGGCGCTAACAGCAGAGAAATCGCGTTTCGTTGGGCACGCCGCGATGTTGTTGGCACTCGTGTATGCGGACAACGAATCGGGGCTGGTTTGGGTCGGCAAAGATACGCTCGCCAGGGTTGTTCAAGGCGACGTGAAATCGGTCTGGCGCTCGATCACCGCGATGCTTCGGCATGGATACTTGTCGGACACGGGCGCCCGAAAAGGGCGCGCACATGTTTTCGAGATGCGAATACCAATCCGGGCGCCCATGCCCGAAGTGGTGGTGAACAATTCGGACACGGACGCCCGACTTGAAGACGGCAATCGGGCGCCGGTGTTCCCGAAATCGGGCGCCGGTGTCCATGAAATCGGGCGCCGGTGTCCCGCCTATATAGATGAACCGACTCTTGAACCGACTTCTTACCCGAAGGGCGTGAGCTTCGAGAAATTTGCCTTTCGGTGGCGCTTCGAGGATCCCACGGACATCCCAGGGCCGGCGCAGAAGGTTTTCGACAGCCTCAGCGAGATCGACCGCGCGAACGCGTACGCCGGCGTTGAGCCGTATTTCACGCACTGCCGCGTCAACGAGCGCAAGGTCTGTCACGCGCGGCGATACTTGCAAGAGCGACGTTGGGAGCGCTTTCGGAAATCTGACGACGTCGATCTCGCCGACCTCGTCTGGATCGAGGCCGGAACGCCGGAGGCCGCCGCATGGAACCGCTACAAGCGGGAGGTCGAGGGAATACGCAAGGGCCTACTCATGCAGGAGATGGCCCGTCCTAACGGTTCTCGCGCGGTCGGTCGCTACATGCCGAGCAAATGGCCGCCGGATTACGCGCCGCCGGGCAGCATGCGCGAGCTCAACGAAATCCATGCGGGGAAACGCCAATGAGTTCGACGCCTGGCGCGCAGATCGAACCTGTCTCTCAGAAATCGTTCGACGTGATATCGCCGTATCTCGCCCACGAGTTTGCGCTTGCAGCAGTCGAGCGGCATCAGCTCGCCCGACTGCGAGGCATGGGGCTGCTGAGAAAGCGAGACGGCGCTCGGGACGCCAAGGGTCGCTTAGAGCAGATCGAAAGCGACGACGTGCTGCAACAATACGAGAAGGCGATCGAAGACGCTCTGGGCAACCCGGCAACGCCGGATGAGATCCGGGCGATCGTCGCCTTCGTGTGCGATTCCACTTCGCCTCGTCGGAAGGTCCATCCAGAGGCGCTGCTCCAGGCTACGGCACTGGTGGTCGCTATCGAGCGTATGCCGGTCGCCGTGCTCGCGGGCGCCGCGCTGGATCTGATCCGCAAGCACAGAACATGGCCAGTCGCATCGGATGTGGTCGAAGCCTGCCGCGCGCGGCGTTCTCGGCTGGAGATCGCGCGGGAAACAATCAAGGCGGCGAGGATTGTCAGGAACAACGCCGACCAGGTCGCGCGGGCGGGGGCGGGAGGCGCGGTTGGGTAGGCCGATGAGACCCCTCGAGGCGCCGCGCCTTCGTGTCGTTAGTTTCGGCGGTGGCGTCCAATCGACGACGCTGCTGTTGATGGCCGCGCATGGGCTGATCGATCCGATGCCGGACATGGCGATCTTCGTCGACCTCGGATCTGAGACAGCGGCGACGTACGATCACATCCGCTGGATGGCGTCGGGGAACGTCCTCCCGTTTCCGATCCATACGATCGATGGCGGCGACCTTGCCGCCGACCTGCAGGATGGCGCGGGCAGTGACTTCGGACTGCCGTGGTTTCTCGACCTCGGGCGCGGGCGGCAGGGTCTCGGGCGGCGTGAGTGTACTGCGCGGTACAAGGTCCAGCGCCTGACGACCGAGTACAAGCGACTGCTCGGCTACGGGCCTCACAAGAACATTCCGCCGAACTCAATCGAAGTTTGGCTCGGCATCTCGACGGATGAGGTCTACCGCGTGAAGCCGGCGCGAGGGAACTGGGAGACGCGACGCTGGCCGTTGATCGAGCTGCGCATGTCCAGGCGCGATTGTGCCGCCTGGCTGCGTGAGCATGACTACCCCGTTCCGGTCCGCAGCTCATGCGCCTTCTGTCCGTTTCACTCCGACCAAGAGTGGCTGCGCATCAAGACCTCAGATCCACAAGCGTGGCGCCTGGCGGTCGAGATCGACGCGAGCCTACGTCGACCAGGTGGCAGATCAGATCGCCGCCGATTGCGCGGCGTCCCGTATCTGCACCGATCGATGCAGCCGCTCGACCAGATCGAGTTCGGCTCCGACGCGCAGCCCGACCTGTTCTTGAACGAGTGCGAGGGGCTCTGCGGTGCTTGAGGATCGTGGATCGTCCGCCGCGAGCCGCCGGCGGCGCATGACGGTGGCGTGCACCATGGCGCCAGGGGATGGGGGTTTTCGTCGCCAGGCATAGAGGGAGCGGGAACCGGCATAGGCCTAACGGATAGCGTACGCGCGCGCGCCGGGGATTTTCCGGGCGCGGGGGTGCTTCAACCCTCGGTTGCGTCGGGAAACGCCCGGTTTTGTTGGGATTGGAGGGTAAAATGGCGCCACGAAAAAATAAGCGATCGAAAGGGCGAAAATCGGCGGGCGACAAGCCATCGGCGCCTAGGCGTCCGGTCGGCCGTCCCGGACGCGCGCAGCTGCTCAAGGAGGCGATCGAGGCGATCGGTATTGACCCGGACGCGGTCGATCCTCGCCGCGTCCTGGCGGCGATCGCGGTCGACGTATCGCAGCCGGCGACGGCCCGCGTGGCCGCTGCGCGCGCGCTCATTGTCGCGAATGGCGGCGGGAGCGGAGATCCAGGTGCGCGCCGCGCGCCGAGCGAGGCTGGCGGTGACGCGCTGAGCAATCGCGCGCTGGAATTCATGAAGAACCCGAGCACGAGGAGGCCGAACTGATGGACGATTTTCCGATAATTGACCGCCACTGCGGCGTGGGGATCCACGATTTCCAGACGCCGGCGCGCATCGCCACAATTGTCAAGCCGGCGATCGCCGCGGTCGCCGGCATGAATGACGTCTTCGGCCTGGCGGACTATGCGGCAAACTACCTAAAACCGCCGGAGGCACGCCTGTTCGCCGCGGCGAAGGTAGAGGCAGCGCACGCGATCGCGACCGATGAACGGCGCGTTCGGCCGGACGTCGACCTCGAGAAGGTGAGAGCGTCGGTCGCAGGCCTGCGCGACCTGCGGTGGTCGTCGTTGTCTCATTATTGCTCGGCTTTTGATGTTTGGGGCCCTGGTCGGCCTGCCGCCGACGAGCGACCTGCGGAAGAGCGTGCGCGCCTCGAGGAAGCGCGGCGCACGCTGTTGATATGAGCGATACAATCCTCTTCGCAGAGATCTTGGCAAGCATGCCTCGCCGATTTCGCGTCGCTCTCATCGAGCAACTCGAAGAGGTCGTTGCCGCGCGCTCGATCGCCGATGCGCAGTATCGTCGTCGGTCGTGTGTTTTCGAACGCGATGCGGCGATAAGAGCCGCGTTGGAATTCTATCGCGATTTCGCGCCGACTACGGCAGCAAAAACGCTCGCGTCCGATCTGCGCCGTCTCCACGAGTCGGAATACCGCCTTCGCGCAGAGCCGGCTGCAAACAGCTCTCACAAGCGCAAATTGCTTTGGCTCGTTCTGGACCTGAACAACGGCGCGCCACTGGCCTGGCGCCGGATTCACGAAATTTCTTCGGTTTGCAGCGATTAGGCCCTCCCGGCTGCAAATTCGACAGGCGTACGCTTGCCACAGGAACTGAAGCGCGGAGGATCCCTGTGGCGCTGTTTGATAAAATTCTCGGCCGAAGGAAATCGCCGACCGCTCTGCAGTCCTCTGAAGAGGCGGCGCAAGCCCTCGCGGCGCTCCGGAAGGAACGGGAGGATTCCCGCGCTCGTCTCGTGGAACTGGCCGATCGTCGGCGTACGGCCCTAGGCGATGACGTCGGCGATGAAAAGATCGCCCAAATCGATGAGGAACAGGACGCCGCGCTCCTTGTGATCGAGCGCTGCGACGCGATCGAACCGCGTCTCATTGCCAAGCTCGCCGAAGTGCAGAGCGCAGCGCGAGCCGCTAGGCTGGCAGAACTCATACCAAAATTCAAAATTGTTGAGGGTCGCCTAGACGCAGCTCTGGAGGCGGCCGTTACAGCGTTCGCTGAATATCGTGTGGCAATTGCTGGATTTTCTTCCGAAGGCTTCGAAGACTACGCCCGAACCCAAATTAATCCGCCGCCAGCTGTTGGCGTTGAAGGAGTAATCGCCTCGCCGGACTTGCTCGAATTGTGGCGGCGCAGCCGCGAAGACAGATCCGACATGGCTGCCGCAGCGACGAAATTGCAACCTCCTGCGCGGCCGGTAGAAAAAGCGGTAGCGCCTCCCGCTGCCCCGCGGCCCGACCCGCAATACCGGCCGACGCCTGGTCGGAAGCCGATGAAGGTGGAGGACAAGCCGGCCTTTGGCTTCGTGAAGGTTGTCATGCTGCGAAATGGCGTCGAGGTCGACGGCAAGGCGCGGGTCCTTTCGGACGAGCTGATCGTATCGACCGATCTGGCTACGGCACTCTGCAAGAGTGGTGCGGCCGACATCCTGGAACGCGGCAAACTCGAAAGGGCGGCAGAATGATCTCGGTACTTCCGACACGTGTCGGTCTTGCGGCGGTCGCCGGTGAGATCGTCGCGCAGACGACGAGCGACGGGCTGCTGAGCGTGAAGCGCGTAACGCTCACGCAAGATTACAGCCAGGTATCGGCTGTTGGCTATCCGACAAGGCCGGGTCCGTGGCCATCGACTCCGGCAAGCTATCTTGCGGGCGCCACGATCACTGTCAGAGCGGACGAGGCCGCCGCGCTGGTTGCGGCTGGCGCCGCCACTTATGCGGGAGGGTGAGATGAGAACCGCGAGCCTTAGTTCGAGCATCACGAAGTCGGCGACGGGACTTGGTCCGCGCCAGATTCGTGTAGTGGCGAGTACAGCGACACCGGACCGCGTCAAGGACATCATGGAGCCGACCGGGGTCGACCTGAAAAATTACAGGGCGAATCCGATTGTGTTGGCGGATCACGATCGCAAATCGCCGATCGGAAAAGCCTTCGCGCAGGTGGTCGGTAACCAGCTGCAGGCTGTCATCACGTTCGCGCCGGCTGGCGTTTCAACCAAGGCCGACGAATATTGTGGGCTCGCGAAGGCCGGCATCCTCAGCGCAGTCAGCGTAGGATTCGTACCGAAAGAGGTCGAGCCGCTCGCTAGCGGCTACTGCCGCGTGAAGACGTGGGAACTCCTCGAGATCTCGCTTTGCGCGATCCCGGCGAATGCAGAAACGTTGATCTACGAGCGCTCGCACGCAGGCGCGCCATCTCCGCGTGTCCAGAGCCGAGCTGAGCGTATTACCGAGATAGCGCAGCTCCGCGCATTGCAACCCCTTCCACCCAAGACAATTGACGACGAAATAGAGGCTGCCAGACGCGTTAGGGATAACGGCGCGTCCTTCTGCCATGCGGTGCGGAAGAAATTGGAACGAGATGCGAACGCAATGTCATCGCGTCTGTATCGACCGGAGGAATCGCGGGTCTTCCGGTTGGTGGAGATGGAAAGGCTTCGGCGATGAAAACACCCATCGGCGATTTGCCTATCCCTGATCTTCAGGTGGTCGGGCGAATCCTGAAGCTCGAGGCAACCGAGGATCGAATGGAAGCGGTCTTCGAGATTTGGCGCGCCGAACTTGAGCGACTTCAGCCTGTCTTTCCGCACGGAAACGAAGCCGCCACCATGGCGTGGTTCGCCACACTTCTTCGAATAAATCGAGTGGCGGAGCCACAGTCGGCGCGGTCGTCGTCTTAGGGAGTTCCGCAATGGGCGTGAGTCTCGAAGTCTTCAGAACCCTCACTGTTCAAGCCAAGACCGAAGGCGTCGACGCCGTCGCCAGGCAGCTGGAGGCTATCGATCGCGCGCAGCGCGGCGTCGCATCGTCGGCCGACGCCCTGCGCTCATCAAACGACAACGTGGCGCGCTCGTCCCTGTCGGCGGCAAAGCAGTTCGACGCGCTCGCGCGCTCGGAGATCCTGAAGTCGTTCGCCGTATCGGCGTGAACGCCGAGGAAGCGCGCGGGGCACTTGAGCGGGTCTCCTACCAATTCTACCACTTTCAGACCGCAATCGAGAAGATCGCCGAGGACAGCGCGCTTGCGTCCCGGCGGGCCGAGGCTTGGACCTTCGCGGAGCGCGCGGCTGTCGCGGCGGACCAGGCGCGAATCCAGGTGCTGTACGAGACCGGCGACGTCGCACGCGCCGCCGCGTCCGCCGAGGCGGCGCGCAACCGGCTGATCGACGAGGGGAACAAGAAGGCTGCGGACCTGGCGCGCTCGGCCGCCGACGAGGCGGGCATGATCGGCATGACGCCGTATCAGCGCGCGCACCAGGCCATCACGAACCAGGTCCGCGATCTGCGTGAACAGTATCTTCCCCAGAAAGGCGACTTGGCGCCGTACGCGGCGCCGGTGGTCAACAGCTTAGGGCGCCTCGCGCAGGCGGCGGACGCTGTGTCGGTCGCGTTCGGCCGTCTTGGGGGCGTCGGCGGCGGCGCCACGCTCGGACCCTTCACCGGTACCGGGAGCCAGCTGTTCGACTCCATTATCCGCGCCGAAGGCACGGCGAAATTCGGCGACCCCTACAACACGTCGCTGAACTACGTGAAGTCGCCGAAGCCGCTGACCTCGATGACCATGAACGAGGTCATGCAATGGGGCGACTATCTGCGGTCGTCGCAGGGCCTGAATTCGTCCGCCAAGGGCGCGTTCCAAATCACGAACACGACGCAGCGCGATGCGATGACCGGTCTCGGGATCCCAGGCTCCGCCATGTTCTCTCCCGAGAACCAGCAGCGCATGGCGATGTGGATCTACCAGAACCAGGGCATCGGCGCCTGGGAAGGTTTCAAGAGCGGCGGCTCCGGTGTCGCGCAGAGCGTGTCGACAGTTGGCGCGAGTATCGATTCCCTCGAGGCCAACAAGCGCAAGCTCGTCGATGCCAACATGATCACCGACGCGCTAAGAGCAACAAGCAACGAGATCGAACGCCAGACGAAACTGCAGGATGCCGCCGCAAACACCTGGGGGAAGAGCGCAGGCGAAATCGCTAAAGCAGTCGAGGAACAAAAATTATACCTCCAATTCACGCAGCAGCAGATCGAAATCACGCCGCAGCTGGAAGAGAAAATTCAAGCGCTAGCCGCGCAGGAAGGCGCGCGGGTCCAGAAAAAACAGGAATTCGAGGAAAGACAGAAGCAACTCATTGCAGATCTGGACACTGTCCGGAGCGCTTCGAAGGGCGCGCTGTCAACCTTCCTGACCGACCTCGAGAGTGGCAAGAAGAAGTCCGAGGCGTTTCACGACGCCCTGAAAGGCGTTCTCGACAGCCTGCAGTCGCGTGCGCTCGACACCCTCACCAACTCGCTGCTGGGTCCGGCTGGCAAGCCCGCTAGCGGCCTGCTCGGCGGCCTGTTTTCGTCGTTGTTCGGTGTTGGTTCGCATGCCGCGGGCGGCTTCGTCGGCGCCGCATCGACCTTCTCCAGCGTCCCGCTTTCGGCCTTCGCCGGCGCCCCGCACTTTGCGGACGGCGGCATGGTCGGCGGCGCGCGGCCGATCATCGCCCACGACGGCGAGTTCGTGGCGAACGTGGCGCAGCAGAAGAACATCGCCGCAGCGATCCGGGCCGGTCGAGGCGCGGCCGCCGGCGCCGGAAACGCGGCCCAGCAAGCGCCGGTCGTCCACAATCATTTCAGTATCTCCGGCGCGGTCTCCAGCGACGACGTGCAGCGGATGGTGGAAGCCGGCTCAAAAGAGGCCGTACGCCAGGTGAAGCGCAATTTCACTGCGATGGCGAACGACGCCCGGGCGAGGAGTTGGTGATGGTCCCCCCGCAGGTTCCCGACGAGCTGGCGAGGTACATTTTGGCAGCCCTGGCGGAGCGACGGGCGGCGGCAGGGCTGGCAAAGTCGAGAGAACTCTTGGAATTAGGGACCCAAGTCGCATTTCTGCAGTTCCCCGAGTTCCGTGCGGAGTTCAGCCTGGAACTTCTAATCGCTGTTGGCTTCGAGCTCGGTGTTCTCGTCGAGCGGGCGCGGACCGGCAGCCTGCTCGACGAGGCGGCGCGCGGCGCCGACACGCTCGAAGTCGCGCAGGCGATTATTCAGGGAGACGGCCTCGAGGCAGCGACATCCAGGGCGAACGCGCTCGCACTGGCCAGGGAGTTTCCTCAGCATGCGAAAGTCGTCCCTATCCGGCCGCGCTAGACCGTCGCAGGCGTCAGCGCCGTCCCTGCCTGGCTTGCGGGAGCCCAAGAGCAGCCTCGAACACCCGATGAACCTCGGCAGGCTCGAGGTCCGCCCACGGGCGCCGCTCGGCATCCAGCAGCCGATCGGCGAGGGCGACTACGGACGAAGCGGGATCGCGCATGCATCCGGGCGGCGTCGCGATGTTTCGCCTGGCCGGGCGCGATGGACTCGCGGGGCGTCGACGGAATGGCAGAATCATCACTTGCCTCCTGTCTTTCGTAGGCGCACGCCGGCCCCTCCGCCGTTCTCCGGTATGAAGTCGACTCCAGCGCTTTCAAGAGCCGCGCGCATTTTCCCGATCGCGGTGTCGGATACGCGCGCGCCAGTTCCGGTTTCAAATCTTTTGACAGTTGGCAGCGACAAGCCGGCCGCTAGACCGAGTTCGGTCTGTGACCATCCGACCAGGCCTCGAGCGGCTCGAACCTGAGCGACTGTGATCTCCTTGACCAATTTTGGATCATTCATTATGATCCAAAAAGTATCATAACTTTGCGAGGAGGTCAAAATGCAGATCGAGACGATCAAAATCGCGGCAGGCTCGGAAGAGCGGCTCTGTGCTTCCGAGGCAGCTCCGAGTGTCATGCAGTTGTACGCGCTCTGGCTCCAATCGAAGGCGCGGAAGGACAGGATTCGCGACAAAGTTGACGAGGTGTGCAAGCACAATCCCGACCCCGCGCCGCCGCGAGCGCTTCGGGTAAAGAAGTCGGACAAAGAGCTTGTTGCTTTTGTATACGACGGCAAGGCCCTAAGGCCCGGCGGCGCGACCGCGGCCACGCATTGGCCGGCGCCAATGCTGCGCAACCTCGCAACTGGCCGAGCATGGCCGCCCAAACACGAAGCGATCCGGGACCGGCTGCGAGCGCGCGCTGAGGAGATCGTCGCTGCGCACGAGGCCTGGATTGAGAAGCTGGAGCGGCATTGGCAGCGTATTGGGGTCACCGAATTGGAGCGGAAGGAGGAAGCCGAGACGCGACGCGGTCAGAGCATTCGGGCTGAGATTGCAGTCGCTCCCGCGCAAAGCATGGGCGACCTCCTGGTCAAGCTAGAGGTTATGGCATTCTGTATCGCCGATAGCGCCGAAGATGCTGAGCGGGAACTGACGATTCTGCGGGCGAGCGACGATGCCGGCACGGCGGAGGGCCTGACAGCGGGCCTCGTTCGCGATTTCTATCTCGGGAAAACGGCCGGCTGGCTTAGGTGGCCGCAAGGCGCCTGACCTTCTCCGTTCTCCAATTCATGGTATCGTCAGTCCGTGACACAGAGCGCCCCAACCACGACGCCCGCCCCCTCGGCGGGCGTTCGCGCGCCCAGGGCAGGGCGGCGGCTGCTGTCCATCGAGCAGGCGCTTCGCTGGGCCTTCGCCACCGAACTTGTGAACGCCGACGGTTACGGGGTCGAAGAGCCCGCCGAACAGCACCCGATGTGGAAGATCCGCGTGGACGGCGGAGGCGGGACCTGGGACGCGTTGGCGGTCAGTCGCTTGGTCGACTCTGACGCCCTTGCGATCGGCGACGCGGTCGCGCGTCTCGCCGACGTTGACCTCCTGCCGCCGGCCGATCTGGGCGACGAGGAACGACGTCATTTCGTCGCGAACCGAGGCAGGGCGACTGCCTTAGTTGTGACCCATGCCAAGCTCGGAACGCGGCCGGACATCGACGTTCCGGTACCGGGCCCGATCTATGCCCCTAATGGCCGCCCGGTCGTACGCCGTCTGACGCAGCAAACCGAACGGATCATCACCGGCGAGAAGGCCCTGTATGACCGCGAAGAGATCGTGACGGCGCCGCCGGCGCGCATGAGAGGCTCGGCCGGTCAATATCCGCCAGGCTCGTTCTGCCCGCTTGACTGGTTCCCGACGTTTGACGCCTGCGCTCGCGATAGAGCTGAGGAGTCGATATGGGTCGCGGCGCTCGCCTGGCTGGCCGCTGAGATCGGCGATTCTCTCGAACGCATCGAGATCGTCGCGGCGGCGCGCAGTTCGCCAATTTCGTGAAAGTCGCTTATTCCGAGGCGCCTCCGATGCGCATCGGGAGTCAAAGGCGGGCGCCCTCGGATGTACAGGCACCCGCCCTCGTTTCTCGCCAACTACCGGGGATTCTGCGGTGGTTGCTCCTAGAGCGCAGATCGCAATGGCTCTTTTGCTAAAGGTCCGGAAAATCTGGAACTTTCCGGATGGCAGCAACCTCCCGGAAATCCCGGGTAGTTGCCGACTGCGCTTCGGAAATTGTTGAAGCAACGCTAAGGGCGGCCTGCGCGGTCCAGGATGCGGCGGAGGGTCATGCGGCCTTTGCCGAGGCGTCCGCCGGCGCGCGTCGAGCTGCCATCGCGGCCGTCGAACGCATCACTTCCGTGGAGACGAGCAAAAGCGTCGGAGTCCAGGCGGAGGCCGCAACTTTGAGCGGCGGCGATTAGGACGCTGATGTTCTCCGCTGTTCGTTCGTCGGCGAGCTTTGTCATCTGGTGGCATCATTGGAGCAAGGCCCGGGCGTACGATCTGGCGCGTCGCGCCCGGGCCCCATGCTTCATTGGCTTAGGGGAAAGTCAACTCGAGATGATGGGAACGAACTTCCTAAATCTTCGTGTCGGCCATTCGACGGCGGAAGTTTCCGGTCTGATACAAAGCCAGCACTAGATCGCGCCCGTCTCAATCGCCCACCGCTCGAACTCGGCCAGCGTCATGAAGCGCCTTCACTTTTTTCGCGATGCTGCCGCCCGCGAATAAGGACATCGTGGATTCGGGGCCAATTGTCGCTCAGGGCATACTTCACGTAGCTTGGTGGAAGCTCTGCATATTCGGCAATCTGGGCCAGAGTCAGTTCGTTATTCCGAAAATAAGGTAGAAGGGCGTTTCTCGCTTCCATAGGAAAGAGAATCGCTAGCGCTTCCAGAACCGCTACGCGATCCGACTGATCGTCTTGGTCGGAAAACGGCTCTATGAGGTCTGCGCGCAGGGCAATTTTGCTGATCAGGCCATATACTTTGTCCGCGCTGCTGACCCTGCACGTCTTGGGGTCGAGAATGTGCAGAAGTTCTTTGCAAGTAACGAGGCGTTCCATCTCCGGGCCGTCTTTCGCGAACCCGATTGTGGTCATGAAATACGAGCCATCCTGAGTTGGAATTTCTTCGCGGTGGCAGTAGCCTTGCAGCGTGCCCGGATCTAGCTCGATATCCCAGAATGGATAGATCTCGTCGGAGACGCCCATTTTTCGCAATTCCGGCAGCACGTCCTTTTCAATGTCGACGGGAAGCGCGGTTCTGCTCGCGAAGATCTGTATGAGCGACGAGACGTTCATGGTATTTGCCAAAGAAAAAGCCCGGGTAGTCCCGGGCTTCATCGGTTGATTCGCTACGACGGGAGTTCTAGATATTCTTCACAAACTCCAGGACGTCAACGGCTGACTTTCGGCACTTGGGGAAAGCCATACTTGAGGCATCCTTAGTGTGCTTCCGGCTGCGAATCAGCGAATCTTTGAACTCCTCGGCCATCTTGGCCTCAGAGATCAGTTCATCGGTTCCCCGAAAGAACTTGACATTATCAAGCTTGGCGTCCTGCCTCGAAGAGAGGCAGGCCATCAAGGTGTCTCCCTCACAAGTAGACATGACGACGACCTCCAGTGAATGTACCCAAAAATAGGGCGCCGATCCTTAACCTTGGATTAACGCCCGCCTGCCAGGCGGCCCTCATATGGTGCGCCTCTGGGGAAAATACAACTTTCCCCTTGACACGCGCCCGAATCCCTTCGGATTCGATTCGAGCGACCCCTTAAGGAGTTCTTTACGCGTGGCGCGGGTCGTCGTCAAACGTCATCGCGCACGTTTTGTTCGCAAAGATGCGAATTTTCTTCGCACGATGAGAAAATGTCGCAGATCGCTGACCTGGCGTCCGAGGCGACCAGTAACCGACTATCCGACCTCACTTCACACCCATGGTCGCCCCCACGGGGTCCGGAGATTCGCGTATTTGGCGAATCTCCCGGCAGGCCGATTCTGTTACGTGGTACGTTACATTAGCGAGAAACCCGAGCCTTAGCGCGGTATATCGAAACTCTATAACCATATGAAAAGATGGCGGAAGGGGTGGGATTCGAACCCACGGTGAACTTGCGCCCACGGCGGTTTTCAAGACCGCTGCCTTAAACCACTCGGCCACCCTTCCAGCGACGCGCGCTTCGAACCTGCGCGCGCCCGCTTGTCTCGCGTTTCGGGCGCTGCGTCAAACCCGCGCGGTTACCCGCCGACAGACCCCTTCGCGACACATTCATCAGGCGCCTCCCATGGCGAGGACGGGCGGGCGCAGCTCAAAAACGCCAAATCAGGCGCAAGCAAAAGTGATTTATATCACAATGGCCTATGCACATTATCTCGCCTTCCATGCGAGCTGCCGAAATGGTCCAAACCAAGGCTGCGCCGCAATCTCGCCCCAATCGGCGGGCGTAGTGGTCAGGCTTGGTTAACCGTAGCAGCGGCGCTGGGCTTCCGCGAAGCAGCGGTTGGGTTTAAGGGTCGCTTAAACGAATTGCATAAACTTGTTCGCGCTCGCATTCCGGCGCGACGAAGCTCAAGGCGACGACGTGACGGTATCCGGGCGATCCTTCGAGTTCCTGCGTACCGCGTGTCGTAAAATGCGTTTCCTGCCCCTGGACGCCCGTACGGGCGTCAGATTTTCGGCCATCGCCATCGTGACCGCGTCGCTGGCCGGTTGCGCGCAGGGTCCCCAGCAGGTCTCGCGCGCCGGCGGCGGCATCGATCCCAAATACGGCGTCTCTGCGTCGCCGCGCGTCGTGGCGGACGGCGAGGAGGTTCCGAAGGGCGGCGGCCAGTACATGGTCGGCAAGCCGTACGTGATCGCCGGCAAGACCTATTATCCCTCCGAGCGTCGCATCGTCTCGACCGGCACCGCCTCCTGGTACGGATCCGATTTCCACGGCCGCAAGACGGCCAATGGCGAGGTGTTCGACCGCAACTCGATCTCTGCGGCCCATCCGACCATGCCGCTGCCGAGCTATGCGCGCGTCACCAACCTGCGCAACCAGCATTCGATCGTCGTTCGCGTCAACGATCGCGGGCCGTATCACGGCGGCCGCGTCATGGACGTCTCGCAGAAGGTCGCCGAGGCGCTGGACTTTCGCCACCACGGCACGACCAAGGTGCGCGTCGAATATCTGACGCGTGCGCCCGTCGGCGGGTCCGACGACCGCGCGCTGCTCGCTTCTCTGCGCAAGGACGGCGCGCCGGCGACGCTCAACGGGCTGCCGACTGGCGAACCGATCATGGTCGCCGATCGTGCGATGGACCGTCCGCGCCTTGCCTCGCTGTCGCAGGTCGCCTCGCAGGCCGGACAGGACGACGACGACGACACGAGCGCGGCGACCACGCGTCCCTCCTTCGCCGCCGCGCCCCTGCCGCCGTCGCGTCCCTTCGATCTCGGAACTATTCCTGGCGCCGCAACGCCGATCGCCGCCTCGAAATCCGCCAAGCTCGCGAGCTATTACGCGCCGGTGAAATCCTCCGCGACGGCGTCCACGACCGCGATCCAGAAGACGGCCGCCAGGGGCAAGGGTTTCACGGCGGATCGCTAACCTGCCGTAACGACTTCCGCTTCGCAGCGATCCTCAGTAGATTGGCGCGCCCGCAAGGACGGGCGGGGGGAGCGAGCGGTCCGTAGCGTGTCCAAGATCATTTCCGGCATCCGTTTCCTGGCCTTCGCGCCATTGATCGCGTGGGCTGCGCCCGCCACGGCCCAGTCGAGCATCGCCGTCTCCTGCAACCAGGCGGCCCTGATGGACGCCGAGAGTCGCGCGTTCCTGTTCGAGAAGAACGCCGACGAGGCCGCGTCGCCCGCCTCGACCGCCAAGATCATGACCGCCGAAATCCTGTTCGGGCAGATCAAGTCGGGCAAGCTGACGCTCGACCAGACCTTCACGATTTCCGAGCGGGCGTGGCGCACCGGCGGCGCGCCGTCGCGCGGCTCGAGCATGTTCGCCTCGCTGAATTCGCAGATCCGCATCGAGGACCTGATCCGAGGCCTGCTGGTCGATTCGGGCAACGACGCGGCGATCGCCATCGCCGAGGGCATCGCTGGCACGGAAGACGCATTCGGTCTGATGATGACCAAGCGGGCGCAGGAACTCGGACTCAACCGGCTGAAGTTCGCCAACGCCTGGGGCAAGAGCGATCCCAACCAGAAGACGACGGTGCGCGAGATGGCGCTGCTCGCCGACCATGTCATCCGCACCTATCCGGACCTCTACAAATACTTCAGCGAGAAGGAATTCACCTGGAACAAGATCACCCAGCAGAACCGCAATCCGCTTCTGACGATGGGGATCGGCGCCGACGGGCTCAAGACCGGCAATATCGACGAAGGCGGCTTCGCCATCGTCGGCTCGGCGCTGGAGAACAACCAGCGTCTGATCGTCGCGCTCAACGGCTGCAAGACGGCGAGCGACCGCGCCGACGACGCGCGCAAGCTGCTGCTCTGGGGGTTCCGGTCGTTCGAGGCGCGCAGCCTGTTCCAGGCTGGCGAGCCGGTTGGAACGGTCAAGGTCTACGGGGGCGCGCGCGGCGACGTGCCGGTCGCCGCCGAACAGGTGGTGAAGGTCTTCCT
Source organism: Beijerinckiaceae bacterium (assembly GCA_046349215.1). Taxonomy (GTDB): domain Bacteria; phylum Pseudomonadota; class Alphaproteobacteria; order Rhizobiales; family Beijerinckiaceae; genus JAJXWB01. The sequence goes on from JAXMCV010000005.1 coordinate 148,315, forward strand.
GCCGCGCGGGTCGGGCGACAAGGTGGCCGGCAAGATCGTCTATGACGGACCGATCGTTCCGCCGGTCGAGAAGGGCGCGGTGCTCGCGCGGTTGAAGCTGACGCGCGGCACGGCGCAGATTCTCGACATTCCCCTGCGCGCCACGGAAGACGTGCCGGTCGGCTCGCTGCCGCGCCGAGCGATGGACGCGACGCTTGAACTCGCCGGGCAGACCATGCGGAAATACGTCTTCAAGAAATGAACGGACCTGCCGCCCCGCCGCGGCGAGGCCGCTTCATCACGTTCGAGGGCGGCGAGGGCGCCGGCAAGTCGACGCAGGCGCGCCGGCTCGCCGCGCATCTCGAACAGGCGGGCGTGCGCGTCGTCGTCACCCGGGAGCCCGGCGGCTCGCCCCAGGCGGAGGCGATCCGCAAGTTCATCCTGTCGGGCAGGGCCGCGCAGCTCGGTCCTTCCGGCGAAGCCGTGCTGTTTTCGGCGGCGCGTCTCGACCACGTCGACCGCCTCATCGCGCCGGCGCTCGCTTCGGGAACCTGGGTCGTGTGCGACCGTTTCGCCGATTCCACCCGCGCCTACCAGGGCGCTGGCAGCAAGGCGCCGGCCGCGCTCATCGCCGCCCTGGAGCGGATCGTGGTCGGTCCCGTGCGCCCCGACCTGACGCTTCTTCTCGACCTGCCGCCCGAGACCGGGCTCTCCCGCGCCCGCAATCGCTCGGGCGCCGACGCCGACCGGTTCGAGGCGGAAACGCTGGATTTCCACGCGGCGCTGCGCCGCGCCTTTCTCGACATCGCGGCCAGCGAACCGCGGCGCGTCAAGGTCGTCGACGCAGCCGCTGGCGAGGATGAGATTGCCGACCGCGTCTGGGCGATCGTGCGCGAAGCGCTTCCGGTTGGCGTTCCCTCGTGAGCGCGAAGAAGCGCGACGAGGCGGCGCCGGAGAGCGACGTCCTGCCGGGGACGCCCGCCCCGCGCATAAACCGGCATCTTTTCGGCCATGCTTCTGCGGAACGGGAATTTCTGGAAGCGTTCCGCTCCGGCCGGATGCCGCACGCCTGGCTGATCGGCGGGCGCCCCGGCATCGGCAAGGCGACGCTCGCCTGGCGGGTCGCGCGGTTCCTGATGGCGCATCCTGACCCGCGCTTGCCGGCGGTGGAGCGGGCGAAGGATCTGCATGTCGATCCCGACGACCGGGCCGCTCACCTGATCGACGCCCTGGCTGCGCCCGATGTCGCGATCCTGCGGCGGGAATGGAATTTCGAGGCGCGCCCGCCGAAGCACTACACCGAAATCCGCGTCGACGACGCGCGGCGCGTGCTTCGGATGTTCCATCACAATTCGGCGGCCGGAGGATGGCGCATCTGCATCGTCGACGCCGCCGACGACCTCAACCGCAACAGCGCCAACGCGCTGCTCAAGCTGATCGAGGAACCGCCGACCCGTTCGCTGTTCCTGATCGTCGCGCACCAGCCGGGCCGGGTGCTGCCGACGATCCGGTCGCGCTGCCGCAAGCTGATGCTGAAGCCGCTGCATGTTCCAGACATCGTGCGCGCCGTGCAGGCGCTCGGCGAAACCTTCGACAAGCATCAGGCTGCGGAGATCGAGAAGGCGGCGCACCGCGCCGACGGATCGGTCCGCGAGACGTTGAGGATTCTCGCGCGACAGGGCGCGGCGTCGCAGAAGCAGACCGACGACATGCTGCGCGCCCTGCCCAAGGTAGACTGGAGCCTGGTCCAGTCGCTGGCCGACAATCTCGGCCGGGTTCAGGCCGCCAATGAGTTCGACGCCTTCATAGAGACCGTGTTCGGCTGGCTGGACAGCCGCGTGAAGGAAGCGGCCGGGCAGGGACCGCGCCGCCTCGCGCCGCTCGCCGAAGGCTGGGACCGCATCAACGAGGCGGTGCGGGCGGCGGAAATCTACAATCTCGACAAGCGCGGGCTGGTCCTGGAAATCGCCGAGGAACTGGAAACCGCGACGCGACGCTAGACGCTTCCCCCGTCCGCCGATCCCCTGTAAACCGGCGGCCATGTCGACACGACCGCACTTCATGATCTCGACGGCGATCCCCTACGCCAACGGGGCGCCCCACATCGGCCACGCCTACGAGCGCATCGCCACCGACGCCATCGCCCGCTTCAAGCGGCTGGACGGCCAGGACGTGTTCTTCATCACGGGGATGGACGAATACGGGCTGAAGGTGCAGCAGACGGCCGCCCGCGACGGCGTCTCGCCGCAGCAATTCGTGGACCGCGTCGCCGAGGATTTCGGCAAGCTCGGCGAATTGCTGAACGCGCCGACCGACGATTTCGTCCGCACCACGCAGCCGCGCCATACGGCGGCCGTGCAGGAAATCTGGCGGCGCATGCAGGCAAACGGCGACGTCTACCTGTCGAAATATTCCGGCTGGTACTCGGTGCGCGACGAGGCCTATTTCGACGAGAAGGAAACCTCGACCAATGCCGAGGGCAAGCGCTTCGCGCCGACCGGAAGCCCGGTGGAGTGGATGGAGGAGGAAAACTACCTCTTCAAGCTCTCGGAATACGGCGAGAGGCTCCTGGCCCATTACGAGGCGAACCCGGATTTCATCACGCCCGAGACCTATCGCAACGAGATCGTCTCGTTCGTGAAGCGCGGCCTCGAGGACCTGTCGATCTCGCGCACCAATTTCAACTGGGGCGTGCCGGTGCCGGGCGATCCGAAGCACGTGATGTATGTGTGGGTCGACGCGCTGACCAATTACATCACGGCGACTGGCTTTCCCGATCCGCAGGCGCCGCGTGCGAAATTCTGGCCGTGCGACGCGCATGTGATCGGCAAGGACATCACGCGCTTCCACGCGATCTACTGGCCGGCGTTCCTGATGTCGGCCGGCCTGCCGCTGCCCAAGCAGATCGTCGTCCACGGCTTCCTGTTCAACCGCGGCGAGAAGATGTCGAAGTCGGTGGGCAACGTGATCGGCCCTGCCGACCTCGTGCGCGACTACGGCCTCGACCAGATGCGCTATTTCCTGCTGCGCGAGGTGCCGTTCGGCCAGGACGGCTCCTATTCGCACGAGGCGATCGTCAATCGCGTCAACGCCGACCTCGCCAACGACCTCGGCAATCTGGCGCAGCGTTCCCTGTCGATGATCGCCAAGAATTGCGAGGGCAGGGCGCCGCAATGGGGCGAACTGACCGACGCCGACCGCGCCATCCTCGACCAGGCCTATGCGCTCGGCCCCAAGGTCCGCGAGGCGATGAAGACCTTCGCCATCCATGCGGCGCTCGCCGACATCTGGAAGGTTGTGGCCGACGCCAACCGCTATTTCGCCGGCGAGGAGCCGTGGATCAAGCGCAAGACGGATCCGGCGCGCATGGCGGCCATTCTCGGCGTGACGGCGGAAGTGCTGCGCGTCGTTGCGATCTTCGCCCAACCGGCCATGCCGGGCTCCATGGGCAAGCTGCTGGATGCGCTGGCGCAGTCCGCCGGGGCGCGCGACTTCGCCCATGCGACGGCGCAGCACAGGCTTGCGGCCGGCGCGGAATTGCCGGCGCCGCAGCCGATCTTCCCGCGTTACGTGGAGCCGGAAGCCGGGCAGGGGTGACATGCTCATCGACACGCATTGCCATCTCGACTTTCCCGATTTCGCGCCGGAGCGCGACGCTGTCGTCGCCCGGGCCAAGGCCGCCGGAATCGGCCGGCTGATCACGATCTCGACGCGCGTCGACCATTTCAGAGACTATGCCGCGATCGCCGAAGCCTATGCCGACGTGTTCTGCACGGTCGGCACGCATCCCCATAACGCCCATCTCGAGCCCGAGGCGAGCGCGGCGCAGATCGTCGAACTGGCGAGCCATCCCAAATGCGTCGGCATCGGCGAGGCAGGCCTCGATTATCACTACGACCGCGCGCCGCGCGAGACGGCCCAGCGCGTATTCCGCGCCCATATCCAGGCGGCGCGCGACAGCGGCCTGCCGCTGGTGATCCATACGCGGGACGCCGAGGACGACACGGCGAAAATCCTCGAGGAGGAGATGGGGAAGGGGGCTTTCAAGGCCCTGCTCCATTGCTTCACCGGTTCCCGGGACCTTGCGGAGCGGGCGCTCGCGCTCGGTCTCTACATCTCGTTTTCCGGAGTCGTGACCTTCAAGAATTCACAGGAACTGCGCGACATCGCCCGTGACGCGCCGCTCGACCGCCTGCTCGTCGAGACGGACGCGCCGTTCCTGGCGCCCGTGCCCTACAGGGGCAAGCGCAACGAACCGGCCTTCGTCGCAGAGACCGCAAGGGTCGTGGCCGAGGCCCGCGGCGCCAGCGCGGCCGAAATCGCCGCAGCGACGACCGCCAACGCCCTGCGGCTTTTCGCCAAGATGCCGCCGCTCGCCGCATGAGCTTCGAACTGACGATCCTCGGCTGCGGCTCGTCGGCCGGCGTACCGCGCGTGTCGCAGGGCTGGGGCGCCTGCGACCCGTCCAATCCGAAAAACCGCCGGCGCCGCTGCGCGGTCCATGTGGAGCGGCGGGGACTTGCGGGCGCGACCGAAGTCGTCGTCGACCTCGGACCCGACATCCGCGAACAGATGATCGACCGAGGCGTCCGGCGCGTCGATGGCGTCCTGCTGACGCACGCCCATGCCGACCACATCCACGGCATCGACGACGTCCGGCCGATCGTCGTCGAAACGGGCAGGCTGATCCCGACCTGGATGGACGAATTCACCGCCCGCGAGGTGAAAGCCAAGTTCGGCTACATCTTCGAGACGCCGCCCGGCAGCCAGTATCCGCCGCTCCTCAAGGAACATCGGCTCGTATCCGGACGCAGGGTCTCGATCGATGGCGCCGGAGGCGCGGTCGAGGCGACGCCGCTCCTGTTCCGGCACGGCGAAATCGATGCGCTCGGCTTCCGGTTCGGCAACGTCGCGTATTCGCCCGACGTCAGCGACATTCCGCCGGAGACCCGTTCGCTGCTCGAAGGTCTCGATGTGTGGATCCTCGATGCGTTGCGATACCGTCGGCATCCGAGCCACCTGACGGTCGGCGAGGCGCTGGCCTGGATCGAGCGGCTGAAGCCGAAACGCGCAATCCTGACCAACCTGCATACCGACCTCGACTACGCCACTCTCGCGGCGGAACTCCCGCCGCATGTGACGCCTGCTTACGACGGCATGCGGGTCGATATTGCCGTCTGAACCGCCGATTCGCGCTTCGTTCCGGCGTTCGAGCTTTGTTCGCAGAAAATCGCAACGCAGATCTCTTAAACGGCTATGGACCCGTCATTTTCGTCTGAAAATGTTCCATAATATACATTATGCGAATCATTGATATGTCTTTCCTTCAGAGTCAGATATGTAGCCCACGAGCGTCGAAGCGCCTCCCCGACGTGCTGCGCTCGTCTGTGTGAGACGACCTGGCAATGCTCTGAATTTTTGGCAGAGCTTCCTCGCGAAATCTGCAAGAGGCCAGTAGCCACGGCTTCAATTTCGCTGTAATAGATGCAACGCGCGGGCTTATGGCATTCACGACCAAAACAGGATTTCTGAATGTCAGGCTGGCTTGAGGGCCGGCCTTTCGAGCATTTGCGTGTAACTGAGGGCTCTCATGGGAGCCTGTGCGGGGACGAAAATCTACCGTACGGATGTGGCTAGAACGAGCGAACAGGCATGAGCAAAGGTAGAGATTTCCGCGGTCCCCGTAAGCGCGGTTTCGACGACGACGGTCCGAGCTTCGATTACAATCCGCGCCCGAGCCGCCCGCCCCGCTCGCAGTTCGGGCCTCCCGGCGGCTTCCCCGAGATGGGTGGCGGCGGCGCTCCGATGGTGCCCAGCAGCCCGCCGATCGACGCCACGGTCAAGTGGTTTAAGGCTGACAAGGGTTTCGGCTTTGTCGAACTCGGCAATGGCACGGGCGACGCCTTCCTGCATATAGGCGCTGTTCAGCAGGCCGGCTACGACAACCTCCCGCCAGGCGCGAAGCTGAAGGTCAACGTGACGACCGGCCAGAAGGGCCAGCAGGTGACCCGCATTCTCGAGGCCGATCTCTCGACCGCGCAGGAGCCGCGTCCGCGTTCCGGCGGCTTCGGCGACCGTGGTGGTTTTGGCGGCGGCGGTTACGGCGATTCCCCTCGTCCGCCGCGCCGGCAGGCGCCCGACCCGTCCACGGCCGTGCCGGTCCAGGGCAAGGTCAAGTGGTTCGACGAGACCAAGGGCTTCGGCTTCGTCCAGTCCAACGACGGCGGCAAGGATGTCTTCGTCCACATCTCCGTTCTGAATTCCTCGGGCATCCAGCGCCTTGTGGAAGGTCAGGCGGTCAACATGCAGGTCGTCGACACGCCGAAGGGCCGCGAGGCCATCTCGATCCAGGCGTGAGTGTCGGGCAGGGCGCGCCCTGCCCTCGTTTCTTTATGACCGGCGCCGCCTCGCAGCGCCGGTTTTTCTTTGGCCGCTGCTCGATGGAATGGCATGGAAAAGTCTCGCGACATCGGACGGCTCCTTGAGATCATGGCGGCGCTGCGCACGCCGGGAACAGGCTGCCCCTGGGATCTGGAACAGTCCTTCCAGACGATCGCCCCCTATACGATCGAAGAGGCTTACGAGGTCGCCCACGCGATCGCCCTCGGCGATTTCGAGGAATTGCAGGACGAACTCGGCGACCTGCTGCTGCAGGTGGTCTTCCATGCGCGCATGGCCGAGGAAGAGGGCCTGTTCGACTTCGGCGGCGTCGTCGAGGCGATCACCGCCAAGCTGATCCGGCGCCATCCCCATGTTTTCGGCGACGCCCGTGACCTGACCCCCGACGAAGTTTCGGCGCTGTGGGGCAGGATCAAGGCCGAGGAAAAGCGCGAGAAGGCGTCCCGCAAGGCCGCCGCCTCCTCCCTGCCCGCGCCGCCGGCCGGGGCGCTCGGCAAGGTGAAAGCCGGCCTGCCCTCGCTCGCGCGGGCTTTCGAACTTCAAAAGGCCGCGGGCGCAGTCGGCTTTGATTGGAACGACATACACGCTGTTCTTGATAAAATAGTTGAGGAGTCGCGAGAGGTCGCGGAGGCGGTCGCTTCGGGCAAGTCGGACGATGTCGAGGACGAAATCGGGGACATTCTGTTCGTGGCGGTCAACCTCGCGCGCCACGCCGGCGTCGACCCCGAGACGGCGTTGCGCCGGACCAACGCCAAGTTCGAGAGGCGCTTCGCCCATATCGAAATGGAGCTTGCCCGGCGCGGCCGGACGCCCGCCGAGGCGAGCCTCGAAGAGATGGACGCCCTCTGGAACGAGGCCAAGGCCGCCTCGAAGCAGGCGGCCCGATAGGATCAGGCCTTTGCCCTGCCCGCCCGCCGCGCGCCGCGGCCTTTGACCGTCAGTACGATCGCCCCCGCCAGCGCCGAGACCAGCGACCCGCCGAGCACGCCGATCTTGGTTTCATTGACCAGATTGGCGGAATGCGGGAAGGCCAGCGCGCCGATGAACAGGCTCATCGTGAAGCCGATGCCGCAGATGAAGGCGACGCCATAGACCTGCACCCAGCGCGCGCCGAGCGGGCGGCTGGCCAGCCCCAGCGCGACGGCGCCGCGCACGGCGGCGAACACGCCGACCTGCTTGCCGATGAAAAGGCCCGCCGCCACGCCGAGCGTGACGGGATGGGCGAGCGTCGCGCCGGTCACTCCGTCGAACGAGACCCCCGCATTGGCGAAGCCGAAGATCGGGACGATCAGATAGGAGACCCAGGGGTGCAGCCCGTGTTCGAGCCGGTGAAGCGGCGAATGCTCGTGATCGTTATCGTCCAGCGGGATGAAGGCGGCGAGCAGGACGCCCGCGATGGTGGCGTGCATGCCGCTGCCGTGCACGAAATACCAGAGCGGCAGGCCGACGAGCAGATAGGGCCATAGAACCTTCACGCCGCGCAGGTTGAGCAGCGCCAGCACGACGAGGCAGGCGCCCTCCCCGCTCAACATCGGCATGGACAGGCCCGCCGAATAGAACAGCGCGATGATCACGACGGCGCCGAGGTCGTCCATGATCGCGAGCGCGGCGAGAAATATCTTGAGGGAGGCCGGCACCCTGGACCCGAGCAGCGCCAGGACCCCGAGCGCGAAGGCGATGTCGGTGGCGGCCGGGATTGCCCAGCCGCGCGCATAGGCCGGGTCGCCACGGCAGACCAGCAGGTAGACGAGAGCCGGCGCGATCATGCCGCCGAGCGCGCCGAGACCGGGCAAGGCCCGCCTGCCCCAGCTCGCCAGTTCGCCGGACAGCATCTCGCGCTTGATCTCGAGTCCGACGAGCAGGAAGAACACGGCCATCAGGCCGTCGTTGATCCATTCCAGCAGATCGAGCGGACCGAGATACGTCTCCAGCGCATGGAAATAGGCGTGACGGGCCGGCGAATTGGCCACGACGAGGGCGAGCGCGGCGCTGGCCATCAGTACGAGGCCGCCGGCCGCCCCGCTGGTCAGCAGGTCGCGCAGCGCGGAGCGCGCGCGATGCGTGAGCGGCCTGTCAGCGGTCGGCATGAGAATCCCCTGTCGTGCGCGCGAGGTTTAGCACGCAGGAGCGGCGGATGCAGTCAGCGCAAACTCAGCCGGGCCGGCGGCGCGAGGCGACCTTGCCGGCGCGCGTCGAACGTCCGAATTTTTCGCACAGGACGACGGCGCTGCCGGGGATCGGGCGCAGCATCGGCCCATAGGACTGAATGCCGAAATGGTGCTCGGGCATTTCCGTGTCGGGACGCGGCTGCGCCTGACGCTTGACGAATGCGTCGCGCACCGACCGCACGAGCCCGGACGGGCCAACATTGCGCTTGCGACGTTTTTCCGTCGCGTAGAATTCCTGGTCGAGTCTCAATGAAAAAGCCATTGCTCCCCCGTGCCTTGGGTCGGAATGGCGCAGCTTGTGCCGCTTCTGGCCAAGTCCGAGCCTCCCGGCCTGGACTTCGCAATTTGAAAGCCAACGTCAGGGACTTAAACTGGTCGTCGGAAACGGCCGTTTGGATGAGCGTGAGCGCAGGCGCAGAGCGGTCGCGATTTTTGGTGAATCGCCCGATTTTCAATCGTGACGTTGCTTTCAACGCTTGAAGCGCTCCTGAAATGCCACACCCCTTGATTGAATCCGAAGTCGCCGAGGCGGCCTTTTTCTAGCCTTCGCGACGTCGTCTGAGAGTTCTGCGAATGCGGCAAAAGCGTCATCCGGTAAGATATGCGAGTAGGTTTTCATGATCGTCTTGGGGGCGTCGTTGAGGACTGTAGCGGCAAGAACAATCTGCTCAGGGTCGTCCAGCGTATGGACTTCAACGAAGCTCGTCGTTCCCATCGCGAGATTCCTTCGCGTGCTGCAAAGCGCTTCATGAACTGGCAATGCGCCTTGACCCATTGAGGCGGCGAGCCACCGAGCATCGCGTTGCATACGGAATCGTTCGGGTTCTTGTTTCGGTAAGCTATCCATTCTCGAAGGACCTTGACGTTGCGCCTCGATGCTGTGCCGATCCCGACTTCAGTCAACAGGTCAGAATAGGTTGGCTCTGCTATGCGCCGGACCTTGGCCGTCGGCCTGACTCCCAGCGTTTGGACTGCTTGTTGGACAAGCGTTCGCTCGTCGCGCCGAATGCTCGCCGGTGCCACGACCACCTCCCGAATCCCCCGGGTTCTAGCTTGGCTAGCGAACCTTGCGTGAAGCTGGAGAGAGGCCTGAAGGCCCATCGTCTGCTTTCCGCCCTATCCAGCCAATTGCAACGTCTGCTGAGGGGCGCGCCCGCATCCCAACTTGCCGATGTGTCCGTCCGCGAGGCCGAGGTTTTGCTCGGCATGGCTGTCGGCCAGGAGGTGGGCACGAAACAGCCCACGACCCTCGCAGATCGCGATAATTTGTTGATTTCATTGGCGCGCCCAAGGGGAATCGAACCCCTGTTTTCGCCGTGAAAGGGCGACGTCCTGGACCGCTAGACGATGGGCGCGGATTCGCGGCCGAGGCCACTCGAATGGCGCCTCTATAAGGCCGGTCGCCAGCGCTGGCAATGGCCATAAAAATCCGGATCGCGCGAAAATTCAGTCCGCGAATTCAATCGGCCCGCGCCGCGTCGACGAGGCGCGCCTGCACCCGCTCGCGGCCTCCGTAATGGTCGAGCGACAGGTTGACGGCCAGATGCGCGCTGCGCCCCGCCATCGCGGGCAGCACCGCGCCCAGTTCGGTCGACCGTGCGCGAAAGGCCATGGCCTCGATACGCGAACCATCGGCTGCGCCAGCGGCGACGCGCAGATGGTCCTCGCCGACCGGCATGACGTTGAGGATGCGGTGGCGCGGCAGCACGAAGACCGGTTCCGCGCAGCTCGCGCCGAACGGGCCCGCGCCCGCCAGCGCGGCGACGAGTTCGCGGCTCGCCCCGCCCGCCGTCAGCGCGCCGTCGACATAAAGCGCGTCGCGGGCGCGCGCCGCGAAAACGCCGGCCGCCAGCTTTTCCTCGAGGAAAGCCCGGAAATCGCCGAGGCGGTCGCGCGCGATGGTCACGCCGGCCGCCATGGCGTGACCGCCGCCCTTGACGAGGATTCCGGCCTCGACCGCCGCCCGGACCGCCGATCCCAGGTCGACGCCGCCGATCGAGCGACCCGATCCTGTTCCGGTCCTGCCTGCCAAGGCGATGGCGAAGGCCGGCCGGCCGAATTTCTCCTTCAGGCGCGAGGCGACGAGGCCGACAATTCCCGGGCTCCAGTCTTCTCCGGCGACGACGACGGCCGCGCTCTCCCCGCTCCGGCCGAGGGCGAGTTCGGCCTCGGCCTGCGCCTGCTCGACGGTGGCGAGTTCGATGGCGCGGCGTTCGTTGTTCAGACGGTCGAGTTCGGCGGCGATCCTGCTGGCCTCCGCCGGGTCCCGGGTCAGCAGCAGGCGGGCGCCGAGCGCGGCGTCGCCGATGCGGCCGCCGGCGTTGATGCGCGGTCCGAGCAGAAAGCCGAGGTGCCAGGCCTGCGGCGGGCCGGACAGGCGGGCGGCGTCCATCAGCGCGGCCAGGCCCGTGCGGCTGCGCGACCGCATGACGGCGAGGCCCTTCACGACGAAGGCGCGGTTCAGACCGGTCAGCGGCGCGACATCGGCGACAGTCGCCAACGCGACCAGGTCGAGTTCGCGGAGCAGATCGGGCGGCGGCCGCTGCGCGTTCCAGAAGCCCTGCTCGCGCAAGGCGCGGTTCAGGGCCACCAGCGTCATGAACACGACTCCGGCCGCGCAGAGGGCGCCGAGGCGGGAGAGGTCGTCCTGCCGGTTCGGATTGACGACGATCGCCTCCGGCAGGACTTCCGGCGCCTGGTGATGATCGAGCACGATCACGTCCATGCCCATGCGGCGCGCCTCGGCGATCGCCTCGTGCGAGGTCGTGCCGCAATCCACCGTCACGACCAGCCTGCAGCCGGCGGCAGACAGCTCATTCATCACCTGAGGATTTGGTCCGTAACCCTCAAATATCCTGTCAGGAATTCTGACCAGTGTTTCGATTCCGCAGGCCTCTAGAAACGCCGCCATAAGCGCCGCCGCGCAGGCGCCGTCGACATCGTAGTCGCCGAAGACGGCGATCTTCTGCTTCCCCGACACGGCGGCCAGAAGGCGCTCCACAGCCTCGTCCATGCCGCGCAGCGTCGAAGGATCCGGCATCAGCGCCTTGATCGTGGGGTCGAGATAGGCGTTCGCCTCGTCGATGCCGACGCCGCGGCCGGCAAGCACCCGGGCGAGCAGGTCGCCCAGTCCGTGGCGCTGGACGATGGCGAGCGCGCGCGCCTCCCCCGCGAGGTCCAGCCTCGGCCGCCAGGGGCGACCGGCCAGGGAACTCTCGACATCGAGAAAAAGCTTCTGAGCCTGGTCGAGCACGGGCGGATGGTAGCGGCGAGCGGGCGCAGGCGCAGCCGCGAAAGCCGGATTTGCACCGCTAATCACGACCGACCGCGCCGGCCTCGTCGATGGCCAGCGCGCGCTGGAGCGCCGGGCGGGCGTGACAGCGCTGGAGATAAGCGTCGAACGACGGCCGGCGCTCGACGATGCCGAAGCGCTCGACAGCGAACATCAGGTCCGAGCCGATCATCACATCGGCTGCCGAAAACCTGTCGCCGAGAATCCACGGCCCCTTCTCCAGCGCGCCTTCGAGCACGTTGAAGACGCGATTGAAATCGCCCCAGGCGGCGGCCGAAGACGGCAGTTCGAAATTGACGAACTTCTGGGCCATCGCCGGCTCGATGCAGCCCGGCGCGAAAAACAGCCAGTGGAAGTAGCGACCGCGCAGCGGATCTCCGACGGCCGGCGCCAGTCCCGCCTCCGGTACGCGCTCCGCGATGTAGGCGCAGATGGCGGCGGATTCGGCCAGTTGCGCCGTTCCATCCTCGAAGGCCGGCACCTTGCCCATCGGATTGATCCGCCGGAATGCCGGATCGTCCTGCCCCCCCTTGCCGATGTCGACGAGCACGCGCTCGTAGGCGACACCGGTTTCCTCCAGCATCCACAACGCCCGCAGGGACCGGGTCCGCGGCGACCAGTACAGCCTCATCATGCGACTCACTCCAGACAAGAATGAGAACATAAAGGGAACATTTTGTTCTGTCTAGGCGTCAGTCGCGTAGCGCAAGCAGGATCACGCCGCCCGTCACCAAGAAGATCCCCAGCCAGTTCTTCCAGTTCAGGCTTTCGCCAAGGAAGAGCGCGGCGAAGATCGCCACGAGCACCAGTGACAGCTTGTCGACCGGCGCCACGCGACCGGCGTCCCCGAGTTGCAGCGCGCGGAAATAGCAGAGCCACGACGCTCCGGTCCCAAGCCCCGAAAGAACAAGGAACATCCACGCGCGGGCCGGCACGTCGGCCATGTTCAGCGCTCCGCTCCCCCAGGCGAAGATGGCGGCCAGCGGCGCGACGACCAGCGTCCGGATGAAGGTCGCCAGGCTTGAATCGACATTGGCGACGCCAGCCTTGGCGAAGATCGCCGTCAGGGCGGCGAAGGCCGCCGAAGCCAGCGCCCAAAGGAGCCAGGATTGCCCGATCGACGTCATCTCTGCCTTCTCCGACAATTGCTTACGCCAGCTGGTTTGTGCCCTTTCCGCCACATGCGGCGGCAAACGGCGGGGGACGTGGCCGGCTGGCGGCGACGTTGGCGACAAAACACCGTATTATACGCGCTCTACATCGGCTTCTCGGGGGAAAGCGTTCCGTGTCTTACGGCAGACTTCTTCGCCGCAAGACTGTCACAGCCGCTGGCGCGCGGCCTGTCTGACGGTCGGCGTCGCGACCCTGTTGTCATCGGGCGCGCGGGCGCAGGACACGCTTTCGCGAGAGGCCGTCGAGGTCGACGTCAGCGGCGACGTCGAGGTTCCGAACGCAAATTCGACGCTTCCGACACGCGCGCTGCTCGGCAAGATCCTGAACCGGCCCGCCGATTTCGATGCTGCATTCTCGTACGCGACAGCCTCCATCTCGACGAAGGACTACGAGGCGGCGATCGTAGCGCTCGAGCGTCTGCTCTATTTCAACCGAACTTCCGACGCGTGAAATACGAATTGGGCGTGCTGTACTTCCGGCTCGGTTCCTAGGCCATGGCCGCGCGCTATTTCCAGGACGCGCTGAATACGCCCGGGCTGGAGGAATCGATCCGCCGTCGCGCGCAGGTGATGCTGCCCAATGCGCAGAAGGAGACGAGTCCCAGCCGGTTCTACGGTTCGGTGACTTTCGGCCTCGGATACAATTCCAACTTCACGCAGTCGCGCGGTTTCGCGCCGATCCAATCATACGGCGCCTGGGCGCTCAACCCGGCCTATGTGCCGAAGCTGGGCGGCGCGAACCTGACCGTGCTGGGCGACGTCCTGCACGTCTACGACTGGCAGAACGGCCGCGGCGATATCTGGGAGACGCGCCTGTCGGGCATCGGCGCGCCGCAGCCTTCCTATTCCGGCTATTCGGCGGGATATACGGAAATCTCCACCGGCCCGCGGATCATGATCGCGCCCAAGGAATATCCCGGCGCCTCGATCAAGCCTTACGTCGTGGGAGACTACAGCACGATCGCCGGCGGCGGCTTCGGACAGACGGCCGGCGCCGGCATTCCGCGCGCCTGCCCGTCACGTCCGCCTTTCGTGTCGAACCGCGCGTCGAGTGGCGCAAGATCAACGTTTCGAACCCGAACATGCCTTACGGCTCGCAATACGTTTTCAACACGGGTTCGCTGCTAACCGGCAGTCTCGGCGCGGTCTGGAACGTCGCGGATGGGGTGAGGCTGAACCGCAATATTGTCGCGCGGCGCAACGCGGGCGCGACGCCGGCGACGAGTTCGAGCGAGACCGCCGTCCAGGCCGGCGCGAAAATCGATTTCGATCCACTGTCGGAGACGATCGGCTGGCGCTGGTCGGTCTCGCCCTTCGTTCGCTTCGCAGCCTTCAATTTCGACGCTGCCGACTGGTCGATCAATCCGCTGGTGGCGCGTCGCGACCGCCAGTGGCGCGCCGGCGCAATTCTCGACATGCCGATCACGCCGGACGGGGGGTGACGGCCAACGTGCAGTACTCGCGCACGAACTCGAACATCCCGAACTACAACGCCTCCTCGTGGTCGGTGCTGGTCGGCCCCACCTACCGGTTCACGTCCGTCTTCGATCGCCGCACGGCCAAGGACCAGGCGTCGCCGGTTTCGGCCACCGACTGAACCGGCCTGCACGCCGCCCGGCCCGCCCTCGCCGGTCGATCCCGCGACCCTGCAACAATTGATGGCGCTGTTCTCGAGCGCGCCAGGACAGACCGGAGGCGTGACGACGACGCCGACCGATACGCAGGCCGCGCAATTCGGGGTCGGCACGCCACGTGGCGACGCCCAGACCCCGAATGTCGATCTGCCCGCGATCCTCAACCAGATCATCCGCGGCTATACGAACACGCAGAACCAGCCGCCGCCGCCCTCGCCCGGCAACCCGAATGGCGGCGGCGATGGTCCCTGCACCGGTCCGAACTGCTAGCTAGCCCGTCGCCTTCATCGGCATGACGTTGTGCAGCGTTTCGGCATTGTCGAAGAAGCGGCGCAGGCCGCGCGCGGCCTGACGGATGCGCTGCTCGTTTTCGACCAGCGCAAGGCGAACGTAATCGTCGCCGTGCTCGCCGAAGCCGATGCCCGGCGCAACCGCCACGTCGGCCTTCTCGATCAGCAGCTTCGAGAATTCGAGAGAGCCGAGCGCGCGGAATTTTTCCGGGATCGGCACCCAGGCGAACATCGAGGACGAGGGCGCCGGAATGGTCCAGCCGGCCTGCGCGAAGCTCTCGACCATCACGTCGCGGCGGCGCTTGTAGGTGGCGCGCATCTCCCTGATGCAATCGTCCGGACCGTTGAGCGCGGCTGCGGCGGCGA
Source organism: Beijerinckiaceae bacterium (assembly GCA_046349215.1). Classification (GTDB taxonomy): domain Bacteria; phylum Pseudomonadota; class Alphaproteobacteria; order Rhizobiales; family Beijerinckiaceae; genus JAJXWB01. Next base: position 163,615 of record JAXMCV010000005.1, read on the forward strand.
CCTGGATCGGCGTGAAGGCACCGTAGTCGAGGTAGGATTTCACGCGGCCGAGCGCCGACAGCAGGCGCTCGTTGCCCACGGCGAAGCCCATGCGCCAGCCGGCCATCGAATAGGTCTTCGACATGGAGGTGAATTCGACCGTCACCTCGAAGGCGCCGGGCACCTGCAGCACCGAGGGCGGCGGATTGTCGTCGAAATAGACTTCCGCGTAGGCCAGATCGGACAGGATGAAGATCTCGTGCTTCTTCGCGAAGGCCAAGAGGTCCTTGTAGAAGTCGAGCGAGGCGACCATCGCGGTCGGATTGGACGGGTAGCAGACGACCACCGCGATCGGCTTGGGGATCGAATGCATGATGGCGCGCTCGAGCGCCGGGAAATAGTCCGGCGTCGGCTCGGCGGGTACGGAGCGGATGACGCCGCCCGCCATCAGGAAGCCGAAGGCGTGGATCGGATAGGACGGGTTCGGCACCAGCACGACATCGCCCGGCGCCGTGATCGCCTGGGCCATGTTGGCGAAGCCTTCCTTTGAGCCGAGGGTGGCGACGACCTGGGTGTCGGGATTGAGCTTCACGCCGAAACGGCGCTCGTAATAGGCGGCCTGGGCGCGGCGCAGGCCGGCGATTCCCTTGGAGGCCGAATAGCGGTCGGTGCGCGGCTTGCCGGCCGTCTCGACGAGTTTGTCCACGACATGCTTGGGCGCCGGCAGGTCCGGATTGCCCATGCCCAGGTCGATGATGTCCGCGCCGGCGTTGCGGGCCTGCGCCTTCAGGCGGTTCACCTGTTCGAAGACGTAGGGCGGCAGGCGCCGCACGCGATAGAAATCCGACATTTGTCCTGTCTCTCTTGCTGCGTCCCGACCCGAACGCGCTCTCTCAGCGTTCTAGTCGGAAAGGGTTACGAATTGAAATGCGAAAGCGACCGAAAGCGGGATGCGGGCGTTTGCCTGATGCCCTACTCGGCAGATGCCGGGCGGCGCGCCTTGTTCGCGGGGAAGGCGGCCGCGGCCCTAGCTCGGGCGGCGGCGGCGGCCGCGTCCATTTTCGAGGTGGCCGCGGCGAGTTCGGCCGGGCTCATGCGCTTGGGCCGGGCCGGTTCGTCGCCGGTCACCGGCGCGTAGTCCATCTGGCCATCCGGCCGGGATTTCTTGACGAAATCGGGCATGTCGGGCGCGTCGGCGGTCGGCTTCCAGCGCGACATGACGGTGAACGGGTCGTCGGTGGACTTGGCCTTGACCTTGGGCGCCTGCTGCGCCGCCGCCGGGGACGCCGCCGCCGCGACGAGCGCAATGACCGCCATCAGGCGGACACAGGAAGATGCGATGCGCTGCTCTGCGGACATGGGAGCGATAAATTTGTTCGTCTAAGCCGTTTTGATCGATGGCGCGGCGGATGGATAGGCCGGTATTATGTCTGAAAAGGGACCGCAAGCCAAAAGGTCCCATCAGGATGGCCGGAGGGAGGATCGGATGAGTGAAGGTTCGAAGTCGCGCCACGCCAACGGCGAAGCGCAGACGGCGAAACCTGCGGCTCCGCCGCGCGTCGCCAAGCCGAAAGCCGTTCGCAAGGCCAAGGCGGTCGAAAGGGTCGCGGCGCCCGTCGAATCGGCCCCGCCGCCGAAGCTCCTGGACGAGGCGAAGGTCGCCATGACCCCGCCGCCGAAAGCCGAACCTGTCGCGGCGGACGCCGCCAAGCCGATCGTCGCGACGATCCCGAATTTCGAGAAGCTCGCACAGAACGCCACGAGGATGCTGGAAGAAGGCGCGCGCGTCATGGCCGCCTACATGCGCCCGCTCGAAAAGGGCGAGACGCCGTCGGCCGCGGGAACCGAACTGGCGGACGGAATCAGGGCGATCGGCAAGGTCGCCGAATACTGGCTGTCCGACCCTGCCCGCACCCTGCAGGCGCAGACCGCGCTCACTTCGGGCTTCATGACGCTGTGGGGCAATACGCTGCGGCGCATGTCGGGCGAGGCGGTCGCGCCGCTTCTGCCGCCGGATCCGAAGGACAAGCGCTTCGCCGATCCGCAATGGCAGGACAGCCCGATCTTCGATTTCATCCGGCAGGCCTATACGCTGACCGTGAACTGGACGAACACGCTGGTCGCCGAAAACCGCGATCTGGAACCCCTCGAGCGCATGAAGGCGGCGTTCTACGTGCGCCAGATGGCGGCGGCGCTATCGCCATCCAATTTTCTGGCCACCAATCCCGAACTGATCCGCACGACGTTCAAGGAGGAAGGCGAGAACCTCGTGCGCGGCCTGCACATGCTGGCCGAGGACATCGAGGCGGGGAACGGCGCGCTGCGGCTGCGCCAGGCCGACAACACGAAATTCCGGCTGGGCGAAAACCTCGCGATCTCGCCGGGCAAGGTCGTGTGGCGCAACGATCTGATCGAACTGATCCAGTACGCGCCCTCGACGAAGGAAGTCTATCGCCGGCCGCTGCTGATCGTGCCGCCGTGGATCAACAAGTTCTACATCCTCGACCTGCACCCCGAGAAAAGCTTCATCAAGTGGTGCGTCGACCAGGGCCTGACCGTCTTCGTCGTCTCGTGGATCAATCCCGACCAGCGCCACGCAGAGAAGGGTTTCGACGACTACATGCGCGAAGGCGTCTTCGAGTCGCTCGAGGCGATCGAGACGATTACCGGCGAGCGGGAGGTGACGTCGATCGGCTATTGCGTCGGCGGCACGCTGATGGCGATGACGCTCGCCTACATGGCGGCGATCGGCGACAAGCGCATCAGCAGTTCCACGCTGTTCACGACGCAGGTCGACTTCACCGATCCCGGCGATCTCAAGGTGTTCACCGACAAGGACACGATCGCCAATGTCGAGGCTCAGATGGCCGGCGTCGGCTATCTCGACGGTTCGCGCATGGCCAACGCCTTCAACATGCTCAGGCCGAACGACCTGATCTGGTCTTACGTCGTCAACAATTACCTCAAGGGCCAGATGCCGATGGCCTTCGATCTGCTGACGTGGAATTCGGATTCGACGCGCATGACGCGCGCCAATCATTCGTTCTACCTGCGTGAATGCTATCTCACGAACAATCTCGCGAATGGCCGCACGGTGATCGACGGCGTCAAGCTCGACCTCGGCAAGATCAAGATCCCGATCTACGACCTCGCGGCGAAGGAAGACCACATCGCGCCGGCGAAATCCGCCTTCAACGGCGCCAAGCTGTTCGGCGGCGAGGTGCGCTACGTGATGGCGGGCTCCGGGCATATCGCCGGGGTCGTCAACCCGCCCTACAAGCCGAAGTACCAGCACTGGACCGGTCCGAAGCCGTCGGGCTCGTTCGAGGACTGGGTGAAGAACGCCAAGGAGACGCCGGGCTCCTGGTGGCCGGACTGGATCAAGTGGATCGTGGCGCAGGCGCCCGAAAAGGTTCCGGCGCGTGAACCCGGCGGCGGCAAGCTCGCGCCGATCTGCGACGCTCCGGGAGAGTATGTGCGGATCAAGTGCTGATCCGCGAAGGCGATGTGCGCTGGCGGACATCGGCCCGCCGCGCGCGCGGATAGACAGGATGCGGCGCAACTGGTTGGCTGCGCTGTCCTCTGGTTCTGGCGCCCTATGATCGCAATCCGGCCGATTGTCCCGATGATCCTCCTCATGCTCGCGACGGTCGATTTCGCCGTCGCGCAGGACGCCGTGCCGGAGGCCTGCCTGAGCGGCCGACCGGCGGACCGGATCGCCGCCTGCGCGAAGGTCATCGACGCCCAGCCGAAGCCTGGCGCAGACATTGTCGCACGCGCCCTCGCCGCCCGCTGCGAGGCCAGAAGATTCGCGCGCGACCTCGACTGGGCGATCGCCGATTGCTCGGAAGCCATCAAGCTCGATCCGCGCAACGAGTTCGCGTTCTTCAATCGCGGCTTCGCGTATCGCCTGCAGAACCGCGCCGACCCGGCCATATCGGATTTCACGCAAGTCATCGCGCTGGGGCCGGGTCCCCGCGTCGCCGACAGCTTCGTGCACCGCGCCAACGGATTCCAGATGAAGGGCGACTGGAACGCCTGTCTCGCCGACGTCGAGGAAGGCCTGAAGATCAAGCCGAACGAAAACTGGTATCTCAACGCCCGCGCCTATTGCCTGGCGAACAAGGGCGACTATGCCGGCGCGTCGCGCGACTACGACGCGATCATCGCTTCTGCGCCGCAATTCATCGGCGCCTATATCGATCGCGCGCGGATGAACGTCAATCGCGGCGACTTCGCGAAGGCGCTCGTCGATCTCGACAAGGCCGTGCGGATCGCGCCGGCGCAATCCGGCGGTTATTTCTATCGCGCGCTGGCCTACGAAAAGCAGAACGACATTCCGCGCGCTGTGGCCGACATAGACGCGGCGCGCGAGCGGTCGCCCGACGATCCGCGCATTCGCACGGCCAGCGAGCGCATCCATGCGCGCGCCGAAGGGCGCGCGGTCCCGGAACCCGCCCAGTCCAAGGGAGGCGTGCAGCCTGCGGCCGCCCCTGCCCCGCCGACCGCGCACGAGCCGCAGAACGACGCGGCGAAGAGCGTGGCGTCGACGAACGGGAATCGCGTCGCGCTGGTCGTCGGCAACAGCGCCTACAAATTTGCGAGTCCGCTGCCCAATCCCGCAAACGACGCGACCGACATGGCCGACGCGCTGCGCAAGCTCGGCTTCACCGTCATCGAGGGACACGATCTCGACTGGCGCGGCATGATCGCGCTCGTCAAGCAGTTCGCGGCGCAATTGCAGTCGGCCGACCTGGCGCTGTTCTTCTACGCCGGCCATGGCATCCAGGTGAACGGCGACAATTATCTGATCCCCGTCGACGCGCAGCTCGAGACGCCCGGCAATCTCGATCTGGACGCGGTCGACCTGCGTTCGATCCTGCGGCCGATGGAGGATCGCAATCGCGTCAACCTCGTCTTCCTGGACGCATGCCGCGACAATCCCTTCACCCGCAGCCTCGCGAAATCGCGCGGCGCAGGCACGCGGTCGGTATCGGTCTCGCAGGGCCTGGCGCAGGTGCAGGCCGCCGCCGGCACCATGATCGCCTATTCGACGCAGCCGGACGCCGTGGCGCAGGATGGAAGAGGACGCAACAGCCCCTTCACGACGGCGCTGCTCAAATACCTGCCGCGGCAGGGTCTCGAAGTCGAGCAGATGATGAAGCTCGTGCGCGTCGACGTGATGGGCGCGACGCAGCAGCAGCAGGTTCCATGGGGACATTCGTCGCTGGTCGGCGACGTCTTCCTCGCGCAGCAGAAGCGCTAGCTCGGGCGCCGCGCCGCCACCGGCGGTTCGCGACGTCCGGAACCTCTCGGAACAGCCCGTGTTTCCCAAGGGATTGCGACGCAGGCGAACGGCCCGCGGCGGCGATGTTCTGTTGTCCAGAGAGAGGGAATGCAATGAAAAGGATCACTTTCGCGGCCTTCGCCGCCCTTGTCGTGGCGTCTGCTCCGGCCGTTGTCGCGGCGGCGCCCGCAACGCTGACGATCGCGCAGGCCGGCGGCGGCAATGCGGCCCCTCCGTCGGGCGGCGGCGGCGCCGAGCGCGGCCAGGGCGGCGGCGGCTCCGCGGGCGCCACTTCGCAACCCGGCGGCGGCTCGGGAGGCGCGGCGACCCGCGGCGAGCGCAGCGGCGGGATGGATCGCGATTCCGGCGGCCGCATGGGAGGCATGGATCGCGACCGCGACCGTGGCGGGCGCATGGGCATGGATCGCGACCGGGATCGCTTCCGGGGCGGCGACCATGTGCGGGTGCACGGTTACGTGCGCGGCGGCGAACGCGACTATTACTGGCGGCATCGCCATCATGCGCGCGTGTATGTCGCCGGACCGCGCTGCCGCACAATCGTCGTCCGCAAGGTCTATAGGCATCGCGTCGTCGTGAAGCGGATCCGCCGCTGCTGGTGAGGCGCCGTTAACCACGCATCAACCAAGATGGCGGAACATCCGCGTGTACTTGATTTCGCGCTCAGGCTCCGCGCACTGACCTTATGATTTGGCTCCACGGGCTGCGCGAAAGCGCAGCCCGTCTGCTTTTGTGGGCGCGCGAATGCGGCGGGCAAGCGCCGCGCGCGCAAAAGAAAAGGCCCCGGAAACCGGGGCCTTGCTAATCCGCCCAAGCGAATTCGTATTAGGTCACCGCGTTGGCGATGGTGTTGAACTTCGTCGACAGGCTGGTGCCGAGCTTGGTGACGGCCGTGATGATCACGACGCCGATGAGAGCGGCGATCAGCGAGTATTCGATCGACGTGGCGCCGGACTCGTCCTTCAGGAAGCGAGAGAAAACGTTCTTCATTGGGTTACTCCGATCATTGCGCCAGCATGTCGGAACGATCCCGCTGGGCGCGATCTTTGTATCCGGCGGACGTTGCAGGCCAGTTAATGCCGCTGGGGAAGTTTGGTGAAAAACGGGTCACCGACGGTCACAATTTCCAAACCGTTTATGTGCTCGCGCGGACCGGGTTGCTGCGCGGTAAGGGCCCGGCCGCCCCTGCCCGTCCAGGCTGCCCCTTGCAGTCCACCTTGCGCCCGTCGCAAGATCGTCGCACAGACATGTCAGCGCTGGTAATGCGCGAAGACGGGAGAACGTCCGCATGAAACTCTTACGCTATGGAAAGCCGGGCAAGGAAAAGCCGGGCGTGATCGACGCCAAGGGCAAGTTGCGCGACTGTTCCGACATCGTTCCGGATTTCGTCGGCGAATACGTCTCGGCCAAGCACCTCAAGAAGGTCGCCAAGGCTCTGAAGAATGGCGAACTCAAGGCCGTTTCGGGCAGCCCGCGCATCGGCGCCTGTGTCGGGCGCCCCGTCAATTTCATCGCCGTCGGCCTCAACTACGCCGATCACGCGGCCGAATCCAACATGCCCATCCCGGCAGAGCCGATCCTGTTCAACAAGGCGCCGAACTGCATCGTCGGCCCCAACGACGACGTGGTGATCCCCAAGAATTCGCAGAAGTGCGACTGGGAGGTCGAACTGGGCATCGTGATCGGCAAGGAAGCGTCCTACATTTCGGAAGCCGAGGCGATGGACCATGTCGCCGGCTTCTGCCTGGCCAACGACGTGTCCGAGCGCGAGTTCCAGCTCGAACGCGGGGGCAACTGGATGAAGGGCAAGTCCGCGCCGACCTTCGGGCCGCTCGGCCCCTGGCTGGTCACGACGGACGAGGTGAAGGACGTGCACAACCTCGACATGTGGCTCGACGTCAACGGCGAGCGGATGCAAACCGGCTCCACCAAGACGATGATCTTCGGCGTGAGGAAGATCGTTTCCTACATTTCCCAGTTTATGAAGCTCGAGCCCGGCGACGTAATCGTGACCGGCACGCCGCCCGGCGTCGGCGCGGGCAAGAAGCCGCCGCGCTTCCTCAAGCACGGCGACACGATGAGCTTGGGTATCGACGGGCTCGGCGAACAGGCCTGTCGCGTCGTCGCCTACGGGTCCGACGATTGATACACAGGCCCGAAATTCGGGCCTGTGCGGCAATTGTAAACGGCGTCCATTTTCGCTAACGACAAGCTTACGCTTCCCGCCGAAAGCCGCGGGAAGCGGGACTTTTCGGGGGCGAACTTGAGCGACGCAGCGACGGATCCGGCGGTGGAGCAGCAGCCGGCGGCGGCCCCGGTTCCGGAGCCCCCGGCTCCCAGACCGTCCCTGTTCCAGCGCATGCTTGCCGGCGGCTCGGCGGCCGTGCAATGGCTCGCCCAATTCGTCGAGCCGTTGCGAAAGGTCGTGGTCAATGTCGGCGTGCTGGCGGCCATCCTCGTCGGCGCGCCGGCCATCTACCGCATGGCGACCAAGCCGACCTTCGTCATCAAGGACATCGCCGTTCCCGGCCCGCTGACGGATCGCGGCTTCACCGACGACGTCATCGCCCAGCAGATCCTCGACCGTGTTTCCGAGATCGACCAGATCGCAGGCTCCGCCAAGGAGAAGGCGGCGATTACCGGCCTCGACATGGACTCCACGATGCCCTCGATCCAGCTTCCGGTCGGCGGTTTCAATCTCAACGCCGTTATCAGCGAAGTCCGGCAATTGCTCGGCGTGCAGGAAACCAAGGTGACCGGCGAGGTCTATATCGCGGTGCCCGCCGACGACGACAAGAAGCTGCCGGGACAATACGGCCTGCGCCTGCGCATCGTCGGCAAGGGTCCGCTCTACAAGTCGGAAGAAACGTTCACGGAAGCGGCGCCGCTGATCGACCATGCGGCCGAACGGGTCATGCGCCAGTTCGATCCGGTCAACCTCGGCTATTATTATTTCCGCGTCGGCCGGCTGTACGACGCGCGCGACGCGACGCAGGCGGCGCTGCTCGACGACACCAAGGGCGACGAGCCCTGGGCTATACGATGCGCGGCATGATCGACCGCGAACAGGGGCGCTTCACGGAGGCTGTCGAGAATTTCCGGCCGGCGATCGAGGAAAATCCGAAATTCTGGACCGGCTACGTCAACCTCTCCGACGCGCTTCGTCTCGGCGGGCGACTCGACGAAGCGGAGGCCACCGCACGCAAGGCGATCGAACTGAACCCGTCGGCGGCTGACGGGCATACCGCGCTGGCGATGGCGCTGCTCGACAAGGGGCAGAACGACGCCGCCTTCGCCGAGGTCGAGAAGAGCAAGCAGATCGGCCCGAAGGATTCCAAGGTTCACCTGGCGGTCGGCAAATTCCTGCACAAGCTGCAGCGCTACGAGGAGGCTCTGGTCTCCTACCGCACGTCCGCCCAGCTCGCCGTAGGCGCGGAACCCTTGCTGCGCGCCGCCGATACGGCGCGCGTGATGAAGCGCGACGACGATGTGTACGAACTGTTGCACCAGGCCGTGCAATCCGATCCGCACAACGCCCGCGCCTGGGATGCGCTCGGCAAGGCGGCGATGGACCGAAAGGACTTCAAGCAGGCGACCGACGCCTTCCTGAAGGCCACGCAGAACGCGCCGCTGACGCCAACCGGATACGTCTTGCTGGGCGAAGCCTACGCGCGCCAGAAGCGCTTTCCCGAAGCGCTCGCCGTCTTCACCAAGAGCGCGCAGCGCTTCCATTCCGACCCGGCGTTTTTCACGGGCTGGTCGGAAGTGCTGTGGCTGCAGGGCGATAAGCAGGGCGCGGCGCAGAAACTCGCCGAGGCGGAAGCTTTCGCAGGCGGCGACGTGGACCTGCTGGCCACGGTCGCCCGATCGCTCGAGGCCCACAACGAACTGGCGCAGGCGATCGCCGTCTACAAACGCGCCATCGAACTGAACCCGAAGGCGCAACAGCTCCTGTCGGCGCAGGTGGCGCGGCTGACGACGCAGATGCAGGCGCACAAACCGGATCCGGCGCCGGCGCCTGCGCCTGAAGAGCCCGCGGATAAGCCCGCGGCTTCCGCCGCGCCGGCAGCCAAGGCTCCGGCCAAGGCGCCCGCCGCGAAGCCGCAGGACAAGCGCGCCGGCCTCTAGATGTGGAGCCTCAACAGGTTGTCCTCAGTTAGACCGAGGCGGCTGATTGGCGGCTTTGATTTTATCGCGCTGTGCGGGCGATGCCAGTTGTATCGGTGCAGCCAGATCGGCAGTTCGGCGGCGCATCGGTCAGAATGTGGATAGGCCTGCGCGTAGGCCCATTCGCGGAGCGCCGTCTGGATGAAGCGCTCGGCCTTTCCGTTCGTTTTGGGCGTGTACGGCTTCGTTCTGATGTGCCGCAGACCCAGGTCGCGGCATGCCTGGCGGAAGGCGGAGGATTTGTAGCACGAGCCGTTGTCGGTCATGACGCGCTGCACGAGGACGCCGAGGCTGGCGTAGTAGGCGACGGCGGCTTTGAGGAAGGCGACGGCGCTTTCCTTCTTCTCGTCGGGCAGAAGCTGGCTGAAGGCGACGCGCGAAGCATCGTCGATGCAGACGTGAACGAACTCCCAGCCAACGCCGCGGCCGTTGCTCTGGCCTGTGCGGTCGCCGGTAATGCGATGGCCGACCTGCGCGAACCGGCCGAGCTTCTTGATGTCGATATGGATCAGTTCGCCCGGCTTCTCGCGCTCGTAGCGGCGCACGGGCTCGACCGGCTCGAGCGCCGCGATCCTGTTGAGGCCGAGGCGCTTGAGGATGCGACTGACGGTCGCCGCGGAGACGCCGGTTTCGGCGGCGATCTGCCCGCCGGTCCAACGCTGGCGCCGCAAGGCTTCGATCTGCGCTGCGATCGGCGCGGGCGTCGGTCGATTGAGCCTGTGCGGGCGCGACGAGCGGTCTTGCAACCCCGCCAAACCTTCGGCCTTGAAGCGAGTCCACCATTTGCGCGCGGTCCGCGGGCAGACGCCTGCGGCTCGAGCGGCGGCCTCCGGCGTCTGCCCGCTCTCGATCAGCCGCACCAGCCGCTCTCGACCGAGCGGCGTCAAACGGGCATTCTTGTGGATGTTCATCCGGTCCTCCGGCGAGACTGAAGCTTCGACAACCTCAGCTTCCCCGTTCGGGACCGGATGGACAACCTAATGAAAGCTCACATCTAGAGCGCGGCGCGCCGCATTTTCGGGTGTCGGGCGCGCGACAGGCTAAAGGCCGAGCATGATCTCGAGATTCTGCACGGCCGCGCCGGACGCGCCCTTGCCGAGATTATCGAGGCGGGCGACCAGCACGGCCTGCCTGCGCCCCTCGTTCGCATAGACGATCGCCTCCAGATCGTTCGTGCCGTTGAGCGCCAGCGCATCGAGCCGGCCTGACGCGTCGGGATGCACGCTGCGCACATACTTGAAGCCGGCGTAGCGTTTCGCGAGGGCGGCTTCGAGATCGTCCGCTTTCGGCCTGCCCGGCAGCGCATCGAGTTGCAGGGGGATCGACACGAGCATCCCCTGCCTGAAATTGCCGACCGACGGCACGAAGAGCGGACGCGCCTTCAGTCCCGACCATTTGACGATTTCGGGAATGTGCTTGTGTTCGAGACCGAGGCCATAGGCCTCGAACAGAGGCGCCTTGTGGTTCTCATAGGCCTCGATCATCTGCCGCCCGCCGCCGGAATATCCCGACACGGCGTTGATCGTCACCGGAAAGTCGGCGGGCACGAGGCCGGCGTCGACCAGCGGCCGCAGCAGCGCGATGGCGCCGGTCGCATAGCAGCCGGGGTTGGAGACGCGCCGCGCGGCGGCGATCAGCTTCTGCTGGTCGGGCGCCATTTCCGCGAAGCCGTAGGTCCATCCGTCGGCGACGCGATGGGCGGTCGAGGCGTCGATCAGGCGCGGTCCGTCGGCGCCCATGCTGTCGACGATGGCCGCCGTCTGGCGCGCGGCGTCGTCCGGCAGGCAGAGAATGGCGACGTCCACCGAGGCCAGCAATTCGGTCTTGGCGCCGGCGTCCTTGCGCCGCTCCGGATCGATCGAGACGAGTTCGACGCCCTTGTGGGGGCCGAGCTTCTCACGGATTTCGAGCCCGGTCGTGCCGGCTTCGCCGTCGATGAACACCTTGTAGGCCATGGTCCGACCCTGATCGCTTGCGGTTTGGGGATATAGGACGAAATGCGCGCGTCTGTCGCGCGCCGGATCAGCGCAGCGTCAACGTCGGGTCGGGCGGATCGGGTTCGTCATGGGCGACGAAATGCCTCGCCCGGCATGTCTTGTCAATGTTGCCGCCCGGCGGCATGAGTCCTGGCACAAGCAAGAGCGCTGCAAAGCAGCCCCGCCGAGGCGCAGGCCATGAGCAACCCGATCTTCCAGTTTGGCGAAACGAGGCCGGAATTCGATGTGCCGGTCCTGAACGAGCGCGCGGTGCGGGCGGCCGCCGGCATCCTGTTCGCCGGGGCGCTGATCACGTTCATGCAGGCCTTTCTGCTCGGAAATTTTCGACCGACCCAGATTTTCGTAATCGCCTTCCTGATCGACTTCACGATCCGGCTGTTCGTGAACCCGCGGCTCGCGCCGACGATGATCGTCGGTCAGTGGATGGTGAACAGCCAGCAGCCCGAATGGGCCGGCGCGCCGCAGAAGCGTTTCGCCTGGGGCATAGGATTCCTGCTGGCGCTCGGCATGTTCTTCCTGATGGTCGTCAATCACACCGTCGGCCCGATCAACATGCTGGTGTGCGGCACGTGCCTGCTGCTGCTCTTCTTCGAGACGTCCTTCGGCATCTGTATCGGGTGCAAGATCTACAACATGCTGCCCGGCAGGCGCGCGCAGCTCTGTCCGGGCGGCGCGTGCGAATTGCCGCCCGAGCCGCTCGACCGCATCCGGCCCGGCACGGCCGGCATCGTGGCCGTCTATCTGGCGCTGATGATCGGCGTCGGGCTGAAACTCGACACGGGTCCGGTCAGCACGCTCTCGGCGCAGCGCGCCGCCGCGACCGGAGACACGAGCCCGGACCGTTGCGTCGTGCCCGCTTTCGCGAAATTCCTCGGCCACGAGGACAAGTGGAAGCAGCACAACAATTGCCCCTGACGCGGGGCGCTGCCCTCACGCCGCGTAATCGTCCACTTCCTCGCCGCCACGGTCTATGACGGCGATCAGGCGGCGCGCGCCGAAGCGATCGGTCGGATCGAGGTCGGCCGCCTTCTCCACCGCCGCCCTGCCCTCGTACAAGGCGCCGGATCGCGCGCGACAATAGCCCCAGGCGATCAGCGCCTGCAGGTAGCGCCCGCATTTCTGGTCGATCGCCCCGAATTCGGCGTCGCAGGCGCGCACGTCGCGCCAGGCGGGCGAGAGACCGAGATCGGCGGCGAATGCGTCGATGCACAGGCCCGCGTGGCGGGCGGCCTGCTCGTATTCGTGCGCATAAAAATAGAATTTGTAGGCGCCCATGCGGACGTCGATATCATCGGGGGCGAGGCGGACCGCTTCCTCGATGGCGGCTCGGGCGGCCGGATAGGCGGTGCGGGCGGGTCTTGCGCCTTCAAGCGCGGCGCGCGCTGCAATTGCGTTCATGGAACCGTCCATGCAGGCCCCGTTCCAGTCGCAGCCCATTGACACAGATCGGAAAAGATCGGCGCGGCGCTTGCCGTGCAAGTAGCATGATGGTCCCATGACGACAGGAAGAAAGCAGCAGGAAACGTCATGGATCTGCAGTTGAGGGACAGGGTGGTTTTTGTCGCTGGCGGCAGTCGCGGCATCGGGCGCGCCATCGTCGAACGCTGCCTCGCCGAGGGCGCGCGCGTCGCCCTGACGGCGCGCGGGGCGGAGGAACTGGCGAAGGCGCATGATGCGCTGGTCGCTGAATTCGGCGCCGACCGCGTCTGGTCGATGGCCGGCGACATGCGCGACAGCAAGGTCCTCGACGAGGCCGTCGAACGCATCGAGGCCGAGTTCGGCCCCATCTATTCCGCCGTGGCGAATGTCGGGCTTCACCCCTGTCCGCCCGGATTCGAGGTCGACGACGCGACATGGGAAGCGGGCCTGTCGCAGAATCTCGGCTCGGGTTTCCGCCTGGCGCGCGCGGTCCTGCGGCGCCTGACGGCGCGTAAGGAAGGCGCGCTGCTGTTCATCTCGTCGATCGCCGGCCTGGCGGCGCTCGGCACGCCGCTCACCTACGGGACGTCGAAGGCGGCGATCGACCATCTCGCCAAGGAACTCGCGAAAATGGTCGGCCCGTCCGGCGTGCGCGTGAACGCGCTCGCGCCGGGCAACATCATCTTCCCCGGCAATACGTGGGAGAAAAACGCCAACGGCCCGCGTGGAGACGCCTGGAAACGCTGGATCGACCGCGAAGTGCCGCTGAAACGTTTCGGCAGGCCCGACGAGATCGCCAGCATGGCGGCCTATCTCGTCTCGCCGCTCGCGAGCTTCGTCACCGGCGCGGTCGTGCCGGTGGATGGAGGGCAGACGCGGTAGGCGTCAGGCCGAAATCTCGCGCGGACCGCGCTCGATGATCGACCAGGCCTGTTCGGCCATGCCCTGCGTGCGGTTGTGCGTGTTGGTGACCGACGAGGCGTTGCCGTCGAGGACGCGCTTGTAGACGCCCTGGCCGATCGAGGCCAGGCGGAACAAGGCGAAGCCGAGATAGAAGTTCCAGTCCCTGACGCGCGCGCGCCCGACGCGACGCAGGTAGGCGGCGACGAATTCCTCCTGTGTCGGAATGCCGAGCGCCTTCAGGTCGGCGCCCTTCAGCCAGCCCCAGGTTCCGGACTCGAATTCCCACAGGAGGCTGTTGTAGGCGACGTCGGCGAGCGGATGGCCGAGCGTGCACAATTCCCAGTCGAGCACGGCGACGAGGCGCGGTTCGGTCGGATGCACCATCGTGTTCTGCAGGCGATAGTCGCCGTGCGCGATCGTCGTGAGATCGGCGTCTTCTGTCGGGATATGCGCCGGCAGATAGTCGATGAGACGCTCCATCGCCGGAATGTCCTCGGTCTGCGCGCCACGGTACTGCTTGATCCAGCGCCCGATCTGGCGTTCGAAATAATTGCCGGGCCTGCCGAAGTCAGACAGACCAAGCGCGGCGTAGTCGACCTTGTGCAATTTCGCGAGCGTGCCGACGAGATCGTCATAGACCGCCGTGCGCTGCGCCGGCGTGAAGCCCGCGAGCTGCGCGTCCTCGAACACGCGGCCCTCGACATAGTCCATCACATAGAAGGTCACGCCGATGACTCCCGTGTCCATGCAGAGCGCGCGCACGTTCGGCACGGGGACGTCGGTGACGCTGAGCGCCTTCATGATGCGGTACTCGCGATCGACCTGATGCGCGCTCGGCAAGAGCTTGCCCGGCGGCTGCTTGCGCAGCACGAATTTCTTCTCGTGGCCGGCGTGGCGCGTCGTCAGCACGAAGGTCGGGTTGGACGCGCCGCCGCTGATCTGGACGATGCGGACGAGTTCGCCGAAATCATCGATCTCGCCTCGGCACCATTCCGCGAATCCCGCGTAGTCGAATGCGTGCTGGGGTCTCACGTCTGCGGCGAGCGTCATCGTTTCCTCGGAACCATTGCTGTTGCTTGTGCGCAGATTAGGCGGCGCGCGCGCGCATACAATCGAAAAGGCGCAGCGGGCGCCCGCCCTGCGCGCGCCGCAGACTTGCAGGCCGCGCAACTGGACGCTCGCGCGCAACAAAAAAGCCGCCCCGAAGGGCGGCCTGATTGCGTGCTGCGAAACGCGATCAGCGCTTCGAGAACTGGAAGGAGCGACGGGCCTTGCGGCGGCCGTACTTCTTGCGCTCGACGACGCGCGAGTCGCGGGTCAGGAAGCCTTCGCGCTTCAGCGCGGTGCGAAGCTCCGGCTCGAAATTGGTCAGCGCCTTGGCGAGGCCATGGCGCACGGCGCCGGCCTGGCCGGACAGGCCGCCGCCGGCGACCGAGACCATGATGTCGTACTGGCCGACGCGGTTGGCGATCACCAGCGGCTGCTGGAGGATCATGCGCAGCACCGGGCGGGCGAAATAGACGTCCAGTTCGCGGCCGTTGACCGTGGTCTTGCCGGAGCCCGGCTTGATCCACACGCGGGCGACGGCGTCCTTGCGCTTGCCGGTGGCGTAGGCGCGGCCGTACTTGTCGACCTTCTTCTCATAGACCGGCGCTTCGGGCGAAGCAGCGGCGGGCTTGAGATCGGAGAGAGAGGAAAGCGTCTCGGCCATTATCAGGCGCTCCGGGCGTTCTTGGAATTCATGGCGGCGATGTCCACCACGACAGGGTTCTGGGCGGCGTGCGGATGCTCGGCGCCCTTGTAGACGCGCAGGTTGCCGAGCTGCTTGCGGCCGAGCGGACCGCGCGGAAGCATGCGCTCCACGGCCTTCTCGAGAATGCGCTCGGGGAAGCGGCCTTCCAGGATGAACTTGGCCGAACGCTCCTTGATGCCGCCGGGATAGCCGGTGTGATGGTAATAGACCTTCTGGTCGCGCTTGCGGCCGGTCAGCACCACCTTGTCGGCGTTGATGACGATGACGTTGTCGCCGTCGTCCATGTGGGGGGTGAAGGTCGCCTTGTGCTTGCCGCGCAGGCGCATGGCGATCAGCGAGGCGAGACGGCCGACGACGAGCCCCTTGGCGTCGATCAGCAGCCACTTCTTCTGGATGTCGGCGGGCTTTGCCGAATAGGTATTGCCGTACATGGGTTCAGGTTCCCCTGGGCCGCGAAACGAAAACGACCGACGCTGACGCGCCGGTTCGGATGGCGGGCTTATACGGGGGCGCTGCGATTGCGTCAACGCAGATCGCCGCGAAACCAAGGATTTTTCTGGCCTTTGCTTCGGCGGTATTTAGTTACCGCATTGACCTGCCCGAAACATTCCGCCGTCCCGGCCCATTCCGGCCGTCTTGCCCTGCTTTTCAGGCGGACGTGGGGCCAGCGTTCGGGAGTGCTTATGCGTAAATATCTCCCCATCCTCGGTTTCTGCCTGCTCGCGGCTCCGGCCGTCGCGCAGGAGGCCGCCGCTCCCTCGTCCGCCCCTGCAGCGGCCTGTTCCTTCCCCTGCTTCTCGACTCCAAAGCCGGAGGCGGCCTCCACGCCGGAAGCCGCGGCGCCTGCGGACCAGCCCGCGGTCAGGAAACGGCATGCGCGCCGCCACGGGATCGTCGCGCGCGACCCGCGCTCCCGGAGGGTGGCCGCCTTGCGCCCGCGCGAGACGGTGACCGAGGAGGTCATCGCGGAATACACGCTCCCGCGTCCGAAGAAGGTGCGGACGATCAGGATCGAACGGCCGGGCAGCATGCCTGTCGAGGACAAGGCCGAACCCGCGCAGGAAGCGTCACGGGAGGCGCCGGCCGAAGCGGCGCAGCCCGCGACGACCCCCGCCGATCCCGCGCCTGCGCCCGTCCCGGCCGCCGCCGCGCCTCCGCCGAGCCCGTTCGGCGGGCTGAGCCGGCTCGGGCTGCAATAATTCAGCGCGGCGGGATCGAATAGGTCCCGGTCGCGTGCGCGACGATCGTCTCGCTGTCGGCGGAGCGCAGGTAGACTTCGCCGACCGCGAGCTTCTTGCCGAGTTTCAGCAGTCGGCATTCGCCAAGCAGGTCGACGGGATGCGGCTTGCTGAAGAAATTGATCGACAGATTGGTCGTGACGGCCAGCGGAACCCAGCCGATCGAGGCGAGCACGGCAATGTAGAGCGCGCAATCGGCGAGCCCGAACATGGCCGGGCCGGAGATCGTGCCGCCGGGTCGCAGGTGGCGGTCGTGATAGGGCAGACGGACGCGCGAGATCATCGGCTCGGCGCGTTCGACGATGAAGGCCTCGCCGCCCTCGAACGATTGCGGGAAAGACTCCTTCAGCAGCGCCTGGAGTTCGGCGGGACCGGGCAACGCGGGCTTTTGCATGGTGCTTTCAAGTCTCGGGTCGGAGTGAATTGCGGAGTCGTCGGAAGAGGATATGCGGACTTCCTCAGGCGATGATTCAGAGCCGCAAGCGGAACATCGAATAGCCCTTGGCGACGTAATAGCGCTCGATCTGCGCGACGTCCGTCAGTTTGACGCTGGCGTTGCCGATCGCTGTCTGGAAGGGCTGGAAGAAGAACAGCGCGAGCAGGAGGAAGCCGGTTCCCTGCGCGATGCGGTCGCCCTGCGCCTGCATGTCGTAGGGCAGATGCGGACGTATGATTCCGAACCCGTCGAAGCCGGGGATCGGCAGAAGGTTGAGCACGATGGCGGTCGCCTGAAGGTAGGCGAGAAATCCGATACCCGCCCAGAAGGCGTCTGCGCCGCCGCGCTGCGGCAGGCCGAAAGCGAAGGGCGCCGCGAGCACGCCGAGAAAAAGCAGGTTGGCGAGCGGCCCGGCGGCCGAGACGGCGCTGTCCCACCAGCGCGTGCGCAAAGCGGCGTGGTTGATGTAGACGGCCGCGCCCGGCAGGCCGATGCCGCCGATCAGCAGGTAGAGGATCGGCAGGCCGAAGGTGAGGCCGGGACTGGCGTAGGACATCGGATCGAGGCTCAGATAGCCGCGCACCGCCACCGTCCGGTCGCCGCCGCGAAAAGCCGTCAGCGCGTGCGCCGCCTCGTGCAGGCAGAGCGAGATCGTCCAGCCGGCGACCACGAACATGAGGACGAGAATCGAGGAATTGCTCGCCCCCGTGTAGAGGATCGCGCCGAGCGACCCGAAAGCGACGAGGATCAGCAGGAAGACCGGCGACAGACCGTTTCGTTTCGAGGCGCCGCCGAACATCGCTCACTCCGTTGAGGCCGGCAGAAATGCCCTAACCGAACCTGAGCTTCAACACGAGAATAGCGAGGACCAGCGCCAGCGTGATCGCGTTGGCGAGGATGATCGGCAGTGCGCCGAGCGCAATGCCATAGACGAGCCACAGGATGATGCCGCAGGCGAAAGCAGCCTGCGTCACGAGCGACACCGCCCGGGCGTCGCGCGTCCGGATGATGCGGATCGCCTGAGGCGCCCAGCAGAGCGTCGTGAAACAGGCGGCGAGCATGCCGATGGAATCGATGGCGACAGGCGACATGAGGGTTCCCTGGCCTCTCCGCGCGACGCGATCAAGACCGTGGCCGCCCGAGGGAAGGCGTATGTCGCCGATAGCATGCACACATACCCAAGCTTGCGACGCCCCTGTGTTAGCCGATAGGCTTCGACCGGCCCCCACTGGAAAACTTTCGAAGGAAAGGCATCTCCATGGTCAAGATTCTGGCGGGGTTCGCAATTTTCGTCTCTGCTTCCCTTCTCCCGGCGATCGCGGCCCCCGCGCGCGCCGAATCGTTCGACGGTCGCTGGTGGGTCAGCATCGTCAAGACCGAGGGCGCATGCGACGTCGTGTCGGTCGCCGAGCCGGTCCGCGTCGCCGGCGGCCGCGTGCTCAACGACGAACTCGATACACACGGCGCGCATGTGAACGGCAATGTCGCCCCCGACGGCGCGATCAAGGTGCGCGTGACCAGGGTCGCCAATGGCGAGGCGCTGTCAGCCGACGCGGTCGGGCGCCTTGAAGGAAAGAGAGCAGGCGGCTCATGGACATCCGTCAAGCCGGCCTGCAAGGGGACGTGGAGCGCGAAAAGGGACGGCGAGGGCTGAGCGACGTTCTGCCCGCGCCGCGGCGCGTCCGGAGATTCGTCCGCCTTGCCTGCGCCCGAAATTCCGGGAATATCGCGGCCCATGAAAGCTTCGCACGCCCGCGCCGCCGCGCCGCCGGTTCCCCTCCGCATCGAGAAGGCGACCAACGGCGTCTGCACCCTCACGCTGTCGCGCCCGCAGGCGCGCAACGCCCTGTCGCTCGGCATGCTCGACGCGCTGACGTCGGCTTTCGCCGGCATAGCGGCTGACACGTCGGCACGCGCGGTCGTGCTGGCCGCCGAAGGTCCGGTTTTCTCGTCCGGCCACGACCTCAAGGAGATCACCGCGGCGCGGCAGAACGCCGACCGCGGCCAGGCCTTCTTCGAGGAGACGCTGTCGCGCTGCGCGACGCTGATGCAGGCCATCGTCGCCCTGCCCCAGCCGGTGATCGCGGCGGTCGAGGGCGTCGCCACAGCCGCCGGCTGCCAGCTGGTGGCGACCTGCGATCTCGCCATCGCCGGCGCCGAGGCGCGCTTCTGCACGCCCGGCGTCAGCATCGGCCTGTTCTGCTCGACGCCGATGGTGGCGCTGACCCGCAACCTGTCGCGCAAGCACGCGATGGAAATGCTGCTGACCGGCGACATGGTGGACGCCGACGACGCGGCGCGCTTCGGCCTCGTCAATCGCACCGTTCCGGCGGGCGAGGCGCTCGGCGCGGCGCAGGAGCTGGCCGGCCGCATCGCGGCGCGGTCGGCGCTGACCGTGAAGATTGGCAAGCGCGCCTTCTACGACCAGGCCGAGATGAGCCTCGCCGACGCCTACGTTCATTGCAGCCGCGTGATGATCGAGAACCTGCTGGCGCGCGACAGCGCCGAGGGCATCTCCGCCTTCATCGAGAAGCGTCCGCCGGAATGGCAGGATCGGTGATGCCGAAATTCCTGCTGGCGGCGCTCGCGGCGTTCGCCCTGCTTTCGCCTGCTCTCGCCCAGACCGCCGGCAAGCCCTATCCGCCCGTCGCGGCGAGCTACGATCGGGCGGCGGAAGACGACGCCGACCTCGCGCAACTCATGAAGATCCTGCGCAACGCCGCGCAGGCGAAGGATACGACCTCCTTCGAGGCGACGATCTCGCCGGGTTTCGTGGCGCTCGACTGTTCGGCGAGCCCGCTGAAACCGTGCGGCCCTGGCAAGGCCAGGGCCGTCGGCGGCGAAGCGACGAGGAAGCAGAAGCCGTTCGAGCGGATGCGGCTCGCCTTCTGCTGCGAGGGCAAGCCGGCCCCGGACATGCCCGACGAGGCGAAGAACGACACGGCCTTCGCCATCCTCGGCGCGACGCTCGGCGCCAACAGCATCGGCGCAAATCCCGACGCGAAGGGCCAGGTCTGCGCGCCGGCCCTGCCCGCCTTCGACCGCGCCAGGGCGGCGAAAGCCGCCAGGGCCGCCGGCGTCGAACCGGAAAACCTCCGGGTCGCACACGCCGACATCCAGCTCTACGCCAGGCCGGCGCGCGGCGCCGCTCCCTCCGCGAAACTCGCGCCGGGCGATCTCGCGCCTGTCGTCACCGATCTCACGACCGATACGCCGGCCGGCTGGACGGCGATCGGCCTGCCGGATGGATCGATCGGCTTCACCAACGCACTGGGGCTGGAGGAACTGACGCCGGCCGCCATCTGCTTCGCCAGGGAAAAGGGCGTCTGGCGGATCGTCTCGACGATCCAGCGGAACTGAGATGAACCACGACAGCTATCCCGACGCCTACATCCGGGCGATCCTGACGAAGACGAAGACCGTCGCGCTGGTCGGAGCCTCGAACAATCAGGCCCGCACGTCGTGGATCGTCCTGAAATACCTGCTCGGGCGCGGCTTCGAGGTATTCCCTGTCAATCCGGGCCTCGTCGGCCAGGAAATCCTCGGGCGCAAGGTTCATGCGAAGCTGTCCGACGTTCCGCAGCCCTTCGACATGGTCGACATCTTCCGCAATTCCGAAGCCGCCGGCGCCGTGGTCGACGAGGCGCTGGCGCTCGCCGCCCCGCCGAAGACGATCTGGATGCAGCTGTCGGTCCGCAACGACGCGGCGGCCGCCCGCGCCGAGGCGAAAGGCGTTCAGGTCGTGATGAACCGCTGCCCGAAGATCGAATGGGGCCGGCTGTCCGGCGAGATCGGCTGGGGCGGCGTCAATTCGCGGGTGCTGTCGTCGAAGAAGCCGGCGATGATGTCCGGCTTCCAGAAACTGTCGGTCGAAAAGGACGGTTGAACCGCCCGCGCCGGCGCCTGCCGGGCGGTCCTGTCGTCAGAACTTGCGGCTTCTGGTCAGCCGCAAGCCGCTGCCGCCGGACTTGTCGGCCGGACCGATCTGCGGGCGACGGAATTTCGTGTGATTTTGCAGCGCCTTGTTCGGCTTCGCGCGGGGGGCGCGGCTGGACCTCGCGACCTCGGCCTGCGCTGCGGGGCGTCCCTGGGCCCAGGCGGTTTCGAGAGCCGGCGTCGCGCCGAACATTGCGAGACCGACGAACAGGACGACGCGGCGAAGATTGGTGGCCAAGCGGGATTACTCCGGTTTCGCCTCAACTTAGTTCGTCCGGGACGGATCGCGCAATGTCATGCCAAGGCAGCCCGCTCCCGCCTTTCTGCTGCCGGTTTGCCTGCCTTTATGCCTGTCGATAGCACGGCCAAGCCCCCGGTCGCGCCATGTGACAATTAGGCCACAATCAACATGAAGCGCAGCATGCTGCCGGCCGCGGCGTCCGCGGGCTCGCCGCAATTCGCGGCCTGGAACGGCTTCTACATCGGCGCCAATGTCGGCTACGGTTGGTCCAGCTCGAATGGGGTAACGACGGTCGCCTGGCCGGGCGGCGGCGTTTTCACCTCGCCGCTCGCCTCGCGCTACGCCGCGACTTTGCTCAACACAAGCCTGCCGCGCAGCAGCGCCAACGGCTTGATCGGCGCCGGCC
The DNA here is from genome assembly GCA_046349215.1 of Beijerinckiaceae bacterium. Taxonomy (GTDB): domain Bacteria; phylum Pseudomonadota; class Alphaproteobacteria; order Rhizobiales; family Beijerinckiaceae; genus JAJXWB01. The sequence continues at coordinate 185,395 of JAXMCV010000005.1, forward strand.
AGCAGCATCAGATCGGCTCTTTCGTGGTGGGCTGGGAAATGGACCTGCAGGCCATGGGCGGCGGCAGCGGCCGTTCCTCGACCGCCGGCATCACAGGCGCTCCGGGTCTCTTTGGCCAGATCGGCGCGACTGTCGCGGGAACCAACAAGGTCGACTGGCTGTCGACCTCGCGCGCCCGCGTCGGCTATCTCGTCACGCCGTCGATCCTGCGCTACGGCACGGGCGGCTTCGCCATGGGCGGAGTTAAGTCCACGACGATCACATCGCTCCTGCCGACCAGCGCGCTCAGCACGGGCGGCTATGGCACCTATTCGCAGGCCAGGTTCGGCTATTCCGGCGGCGCCGGTGTCGAATGGGCCGTCACGCCAAGCTGAAGCGTGCGCGCCGAATATCTCTACTACGATCTCGGCCGCGCCAATTACCAGGGTGGATCGCCGACCGTCGCGCTTGCGGTTGCACCGCTGGCGCAAGCCAATATCTCGTCCTCGACGAGGTTCAACGGCAGCCTCGTGCGCGCCGGCGTCAATTATCACTGGAACTGGGACGCGCCGGCGGTCGTCGCCAAATATTGAGCCCCGGTTTTCATTGAAAGCAAAAGCCCGGCCTCGCGCCGGGCTTTTCTTTTTGAGCGGGCCGCGCCGTCCGCGCGCTTAAGCGTTGGTTAGCTCGCGGATGTTACCAAGCTTACGTTGCGTAAATGCGTTCTTGGTCGAGGAAGCATGAGAGTAAGATTGCGGATTTTCCTGCATTCGCAGGCCGGCGCGTCCACCACGGAATACGGACTGATCGCCGGAGGACTTGCGACGGTCGTGCTCGGCGCCCTGAGATACATGGGCACGAACCTCAGCACGAAGATGGGCACGATTTCCAACACGCTGACCTGACCTTCGGTTTTTCTGCGCGAACTGAGAAAACGCACGACCGAGCGAAAACCGTGGGCGACGAGGCCCGCGGTCACTCGATGCCGCCGAAACAGGACGGCACTCTACCAACCGTGCGGACCGCGCTAGAATCCGGGTGATTGAAGCAGCGCGGGATCTCCGCCGCCGGGAGAGCCGCGTGCATCCAGAACATTCCCGCTCCTATCGCGGCTGGCGGATCGTCGCGGCCTGCTTCGTCGTCGCGACATTCGCCTGGGGCTTCGGCTTCTACGGACAGGGCGTGTATCTCGCCAATCTGCTGCGCCTGCGCGGCTGGTCGCTGTCGTTGGTCTCCGGCGCGGTCACGATGTTCTATTTCGTCAGCGCGATCATGGTCGCCTTCGTCGCCGACTGGATCGCCCGCATCGGGGCGCGGCGCGTCGTGTCCGGCGGCCTCGTGGCGACGGGCCTCTCTGTCGTCGCGCTCGGCTTCGTGGACGCGCCATGGCAGCTCTACCTGGTGTTTCTCGTCATGTCCTTCGGCTGGGCCTCGACCAGCGTCGGCGCGATCAACAATGTCGTCGGCATGTGGTTTTCGGAGCGTCGGGGCCTGGCGATCTCGCTGGCGCTGACCGGCGCCAGCGCGGGCGGCATCGTCGTCGTGCCGGCCCTGCAGGCGGCGATCGATTCCGCTGGCTTCCCCTGCGCCATGGCGGTGTCCGGCGCGCTGCTGATCCTCGTCGCCGCGCCTCTCGCTCTCCTACTGATCGAGACGCCGCAGGTCTCGACGCGCGCCGGAGGGGCCGCGCCTGCCGCCCGCTGGACGAAGCCGAACCTGCTGCGCAGCTTCGCCTTCTGGTCGCTGGCGGCGCCCTTCTCGATCTGCTGGGTCACGCAAACTGCGTTTCTCGTCCACCAGATCAACATTTTCGCGCCTCGGCTCGGCGCGGCTGGAGCTGCGACCGCCGTCGCCGTGACGACATTCGCGGCGGTGGCGGGACGCCTGCTGATGGGCCTGATCGTCGACCGGGCCGACCGGCGCCTGTTCACCGGCCTGTCCGTCGCGAGCCAGGCCGCCGCCCTGCTGGCGACCGTGGTCTGGCCGGAGCCGACGGTGCTCTATGCGGCCGCCGCGCTCTACGGGCTGTCGGTCGGCAATGTCATCACCCTGCCCTCGCTGATCGTCCAGCGGGAGTTCGAGGCGGCCTCGTTCGGGCTGGTCGTGGCGCTGGCGACGTCGGTCAACCAGATGGCCGGGGCGTTCGGACCGGGCCTGATGGGCTTTGGCCGGGACCTCGCGGGAAGCTATGCATTTCCGCTGATCTGCTGTGCGGCGCTCAATCTCTGCTCGGCCGGCGCAATCGTTCTACTAAGGCCTGAGCGCCGGTGCCTGTAAAACGGGCTCTGGACGCTCGCATCCACTTGGACTTTCGGTTATTCACCCGCCATGACCCTGATCGCCGACAGCCGGGAACTGGCTGAAATCTGCAGCCGGCTCGCACGCCACCCCTTCGTGACCGTCGATACGGAATTCCTGCGCGAGACGACCTTCTGGCCGAAGGTCTGCGTGATCCAGCTCGCCTCGCCGGACGAAGCGGTCGCCGTCGATGCGTTGGCCGAAGGCCTCGACATGCAGCCGTTCTTCACGCTGATGGCCGATCCGAACGTCGTGAAGGTCTTCCACGCGGCGCGGCAGGACATCGAAATCGTCTGGAACCTGGCGCGCATGATCCCGGCACCGCTGTTCGATACGCAGGTCGCCGCGATGGTTTGCGGCTATGGCGACCAGGTTTCCTACGGCGACCTCGTGCAGCAGGTCTGCCGCGTCGCGCTCGACAAGTCGTCGCGTTTTACCGACTGGTCGAAGCGGCCGCTGTCGGACGCGCAGGTCAATTACGCGATCGCCGACGTCACCTATCTGCGCGACATCTATCTCTTCCTGAAATCCAAGCTCGAAAGCTCCGGGCGCATCGAATGGCTGGCCGACGAGATGGCGACGCTGACGTCCGTCTCGACCTACGAGCAGAAGCCCGAGAACGCATGGGAGCGCATGAAGGGCCGCGCCCGCAAACCGCGCGATCTCGCCGTGCTGATGGAAGTCGCCGCGTGGCGCGAGCATGAAGCGCAGACGCGCGACGTGCCGCGCTCGCGCGTCCTGAAGGACGACGTGCTGGTCGAGATCGCGCTGGCCGCGCCGCGCGACGCCGCCGCGCTCGGCGGCCTGCGCGCCTTTCCGCGCGGCATGGAAAAATCGCGCGCGGGCGAGCAGATCCTCGCCGCCATCGAACGCGGCCTGGCGCGCGATCCCAAGACGCTGCCGAAGCTGGAGCGCGACCGTCGTCCGCAGCGCGACAGCGCGACGGTCGAACTCCTCAAGGTGCTGCTGCGTCAGGTCTCCGAGAAATACGGCGTCGCCGCGAAGATGGTCGCGACCGTCGATGATCTCGAAGCGATCGCCGCTTCCGATACGGCGGAAGTCCCCGCGCTGACCGGCTGGCGTCGCAACCTATTCGGCGAAAAGGCGCTGCTGCTGAAGCGCGGACGTCTCGCGCTGACCGTCGAGAAATCCAGGGTCATCACGCTGGAATGGCGGGACACGGGGACGGAGTGAATCTTCAGGCTTTTCGCGCGCCTATTATTTCGCAAGCCTCTTCCCAACATTTCCTCGTCAATTCGCCCGCTCCCTGCTCGCGCGCCAGCGCGCCGGCCTCGCCGGACCAGAGCGGCGAGAAGTCGCCTGAATTGTTCTTCTCGGCCTGCGCGCGCAGCGGCGTGATCGCGCCGGTGGCCAGCGGAAAAGCCGGCGCTTCCCGGTTCATCGGCCCCTGCTCGCGCATGAAACGCGTCATCAGCCCGCGCGCCGGCCGGCCGGTGTAGAGATTGGTGAGACGGGTCATGTCGTCGCGCGCATTCTTGAGCGCGGCGCGGTGCACTGGCGATGTCGAGGCTTCGGGCGTCAGCAGATAGGCGGTGCCGATCTGCGCGGCGCTCGCGCCGAGCGCAAGGGCGGCCGCAATTCCACGCCCGTCGGCAATGCCGCCGGCCGCGATCACCGGAACCTTCACGGCGTCGACGACCTGCGGCAGCAGGGCGAAGAGTCCGGGCTGCGCGTCGATGTCGTCCGACAGGAACATGCCGCGATGGCCGCCGGCCTCGCGGCCCTGCGCGATGATGGCGTCGACGCCGCGCGCCGCCAGCCAGCGCGCTTCCGCGACCGTCGTGGCGGATGAAAATATCTTCGCGCCCGCAGCCTTCGTGCGCGCCAACAGTCGTTCGTCCGGGAGGCCGAAATGAAAGGAAACGACGGGCGGCTTAGTTTCCTCGACGACCGCGCACATGGCGTCGTCGTAGGGCGCCCTGCCCGGTCCTTTCGGGATCGTGGCCGGATCGATGCCTGCCTCGGAATAATAGCCCGCGAGACGCTTCAGCCAGTTCGCCTCGCACGCTTCGTCGGGTTCCGGCGGCGTGTGCGCGAAAAAATTGACGTTGAACCGCGCCTTCGTGCCGGCGCGGATTTCTGCGATCTGCTGGCGCAGAACGTCCGGTGTCAGCATGGCGCAGGGAATGGAGCCGAGGCCGCCCGCCTCGCAGACGGCGATGCACAGCCCTGGCCCCTGGGAGCCCGCCATCGGCGCCTGGATGAGCGGGAGGGACGAGATGTTCCACATTCTTCTGTCTCCTCCGGCAGCCTTCAGCTTGCAGTCTCGATCCGCGGTTCGCGACCGATCAGCTTGCCGAGCGCCTTCATGCGGTTGGCGACGCGCTCGCCGCCGAGGGCCTCGAGGTCCGGCGGCAGCGTCAGCACGAGTTCCTTCCTGCGCACCCGTAGCGGCGCCCGCCTGAGCACGCCGGGCATGGCGGCGGAGAGGATATAGGCCACGCGCATGGCGGCGCCCAGGATGCGCGCGCGGTCGAGCAGGCGCGCGCTGACGAGGGCGCGGATTTGCGGGCTGACGCTCTCGTTGAGACCGATGTGGCGGATTGCGATCGCCAGCGCGACGAAGGCGCGGCCCGCATGATCGAGCCCGGTGAAGTTGGCGTTGGCGACGATGTCGAAGGCCTGGACGCCGCGATAATCGGGATGCGCGCGCCAGGCGATGTCCGACAGGAGGCAGGCGGCGCGGCGCAGGCGCGCCTCGTATTCGGTATCCTCCAGTCCGGTCGACGCGAAGAATTCATCCATCCAGTCGCCGAGTTCGGGCGCATGTGCCGGCGCGCGCGAACGCAGGATGTTGAATTCGGTCGCGCCGGCGATGAGCGGATCGTCGCGACGGTCGCCCGGCGCAAGCTGTTCGTAGAGCAGTCCCTCGCGAACGCCGGCCGCCGACATGACGATGGCGCGCGGCTTGCCGCGCTTGATGATCTCGTCGAGGACGATCGCGCCATAGGCGAGCAACGGCCGCCGCTGCGCGGAAATGGCGTCCACGGCGTTCAGCGAGTCGATGTCGACGCGTTCGATCAGTTCGGCGAAATCCTCGGCGTCGCGCGCCGGGATCTCGTAATTGTGCATGACGTTCAGCGGATAGGAACGCTGCAGCATGTGCAGGCGCGCCAGCGCGCGCCACGTGCCGCCGACAGCGTAGAAGTTGCGGCCCTTGAGCTTCCTGAGCGCGCCGACGTCGGCCAGGGCTTCGCGCGCGAGTTTCACGGCCTGTTTCGGCGAACGTCCCGAAGCGTCGAGCAGCGCGAGGCCGCCGAGCGGCAGCGTCAGTCCGCGTCCGAGTTCGGCGCCGGAGAGTTCGATCAGTTCGAGCGAGCCGCCGCCGAGATCGCCGACGACGCCGTCCGGCCGGTACATGGACGAGACGACGCCGAGCGCGGAGAGTTCGGCTTCGCGCGGGCCCGACAGCAGCCGGATGGGCGCGCCGATCGCCTGCTCGGCGCGGGCGATGAATTCAGGGCCATTGCGCGCGTCGCGCGCCGCAGCTGTGGCTACGACCTGCAGGTCCTTGACGCCCATCGTGCGGCAGAGCGCCTCGAAGCGCGACAGCGCGGCCAGCGCCCGCGCCATCGCCTCGTCGGCGAGCGCGCCTGTCGTGACGACGCCGCGGCCGAGGCCGCAGAAAGCCTTTTCGTTGAAGATCGGCGTCGGCGCGCGCGTGCGTCCCTCGTAGGCGACGAGGCGAACGCTGTTCGATCCGATATCGACGATGGCGACGGGGGCGCCAGCAGCGAGCCGACCCTGCGCTGGCGCTCTGGAAGGAGACATGAGACTCGGTTACCCGCGTTTGGACAACGATTTCGGCTTGGAAGCCTGCAGCGACTTGCCGCGACCGGACAGGCTCGGGTTCGTCATGAAGTATTTATGCGCATTGAACGCTTCGGCGCCGCGCGGCTGATCGACGCGGACGCTCGAACCGTCGGGCAGGATGCGATAGCTCTGCTCCGTGTCGATGAGATTGGCCAGCATGATCTGGTCGAGCACCTGCTGGTGGACGGTCGGATTGAGGATCGGCAGAAGCGACTCGACGCGCCGGTCGAGGTTGCGCGGCATCAGGTCGGCGGAGGAAATGTAGACGAGCGCCTTGGAATGCGGCAGCGCGTGGCCGTTGCCGAACGCGTAGATGCGCGCATGTTCCAGAAAGCGTCCGATGATCGACTTGACGCGTATGTTGTCCGAAAGGCCCGGCACGCCCGGCCGCAGGCAGCAGATGCCGCGCACCACGAATTCGATCTTCACGCCGGCCTGGCTCGCCTGGTAGAGCGCGTCGATGATCTCGGGATCGACCAGCGCATTGCACTTGCCCCAGATCGCCGCAGGCTTGCCGGCGCGGGCAAAGGCGATTTCGCGCTCGATGTTCTGGATCAGCTTACGCTTCAGCCCGATCGGCGACACCGACATGCATTCGAGTTCCGCCGGTTCTGCATAGCCGGTGATGAAATTGAAGATGCGCGCCACGTCGCGGCCGATCGCCGGATCGGCGGTGAACAGGGAGACGTCGGTGTAAACCTTCGCCGTCACGGGGTGATAATTGCCCGTGCCGATGTGGCAGAAGGTGACGAGCGACCCGCTCTCGCGCCGCACGATCATCGACAACTTGGCGTGCGTCTTCAGTTCGAGGAAGCCGAACACGACCTGCACGCCGGCGCGTTCGAGATCGCGCGCCCATCGGATGTTGGCCTCCTCGTCGAAGCGCGCCTTGAGCTCGACCAGCGCGGTGACCGCCTTGCCGGCCTCGGCCGCCTCGATCAGCGCGCGCACGATGGGACTGTCGGACGACGTCCGGTAGAGCGTCTGCTTGATCGCCACGACATGCGGATCGCGCGCCGCCTGGGCGATGAACTGCACGACCACGTCGAAGGATTCGTAGGGGTGATGGACGATCAGGTCCTTCTGCTTGATCGCCAGGAAGCAGTCGCCGCCGTTCTCGCGCACACGCTCGGGGAAACGCGGAGTATAGGGGCTGAACTTCAGTTCCGGCCGGTTGAGCGAGATGATTTCGCCGAGATCGTGCAGCGCCAGCATGCCGTCGAGCACGAACATCTGGTCGGGCGCCACGTCCAGTTCCTCGGACACGAAATTGCGCAGGCCTTCCGGCATCGAGGACTCGACCTCGAGGCGGATGACCGTGCCGCGCCGGCGCCGTTTCAGCGCCGTCTCGAACAGGCGCACGAGATCTTCCGCCTCTTCCTCGACTTCGAGATCGCTGTCGCGGATCACGCGGAACAGGCCCTCGCCCACCACTTCGTAATCGGGGAACAGCTTTTTCGAATTCATCAGGATCAGCGTTTCGAGCCGGATGAATTGCGCCGGGCCGCCGCCCGCGAGTTCGGGAATCCGGATGAACCGCTCGATTTTGTTGGGCATGCGCACGAGCGCGGTGCGGCTCAGCTTCTCGTTGCGGGCGGCGAGGTCGAGCGCGAGCGTGAAGCCGAGGTTGGGGATGAACGGAAACGGGTGCGCCGGGTCGACGGCGAGCGGCGTCAGGACCGGAAAGATGTTCAGCACGAAATAATCGTCGAGCCAGGCCCGCTGCGTCCTGGTGAGATCCTCGGGTTCGAGGATGGCTATGCCGGCCGCCGCCAGTTCGGGCCGCAAGGTGCGCCAGCGCCGCATCTGTTCGTCGGCGAGCAGCGAAACGGCTTCCCTGATCTTGGCGAGTTGTTCGGCGGGCGTCAGGCCGTCCTGCGAACGCTCCTCGACGCCGGAACGCATCTGGCCGCGCAGGCCGGCGACGCGCACCATGAAGAATTCGTCGAGGTTGTTGGCCGAGATCGTCAGGAAGCGCAATTGCTCCAGCAGGGGATGATTGCGGTTGGAGGCTTCCAGCAGGACGCGCCGGTTGAATTCGAGCCAGGACAATTCGCGGTTGATGAAGCGTTCGGGCGAGACGGCCAGTTCGTCAGGGCGCTCGGCGATGTCGCCGAGCGTGTCCATCACGTGGATGTCGGCCGCGCTCTGGGCGAAGGCCGGCGCGGTCGGCGAGGCTTCGACGGCGTCGGTGGACGGGGACGGTTCGGACTCTGCCTGCATCTTCCTGCCGTTTCTGTCGTCAGCGCGAATTACCGTGATTCTGACGGCATAGCCTCGTCATATTCAAGGCGGCCGAGCAAACGGGCCGCGAGATTGCGGTTAATGCGCCGTCCCTCCGCCAGCGCCTCGTCGTCGAGGACGCGGACGAAATCGCGGGCGGCGTCCAGCGAGCGGTCGATGCGCTGTGCGATATATTCGATGACGGACGCATCGACGGCGAGCTGTCGATCGACGAACAGCTTGACCAGCACCGCCCGCACCAGTTCGTCGTCGGGCATGCCGATTTCCACCAGCGGCGCACGGCGCAGGCGCGACAGCAGGTCCGGCAGGCGTATGCCCCATCGCTCGGGAGGCGTGGCGGCCGTTAGCAGCATGGACGCGCGCGATTCCTGCACGAGATTGAACAGGTGAAACAGGCCGCGCTCGTCGGCGACGCGGTCGGCGTCCTCGACCAGGATGTTGCGGCCATAGAATTCGCCGAGCGCCGCATCGGCGCGGATGGCCAGCGGCGGCGCGTGGGCGGCGCGGGCGCGCCTCGCCCAGATCGCCGCCAGATGGCTCTTGCCGGCGCCCGCGCCCCCCGTCAGCACGAGCACGGGATCGGGCCAGAGCGGCCATGCGGCGATCATCGCATGGGCGGCTTCGTTGGAGGGGGCGACGAGGAAATCGTCCTCGCCGTAGCGGGGCGGGCTCTCGAATTCGAACGCGAGCTGACGCGCGGGCCGGCCGCGCGCAGGCTCCTGCGGAACGTTCATGGACGATGCGACTCGTCGGTCAGGACGCGGGGCGTTTCGCCGCGGTAGAACGGGCTGAGGCGATAGCGCGCCGTAGCGAAACGCAGCAGCACGCCGATGGCGGCGGCGACCGGCACGGCGACGATGAGGCCCGTGAAACCGAACAGCGAGCCGAAGGCGAGCAGCGCGAACATCAGCCAGACCGGATGCAGGCCGACCGACGCTCCGACGAGCTTGGGCGAAAGCAGGTTCCCTTCCAGGAACTGGCCGGCCATGACGACGGCCAGCGACATGACGATCAGGTTCCAGCTCGGCCAGCCCTGCACCGTCGCGACGACGACCGACACGACCAGCGCCGTCAGCGAGCCGACATAGGGGATGAAGCTGAGAAAGCCGGCGGTGATGCCGATCAGGAAGCCGAAGTTGAGACCGACCAGCGTCAGGCCGATGCCGTACCACAGGCCGAGGAACAGGCAGACGAGGGACTGGCCGCGCAGGAAGCCGGCCAGCGCCTTGTCGATGTCGCGCGCCAGCACCGCCACTTCCGGCCGGAAGCGCGGGGGCACCAGCGAGGCCAGCGTCTGCACCATGTGGTCCCAGTCGACCAGGATGTAGAAGGCGACGACCGGCGTCACGACCAGCAGCGAGAACAGGCCGACCAGCGCGGCTCCGCCAGAGATCAGCGACTTGGCGAAGGCGCCGAGATATTTCGCGCCATCGGCGGCGAGGTCGCCAAGCGCTTTCTGGATGTCGGCGGGACTGCCGCTCCCGAAACCGAATTTCGTGGCGTATTCGCCGAACCAGGACGAGTTGAGGAGCTTGCTGCTCTGGTCCGACAGCAGGCTCTGCAGCTTGACGATGGTCTGCGGCAGGCTGTCGACGAAGGCGGAAAGCTGGTGGCCAAGCACGGGCAGCACCAGAACGAGGAAGGCGCCGAGCAGGACGACGAAGATCGCCAGGATGAACAGGGCCGCGCCGAGCCGGTTGAAGCCGATCCGGGTCAGTTTCCGGGCAAGGGGGTCGAGCAGGTAGCCGAGCGCGATGCCGGCCACGAAGGGCATGAGCACGCTCGAGAACATGTAGAGGAACAGTGCGACGAAGATCGCCGCGAACGCCCAGGGCGCGACCTCGCGGACGAGGCGCGGTTCCGTCTCGATGACGATCGGCGCCGGCCGCCTGTCGTCGGTCGGGGCGATCAATGGCCCATGTGCCTGATCCATGAAAGCAGATAGGCGCCAGCCGAGGCCAGCGTCAATGCCGCCACGATCCAGACGCCGGCGGGAAACCAGACGGCGGTCGAAAGGCCGAAGGCCTTGGCCGCCAGCACGGTCGCCGCAAAGGCGATCTGCACGGTCGTATTCACCTTGGAAACGAACAGCGGCCGGATCTCGAGCGGATTGTCCAGAAGCCAGGAGGTGATGACGCCGCCGATGATCATGAGGTCGCGCGACACCACCAGAATCGTCAGGGTCGGCGGGATGGTCAGCGATATGCCGAGCGCGACGTAGATCGAGACCAGCAGCGCCTTGTCGGCCAGCGGGTCGAGAAAGGCGCCAAGTTCGGTCCGCAGGTCGAAGGTCTTGGCGAGCCAGCCGTCGGCCGCGTCGGAGGCGCCGGCCAGCAGGAAGACGAGGAAGGCGTTCAGCCATTCGTGGTCGACGATCATCGACACGATGACGGGCACGAGCAGCAGCCGACCTATGGTGATGAGGTTCGGCAGGCTGCCGAATTTGGCCAGGTTCACCGTTTTTCCGCTCCCCGCGGCCCGCGAATCCGGAAAACCGCCTTCCCCCGCGCCCATTTAGGAGGCGCCCCCGCCACAGGGTCAAGCCGCTGGCGCAAGCGCCTGCCAGGCCGCTGGCGGCGAAACTTGCCAAGCCGCGAGACCTGTCCTAATCGCCCGCATCCCGCCATGACCACGATCACCGACCTCACCTACCGGCTCGGGCCGCGCCTTCTGTTCGATGCGGCAAGCGCGCAATTGCCGGAAGGCGCGCGCGTCGGCTTCGTCGGGCGCAACGGCGCGGGCAAGACGACCCTGTTCCGGCTGATGCGCGGCGAGATCGCCGCCGAGAGCGGGACGATCGCCCTGCCGCGGCGCGCCCGCATGGGCAGCGTCGAGCAGGAGGCGCCGGGCGGGCCGGAGAGGCTGATCGACTTCGTGCTGGCCGCCGACCGCGAACGCGCGGCGCTGCTCGACGAAGCCGAACACGCGACCGATCCGCACCGGATCGCCGAGATCCAGACGCGGCTCGTCGACATCGACGCGCATTCGGCGCCGGCGCGCGCCGCGCGCATCCTGTCGGGCCTCGGCTTCGACGAGGCGGCCCAGAACCGCGCGCTGTCGGAATTCTCGGGCGGGTGGCGGATGCGCGTGGCGCTCGCCGCCGTGCTGTTCACGCAACCCGACCTGCTGCTGCTCGACGAACCGACCAACTACCTCGATCTCGAAGGCGCGCTCTGGCTGGTCGAGCATCTGAAAACCTACCCGGCGACCGCGCTCGTCATCAGCCACGACCGCGATCTGCTCGACGCCGTCTGCGATCACATCCTGCATCTCGACCAGGCGAAGCTGACGCTCTGGAAGGGCAATTATTCGAGCTTCGAGAAGCAGCGCCGCGAGGCGCAGCTCATCCAGCAGAAGGCGGTCAGGAAGCAGGACGAAAAGCGTAAGCACCTGCAGGCTTTCGTCGACCGCTTCCGCGCCAAGGCGACCAAGGCGCGGCAGGCGCAATCGCGGCTGAAGATGCTGGAGCGGATGGAGCCGGTGACGGCCATCGTCGATTCCGAGGCCCTGCCCATCCACCTGCCCTCGCCTGAAAAGGAACTGTCGCCGCCGATCGTCGCGATGGAGCGCGCGTCGGCCGGCTACGGCGAGCGGATCGTGCTCTCGCAACTCAACCTGTCGCTCTCGAACGACGACCGCATCGGCCTGCTCGGCGCCAACGGCAACGGCAAGTCGACCTTTGCGAAACTGCTCGCCGGCCGCCTGCAGGAATTGTCGGGAAAGGTGGTGCGCGCCTCGAAGCTCGACGTCGGTTTTTTCGCGCAGCATCAGGTCGACGACCTCGACCTCAACGACACGCCCTATCGCGCCATCGCGCGCCTCATGCCCGACGCGCCGGAAGCGAAAGTGCGGGCGCGCGCCGCGCAGATCGGATTTTCCGGAACGCGCGCCGACACGCAGGTCTCGCAATTGTCGGGCGGCGAGAAGGCCCGCCTCCTGATGGGCATTTCGACATTTCACGCGCCGCATCTCATCATTCTCGACGAGCCGACGAACCATCTCGACATCGATTCGCGCGCTGCGCTGATCGAGGCGATCAACGATTACACGGGCGCCGTGGTGCTCGTCTCGCACGACCGGTATCTGCTGGAAGCCTGCGCCGACCGCCTGTGGCTGGTCGCCGACGGCCGCGTCGGCGAATTCGACGGCGACCTGGACGATTACACGAGGCTCGTGCTGCAGAAGGCCCGCGCCGACGACAGGCCGTCGAAACCTGCCGAAAAGAAGGAAGCGCCTTCGCGCGAGAAGCGCGGAAATGTCCAGAAGCGGCTGCAGGCGGTCGAAGAACGCATGCAGAAATTTTCCGACCTGATTGCACGCGTCGACTCCATGCTGGCCGACGGCGAGATATTCGCGAGGGACGCGAAGAAGGCGGGCGAACTCGCGCAGCAGCGGGCCGATCTCGCAGACGCATTGCACAAGGCGGAAGAAGAATGGCTGGCGCTCTCGAGCGAGGCCGAGAGCGCCTGACCTTTTCGCTCACCAGTGACGACGCCAGCCGCCGTGGAAGCCGTAGCGCGGGCCCCACCCAGGACGACGCCAGCCGTAAGGCCTCGGACCCCAGTAGTTCGGACGCCACCAGCAGCGGCCCCAGGGATTGCACACCCAGCGCACGGCTTCGGGCCTGGCCTGCGCGATGTCGGCGGCCGTGGCGACGCCGTGATCGAGCAGCGGCATGGCGCTTGCCGGCGCAGTTGCGGCGGCCAGTCCGCCGGTCGCAAGCGCGGCGGTTACGACGAGAGCGAAGCTCGTTCTGTTCATGTGCGTCTCCTCGACGAAAACGCCCCCTCGCCGCCGATATAGGGCGGGTGAAATGAATTGCCGCTGAACGCTATCTGCCGCCGACGACAACGCCGCGCGCGAACAGCGCGACCGCGGCTGCAGCGGCGACGATCGCCAGCGCCAGCATGGTCGCCTCGTAGCCGCCTTGCGCGACCAGCAGCGCCTGCGGCAACGGCGTCGCGTAGATCCCGGTGTTGAAGCCGGCGTTGAGCCAGGCCTGCGAACCGGAACGTTGCGAAGGATCGATGCCCTCGCTCATCAGCGCCGCGAGCACTGGATAGATCAGGCTGTGGCCAAGTCCGAAGACGACGCCCGCGCCGACGACGAGCGAGGCGTGACGGCCTGCATAGGTCACGGCGACGAAGCCGAGCGCTTCCAGCGCGAGACCGGCGGCCACGAGAAAACGCTTGTTGGCGTCCTCGACGCGACGGAAAGCGAAGGCGCGCGTCGCGAACATCGTCGTCGTGGACGCCGTGAAGAACGCGCCGACCGCGATGCCGCGCATTTCCAGCGCCGGCGCCAGATAGGAGGTCGCAAAGCCGAACATCGAGCCGGCGACGATCACGGCCAGCACGGGTTCGATGAAGGAACGTCGCCACGAATTGACGAGATCGAGACCGCGCGCCTGCGGCGGTTTCGGCAGTGCGCGCAGGTTCGCGCTGAGAAACAGCCCGACAATTCCGGGGACTACCGCCACGGCGAACATCGCGCCCGGTCCGAAGCGGTTGAGCGTGAACTCGCCGATCGCCGGCGCCACCGCCTGCGCCAGCGGCATCGTCGCGGAAAAGACGCCCAGCAGAAACAGGAAGCGATTTGGCGAGAGGCGGCTCTGCCCGTAGGTGATGGCGGCGGCGAGAAACAGTCCCTGCCCGGCGCCCTGCACACAGCGCGATGCGAGCGCCAGCGTGAAATCGGTCCTGGTGTAATAGAGCGAGCCGAAGCCGACGAGGCACAGCAGCATGGCGAGCCGAAGCGTCGGCACGACTCCGAGGCGGGCGGAAAATTCGCTCGAAAACAGCGCGAAGAGGATGATCGGAACGGCCATGGAGGACAGAAGCAGGCCGATCGCGTGCAAATCGTAGCCGTCGCGCGCGAAGACGATCGAAAGCAGCGTCGAATGCGCCGTCGTGAACGACACGAGGAACATGCCGACTGCAAGCCGGAGGTATTCGCCACGGGCGCGCTCGTCGATATAGCCGCGTTGAACGATCGTCTCGTTCATGCGGCGCGCCGGTAGAGGGCGCGCCAGTGCAGGGGCTCGCCGGGCGGCTCGACCTGTTCGACGGACACGAGCGACAGGCCGGCGGCTGCGATGCGTTCGACGTCTTCGCGCGACAGCGGCCACGGCGGGCCTTTCGGCGCCTCGGCGTTCGGCCGCGCGCGCGCGATCACCAGCAGGCGTCCGCCCGGGGCGAGCATCGCCGCGAGAGCGGACGCTGCGCCGGGGATCAGCACGGAAGGAAGCGCCTGCAGGGTGTAGCATTCGTGCACGAGATCGAAGGCGCCGCGCCATTGCGCCGGCGCCTCGAAAAGATCCGCGGCGCAATAGTCGACGTTCGAATTCGGAAAGCGGCGGCGCGCCCAGTCGATGGCCTTCGCGGACAGATCGAAGGCCGACACGCGCGCCCCCTTTGCAGCGAGCGCCTCGGCATTGTCGCCGAGGCCGCATCCGACATCGAGGGCGCGGCGCGAGGCGATGTCGTTGCTCGCGAGCCAGTCGGCCAGCAACGGATGCGGTTCGAGATCGGCCCACGGCACACAGGCCGGATCGGCGCCAGCCAGGTCGTAGACGGCCTCGAACCACGCGCGGCGGTACGGATCGTCCTGCGTTCCGCCTTCGCGCCTGTGCGGGTCGATCGCGTCCAGCCGCTTGCGGGCGGCTGCGCGCCGCGCCGCGAATTCCTCGCTCACGCCGTCTTCTCCCAGCGGCCGTCGTCGTTCTGCCGCCAATAGGAGAGCGCAAAGCCGCGTTCGCGCAACGTCCGAAATTGCATACGGGCAATGTTCAGGGCGTCCTCGTCGCGGCCGTCGAACATCACGATGGCGCGCTCCTTCGGCGCGCATTCCGCATTGGCGAGCGCCGCCGGCGCGTCGGCGCCTTCGACGAAGAAGCGCACGGAGGCGGAATTCGGATTGTCCTCTTCCGTCGTCAGCCAGACCGGCTGGACCGATGCGTCGCCATCGCGCGCCGAGCCGTGCGGCAGGAAGGACGAATCGTCGTAGGTCCACAGGAGATCGTCGAGCGCCGCCAGCCGTTCGGGGCTCGCCGCCTGGATGACCGCCGTCCAGCCGCGCGCGATCGAGCGCTCGACCAGATTGGGCAGCGTGGCCTCCAGCGGCCGGCGTTGCAGATGATAGAACCAGACTTCCACTGTGCTTGCGTCCTCGGGCGACCGGAAGGTGGACGAACCGCCTGCGCGGAGCAAGCGCTTGGTTCCAAAGTCGCGCTCCTGCTAGACATCCCGCCAAATCGCGCCACCACGGCGCCGGCGGAAGGACGGACAGGACATGCGCAAGCGCGCCATCGGACTCTATGTGATCGGGGCGCTCGTCCTCGCCGGCGGCGCGTATTTCGCCAGCCTCGACAAGGAAACGCGCGGCGTCCTGCTGCACCTGCCGACCAACGCCGATGTGCTGAGCTGGTCGCAGCCGCAGCGCGACGCGGCCTTCCGGGCGATGGACCGGCTGACCTTCCTCGCCAAGTCCAGCGAGATCGCGCCGTCGGCGAACCCGCTTCCCCTGCCGCCCGGCAAGCCGCTCGCGATTCCCGGAATCGACGAATACATGCAGGGACAGCACGCCGCGGCCCTCGTCATCCTGCAGGACGGCAAGCTGCGGCTCGAACGCTACGGCCTCGACTTCGACGCGAGCGGCCGCTGGACGAGCTTCTCGGTGGCGAAATCCTTCACGTCCACCCTGGTCGGCGCGGCGATACAGGACGGCTTCATCAAGAGCCTCGAGGACAAGGTCAGCCAGTACATTCCCGACATGCGCGGCTCGGCCTACGACGACGTGACGATCCGGCAATTGCTGACCATGTCGTCGGGTGTGCGCTGGAACGAGGATTACGAGGATCCGAATTCCGACGTCGCGCAGTTCAATCGCGTCAAGCCAGAGCCCGGCGTCGATTCCACCGTCAGCTACATGCGACGGCTGCCGCGCGCCAACCCGCCCGGCGCGGTCTGGCATTACAACACCGGCGAGACGAACCTGGTCGGCGTGCTCGTCTCCTCGGCGACGGGCAAGACGCTCGCGCAATACATGCAGGAGAAGATCTGGCAGCCCGGCGGCATGGAGGCCAAGGCCACCTGGATCAGGGGCAAGACCGGCCACGAGATCGCCGGCTGCTGCATCCAGGCCGCGACCCGCGACTTCGCGCGCTTCGGGCTGTTCGTTCTGGCGAACGGCAATGCGGGTGGCAAGCAGGTCACGCCGCCCGACTGGTTCGCGCAGGCCACGACCAAGCAGAAGGACATCGGCGTCGCGGGCGCCGGCTACGGATTCCAGTGGTGGACCTTCGACGACGGCACGGTCGCGGCGCGCGGCATCTTCGGCCAGGCGATCTTCATCGATCCCAAGCGCAGGCTGGTGATCGCGTCCAATGGCGACTGGTCGCGCGCCACGCTCGGACCGGAGCCGGCGGCGCGCCTGGCGTTCCACCGGCGGGTGCAGGCGCTGATCGACGCGGGCGAGTGAGCGGGACCGGCTCCCTCCCCGCTCGCGGCGCCTGAAATCGGCCGCGGGCTACGGCTGCAACGGGCGGATTGCTGTCATTTGCGGCGCCCTCCCTCCCCGCTCGCGGGGAGGGTGTCGAGCGGAGCGAGACGGGTGGGGTCGCCCGCTGCGGAAGCGGAGAAAGTCGGAGCAACGCCAAGCTTGCCCCACCCGACATCCGCTGCGCGGATGATCGACCTCCCCGCGAGCGGGGAGCGACTGTCTTGGCGATCAAGCGATTTCGGCGCGCCATGGCTTTCTGTCCCGCAGGATTGCGTTGAGGATCGTCAGCAGCTTTCGGGCGACGGCGACGAGGGCGAGCCGTTTGGATTTTCCTGCCGCCACCAGCTTGTCGCGGAATCTCTTGAGGGCCGGGTTGTGTCGCGCGGCGACCATGGCGCCGACAAACAGCAGGCTGCGCACGGTCTTGCGACCGCCGCCGATGAAGCTCTTGCCCTTCCACTGGCCGGACTGTCGCGTCCACGGCGCTAGCCCCGCGAGCGCTGCGATCTGACGGCGGTCGAGCGTTCCGAGTTCCGGCATTTCGGCGATCAGCGTGCGGGCGATGATCGATCCGACGCCGGGGACGGAGGCGAGCAGGTCTTCCTTCTCGGCCCAGACCGGCGAGCCGCGCACCTGATCGTCGATCTCGGCGTCGAGTTCGGCGAGTTCCTTCTCGAGCGCCTTGCGCAGCCGGGCGATGCTTTTTTGCAGGCGTTTGGCGGCGCGCCGCTCGCGCTGGCCCTCGGCGGCCATCATCTCGACGATCTGCCGCCGGCGGGCGACGAGATCGGCGAGAAGCTGCGTAGCCTCGTCCGGCAGGACGCGCACCTCGGGCTGCGTCGCCTCGACGAAGCGGGCGATGACCGCGGCGTCGATCGGATCGGTCTTGGCGCGCTTGCCGAGCGCCTGCGCGTAGTGGCGGACCTGCGCCGGATTGACGACGACGACCGGCAGGGCTGCGCTCGCCAGGCTCGCCGCCACGACCGTCTCGAAGCCGCCGGTCGCCTCGACGGCGATCAGCGCTGGCGCGATCGCCTGCAACCGAACGACGAGCTGCGCGAGGCCTTCGCCGTTGCGGGCGACCGCAAAGGCTTCGCCGGAAGGATGCGCATGCACATCCAGCCGATCCTTCGACACGTCGATGCCGATGTAGTGAGCGTCCATCCGATCCCATCCTTGCGCAACCGGGCTTCGCTTCGAGCGGCCCAAGCGACTGTTCGGGTTCGATGGAACGGCGGACGGAGACCCTCGCTCCCCGACGGGCTCGCAAACCCTAGGTAGGCCCAGTCTTCCGACCGCCACCGCGCCGGCGATTATGCCAGTGTCGGCAAGCGACAAGTTACAAGGTAGCGCGCACTTTCAGCAGAATGGCCACAACCGGTCGATAGCGCCCGGTGGATCGCGTCCCCAAAGCGGTCGCGCGACCCTGGCGATCTCATTGTCGCCATCACCCCTCGTAATTGTCCTTCACGAGGCGATCCAGCAGGCGCACGCCCCAGCCCGACCCCCAGCTCTGGTTGGTGTCGCTGGCCGGCGGGCCCATGCCGGTGCCGGCGATGTCGAGATGCGCCCACGGCGTCTTCTCGACGTAACGCTGCAGGAATTGCGCGGCGGTGATCGAGCCGCCGTGGCGACCGCCGGTATTCTTCATGTCGGCGAATTTGGAATCGATCATCTTGTCGTAGGCAGGACCCAGCGGCATCCGCCAGACCTTCTCGCCGGTCTCCTGCCCCGCCTTTGCCAGGCGTTCCGAGAGTTCGTCGTTGTTGGAGAACAGGCCGGCGTATTCCTGCCCCAGCGCCACCATGATGGCGCCGGTGAGGGTCGCCAGGTCGACCATGAACTTGGGCTTGAAGCGGTCCTGCACGTACCAGAGCACGTCGGCCAGCACGAGCCGGCCCTCGGCGTCGGTATTGATGATCTCGATGGTCTGGCCGGACATGGACCGGACGATGTCGCCCGGGCGCTGGGCGGCGCCGTCGGGCATGTTCTCGACGAGGCCGATCGCGCCGATGGCGTTGACCCTGGCCTTGCGGGCGGCGAGCGCATGCATCAGGCCGACGACGCAGGCCGCGCCCGCCATATCGCCCTTCATCTCCTCCATGCCGCCGCCGGGCTTGATCGAAATGCCGCCCGAATCGAAGCACACGCCCTTGCCGATGAAGGCCACCGGCTGGTCGGGCGTCGCCGCGCCGTTCCAGCGCATGACGACGATCCGGCTCTCGCGGATCGACCCCTGCCCGACGCCGAGCAGAGCGCCCATGCCGAGTTCGGTCATCGCCTTCTTGTCGAGGATCTCGACGGAGACCCCGAGCTTTTCCAATAGCTTGGCGCGATTGGCGAATTCCTCCGGGTAGAGAACGTTCGGCGGCTCGTTGACGAGGTTGCGGGCGATGACGACGCCGTCGCCGACGGCCTGGCGGGCCGACCAGGCCTTGCGCGCGCCCTCGGCGTCCGGGGTGGCGATCACGAGGTCCAGGTTCGAGTCCTTGTCGGAATCGTCCTTCTTTTTGGTGCGGTACAGGTCGAACTTGTACCGCCGAAGCATCGCCCCCAGCGCCAGATCGGCTGCGGCCGCGGCGGGATCGGCCGGCGCGACGGGCGGATCGACCAGCAGTGCGGCATGGGCCGCGCCATTCAGGCGGCCCGCGGTGGCGCCGCCGAGCGCGACATAGTCGACGGGTTCAGGCTTCTTGCCTTCTTCCGTCTTCTGCGCGGTCCCGACGACGACCAGCCGGTCCCAGCCGAGACCTTGCGGGGCGAGCAGATCGAGCGCCGACCCCGACTTGCCCTTGAACTTGGCGGCGCGGGCGGCGCGTTCGACCGCTTCGCGGGCCGGCGCGATAATCTCGCTTGTGCGGGAACCAAAGGCCAGATTCTCGCCGGCGAAAACGACCAGCGCGCTCGCGCCGGCCTCCGCGCCGCCCGGCCCGGAACCGGAAACGGCTGAAAGCTGCGCGAATTCTACCGTCGTGACACCTGCCATCTCGTCCTCGTGCGGGGATCGGGGGAAATCGGGGCGGCAATATCCGCCGGCCCTCGGGCGGGGTCAATGCGAGGCCCGCGCCCGGAAAAGGCCGTATCGTTTCGCTACGTGTCCCGGCGACAACATGAGCCGGAAAACGCTATGCCAGAGCCCGCCGGGAGCGACAAATCCTTGCCGCACAGTGCGGAAAATATTACCGAAACGTTTATGGCGGCTGCGGTGGCGGATATGACCGGCGGGCGCGCCGGCGCGAGCGGCGCGGCGAAGTCGGGCCCGGCGGTTCCGAGCGCCCGCGCCGGAGCGCGCCCGACATGATCGGCCTGACGCTCGGCCGCTACCTTTCCGGTCGATTCCTCGAACAGATCCTGATCGTCTTCCTGTCGATCAGCGCCCTGTCCTTCCTCGTCGATTTCGTCGAGATGCTGCGGCGCGCCAGCGGTTCGCAGGTCGGCGCCGGCTTCGTCGCAATCATGTCGTTCCTGCGCGTCCCCATCGCTTCGGAGCAGGTCCTGCCGTTCGCCGTCCTGTTCGGGACGATGGCGGCCTTCGTCAATCTCACCCGCAAGCTCGAACTGGTGGTCGCCCGCGCCTCGGGCATCTCGGTCTGGGGCTTCCTCGTGCCGCCGCTGGTGATCGCGCTCTGCCTCGGCGTGTTCTCGGTCGTCGTCTACAATCCGGTCGCCGCGGCGATGAAGCAGCGCGCCGACGAAATGGAGATCGAGGTCTTCGGGCGCCCCGGCGCCGAGAAGGACGCGGGGGTCTGGCTGCGGCAGCGCAGCGTCGACGGAAAGTCGACCATTCGGGCGGAGCGGGTCCTCGACAAGGGGACGCGGCTCGAGAACGTGGTCGCCTATCTGGACGACCCCTATGACCATTTCGTCGAAAGGGTCGACGCGCCGGTCGCCGTCCTGACGCCGGGCGCGTGGCGATTCGAGCGCGCGAAAGTCGCCCGCCCGGGCGAAGAGACCCAGAATCACGACACCTATTTCCTGTCCACCGATCTCGACCAGGCCGACGTGCTGCGCAGCCTGATGTCGGCGGACTCGGTGCCCTTCTGGCAATTGCCGGAATTCAGGGACCGGACCGAGGAAGCCGGGCTCGATTCGAAGGTATATGCCCTGCGTTATCAGACCCTTCTGGCACGTCCGCTGATGCTGATCGCCATGGTTCTCATCGCCGCTGCCTTTTCCTTAAGATTTTTCAGATTTGGTGGTGTCGGCAAGATGGTTGCGGGTGGCGTAGCGGCCGGCTTCGTGCTTTACGTGGCGACGAAGATGGTCGGGGACATGGGCGGCGCGGGCGTGCTGAGCGCTCCGATCGCTGCATGGTCGCCGGCGCTGGTCGGGAGTTTGTTGGGTGCGCTTGCCTTGTTGCATCAGGAGGACGGTTGATGGGGCGGCGTATCAGCCCCGTTGAACGTTCGGCGACGGGCGGTTTCGCATCGTCGGCGCCAGGCCGCGCCCGGACCGGATTCCGGATCGCGCGGTTGCTTGCATGCGCGCTTCTCCTGCTCTTCGCCCCTGCCCTGACGGCGCATGCCGCGCCTGCCGCCGCCGACCAGCCCCCCCGCATGGTGGTCGACGCCAAGGAACTGATCCAGGACGACAACAAGAACACCGTGACCGCCCGCGGCGACGTCCAGATCTATTACAAGGGCCGCATCCTCGAAGCCGACCAGGTCGTCTACGACCGGAACACCAACCGCGTTCGGGCGATCGGTCATGCACGGCTGACCGAAGAGAACGGCCAGGTCACCTACGCCGAGGAATTCGAACTCACCGACGACCTCAAGCAGGGTTTCGTCGACAGCCTGCGCGTCGAGACGCGCGAGCAGACATATCTGAGCGCGGCGCGCGCAGAGCGCACCGACGACAAGACGGTGCTGGAATACGGGACCTACACGTCCTGTAAGCCGTGCGAGGACGCGAGCGTGCCGCCGTTGTGGCGGGTGCGGGCCAAGCGCGTCATCCATGACGCCGACGACAAGACGATGTACTTCACCGACGCGAGCCTGGAGTTCTTCGGCCAGCCGATCGCCTGGCTGCCGTTCTTCAGCGCTCCCGATCCGAGCGTGAAGCGCCGCTCGGGCCTGCTCGCGCCGCACTACATCCCCTACAACAATCGCATCGGTTCGGGCGCCGGCGTGCCGATCTACTGGGCCGTGCAGCCCAACATCGATTTCGTCTTCACGCCCAACTTCACCTACAAGCAGGGCTTCCTGCTCGACACGCAATGGGCGCACCGCCTCGAGTCCGGCACCTACTTCATCCGCGCGCAAGGCATCCGGCAGCTCAATCCCGGCAATTTCTACTCGCAGCCGCTGGGGCCGGGCTACCGGCCCTTCCGCGGCGCGCTGAACACCGCCGGCGATTTCGACATCAGCGAGAAGTGGAAATTCGGCTGGGACATCACCCTGCTCAGCGACAAGTACTTCTTCTCGGACTACGCGCTCGCCAATCCGCTCTTCACCAATCCGTTCTTCCGCGAGACGTCGTCGACGGCCTATCTCACCGGCAAGAGCGAGCGAAGCTGGTTCGATCTGCGCGGCTATTACTTCCAGGGTCTCGGCGTCCGCGACTACCAGAAGCAGATGCCGTGGAACCTGCCGCTGCTCGAATACAATCGCACGTTCCCGATCTCGCCGTCGAAGACCGCGGGCATCGGCGGCGAGTTCGAACTCGACGTCAACGCCAGCTTCGTGACGGCGCAGGCCGCCCTCTATGAATCGATCCAGCCGCGCACATTCGATTCCGTGTACGGGCTCTACAACGTGTGTCCAGCCTACACGCCCGGCATCCTGCCGGCGACGTCGACCTGCCTGCTGCGTGGTGTGGGCGGCGATTACGGACGCGCAACAGCGCAGGCGTCGTGGAAGCGCACCTTCATCGATCCGCTCGGGCAGACGTGGACGCCGTTTGCGTTTGCGCGCGGCTCGGTCAGCTACCTCAACTACAACAACAACAATGTCTTCCCGATCTTCAATTCGTCGCTGACGCCGCTCAACAACGCCTCGCAATACTGGTTCCTCGGCTCCGACAACGTCTGGCGCGGCCAGATCACGCCCGGCGTCGGCCTGGAATATCGCTTCCCGCTGTTCGCCAAGCTCGCCTTCGGCACGCTGACCTTCGAGCCGATCGTGCAGGTCGTGTCGCGCCCGCACTACATCGGCTCGAACTCGCTCGTGAACATCGACGCGCAGAGCCTCGTGTTCGACGATTCCAATCTCTTCGCCTGGAGCAAGTATTCGGGCTACGACCGCTTCGAGACCGGCACGCGCCTCAATTACGGCGGCCAGTTCACGCTGAACTTCAACAACGGCGGCTTCATCAATGCGATGGCGGGCCAGTCGTACCAGCTCGCCGGCCCCAACGGCTACGCGACGCCCGACGCCGCCCACGTCGGCCTGTCGTCCGGCCTCGACACCCGCCGCTCCGACTATGTCGGCCGCATCGTGCTGGCCCCCAATTCCTGGCTGTCGCTGACGGCCAAGGCGCGCTTCGACCAGGCGAACTTCAACCTGCGCCGCCTCGACCTCGTGGCCGGCGCGACCTTCGGGCCGCTGACGCTGACCGCGCAATACGCCAATTACCGCCAGCAGCCGCTGATCGGCTTCGACGTGCGGCGGCAGGGGCTGACGCTCGGCGGCCGCTACGACATCACGAAGAACTACTTCGTGACGGGCAACGTGCAGTTCGACATGAGCCGCTACCTCTACAATTCCACCGCGGCCTACAACGGCTACTACGGCTACGCGCCGCTGTTCTCGGTGGCCGGCATGGGCATCGGCGCAGGCTATCGCGACGATTGCACGACCTTCACCATCACCTACACGTCGATCTACCAGGTCAATTCCTCGACCGGCCTGCCCGGCCGCAACCAGACGATCCTCGCCACGCTGCAATTGCGCTCGCTCGCCGAAGCCAAGGTCGGCGCGAGCCTCGGCTTCGTCCCGCTCAACGACGGTCTGAAACAGTCGCAATGACACGCAAGACGCCCCTGCTGGCGTTGACGCAGGGGGACCCGTCCGGCATCGGACCGGAAATCGCGCTGTCCGCCTGGCGCGCCTTCCGCGCCGACCCGGACGCCCCGCGCTTCATTCTGCTGGCCGACCCCGACCTCGTCCGCGCGCGCGCAAGGGCGCTGGCGCCGGACGTCGCCGTGACGCCGTGCGAAACAGCGCAGGCCGCAGCCATCTTCCCCGACGCCCTGCCCGTCCTGCCGCTCGCCTCGCGCGCCACGGGAACGCCCGGCGCGCTCGATACGGCGGACGCCGCCTCGACGATCGAGGCGATCGAACGCGCCGTCGCGCTGACATTCGCGGGCGAGACGGCGGCGCTCGTCACCAATCCGATCTCCAAGGACGTTCTCTATCGCGCCGGATTCAAACATCCCGGCCATACGGAATTTCTCGGCGAACTCGCGGCGCGCCAGACGCGGGCGACCGCCCGTCCCGTGATGATGCTGTGGTGTCCCGACCTCGCCGTCGTGCCCGTCACCATCCACGTTCCGCTCGCCGACGTCCCGCGCCTGCTGACGCGCGACCTGATCGTCGCCACGGCGCGCATCGTCGCGAAGGACCTGCGCGAAAAATTCGGCGTCGCGCATCCGCGTCTCGCCGTATCCGGCCTCAATCCACACGCCGGAGAGAACGGCGCGCTCGGACGCGAGGAGGTCGAGGTCATCGCGCCCGCCATCGCGGCGCTCAAAGCCGAAGGCATCGACGCACGCGGACCGCTGCCCGCCGACACGATGTTTCATGCGAAAGCGCGCAAGACCTACGACGCGGCGCTGTGCATGACGCACGACCAGGCGCTGATCCCGATCAAGACAATCGCCTTCGACACCGGCGTCAACGTCACGCTCGGCCTGCCGTTCATCCGCACCTCGCCCGACCACGGCACCGCCTTCGATATAGCGGGCAAGGGCGTCGCCGACCCGTCGAGCCTGATCGAGGCGCTTCGGCTGGCGGCGCGGCTGGCCGGGCGGGCGCGATGATCGACGATCTCCCGCCGCTGCGCGACGTCGTCGCGCTCTACGACATCGCGCCGAAGAAGGCGCTCGGCCAGAATTTCCTGTTCGACCTCAACCTGACGCGCCGCATCGCGCGGGCCGCCGGCCCGCTCGAGGACGCCACGGTGATCGAGGTCGGCCCCGGTCCCGGCGGGTTGACGCGCGCGCTGCTGATGGAAGGCGCGAAACGCGTCGTCGCCATCGAGCGCGATGCGCGCTGCATCGCGGCGCTCGCGGAAATATCGGCGCATTATCCCGGCCGCCTCACCGTCGTCGAAGGCGACGCGATGGAGGTCGGCGTCGGCGCGCTGCTCGGCGAGGCGGTGGGCGACGGTCCGGTGCGCATCTGCGCCAACCTGCCCTACAACATTTCCACCGCGCTGCTGACGCACTGGCTGGAGACGGAAGTCTGGCCGCCGGTGTGGGATCGTCTCGTGCTGATGTTCCAGCGCGAGGTCGCCGAACGCATCGTGGCGACGCCGGCGCAGCGCGAGGATTACGGACGCCTCGGCGTGCTCTGCGGCTGGCGCACGAAGGCGCGCATCCTGTTCGATGTCGCGCCCTCGGCCTTCACGCCGCCGCCGAAAGTGACATCGTCCGTCGTCGAACTCACGCCGCGCGAGAAGCCGCTGGACTGCGACCGGCGGGCTTTGTTCGCCATCACGCAAGCGGCCTTCGGCCAGCGGCGCAAGATGCTGCGGCAATCGCTGAAGACGCTGGCCGCGCCGCACGAAGCGGCCGCATTGCTGGACGCGGCCGGCATCGAGCCGACGCGGCGCGCCGAGGAGGTGGATGTCGCCGGCTTCGTTTCGCTCGCCAATGCGCTGACAGTTCTGCGCGCGAAAGGCTGAAAGTTCGGACGCGGCGGAGTGCGGACGTCGCGCCATCCCTTCTCCCGCCTGCGGGAGAAGGTGGCCCTCGCTTTAGCGAGGGTCGGATGAGGGACGTGTCGTTACTCGAATTGGTCATCGCAATCGGAGCGCCCTCACCCGACCCTTGCTTCGCAAGGGCCACCCTCTCCCGTTCCACGGGAGAGGGGAGAGTCCGCCATCGGTCGACAGCGGGCGCCCACGCCCCGTTCCGCCCAAACAGGGTTAACGCGTCCGAAGATCGTGGAAATCCAAGTGCGTTCAGCGGGCGCAGGCCGTTCCACGCGCCGAAGCGCGCCCTGCCCCCCGCGCCGAATGCTTGCCAACAGGCGCTTGCGACGGCAAGCTCCGCCAAGTAAAGAAATTCCGCGTTTTGTGCCGGAGTATCATCGTCATGGCCGACAGGATCGCCGCTTCGGGCGTCGCCAATCCAGGGGCCTCGTCCCCCCGTCTCGACCGCCGCTCCCTCATGTTTGGCTCCGCCGCCAGCCTCGGCGCGATGAGCCTTGCCGGTTGCATGGCCACCGAGGGTTTCAACCGCGCCGAAGCGGAAAAGATCTACGCGGCCCTGCCCAACGAGAAATTCCCGGTTCCCGCCGTCGACGTCAGCAAGATCGACCCGAAATACATCCGCAAGACGGTGCGTTACGAGAGCAAGGAAGCGCCCGGCACGATCATCGTCGATCCCGGCAATTTCTACGTCTATCGCATCGAGGGCGAAGGCAACGCGACGCGCTACGGCGCCAATGTCGGCCGCGAGGGCTTCCTGTGGCACGGCGACGCCTACGTTGGCCGCAAGGCAGAATGGCCGATCTGGACGCCGCCCGCAGAAATGATCAAGCGGCAGCCGGAAGCGGCGAAATATGCGGGCGGCATGCCGCCCGGCCTCGAAAATCCGCTCGGCGCGCGCACGCTCTATCTCTACCAGAACAACCGATACACGCTGTACACGATCTACAGCACAAGCGATCCGGAGACGATCGGCAGCGGCATCACCAGCGGCTGCACCGGCCTGCTGACGCAGGACATGCTGGACCTCTATTCGAAGACGCCCGTCAAGACCAAGGTCGTCGTCCTGCCGGCGTAGGACGGGCGCAGGCGCGCCCGCGCCCTGCCCTTCACGACGCCTCGGCCAGACGCGTGTCGATCTCCTGCCGTAGCGACGCGAAGTCGATCGGCTTGGTCAGAAGCCCCGCCGCGCCGCCCTCGGTCGCGCGGCGCCTGGTTTCGGGGTCGCCATAAGCTGTGATCATGATGACCGGCACGTCGGGCCGCATCGCGCGCACTTTCGGCAGCATTTCGAGCCCTGTCATGCCGGGCATGTTGATGTCGGAAAGACCGAGGATGAGCGACTGGCCGGCGTGATCGGCGACGCGCTTCAGCGCGTCCGCGGCGGAACCCGCGAAATCCATGGCGAAGCGCTGCGCGCGCAGGTCGCGCCGGAACTGCTGCCGGAAAAGGTCGGGCACGTCGGGCTCGTCGTCGACCACGAGAATGAGGACGCTCATGCCCGGCCTCCGCTCCTGTCGCCATGCGCGACATCGTGCGCGCGCGGCAGGACGACGACGAATTCGGTGAAGGCGCCGGCTTCCGTCGCAACGTCGATGGCGCCGCCATGCTGCTTGACGACGATGTCATGGCTCATCGACAGGCCGAGCCCGGTGCCCTCTCCCGGCGGCTTTGTCGTGAAGAACGGATTGAACATCTTCTCCTTCACCTCGGGCGGAATGCCGACGCCGTTGTCGCGGATGCGGATCTCGACGCGATCGCCGAGATTTTTCGTCGTCGCGCGCAGGGCCGGCTCGAAGCCCGCGCCCGCCGCCTCCTTGCGCTTGGCGCCTGCGTAGAAGCCGTTCGAGATGAGGTTGAGCAGGACGCGCGTGATTTCCTGCGGGAACAGCACGACCTCGCCCGCCACCGGATCGAAGTCGCGTTGCAGGGCGACGTTGAATTCAGGCCTTTCGGCGCGGGCGCCGTGGTAGGCGAGATTGAGCGCCTCGTCGACGAGCGCATTGACGTCGGTCGGACGCCGCTCGCCCGATCCCTCGCGCGAATGCAGCAGCATGTTGCGGACGATGGAATCGGCGCGCTTGCCGTGCTGCGCGATCTTTTCCAGATTCGATTTCAGCATCTGCGAAATCTCGTCGACCTCTTCACGCGCCGCTTCGTCGAGTGAAAGCTTGCCGAGAATTTCGTTCAGCTCTTCGGTCAGGTCGGCCGACAGGGCCGCGAAATTGTTGACGAAGTTGAGCGGATTCTTGATCTCGTGGGCGATGCCGGCGGTGAGCTGGCCGAGCGAGGCGAGCTTTTCGGTCTGCACGAGACGGTCCTGTGCGCTGCGCAGGTCATCGAGCGATTGCGAGAGTTCGCGCGTGCGCTGCTGAACCTCCCCGAACAGCCGGGCGTTCTCGATGGCGATCACGGCCTGGTCGGCGAAGGTCTGCAACAATGAAATCTGCTTTTCGCTGAACGCGCGCGCCTCGAGCCGGCGCAGCAGCAGCGCGCCGATGGCCTCGCCCTCGCGCATCAGCGGCGCTGACACGACGCTGAGGATGCCTGTCGGTCCCGCCTGGATCGACAGCGCGCGCGCATCCGGAAACTCGTCGCCTTCCGGCGAGGAGACGTCGCCGACATGAATGGTCCGCCGTTCGAGCACCGCGCGGCCGGATGTCCACCCGCGGGTGATCGGCCATGTCTCGACATTGATCGGGATCGGCCCGTGATGCGCGCTGAAACGCAGATGGTCGCCCTCGCGCAGCAGCACGACCGCATCGTTCGCCTCGCAAACCTCGCAGGTGTTGACGACGATGGCCTCGAGAACGGGATCGACATCGGACGGCGACGAGGCGATCACCTTGAGAATGTTGGCGCTGACGGTCTGGTGCTTCAGCGCTTCTTCCAGGTCCTGCGTTCGCGCCTTGACCTCTTCGAACAGGCGCGCGTTTTCGATGGCGATGACCGCCTGGTCGGCGAAGGTCTCGATCAGCTCGATCTGTCGCTGCGTGAACGGGCCCGCGACCGGCCGCGCCAGATCGAGCACGCCGAGCACCTCGCCGTCGCGCAAGAGCGGCACGCCGATGATCGACTGCCAGCCGCCGAGCTTCACGGATTGCGGCAGGCCGTATTCGGTGTCTGCGGCGATGTCGGGAATGTGAATGGTGCGGCGTTCGACGGCGGCGCGGCCGGCGATGGTCGTGCGGTCGAGGCGATGCGGATGGCTGGTCAGATATTCGACGAAATCCGGCGCGCCGCCATAGCTCGCGCCGACGTGCAGCAGGTCCCCCTTCGTCTGGAACAGGATGCAGATCGAGGCGTCGCAGAGTCGCGCCGCGGATTCCAGCAAGGTGTGCAGGACCTTTTCGAGATCGAAGGCCGAACGGCTGATGGCCTGCAGCACCTCGGCGGTGGCGGTCTGCTGTTGCAGGGATTCCTCCAGATCGCGCGTGCGCGCCTGAACTTCCTCGAAGAGCCGCGCGTTCTCGATCGCGATGACCGCCTGGTCGGCAAAGGCGCAGATGAAATCGATCTCGTGTTCGACAAAGGGTTTCCTGGGCATGTGGGCCACGACGAGGGAGCCTATCCCCCGCGTCCCGGACATCAGCGGGACATAGAGAACCGACATGCCGCCGCTCTGTCTCAGCACCTCCTTGTTGGCGTCCGACATGTGCGGGTCATCCGCCAGGTCGCGAATCTGTATCGGGCGTCGCGCCGCGATCGCTTCGCCGGTCGTGCTTTCGGCGAGCGGCGTCTCGTCCGCGCCCCAGTCGCCGCGCGCGAACCCGCGTCCCGCGACGCCCCGGACCATGTCGCCGTCGACGAGATAGATCGCCGTCCCGTAAGGGTTGAACAGGCGGTGGCAGGAATCGAGGATCGCGTCGAAGACCGGCGCGGCGTCCGCCACCGACCTGCTGATGATTCTCAGGACGTCGGCGCTCGCCGTCTGGCGCTCCAGCGCCTCCTTCGTCTCGTTGAACAGGCGGGCGTTCTCGATGGCGATGACCGCCTGATCGGCGAAGGTCTGCAGGAGCGCCACCTGCTTTTCGCTGAAGGGGCGCGGCTCCATGCGCCGCAGCGCCAGCGTGCCGATGCTCTCGCCCTTGCGCAGCAGCGGCATGCTGAGAACGCAGCGCATCCCGCCCATGCGCCTCGACAACTCGCGGCTCTCGGGAAATTCCCGTTCGTCGACGGCGAGCAGATCGTCGATGTGAACCGGTTGCCGGTCGACGAAGGACCGCCCGCCGGCCCAGTTCCGGTTGATCGGCCACGTATCGATCCCCTGCGGTATCGGCCCGTGATGGGCTCGCAGCCGCAGTTTGTCGCCCTCGGCGAGCGTCACCACAGCGTCATATGCTTCGCACATGTCGCAGGCCGTCTCGACGATGGCCTGCAGGACCGGGGCCACGTCGGCCGGCGAAGACGCAATGACTTTCAGAATATTCGCGCTGCCCGTCTGGTGCTTCAGCGCCTCCTTCGTCTCGTTGAAGAGCCGCGCGTTCTCGATGGCGATCACGGCCTGGTCGGCGAAGGTCTGGAGCACAACGATGAGATCTTCTTCGAACGGCCCCGGCTCGCGCCTCGCTACGCTGATCGCGCCGATTGCCGCGCCGTCGCGAATCAACGGAACCGCAAGCACGCTCCGGTAGCCGCGCGCCTTCGCGAGCGCCCGAAATTCTTCTGGAACGCGGGGGTCGCTTTCCGTGTCTGAATAATAGGCGGGCTGGCCTGTCCTCAGCACGACGCCGTGCACGCTGCCCGAAGTGGTCGGCGCGGGGAAAGCCTGTCGGAATGCGAGCGCTCCGGCCTCGTCCGAAGACGTGAAGGCTGCGAGACGGATCATTTCGTCCGCAACGGTCGTCACGGCGGCCGACATAGCGCCCGACAATCGCCTCGCACTCTCGGCAATCGCCTGGAAGACCGGCTGCGTGTCGCCGGGCGAAGCGGCGATGATCTTCAGAATTTCGGAGGTCGCGGCCTGATGGGCGAGCGCCGCGTTGCGTTCCGCCGCCAGCCGTTGCAGTTCCGCTTCGAGCGCATCGCCGTTCCGGCCCTTCGCCTGCCCCGCGTCGCCGCTGCCCGAATGGCTCGCCATGCCTGTCCCCGGAATCCGCCTGGGCCATGATAGCGTGGCCACAACGCGCGGATAGAGGGCGGCGTGGCCGGCTCGTTTCGATTCGAGTTGCGCAGCTTGCGCCGCCTTGTCCATTCCGGTCATGCGCGGCGCCCGATACCGCCTTGCTCCACGGGCGGCCATTGGGCATTTTCGCAGGGCAGCAATTTCCCGCCGCGCGTCGGCCAGCCCGCCCGGAGACCATGAGCAAGATTCTCCAGAAATTTCTCACCAAGCTGATCCGGCTTGGCGATCTCGAAATCCAGTCGGCGTCCGGCGCCAAGTTCAGGGTCGGCGACGGCACGGGTCCGACCTCGGCCCTGCGTTTCACCCGTTCGTCCGCCGAATGGCGGCTGCTGCGCGATCCGGAACTCGCCTTCGGCGAATTGTACATGGACGGCGGCATCGAGGTCGTTCAAGGCACGATCTACGACGCGCTGATGATCGCATCGCAGAACGTCGCGGGCCCCGCATCGAAATGGGTCGCCGCGCTGCAGGGCTTTCGCATGCGGATGCGCCACCGCAGCCAGAGCAACACCAAGGCCAAGGCGCATCGCAACGTCGCGCATCACTACGATCTCGACTCGCGCATGTATTCGCTCTTCCTCGACGAGGACATGCAATACACCTGCGCCTATTTCGAGAAGCCCGACGACACGCTGGAGACGGCGCAACTCGCCAAGAAGCGGCACATCGCGGCGAAGCTGCAGATCCAGCCTGGCCAGAGCGTGCTCGACATCGGTTTCGGCTGGGGCGGTCTCGGCCTCTATCTCGCGCGCTATTGCGGCGCGCATGTCACCGGCGCGACCCTGTCGAAGGAACAGCTCGCCATCGCGCAGCAGCGCGCGAAGGACAGCGGCCTTGCTGACCGCATCGACTTCCGCTTCCAGGATTATCGCGACGTACCGGAGACATTCGACCGCATCGTCTCGGTCGGCATGTTCGAGGCGGTCGGCCTGCCCTATTTCGACGCCTTCTTCCAGAAGATCGCCTCTGCGCTGAAAGACGACGGTTGCGCGCTGATCCACACGATCGGCAACACGAACACGCCCTTCCCGACCAATCCGTGGATCGACAAGTACATCTTCCCCGGCGGCTACGTGCCTTCCATGTCGGAAATCCTGCCGGCGATCGAGCGCGCAGGCCTGAAGGTCACCGACATCGAGGTGCTGCGCCTGCATTACGCCGAGACGCTGCGCGCCTGGCGCACGCGCTTCATGGCGCGGCGCGAGGAAGTGCTGCGGCTCTACGACGACCGCTTCATCCGCATGTGGGAATTCTACCTCGCGCTGTCGGAGGCCGGCTTCCGGCGCGGCGACATCGTCATCTTCCAGTTCCAGCTCGCCAAGAGGGTCGACGTGCTGCCGATCTGCCGGACCTACATGGTCGAGGAGGAAAACCGGTTGCGCGCGCTGGACGGCGGGACCCCGCAGAATGCGTGAGGCGCGGGCGCACAGGCCGAAAGGATGATGCGCCGGCGACACGTTTCGCGCGCGGAACCGATGAACAGGGGAATTGTTGCTCCAGATCAAAACCGATTTCGCGATGCGAACGTAAAAGAGCAGGTCTGCAAGGGACGTTTGCAAAAATGCCGACCGACTCGAATTTATTGTCCTGGATACGAAAGGGGCTCGAGGCTCCCGGCAAGACGCAGAGGGGGCTGGCGCGCGCCATCGCCGTCGATCCGGCCTCGGTCACGCGGATGTTGCAGGGCCTGCGCAGCCTGAAGCCGGAGGAGATCGAGCCGGCTTCGCGCTATCTCGGAATCGAGCCGCCGGCCGGCTGGCGGCTGCGCCGCGAACGGCGGGACCTGCTCGGGATCGACTACATCGACATTTCGCCTGAACTGCGTCGCGCCGTGGTGGCCAAGTCGATCGAGATGGCGATCGAACCGGCCGAATTCGTCGACCGGGCGATACGCTCCGCCATGCTGATGCTCGGCGCGCAGGGCGCGGCCAAGTCCGGCGACGCCGAGCCGATCCGCCTGGACGCGAACTCCACGATTTCGGCCGCCGGCCACGAGAGCGGTTCCGGGACCTGAACAGCGGCGCGCCGGCGCGGATAATCCAGCGGGGGCCGCCGGATAGGCGCAGAACGCTAAAATTGTACGGAATGCCGGAAGCTGCCGTTAGGTTGTCGATTCCATAATGCAATCGCCGACACGGGATTGCGCCATGTTCAGCTTCGAAATCATAAGCTTTGAAATGTTTAGCCTGATCGTGCCCTTCGCGGGCTTCATCGCGGCGGCCTTCTTCAAGGCGCGCGAAAGCTGATCGGCTTCACTCGGCCAGCAGCCTGCCGACGAATTCCTCCACCGCCGCCTGCTGGCGCGGCCGGCGCAGGCGCTCCGCCTTCAGGATCGCCAGCAATTCCTCGAACGTCTGCTGGATGTCGTCGTTCACCAGAACATAGTCGTACTGCACCCAGCGCCTGATCTCGTTGCGGGCGTTCTCCAGCCTCTTCTCGATCGTCGCCGCCGAATCTTCGGCGCGCCGCTCCAGTCGCGCGCGCAATTCCTTCATCGAGGGCGGCAGGATGAAGACGGTGACGACGTCCGACTGCGCCTTCTCGCGCACCTGCTGCGTGCCCTGGTAGTCGATGTCGAAAAGGACGTCCCTGCCCTGCGCCAGCACCGCTTCGACCGGCGGGCGCGGCGTGCCGTAGTAATTGCCATGAACCTCGGCCCATTCGAGCAATTCGCCGCTGTCGCGCATCCGCTCGAATTGCGGGCGCTTGATGAAGCTGTAGTGGATGCCGTCGACCTCGCTCGAACGTCTCGCGCGCGTCGTCACCGATATGGAGAGCGTCAGGTCGATCGGCGCCTGCAGCAACATGCGCGTCAGCGTCGTCTTGCCGGCGCCGGACGGCGACGACAGGATGAGCATGAGGCCGCGCCGCAAGGGCGAATGCTCCTGGTCCCGGTGGTCGGTGGCGCTCATCAACAATCCTACTCGATATTCTGGACCTGCTCGCGGAACTGCTCGACCTCGACCTTGAGGTCGAGACCGATGGCCGTCAGCGCGCTGTCGTTGGACTTGGCGCAGAGCGTATTCGATTCGCGGCCGAGCTCCTGCGCGAGAAAATCGAGGCGACGCCCGATCGCGCCGCCCCTGGCGAGCAATTCGCCGACGGCTTTCGCATGGGCGTGCAGGCGATCGAGTTCCTCGCGAATGTCGGCGCGCGAGGCGAGCAGCACGGCTTCCTGATGCAGGCGCGCCGGGTCGAGGCCCTGCGCATGCGTCAGCGTTTCGATCTGCCTGGCGATGCGCGCCTTCACCGCCTCGGCGCTGCGGCCGGGCGCGGCCTCGGCCTGCGCGGACAATTCGGCGATGCGCGCGATGCGCTGCGTAAGGACCGCGCCGATGGCCGCGCCTTCAGAGGCGCGCATCGCGACGACCGCCGCCAGCGCGCTCTTCAGGCCGGCGAGGATGTCCGCATTGAGCGCGGCGCGCGCGGTCTCGTCGTCCTCGGCCTCGCGCGTGTCGACAATGCCGCGCAGCGACAGCAATCCATCGAGCGAGGCCGGACGGACGTTGGCGTTCAGCGGGACATGCGCGAGTTCGGAGATCAATGCGTCGAGCGCGACGCGGTTTATCGCGATATTGCCCGTCGCGCTCTCGCGCGTCGCCGTGAGATTGGCGTGACAGGCGCCGCGTTGCAGGAGCGCGGCGATCGCGGCGCGCGCCTCGACGTCGATGGCGTCGAAGCCGGCAGGCAGGCGCATCCGCAGGTCGAGGCCCTTGGAATTGACGGTGCGGATTTCCCAGGCCCAGGTCCAGGCGCCGCTGCGGCCGGAAGCGCGGCCGAAACCGGTCATGCTGAGAATCTTGCCTGGATTCGACGTGTCTGGAATCGCCATGCGCCCAACGCTCCTTCGGGCGCCTTAAATCACCATTGCCTCATGGCGGCGAGTCGGAACGTCGAAAATCAGCGGTAGGACATCACGCCCTGGACGTTCTTGGGCGAGTTGAGGTCCCAGGTCTTGTTGCGCAGCGGATCGAGCGCGGTGCCTTCCGAAGCGTCGAAGGCGCGGTAGCGCCTCGGTTCGCCGACGGCGGCGGCCTGCACCGCGACCGGCGGCGCGGGTTCCGCCGGCAGCGTCGCGCCTGTGGCCGGCAGGCCGAGACGGGCTGCCTGCGCCTTCTGGTCGGCCAGCGTCTTGGCGGCGACCGGATAGGTGTCGAGATTCTCGTCCATCGGCCCGTCGAGCGTGTCGTCGCCGTCCACGCCGCGCACCTTGATGCCCGGATCCGCGAAATCGGCGTTGATCGCGCCGCGTCCCTTGCCGGCGACCTTGTCCCACGACTGGGGCGCGGCGTCGGCGGCGGCGACGGCCGTGCGCGCAGCGTAGAAGCGCAAGTCGTCGAGCGAGGGCATCTGCGGCTTCGAAATCGCCAGCGCAACCGCGATGTCGCCCGGCTCCATCGTCGGCGGCGGCACGAGCGGCAGTTCGCGTTCGAGCGCCGCGAGCTCGCCGAAGGCGGCCTTGT
The DNA here is from genome assembly GCA_046349215.1 of Beijerinckiaceae bacterium. Taxonomy (GTDB): domain Bacteria; phylum Pseudomonadota; class Alphaproteobacteria; order Rhizobiales; family Beijerinckiaceae; genus JAJXWB01. The sequence goes on from JAXMCV010000005.1 coordinate 220,711, forward strand.
TCGTATCGCTGCGCTGCTGGCCGGGGGGGCGGGGCGCGGCCGTCGGCGCGGCGGGCGTCGGCGGCGCAGGCAGGGCGCGATCGACGTCGACCGCCTGGCCCTTGTCCTTGGCTTCCTTCTCGATCTGGCGCCAGCGCTGCACATTGCGGTTGTGCTCTTCCAGCGTGGAGGCGAAGACGTGACCGCCCGTGCCGTCGGCGACGAAATAGACTTCCTGCGTGCGCGAAGGATTGGCGACCGCCTCGAGCGCGGCGCGACCGGGGTTGGCGATCGGGCCGGGCGGCAGGCCGTCGATGGCGTAGGTGTTGTAGGGCGTCCACTTGTCGACTTCGGAACGCAGGATGCCGCGCCCGAGCGTGCCGCGACCGCCGACCAGTCCGTAGACGATGGTCGGGTCGGACTGCAGGCGCATGCGCTTCTGCAGGCGGTTGACGAAGACGCCGGCGACGCGCGGCCGCTCGTCCGCCTTGCCCGTCTCCTTCTCGACGATGGAGGCGAGCGTCAGCAATTCATACGGCGAATGGAGCGGCAGGTCGGGACTGCGGCGCGCCCAGACCTGGTCGAGCATCTTCTTTTCGGCGTCCTGCATCTTGCGGACGAGATCGCTGATCGAGGTGCCGCGCGCGACCTTGTAGGTCTCGGGCAGCAGCGAGCCTTCCGGCGGCATTTCCTTCACTTCGCCGACGAGCACGTCGTTGGCGCGCAGGCGCTCGACGATCTGCTGGCTCGTCAGGCCTTCCGGGATCGTCACGGAATGCAGGATCTGCCGGCCGTTGACGAGTTCGTCGAGCACCTCGCGCATGCTCGCCGACTGACGGAACAGATATTCGCCGGCCTTGAGCTTGTGGCGCGCGCCCTCCACCAGCAATTCGAGATTGAGCAGCGACGGGCTGTCAATCACGCCCTCGCGTTCGAGAAGCGCAAGTATGTCCGGCACTTCCGTGCCCGGCGCGATATAGACGGTCTTGTCGGCCGTCAGCGGGCCGGGCTCGCGCATCTTCTTCTGCATGGCGACGAGGCCGAAGCCGGCGCCGACGCAAAGGACCAGAAGGAACGAGAGAAAGCCGGAGAAGGCCGAGAGCGCGCCTTCGCGCTTCTTCTTTTTCGGCGGCGGCGGCGGCGCCTGCTCGGGCTGCAGCGCCTCGTTGGGGCTTTTCAGCGCGCGCCGGCCGAACAATCCCGCTCGCGGCGCCGCAGGCGGCGCCGGATCGGCGGAATAGTCGGTTTCGGGGGGCATGGTCATCCTGATCCCGACGTTACGCTATTTTGTGGCGAAAAGTAGATTGCGAGGGCGTCCGGCCTGGTTCACGCGGCCGGAGGTCCAACAAAAACAAGCGATGCGTTGGTGCCGCCGAAGCCGAAGGAATTCGACAGGGCCGCCTTGATCTCGCGCTTGCGCGCCTTCAGCGGCACGAGGTCGAGCTTCGTCTCGAAAGCCGGATTTTCGAGATTGAGGGTCGGCGGCGCCACCTGGTCGCGCAACGCCAGGATGGAGAAGATCGCCTCGACCGCGCCGGCGGCGCCGAGCAGATGGCCGATCGCCGACTTGGTCGAGGACATCGAGGTCTGCGAAGCGGCGTCGCCGAGCAGGCGCTCGACGGCCGAAAGCTCGATGCCGTCGGCCATGGTCGAGGTGCCGTGCGCGTTGACGTAGTCGATGTCGCCCGGCTTCAGGCCCGCACGTTTCAGGGCGGCGCTCATGCAGCGGAACGCGCCGTCGCCGTCCTCGGAAGGCGCGGTGATGTGATAGGCGTCGCCCGACATGCCGTAGCCGACGAGTTCTGCGTAGATTTTCGCGCCGCGCGCCTGCGCGTGCTCGAGCGATTCCAGCACGACGGCGCCGGCGCCCTCGCCCATGACGAAGCCGTCGCGGTCGCGGTCGTAGGGACGCGAACCTTTCGAGGGCTGGTCGTTGAACGTGGTGCAGAGCGCCTTGCAGGCCGCGAAGCCCGCGATGCCGATGCGGCAGATCGCCGATTCCGCTCCGCCGGCGACCATGACCTCGGCGTCGCCGAGCGCTATCAGGCGGGCCGCGTCGCCGATGGCGTGCGCGCCCGACGAACAGGCGGTGACGACGGCGTGGTTCGGACCTTTCAGACCATGCGCGATCGAGACGTAGCCCGAGGCGAGGTTGATGAGGCGGCCGGGAATGAAGAAGGGAGAGACGCGACGGGGACCGCGTTCCTTCAGCAGGATCGAGGTGTCGGCGATGCCCGACAGGCCGCCGATGCCCGAACCGAACATGACGCCCGACGAAATCTGCTGCTCGTAGGTTTCAGGCTTCCACTTCGCGTCGGCGAGCGCCTCGGTGGAGGCGGCCATGGCGTAGAGAATGAAGTCGTCGACCTTGCGCTGTTCCTTCGGCTCCATCCAGGCGTCGGGATTGAACGTGCCGTTCGCGCCGTCGCCGCGCGGAATGTGCGCGGCGATCTGGCACGGTAGATCGTCGATTTCGAATCCCTGGATTCGTCCGAAGCCGTTCTCGCCGGCGATGAGACGCTTCCACGAGGTCTCGACGCCGCTTCCCAGCGGCGAGACCATGCCGAGGCCGGTGACGACGACCCTGCGCAGCGCGCTCATGTCGAGGCCTGTCCTGGAGCGGTGGCCGCCCTCAGGCGGCGGTCGCCTTCTCGAGGAACTTCACGGCGTCGCCGACCGTGACGATCGTCTCGGCGGCGTCGTCCGGGATCTCGACGCCGAATTCTTCCTCGAACGCCATGACGAGCTCGACCGTGTCGAGCGAGTCGGCGCCCAGGTCCTCGATGAAGTTGGCGCTGTCGACGACCTTGTCGGCTTCGACGCCGAGATGTTCGACGACAATCTTCTTCACGCGTTCGGCGACATCGCTCATGTGATCAAGTCCTCATCAGATCGGTTACAAACGCCCGGAGCCTCGGCCCCGAATGTCTTTTCTGAAGTCGCGGGATTCGCGCCGGCACGCCCGGTTTTTCGCGGATTGTGACGTTTCCCCGACCAATTCCGGGCGTCGGATAACATACTTCCCGCGCCCTCGCCAGTAGCCGCAAGGCGCGCCCCGGCCTATCCCCGGAAAACGCGCGCGGCGGCCAAAGGCCTCAGATCATGGCCATTCCGCCGTTGACGTGCAGGGTCTGCCCGGTGACGTACTGCGCCTCGGCGCTCGCCAGAAAGACCACGGCCGCGGCGACGTCGGCGCCCTGCCCAAGCTTGCCCGCCGGAACCTGGCCGAGAATGGCTTCCTTCTGCTTGTCGTTGAGCGCGTCCGTCATCGGGCTCTCGATGAAACCGGGAGCGACGCAATTGACCGTCACGCCACGCGAGGCGACCTCGGCCGCCAGCGACTTGGTCATGCCGATCATGCCGGCCTTCGACGCCGCGTAATTGCCCTGGCCGGGATTGCCCGTCACGCCGACGATCGAGGTGATGGAGACGATGCGGCCGTAGCGGCGCTTCATCATGCCCTTCACGGCGGCGCGCGCCAGCCGGAAGGTCGCGGTGAGATTGACCGCGATGACATTGTCCCAGTCCTCGTCCTTCATGCGCATGAACAGGCCGTCGCGGGTCAGGCCGGCGTTGTTGACGAGAATGTCCAGCTGGCCCATCGCGGCTTCGGCCGCCGGCACGAGTTTCTCGACACTCTCCTTGTCGGAGAGATTGCAGGGCGTGACGTGAACGCGCGAGCCGAGTTCGGCGGCGAGCCTGTCGAGGGCTTCCACGCGCGTGCCCGACAGCGCGACGGTCGCGCCCTGCGCATGCAGCGATTTCGCGATGGCGGCACCGATGCCGCCGGATGCGCCGGTCACCAGCGCGGTCTTGCCGGTCAGATCGAACATGATTGTGCTCCGCTGATCGTTGTCATTCCCGCGAATGCGGGAATCCAGTTCCCAAATTCGGCCACGCCCGGGAACTGGATCCCCGCTTTCGCGCGGATGACAGTCCCGTGTTCCGCAATCAGCCCGCCTTGTACGCCTCGACGTCGGCCGGCGTCCCGACCGAGACGCCGGTCGCGCCTTCGGCCAGCCGCTTGACGAGACCCGACAGGACCTTGCCGGCGCCGAGTTCGACGAAACGGTCGCATCCCTGCGCGGCCATGTAGCCCATGCATTCGCGCCAGCGCACGGTGCCGGTCACCTGCTTCACGAGAAGGTCGCGGATCTGCGCCGGATCGGTCACCGCGATCGCCGTGACATTGGCGACGACGGGAACCTTCGGCGCGACGATTTTCGTATCCGCCAGCGCGGCCGCCATCGCATCGGCGGCCGGCTGCATCAGCGCGCAATGGAAGGGCGCGGAGACGGCCAGCATCATCGCGCGCTTGGCGCCCCTGGTCTTGGCGATCTCGCAGGCCTTTTCGACGGCGGCCCTGGAGCCGGAAGCGACGACCTGCCCGCCGCCGTTGTCGTTGGCGATCTGGCACACGCCGCCGGCTTCGGCCTGCGCCTGCGCCGCGACCGCGACGCCGGTCTCGTAATCGAGGCCGAGCAGCGCGGCCATCGCGCCCTCGCCGACCGGAACGGCCGCCTGCATCGCCGTACCGCGCAGGCGCAGCAGGCGCGCGGCATCGGCCAGCGTGAACGAGCCGGCCGCAGCGAGCGCGGAATATTCGCCGAGCGAATGGCCGGCGACGAATTTGGCGTCGCGGGCGAGATCGAGGCCGGCTTCCGCCTCGAGCACGCGGAGGACGGCGATCGAAACCGCCATGAGGGCCGGCTGGGCGTTGGCGGTCAGCGTCAGATCGGCTTCGGGACCATCGAACATCAGCGCGGAAAGCTTCTCTCCGAGCGCGGAATCGACTTCGTCGAAGACGGCGCGGGCGGCCGGAAAGCTTTCGGCGAGCGCCTTGCCCATGCCGACGGCCTGCGAACCCTGTCCGGGAAATACGAATGCCCTGGCCACGTCGCCCTCCATGATTTGCGGCGTGAGTGGCGCAGGGGGCGGGGCGAGTCAAGGTGGAGGCGGCGGGCTCGCCCTACCTTGTAACTTGTCGCTTGCCGACACTGGCATAATCGCCGGCGCGGTGGCGGTCGGAAGACTGGGCCTACCTAGGGTTTGCGAGCCCGTCGGGGAGCGAGGGTCTCCGTCCGCCGTTCCATCGAACCCGAACAGTCGCTTGGGCCGCTCGAAGCGAAGCCCGGTTGCGCAAGGATGGGATCGGATGGACGCTCACTACATCGGCATCGACGTGTCGAAGGATCGGCTGGATGTGCATGCGCATCCTTCCGGCGAAGCCTTTGCGGTCGCCCGCAACGGCGAAGGCCTCGCGCAGCTCGTCGTTCGGTTGCAGGCGATCGCGCCAGCGCTGATCGCCGTCGAGGCGACCGGCGGCTTCGAGACGGTCGTGGCGGCGAGCCTGGCGAGCGCAGCCCTGCCGGTCGTCGTCGTCAATCCGGCGCAGGTCCGCCACTACGCGCAGGCGCTCGGCAAGCGCGCCAAGACCGATCCGATCGACGCCGCGGTCATCGCCCGCTTCGTCGAGGCGACGCAGCCCGAGGTGCGCGTCCTGCCGGACGAGGCTACGCAGCTTCTCGCCGATCTCGTCGCCCGCCGGCGGCAGATCGTCGAGATGATGGCCGCCGAGGGCCAGCGCGAGCGGCGCGCCGCCAAACGCCTGCAAAAAAGCATCGCCCGGCTGCGCAAGGCGCTCGAGAAGGAACTCGCCGAACTCGACGCCGAGATCGACGATCAGGTGCGCGGCTCGCCGGTCTGGGCCGAGAAGGAAGACCTGCTCGCCTCCGTCCCCGGCGTCGGATCGATCATCGCCCGCACGCTGATCGCCGAAATGCCGGAACTCGGAACGCTCGACCGCCGTCAGATCGCAGCGCTCGCGGGGCTAGCGCCGTGGACGCGACAGTCCGGCCAGTGGAAGGGCAAGAGCTTCATCGGCGGCGGTCGCAAGACCGTGCGCAGCCTGCTGTTTGTCGGCGCCATGGTCGCCGCGCGACACAACCCGGCCCTCAAGAGATTCCGCGACAAGCTGGTGGCGGCAGGAAAATCCAAACGGCTCGCCCTCGTCGCCGTCGCCCGAAAGCTGCTGACGATCCTCAACGCAATCCTGCGGGACAGAAAGCCATGGCGCGCCGAAATCGCTTGACCGCCAAGACAGTCGCTCCCCGCTCGCGGGGAGGTCGCAATGCCGCTCGGGCATTGCGGGTGGGGATCGCCGGGCGAAGTCTCGGGCATCGCCGCTGCTCCGGCGCCGCGCCCCACCCGTCTCGCTGCGCTCGACACCCTCCCCGCAAGCGGGGAGGGATCGCGCTGCACCTTCGCCGCGACAAATTTCGCCTGCCAGTGCGACGTCGAGCAATTGGGCGCGTCGTCAGGCAAAGCGCGGCCCGCGATCAACGCTGCCATGCGCGAGAGGCGCTTTGAGAATCGCGCGAGATGACCGAAGGTCGCCAGATGCCCTTTTCCTGCGACATCCCCGCCGTTCCCACCCAGCTCCAGGACGACGAAGCCGTCCGCATCACGCGGTGGGATTTCGAACCCAACGCCGTCACCGGCATGCACCGGCACGGCTGGCCCTATTTCGTCGTCATGCTGACGGATGGAAACCTGCGCGCCGAAGTCGACGGCGTGGTGCAGGACCGGCCGATGACGGCGGGCACGAGCTATTCGCGGCCGGCCGGCGTCGAGCACGACATCCAGAACGGCTCGCCGCATCGCATCGCCTTCGTCGAGATCGAGGTGAAGCGGCCGGACCTGCTGGTCATGGACAAGACGGGATAAGTGCTGCGGCGCCTATCTGCTGCGCTTGCATGTGACGGACCCGCGCCCACAATGCGCGGGAACGATTCGCATTCCAAGAAAGCCGACATGTCCGCCATTCCCGGAAAATCCTGCGGCACGTGCAACATGTGCTGCAAGTCGCTCGAGATCGACTATTTCAACAAGCCGATGGGCGTTTTGTGCAAGCACTGGAAGGGCACGGGCTGCTCGATCTATTCCGAACGTCCGCAGGTCTGCCGCGACTTCGAATGCGACTGGCGCGAGGACCGCGACCTGCCCATCACAATGCGGCCCGACAAGACCGGCGTGATCCTGTTCGAGGACCCCGACACCGACGATTACCAGGCGGTGTGCGATCCCTCGAAGCAGATGGCGTGGCGCCAGCCGCAGATGTTCAAGCACCTCGTGTCGCTGGCCAAGGCCGGCAACACGGTCATCGCGAAATCGGGCCTGCGCGCATGGCGCATCTATCCCGACGGCCATACGGCCGAGTGGTCCTGAGCCGGACCGGCCGGGCGCGCGGGGCGTGAAAAAGCTCCCTGCTCCCTGGCGCGTCACGGCCAGTCGCACGCTGGTCAAGGACCGCTGGATCGACCTGCGCGCCGACGATTGCCTGCGCGACGACGGCCTGAAGATCGCCCCCTACTACATCCTCACCTGCCCGGACTGGGTGCAGGTCGTCGCCATCGACGAGGAGGAGAATCTCGTCGTCGTGCGCCAGTACCGCCACGGCGTGCAGCGGATCTCGCTGGAACTGCCGTCCGGCTGCGTCGACGCGGCGGACGCCGATCCGGTCGCCGCCGGCGCCCGCGAATTGCTGGAAGAGACGGGCTACGCCTCGGATTCGATCCGGCTGGTCGGCAGGATCTGCAACAATCCGCAGAACCAGACCAACGAGATCTACATATTGCTGGCCGAGAAGGCGCGGCGCGTCGCCGACCAGAGGCTCGACGAAAGCGAGGAGATCGCGGTCGAGCTGATCCCGGTCGCGGAAGCCCGCCGGCTGGCGCTCGCCGGCAAATTCGACCATTCCGCACAGATCGCCTCGCTGCTGATCGCGCTGGAAGCCCGAAAATCCGCTCAAGGCGGGCCTGCGGGGTTGCCTTAACGCTGCGCCGCGTATAGACAGCGCGCTTCGCGACGCTCCGGCCGGGGGCTGAACGGAGGCTGCGGCTCGCCGCAGAGAGGTTTCCTCGCCCTCCCGTGTTCCCGCCTTCGACGATCCGTCGAGCCTTTCCAGGGGCTCGAAGGGCTCCGCGCCGGGGCGTAGCGAGAGAAGAAAGGCAAATCAGAAATGGCGCTCTACGAGCACGTGTTTCTGGCGCGCCAGGACATTTCCGCCCAGCAGGTGGAAGCCCTGACCGACCAGTTCAAGAAAGTCGTCTCCGGCCTCGGCGGGACGATCGACAAGACCGAATACTGGGGCGTGAAGTCCCTCGCCTATCGCATCAAGAAGAACCGCAAGGCGCACTTCTCGCTGCTCAACATCACCGCCCCGCACGCCGCCATCGCCGAGATGGAACGCCAGATGGGCCTGTCGGAAGACGTCCTGCGCTTCATGACGATCCGCGTCGAGGAACTCGAGGAAGGCCCGTCGGCCATGATGCGCAAGCGCGACGACGACGGCGAGCGCGGCGAACGCCGTGGCCCGCGCGGCGACCGTGGCGACCGTCCGCAGGGCGAGCGTCGCCCGCGTCGTGAAGATGGCGCCGAGGGAGGCTTCTGATGTCCACTGGCCAGCGTCGCCCCTTCTTCCGCCGTCGCAAGACCTGCCCGTTCTCCGGCCCCAACGCGCCGAAGATCGACTACAAGGACACGCGCCTGCTCTCGCGCTACATCTCCGAGCGCGGCAAGATCGTCCCCTCGCGCATCACGGCGGTCTCCGCCAAGAAGCAGCGCGAACTCGCCCAGGCGATCAAGCGCGCCCGCTTCCTGGGCCTGCTGCCCTACGTGATCCGCTGAGGATCGCGCCGCGGGTTCGCTGAACCCGCGCCCATAGAGACAAGCCGGCGCAATCGCTGCGCCGGCCAGGCTGGAGCGGGCCACAGGACCCGCTCCTAACCGTCGCTAAAAGCACGGGACAGCTGAATGACCGAAACACGCGCCAGACGAATCTTGGGCGGCGGCCTCGTCGCCATCGCAGCGGGCCTCGCGGCCGCGCTGCTTTTCGTGCTGGCGGCGCGCGGCTCGCTGCTCACCTTCGCGCTCGGCTATTTCGCGCCGCTCCCGGTCATGGTCGGGGCGATCTCGTTCGGCCTGTCGGTCGGCGGCGTCGCGGCGCTGGTCGGCGGCGCCTTCATCGGCGCGACGTTTCATCCCGCGCTCGGAATCGTCTATCTCGTCGCCATCGGCGCGCCGGCGGCCCTCATCGCCAGCGCCGCGGTCCTCGCGCCGCCGGCCGGCGACGGCAATGCCCGCGACCGCGCGCCGGTCTTCGCGCTGCTCGCAACCGCGACCCTCGCCTTCGTGACGGTTTCGGCGGCGGTCGGCGCGCTCGCCTGGAAATTCGGCGGCTTCGACGGGCTGATGACGCAGGCGATCGTCGACGCCGGTCCGCTCGTCAAGCAGATGCTCGGCGAGACGCATGCGAGCGGCGCGGTCAACGCGGAGGAAGTCACGCGCTTTCTCGTGCTGTTCGCGCCGGTCGCCATCGTCATGTCGCAGATCCTGATGATGATCCTCAACCTGTGGCTTGCCGGCCGCGTGGCGATCATTTCAGGCAACCTGCCCCGGCCCTGGCCGCCGATCGCCGACGACCTCGTGATCCCGCCTGCCTTCGCGGCTGTGTTCGCAGCGGCCTGCGGCCTGATCTTCGTCGGCGGGATCGCCGGCGTGATCGCCAGCACGCTGGCGGCGGCGCTCGGCGTCGTGTTCGCGCTGCAGGGCCTGGCGGTGGCGCATGTGCTGACGCGCGGCGCGGCCATGCGCATCGCGCTGCTGATCACCCTCTACGCGCTGATCCTGATGCTGCCGCCCTGGCCCTTCTGCCTTCTGGCGCTCGTCGGCCTCGTCGACGCCGCCTTTCACCTGCGGACCAGAAAGTCCGCGTCCCATCCCGGAAAAGTCTGAGAAAAACAGGAGAAGAAAATGGAAGTGATTCTGCTCGAACGCGTCGCCAAGCTCGGCCAGATGGGCGAGACCGTGCGCGTCAAGGACGGGTTCGCCCGCAACTACCTGCTGCCGCGCGGCAAGGCGCTGCGCGCCACGGAAGCCAACAAGAAGCGGTTCGAGACGCAGCGCGCGCAGCTCGAGGCCCGCAACCTCGAAGCCAAGGGCGAGGCCGAGAAGGTCGGCGCCAAGCTCGACGGCAAGACTTACGTCGTCATCCGCCAGGCCGGCGAAAGCGGCCAGCTCTACGGCTCCGTTTCGACCCGCGACATCGCCGAGGCGATCACCGCCGGCGGCGTGTCGGTCAACCGCACGCAGGTCGTCATCCTCACCCCGATCAAGACGCTCGGCCTGCACCAGATCCCCGTGCGCCTGCATCCGGAAGTCGAAGTGAAGGTGACGGTCAACGTCGCCCGTTCGGCGGAAGAAGCCGAGCGCCAGGAGCGCGGCGAAGTCGTCACCGTCCGCGAGGAAACCTCGATGGACGCGCTCGGCCTCGAAGTCGGCGCGGCGCTGGCCGAAGCCGGCGGAGACATGTCGCGCGACTGATCGATCAGCGCAACCGATCACGAAAGGCCGCGGGAAACCGCGGCCTTTTGTTTTCGGCGCATCAGCGGCGAATGCGCTTCGAGCACAGATGAACTTGGACTCGCGCGCGGGCCGCGTGCGAGGATCGGGCATGGCCGATCGCCAAGAATCGGAAGGAACGCCCGGACATCTGCGCGCCGCCGTCATCGGCGTCGGCGCGGCGCAGCTCTACGTCTGGGGCGTGCTCTATTATCCGTTCTCGGTCACCGGGAAGCTGATCGCCGCCGACGTCGGCGTGTCGCTGGAGGCGGCCTTCTTCGGCTTTTCGATCCTGCTCGTCATGGGCGCGCTGGCCGCGCCATTCGCGGGGCGGGCCATCGACCGGTTCGGCGGGCGGATCGTGCTGACGCTCGGCTGCTTCGCCGGCGCCGCTAGCCTGGCCTTCGCGGCCTATGCCGACAATCCGTTCCTGTTCTACGCCTCCTGCGTTGCGCTGGGCCTCGCAACCGCCGTCACGCTCTACGACGCGGCCTTCGCCTCCATCGTGCAGGTGGCGGGCGCGCATTCGCGTCGCGCCATCACCTACGTGACCTTTCTCGGCGGCTTCGCCTCGACCCTGTTCTGGCCGATCACCGCCTGGCTCTGCGACCGCGTCGGCTGGCGCTGGACCTATCTGATCTTCGCAGGCGGCATGGTGCTGATCTGGGCGCCCGTCTACGCGTTCGTCCTGCGCAAGCCCGTAGTCGAGGAGAGCCCCGGCGAGGCGCCCCAGGACGCCCCGCCGCCGCCCGCGCATGAAACGCCGCTGCAGGGACGCACGCGCCGCACGGCCTTCATCATCTTCGCCACCGCCGTCGCCTTCCATCAATTCGTGATCGCCGGCCTGCTGATCCACATGATCGAGGCGATGAACCGCGCCGGCCTGGCGCCGGCCGAGGCGATCATGGTCGGCATGGCCTTCGGGCCGGGGCAGGTGCTGGGCCGCGTCGGCGAAATGGTCTGGGGCTCGCGGTTCCCGGCGGTCACGACGGGCCGCGTCGCCATGGCGGCCCTGCCGCTGGCCATGCTGTTTCTCGTCTCCGGCTCGATGAATTTCCCGCTCGCCCTGCTCTTTTCGGCGGTCTGCGGCATGTCCAACGGCATGGTGACGATCGCCCGCGGCACCGTCTCGCTCGCGCTGTTCGGCCGCGAGAGATACGGCGCCGTCATCGGCGACCTGGCGATCGCCAGCCTCGGCGCGCGGGCCTGCGGGCCGGTGGCGCTCGCCTGGGGGCTGGAACGCGCCGGCCTTCAGGGCTCGGCCGCGATCGGCCTCGGTTTCGCGCTGGCGGCGGTCGGCGCGATGGAAATCGTCGCGATCATCGACCGGCGTCACAGGCAAGAAAAATCGACGCAGCCGGCGTGAAATTTCGTCGCGCTGTGGAATGCGTGAGTTGAGGCGTCGGGGCGATGACGCGCCCCGCGCGACGTGGCACAAACTGGCCTCGATCCGGACGTAGCGTGACTGCCGGTCGATTCGTCCCGCAGCTCCAAACGCCTGAGAAGAGCCGTCATGGCCGCCGTCGAGCAATTGTCCGATCGCCGTATCGTCGTCGCCCAGGGAGAGGGCGCGGCGCGGATCGCCCCGCACAACATCGAGGCCGAGCAGGCGCTGCTCGGCGCCATCCTCGTCAACAACGACGCCTTCGACCGGGTCTCCGACTTCCTGCGGCCCGAGCATTTCTCGGAAGAACTGCACCGGCGCGTCTATGACGTGCTCTCGCAGCTCATCCGCGCCGGCAAGGTCGCGACCGTCGTCACGCTGAAGACCTATCTCGGCGACGCCGATCTCGGCGGCCTGACGGTCAGCCAGTACCTCGCGCGCCTCGCCGCCGAGGCGACCACCATCATCAACGCCGCCGATTATGGCCAGACGATCCACGACCTCAGCGTCCGGCGCGACCTGATCGCCATCGGCAGCGACATCGTCAATACCGCCTATGACGCGCCGGTCGACGCCGCGCCGCGCACGCAGATCGAGGAGGCGGAGCGCAAGCTCTACTCGATCGCCGAGACCGGCCGCTACGACGGCGGCTTCCAGTCCTTCTCGCAGGCTCTGACGACCGCCGTCGACATGGCCGCCGCCGCCTACCAGCGCGACGGGCATCTGTCGGGCGTGGCGACGGGCCTCACCGACCTCGACAACAAGATGGGCGGGTTGCAGAAATCCGACCTGATCGTGCTGGCCGGACGTCCCGGCATGGGCAAGACGGCTCTGGCCACCAACATCGCCTTCAACGTCGCCAAGGCCTATCACCCGGAAGTCCAGCCGGACGGCCAGACCAAGGCGGTCGACGGCGGCGTGGTCGGCTTCTTCTCGCTGGAAATGTCGGCCGAGCAGCTCGCCACCCGTATAATCGCCGAGCAGTCGGGCGTGCCGTCCTACAAGATCCGCCGCGGCTCGATCACCGAGGACGATTTCCGCGCGATTTCGGACGCCTCGCGTCAGATGCAGCGCATCCCTTTCTACATCGACCAGACCGGCGGCATCTCGATCGCCCAGCTCACCGCCCGCGCCCGCCGCCTGAAGCGCCAGAAGGGCCTCGACCTGCTGGTGGTCGACTACATCCAGCTCCTCTCGGGGTCCAAGAGCCGAGGCGACAACCGCGTGCAGGAAGTGACCGAGATCACCACCGGCCTCAAGGCGCTGGCCAAGGAATTGAACGTGCCGATCATCGCCCTGTCGCAGCTCTCGCGCCAGGTCGAAGCGCGCGACGACAAGCGGCCGCAACTCTCGGACCTGCGCGAATCCGGCTCGATCGAGCAGGACGCCGACGTGGTCATGTTCGTCTATCGCGAGGAATATTACCTCAAGAACAAGGAGCCGCGCGAAGGCACGCCCGAGCACGCGACCTGGATGACCGAGATGGAGCGCGCCCACGGCCGCGCCGAGGTCATTCTCGGCAAGCAGCGCCACGGCCCCACCGGCACGGTGTCGCTGGCCTTCGAGGACGAGGTGACCCGCTTCTCGAACCTGATCGAACCGGACCACCTGCCGGTGCAGATGTGAGGGAGGCCCCCTTGCCCCCGTCATTGCGAGCCGGAGGCGAAGCAATCCATCCCTCCGCCTTCGCGAATGGATTGCTTCGTCGCTGCGCTCCTCGCAATGACGGTCGTTGTCCATGACCGCCACCCTCACCATCGACCTGCGCGCCCTGCGCGCCAACTGGCGGAAGCTCGCGGACATGATCGCGCCGGCCGAATGCGCCGCCGTGGTCAAGGCGAACGCCTATGGCTGCGGACTCGAGCAGGCGGTCGCCGCCCTGTGGACGGAAGGCGCCCGGACCTTTTTCGTGGCGCGGATTTCCGAGGGCGTGCGGGCGCGGAAGGTCGCCCCGGACGCGACGATTTACGTGCTGGACGGGCTGGCGCCCGGAACGGCCGCCGAATTGCGGGCCGGAAACCTGCGGCCGGCGCTGGGTTCGCTCGACGAGATCCGGGAATGGGCGGCCTCTGGAGGCGGGCCGGCGGCGCTGCATTTCGACACGGGCATGAACCGGCTGGGCCTCGCGGCGGCCGATTGCGCCGCGGCGCTGGCGGCGCTGGGAGAACGGCCGGCGCTGGCGATGAGCCATTACGCTTCCTCCGAAAATCCCGCGTCCGCGCAGAACGACCGCCAGACCGAGGCGTTCCGGTCGATTGCGAAACTACTTCAGAATATTCCTCTATCTCTTTCCAACTCCTCCGGTATTTTTCTCGATCTGAAGCCGTGGTTCGATCTCGCGCGGCCCGGCTACGCGCTCTATGGCGGCAATCCGACACCCGGCCGGCCGAACCCGATGCGGGCGGTCGTGACGCTGGAGGCGCCCATCGTGCAGACCCGTTCCATCGGCGCGGGCGAGACGGTCGGCTACAACGCGCGCTGGACGGCGGCGCGGCCGACGCGGCTCGCGATCATACCGGTCGGCTATGCCGACGGCATTCCGCGCGGCGCCAAGGGCGCTGACGGCAAGGCCGGCGCTCCCGTCGCCATCGCCGGCCGGCGCTGTCCGATCGTCGGTCGCGTATCCATGGACCTGATCGCCATCGACGCGACGGAAGCGCCGGAAGGCGCCGTGCGGCGCGGCGCACCCGTCGAGGTTCTGGGATCGACGATCGGCGTCGACGAGTTCGGCGAGGCGGCCGGCACGATCGGCTACGAGATCCTGACCGGCCTTGGCGACCGCTACCGGCGGGCGTACCGGGACTAGTCCCGCGCCCTCAGTTCTTGCCCTGCACCGATTCCAGGAAGGCCCAGATCCGCGCGATCTCCTCGTCGGTGAAAAGGTCGGCCCAGGACTGCATGAGCGTGCCGGGCCGCCCTTCCCGCACCGTCACGTCGAAGGCGAGCCTGGCGTCCTTGCCGTAGCGCGTCGACAATTGCCTGAGGTTGCGCGGTTCCTCGGTCTGCGTGGCGTCGCCGCCGTGGCAATGGGCGCACTGGCCGTTGAACGTGTCCCGCCCTGCGGACACGGTCGCCGCCGGCGCGGGCGCCGCCGTCTGCGCCGCCGCTGCGCCGGCCCAGGCTCCGGCTGCGAGCGCGAGAGCCATGCTCGCCCGGCGCGACAAGGTTCCGGTTCGGCCCATATGTACTCCCTCGGCGCTGGCGGTCGCGGATCGGCTGCGTCGGATTGTCGCCATATTGCCATCGCGCGCAAGGCATGTTGCGTTGCGATCATCGCATCCTCGCGGGATGCAGCAACAGGACGGATGATGAGCGCGCTTTTTGTCGGCCATACCTACATCGACGTCACGATGGCGACCGATTTCATGCCGGTCGGCGACGACAAGGCGGTGGCGCGCGACTATGCCGTTTCGTTCGGCGGCAACGCGGTGTCGGCGGCCTTTGCCTGCGCGCGGCTCGGCGGCAAGACC
This sequence comes from Beijerinckiaceae bacterium, assembly GCA_046349215.1. GTDB lineage: Bacteria > Pseudomonadota > Alphaproteobacteria > Rhizobiales > Beijerinckiaceae > JAJXWB01. The sequence continues at coordinate 235,945 of JAXMCV010000005.1, forward strand.
GACCTGATCGCGCCCGTCGCCGACGACTGGCTCGGGCACATGTTCACGCATATGGCGGCGACCTACCGGGTGCGGCTGCATCCGCGCAAGGTCGGCCGCTCCTCCCTCTCCTTCATCCTGCCGCGCGAGGGCAAGCGCGCCATCCTGCGCGCCCGCGACCAGAACTATCTGGAGGACTTCCCGCGGCTGGAGATCGGCGGCTTCGCGGCCCTGCATCTCGACGGGCACATGCCCGATGCTGCGATCCATTACGCGAAGGCGGCGCGGGCGGCCGGCGTGCTGACCTCGCTCGACGGCGGCGGCCTGCGCGAGAACACCGAGGAACTGCTCGGCTTCATCGACGTCGCCGTCGTTGCCGAACGCCTGTGCGAGCAGATGAAGCTGACGGAAGAAGGCATGCTCGACTATCTGAAAGGCCGCGGCGTGCGGATCGGCGGCGTGACGACCGGCGAGCGCGGCATGCTCTGGTACGACGAGACCGGCAAGGTCCAGCGCCTGCCCTCCCTGCCCGTGCCGAAGCACAGGGTGATCGACACGTCGGGCGCAGGCGACATTTTCCACGGCGCCTATATCGCCTCGTATATCGAGAGCCCAAACGCACCGTGGATCGAACATTTCCGCTTCGCGCGGGCGGCTTCCGCCCACAAGATCCAGCATCTCGGCAACGAGGCCGGCCTGCCCTCGCGCGCCGACATGGAGAAGATCCAGGCCGAATTCGCGAGCGCGCCGTGAGCGCGCGCATGACCAAACGCCTGCGCGAGGCGCTTCTGCCTCTGGTCCTGGGGCTCGCGGTCTGCGGCCCGGCCGCGGCCGAGGATTTCACGCTGGACGACGTGTCGATGGGTTCCGCGACCGCCACCTATCGCGCGAAACGCATCGAGATCTCCGGCGCCAACATCTCCCGCGAGGAAGCGCGCAGGCTGCTGGCCGCCGACAGCGCCGAGCCCGGCGCCGACCGTCTCGCGCGCATCGACGCGGCGCGCATCGTCCTGCCGGAACTCGTCTCCGAGACGCGCAGCGGCGACTACACGCAGACGATCTCCTATCGCGACGTCGTCATCGTCCAGATGGCGAAGGGCGTCGCGCAGACGGTCGATTGCGCGGGCGCGACGATCCAGTCGAAACGCGGCGACGCATCGAGCCGCGGAACCTTCGGCGCCTCGCACATGGAAGGCGTCGATTTCGCGCTGCTGCTGCGGATCGCCGGCGGCGTGCGCGGTGCGCCGGACGAGCCGAAGCGCCAGACGGCCGCTTCCTTCTCGATGGACGGCATGACGATGGACATCGCCGAGGGCGGCCGCATGACCGCCGGCCGGATGACGGGCCGCGCCTTCGCCGGCCGGCCGCTGGCCGCGCCCATGTCGAGCCTCGTCGAACTCGCGCCGAAGCCGGCCGAGCAGCCGAGCGAGGCGGCGCGCGCGGCGCTCTCGGCCATGACCGCCGATTTCTTCACCAGCGTGGATTTCGGCGCGCTCGAACTCAACGACATCGTCGTGGCGCGGGACGCCGACGCGCGCGGACCGGCTACCAGGGTCGACATCCGCCGCGTCGCATTCGAGGGCATGAAGGACGGCCGCATCGACAGGATCGCGCTGGAAGGAATCGACACCGGCGGCGCGCCCAACCTGAAGATCCTGAGGCTTGTCGTGGACGGTTTCGATCCGCGGCCGAGTTTCATCGCGGCGGCGAGCCCGACGAAGCGCGCCGTCCCGCAATTTGACCGCCTGGAGGTCCAGGGCCTTTCGATCGACGCCCACGACGGGCCGATCGGCCTCGGCAAGCTGACGGTCGACGCGAAGGACTGGAAGGATCTGGCGCCGGCCGCGCTCACCGCGCGCGCCGAAAACCTGGCGGTCTCGCTCGCCGGCCCCGCCGCGCTGCGCGCGCCCGCGCTGGCGGCGCTCGGCTACACGTCGCTCGATCTCTCGGCCGGCCTCGATGCGCGTTACGATGCGCAGAAGCAGGAACTGGCGCTCAACGAAATCTCGATGCGCGAGCCCTCTGTCGGCAAGGCGCAGCTCGCCGGCTTTCTCGGCCACGTGTCGCCCGACCTGATGTCCGGCGACGACGCCGCGACCAAGAGCGCGATCGCCGCGCTGGTCTTCTGGCGCGCCGACCTCGCGCTCGAAAACGGCGGCGCGCTCGACCGCTTCATCGCCGCGCAGGCCAAGCAGACGGGCAAGCCCGCCGCCACGCTGCGCGACAATCTCGCCGGCGCCGCCAAGGCGCTGGTGCTGAACCTGTTCGCGACCGGCGGCAAACCCGATCCGCAGGTTTCGAAGGTCGGCGATGCGCTGGCGAATTTCGTCAAGGGCGCGAAGGCCTTCGAACTGCATCTGTCGGCGCCGGACGGGCTCGGCATGATCGACCTGGCCATGGCGGGCAAGCTCGGCGGGCTGGTCGATCGGCTGAAAATCGACGCGACGGCGAAATAGCCGCCGCAGGCTCGCCGCATTGCCGTCTATGTTATAGTCGTGCGCGAACGAGACTCGCGCGGGCGTCGCTCGGCGTGCGCCCCTGCATTTCGAGGGATGAACAGATGAAACACATGATCGGCGGCGCGGCGCTCCTGGCGCTGGCCAGCATCGCCCCCCTGCAGTGCGCGTCCGCGCAGAACGAACCGCTGATCGGCGGCCTTCTGGGCGGGGCGCTCGGCGCCGGCGTCGGCGCGGCGGTCGGAGGCAGCGCGGGCGCGGCGATCGCCGGCGGCATCATCGGCGGCGCGACCGGCGCGATGATCGGCGCGGCCGCGCAGCCCCGCCCCGGCTATTACGCTTATCGGCGCGGCTGCTACGTGAAAGTCGGCTACCAGCAATATCGCGCCGTCAATCCGCGCTACTGCTACTGAATTTCTTCCGCGCGTGCCGAACGGCACGCCGCACGGGGCTTCGTTCGCGCATAACAGCGCAAACGGAGCCTTTTTCATGCGCGCTTTTCTTGCCCTCGCCGCCGCCCTGTTCGTGACATCCGCTTCGGCGCAGACCAAGCCGACGGTCGGCGACTTCGCCATCACGTCTTCGCAGCTCGCGCCCTGGGCCGATCCGAAATCGAGACTGGCCGGCGACGAACCGAAGAAACTGCAGGGGCAGACGGTGGCGTTCCAGCCGAAAGCCGTCGCCGCCCCCGCGCCGCTCGGCTGCAAGGGTCCGCGCTACAAGTTCGTGGCCTACGAACCAGAGGGTCTGTTCCAGGGAACGCTGAAGGAACCGAAGAAGCAGGCCGCCGCGCTCGGCTTTGCGGGCGACAAGATCTGGACTCTGGAGACGGGCTGCGAGATCGACTTCCATTTCGTCGATCCCGACCACGCCATGTTCGGCCTGAACGACATGGTCTACACGATCACGCGCAAGCCGAAGTGATCAGCCGGTAAGCGACCGTCGCTCCGCAGCGTCGGCGCGTTCGAGCGCGCGCCGGTCGGCCCGCGCGGTAACCGCATAGAGAGCGACGCAGAACAGAACGCCGATCGCCGGCGCAAGGATCAGGGACGTGAATGCGGGATTGATCATCGAGCAAGTCTCCCGAGCACAGCCCTACCAGCGAGGTGTGAAAGTATGGCTAACAAGAACACAATGGTAGCCCCCTCGACAACTTCCAGCGGACTGCGGGACGGCGAAGCGAATCCGTAGAGATATGCCGCCATCGGCCCGATCAGGCCCGCCGTCAGCAGGCCGGCCGCTATAGTGTTGAAGAAGTTCGCTAAAAGCTTGATGCGTTCCACCGCGACGCCGCTTGGCGACCGGGTCCCTCCACCGCTGCCGAACTGTTGCCGCTCGCGGAAGGCATCGGTCATCTCCTTCAACAGGTCCCAGGCCTGCCGCTGGAGCGGATCGGGCGAGTGTTTCGTGGCGTCGTTGGTTGTTTGCCGAGGCGGGATTTGAGGCTGAGGCGCGGACTCGACTTCTGCTTCAAGGTCGAAAGCGGGTTTGCGTTCGGGCGTGGCCAAGGTCGCAACTCTCGAATGAAAAATGAAAACGTCTTGAAAAGCGCCTGCAGCGTAAACGCGGCCATTGGTTGCCGCAATCGCGGAATCGAAACGGCGGGGAATGAGGATTCCCCGCCGTTCACAGAAGCAGAAGGTCAGCGACCTCCCTATTCCGGCAAATTCAGCCTGATGTGCAATTCGCGCAATTGCTTCGTCGTCACGTCGGACGGCGCGCCCATCAGAATGTCTTCGGCGCGCTGGTTCATCGGGAACAGGGCCACTTCGCGCAAATTCTGCTCGCCCGCCAGCAGCATGACGATGCGGTCGACGCCGGCCGCCATGCCGCCGTGCGGCGGCGCGCCGTAGTGGAAGGCGCGGAACATGCCGCCGAACCTCTCCTCCACCGTCTCGCGCCCGTAGCCGGCGATCTCGAAGGCCTTCACCATGGCTTCGGGCTTGTGGTTGCGGATGCCGCCCGACGCCAGTTCGTAGCCGTTGCAGGCGACGTCGTACTGGAACGCCTTGATGGTCAGCGGGTCCTGCCCGTTCAGCGCGTCGAGGCCGCCCTGCGGCATCGAGAAGGGATTGTGCGAGAAGTCGACCTTCTTCTCGTCCTCGTTCCATTCGTACATCGGGAAGTCGACGATCCAGGCGAATTCGAAGCGCGTCTCGTCGATCAGCTTCAGCTCCTGCCCGACCTTGCCGCGCGCTACGCCCGCGAACTTGGCGAAGACGGAAGGATCGCCGGCGACGAAGAAGGCGGCGTCGCCCGCCGTCAGGCCGAGTTGCGTGCGAACCGCCTCGGCGCGCTCAGGGCCGATATTGTTGGCGAGCGGTCCGCGCGCGCCGACGCCGGTCGCGCCGGGCGTGTCCTTCTGCACCGTCTCGTCCTTCGCGCGATCGAAGAACAGGATGTAGCCGAGGCCCGGCTGGCCCTCGCCCTGCGCCCATGAATTCATGCGATCGGCGAAAGTGCGCTGGCCGCCACCCGGCGCCGGGATCGCCCACACCTGGTTCTTCGGCTGCTCGAGCAGGCGCGCGAACACCTTGAAGTTCGAGCCGCGGAAATGCTCGGACACGTCCTGCATGACGAGCGGGTTGCGCAGGTCCGGCTTGTCGGAGCCGTATTTGCGCATGGAGTCCGCGTACGGGATGCGCGGCCACGGGCTCGGCGTTACGTTGGCGTCGCCCGCGAATTCCGCGAACACGCCGCGCAGCACCGGCTCCATCGCGGCGAACACGTCGTCCTGCTCGACGAAGCTCATCTCGATGTCGAGCTGGTAGAATTCGCCGGGCAGACGATCCGCGCGGGGATCCTCGTCGCGGAAGCACGGAGCGATCTGGAAGTAGCGGTCGAAGCCCGCCATCATCAGGAGCTGCTTGTACTGCTGCGGCGCCTGCGGCAGCGCGTAGAACTTGCCGGGATGGATGCGCGAGGGCACGAGGAAGTCGCGCGCGCCTTCCGGCGAGGAGGCGGTGAGGATCGGCGTCTGGAATTCGAAGAAGCCGCCCTCCTTCATGCGCCGACGCATGGAATCCACCACCTTGCCGCGCAGCATGATGTTGTCGTGCAGTTTCTGGCGCCGCAGGTCGAGGAAACGGTACTTGAGGCGCGTTTCTTCCGGATATTGCGCGTCGCCGAACACCGGCAGCGGCAGTTCGGACGCCGGGCCGAGCACTTCCGCGTCGGTTACGTAGAGTTCGACCTGGCCGGTCGCCATGTCGGCATTGTCGGTGCCCTCGGGGCGCTTGCGCACCTTGCCGTCGAGACGAACGACCCATTCGGAGCGGAAGGTCTCGGTCAGCTTGAAGGCGGGCGAATCCGGATCGACCACGCATTGCGTCATGCCGTAATGGTCGCGCAGGTCGACGAAGAGCACGCCGCCATGGTCGCGGATGCGGTGGCACCAGCCCGAAAGCCGCGCGGTCTCACCGTCGTGGCTCAGGCGGAGGTCGCCGCAGGTGTGGGTGCGATAGCGGTGCATTCTCGGGCCTTGCGCGTATGAAAAGTCGCGCAGGGGATAGGCTTTCAGGGGGCAGGATGCAAGGCGGAACGCCCTTGCCTGCTCACGACGAACCTGAACCGGCCCTGTGTCTCGTCGCCGTCGTCGGTCTTCGCCCACCAGCGCACGACATATTCGCCGGGTCCGATCCTTTTCAGCGGGATGCGGGCGCGGCGGGGCTCCGCCGGATCGATCTGCAGCCTGCCGGCGTCCACGCGCTCGCCCGATGCGTCGCGGACCTCCCCGGACGTCCCATCCGCGACCAGATCGTCGGAGAATTCGAGGGTGACTTCGCGGGGCGCGGTCGTCACCGTCCGGCCGACGCGCGGTTCGGCGCGTTCGAGTTCGGCGAGCGCGTGCGCGGGAGCATTCGACGCCCACAGCGCCAGGAGAGCGAGCGTGAGCCTCATGGTCCGTCCCCGATGCGCCTGAAGTTCGGCGGGCCGCCGGGGATTATGGGCCGGGTCAGCGCCGCCGGCAGGATCTCGTCCAGGATGAGATGCAATTGCGCCTGGACGCCGACGCCCTTGCCGCTGGCGCGGTTGATCGGGAGGATCGCCTCGATCCCCAATTGCCAGGCCTTCTGGGTGTAGACCACGCCCGGATTGATCGTGCCGAGCGTCTTGCGGCCGGAGGTCAGCGTGTTGGCGACGGGCGTCTGGAAGGAGAACTCGACCAGCGGGATCAGCCGGTTGAAAAAGTCCGGCAGGCCGAAGTCATAGACATGCTGGCGCAGATAGAGCAGCGAATATTGCAGCGAGAAACCCCATTTCAGCAGGCTTGGATGGCGCTCGACGTCGAAGCCGAGGGCGCCATCGTCATCCAGCGTCGGGGTCACGGTCCGCCGCCAGCCCGGTATCTGGTAAGAGACCTGGCCCGTGATCGCGAAGGGCCGCAGCGCGTTGAGCGACAGCGGCAGGTCGCCGAAGCCCTTTCCGAAGAAAACAGTAGGCGAATAGGAGTTGAACGGGTCGGCGCCGAGCGAACGGCGGCCGGTCTTCCCCCATTCGACGGCAAAGCCGGTCGAAACGACGATCTCCGGCTCGGGCAGCGTCAGGAACTGGTATTTGACGCCGGTCTCGATCGCGCCGAATCCCGATATGGCGCGGCCGGGCGTCGAGAGCCGGATCCACGGTCTCGCGATCGTCACCGCGACATTGTCGAACAGGCGCTTCGAATATTCGCCGGAGATTTCGAGCTGGCGGTTGGCCGGCTGGTCGCCCGTGCCGAAGGCGGCGACGCCGGGCAGCCGCAGTTCGTCGTTGACGCAGGGGTCGTCAATGGCGAGCGTCGAGGGGAAGAGACGCCCGCCGACGAGGCAATGCGCCTCGGCGGCCGCCGGCGCCAGCAGCATCGACAAGCCGAGCGCACAGAGCCGCCGCCGTTTCGTCTCGCTACCCTGCCCCGCCATCGCCCTCGTCCATCCCGCCGGACGCACTCTCGCAAGCGACGGGCGAAACGTGAACCCCGCGCGGCAGGATTAGAACTGGAGCATTTCGAAAGAAAACGAGGCTGCGCTCAGGCTACTGGCGTTCAATGCCCTTCGCGTATCTCAAGCCGTTCTGGAAATACCATTCCGCGTTCGCCTTGTTCGCCTCGCCGCTGTCGCGGGTGCGGATGACCTTGGCCGGCGCGCCCGCGATGATCGAATTGTCGGGGAAGACGGAATTCTCGGTCACGATGGAATGGCCGGCGACAATGCAATTATTGCCGATGACGGCGCCGTCCATGATCGTGGCGTTGATGCCGATCAGGCAATTGTCGCCGATCGTGCAGCCGTGGATCGTCACGTGATGGGTGATCGAGCAGTTCCTGCCGACGATGGTCGGCGTCGTTCCGCCGACATGCACCATGACGAAATCCTGGATGTTCGTGCGCTCGCCGATGATGATCTCGTGCATCTCGGCGCGCATGACCACATAGGGCCAGATCGTCACGTCCCTGGCCAGCGTCACCTTGCCGTAGATGTCGGCCGTCTCATGGACATAGGCCGGTTCGTTCAGCCTGACGTCCTTGCCGATATGCGCCATGAACCCGCTCGCTCCCTGTCGATGCCATTTCAGTCATCAAAGCGGAAGAGTCGCGAGGAAACAATGGCGTGGGGAGGCGTCGCGTTCAGGCGACGAACGCTTCCGGCGAAATGTCCTCGACCCGCAGGAGCGGGGCGCCGCGCGTCGATCCGCAGGACGGACAGCGGAAAGACCTGTGGCGCGCAATGTCGGCATAGGCTGTCCTGTCGTCCAGGAACATCATGACGAAATCCACCTTGAACAGCCTCGCACAGGCCGGACAAAGAACCTCGGCGGCCTTGACGCCGCTTTCCTGCAACTCGCCGATGGTGCGCATGACGCCGGTCCACGCTGGAAAATCCGCCTGCGCCAAGATATTCTAAAACGTAAATATTGCAAGTAAATTCTCGTTTTTACTGAACTACCCATAATTTCAACGCATGTATATTATTTTTACTTCGGACTTTTGAATATTCCGGGCCTTTTACGTCATGGAACGATCTTGCGGCTGTGGCGCAACAGGCGACAAGAGCGCCGCCTGGAACTTTTCGGCCAGAGGCGTGTTTTGAGTAACCGACGTCACTTGAGCAGGTGCGGCGATGAACGGCGACACGAGGGGCGAGCGGCTGCAGATCATGCTGACGCGAGAGGAACTGGTCGCCATCGACAATTGGCGCTTCTCGAGGCGGATGCCGAGCCGCGCATCCGCGGTCCGCGAACTCCTGCGCCGTGGCCTGAGCGCGGACGGCTTCCTGGTGACGGACGGCGACAGGAAATCGGCCGAATTCGGCGTCGTCGCGCCGCGCGCGCCAGAGGAAAGCATCTAGGACCGGGCCGACGGATTGGCGGGAATGGCGAATCCTGCTAGAAATGTTCATGGTCCGTTCTCGCTCCACCTTCGTCTGCCAGAATTGCGGCGCGGTCAGCCAGCGCTGGCAGGGCAAGTGCGAATCCTGCGGCGAGTGGAATTCCATCGTCGAGGAGGCGGCCGCCGCCGGCATCGGCGCGGGTACGGCGCGGGCCGAATCGAAGGGCCGGCCCTTCAAGCTGGAAGGACTGGACGGCGAGACGCAGGAGGCGCCGCGTATCGTCTCGGGGATAAGGGAATTCGATCGCGTGATGGGCGGCGGCTTCGTGCCGGGTTCGGTGCTGCTGATCGGCGGCGAACCCGGCATCGGCAAGTCGACCCTGCTCACGCAGATCTGCGCGGCGCTCGCCCGCAAGAAGCGTCGGGTCGTCTACATCTCGGGCGAGGAAGCGACCGCCCAGGTGCGCATGCGCGCCGTGCGTCTCGGCCTCGCCGACGCGGCCGTGCAACTCGCCGCCGAAACCCATGTCGAAGACATTCTCGCGACGCTCTCGCAGGGCGAGCGCCCTGCCCTCGTCGTCATCGATTCCATCCAGACCATGTTCACGGATGCGGTGGATTCCGCGCCCGGCACCGTCACGCAGGTGCGCGCCTCGGCGCAGGCGCTGATCCGCTACGCCAAGACGACGGGCGTCGCCATCGTGCTGGTCGGCCATGTCACCAAGGACGGCCAGGTCGCCGGCCCCCGCGTCGTCGAGCACATGGTGGACGCCGTCCTGTCGTTCGAGGGCGACGGCGCGCACCATTTCCGCATGATGCGGGCGCAGAAGAACCGGTTCGGACCGACCGACGAGATCGGCGTTTTCGAGATGACGGGCGCGGGCCTGTCGGAAGTCTCAAATCCCTCCGCCCTGTTTCTCGCCGGGCGCGAAGCCGGCGCGCCAGGCGCCGCCGTGCTCGCCGGCATGGAAGGGTCGCGGCCGATGCTGCTGGAGATCCAGGCGCTGGTGACGCCGACGACGCTCGGCACGCCGCGCCGCGCCGTCGTCGGCTGGGATTCGCAGCGCCTGTCGATGGTGCTCGCAGTTCTGGAAGCGCATGGCGGCGTGCGGCTCGGCGGCCACGACGTGTATCTGTCGATCGCCGGCGGCCTGCGCATCTTCGAGCCCGCCGCCGATCTCGCCGCCGCCGCGGCGCTCGTCTCCTCGCTGACCGGCGCGGTTCTGCCCGTCGATTGCGTGTTCTTCGGCGAGATCGGGCTGTCAGGAGCGGTGCGGCCGGTGATCCACACCGGGCTGCGGCTCAAGGAAGCCGCCAAGCTCGGATTCCGTAACGCCATCCTGCCGCCGCCGCCCGGAGAAAAGGCGGAGGATTCGCCGGCCGAAATCAGGCTGCGCCCGTCAAATCACATTTCGAAGCTCGTCGCCGACATCGCCTCGCTCGCGCCGCGTGCGAATCCGCAACGCGAGCGTACGCGCGAGGAAGCATATTGATCGCTCCCGGCCGGAGCGCATTCATGTTCGCACATCGTCTATTCGCCTCCGCGTTTCTCGTCCTCTGCGCGCCATGCGCGCAGGCGCAGGAACCGCCAAAGCCGGTCGTCGCCGAGGCCCGACGCCTCGAAGCGGCTTGCGAAAAATTCGACCCGAAAGCAAAGGCGCCGCCCGAACGGCAGATCAGCACGCCATTGAACGATGCGCGTGCGACGATCTGGATCGTCGACGGATCGAAGACGGCGTGCGGCGACAGCGGACCGGCCTGCGGCTCGGGCGGCTGCATGACGATCGTCTATCGCGCAGCGAGCGCGAATGTCGCGAAGATCTACGGCGAACAGGTTCTCGGCTGGAAAATCGAGGACAACCGGACGTCCATCCTGTTCGACGTGCATGGCTCACGCTGCGGCGGTTTCGGTCCCGATCCCTGCGCGACCAGGCTCGACCTCGCGACGGGAAAGACGCGCACGTTCCGACCGACCGCGCGCTGATTTCTACTTCTTCCGGTCGTAGGGATTTTCGCCCGTGCGCTTCGAGAGGCGCAGCGGCACGCCCGGCAGGTCGAAGGCCTCGCGCAATCCGTTGACGAGATAGCGCTCGTAGCTCGTCGGCAGCGCGTCGAGCTGATTGCCGAACAGGATGAAATGCGGCGGTCGCGCCTTCGGCTGCGTCATGTAGCGGATCTTGATGCGACGGCCCGATACGGCCGGCGGCGGCGTCTGGTCGATGGCCGCCGACAGCCAGCGGTTGAGACGCGCGGTCGAGATGCGGCGGTTCCAGGTTTCGTGAACCCTCGTGATCGCCTGCATCAGCTTGTCGACGCCCTGGCCGGTCTGGCCCGACACGGCGACGACGGGAGACCCGCGCAATTGCGGCAGCAGGCGCGAGGCTTCCTCGCGCAATTCCTTCAGTCTGGCGTTCGGATCGTCGATGAGATCCCACTTGTTGAGCCCGATGACGAGCGCGCGGCCCTCGCGCTCGACGAGATCGGCAATGGTGAGATCCTGCTTCTCGAACGGGATCGTGGCATCGAGCAGCAGCACGACGACTTCCGCGAATTTCACGGCGCGCAAGGCATCGGCGGCGGCGAGTTTCTCCAGCTTGTCGACGACGCGTGCGCGACGGCGCAGGCCCGCCGTATCGAACATCTTGAGCCTGCGGCCCTGCCATTCGAAATCGAGGCCGATGGAATCGCGCGTGATGCCGGCTTCCGGTCCGGTCAGCAGCCGATCCTCGCCGAGAATGCGGTTGATGAGCGTCGACTTGCCGGCGTTGGGACGACCGACGACGGCGATGCGCAGGGGCTTGGTCGGATCGAGTTCGCTGCCGTCCTCGTCGTCGGCGAGTACGAGACTGGCTTCCTCTTCCTCTTCCGCCGCAGGCTCGGTCATGTCCGGCAGGGCTTCGCGCAAGGCGTCGAAGAGGTCGATCATGCCCTCGCCGTGCTCGGCAGAGAGCGGTACGGGATCGCCGAGGCCGAGCGAGAAAGCGTCGAGCGCGCCAGCCTCGCCCGCCCTGCCCTCGGCCTTGTTGGCGACGAGCACGATGGGCTTGCCGGCGCGGCGCACGAGTTGCGCGAAATAGCGATCGTCCGGAGTCACGCCGGCGCGGGCGTCGACCATGAACAGGATGGCGTCGGCCTGGTCGATGGCGGCTTCCGTCTGCGCGCGCATGCGCCCGGACAAGGTCGCCGCGTCCCCTTCTTCGAGCCCCGCCGTGTCGATGATGGTGAAACGCAGGTCGGCGAGCTTCGCTTCGCCTTCGCGGCGGTCGCGCGTCACGCCCGGCTGGTCGTCGACCAGCGCCAGCTTCTTGCCGACGAGCCGGTTGAACAGGGTGGACTTGCCGACATTGGGCCGGCCGATGATGGCGAGCGTGAAGGACATGCTTTTCCGCGCGCCGATGCGCGCCGTTATTTCGCCGAACTCACTTGGCGGCCGGACGGCCCGAACGCACGAGGCCCAGGAACGCCTCGGCGCGCTGCTTCATGTTTCCCGGCGCTTCGTTGTCGGTGACGATTTCGTCGAGCCAGCGGCCCGCCGCGTCGAGGTCGTTGTCGCGCAGGGCGACGAGCGCCAGCAATTCGCGCGCGCTGGAACGGAAAGCGGCGCCGCCGGCGGCAAGCGTCTGCAGACGGTTCTCCATCTCGCGGCGATCGGCGCTGTCGACGCGCAGATAGGCGGCGCGCAGGCGTGCGATGTCGCGGAACAGGGGATCGAGCCCGTTGTCGTTGGCGAGCGCGTCATAGGCCTTGACCGTGCCGTCGCGGTCGCCGCCCGACATTTCCGCCGCCGCGCGCAGGCGCGCCAGGGCCGCGTAGCCGGCCGGGCCTTCCCGGCCGAGCGCCTTCAGCGCGGCCAGAGATTCCGCCGTCTTGCCATCCCGCGACAGCGTGACCGCCGCCTGGAACTTCTCGTCGGCGGCCTCGGCGGCCTTCTGCTGTTCGGTCTGCCAGTATTTCCAGCCACCGGCGGCGATCACGACGATCGCGGCGAGCGCGAGGATAAGGTTCTGGTACTTGTTCCAGAGGGCGAGGGCCTGGTCCTGGCGGACTTCCTCGTCGACCTCGCGGAAAATATCGGCCATTGGGCAAATTCCGTTCCGGCCGTTGATCGGCCGCGGCGCCTTCTAGCAGAAGCCGCGAGCAAACGCGAGGATTCAGCCCTCAGGCCCTCGGGCCCGCATGGCGGCGCAGGCCGAGCAGGAAGGCGGCGAAGCAGACGACGCCCATCGCTATGCCCAGCGCCCCGGACTGGAATGCCGCGGCGGCCGTGCCGGCGGACCGGGCGAGATAGCCAGCGGCGACAGGACCCAGAAGCATCAGCAGGTAGAAGATCGTGTAGAAAACGCCCATGCCGACCGCGCGCTCGGCCGGCCGCAGGACCAGCGACGGCAGGGCCATGATGGGGCCGGCCGGCAGGCCGATCACCAGCCCCAGCGCTGCGAAGGCGAGCGCGGGTTGCGATGCGTTGCTGGCGACAAGCACGAGAATGGCGCCTATGGTGGCCGAGAGCGCAATGATGAGGCGCGGCGCGCCCGTGCGGTCGGCGATGATCCCGCCGGCTGGCACCGACAGGATCGACAGCCACAGCACGATGCTGACGACGGAGCCCGCCGCGACGGCGGACATGCCGCGTTCGGCGAGCATGGCAGGGCCGAAACCGAAAATCTGCGCGAAGCCGGCGTTGAACCAGCCCCAGACCATGGCCGCGAGCACGACCAGCCAGAACGTCGCGCCGCGCGGCCAGACCTGCGCTTGCGGCTGCGCGACAGCGGGCGACGGCGCCGCCGGTTGCGGCGGATCGCGATAGACGAGCGCCACGAGCGCAAAGCCCGCAGCGCACAAGGCGGCGCTGACGAGAAAGACGCCGCGCAGGCCCGTCGCGTCGGCGAGCGGCGGCACGGCGAGCAGCGCGATCGCCAGCCCCACCGGCCATGAATTGACGAATATGCCCATGGCGGTCGCGGTATCGGCGCCGACGAACCAGTCGGTCACCATCTTGGTCATGAGCACGCTGACGAGAACGCCGCCGGCGCCCGCCACCATGCGGGCCGCCAGATGCACCGACCATACTTCCGAAAACGCGCCGGCAAGAGAGCCTGCGACCATCAGCGCGAGGCCCGCCAGTACGGTCGTGCGCGCCCCGAACCGCGCGCCGATCACGCCCGCAGGCAGCGCGAGAAACAGTCCGGTCAGGAAATAGACGCCGATCAGCACGCCGATCTGTTCGAGGCCGACGCCGAGATCCCGGCGCAGGACGTGGGTGGAAGACGCAACCGTCTGGAACTGGAAGCCGACGCTGGCGCGCGCGGCAAACAGCGCGAAGAGGATCGTCCAGCGATTTCGGGACATGCGAATCCGATCGCGGCGGAAGGCCTTTCCGATCCTAGCGGCAGAGCGGGCGCGCGGTCGAGCGGGGAGCGCGGCGTCAGCCGAACAGGCCCGAGACGCCGGACCACACGCCGAAGACGACCGTCACGGCGATGACCGTTCCGCTGACCCAGGCCCAGGCGCCCTGCACGCGCCACGGTTCCGGCAGTCGCCGCGCCAGAAGGAACAGGAAGCCGAGCACGATCGGCAGCAGCAGCGCGTTCATCACCTGCACGCCGACGGAGATGGCGACGAGATCGGCGCCGGACGACACGACGAGCGCGCCGACGACCAACGCCGCCGTATAGACGCCGTAGAACCACGGCGCCTCGCGCGGCTCGAGTTCGAGCGAATGCTTGTGGCCCATAACCTCGGCGAGCGTGCGCGCCGCCGTCAGCGTGACGACGATGGTGGCGACGATGGCCGCGCCCGACATGCCGAGGCCGAAGGCGAGCTTGCCCATGCGATCGCCGAGATAGGGCGTGATGGCGTCGGCGATCTGCTGCACCGTGTCGAGCGAACCGGCCTCGCCCTTGCGCCCGAGCGTCGCGGCGGTGGCGATGACGACGGCGGCCATGATGAGCTGCGTCAGCACGGAGCCCAGCGCCGTGTCGATGCGCGCGGCCTTCATGTGCTCGGGTTTGAGACCCTTCTCGATCACCGACGACTGCTGGAAGAAAACCATCCACGGCATGATGACCGCGCCGATGTTGGCGGAGACGAGATAGAGATATTTCGGATCGCGCCAGGGAATGTCGATCGCCTCGCGCGCCAGTTCCCCGAGGTTCGGTTCGGCCGCCCAGGCGACGCCGAGAAACACCAGTTCGAACGCGCCGACAGCTATGGCGATGCGCTCGACCGACAGGTAGCTGCCGGTGAAGGCCATGAACAGAAGCGCGCCGACGACGAGGATCATCGTCGTCCATGCCGGCACGCCCATCATCAGGCCGACGCCGGCGAGCCCCGACAATTCGCTGAGCAGCGCGCCGACGCAAGACACGCAGAGCGTGATGACGGAAAACCACGCCCAGAACTTTCCGAAATGCAGCAGGATGAGTTCGGCGTGGCCCTTGCCGCTGACGATGCCGAGCCTGACCGTCAGCTCCTGCACGACATAGAGGATCGGCGCCAGCACGAGCTGCAGCAGCAGGAGCCTGTAGCCCCATTGCGCGCCCGATTGCGCGGCCGTGATGACGGAGCCCGCATCCGTGTCGGCGAGCATGACGACGATTCCGGGACCGGCCACGGCGAGAAAGCGCGCGAAGCCTGAAAGCTTTGGCGTGCTGCGTTCCGCGGCCATGCTCATGCCGGTCCCCTTCCTGTCGAAACGGGGCTATCGGCGCGGTGCGCGGCGGTCAATGCGGCGGGTCACACCGGCGCGAGATTTGAGACGTTCCAGAATTGATGCATGTCTTGTGAAAGCCCGCTGCACGCTAGCCCGCAATTTCCGCGTACAGTTTCGGATCGAAGCCGACGAGCACCCTGCCCTTCGCCTCCAGCACCGGCCGCTTGATCATCGACGGCTCGGCCAGCATCAGCGCGATGGCCCTGGCTTCCGTGATGCCTTCCTTCTTCGCCTCGGGCAGTTTGCGGAAGGTCGTGCCGGCCTTGTTGAGCAGTTTCTCCCAGCCGACCTCTTTCGCCCATGCCTTCAGCTTCGCCTCCGGCGCGCCCTGCGTCTTGTAGTCGTGGAAATCGTAGGCAACGCCCTTGGCGTCGAGAAAGGCGCGCGCCTTCTTCATCGTGTCGCAGTTTTTTATGCCGTAGATGATGGGTTTGTGCATATCGGATTCCCTTTCGGCTGCGCTTCAGAATTCCTGACGCGCAGGCGCAAGTGGCGGTTCGCGCTCGGGGAGATCGGCGCCCGGAGAGTCGAAGAAATTGTCCCACGATGCGTCGACCGGCGCGACGACGATCCGGCTCCCTTCCCGCTGGATGCGCACTTCGCGAACGTGATCGGGAAAAGCGACGTCTTCGGGCAGACGGATCGTCTGCGACCGTTTGGAACGGGTGAGCGTGGCGCGAGCCATGCAGAAAAATTGCGGCCGTCGACCAGCAAGTCAATGGATTTTGCTTGCGCATATCAACGCAAGCTGACTAGATATATGACTAGTCAGGAGGTCGTCATGTCCGCATGGTCCGTCCAGGACGCCAAGGCGCGATTTTCGGAACTTCTCGAAACATGCCTTGCCGAAGGCCCGCAGGTCGTCACCAAGCGCGGCGCGGAGACGGCCGTGCTCGTGCCGCTAGACGAATGGAAGCGGTTGCAGGCCTCCGCCCGGCCGTCCCTGAAGGATTTTCTGCTTGGCGACGGGCCGCGCTTCGATCTCGAACTGCCCGACCGGAAAAAAATGCGCATGCGCAAGCCGCCGACCTTCGACTGAGCATGTATCTTCTCGACACGAATGTCGTCTCGGAACTGCGCCGCGCCAGGCCGCATGGCGCCGTGCTCGAATGGCTCCGCAGCGCCGCCGACAGCGGCCTTGCGATCTGCGCCGCGACGATCGGAGAAATCCAGGCAGGCGTCGAGAAGACGCGCCCCCACGATTCCAAACGCGCCGGACAGATCGACCTGTGGCTCTCCACGATCGTGCAGAACTATGTCGTCCTGCCGCATGACGCCGAGGCCTTTCGCGCGTGGGGCCGGATCATGCACGGCAAGTCGCCGACGCTGGCGATGGACGCCATGATCGCCTCGGTGGCGCTGACGCGGGGGCTGGTCGTGGCGACGCGGAACGTGAAGGATTTTGCAGGATTTGGCGTGAAGACGGTCGATCCGTTCTCACACCGCTAGCGTGACAGACACGGGGCGACTGCTTGCGGATCGCCATGTCGCCCAGTCGCCGCAAGCGCTTCTCGGGACGACGCCTTAGCCCCTCACTCCCACTCGATCGTCCCCGGCGGCTTCGACGTTACGTCGTACACGACGCGATTGACGCCCTTCACCTCGTTGATGATGCGCGTCGCCGCGCGTCCGAGGAAATTCATGTCGAAGGGGAAGAAGTCCGCGGTCATGCCGTCGACCGATGTCACGGCGCGCAGCGCGCACACGCTGTCGTAGGTGCGGCCGTCGCCCATCACGCCGACCGTGCGCACCGGCAGCAGAACGGCGAAGGCCTGCCAGATCTTGTCGTAGAGGCCGGCCCTGCGGATTTCGTCGAGATAGATGGCGTCGGCCTTGCGCAGGATGTCGAGCTTTTCCTGCGTGATGGCGCCGGGGATGCGTATGGCGAGGCCCGGCCCCGGGAAGGGATGGCGGCCGACAAACGACTCGGGCAGGCCGAGTTCGCGGCCGAGCGCGCGCACCTCGTCCTTGAACAATTCGCGCAGCGGCTCGACGAGCTTCATGTTCATGCGCTCGGGCAGGCCGCCGACATTGTGGTGGCTCTTGATCGTCACCGACGGGCCGCCGGTGAAGGAGACGCTTTCGATCACGTCCGGATAGAGCGTGCCCTGCGCCAGGAATTCCGGCGCGCCCTTGCCGTCGGCGCCGATCTTCTTCGCCTCCGCCTCGAACACCTCGATGAACAGGCGGCCGATCGTCTTGCGCTTCTGCTCGGGGTCCGTGACGCCGTCGAGTTCGCCAAGGAAAAGCTTCGACGCGTCCACGTGCACGAGCGGTATGTTGTAATGGTCGCGGAACAGGCTCACGACCTGCTCGGCCTCGGCCTGGCGCATCAGGCCGTGATCGACGAAGACGCAGGTCAGCAGGTCGCCGATCGCCTCGTGGATCAGCACGGCGGCGACGGAGGAATCGACGCCGCCGGACAGGCCGCACAGCACGCGGCCATTGCCGACCTGATGGCGGATGGCGGCGATGGCCTCGGCGCGGAAGGCGGCCATCGTCCAGTCGCGGCGCAGGCCCGCGACCTCGTGCACGAAATTGGACAGGAGTTTCGCGCCGTCGGGCGTGTGCACCACTTCCGGGTGGAACATGGTGGTGAAGATCTTGCGCTTCTCGTCGGTGGCCACCGCAAAGGGCGCGTTTTCCGAGACAGCCTTGACCGAAAAGCCCTCCGGCAGTCGCGTCACGCGGTCGCCGTGGCTCATCCAGACCGGATATTTACGGCCCTTTTCCCATATGCCCCGAAACAGGGCCGAATCCTCGACGATCTCGACCTCGGCGCGGCCGAATTCGGCGGCGTGGCCGCCTTCCACCTGCCCGCCGAGTTGCACGGCCGTCGTCTGCTGGCCGTAGCAGATGGAAAGCACCGGCACCCCCGCCGCGAAGATCGCCTCCGGGGCGCGCGGCGAGCCGGCCTCGGTGACCGAGGCCGGGCCGCCCGACAGGATCACGGCCTTGGGATGCAGGTCGGCAAAGGCCTTTGCGGCGCTCTGGAACGGGTGGATTTCGCAATAGACGCCGGCCTCGCGGACGCGCCGGGCGATGAGCTGGGTGACCTGCGAGCCGAAGTCGACGATCAGCACCTTGTCGTGGCGGTCGACGATTTCCCTGTGGGGATCGGGGGTCGCGGAAGCAGTCATTCGGTCCTCGCCGTCAAAGCGCGTGATTAGGCGAAGGCGCCGGCCTGCGCAACGCAAAAGCGGCCTTCCTTAACGGTTTTAAACGGGGTTTCGAGCCTTTGGCTTGAGGGGCCTGCAAGAGGAAGCGGCCTAGGGTCGCATCAAGCCCGGACAAGGGCGGGGATGCGGACAAAAGCCATGTATGCGGAAAACACCGATGTCGCGCGGATGATCGCCGGACGGGCGAAGCTCGCCGAACTTTCGTCGCTCTTTTCGCCGGGGATCGAACCGCCGCCGCCCCTGTCGCCGTCGGCGCGTCGCGAACTGCGCCGCAAGATGTTCACCGAGACGATTCCGCAGACGATCGTCCGCATGTTCAAGGCGGCCCGCGCCGCCGTGATGCGGGACGGGCTCGGCGGCTGCTTCCGCGCCGTCGAACTCATGCTGCGCGAGCGCGCGATCGGCGCCCTCGGCCTGCCCGACGCGGAACGGGCGCTGCATTCTCCGGACGGATTGTGCGGCGTGGCGGAAGACCTCTCGGTCGCCACGATGATGGACGCCTACGAGAAGGGGCTGTTTCCCTCCTCGCATCTCGGCCCGATGAAATGGTGGGCGCCCAATTCACGCGCCGTCGTGTCGCCTGCCCTGCTCGAACGCCGGCTGGCGAACGTCGATTCCAGGGGAGAGATCGGCGCGACCGTGATCTTCGACCGCGATTTTGAAGAGGCGCTCTGCGACGAGGCCTCGGATGCGCCGACGCCGCCGCGTCTGAAATGGGCCTTCGCGCGCCTGTTCGACGCCGGCTTCGCTCATTCCTTCGATGTCGTCGCGCGCAGCGGCGAGAAGATCGGCAGCGGCTTCGGCGTGGCTGTCGGTCGCGTCTTCGTGGTCGAGGGCATGCGCTTCCAGGACGCGGCGGCGCGCGAGGCGGGGCTCGCCGCCTTCGCGCGGGCGCTGGATTCGCGGGGCTTCGCGCTGATCGACGCCAAGCGCCTGACGCCGGAACTTGCGGGCTGCGGCTTCGACGCGACGCCGCGCGTCGGCTACGGCCTGCGCCTGAAGGCGCTGCTCGGACACGAGAAGATCGGCCGCTGGAGCGCGCCGGAATGGCGCGAGGCCGCCTGAGGCGTCAGCTTTTCGTCAGCGCGCAGACGAAGAAGCCGTCGGCGCCGATTTTCGACGGCCGCAACGTGAGGCCATGCGCGCCGCGCGTCGCGACAGGCAGGATCGCTTCCAGCCCGGCCGCGCGCGCCGCTTCCGCCATGTCGCGCGTCGCAAATTCCGGATGCGCGGCGAGAAACGCCGCGACGCGGTCGCCGTTCTCCTCGTCGAGCAGCGAGCAGGTGACATAGACGAGGCGTCCGCCCGGCTTCACGTATTTCGCGGCGCGTTCGAGCACGCGGTCCTGGTCCTGCATCCTCTGTTCGAGCGCGCCGGGCCGCATCCGCCATTTGGCGTCCGGGTTGCGGCGCCATGTGCCGACGCCCGTGCAGGGCGCATCGACGAGCACGAGATCGCACCGCCCATCCAGATCGGCCAGAATATCCTTGTCGCCCTTCGGCGCGCGCACCTGCACGTTGCGGACGCCGGCGCGCTCCAGCCGCTCGTAGATCGGCATGAGGCGGCGGCCGTCGCTGTCGGTGGCGAAGATCTGGCCGCGATTGTCCATGGTCGCGGCGAGCGCGAGCGTCTTGCCGCCGCCGCCGGCGCAGAGATCGAGAACCTGTTCGCCGGGCGCGGCATTGGCGAGCGCGGCGACGAGTTGCGAGGATTCGTCCTGGACTTCCACCAGGCCCTTCGCATAGGCCGGTTCGGCGGAAAGCGCCGGCCCCCTGCCGTCTGCGCGCGGCAGGATGCGCAGGCCGTGCGGCGCGAAAGGCGCGGGCTGCGGATCGAGATGCGACAGATCCTCTATCGCCTTGTCGCGCGTCGTCTTCAGCGCGTTGACGCGCAGGTCGACAGGCGCGCGCGCAGCCAGCGCCCTGCCCTCGGCCACCGCTTCTTCCGCGAAGGCGCGCGAAAAATAGGGCGCCAGCCATTCCGGATAATCGCCGGCGACATGGTCGGGCGCGCCATCGAGCGCGGGATTTTCGAGCCGGCGGCGTTCTTCGTCGCCGAGCGGGTCGGGCGCATAGCGTTCGCCCGAGCAGAGCGATGCGATGTCGTTTGCGCTCATGCCCCTGGCGCGCGACAGCGCGCCGAGCACGATGGCGCGCGGCGCATCCGAACCCATGATCCAGGCCGACGAGGCGCGCGTGCGCAAGGCGTCGTAGACGAGGCTGGCGATGGCCGTGCGATCCTTGGACCCGGCGTAGCGGTTGCGGCGGCCCCATTCCTTCAGCGCCTCCGCGGTCGGAATGCGCAGATCGGCCATCTGGCCAGTGATGTCGATGGCGGCGGCGAGGCGGGCGGCGGGAGTCATGCGGCGTCTGTCACACGGCCGGGCAGCGGTGGCAAGCGCGGCGGGCCTGGCGGAATGGCCGCTATCGACCGAACGCGGGCTCTCCCCTCTCCCGTGGAACGGGAGAGGGTGGCCCTTGCGAAGCAAGGGTCGGGTGAGGGCGCTACGATTGAGTTGAGACTTATTCCAGGAACGACACGTCCCTCATCCGACCCTCGCTGACGCGAGGGCCACCTTCTCCCGCAGGCGGGAGAAGGGGCGCGCGACGTTCGCTCCCCGCCCTTTGCAGCCTTCAGCCCCGTCATCGCCTCGAGCAATCGATGATCGCGTACGAGTCGAACCTTGGAAACTCCACGCTGTTCTCCGTGAACAGCATTTCCGCGCGCACGTAGGGCGGCGTCCAGAGCGTCGCATTCAGCGCCGGATCGAGCGGCGCGCCGGGCTTCACCGGCGCGACGATATAGGACGGCGCGTCGGGGCGTGCGCAGATCGAGACGACGCCCTCCTTCGTCAGCGGGGGATGGAAGCCCTTCGGGCGATACGGCACACGATCGATGATCGTCTCGTCGCGCAAGCCCGAGGCGATCAGCGCGCGCGCGCGGTCGCGGTAGAGCATCGCGAGGTCGCGCGAGAAGACGGCGCCGGCCACCTGCATGTCGCCGCTCCAGTTCGGCCGGCCGAGCCATACCCACGGCTCCAGGACGGCGTGCAGCCACAGGACTTCGCCCTGCGCCTGCGGCATCAGCTTCTCGAGATCCGCGCGGCGCGCGGAATCGCCGATGCGCTTGTCGAAGGAGGTCGCGTCGTTCCACAGGAGCCCGGCCAGCGCGCAGAGCGCGACGGTCGCTATTCCGAGCGCGGCAAGCGGCGCGCGTTCGAGCGAGGCGGGCGGCCCGAAGACAGCGAGCGCAATCGCGCCGAGCAGCAAGGGCGGCCCGAGGAATTTGAGCGCCAGCGGCAATACGGCCGGCATGAAATCGGGCTGGGACTGGGCGGCGAAGAAGCGCAGCGCCGGCAGGTCGATCGCGACCGGCGCGACGACGGCGACGGCCGCGCCGAGCCAGATGGCGCGCGACACGTCCTGCGACACCGGCAGTCTCAATGTGGAGACGAGCAGCGCCAATGCGGCGACGGCCGGCGCGTAGATTCCGGCGTCCTGCCACAGGCACCACGCCAGCGCGAGAATGGCGACGCTCAGGCGTTCTCCGTTGTCGGTCGCGTTCAGCGCGACGAGACCGAGCGACAGCGCCGACAAGACGCCGGTCAGCCACCACATGCGCCAGAACTGCGCCTGCATGACGAGCAGGGCCGGATCGAAGCGCCCGGACAGATACGAGACGCCGACGCCGGCCATGCCGCACACGAGCGCTGCGAGCAGCAGGCGGCGCAGCGCCGGCGATACGCGTCGCGCGGCGATGAGAATGGTGATCGCCTGCACCGCCGGCAGCGTCCAGGCGGTCTGCGGCCACAGGTGCGGGAAGAGGTACTTGTGACGCCTCTGCAGGAGTTCGAGCCAGTCGGCGTCGATCGTCGCGCGCAGGCGATCGACCAGCGGCAGGCCCATGAAGGCGGCGATCAGCAGGAGCACGGCGGCGACGGCCAGCACGACAAAGCCGCGCCGGTCCTCGAAGCAGAGACACAGCACGAGCACGGCGGCGCCGCCGAGCGCCATGATCGGATGGAACAGGCCGGCCGCCACCAGCGGCGCAAAGGCGAGCACGCGATGGCCCGACAGAAAAGTCGCGACGGCGAGCAGGACCAGGCCTTCGGCGAAAGGCCGCGGAATGGCGAGACCCTCGCCGACGTGGAAAAGGTTGAACGCGCCATAGGCCGTCGGCGCGAGAATGAGGACGCACGCGACCGACAGCCAGCGCTGCGGCGTCGCCGCCCGTGCGATGGCGAGCGCGCCGCAGAACCACAGGAGGCTAGAGACCGCGACCAGCAGCAGCGCGGCGTCGAGCAGGCCGAGCCTGCTAACCAGAAATGCGGCAATGCGCGGGAACAGCGAATAGGCCGACTGGCCGTCGAGCCGGAACATCAGGTCGCGACCGATTCCGGCGGGATCGTTGTCGGCGAGCGCGCGCCCCATGTAGATCTGCGCGTCGCCGGTGAATCCGGCGAAGGGATGGGTCAGCAGATAGAGCGCGGCCAGGGCCACCAGGGCCAGCGGAAACAGGCGCGCGTGCGTGTCCTTGCCCTGTTGGATCATCGAATGGAACCTGAAATCAGGCGCGCGCGCGAAACAGCAGGAAGCGCCGCGACAGGAAGTTGAAACAGAAGACCAGCCCCGCCGTCGGCGCCTTCGCCAGTTCCACGGCGACGTGCAGGCCGTCGACGAATGCAAAAAGCAGAATCTGGTTCAGGGCGAGGCCGGCGAGGCCCGTGACGAGAAATCCGATGAATTCCGCGCCCGCGCCATATCGGGCGCGACCGCGAAACACGAAGAAAGTGGAGAGCGTGTAGGCGACGGTCAGGCCGGCCCCGAAGGCGCAGGCGGCGGCCGCGAGATAATGCATGCCGGCGAGACGGACGAGCGCGACCAGCAGACCGTAGTCGACGGCGAGCGCCACGGCGCTGGCGAGTCCGTAGCCGACCGCGTCGACGACGAAAGAAACGAGCGCCGAGCGACGAAGCGCCGGGAGACGCGCCGGCGCAGCGGCCGCGTTCGTCGCCTCGAAGGACATCAGGCGACCTTGCGCGGCACGAGGCGTTCGCTCTTGAGCGCTTCCTGCGCGCCCGAAACGCCGGCCTCGCCGTATTCGGCGTCCTCGTTGACTTCCCAGACGTCGTAGATGGCCTCACCAGCGCAGATGTTGAGGGCGGTCAACAGGCCCGTCATCATCGCGTGGTCCTGGTTGTTGTACTTGTGCATGCCGTTGCGGCCGACGAGATGCAGGCCGGGAAAACGCGTCTGCAGTTCGAGACGGATCACCTCGACATTGCGGGCGTAGGAATCGTCGTAGACCGGATAGGCCTTGGGCTGGCGCACGACGGAGGCGTCGGCGACCTCGTCAGCGCGCATGAGACCGATCTTCTCGATCTCCTTCTTCGCCAGCGCGACGAGATCGGCATCGTCCGCCGTCCACAGGCCATCGCCCTCGAAGCAGAAATATTCGAGACCGAGGCAGGTCGAGACGCCGTCTGGAATCATTTCCGGCGACCAAGAGCGGAAATTCTGGACGCGGCCGACCTTCACGTCGGGATCGTGGATGTAGACCCAATTGTCGGGCAGATCGATCGACGACTTGCCGATCAGGACGACGGTGAGGAAGTCGCGGTATTTCAGGTCGCGCGCATGCAGCAGGCTGAGCGGCGTCGGCGTGATCGCGGCCATCAGCTCGGCCATCGGCGCGGAGGAGATCACGTTGCGCGCGGCATATTGCTCGACGATCCCGTCGGTGCGGCGCACGGTCACCGTCCAGATCTTCGATTGTTCATCGAAGGCGAGCTTCTCGACCTTGCGGCCCATCTGAACGCGGCCGCCGAGTTTGGCGATCTTCTGCGCGGCGGCGTCCCACATCATGCCGGGGCCGCGGCGCGGATAGCGGAACGATTCGATCAGGGTCTTGGCGCCCTCGCCCGACTTGCGCAGGCCGAGCGAGCGGCGCAGGCCGTCGATGACGGCGGCCATGAGATTGAGGCCCTTGATGCGCTGCGCCGCCCAGTCGGCGGAAATCTCGTCGCAGCCCATGCCCCACACCTTCTCGGTGTAGGTCTTGAAGAAGATCGAGAACAGGCGCTCGCCGAACTGGTTGCGCACCCATTGGTGAAAGGTCTTCGGGTCGCGCACCGGAAAGGCCTTCGCCCAGGCGAAGGAAGCCATGCAGCGCGCGCTCTCGAACAGCCCCAGGTTGAACAGGGCCTCGAAGGCCTTGAGCGGATAGCCGTAGAATTTGTCGTTGTAGTAGATGCGCGACAGACGCGGCCGGTCGATGAAATCGTCGGGCAGGATCTCGTTCCAGAGATCGACGATCTCCTTCGACTTCGAGAAGAAGCGATGGCCGCCGATGTCGAACAGGAAGTTCTTGTAATTCACCGTGCGGCTGATGCCGCCGACATAGACCGGGTCCTGTTCGAAGACGAGGACGCCACGGCCGCTCTTGGCGAGCTGGTAGGCCGCCGTCAGTCCCGCTGGACCGGCGCCGATCACCGCCGTCTCGACAAATTCCATCGCGCGCCCCTGTCCACTGGTGGCGGCAGGATGCGGCGCGGCGGTTAATTTGCGCTTAAGACTTTGCTTTTCCCGTTAACCGCGCGGCAAGGTCAGCGGCTGCGTCCACGCGACAGATCGCGTTCGACGGACAGCGAATAGCGCGACATGCCGAAGCAGAAGACGAAATAGAACAGGGCCGCGAACACGTAGCCGGTCGCGGTGATGGTCGGGCCGGCCCATTCCGGGTCGAGGCGGGCGGTGTCGACCGTCCGCAGGAAGTCGAAAATGCCGACGATGGAGACCAGCGTCGTATCCTTGAACAGGGCGATGAAGGAATTGACGATGCCGGGAATCACGATCGTCAGCGCCTGG
Organism: Beijerinckiaceae bacterium; assembly: GCA_046349215.1. Classification (GTDB taxonomy): domain Bacteria; phylum Pseudomonadota; class Alphaproteobacteria; order Rhizobiales; family Beijerinckiaceae; genus JAJXWB01. Next base: position 261,441 of record JAXMCV010000005.1, read on the forward strand.
GGCAGGATGATCAGCCGCATCCGCTGCGGATAATTGAGGCCGAGCGCCATCGCGCCCTCGAACTGGCCCTTGGGGATGGCCTGCAGGCCGCCCCGGATGACTTCCGCCATATAGGCCGAGGCGAACAGCGCAACGCCAACCAGCGGCCGCAGCAGCCTGTCCGGCGCCCAGCTCTCGGGCACGAACAAAGGCAGCATCAGGTTGGCCATGAACAGCACGGTGATCATCGGCACGCCGCGGATGATCTCGATGAAGCCGACCGACAGGGCGCGGACGATGGGCAGTTGCGAGCGCCGCCCGAGCGCCAGCAGGACGCCGGCCGGCAGCGAAAAGACGATCCCCGACACCGCCATGATGAGCGTGACGAGAATGCCGCCCCACAGGTCCGTCGGGATGACGCTGAGGCCGAGCCAGGTCGCGCCGTGCAGTAGGTAATAGGCGACGAAGGGATAGACGACGAAGAACAGAGCCGCCGCGAAATTGCGGTAAGGCGCGCGGCGGACCAGCAGCCAGGCGATCAGCACGAATCCGAGCGCGAAGACGATGTCGACGCGCCAGCGCTGGTCGAAGGGATAGGAGCCGTAGGTGAAATAGCCGGCCTTGCGCCAGATGTAGGCCCAGCAGGCCCCTGCCCCCGGCGCGCGGCAGGCGGCGCCGTCGGGCGCGGTCCAGACGGCGTCGATGACGAGAAACCGGAGGATCGGCGGGATCGCCCAGGCCAGGAACAATATCGCCAGCAGCGTGAAGACAGTGGCGACCGGCCCCGAGAACAGCCGCGTGCGCAGGAAGGCGACGGGCCCCTGCGACAGCGCGGGCGGCGGACGGTCCGGTTCGGGCGCGGTGCGGACGAAGGCGATGGAATTCATCTCATCGCTCCTTCAGCGCCATGCGGGAATTGTAGGCGTTCATGATTCCCGACGTCAGCAGGCTGATCACCAGGTACACGCCCATCGTCATGAACACGATCTGCACGGCGGCGCCCGTGTTGTTGAGCGTCGTACCGGCGAAGACGTTGAAGAGGTCGGGATAGCCGATGGCGACCGCCAGCGTCGAGTTCTTCGTCAGGTTGAGATACTGGTTGATGAGCGGCGGGATGATGACGCGCATGGCCTGCGGCATGATGACGAGCTTGCGCGTCGGTCCCGGGCGCAGGCCGAGCGCCGCCGCAGCCTCGCTCTGCCCCTTGTTGACGGCGAGGATGCCGGAACGGACGATCTCCGCGATGAATGCGGCTGTATAGAGCGTCAGAGCGAACAGGAGCGACACGAATTCCGGCGACAGGCGCTGGCCGCCGGTGAAATTGAAGCCGCGCAGCTTCGGAATGTCGAAATCGAGCGGACGCCCCGCCGAGACGAAGACCAGCAGCGGCAGTCCGACGACGAGCGCCAGCGAAACCCAGCCGACCGGCGCCTGCTTTCCCGTTTCCTGCTGGCGCCTGGCGGCCCAGGCGCGGAAGACGAACGTCGCGACCACGCCGAGCGCGAGCGCGATCCACACGGCGTTGAAGCCCTGCTTGAACACGGGCGCCGGCACGAAAAGGCCGCGGTTGGCGAGATAGGCGACGTCGAAGATCGGCGCGGCGTTGCGCGGATTGGGCAGGCTCGCGAGGACGACGTTGTACCAGAAGATGATCTGCAGCAGCAGCGGGATGTTGCGGATGCCCTCGACGTAGATGGTCGCGAGCTTGGCGACGAGCCAGTTGCTCGACAGCCGCGCCGCGCCGATGGCGAAGCCGATCATCGTCGAGAAGACGATGCCGAGGATCGCGACCAGCAGCGTATTCAGCAGGCCGACCCAGAAGACCTGGCTGTTCGGCGAGGTCGCGCTGTAGGGGATCAGCGTCTGGTTGATGTCGAAGCTGGCGGGCTTGTTCCAGAACGAGAAGTCGGTCGGAATGCCGCGCCGGTGCATGTTGTCGACGGCGTTCCAGCCGGCGAAGACGACCATCGCCGCGACGGCCAGCACGAGTGCGGCCTGCAGGAGCAGGCCGCGCCAGAACGGATCGTTCCAGATTTTCGGGCGCGGCGCTCCGGCCGTCGCGCTCATGTGGGCCGTCCCGCCGCGATCAGCGGATCGGCGGCGCGTATTGCAGGCCCTTATTGGTCCAGAGCGCGTTGATGCCGCGCTTGATCTTCAGTTTCGAACTGTCGCCGAGGTTCTTCTCGAACACTTCGCCGTAATTGCCGACGTTCTTGATGATCCGGTAGGCCCAGTCCTGCGTCAGGCCCATGCCCTCGCCGAAATTGCCTTCCGTGCCGAGCAGGCGCTTGGTCTCCGGGTTCGGCGCCTTGGTCTTTTCGTCGACGTTCTTCGACGTCACGCCGAGTTCCTCGGCCGTCAGCATCGCGTAATGCGTCCACTTGACGAGATTGAACCACTGGTCGTCGCCCTGGCGCACGACAGGCCCGAGCGGCTCCTTGGAAATGACTTCCGGCAGGATGACGTGGTCGTCCGGCGCCCCGAGCTTCGTGCGCTCGGCGTACAATTGCGACATGTCGGTCGTGAACGCGTCGCAGCGGCCGGTGTCATAGGCCTTGATCGCCTCGTCGGCGGTCGCGAACACGACGGATTCGTATTTCATGTCGTGGGTGCGGAAGAAGTCGGCGAGATTGAGCTCGGTCGTCGTGCCCTGCTGCACGCAGACCGAGGCGCCGGTCAGTTCCAGCGCCGAGGACACGTTGAGCTTCTTGCGGACCATGAAGCCCTGGCCGTCGTAGTAGGTGACAGGACCGAAGAGGAAGCCCTGGTTGACCTCGCGCGACAGCGTCCAGGTCGTATTGCGCGACAGCACGTCGATTTCGCCCGATTGCAGCGCCGTGAAGCGGTCCTTGGCCGACAGCGGCACGAAACGGACCTTGCTCGGATCGTTGAAGATGGCCGAGGCCACCGCCCGGCAGAAATCGACGTCGAAACCGGTCCAGGCGCCCTTGTCGTCCGGCAGTCCGAAGCCCGCGATTCCCGGATTGGAGCCGCAGACGAGATTGCCGCGCTTCTTGATCTGGTCGAGCGTCGGGCCGGCGAAAGCGACGCTGGCGGAGAGCGTGAGGGCGAGTGCGGCAAGGGCGGGGGCCAGTTTGACGTGCATGGGCGGATCCGGCTTTGGAGAAATGGGCGCGCGCCGGCGTTTCGTCCGGCGGATTACGCATGCATAACATGCGGTTTGCGCGTTGCGGTCAAGCGGGCTTGACCGGCCTTCCACGGCCGGCGAGGAAGGGCGTATCGGAGCACAATCAATGACCAAGACCACGAAGGACGGACGCAAGGGCATGGGCAGCCGCACCCGCCTGGTTCATGCCGGCCGGACGCCGTTCGAGAACCACGGCTTCGTCAACACCCCGATCTACCGCGGATCGACGGTGCTCTACCCGAACACCGAAGAACTCTATCTGCGCCGCGTGAAATACACCTACGGCACGCACGGCACGCCGACGACGGATTCGCTCGAGACCGCCTGGAGCGAATTGTGCGGAGCGGCCGGCACGATCCTGTCGCCGTCGGGGCTGGCGGCGATCGCCGTCGCCCTGCTTTCGGTGGCGAAGGCCGGCGGCCACCTGCTGGTCACCGACAGCGCCTACCGGCCGACGCGAAATTTTTCGAACACCCTGCTCAAGCGCATGGGCGTCGAGACGACCTATTACGAGCCGACGATCGGCGCGGACATCGCCAGCCTGATCCGCCCGGAGACTTTCGCGGTCGTCGTCGAGGCGCCGGGATCGCAGAGTTTCGAGATGCAGGACATTCCGGCCATCGCCGCGGCGGCCCACGCGCGCGACGTCTGCGTGGTCATGGACAATACATGGGCGACGCCGCTGTTCTTCCCGCCGCACGAGCGCGGCGTCGACCTCGCCATCGAGGCCGGCACGAAATATCTGTCGGGCCATTCCGACCTGCTGCTCGGTCTCGTCTCCGCGAACGAGAAATACTGGCCGCAACTCAAGGCGACCCACGATTGCATGGCGGCCTGCGCAGGACCCGAGGACGTATTCCTGGCGCTGCGCGGGTTGCGCACGATGGAGCTTCGCCTGCGCGAAGCCGAGCGGCAGGGCCTTGCGCTGGCGACATGGCTGAAGGCGCGGGCGGAAGTCTCGCGCGTGCTGCATCCCGCCCTGCCCGACTGCCCCGGCCACGACATCTGGAAGCGGGATTTTCTCGGTTCCTCCGGCCTGTTCTCGATCATCCTGAAGCCGGCCTCGCCCAAGCAGGTCGCGGCGCTGCTCGACAGTCTCGAATTGTTCGGGCTCGGCTATTCCTGGGGCGGATTCGAGAGTCTCGTCATCCCGTTCGATTGTTCGTCCTACCGCACCGCGACGAAATGGGCGCCGGAAGGACCGGCGTTGCGTTTCTCGGTCGGTCTCGAAAACATCGAGGACCTGCAGGCCGATCTCGAACGCGGCTTCGCCGCGATGAAATCGGCCTGAACGCGACGTAACATATTCGATCGATTCAATTCACAGGGCCTGCTGCGACGAGCGAACGACGTCGGTATGCGCGGACTTCGCCCGCAACGCCTTTCGCACCAGTCTTTCTCCGCGCCGGACGATGCGGCCGTCGACCATGTGGAAGACGATCTTGCGCCGTGCGAAGTAACGCGCCAGCGCAATCGCCAGCGCGACGCCGAGCACCATCCCGCCGAGCACGTCGCTGGGGAAGTGGACGCCGGTCGCAACTCGCGCCATCCCGATCGTCAGCGCCAGCAGGAAGAACACGAGTTGCCAGCGCGGGACGAAGATCGCCATGACCGTGGCGGCGGCGAAGGCGGTCGTCGCGTGGCCCGACGGGAAACTCGCCGCTGCGCCCTCCGGCGAAAAGAACTGGAAGTGAAAGGCGTTGATCTGGCCGATCAGGTGCGGATGCGCGCGGCCGAGCGCGAACTTGAAGGCCTGGCAGAGCATCACCGAGAGCGCCACGGTGAGGAAGAGGAAACCCGCGCGCGTCGCCAGCACAGAAAAGCCCATCTGATTGCGCGGGCGCTGCGCACGCGCGGCGATCCAGAGAGCGGCGAGACCGACAAGCGCCGAGCCGACGAGCATCCACGCCGCCGAACCGATTTCCGAAAAGACAAGAAGGATGCGCCGGGCATGCGGATCGACATTGGCGGCGACGCTTGCGATCGGCTGGTCAATGGAATGCGCGATGAAATAGAGAACGCCGACGAATGCAAGGGCGGCGAGAACCCCTTCGAGCGCCGGGGACATGCCGTTCGCCGCGACCTCCCCGTGGCCCGCTGCGGGCCTGAACATGCGAAAAAGCGGATTGTCCGATCTTCGTCGACCGGTCCGGATGGTCGAGGCCATGACACCTCCCGCCGCTGGCGTCCGACGCCTGCCCGCTTCAACGGGAACGACGCCTGACGACCCGATTTGGCCCCTTCCGCGGCGCGCAAGTCAAGCCGCATGGAAAAGGCGCGCCAATCCCGAGATTTAATGCGTCGCGAAAAATGTCGAGGGGCGCCCGCCTGAAACATCGCCCCGCGACGCACAGCCGCGCTGGAGGCTGATGCGCAACGGAAAAAAGATCGCTACAGTCGATTCACGCCAGCCAGAGCGCGACAGCAGATCGCGCCGGCCGGCGGGCCTGTCGGTGCGATCACGCCGCTACAGGGGGAGGAGCGGGGTGGCGTGGATTCCACGATAGTTCTCTTTCTGGTTCAGGATGCGGTCATCAACGGCGCGATCTACGCGCTGGTCGCCGTCGCCCTGCTGCTGGTCTTTGCCGTCACGCGCGTGATCCTCGTGCCGCAGGGCGAGTTCGTCGCCTTCGCAGCGTTGACGCTCGCCGCGTTGCACGCGGGCAAGGCGCCGCAGACGTCCTCGCTGCTGGTCGCGCTCGGCGTCCTCGCCTTTCTTTCGATCGCATGGCGCCAGAGGAAGAACCTCGATCCTCGCGCGCTCGGCGGCGCGGCGCTGGCCAACATCGCGCTGCCCATCGCGCTCGCCTTGCTCGCGCGCTGGCTCGCGCCGATGAAGCTCGGGCTGACAGTCGAAATCCTGCTGACGCTGGCGCTCGTCGTGCCGATGGGGCCGATGATCTACCGTCTCGCCTTCGAACCGCTCGCCGAGGCGAGCGTGCTCGTGCTGCTGATCGCTTCCTTCGGCGTGCATTTCTCGCTGACCGGCCTCGGCCTTGCTTTCTTCGGCCCCGAAGGCGTCAGCGCGCCGGCGCTGATCGAGAAGAGTTTCCAGATCGGCGACATGACGGTGACCGGCCAGAGCCTCGCCGTGCTGATCGCCACGTTCGCGCTGCTCGTCGCGCTCGGCTGGTTCTTCAGGGCGACGCTGTTCGGCAAGGCGCTGCGCGCCTGCGCGTCCAACCGCCTTGGCGCGCGGCTCGTCGGCGTCTCCACCTCGATGGCCGGGCGCATCGCCTTCGGCGTCGCAGCCCTCATCGGCGCGGTGTCCGGCGTCCTGGTCGGCGCGATCTCGACCATCTACTACGATTCAGGCTTCCTGATCGGGCTGAAGGGTTTCGTCGCCGCCATCATCGCCGGCCTGTCGAGCTATGCCGGCGCGGGCGCCGCGGCGCTCGCCGTAGGCCTCGTCGAATCCTTCTCGTCCTTCTGGGCCAGCGCCTACAAGGAAGTGTTCGTCTTCGCCGCCATCCTGCCCGTCCTCGTCTGGCGTTCCCTGACCGCCGGCCATGTCGACGAGGAGGAAGAGGAATGAGCGCGATGAAGCGCTTCGCGCCGGCGATCTTCGCCATCCTCGTTCTCATCGCGCCGTTCACCGGGCTCCTGCCGCCCTACTGGGTGACGCTGTTCGACTACATCGGCATTTCTACCCTGGTGGCCCTCGGTCTCGTGCTGCTCACCGGCGTCGGCGGCATGACGTCGTTCGGACAGGCGGCCTTCGTCGGTTTCGGCGCCTATTCGAGCGCCGTGCTGACCGTGCACATGGGCCTGTCGCCATGGCTGTCGCTGCCGCTTTCGCTGGCTATCACCGCCTTCGCGGCGCTGCTGATCGGCGCCGTGACCGTGCGCCTGTCCGGCCATTACCTGCCGCTCGGCACCATCGCCTGGGGCATCGCCTTCTTCTACCTGTTCGGCAATTCGCAATGGCTCGGCGCGCACGACGGAATGCCGGGTCTGCCGCCGCTGAAGGTCGGCTCCTATGCGCTGACCGATCCCCGCGATTTCTTCGTCGCCGTGTGGATCGCCGTCGTGCTGGCCTTCATCGCCAGCCGCAACCTGCTCGACAGCCGCACCGGCCGGGCGATCCGCGTCTTGCGCCGCGGTTCGATGCTGGCGGAATCCTTCGGCGCGACGGCGCCGCGCCTGAAACTCATGCTGTTCGTCTACGCCGCGGTGCTCGCGGGCCTCGCCGGCTGGCTCTACGCGCATTTCCAGCGCTCGGTCAGTCCCGGTCCGTTCGGCGTGATCGCCGGAACGGAATATCTGCTGATGGCCGTGCTCGGCGGATCGGGCCGCATCTTCGGCGCGCTGCTCGGCGCCGCCGGCGTGACGATCCTGCGCGACCAGTTGCAGGACGCCCTGCCCCACCTCGTCGGCCATACCGGAAATTACGAGACGATCGTGTTCGGCGCGATCCTCGTGCTGGTGCTGCAGACGGCGCCGCGCGGCCTGTGGCCGCTGATCGCCGGGCCGCCGGCGCCGCCACGCGTCCCGACGCCGCCCGAAGGCGCGGCGCTGCCGACGCGCGCCATGCCCGCGCCGCACGAGCCGCTGCTCGAGGCGCGCGCGCTGGTGCGCCGGTTCGGCGGCCTCGTCGCGGTCAACGACGTCGGGTTCGAACTCAAGTCCGGCGAGATCCTCGCGCTGATCGGCCCCAACGGCGCGGGCAAGAGCACGACCTTCAATCTTCTCACCGGCGCACATGCCGTCAGCGGCGGCTCCATCGTGTTCCGCGGGCGCGAATACACCGACATGACGCCGGCGCTTTCGGCCCGCAACGGCGTCGGCCGCACCTTCCAGCACGTCAAGCTCCTGTCCGACATGAGCGTGATCGAGAATGTCGCCTTCGGCGGTCATCTGCGCAGCCAGTCCAGCGCGCTGCGCTCGATCGCACGGCTCGACCGCGCCGAGGAAGCGCTGCTGCTGGCCGAAGCCGAAAGGCAGATCGCGCGCGTCGGCCTCGCCGAGCACGCCAACCGGCCTGCCGGCGAACTGGCGCTCGGGCAGATGCGCCTCGTCGAGATCGCCCGCGCGCTGGCGCTCGATCCCTACCTGCTGCTGCTCGACGAGCCGGCGGCCGGATTGCGCGTCGCCGAAAAGAAGGCGCTCGCCGGCCTGCTGCGCGAATTGCGGGCGCAGGGCATGGCGGTGCTGCTGGTCGAACACGACATGGATTTCGTGATGAGCCTCGCCGACCGGATCGTCGTTCTCGATTTCGGCGTGAAGATTTCCGAAGGCCTGCCGGCGGCGGTGCGCGAGGATCCGCGCGTGCGCGAGGCCTATCTCGGAGAAGCGGTATGAGCGACATACTGCTCGCCGCCCGCGACATGCGCGTCGCCTATGGCGGCGTCGAGGCCGTGCGCGGAGTCACGATCGAAGCGAAGAAGGGCGCGATCGTCACGGTCATCGGCGCCAACGGCGCCGGCAAGACGACGCTGCTCAACGCCCTCATGGGCGTGCTGCCATCCTCCGGCGTCGTGTCCTTCGAGGATGCGCCGATCCAGCGCACGCCGCTCGAGGCGCGCGTCGCGCGCGGCCTGTGCCTGGTGCCGGAGCGACGCGAGCTCTTCGCCAACATGAGCGTCGCCGACAATCTTGAACTCGGCGGCTTCCGCCGCAGCGCAGGCGAGCGCGCGCAGACGCTGGAACAGGTATACGCGCGTTTCCCGCGCCTGAAGGAGCGGCGCGGCCAGGAGGCCGGCACCCTGTCCGGCGGCGAGCGGCAGATGCTCGCCATGGGGCGCGCGTTGATGGCGCGCCCGCGCCTGCTGATGCTCGACGAACCCAGTCTCGGACTCGCGCCGCGCATCGTGCGCGACGTGTTCGACATCGTGCAGGACCTGCGCCGCGACGGCGTGACGATCCTGCTCGTGGAACAGAACGCCCGCGCCGCGCTGCAGATCGCAGACTATGCCTATGTGCTCGAACTGGGCGCCGTTTCCGCGCAAGGCACGGCTGAGGAAATCGCCGCCGATCCACGGCTTGTGGAAAGCTATCTCGGCCTCGGCGGCGGCGACTACTGAAAGGAATTCGCATGGAGACCGCGGAGCACGCGCGCGCAGCTCATGCCGCAATCGGCGCGGACGAAGCGCTCTCCGCCCGCTATCGCAGCGGCGCGTCCGACGCCGCGGGGCCCTGGAACGAGATTCTCGCCGCCCTGCTCGATCATCGCAGCGTGCGCGCCTATCTGCCCGACGCGCTGCCGGACGGCGCGCTGGAGCGGATCGTCGCGGCCGCGCAATCCGCCCCGACATCCTCCAACATGCAGACCTGGAGCGTCGTCGCCGTCGAAGATCCGCAGCGCAAGGCGCGTCTCGCCAGGGTCGCGGGCAACCAGCAACACATTCTCGAATGTCCGGTGTTGCTCGTCTGGATTGCAGATCATGCGCGCATCCGTGGGCTGTCGGCTGCGGCAGGCGCGCCGGTTGCCGGCCTCGACTATTTCGAATCCTTCCTCGTGGCGGCCATCGATGCGGCGCTCGCCGCCCAGAACGCGACGGTCGCCGCCGAATCCCTCGGCCTCGGCGCCGTGTATATCGGGGCGCTGCGAAACGACCCGGAGACTGTCGCCGCCGAACTCGGCCTGCCGCCGCACGCCGCGGCCATGTTCGGCATGTGCCTGGGCTGGCCGGACCTGGCGCGCGCCAGCGACGTCAAGCCGCGCCTGCCGCAGGCGGCGGTGCTTCATCGCGAGCGATACGAGGCGGGAGCGCTGACGGATTCGGCGCTCGCCGCCTACGACCGCGACATGATGGCGTTCCAGAGCGAACAGGGCATGGCGCCGGCGCCATGGAGCGCTACCGCGCTTTCGCGCTTCCGCGGTCCCGAATCGCTCAGCGGTCGCGACCGCCTGCGCGCGGCGCTCGAGCGGCTGGGTTTTCCGCTGAAATAGCCCGTACTCCTTTCATGAGCCTGCGTCCGACGGCGGTGGCTTTGCAACGGTTTCGGGATATAGTCCGGCCTGTCCGACGGCGGCCCCCGGCAATGCCGCCGTGCGGGACATTCTGGGGGTTACATGACCGATACGACCGCACGTCTGAACATCTGGTGGGTGTTCCTGCTGCAGGGCCTCGCGGCGCTGCTGCTCGGGCTCATGCTCGTCACCAATCCCGCCGCCACGATCGTCGCCATCGTGACGTTCCTCGGCTTCTACTGGCTGTTCGGCGGCGTGATGTCGCTGGTTCGCGTCTTCGTCGACCGTGCGACGCCGTGGATCTTCTCCCTGCTGTCGGGCCTGCTCGGCGTCGCCGCCGGCCTGATCGTGCTGCGTCACCCGCTGCTGGCGGCGCTGACCGTGCCGACGGTCATCGTCATCGTGCTCGGCATCGAGGGCCTGGTCATCGGCGCGCTCGAAATCATCGCCTGCTTCCGCGGTGGCGGTTTCGGCTCGTTCATCGCGGGCGCTTTCAACATCATCATCGGCCTGCTGCTGCTCGCCTCGCCGGTCGCAGCCTCGCTCGCCCTGCCGTTCGTCTTCGGAATCATCCTGCTGGTGCAGGGCGTCGGCCTGGTGATCTGGGCCTTCCGCGTCAAATCGGCCTGAAAGAAGAGGTAAGCGACCATGCGCCGTTCCATCCTTGCGCTCGCAATGTTCGCCGGCGCAAGCCTGTCGCCCGCTTTCGCGTTCGATCAGCGGCTGGTGGGCGCATGGTCGCAATCGACGTCCGACTGCGCCGCCATGTTCACCCGCAGCGGCGGCGCCATTTCGTTCAAGCAGCCGATCGACGAATTCAAGACGGCCTTCATCATCACGCCGTCCAGCATCGTCTCGCCGACGGCGAAATGCTCGATCCGCAAGGCGACCGCGCAGAAGGATATGGTGACGCTGGCCATGACCTGCAGCAATTCGATCGGCTTCTACGATCGGCAGGCGCAGATCAAGGTCGAGAACAATGTCCTCACCTACGGCTTCCCCGGGGAAAGCACGCTCGACGTGCGCTTCGAGAAATGTCCGATGTGAAGAAAGGGGACGGGCGCTGCAGTCGCTGCGCCCGTCTCTCCTGGATTATCGCAGCGAAATCTGCATTCCGCTGAGGTCGATCGAGAATTCGAGACCGATCTTGCGGCCCCTGAGCCGCAGCATGACGCCGCGCGAATTCGAGAGGTTGATGACCTGCGCGCCGCCGGCGATCGCCGCGCCGGCGCCGGCCGCCGTATAGACGCCCTCGATGTCGCGCGGGCTGCGCAGGTTCGACGCCGTGCCGATCAGTTCGGTCGTCGAGGCGCCGATCGTCGCGCCGACGCTGACCCCGCCGATGCCGAGCGAATAGCTGCGTCCGCCGAAGGTGAGCGTGCCGCTGCCGCCCGCCGCTCCGACGATGAAGCCGGCGCTGACGATACGGATCCGCACCTGCCCCGAGGCGGCGAGGGCCTCTGTCGTGGCCAGGCCGCCGGCCGCGGCGGCGACGGTCATGGCGAGCGCGTTCCTGCGTGTGATTTCTGTCATTCGATACCCCCTGATGAGGCGCGACCAGAATCGCCGGACGGTCAGCGCACGGGCGGAAGCTTACCCATTTCGCGCGGCTAGTCGACCAGCCGGATGGTGGCGAGCGCGATGCGCAGCTCCTCGTCGGTCGGCACGACAAAGGTCCGTACGCGCGCCGACGACGCGCCGATCTCGAGTTGGCGCGCTGAATTCTTCGCTTCGTCGATCGCGACGCCGAGCCACGCGCAGCCCTCCGCGACCTCGCGTCGCGTCGCCGCGTCGTTCTCGCCGATGCCCGCCGTGAAGACGAGCGCGTCGAGCCCGCCGAGCGCGGCGGCGTGCGAGCCGATCTCCCGGCGGATGCGATAGACGAAGAGGTCGATCGCCTCGCGCGCCCGGGGGTCGTCCGAAGCGCGCAGGCTGCGCATGTCGGAAGAAATCCCGGATACGCCGATCAGGCCCGATCGCTTGTAGAGCATGTCCTCGACCGCCTTCAGGTCGAGACCGTAATGGCTCATCACGTGGATGATGACGCCCGGATCGAGCGCGCCGCAGCGCGTGCCCATGACGAGGCCATCGACGGTCGTGAACCCCATGGTGCTCGCGACGCTGCGTCCGTCCTCGATCGCGCACAGGCTCGCGCCATTGCCGAGATGGGCGATGATCACCTTCTTTCGCGCGACCTCCGGCGCGATCTCGGCCAGTCGCGCCGAGACGTATTCGAAGGAAATGCCGTGGAAGCCGTAGCGACGCACGCCGTCGGCCGTGTATTTGCGGGGGATGGCGAAAGTCTGCGCCACGGCCGGCTGGGTCCGATGGAAGGCCGTATCGAAGCAGACGACCTGCGGCAGGTCGGGCCTGAGCGCCTGAAACGTGCGGATCGGCGCCAGGTTGTGCGGCTGGTGCAGGGGCGCCAGCGGCACGAATTCCTCGAGTTCGCGCAGCAAGGCGTCGGTCACGCGCATGGGCGCCGCGTAGTGCGGTCCGCCGTGGACGACCCGATGGCCGATCGCCGCGATCCGCCTTTCGCCGAGGCGCCCGGTCGCCAGTTGCGCCAGCATCTGCGTCGCCTGCTCGTGCGTCACGCCCGGATCGAGCGCTTCGTCCACCAATGTCGCGCCGGCCGGATCCATCAGGCGCACGCGGGCCTCCGCGCCGATGCCGTCGACATGGCCGCGCACGAGAACGGTCGGCGCCGACTCGCCGTCGTAAATGGCGAGCTTGATGCTCGAGGAGCCTGCGTTGATGACGGCGACGCTCATGGAGGCATCAATCCTGCGGTTGCAGCCCGCGTCAGCGGATCGCCTGCGAGGCCTGCCCACGCCGCGCGGCTGCGAACAGGTTGGCGATGGCGCAGGACGCGAGCCTGGCCTCGAGCGAATCCGCCCGGCTCGTCAGGATAATCGGAACTTTCGCGCCGAGCACGATCCCCGCGCAATCGGCGCCGGCCGGGAAGGAAAGGCTCCTGGCCGGCCTGTCGCCAGCTCGAGGCCGGGCGCGACGAGCGCGTTGGCGCGGCCGGCGACCAGCGAGACGCTATTCTCGACGGCTGCCGCCTCCGGACAGATCGCATTGTCGGATCGCCCGTCGCAAGCGCCGTCGCGCGGACGCTTCGCGCCCGCATCGGCAGTTACGCTTCAGCTCGACATTTTGCCGCGCTGGCGTATCGACAGCAGCCTTGCCGGAGCTATCTTTCACGGCAAGGGGGATTGCATATTGGACGTGGCCGCGGTCGGATCAGCGGAGAAGCCAGCCGAAGCCGGCCGCGCCAGCGCCGCGGCGAAACGCAGCTATCCGGTCCGCACTTTGCTGCTCGGCCTGGTGCTGGTGCTCGCGATCCCGCTCAATCTGGTGATCGCCGCCACCATCTGGAGCCTGACGCGCACGGCGCGCGACGCCCAGTTGCAGGCCCTGCGCTATTCCGCGGAAAGCGTCGCGGCTGCGGTGGATTCATCGACAGGCCGGTACATTGCGCTGGCGGAAGCGCTGACGCGCTCCCCGAGCCTGGCGGCCGGAGATTTCGCCGCTTTCCATGCCGAGGCGAAGCGCACCGTGCAACTCGATGGCGCGTGGGTGATCGTCGCGGATCAGTCCGGGCAGATGCTGCTGAACACGAGCCAGCCGTTCGGCGCGCCGCTGCCGCCCCGCACCAGCGAGGGCCGCATCTACCAGGCGCGCGCAGAGGCGGAGCACAAGACGCTCGTCTCGGGCGTCTATCGCGGCCTGCTCAACAAGGAGTGGATCGTCTCGATCGAAACCGCGACGACGAGCGAAGCGGGCGGCAGATATGCGGTCGCCCTCGTCGTGCCGGTGAAGAGCTTCGTCAGCGTCCTCAATCCCTCGAACATTCCGAACGCATGGCTCGCCGGCATCATGGACCAGACCGGCCGTTACGTCGCAAGGCTGCCCGATCCAGACGCCACGGTCGGCGCGATGGCGTCGACCGGCTGGCGAAGCGTCGCCGGCGTGGAAGGCGTTTCGGAATTCGTTTCGCGCGAAGGCGAGCCTGTGATCAACGCCAACGCTGTCTCCGAGGCCAGCGGATGGACGATCGGCGTCGCGGCGAAGAAACGCGAACTGGACATGCTGGCGTTGCGAGCCACGAGCTGGTTCATCGGCGCCGCGCTGGCAGTTTCCCTCGCCTCCATCGTGCTGGCGATCATGCTGGCGCGCTGGATCACGCATTCGCTTCTCAGCCTGAGCGCCGCCTCCGCCGACCTGGTGCGCGGAGAGCCCGTGACATTCGATACGAACATCACGGAATTCCGGCGTCTCTGGCGCGCCTTGCGGCGGACGGCGCAGGAGCGTGCGAAAGCCGACGCCCTGGCGCTCGAAAGCGAGACGCGACTGCGCCGCGCCGGCGAAGCCGCGCGCTTCGGCGTCTACGATTTCGATCCGGCGACGCAGACCGCGGTCTGCTCGTCGCGCGTGCATCGAATCCTCGGCACGAATCCGACCGAAAGGCTGTCGCTCGCCGGATTCCTGGATCGGCTCGATCCCGCCGATCGGGAGACCGCGCGCGCCCGTATGCTGGAAGTACAGCGACGCGCCGGTCCCTATGAGTTCTCGCACCGCATCGTCGGCCCGGACGGAGGCGTGCGATGGATCGTCGACATGGGCGAAGCGATCGGCCCGATCGATGCGCGCACCGGGCTCGTCGCGCGGCTGACCGGCACGATCATCGATGCGACCGAACAGAAACTCGCGGAAGAGCGCAACAACCTGCTCGTGCGCGAGGTCAGCCATCGCTCGAAGAACCTGATGAGCGTCGTGCTGGCGGTGGCGCGCCGCACGGGCGCCGACAGCGTGCCGGAATACGTGCGGCGATTCACCAACCGGCTGCGCGGGCTGGCGTCCAACCAGGATCTTCTGGTGCGAAACGACTGGCGCGGCATCGCCATCGGCGATCTCGTCACCGCGCAGATCGAACCTTTTCACGATGTGCTCGGCGGACGCTTGCTCGTGTCGGGGCCGCGCGTCGAATTGTCGCCGGAAGCCGCGCAGGCGATCGGAATGGCGCTGCACGAACTCGCCACAAACGCCACCAAATACGGCGCGCTGTCGAACGAGACGGGGACGGTCGACATAAGCTGGAGGATCGACGGCGAAGACCTCGAAATCCTCTGGCGCGAACGTGGCGGGCAGCCGGTTTCCGAACCGGCCCGCAATGGTTTCGGCGTCACCGTGATGACGTCGCTCGTGCAACTCGCCCTCGGCGGCGCCGTCGAACTTTCGTTCCCGCCCGAGGGCGTGACGTGGCGGCTGAAATGCCCGGCCAAGGCCGCGATGCCACGCTGAATGCGCAGGCGAAAGCGATGTCTATCTCGGACCGGGCCTCGTCGCGGCGATATCGTCGCCGGTTCGCTCCGCCGTCCGCGTGAACTGGTTCTTTCGCGGCCCGGCGAGGCGCAAGCCGAGGGACGCCGTCCTGCGCGCGCCGACCGGCTGGAACGACCCGGCGCGGAATTCGTAGAAGCCGTCTGGCGTCGCGACGATGTCGCCCGTCCGCAATGTGTGGTCGCGGCGGAACATGGCGAGCGAACCGGTCGTCTCTCCGGGTCCGGCTTCCAGGGGAATCTGCTTGCCGCCCGCCACCGGCGCCTGCGGCTTCCCGGCTTTGTCGGGCGCATGTCCCGGTCGAACCACATGCCGACGCGCGCGCGGCGGCGGGGGCGCCTCGACACGAGGATATTGCGGCTCGGCGCATCCAAAGAGCAGGTCGAAAAAGCCGCACTGACCCGCCTCGGCTGCCGAACAGGCCAGGATTGCAAAAAGACTTGCCAGGAGCGGCGGGGCGATGGGCTTCATGCCCGTCCAACGCCCTGCGCCGGCGCTCGTTCCGCAGCCCGCAGGAGGTTTCCGCTGGCAGCGGGCGGCCGGGCCTCGGGCGGCGCAGCGGAATGGCGACCCCGACAGTCATCGAAATGCTCGGCTACCGCTTTGCTTTCATTGCGACTGATTCACAGGAAGCGCGTTTCGCCCCAGCAAAAACCCCATCAAATTTTGGCGCTGAACGGCGTTTCCGAGCGGGATTCGGAGCGACTCTGGTAGCATCCGAGCCGCGGTCCATCGCGTCCTGATGAGCACCGTATTTCGAGGCATTGCGATGAGGCGCGTCGGATGAAGCCGGGACTGATCTTGGCAGCATCGTGCGTCCTCGTGCTGCTCCTGTCGTTTTGGGCGGCGACCTTCTGGCCGGACCGTCTCGACTTGATCGGCGTCGGCGCCCTCGTCGGGATCGGCGCAGCTAGCGCGTGGTGGGAAGGCGCGAGACGGAAATGAGCCGCTTTGCCGCGCGGCATGGGGCGCGTCGCGTCATCCTGAATGCACGAAGCGGATTGCGATGTCAGTTCCGGACACCAACGTCGTCGTCGGTCATTGACCGGCCGGGTCGAACTGGGGAGCATTCGCGATCCGCTGTCTCATCCCGACGCGGCTAGGGGCGACCCGCGCCCACCCATTTGGGTCGCCCCGCTCCGGCTTCGGTTGGCAATCCGTTGCGTGGCCCGAGGACAGGCTTGCGACGGTAGGGGCGACCCGTCCCCCACCCTGGCCGGGTCGCCCCGTCGTCTCCGGAAACAGACTGGCCACGTTCCGGCGGAAGATGACCAGTGCGCGATCCAATTCCGCAAGTCGGAACTGATCCTTCCCGCTACTGATCCGCCGCGACTTCGGTCGCCGGGACAGGGGTCGCCGCTGCACATTTCGCAAGCGACTTGGCGGGACGCTTGGCCGGTCCGCGCCTCATGGCCGTGAGGTCTGTCCCGTCATTCGCTTTCGCGCTCTTCCCGCCACTCGCAAGGCGTTCTGAAACGAACGAGACATGTAGCCGCCGATAGTTGTCACTCGCGGTCAATCGCGGAGCCAGATTCAACAATCGCCAAGACCGAGTTTCAGACAGCTTGCGGCCCATGGGGACCCCCAGCCTCGATCACGCCCGATCCCTCGGGCTTCGCGATCTGCCAGTGGAATGTAGCCGCTGCAAAGCCCGCTTTGTCGTGCCGCTGTCCGCAATCGATCTGCCGGGGGAGACGGCGCTCGACCAGATCGTCGCTCTTTGGCCCGTTGTTTGCGACGAATGCTCCGGACCGTGCGAAGTCGATCTCGAGGCGATGGGCTTTCACGAAAAATGAAAGTGCCTGCGCGCTGGCGCCGCCGCAGCTTGTGGCGCGGCAGATTCCGGTCGCTACCGGCCGACGTCGGGCGGAAGGAGTTCGAGGTCGCGCGAGCCGCAGCCCGAGCATTGGAGTTTCCTCACGCGCAGGATTTTCCCGTACACGGTGGCGTCGGGCAGTTCGAGCGTAGCGAAAGGAATGCGCGACAGCTTCCCGCAGTCGCGGCAGAGAACGATGGCGTCTCGGATGCCCTTGGCGACGTGGTGGCCGATGGTCTTTTCAGGCACGGCAGCACCCCCCGCCAGCAATTTCACCGAGAGCGCGGGTCAAGTCAAACCTGTGAAGCCGCCGCTCCAAGCCTCTCGAGCGCGAGGTCGCACAGCAACGTCAACGCGCGAGCGCGGTCGCTCTGTTCGGTGAGGATGGCGGCGGCGTCGGATTGCGTGGCCAGACGCAGCACGGTCGCCGCGTCGGCATCATCCACTGTTTCAGCGACGGCTCCAGCGATTCCAAGTTCGCGGCCGATCATCGTCCAGTCTGTCGTCGTCGCTTCGATCATGTGCGCCTCCGATGAGGGATCCACGCACAGAGCGGCGTGAGGATGCCAGCGGGATCTTTCCGCAGGGAATTTCCGCTTCGTGGTGAGGCGACTACTCGCCGAACTCTGCTGCGGAAATCCCGGCCACAGGCATGTTCCCGTCGATCTGCGAGAACAGTTCGAGCGTGTACTTGTGGTCTTGCTCAATGTGGACCGGATTCCTCCACTTCTTGCGATATGTGGTTGGCCAGAAGGGTTGTTCCGGGGGGTGGCTGCCGAGCCACACTTCGCCGGTGGAGTACGCGATCTCGAAAGTTCCCATTGGGAGCTTCACTGTGTAGGTCGATCCGGCGTTCACGAAGGCCGTCAGGTATGGTGCGTGGTTCAAGACATACAGAACTTTGACGTAGTAGCCGCCTGTGCCGGGCTTCGTGACGATTGTCAGCGGCCGGTCTCGCACTTCGGATCCTTCATCAACGAAGAGGACCGCGTTCGATTGCATCACAGGCTTCGGCGGCTGGACATTTGAAGCAGACGTCGCGGATCGGGTCGTCTCCGGTTTCTTCGTGCCGACGAAGCTCCAGCCGTATGCGAGCACTGGCGCAAGTGCGATCAGCAGCAGCAGAGTCCAACGGTGGCTCCAAGCCTTCCTGATCTGAACGCTCAGCGGAAAATCCGATATCGGTCGTCCGCACTTTCCGCAGCACGGTTGCACATCAAGCCGCAGGCTGGCGATCCGGTTCACCTGCTTGCAGTTGTCGCACTCGAACACCCGCATGGCCACCCTCCCCGGCCAGAGTGTGACTCACGGCAAAGTGCGGGCACAAGCCTACGAATTTCGTCACTGCATTCCGAGTTTCAACGCGAGCCACCCGATGCAATACAAGACCGCGAAGGGATAGAGCAGCGCACCCCAGTAGTCCTCTCGTCGCCAGAGGATCACCATCATCACCGGCACTGACAGGAAAGCCACGAGCCGGAAGTCCCCCCACAGGTTGGTGAGCCACATGGCGTTCACCGACACACCACACTGACGCGGGAGCCGCTGCGCGTCGAGAAACACTTGCGGCCGCCTGCGCCACTCGACCAGATCGTGGTCGCGCCCTGACGATGCGGCCACCAAGTTGTTGTCGAACGTGCGCTGGCTGGCGCTGGAGGCAGCGACGCCGTGGCGATCAGCACGGCGAGGAGGATGCGGGTCATGGTTTCTCCTGTGCGATGGCCGGGACGCGACGCCCCGGCCGCTGCGATCACTTCGCACCGTGTTTGGCAGCATAGGCCTCTGCGGCCTTCTTCCGTTCCGTGACTTCGCCCTTCCTTGCGCCGAAATATCTGGACGCCTGACCCTCGACGGGCTGCAGGAACACCGTCACGCCTGCGACCTCCGCGCTTCGCTTGATGAACGGCACACATCGCGTTCCCGCCCATCCGAGCGCACCCGTGATTTCGACTTGCGAGGCCCCTTGCGGCCGAAGGATGAGGTCCACCGCCTTCGCGCCCTGCGATCCCTTGATCAACCCGTCGTCGCGGCGCTCGGCCTTCGGCTTCGTGGGCTTGGCGGTCTTGGCGGTCTTCGTCGCCTTCGCCGGTTTCTCGGCTTTCGCCTTCGGCTTCTTCGGCGTGATCGGCTTCGCGCTGCCCTTCAATTCCAAGGGCCCCTCCGGCTCGTCGGGAGCGGTGGAGACGGCGGTTTCCGACCTGGCCGCGCTCCCCAGTTGCACCGGGGCCTTGCGCTTCTCCACCGCCGGCGCGGGGGCTTCGCTCGTTTCAATCCTGATCATGAAGTGACACTCCTCTTTCCGGCGCAGGATCGCGCTCGGTTCAAGGTCTGCACAGTTCGGAGGAACTGGCACCGGGCGGCCGCGACTATTCCGCGGCCTCGGTCCACGCGAAGGCGCCGGGGTTGAACGGAACCCGGCGAGGACCGTTGCTTGTTTCCGTCATCGTCCAACGTGCGCACTCGCCGACGACGCCACGCATGGAGGGTTTTCCCTGTGCCGTGATCGTCTCAATCATGTCGGCCGGATCGGCGATGCCGCGCTTCAGAAGTTCACGAGCGCCATCGTGCAATGGCGAGCGGAAGCGGCCGAGCAATTCGCCGTCGAGAGAGCAGCGCCACTTGTCATGACCGGCGATGGCTCCACTCGGCTTGGTGTAGCGCCCGTCCGAGAAAACGATGCGATGGACTTTCATCGTGCGAAGCTCGCAGCGAGGAAGCCCGTTTGCCGAGTCATCAGTTCGCGCCTTCTCGGCTCCTGCGGGATCCCGGCGACAAAACGCTCCCGGATGACGATCGCCATCCTCCGTGCGGCCTTGGCGCGTTCGAACTCGGCGCGGAGTGCGACAACGAACAATTCGCGATAGCTGCGTTGAACTCCGCTGGCTCGACGCCAACGTGCGGTGAAATGCGCGGCTTTCATGATGCGTGAGCGGTCGAGTGGCTTGGTGTTTCTTTCCATCGGTCTGGTTCCTCGTTTCGGAGGACCATTCGATACGAACCACCGCGCGTCGTGGCACCACGAAAAGCGCAGCATTTTCAGTCACTTGTGACCAGATAGGACAGTGCGCCCAACATGCTTTTCAAAAAATGGTTTTCGGCCCATGCCGGCGCGAGGACGCCAAATCACGCACCGCGCGGCCGGTGTTCTTTGCGGACGTGTGCGATTTCTCGCGTCAGGGTGCGGAGGATTGGTTCCGGCATGCGCGGAGACTTGGATGCGCGGTCTGCTCTTCAGGGCGCTCAGAAGGTCGAAATACCGTTTTTCTTGGTTCAAAAAATGCGTTGTTCCGGATGACGCCGGAGGGAAATCCCTTCGCCGTGTTCAGCGATCTGGACAGAGCGCATCGGCAAGCCTGTCCATGGTCGTCCGGTCTATCAATCGCTGGAGCGCGGAGGCGATGCCATTGAGGATTCTGCGGTCACGTTCGTCGGTGTGGTCCCATGTCGTGACCGCGATCAGCGCCCGGCGAATGTCCAAGAGAATGCTGTCCGGAAACTCGTCGGCGAGCGCGGCCAGCACGTCCTCTTCGGTCTCGCAATCCTCGACGGCGGCTATCGCGGTCATGGCGATCTGCTGGTGATGGAGATCGGGAGGCTTCCGGTTGGATGGATGTCTGGTCACGATCGTCCTTCCGTCTGCTCGACATGGATTCGTATCGGTGGAGAATGGCGCGGAGGGCTTTCCGCTACTCCCCCTGCGGCCATGCCGTCGAACGCCGTCCTCACCGATCCTGTGACACAGCAAACGACATGCGGAGCGATGGACGGCCTCGAGATGATCGGCGTCACGCGCGTCATGCCCTGCCCGCTGGCGTCATCGCTTCCAGAGCAGCGGCGATTTCCTCAAGCTCGCGATCCTCCTCGTCCATCATCGCCGCAGCCTCAGGTTCGACGACCCGAAACATCGCGTCGAACTGTTCGGGGGACACATGGAGCCATCGATGAAAGTCCTCGTCTGTGCAGTCACGGAAACGACCTCGTCCGAGTTCGGTCGAGAGCACAAGGAGCGCCGCGAACACTTCGTCATCGCAGGGCTTGCGTGAGCAAAAGTCCGAGACGAACCCCGCCATCTTCCGTTCCTTGCGCAGCCGCGTCCAAAAAGGTCGCTCGGCCTTCGGGAACGCCTGACGGAAAATCCGATCCACCGCATTGACCATCAGCGACTGGCCCCGATAGGAGCGTTGCAGGTTCGGCATATTGCGATCGTGGTCGATCAGCGCCTCCAGCTTTGTCTGTGTGAGGTTCTTCCTCGTCATGTCGGCTCCTCGGGGTCAGGATTGGTCGTCTTGCACGTCGGTCCCGCCGACGACCCGCAGACGCGCGGCCAGCGCGGGCGGCGTGAAGGGCGGCCGGATGCCCATCGGCTCGTACTTGGCGAGCGGGCCGATCAGCATCTCGATTGCTGCGCGGGCGTTCGGGTTTCGCCGGAGGTCAACGATGGCGATGCCGAAGCGTTGGCCTTTGCCGACACGTTGGAACCGCACGCGAAGGAACGGCGAAGGGGGCCAGGGGTCGGGTTCGGAAGACCGGTCAGACCCCTCATTTGAACAAGGGGACATTTCGGCGTTTTTCCTATGAGAGATTCTCATAGGGTCAGGGGCGTTTTGTCCCCTTGTACAATCCGCTCTCCGGAGGGCCTTCTTCGCGGCTTCCCGAGACGGCCAGAGTTGAGGGAAGGCATCGAACGCGACCGCGAAGCTCTCGAACGCGACCCCGGCGACGGCAAGCTGACGTTCGACCGGGTTGCGCCCTCTCACGCGCGACCGCGTCGCCCCGACACGCGGCGTCCGGAAATCATCCACGGGAAGCGACAACGGCACGTCGGTGAGTACGTACACCGTCAGCGGCCGGTCGGGCGTGCGCGAAACCCCGCGACCGCGACCGATGGCCTGCATCACCTCGCCCGCCGCGATCCTGCGCAGAAACGCATCGGCAACCGGATCGGGATGACGCTCGGCGCGACCCTTCACGACCTCGACGCTATCGCCCGCCCGACGAAGGCGCTCCACGTCGCCTTTCGGGTACCATTGCGCACCGAGCGAGACGGGCGCTCTCCCGGTCAGGGCGCCGGCCATCTGCTCCAGAATGCTTGGCGGCGGCAGTGGGCGGCCGATCACGAAGATCGACGTGACGTGTTTCCATTCATCGCGGCCCGCCGTCGCGTTGAACCATGCGAGTCGGAATTCTTTCGGCAGGTCGAGCGCGTCGACCAGTTCCTTGTAGGAGACCACCAGTGTTTCGCCGCCGTTGACCGCGCTCAGATCCTTGATCAGCGCGGCCAGCTTGCGCCGCCTCTTCCGCTTGCGCTCCTCCTCGCGCTTCGCGTTCTCACTCGCGCCAAGTGACAATTCGGTCGGGACCAACGCGCTCTTGCTGTTGGCGGAGGACGCCACCTGGACGATCTTCATGGCCGGGGCATCGACTTCCAGCTTCATCGCAAGTCGCAGCTGCGGCCAGTACGGGCGAGACAGGGTTTCATCGAACAGCGCGTCCGCGATCAGGGTCGGGACCTTGAACGCCGGCGCGATGTTCCTGCGGCCACAGACGCTGATCGACTTCGCGTTGCCTTCCTCGCGATGAACGGTCAGCCGCCCGGACGCCGATGGGCCGTCGCGCGACACCAGATCGGCGACAGCCGACCAAATTCGCATCATCGGTTCGACCGAACGATTTTCCTGCCGATCCTTCCATGGGCCGTCCACGATCCGGCGTCGCCGTTCGAGGCCTCGACACTTTGCCGCCTCTCGCACGGTGAACCCGGCGCGGATGAGCGCATCGCGAAGCACGGGTCCCGACGCAGCGTCTTGGAGGACGGCGCGAAGTCTCTCGCGAGCGTCGGCAAGGACGGCGGCGACATCCCGGCCGTTCTCTCCGGCGGGAAGCGGCATTCGGCCGCGTCGAAGCGAGTCGAGGGGCAAACGCTCGCCGTCAATGCCGAACAGCCCTGTGATCGCCGGCGACTCGTCCACGAACAGCGCGGCGAATTTGCCCTCGTTGGTCATCACCGCGTTTGGTTTGTGGAAAAGCATCTCGTGCGAAACGATCCAGATGTCGGCGCCGCCCTGCTTGCGTTGACCGAGATACAGACAGCCGCGACGGCTCCTGCACGGACCGCACACGTCCGCATCGAGGTTGGCGAGCACCTTCGCAGCCTTGCGGACCGTATCGACATGACTGCACATCGGCTTGCCGGTCTCGGGATTGATCGCCTCACGCCCTCGCCAAACCTGCGCCGACACGTGCTCGAGCAAATCGGGTTCGTTGCAGATTTCGGCGATGCGGGTGACCAATTCGTCCGACAGCCGATGTTCGGGAACAGCGATTGCTACGGATCGGAGGTCGCCGCGGCTGCGCATCAAAACGATGGTCGAAACGGCGCAGCGCAGCATGGCGTCGGTTTTCCCGACGCCGAGCGATACATCCTCGGCGACGACAGGCACGGGATCGCCCGGACGCCACCGCTCGACGCAATCCCGAAAGTCGCTCGCCAGAGTTTCCAATCGCGCCCTTGCCGTTGCGATGGGCGTCGTGAACGGACTGAGGTTGCCGACCGGCCGGACCAGAGGTTCGATCCTATCGCGGACGGCGGCGATGCCTGCACCCTGCAACAGAATGCTGGCGAAATCCGCGCCATCCTGTTTCGCCGTCGCGCGAGGGTGCGCCTCCACCACATCGAAGCCTTGGCCGATCAATCCCTCGACTGCGAGCCGGGCAGAACGCCGATAGCCGCCAAACGGCGGATAGTCGTCGTGGCACACAACGATGCGCCGATCCTTCGGGAGATTGAGATAGGCGAACGAGCCGAGGGTCGCCCAAACCTCGCAAGCGCCGGCGACGGACCAGATCACGAGCGCGGCCTCCACCGATCGCACGATGCACAGTGGCTTCCCGTCGCTGCCGTTGAAGCGCACGACCGCGCCATTCGGAATGCCGACGAGGCGAGGAATCGCTTTCGTGTCGCCGCTGCGGGTCTTCGCCTCGTTGATCGCACGACTGTCCTCGCCGAGTTCGACCAGCTCGACGGCGACGACTTCGTGCTGCGCATCCATCAATGCCGCGACGAGCGAACGGGTGGCCGGGTCGAAGCGAATCGAAGTCGGCCAGCCACATGCAGGCCGAGGGATGCGGCGACGTTCGATGAGGTAGGTTTCTGCGAGCGTGCCCCGAATGGGCTTCGATCTTCTCCAGATCGTCGGCGCATCGTCGTCGCCGGTTGCGCGATTTGATCTTGATTGTTCGGACTGATAGCGTTTCTTCACGGTTCTCTCCGGGCCTTCGGATGAGAGCACAGGCCGCGACCCCCTCAGGTCGGCGGCCAACAATGTCGGGACGGCTCGCATGAACGTGCGGGCCGTTTCCGTTTTTTCAGATGAGTTCAGGAAGAATCGAGCACGACAGCACCTCAGCTGCCCGCGCCGCGCCGATGGTCATTCAGCGCATTGCGGCTTGATGGCTTCGTACTCCAGCAGCGAATCTATCGCTGTTCGCGCGGCTTGGCGAGCGAAGCTTCTTCCATTCGCTCGTCACGCTCGCTCCGAATTTCGACAGCGATTGCCGCTCCCGGGATCGGTGTGGACGGTGATGAAGCGATGGGGCGCTATCTCTGTGCGTCGTGAGATTGCCGCCGCTCTCCACCGCTCCAGACGCCGGCAATCGCTATCCGAAACCTCCACGCAGCCATCGGCTCAACACGCGCGGATCGCCGAACGCGAGACCGGCCTCGATTGCCGCGGCCTGACCGCTGGTGAGGCCCTGCAGCGACCGGTCCCATCGCTCGCGCTCGGCATCGGTCAGGTCGGCGGGAACGACATGCGTGACCGGGATCGCCGAGGGACCGGACGGCGTGGGATCACGACGCAGCACATTTCGGCCGACGACGCGCAGCTGTCCCGGTCTGAGCGGCGGCCACAGATACGCGATCAGCGCGTCCTTGTGCTCACGGATGCGGTCGTGGAGTTCGTCCGGCAATCCATCGCCATCGAACACCGCGCACAGTTTCCCATTGAACGCCTCGAGCCGTGCGCCGTGCGCCTCCACTTCGGCGATGATCGCTTTTGCCAGTTCATGCATTGTCGCCATCCAGCAATCTTTCCACTTCCTCGCGGGCGAACTGGTGCGCCTGGCCGAGCGTCACGGGCGGCCAATGTTCGCGCTGCGCCCGTGCGAGCGCCGTCGCCTCGGCGGTCCGGATCGCTGCTTCGCGGATGCTCAACGCGTGCATGTTCCGCGCGAGTTCGATGGATCGCCGCGCGATCAAACGGACGGCGCTCTGCTGCTCCGTGGTGAGGCTCATGGTTGTGGCTCCTTCGGTTGTTCGGTCCGACCATCGGCATCGGCGAGCTTGTGCCTGCCGCGCAATTTCAGCGGCGGCTTCGGTTTCGGCGGGAGCAAGAGTTCGCAATCAGGCGGCGGCTCCAACGCGTGCTCGATCGTCTTCCGCCACGCCGCGACGTCGCTGAATGTCCGGCCGGTGACGCCGAGGTTGACGAACAATTCCGTCACGCTGCCGTCGGGCCGCTCGATGGCGAACAGGTGCTGGCCGCCCTGCGGGACGAAGGCGAACGGCTCCGGCACGAGATAGACGCCGGCCGCCGGTTTCATCTCGAAGGCCACGATATGAATGCGTTCGAGATGCCCCCGCAATGACGCCAGAAGTTTCCAACCGGCCGGCGCAGCGACGAACTGGCTCGGTCCCGCAGGCGCTGGCGGCATCGTCTCGGTGCGGAGTCGCGCCGCTTCGGATGCCTCGCGCAGCACGTCCGCGATCGTCCGCAGCGCGGTTCCGGGCTTCGCGTCGGGTTTCGGTTTCTTGGCCATGCTGGCCTCCTGAGGAAAGCCGGCGACGTTCGAGCCACCGGCCTGATGCGTCAGATGCCGAGCGCCGACAGCCGGTCGTTCGTTGCGTCACGCTTCGCCGCGTCGGCTGCTTCTTCGAGACTGGCGCGGAGTTTCGTGATCGCCGGCTTGGCGTGGTTGGCGATGGTCTCGCCGAGCAAGAGCGGAACGCCAACACGCAGTCCCGCCCGTTTC
Organism: Beijerinckiaceae bacterium; assembly: GCA_046349215.1. Classification (GTDB taxonomy): domain Bacteria; phylum Pseudomonadota; class Alphaproteobacteria; order Rhizobiales; family Beijerinckiaceae; genus JAJXWB01. Next base: position 287,676 of record JAXMCV010000005.1, read on the forward strand.
TCGACCTCCGCCAAGGCCCGATCCAGCGTCGTGCGGTCGGCGGCGCTGAGATTGATCCCGGCCAGCAGGCCCGGGAGAGCGCGACGATCGATGGAGACGCGCTTGGTCGGCAGATCGTGCGACGCTTGCTGCTTGATGTCCTCCATGAGCGCGTCGAACTCGCGGATGAGCGCCTGATCGCTGATGCGAGCAGCAAACGAAACCTTGTGCGATGCTTCGGTCATTGTGTTGTCCTTTCGTTGAGTTCACGCCACGCGGGTCGTGAGCGTTTCGAGGCCGCGCACGATGTCGGCGAGCGTGGCGATGGCGATGCGACCGTGCGATCCACCGCGGCTTCTGCATTCCGCCAAGGCCTCTTCGACCTCTGCCCGGGTTGCCGTGGTCATCAGGCTGGCCCCGAGATGGTCGAGTGCGGCGGCGAGCGCCCGTGCGCTGGCGATTGCGATTTCGGATCGACCCCGGGCGTCCGCATAGTCGGCTCGCAGGATGCGACACGCCTCGGTCGCTGGGATGGTCTGTTCCATTGTTGGTCCCTTCTGTTGGAAGTTGATGTTCGGCAGGTTGATGGTTCGCTCGTTCTCGACGCAGCCCCTCTTGAGCGCTCGGATGATTCGGCCCGCATCGTGCGGTTGACCCTCGATTGTCGGACGCGGCGGCGCGGGCTTGCCGGCGTGTTTCAAGGCGATCCCGAACTCTGCCCCTCTGCGGAAATCCTCGCGCTTCGGATGGCGGTGACGGATGAGCGTTCCATCGGCATCGAGTTCGAAACGCGCTTGCAGCTTGCTCAAGGGAGGCAGCGTCGTGACGATCACGGCCGACCTCCGATCCGGATGGGCGCTCGCCTCGCGGTTTCCAATGACGGTGTGGAGATTTTCGACGGCGCGGGGCCTTCTGGCGGCTGGGGTACGGTCCGCGCTTCCTCGCGAAATTTCTTCATCCGGTCCGAGAGCGCGACTCGCTGCTCTTCGGTCAGTTCGCGTCGGTTGAATGGGTTCCTGCCAAGCCGATACGGCCAAAGGGCGCAATCGACCGCCGTGCACTTGCGAACCTCGGTCGGTTGTTCGCAGCAGCAGTCGAGACACTTGGCGCGGACGGCCTTGAGGATCGCCGGTTCCGCGCCGGCTGCGATCAACTGCTCGGCGGTGAGGTCGCGCGGATCGCGGCCGATGAGATGACCGTCTGCATCGCGCTCCAGCATGTCCTGACGGAAGCGGCCAAACTCGATCTGCTTGCTCTCGACGCTCATGGCCGCCATCCGTTCAGGCGTTGGGCGTCCGCGATGGACGCGGCCCATTCCTCGTCGGTGACGCCAGCAGGGCGAGCCGATGCGAACTGCTCGTCAGCCTTGGGAGAACTGGTGCGGATCGGGATCGAGCGCGGAACGTCGGCTCTGGCTTCGTCCAGGCTGCGGCCAACAGGTCCGGCGCACTCGCTCAACCGGTTCAGCCATTCCGCTGCGAGCGCCCCGATGCGATTGAACCGGGCGCGTCTGAGCGGCGGCGCATTGCGGAGGAGGTCGGCTGGATCGACCGACAGCACGTCGCGCTCGAACTGTTGCAGCGTTTCCTCGACCCACTTCGCGCGGGGATCGGATGCGGGAGGCGCTGGCGGCGGCGGCTCGTCATCGCGCTCAACGACCGGAGCCGGAGGCTTCTCGGTTCTCGCCGGCGAGGGTTGAGCGTCGGCGATGATCTGCCGGACTTCCGCGGGCTTCGGCTTGTCGCCGCGCTGGACACGCGCCGCCACCTCGTCCCGGGCTTCCTGCGGAGCGCCGACGAGGTCGTAGAGGATCGCCTTCGGCAATTTGTCCCACGCTGAGACAAATTCGCCCCCGAAGGTTTCGTACACTTCGATCAGCCGATATGCGCTGCTCCGGCTCATTCCGAGGCGTTGCTGGACCCATCCGCCAAATCCCGCGCCATCGTCTCGCCGGTGGCGAAGATGATCCCGCGCTTCAGCCAGATGTTTGCCGATCTGGAGAACGGTCTTGGCCTTCACGTTCTCGATCTGCTTCGCCAATGCCTCAAGCGCCTCGTCCCGTTCGAGCGCCGGCAACGTTCCAGCGGACGAGTCCGGCTTCCGCGAACCGAGTTTCACGGGCGGTTTGAGTTCCTTGTTCATCATGCGTTCCTCACCGGTTTCGGGATCCGTGAGCCGTCCGACAGAACAGCCTCGCGAGCGTTGATCGACGTGACGAACCGCGCTCCGGCGATCCACAGCAATCCGGTCGGGCGTCCCGGTCGCGGCGGCGAAAGCAGGTCCGCGTTGGACCACCCGCAGGCGAGCGCGTCCTCGGCGCGGCCACCGATCAGGAAGCGTTGCGCAGCGTCCACGGTCCGCTGATGTCTCGCCGCCGTGACTTCATCGGGCTTGCGCGCGGCCATCGCCGCAATCGCCAGACGCAGGCCGCGCACGCGGTCCGCCTCGTCACGCTCGGCTCGTCGCTGGAGGTCGGCGACCATGTGGCCGAACGAGTTCACGGCGCCCTCACCGAAGCCTTGGCGTCACCGGCGAGATATGACCGGAGCGCGCTTTCGCCGATGCGCCGGCTGCTGCCGATCTTCCTGCTCGGGAGGCGACCTACCGCGATGTCACGATGGACGGTCGCAACGTGGCAACCGCGAAGCGCCGCGACCTCTGCCGGCGAATACTGCCTTTCGACATTCGGCCTCGCGAAATCCGATTGCAGCTTGGCGGCGACCGCTGCCGCGATGGCTTCGATCTGGTCCGCATTGAGAGCGATGGTGAGGGCGGGTGAAGCGCGCTTCATTCGGCGGCTCCCGCAGGATCGGCCCGAAGCGCCGCCTCCGCGCCATCGAATATCCCGACGTTGGTGGCGGCCATCACGGCGTCCACGAAAATCGCCTTGAGGCGATCCCGGCGCGGCTTCGGCAATTCCGAGAGTTCGCGATCCGCTCGCGCGCAGACAAGGGCAAGTTCGGCTTCGGCGACGCCGCGATCAGCGGGGATCGGCGGCTCATTTGGCAGCGAGATTTCCACCAACGTGACCAACTCCATTGAAGGGCTGATCGCGTACAGAATCCTGAATTTTCACATTGTCGAGAACTTCATCTGACGCATTGTCAGAAAGTCAGTTCGATGCGCCTTTGCGATCAATGCGTTCCAGCATTTTCGCGACGGCGTTCACGTCGATGCGTCCGAGTCGCTTTTGCCGCCTGCGCGCGACGACTTCCGCGTGAATCGCCTCTGCCTCCGACCATCGGTTCGCCCAGTCGTGATGCGCAAATTGAGCGCGGACCTCGCGGACTATGCGCTCGGGCGCGGACATCTTCGCCCGCCGTTCCTCCAAGGCCTTGCGGGCCGGTTTCGTCTGCTGATCGCGCACCGTTCGCAGCGCGATGTCGGAAACGAACGACAACTCGGCGGAGGATTGCCGGTCGTCGGCCATGCGATGCGCGGCGCTCCAGATAGCCTCGGCCAGGTCGTCGCGTCCGAGCGCGCGGACTTCGTGGAGCAGCCGACTGAGCGCCCGCTTTGCGTCGAACTCATCGTCTTCGGCGCGCTCGTACGCCTCAATCTCCTCCGGCGTCGCCTTCACCCTCACGCCGCCAAGAATTGTCAGCGTCGGTTTGGCCGATCTGGTGCGCTTCGCGCTCACGGTTTCGCGCCTCAAGCTTTCTTGAGCGGCACGACGACACGATCGATGCTGCTGCGCATGGCGTCGAGTTCGTTGGCCCACCACCGCGCAAGCTGCTGGCGTTCGAGCCATCGGTCAGAGCGGGCATACGCCTTGCGTGACGTGTTCTTTTCGGTGTGCGCAATGGACAAATCGATGGCGCCCCGGCTCCATTTGTTGCACTCGTCTGCGAAGCTGGTGAAGACGGCGCGGAAGCCGTGGCAGGACATCTGGTCCGATCCATAGCCGAGGCCGCGCAATGCAGCCGCGAGCGTGTTCTCGGACATGCCCCTGTCGGGGATGCGAACGCCGGGGAAGGCCAGCCGATACCGACCGGTCAAGGCGTGGAGTTCGCGAAGCAGCGCCACGGTCTGCGGAGCCAGTGCAATTCGATGCGCAAGGCCCTGCTTCATGCGGCTCGCCGGCACGGTCCATTCCGCCCCGTACAGATCGAACTCGGACCATTCCGCAAGGCGAAGTTCCGTGACGCGGCATGCGGTCAGCGCCAGCAGCTCCAGCGCGATCCGCGTCTCGGGGCGGCCCGTGTAGCCGCGAATGGAGCGGAGCAATTCGCCCAAGCCCTTGCGGTCGAGGATGGCCGCGCGATGCTCAGCCTTCGGCGCTTTGATCGCGCCGCGCACGAACTCGGCCGGATCGATCTGCGCGCGTCCGGTGGCGACGGCGAACCGAAACACTTCGCTGATCGTCGACCGCAAGCGCACCGCCGTCTTCGCCCTGCCCCGATCCTCGAGCTTGCGCATCGACGCCAGCACTTCGCCGGCCGTCAATTCGGCAATCGGCCGCATTCCGAGGTCGTCCTTGGCCAGCCGCAGCAGCCATTCGACCTTTGCCATCGTACGCGGTCGCAGGCCCTCCTTGCGCTTCTGCGCGATCAGTTCGTCGGCGATGGCCGCAAATGAATTGGATCGCTTCACCGCAGCCGCAGCCTTGACCGCGCGCTTCTCGCCAGCGGGATCGCGACCGGCCTCGCGAAGCTTGCGAGCTTCGGACAAAGCCTCCCGAGCGTCCTTCAGGGACATGTCCGGATACTGGCCGAGCACGACCTCGCGCTGCTTGCCGTCGAGCCGGTACGCGTACAGCCAGGTCTTTCGGCCGGTCGGATAGACCATCAACTGGAGGCCGCCGGCGTCGCTCAGCTTGAGGCGGCGGCGATCCGTTTTCGCGGTCCGGATGGCGATATCGGTGAGCATTCGACGGCTGCTCCTGCTGGGGTCGGCGCGATCCGATGTTGGGGTCGGATGCTGGGGTCGTGTTGGGGCGAATCCCCGCTATCGTATCCCACCCCAGCAGCCGCCCCAACATTTCGACGCGCTCTGATGCGTCGGCATGCAACGCCGTGCGCCTGGAATCGCTAGACTTTCTCGCTACATATTTCTGTGGATGCGTCGGCTTGCGCAGCCGTGCGAGGGGATGGTGGCGACCCCGACAGGATTCGAACCTGTGACCTACTGCTTAGAAGGCAGTTGCTCTATCCAGCTGAGCTACGGGGTCTGAGCGCCGGAACGCGTTCGCGCGGCGTTACGCCGCGCGACAATATATCGAACCTGTCGAACGCCGTCGGCGTTCAGTGCGTCCACTGGCCGATGCGGCCCGGACGGAAATTGTCCGAGTAGGAGATGACGCGCTTCGGGATTTCCTTCGGCTCCTCGACGACGAAGGCGATGCCGTTGCGCTCGGCGTACTCGACCGCCTGCTCCTTCGTGTCGAAGCTCAGGCGGATCTGGCTCTTCATGTCGTCGGAACTGGTCCAGCCCATCAGCGGATCGGCGCCTCTCGGACGCTCCGGCGAATAGACGAGGTGCCAACGCTTGGTGCGGCCTGCGCCAGATTGCGTCGCCGATCTGGTCGGCCGGAAGATTCTTGCGGTCATGTCACTCGCCTGCGTTCGAACCGCGTCGCGCCGTCCCGGGCTGGTCGGGGCAGCAGGATTCGAACCTGCGACCCTCTGCTCCCAAAGCAGATGCGCTACCAGGCTGCGCCATACCCCGTTTCGGCCCTTGGGACGCTGCCGGATGGCTATCATGCGGCGCTGGACGGAACAAGGCGTCAGGACGTCCCTGCCCCGCCTCAGCGGCGGAACATGGGGTGGCGGACCTCGTCGCCCGGCGACAGGCCCATTTTCGCGGCAGCGCCGGCGTTCAGTTCGACGACGCCGGTCACGGGCCCCCCCGACGAGATCGTGCGTTCGGACAGGGGTTCGGTGTCAGCGGCGATGGAGAAGACCCGGCCGTCCTTGCCGACGAAGACCATGTCGAGCGGGATGTAGGTGTTCTTCATCCACATGTTCACGACTTCGTCGCGGTTGAAATCGAACAGCATGCCGCGATCGGCCGGCATGTAGCGTCGGAACATCAGTCCCTTCGCGAATTCGGCGGGCGTACGCATCACCTCCACCTTGAATTCGTGGACGCCGGATTTCGTGACAAAGGCGAGCTTTTCGAGCTGCGCGTCGGCGCATGCAGGCGCCGCGGCCGCGATGACGAGGGCGACGAGCGCCAGATGCAATGTGCGGATCATGGCGCGACGATAGGGAAGTTCGCGGCGCGGCGGAAGAGCCCGCCAGCGCGAGGGCGCCGTCGCCGGGCTCGCCGCTTCAGTGATGCGCGGGCAGCGCCGTCTCGAGCGGACGAACTTCCGCCGCCATCAGCCCCTTCGGGCCATCGCCGAAACGCGCCAGCAGCGAGTCGCCCGGCTTGAGTTCGGCGATCCCGTAGCGACGCAGGGTCTCCATGTGAACGAAGATGTCCTCCGTTCCCTCGCCGCGCGTCAGGAAGCCGAAGCCGCGGATGCGGTTGAACCACTTGACGATGACGATCTCGAAACCGCCGCTCGGCGTCACCGTCACGTGGGTGCGCGCCGCCGGCGCAACCGCAGGATGAACCGCCGTGGATTCGTCCATCGACACGACGCGGAAGACCTGCAGGCCCTTCATGCGTCGCTGCGCCTCGCAGACGACGCGGGCGCCTTCGCAGGCGGTCTGGTAACCGTCGCGGCGCAGCACGGTGACATGCAGCAGCACGTCGCCGGAACCGTCGTCGGGAACGATGAAACCGTAGCCCTTGGAAACGTCGAACCACTTGATGCGGCCCGCAACTTCAATCAATTCGATCGGCGCCTGGTCTGCGGTCGCTTCGACCGCGGCGACGCTCGCCTGCAATAAAGGATCTTTGCCGCCCAATTTCTTACCCCCCGAACGTCGGGCGATCACCCCCCGCCATGAGGGCGTCACACTGTCCGAATCGCCGGCCACTCCAGAATCACTTAAGGAAAAGATAACATTCAATACGCGCGCTCAAAGTACAAAGTTGCGCGCGCCTGTGGAAAGATCGGCTTACGAGCTTGACGCGAACGGCGACAGGATGTCGCCGATGTCGCCCCGCAACACGATGTCGGCGGCGTCGTCGAGCTGGGTTTCCTCGCCATTGACGATCGCCAGCACCGCCCCGCGCCGCTTGGCCAGAATTGGAAAGCCGGCGGCCGGATAGACGACCAGCGACGACCCGACCGCCAGGAAGAGATCGCACAATTCGGTCTCCTCGTGCGCGCGGCGCATCTGGGCCTCCGGCATGGCCTGCCCGAACGAGATCGTCGCCGACTTGATCGCGCCGCCGCACTCGCATTCGGGCGCGGCGCCCGTGCGTTCGAACTCGATGCGCACGTCGGCGAGTTCGTGGCGCATACCGCAGGACAGGCATTTGGCGTATGTGCCGTTGCCGTGCAGCTCGATCACCGCGTCGGCGGGCGCGCCGGCGGCCTGATGCAGACCGTCGATGTTCTGCGTGATGATCGCGCCCATCTTGCCCGACGCCACGAGACTGGCGAAGGCGCGATGGCCACGGCCGGGGGCGGCGCCTGCATAGATGTCGTCCATGGCGAACTTGCGCCGCCACGCCTCCTCGCGCGCCAGCGGGTCCGAAACGAACAGGCTGAAGTCGATCGGCCGGTGCTTCATCCAGGGCGAATTCGGAGAGCGGAAATCGGGTATTCCACATTCCGTGGAAATGCCCGCGCCGGTAAAGCCGACGACGCGCTGCGCGTTCGCGATCAGCCGCGCGAGTTCGGCCTGCGCCTCGTCGAGCGAGGTGACGATCATCGAGACCTCCGGACGCCGCGCGCATGCCGCGCCGGCTCGATCGATGTTAGCGCCCTGCCCGCCAAAATCGAGCGCGACGTCGCGGCTCAGACGATTTTCTTTTCGCGCAACGCGGCGATCTGCTCGGGCGAACGGCCGAGTTCGGCGAGCACGTCGTCCGTGTCCTGACCGAGGCGCGGCGGCGCGCGATGCTCCACCGGCGTCTTCGAAAGGTTGATGGGCGAACGCACGAGCCGCACGTCCTGGCCGCTGCCATGCGGCAGCGCGATGGCAAGGCGGCGATGGCGCACCTGCGCGTCGGCGAAGACCTCGTGCATGTGGTTGATCGGCCCGCACGGCACATTGGCCTTCGCGCAACGCGCGACCCAATAGGCGGTCGGCATCGGCTTCAGGAGAGGCTGTATGATGTCGCGCAATTCGTAGCGCCGCGCGAAGCGTTCCGTATTGTTGACGAAGCGCGGGTCGTCGGCGAGTTCCGGCGCGTCGATCAGCGCGGCGAAGGCCCGGAATTGCGCATCGTTCGACACGGCGATGATGACGCTGCCGTCCGAGGTCTCGAAGGAATCCGACGGGGCCACCACGGCGTTGGTATTGCCGGAGCGCTTGGGCACCTTGCCGTTCATCAGGAAACCGACCGCGAGATTGGCGTTGAGCGCGACGGCGGAATCCAGCATGGCGGCGTCGATGAACTGGCCTTCGCCCGACTCGCGCCGATGCATCAGCGCCGCCAGGATCGCGATGGCCGCATAGAGGCCCGTCACCATGTCGGTGAGCGGGATCGCGGTCCGCAGGGGCGAGGAGCCCGGCGCGCCCTCGGGCTGGCCGTTGGTGCTCATGAGGCCCGACAGCGCCTGCATGACGAAATCATAGGCGGGACGGGCGGCGTAAGGACCATCGTGGCCGAAGCCGGTGATCGAGCAATAGACGATGTCGGGGCGAGCGGCCCTGATGCCTTCGTAGTCGAGGCCATACTTGCCGAGCGTGCCCGCCTTGAAGTTCTCGACGAAGACGTCGCAGGTCGCGGCGAGTTCGCGCACGATGCGCGCGCCCTCCTCGCTCGCTAGATCCAGCGTGATCGAACGCTTGCCGCGATTGCAGGCCATGAAGATGGCGCTGTCGTTGGTTGGCTGGTTTTCCGCATCCGGCAGGAACGGTCCCATCGACCGCGTGTCGTCGCCGGGGCCGGCGCGTTCCACCTTGATGACCTCGGCGCCGAGATCGGCCAGCACCTGTGTGCACCACGGACCCGAGACGACGCGTGAAATATCGAGGACGCGCACGCCCGCCAGAACGCCAGCCATTTTTCCTCCCGAGGGAAATCCGTTGTCTTTCAGACAACAATAGGCAAAAGCGGCGCGCTCCTCCAGAGATGGATCGAATTGCGCGGATCTTCTTAGGGTTTCCAATGTGTTTATGCGGGAACCTGCGACATCGCTGGGGCGCGAAGGGAGGGAGTAGCGCGATGCCGAGGGTGCCTTTCGATGTCGCCAGAAACTTCCGGCGCGGGAAGACGCCGGAGGAAACGGCCGGGCTCTACGACGTCAAGCCCTTGAAGCCCGTGCGATGGGACCTGGGCTCCATCCTCGCCATGGCCTTCGCGGCCGGCGTGATCGTCATCGCCCTGCACAGAAACGGCGTGATCTGAGGCGTCGCCGTATAGGGCGATCAGCCCGCGTTCGCGGCGCGGCGTTCGCGCAATTTCCGGAAGTCGTCGCCAGCGTGGTGCGAAGACCGCGTCAGCGGCGTCGCCGAGACCAGCAGGAAGCCCTTGGAATAGGCCACCGTCTCATAGGCCTTGAATTCCTCCGGGGTGACGAAGGCCATCACTTCATGGTGCTTGCGCGTCGGCTGCAGGTACTGGCCGATCGTGAGGAAATCGACGTCGGCCGAGCGCAGGTCGTCCATCAGTTGCAGCACTTCGTTGCGCTCTTCACCGAGGCCGACCATGATTCCCGACTTGGTGAAGATGCCCGGATCGAGTTCCTTCACGCGCTGCAGAAGCCGGATCGAATGGAAATAGCGGGCGCCGGGACGCACCGTCAGATAGTTCGACGGCACCGTCTCCAGATTGTGGTTGAACACGTCGGGACGCGCGGCGACGACCACTTCGAGCGCGCCGTCCTTGCGCAGGAAGTCCGGCGTGAGGATTTCGACCGTGGTCGCCGGGCTCGCGGCGCGGATGGCCGCGATGGTCGCCGCGAAATGCGCGGCGCCGCCGTCGGAAAGATCGTCGCGGTCGACCGAGGTGACGACGACATGCTCGAGGCCGAGCTTGGCGACGGCGTCGGCGACCTTGGCGGGTTCGTCGGCGTCGAGCGGCGCCGGCAGGCCGGTGCGCACGTTGCAGAAGGCGCAGGCGCGCGTGCACGTGTCGCCCATGATCATGAATGTCGCGTGCTTCTTCTCCCAGCACTCGCCGACATTCGGACAGCCGGCTTCCTCGCAGACCGTGACGAGCTTGTTCTCGCGCACGATGCGGTTCGTCTCGGCCCACTTGGCCGACCCCGGCGCCTTGACGCGGATCCAGGCAGGCTTGCGATGCACGGGCTTGTCGGGCCGGCCGGCTTTCTCCGGATGGCGCGGCGCGGCTTCGCCTTCGCTCTTGCGACGCGGATCGTTGTTCAGGAGATCGACGACAACCGACATGGAAAACCCGGCCCTGCGCCTTGCGGCAGGATGAGCGCCCTATATAGGCCCGGCCGCCGCCGACCTCAATTCGGCGGGCCGCCCGGCCCCCGCTGATTCTGGGGGTGCAGCGCCTGCCAGATGAACAGGATGACGATCGAGCCGACGAGCGCCGCCAGGAAATGCGACCACTTGCCGACGAGCTGGACGCCGGCGAGTTGCGCGAACTGGGAGCCCAGCCACGATCCGCAGACGCCGATCAGGATGTTCGTGAACAGCCAGTGGCGGCGTCCGGTCACCATGCCGGCGATCCAGCCGGCAAATCCCCCGATAATGACGAGAGCGACGAAACTCACCCCGGGCGTGCCGAGCACGCCGAGCTGCTGATCCATGGCTAGCCTCTATGGCGCATCCCGACGCTCCTGATCTGGCCGGACAAGGTCCGCGTCGTATGTGCATAGTGACTACATATGGATCACCCGTCCATAGGCGTCGAGAACGCTCTCGTGCATCATCTCGGAGAGCGTGGGATGCGGGAAGACCGTGTGCATCAGTTCTTCCTCTGTCGTCTCCAGGTTCATGGCGACGACGAAGCCCTGGATGAGTTCGGTCACCTCGGCGCCTACCATGTGGGCGCCGAGCAGCTTGCCGGTCTTCGCGTCGAACACGGTCTTTACCATGCCGTCCGGCTCGCCGAGCGCGATCGCCTTGCCGTTGCCGGTGAAATTGAAGCGCCCGACCTTCACTTCGTAGCCCGCCGCCTTGGCCTTTGCTTCCGTCAGACCGACGGAGGCCACCTGCGGGTTGCAATAGGTGCAGCCGGGGATCATCGACTTTTCCATGGGGTGCGTGTGCAGGCCCTTGATCGTCTCGACGCAGATGACGCCCTCGTGCTCGGCCTTGTGCGCGAGCATCGGCGGCCCGGCGACGTCGCCGATGGCATAGATCCCCTTGATGTTCGTGCGGCCGTAGCCGTCTATGACGACGCAGCCGCGATCGATCTTCACGCCGAGGCCTTCCAGCCCGAGATTTTCGATGTTCCCGACAACGCCGACAGCCGAGATCATCCGCTCGGCGGTAATCGTCTGCGTCTTGCCCTTGTCGTCCTCGAGCGTCGCGGTGACGGAGTTCGCGGATTTCTCGACCTTCGTCACCTTGGTCGACAGCAGGATTTTCAGGCCGAGCTTTTCGAACCGCTTCTGCGCGACCTTGGCGATCTCCGCGTCTTCCACCGGCATGACCTGCGGCAGCACTTCGACGACCGTCACTTCCGCGCCCATCTGGCGATAGAAGGAGGCGAATTCGATGCCGATGGCGCCCGACCCCATGACGAGCAGCGATTTCGGAAAGGCTTCCGGCTTCATCGCCTCGAAATAGGTCCAGATCAGCTTGCCGTCCGGCTCGATGCCCGGCAGCACGCGCGGGCGCGCGCCCGTCGCGACGATGATGTGTTTCGCCTGGAACGTTCCCTCGCCGAGCACGCCCTTGGGGATCGGGTTCTGCGGCTGCACGACCGGCTTCTTGCTGGCCGAAACCCGCACTTCGCCGACCTTCGGAATGAAGGCCTCGCCCCAGATCACGTCGACCTTGTTCTTCTTGAGCAGGAAGGCGACGCCGCCGTTCAATTGCTGCGACACCTGGCGCGAACGCTTGACGACGGCCGCGGGATCCGGCGCGACCTTGCCTTCGATCTTCAGGCCGTAGGCGCTGGCGTGTTCGGCGTAATGCAGGATTTCGGCGGAGCGCAGCAGCGCCTTGGTGGGGATGCAGCCCCAGTTGAGGCAGATGCCGCCGAGATGTTCGCGTTCGACCACGGCCGTCTTGAAGCCGAGCTGGGCTGCGCGGATTGCGGCGACATAACCGCCGGGACCGCCGCCGATGACGATGATGTCGTAGGCGCTCATGATCGTGCCCTCAAACCAGCATGCCCATCGGATTTTCGATGTAGCGGCGGAAAGCCGCCAGCAATTCCGCGCCGAGCGCGCCGTCGACCGCGCGATGATCGGTCGAGAGCGTCACGCTCATCATGTCGGCGACGGCGGGCGCGCCGTTCTTGACGATGACGCGCTTCTCGCCGGCGCCGACCGCAAGGATCGTGGCGTGCGGCGGGTTGATGACGGCGGAGAAATTCTTGATGCCGAACATGCCGAGATTGGAAACCGCGCTCGAGCCGCCCTGGTATTCCTCCGGCTTGAGCTTCCGCGCTTTCGCGCGCGCCGCGTAATCCTTCATCTCGTTTGAAATGGCCGACAGCGTCTTCGTCTCCGCCTTGCGGATGACCGGCGTGATGAGGCCGCCGGGGATCGAGACGGCGACGCCGACGTCGCACGACTTGTGCTTCAGCATCGCCGTGTCGGTCCACGAGACATTGGCGTCCGGTACGTCGCGCAAAGCCAGCGCCAGCGCCTTGATGACGAAATCGTTGACCGAGACCTTGTAGGCGGGCTTGCCGTCCTTGTCCTTCGGCGCGGCCGAATTGATCTGCTCGCGCAGGGCAAGAAGCGCATTCAGTTCGCAGTCGATCGTCAGATAGAAATGCGGGATCGTCGACTTCGCTTCCGTCAGGCGGCGAGCGATCGTCTTGCGCATGTTGTCGTGCGGGATTTCCTCGAAGGATCCCGGCTCGAACAATTTGCGCACCGTATCGCCCGACATGGCCTGCGGCGCAGGCGCGGCGGCAGGCGTCGCGGACTGCGTGGCGGCGGGCGCGGGCTTCGCCGTTCCGCCGGAAACCGCCGCCTTGACGTCGCGCTCGACGACGCGGCCATGCGGGCCGGTGCCCTTGATCGCCGCAAGATCGATATTGGCTTCCTTCGCCAGGCGACGCGCCAGAGGCGAGGAGAAGACGCGCGCGCCGCTGGCCACGGGAGCGGCGGGGGCCGCCGCAGGCGCGGCGACGGGCGCAGGGGCCGGCGCAGCGGCCGGCGCCGGAGCGGCGGCGGCCTTGGGCGCTGGCGCCGGCGCAGCCGAAGCGGCGGCGCTGGCGTCCTCGCCCTCGCCCGCGATGACGGCGATCGGCTGGTTGACCGGCACGTCTTCCGTGCCTTCGGCGACGAGGATCTTGGCGAGCACGCCTTCATCCACGGCTTCGACTTCCATCGTCGCCTTGTCGGTCTCGATCTCGGCGATCACGTCGCCGGACTTGACCGTGTCGCCTTCCTTCTTGAGCCATTTGGTGAGGTTGCCCTTCTCCATCGTCGGCGAAAGGGCGGGCATGAGAATGTTGGTCGGCATCGTCGGCCCTCAATTCATGGCTGAGGTGGCGCCGAAATCGGTCGGGCGCGACCATTCGGCGTCGAGCATGTCCTTGATGGATTCCAGCGCTTCTTCCTCCGAGACCTGCGTCTCGAGCGCGTAGATGCGCGCGGCGTGGCGCGCGAGGTCGGCGAGCAGCACGCCCCATGTGCCGCAATCGTCGAACGAACGGCGCAATGAGACGCTCAGGCCGCCGTCGACGACGAAGCAGCGCAGCACTTCGTGGCCGCCCTTCTCGCGGGCGTCCGGCGGCGCGTCGAGTTCGTGGAGTTCATCCGCCATGGATCACCGGTACAGGACGGCTTTGGCCGCCGCGACGACCTCGCCGACGTTCGGCAGCGCCAGTTTCTCGAGATTGGCGGCATAGGGCATCGGCACGTCCTTGCCGGTGACGCGCACGACCGGCGCATCGAGATAATCGAAGGCCTCCATCATGACGCGCGCCGCGATCTCGGCGCCGACGCCGGACTGCGGCCAGCCTTCTTCCACCGTCACGCAGCGGCCGGTCTTGATGACGGACGCGACGACCGTCTCGGTGTCCATCGGACGAATGGTGCGCAGGTCGATGACTTCGGCGTGGATGTCTTCCTTGGCGAGTTCGTCGGCTGCCTTCAGCGCATAGGTCATGCCGATCGACCAGGAGACGATCGTCACGTGATCGCCCTTGCGCGCGACGCGCGCCTTGCCGATCGGCAGGACGAAATCGTCGAGGCGCGGCACGTCGAACGACTGGCCGTAGAGGATTTCGTTTTCGAGGAAGACGACCGGGTTCGGATCGCGGATCGCCGCCTTCAGCAGGCCCTTGGCGTCGGCCGCCGTGTAGGGCGCGACGACCTTGAGGCCGGGAACGTTGGAATACCAGGCGGCGTAATCCTGGCTGTGCTGCGCGCCGACGCGCGCGGCGGCGCCGTTCGGTCCGCGGAACACGATGGACGCGCCCATCTGGCCGCCCGACATGTAGAGCGTCTTGGCGGCGGAATTGATGATGTGGTCGATCGCCTGCATGGCGAAGTTGAACGTCATGAACTCGACGATCGGCTTCAGTCCCGCCATTGCCGCGCCGACGCCCATGCCGGCGAAACCGTGTTCGGTGATCGGCGTGTCGACGACGCGCTTGGCGCCGAACTCCTGCAGCAGGCCCTGCGTTATCTTGTAGGCGCCCTGGTATTCGGCGACTTCCTCGCCCATCACGAAAACGGAATCGTCGCGGCGCATTTCCTCGGCCATGGCGTCGCGCAAGGCCTCGCGCACCGTCATCGAGGCGAGCGGCGTACCATCGGGCCATTCCGGGGCTTCAGGCAGAGCGGGCGTCTTTGGCGCAGCCGGCGCCTTCTCGATCGTGGGGGCGGACGCAGCGGCCGGCGCGCTGGCGGGCGCGGCGGCGGCCGGCGCAGCGGCAGCGGCGCTGGCGTCCTCGCCTTCGCCGGCGATGACGGCGATCGGCGTGTTGACCTTCACGTTTTCCGCGCCGGCAGGAACGAGGATCTTCGCCAGCACGCCTTCATCGACGGCTTCGACTTCCATCGTCGCCTTGTCGGTTTCGATTTCGGCGATCACGTCGCCGGACTTGATGACGTCGCCTTCGTTCTTGAGCCATTTGGCGAGCGTGCCCTCCTCCATCGTGGGGGAAAGGGCCGGCATGAGGATGTTCGTCGGCATCGGCGGATCTCGCGTGATATGCGGGGACGGCGCTGGCGCTCGGCCGGCGCCGGCGCGTCAGAGCAGGATGTCGGTGTAGAGTTCGGACGGATCGGGTTCGGGATTCTGCGTCGCGAATTCCGCGGATTCCGAGACGATCGCGCGCACCTGCGCATCGATCTTCTTCAGATCGTCCTCGCTCGTTCCGGACTTGAGCAGACGCGCGCGCACCTGCTCGATCGGATCGTGCTCCTCGCGCATCTTCTGCACTTCTTCCTTGGAGCGGTATTTCGCGGGATCGGACATCGAATGTCCACGATAGCGATAGGTCTGCATCTCGAGGATGTATGGACCGTGGCCGTCGCGGCAGTGCTGCATGGCCTTTTCGGCTGCGGCCTTCACGGCGCGCACGTCCATGCCGTCGACCTGCTCGCCTGGAATGTTGAACGCCATGCCGCGCTTGGAAAAATCGGCGAGCGCAGAGGAACGCGTCACCGACGTGCCCATCGCATAGCGATTGTTCTCGACGATGAAGATGACGGGCAGCTTCCACAACGAGGCCATGTTGAAGCTCTCGTAGACCTGGCCCTGGTTTGCCGCGCCGTCGCCGAAATACGTCAGCGAGACCTTCTTGTCGTCGCGGTACCAGTTGGCGAAGGCCAGGCCGGTTCCCAGAGCCACCTGCGCGCCGACGATGCCGTGCCCGCCGAAGAAGTTCTTCTCCTTCGAGAACATGTGCATCGAGCCGCCCTTGCCCTTCGACAGGCCGTCGCGGCGTCCGGTCAGTTCGGCCATGACGCCTTTCGGGTCGAGGCCGCAGGCCAGCATGTGGCCATGGTCGCGATAGGAGGTGATGGTCTGGTCGCCGTCCTTCGCCGCCATGGCGACGCCGACGACGACGGCTTCCTGACCGATGTAGAGATGGCAGAAGCCGCCGATCAGGCCCATGCCGTACATCTGGCCGGCCTTTTCCTCGAAACGCCGGATCAGCAGCATTTCGCGATAGGCGAAAAGATCCTCTTCGGTCGTGAAGGCCGCAGGCTCGCCGGACGTGGCTTCGCCTTTCGCAGATCGCGATTTCGATACGCCCGCCATGACGCTCCCTCGAATGTTTCCTTGGTTGGCAACATAGCGCAGGGCTGCGGAATTGACGAGACGGCGCCAATAGAGCCGATCAGGCCTCATGGCCTTGATTTCACGCGAAATTATTCGATTAACTCGAATTCAGTTTATCGACAGATGTTAACCGAAGACGAGTTTATTTTTGTGGCGAGAGGATAACGACCTCGTTCCGGTGGGTCCGGCCGAGTTCCACCCTCGCCTGCTCGTCCAGCACGTCACGGTCGATTTCCTCGCCGCGCACCAGATCGATCTTGCGCTTCCAGTCTGCGCGCTCCGCACGCAATGCGTCCAGCGAGGATTGCAGGGCGGCGACACGATCGCTGTACTCGTCGCGCATCTTCAGGCCGCGCTGACCGTTGAGGGCGTGCCAGAGAAAATAGCCGGAGACGAGCGCCGCGAAGCAATAGAAGCATACAGGAACGATGTAGGCGCGCAGCCGCAGCGAGAGCATGCCGCAGAATGCGCGCGGCGTGGTTAGCGATGCGTTAACGAAGACGAAATTCGCCGCGTTTTCAGCGACCGCCGCGCGCCACGCGTTCGATCTCGGCCCGCACAAGACGCTCGACCATGACCGGCAGATTGTCGTCGAGCCATTGCTTGAGCATGGGGCGCAACATGTCGCGCACGTGCCGGTCGATCACTTCGGAATTGTTGAGCTGGACGCTCGCCGAAAGCGCGCGGAAAGCCGAGGAAACACTGGCGTCCGACTCCGGCGACAGCATGACCGGCGGCTCTTCAGGCGCCGGCACGACCGTCGCGCCGAAGCCTGCGCCATTGCCGACGACATAGGCCGGTGGCGCCTTCTGCTGGAAGCGATGGGAAATCTCGGTCACGACCTCTGGCGCCATCTCTTCGACCGCGTCATCCAGGGGCGGCGCGGTTTCGACGGCGACGCGCATGGCAACTGGCGCCTCGTCGGCGACCGCCGGTCGCAGGTCATGCGCGGAAAGTTCGCTGGCGATCTCGGCGAACGACTGCATGTCCGCATCGTCGAGCCGCGGGGCGGCGAATTGCGCATTCGATTGCGGTTCCACGCCTCTGGCCAATGGCGGCTCGCTTGCAGACGCGTCGAAACCTTTCGGCTCCGGCGCCGGCGGCTCCACGAATTCCGGGAAAGCCCGGGGCGTTTCGACAAAGCCAGACTCGTGTTGAGCAAGCGCCTTCGGCTCGAAGGGCGCGACATTCGTCTCGACATGCGCCGCGGATTCCGGGGGATTCGCTGCGAAATGCTTCGGCGCTTCGAAACCCGGCGCATCAAAAGGCTTGGGCGCTTCGAAGGGCTTGGGCGCTTCGAAGGGCTTCGGCGTGGAAAAGCTCGACCGCAATTCCCCGCTTCCCCGCGTCAGCGGCAAAGCCTCGTCGTCGGCGATGATCTTCCGGATCGAGGCCAGAATCTCTTCCATCGAGGGCTCGTGCGCCCGGCGCTCGTTCTCGAGTGAAGAAGACTGAATGGGTGCGTTAGCTGCGTTCATCGCCTGCGCCGCCAGAAATCCGGATCCGCCGAATCACTGCGGATATGCCATTGCGAGATTCTCACGCGTCCGGACAGCGCGCAACACGCCGCGCCGCAGGAACTGTGGAGAGAAGAGAGCCTAGCGGCCGTCCGGCGTGCTGATGCCGAAGAACTTGTTCCTGACCTGGTCGAAATGCAGCGTCGGGTCATAGAGTTGCGCCGTCAGGCTGAGCTGGTCGGCGTTGAGCCGGCCCATGGCCGCAAGCACGTTGTAGGAAGCGACGACCCGGTCGCGCTGCGCGGTGACGAGATTGACGCGCGCGTTCAGCAGCGTCTGCTGCGCGGTCAAGACATCGTAGGTCGTGCGCTGGCCGACCTTGGCTTCCTCACGGATGCCGTTGAGCGCGATCTCGGCGGCCGCGACGTTGGCCTGGCCGGAAATCAATTGGGCCTTGGCCGTTTCGAGTTGTCCCCAGGCGGTGACCACCTGCGCGCGGATCGTGTCGCGCTGGACGTCGACCTGCAGACGCGACTGGCCGAGCTGTTCCTTGGCCTGTCGAATCGAGGCGTATTCCGCGCCGCCCTGGTAGATCGGCACGTTGAGCTGCCCTGTCACCGAGGCGACGAAATTCTTGGCGCCGGTGACGTTGTTGACGTCGAGGCCGCGCTGGATGTTTCCGTTCACGGAAAGCGTCGGATAGAGCTGCGCCTCGGCGATCTTCACCTGAGCGGTCGCGACGTCGACGTTGTGCAAAGCCTGGGCGATCAGCGGGTGTTCGACCTGCGAGACCTCGACCGCGTCGCCCATCTTCTTGGGCAGCAGCGGTTCCACGCTCTTGGCGGGTGAAAGGTTCTTCGGTTCGACGCCGATGTACTGCCGATAGGATGCGATCGACGCCTGCAGCGTGGATTGCGCGGAGAAGAAATCCGTGCGCGCCTGCGCCAGGCTCGCCTCGGCTTGGGCGACGTCGGTCCGGGTCACTTCGCCGACCTGGAATCGATCGCGCGTCTGCCGCAACTGCTCCTCGAGCACGCTTATGTTGTTCTTGCGCAGGCTGAGGATCGCCGTGTCGCGCAGCACGTTCATGTAGGACGTCGCGCCGTTCAACAGCACCGAACTCTCAGTGGTGCGCATCTGTTCGCGCGCCGCGAACGTCTGGGATTCAGCCTGCCGGACGCTGTTGAGCGTGCGGAAGCCGTCGAACAGGGTCTCTGTCGCCGTGATGCCGTAATTGCGCGGGTTGGCGTGATATTGCGTGCCGTACACCAGCGTCGCCGATCCGATGGTCTGGATATTCGACGCCACGAGAGGATTACGGGTGAGCGGCGTGGCGGGCGTCGGAGCGCCGCGTGTGTACATATAGGCCGCGCCGAGGTTTCCCGTGGCGTTTACCTTCGGCAACCAGCCAGCCTTCTGCTTCGGAATGTTCTCGTCGACGCCGCGAACGTTGGCGCGCTGCGCATTGATGTCTGGCGAGTTGACGTAAGCGCGGGCCAGAGCGCCCGACATCGTCTCGGCGCGCACGGAGGCCGAGAGCGCAAGCGCGATAACGCAGACGCCAGCGCCGAGCGCATACGCACTCACGCTACGTCCGGAGGATACGCCCCCGACGGGGCCGCCGGATCGCCCGGCGTTCCCCGATTCGCATTCACGCATCGCTCACCCCTGCGCCGCATCGCGGCGAAAACACTTTATGTTCGCGGCCTGTCGCAACCGGCCTCGTTGGAAAGCAGTTTATCGGCCAGAAAAGCGGGATTGCACCCCTCCCCGGTAAGATTCTGCCTGAACGCTGCAAAAAAGAGACACTTACGCACGGTAATGGACACGGCCGCCGCAGCGGCCCGCGTCAGAACGCGAAGCCCGCTTCACGCGCGAACTCCGGCAACGCCTTGCCGGCGGCCTCGAACAGGTCGCGACGCGAGGAATTCGAGCCGTCGCGCCGCCAGAGCACGACACGGGCGGTTCCGGCGGCGCCGGGTTCGAGAGTCAGCAGGCGGCCGGCCGGGGAAAGGTCCGAAAGCAGCTTTTCAAGCCCCTCCGCCGCGACGCCCTCGACGAATATGACGTCGAACGGGCCCTTGCCGGCCAACCCGCCCCGCAGGGGGCCGACAGCGGCCTCCGCATTCGCGAGGCCGAGCGCGGCGAAGTTCGCCGCCGCCGCAGCGGACAGGGCCGCATCCGATTCGAGCGCATAGACCTTGCGGGCGAGGCCGGCGACGAGCGCCGCGGCATAACCTGTTGCGCCCCCCACATCGAGGACGACGTCGTCCGGCCGGATTTCCGCGGCCTGGATCATGCGGGCGAGAACGAGCGGCAGGAGCATGGCCCGCGAACCGCCGGCGGCGAGCGGATGACGCAGTTCGACGTCGGAATAGGCCAGATGTTCGGCGCCGGCGGGCGCAAAGCTTTCGCGCGGCACGTCCAGGAACCGGGCGAGCGCCGCCTGGTCGGTCACCCCGAACGGACGAATCTGGCAATCGACCACGGTGCGCCGCAGGACGGCGGAATCGATGCTGGCGGCGGCGGACGTCTGAAGCTGCATGGAACGCTCCGGCAGGACGCGAAAAGCGGGATCGCAAGCGCTTATAGGAGGGTCGCTTTCCCCTGTCCACGCGACCTTCTTTGCGGCGACAAATTGGCGCGGTACACCTTCCCACCCCGGGGATGCCGTCGATGCGAAGCCGCCATTTTCTCGCCTGCCTGACCCTTCTGACCGCGCTTTGGATCGCCGCGCCGGCGGCGGCGCCGGCGCGAGGCCAGACCGTCGCGCCGGCGCTTCTGGACCAGATCGTCGAGCGCGGCGTGCTGCGGGTCGGCACGACAGGCGACTACAAGCCCTTCACATATCTGGATGCGGCGACCGGCCGATTCGAGGGGCTCGACATCGAACAGGCGCAGGGCCTCGCCAACGCGCTCGGCGTGAAGCTCGAAATCGTCCAGACGAGCTGGCCGCAACTCGCCGCCGACTTTTCGGCGGGCAGGTTCGACATGGCGATCGGCGGCGTCTCGATCACGCTCGACCGTGCGAAAAAGGGCTATTTCTCTATACCTTATCTGCGGGAGGGGAAGACGCCGATCGCGCGATGCGCCGACAAGGACAAGTACGCGAACATCTCCGACATCGACCGGCCGGACGTGCGCGTGGTGGTCAATCCCGGCGGCACCAACGAACGATTCGCGCGCGCCAACCTCAAGAGCGCGCCGGTCCGCGTCTTTCCCGACAATCGCGCCATCTTCGAGGAGATCGCCGAAGGCCGCGCCGACGTGATGATGACGGACGCCTCGGAGACGCGCTACCAGTCGAAGCTGCACCCCGGCGTATTGTGCGCCATCCATCCCGACAAGCCTTTCGACTTCGCGGAAAAGGCGGTCTGGATGCAGCGCGACGCCGCGCTCAAGGGCTTCGTCGACACATATCTGCGCCTGTCGCTGGAGAGCGGGCAGTTCCGCGCGCTGGCGGCGAAGTGGATGGAATAGTTTTCCAATTTCCGAGGGAGGGAACATGGCCGAGCACGGCACGCGCGAACATCTCGAACACGCCGAACACGCCGAACATGCGGCGCATATGGGCGATCCGTTTATCACGAAGGTTTCTGTGACCATCGCCTTCCTGGCGGTGATCGCCGCGACGATCGGTTCGCTCGAGACGATCGAGACGGCCGGCGTCACGGTGGCCAAGAGCGAGGCCGTGCTCGCGCAGAACAAGGCGACCGACGCCTGGAACTTCTACCAGGCGCGCAGCATCAAGGGGAACATGTACGAGATCGCCTCGACCGCCAATCCGGACAAGGCGGCGACCTTCGATGCGCAGGCGAAGAAAAACCGCGCCGAGCAGGACGACATCAAGCGGCGCGCGGAAGAGTTCGAGAAGAAGTCGGAGGCGGCGCTTCATCGCAGCGAAGGCCACGAGCATCGCCACCACATCCTGACGATCGCCGTCACGCTTCTGCAGGTGTCGATCGCGGTGGCGACGCTCGCGATCATTTCGCGCGGACTGCGATGGCCGTGGTACGGCTCGATGGCGCTGGGCGCAGCTGGCGTTGCGATCGCCGCGTATTCTTACATCCACTGAGAAAGGCCGCGCCGGACAGGTGCGGCTGCACTGAAAAACAATACCGCCCCGGACAGGCCGGGGCGGCTGCATCCACTGAGCAAACCGCCCCGGACCGGCCGGGGCGCTTCATGCGAGGAAAACCGGGCGCCTACTGGCCGGCGGCCTTCATCCGCGTGTTGCACTCGCTCCAATATTTCGGCCACTTCAATGTCGGGTCGGCCTTTTGCAGCTCTGCTTTCTTGGCCTTCCACTCGGCGCCGCACGCCTTGATCCGCGCGTTTTCGGCGGCGCGACCACCGGCGGCGGGCTTTGCAGCCGCGGCCGGTGCGGCGGCGGGAGCGGGAGCGGTCGCCGCAGGCGCGGGCTTCAGGGGATTGGCCGGCGCGGTCGCCGGGGCCGCGGGCGCGGCGGCCGCCGGCTGGGCCGAAACGCGCGTGCGGCATTCGGCGAGATATTGATTCCAGCTCTTGCCGGCGAGCTGGTTGGCGGCCTTGGCGGCCTGATATTGCTTTCCGCATTCGGTCATGACGTTGGCCTGCGCATTGGCGGCGCCCGCGAAGGCAAGGCTTGCAAAGGCGGCGATCAGCGTCGGCGCGACGAAACGAACGGACATGAGAATCCTCCCTGCGGACGCTGCGCAATATGCAGCGCGGCGCCAAGCCTCTTGCCAAATGCGTCCCCGGTCAATGAGAACGGCGACATTGAAACGGTTCGGCCATGAATGCGGCCTGAACGCAAAACCCCGCGCCGGGGCGCGGGGTTTTTTCGGCGTCGGGCGCGTTCAGCGCGAAACGTAGGCCGGCGCGGAGGTCGGCGGTCCGATCTGCACCCAGGTGTTCGGGTCGCCCTGGCTCTGGCGCTTCACGAAGCGGTAGCCGCTCTGCTTCCAGCCCTTCACCTCGTCGTTCATGTTGTCGAGCACGTAGTCGCCGTGGTCGGTCTTGACCATGAGCACGGCGTGGCCGTCGTTGTTGTGGTCCTTGACCACGGTCATCAGGAGCGCCTGGATCGGGAAACCCTGCTCGGCGAGCAGCTTGCGCTTGAGCAGCGCGTAATCCTCGCAATCGCCCTTGCCGTCGGTGGGATAATCCCACTGGTCGATGACGCCCCAATGTTCCATGTCGCTGACGGATTCGACGTTCTTGTTCACCCACTTGTTGATGCGCTCGATTTCCTTGAGCGCCTTCGGGGTCAGTTCGATGTCGCGCGGCATGGTGCGCGGGCCATCGCATTCGCCGCGATAGCGCTGGCAGAAATCGATCCAGCCGTAGGGCACGCTGGTCTGCTCGCCGACCGGCGCCCAACCCACGCGATCGGGGCCGGCTGCGCTGGGATTGGCGGCGAACACGGCGCCCGCCACCAGTCCGGCTCCGCAAATGGCTTTGGCGAATTTCAGGAACATGTCGGTCCTCGTTGTCGGGACCGAGATTGCCCTCCTCGCGTCGAGATCGATTGAAGCGAAACGCGCGCTTTTTACGCGAATGCGTTCAGAATTTCGATTGACGGCCGTAAACATAACGAGGCCTGAACGCTGACGGTTACCGACGCGCAAACAGGGCTGGAGGCCAGCATTTCCGCCGGATTCCGGAGGCTCCGCATTTACCCGCGCGGCAAGGCTCGGGCGCAAATGCGGCGGCCGCGCGGCCAAGGGTTAACGCGACGGGGGCCGAAAGAGTTAAAATCGGCCGTTCCGGTCCGTAAACGCCGATTTCGGCGCGCCGGACGTGGCGGACTTGCAACACTCGCCCGGCGGTACGATCTCTTGACGCGCGGGGCGCGCCTCGCCGCCGTGGAGACAGGAATGAGCGACGACCAGACATCGTCCCCGATGACGCCCGCCGACCAGGCGGCGCTCGCCCGCGCCGTCGAGGCGCTGGAACGCACGAGCTTCGCCTCGCGCGTCACCGGCCTGCTCGGCCGGCAGATCGAGATGGCGGGCGCGCTGATCCCGGCGAAGATTTCTTCGGCCGTCTCGAAGGGCGCCGGAGCGGCGCTGAAGGCGGCGCTGCATGTGGCCCTCACCTCGCTGCGCAAACCGCGCCAGCGCGACAGCCGCGCCTTCCATCGTGTGCTTTCGGCCGCTTCCGGCGCGGCCGGAGGGGCGTTCGGCCTCGCCAGCCTGCCGGTCGAACTGCCGGTCTCCACGACGATCATGCTGCGCTCGATCGCCGATATCGCGCGCGCCGAGGGCGAAGACCTGACGAAGCCCGAGACGACGCTCGCCTGCCTCCAGGTCTTTGCGCTGGGCGGCCATTCCCCCGGCGCCGACGTGATGGACGGCGGCTATTTCGCTATCCGCGGCCTGCTGGCCAAATCCGTGTCGGAAGCGGCCGCCTATGTCGCCCAAAAGGGCGTCGTCGACGAGGCGGCGCCCGTGCTGGTGCGCCTCATGGGCCAGATCGCAGGCCGGTTCGGCGTCGTGGTGTCGCAAAAGCTGGCCGCGCAGGCGGTGCCGATCATCGGCGCGGTCGGCGGGGCGGCGGTCAACGTCGCCTTCACCGAGCATTTCCAGTCGCTGGCCAAGGGCCATTTCACGGTGCGGCGGCTGGAGCGGCTCTATTCGCCGGAAATGGTCAAGCGCGAATACCAGCGGATCGCAGCCGCGCAGGGCTATGCGACGACCAAGGGCGCGGCGTGAGTCGGGCAAGGCTGATCAAGATTGGAGGCCTCGCCCGGAATCGAACCGGGATGCAAGGATTTGCAGTCCTCTGCGTAACCATTCCGCCACGAGGCCTCACGCCGCCGCTATAACGCATCGGCGGCGCCTCCCGCAAGGCTCGGCGGCGCGGCAAACCGGTTCGCGATTAACGCTTTGCATTTCCAGCCGACCTTGCTATAGGCACGGCCCATCGCTGATGTTCCCCGATAGCTCAGCTGGTAGAGCAGTCGACTGTTAATCGACTTGTCGCAGGTTCGAGTCCTGCTCGGGGAGCCACTTTCCCTCATATCTCAGGCACAAATCCGACACGCGGCTCGCGCGTATAAGGTTGGCCCATGCCTGCCTCTCCCGCCATCGTCTGGTTCCGCGAGGACCTTCGCCTTGCCGACCATCCCGCACTCGACGCCGCCGTGGCGTCGGGTCGCCCATTGCTGTGCGTCTTCATCCTCGACGAGGGATCGCCGGGCTTACGCGGCCGGGGCGGCGCGTCGCGCTGGTGGCTGCATCATGCGCTGGCGGCGCTGGCCGCGGCGCTGGAGAAACGCGGCGCGCGGCTCGACCTGTTCGCCGGGGCGGCCGGCGCCGTTCTGGAAAGGCTGGCGCGCGACAGCGGCGCCGGCGCGCTGTACTGGAACCGCCGCTACGATGCGGCTGGCGTCGCGGTCGATCGCGCCATCAAGGAGACGCTCTCGGAAGCAATCGAGGTCGAGAGCTTCAACGGCAAGCTGCTGGCCGAGCCCTGGACCATCAGGACGAAGACGGGCGGCCCATTCCGCGTCTATTCGCCATTCTGGCGGGCCTTGCAGGCGTCCGGCGAACCGCCGCCGCCCCTGCCCTCGCCTTCCCGCATCAAGGCGGCGCCCGCGCCGGCAGGAACGCTGGCGCTCGAGACGCTGCGCCTGCTGCCGACGAAGCCAGACTGGGCCGGCGGTTTTCGCGCGACGTGGAAGCCGGGCGAGGCCAGCGCAGCCAGGCGTCTCGCGGAATTCCTCGACCAAGAGCTTTCCGGCTATGCCGACGGCCGCGACCGCCCCGACCAGCCCTTCATGTCGCGCCTCTCGCCGCATCTCGCCTTCGGCGAGATTTCGCCGCGCCAGATCTGGGCGGCGACGCGACACGCCGAAGCCTCAAATCCGAAGCTGGCGCGCGGCGCGGCGAAATTCCTGTCGGAACTCGCGTGGCGCGAATTTTCCTATCACCTGCTGTTCCACAATCCCGATCTGGCGACGAAAAACTTCGACGCGCGTTTCGACGCCTTCGAATGGCCGCGCCGCGACGACAAGGCGTTCGCAGCGTGGACGCGCGGCATGACGGGCTATCCGCTGGTCGACGCCGGCATGCGCGAACTCTGGACGACGGGCTACATGCACAATCGCGTGCGCATGATCGCCGCGTCCTTTCTCATCAAGCACCTGATGATCGACTGGCGCGACGGCGAGGAATGGTTCTGGGACACGTTGTGCGACGCCGATCCCGCCAACAATGCTGCAAGCTGGCAATGGGTGGCGGGCTCCGGCGCTGACGCCGCGCCTTACTTCCGCATCTTCAATCCGGTGCTGCAGGGGGAAAAATTCGATCCGCAGGGCGAGTATGTGCGCCGATGGGTTCCGGAGTTGAAAGGCGTTCCTGCGAAATTCGTGCATCGGCCGTGGGACGCGCCACATCCGCCGCGCGACTATCCGGCGCCCATCGTCGACCATGCTCAGGCGCGGGCGCGCGCGCTGGCGGCGTTTGCGAAGCTCAAGGATTGAGCCTTCAGCGGCGCTTGAAATACTGGACGTCTCGTTCGTGTTTTTCGGCGGCGGCGCGCGACCTGAACGTGCCGAGATTGCGACGCCTGCCGGTCTTCGGATCGAGCTTACGCGAATAGAGGCGATATTCGCCCGACTTCAGCTTGCGGATCATGGCTCGTCTCCCTGCGGCCGTCGCAAGGCGGCCGCTACGGGCGATCAACGCGCGCAGCGCGTTCCGGTTCGACCCGCCTCGCTCACGCCACCGCCGCGAGCCGCGTGGCCTGGTCGATGGCGCGCTTGGCGTCGAGTTCGGATGCTTCATAAGCGCCGCCGACCAGCGTCGATTTCACGCCGAGCTTTTCGAGTTCGTCATGCAGGCTGCGCAAAGAGGTCTGGCCGGCGCACACGATAACGGTATCGACCTCGAACAGATGTTCCTTGCCGTTGACCAGCGTGTGCAGGCCCGCGTCGTCGATCTTCAGATAGTCGACGCCGTTGACGAATTGCACGCCGCGACGCTGCAGGGTCAGGCGATGCGTCCAGCCGGTCGTGCGGCCGAGGTTCTTGCCGACAGGATCGTTCTTGCGCTGCATCAGCGTGACGACGCGGCCGGAGGAGGCGACATGCGGCTTGACGCCGGTGACGCCGCCGCGCGGATGGTTCTTGAAGTCGATGCCCCATTCGCGTGCGAACGTGTCGATGTCGAGCGCCGCCGAAGGTCCGGAATGGGTGATGAGTTCGGCGACGTCGAATCCGATGCCGCCGGCGCCCATGATCGCCACGCGATTGCCGATCGGCTTGCGGCCGAGAATGGCGTCGATATAGCCGACGACCTTGGGATGATCGATGCCGGGAATTTTGGGCGTGCGCGGCTCGATGCCGGTCGCCACCACCACTTCGTCGAAGCCCATGGCCTTCAGCGCAGCCGCATCGACGCGCGTATTCAGCCGTACATCGACGCCGCGCTTGCCTAGCATCGTGCGGTAATAGCGCAAGGTCTCGTGAAACTCCTCCTTGCCCGGCACGCGCTTGGCGAGATTGAACTGGCCGCCGATTTCGCCCGACGCGTCGAACAGGGTCACCGTGTGGCCGCGTTCGGCGGCGGTGACCGAATAGGAGAGGCCGGCAGGCCCGGCGCCGACGACGGCGATCCTTTTCCGCGCGACGGCCGGCTCGATCTTCAGTTCCGTTTCGTGGCAGGCGCGCGGATTGACGAGGCAACTCACGAGCCGGCCGGTGAAGGTGTGGTCGAGACAGGCCTGGTTGCAGGCGATGCAGGTGTTGATCTCGTCCTCGCGTCCTTCCATCGCCTTGCGCACGAGTTCGGCGTCCGCCAGCATCGGACGCGCCATCGACACGATGTCGCCGTCGCCGCGCGCCAGTACGGCTTCCGCCACGTCGGGCATGTTGATGCGGTTCGACGTGATCATCGGCACGCCGAGTTCCTTGCGCAGGCGACCGGTCACCTGCGTGAAGGCGGCGCGCGGCACCATGGTCGCGATGGTCGGCACGAAGGCTTCGTGCCAGCAGAAATGCGTCGAAACGATATTGACGCCGGCGGCGACGATCGCCTTGCCGAGCGCGACGACTTCCTCCCAGGCGAGTCCGCCTTCGAGCATGTCCATCGCGGAAATGCGGAAGACGATGATGAAATTCTCGCCGACAGCGGCGCGCGTGCGCTTCACGATCTCGACCGGGAAGCGCATGCGGTTCTCGAACGAGCCGCCCCATTTGTCGGTGCGCCGGTTGGTCTTCTCGACGAGGAATGTCGAGATCAGATAGCCGGCCGAGCCGATGATCTCGACGCCGTCGTAGCCGGCGGCTTTCGCCAGCGCCGCGCAATTGGCGAAATCGGAAATCTGCTTCTCGATGCCGGCCTCGTCCAGTTCGCGCGGCACATAGGCGCCGATGCGCGACTTCACGGCGGACGGCGCGACGCAATCGGGCGTGCGCGCCAGCGGGCCGGAATGCAGGATCTGCAGGCAGATCTTCACGTCCGGATCGGCCTTGTGCACCGCATCGGTGATGAGCCGGTGTTCTTCCGCCTCGGCGGGCGTGGAGAGCTTCACGCCCTTGCCGCTCGCCTCGTAATTCGGCGGGATGCCGCCGGTGATGATCATGCCGACGCCGTTTTTCGCACGCTCGGCGAAGAAGGCGGCCTGCTTGGCGAAACCGCCCTCGGCTTCCTCGAGGCCTGTGTGCATCGAGCCCATCAGCGCGCGGTTCTTCAACCGCGTAAAACCGAGGTCCAGCGGCTCGAACAGCTTCGGATATTTCTGCAGACCGGACATGGGGCGCGTTCCTCTCGCGGCAAAGCCGATTTAATCGGTCAATTAAATCGAAAATGCCCCACGCGGTCCGCTCTTGTCAATGGAACCGGCCGCCTGATCCGGCCATTCCCTTGCAACGTAAAAAACTCACATGCAGACTGGACTTGGACGCAGTCCTGATCCTGCTTCCCCTCGAGCGTTGTCGTCGGAGCGCCGCATGTCGGTCGTGTCGCTGTCGGGTTCGCAAGGTCGCGATCGGTCGCGACGCTATCCATTCGCCGTGCGCCAGGCGCTGTCGTTATGTTCCCACCTGGAGAACGGATCGCTGCACCTGGTCATGCCGGATGGAGAGACATTCACCTTCGGCGGGAAGGCGAGCGGACCTGACGCCACGATCCGCATTCTCGACCTCGCCTTCGCGCGCGGTCTCGCACAGGGCGATATCGGCATCGCCGAGGCCTACATGCGCGGCGAATGGGACAGTCCCGATCTCACCGCCTTCCTGCAGCTCTTCTGCGCCAACCAGCAGGCGATGGAACGGCTGATGGAAGGCAAGCCGGTCGCGCGCATGCTGCAGATGGCCTGGCATTGGCTCCATCGCAACACCAAGGCGGGATCCCGGCGCAACATCCATGCGCATTACGATCTCGGCAATGCCTTCTATGCGACATGGCTCGATCCGAGCATGACCTATTCCTCGGGACTCGATTGCGCGCGCGACGGCGATCTGGAAGCTTCGCAACGCCGGAAATACGCCGCGCTCGCCGACGCCATCGGCGCGAAGCCCGGCGACCATCTCCTCGAGATCGGCTGCGGCTGGGGCGGCTTCGCGGAATACGCGGCGCGCGAGCGCGGCTGCCGCGTCACCGGGCTGACGATCAGCGCCGAGCAACTCGACTTCGCGCGCAAGCGCATGTTCGAAGCCGGTCTCGCCGATCGCGTGGAAATCCGGATGCAGGACTATCGCGACGAGCGCGGCGTCTACGACGGGATTGCATCCATCGAGATGTTCGAGGCCGTCGGCGAGGAATACTGGACCGCCTATTTCGCGCAGCTTCGCGACCGCCTGAAGCCGGGCGCGCGCGCCGGCCTGCAGATCATCACCATCGACGAGGCGATCTTCCCGCGCTACCGGCGCGAACTGGATTTCATCCGCCGCTACATCTTCCCCGGCGGAATGCTGCCGACGCACGAAATATTGTCGAGGCTCGGATCGGATCACGGCCTGTCGCTTGCGTCCCACCGCGCCTTCGGCCTCGACTACGCCTGGACGCTGGCGGAATGGCGCGCCCGCTTCCACGCTGCATGGCACGCCGTCGCCCCGCTCGGCTTCGACGAACGCTTTCGCAAGATGTGGGAATATTACCTGAGCTATTGCGAGGCCGGGTTCCGCGCCGGAATAATCGACGTCCGGCAGTACAGCTTCGCCAGGGCCTGAACGTCCCCGTTTCATTGTGCCCTGCAGCGAAGGCTTTGCGGCATGACAGGCCTGCGCTGAGGCGGCGCCCGCCGCGCTTGCCATGCGCGCGGCCTCGCCGTACGCAGGGCGACATGAAGTTTGCACCCAACGTCATCGACGCCATCGGCAACACGCCGCTGATCGAATTGCGCGCTGCCTCGAAGGCGACGGGCTGTCGAATCCTCGGCAAGGCGGAATTCATGAACCCGGGCGGTTCGGTGAAGGATCGCGCGGCGCTGGCGATCGTGCGCGACGCCGAGGCGCGCGGCCTGCTGAAGCCGGGCGGCACGATCGTCGAGGGCACGGCGGGCAACACCGGCATCGGGCTGGCGCTGGTCGCCAATGCGCTCGGCTATCGCACGGTCATCGTGATCCCCGAGACCCAGAGCCAGGAGAAAAAGGACACGCTTCGCCTGCAGGGCGCGGAACTGATCGAGATTCCCGCCGTGCCCTACTCCAACCCCAACAATTACGTGAAGCTGTCGGGGCGGCTGGCGCAGCAGATCGCGCTCGAAAACCCGAAGGGGGCTGTCTGGGCGAACCAGTTCGACAATGTCGCAAATCGCGAAGGCCATCGCGTCACGACGGGCCCGGAAATCTGGGAGCAGACGGAGGGCAAGGTCGACGGCTTCATCTGCGCGGTGGGTTCGGGCGGCACGCTCGGCGGTATTTCGCTGGCGCTGAAAGAACGCAATTCGAAGGTGAAGATCGGGCTCGCCGATCCGATGGGGGCGGCGCTCTATTCCTGGTACACGGCGGGCGAACTGAAGTCCTCGGGCTCCTCGATCACGGAAGGCATCGGCCAGGGCCGCGTCACCAGGAATCTGGAAGGCGTCGAGGTCGACGTCGCGTACCAGATCTCCGACCCGGAGGCCCTGCAGATCTGTTTCGACCTCGCTGAACACGAGGGCCTGCTTCTCGGGGGGTCTTCGGGCGTGAACGTCGCCGGCGCCATCCGGCTCGCCCGGGAACTGGGTCCGGGGCACACGATCGTCACCGTGCTGTGCGATTCAGGCGTGCGCTACGCCGCCAAGATGTTCAACCCGGAATTCCTGCGCTCGAAGGACCTGCCGGTTCCCGCCTGGATGGAGCGCCGCTCGACGATAAGGCCGCCGTTCGAATGATCGGGCGGGCGATCAGTGGATGACCATCCACGCGGTCGCGGTCAAAAACATCACCAGGCTCATGAGCGGCATTGTCAGGCCGGTCGCCGTCATCTGCGTATTCATCGTCGCCTCCGTTTCGGTGAAGCGACATTCGGCCATTCCCCCGGACAAATAAGTGCGCGCCGGCACGCGTCGTTCGTCCCGCCCCGCTTGCGGCGAAAAGCCAGACAGCGATAATCGCCTCCCTCGATCGCAGGAAAGAACGCATGTCGGCGCAGAAATCGCATTTCGTCACGACCAGATGGCTCGCCGAGCACCTTTCGGCGCCCGACCTTTTCCTGATCGACGCAAGCTGGCACCTGCCGAACGCCGGGCGCGACGCCAGGGCCGAATATCTCGCCGAACACATTCCCGGCGCGGCGCATTTCGACATCGACGAAGTCAGCGACAGGAACTCGACCCTGCCGCACATGCTGCCGGACCCGGTGGCCTTTTCCAGCGCCATGCGCAACCTCGGGCTGGGCGACGGCATGCGGGTCGTCGTCTACGACAGCTACGGCCTGTTTTCCGCGCCGCGCGTCTGGTGGATGCTGCGCACCTTCGGCGTCGACGACGTATTCGTGCTGGAAGGCGGACTGCCTGCCTGGAAGGCGGAGGGGCTTCCGGTGGAGGACGGACCGGTGCGCCGCCAGCCTCGGCACTTCACCGCCCGCCTCGACCACGGCGCGGTCGCGAGCCTCGACGACGTGAAGAAGGCGCTGGCGAGCGGCGTCCAGGTGCTCGATGCGCGCGCCGGCGATCGTTTCCGGGGCGAGGCGCCGGAGCCGCGACCGGGCCTGAAATCAGGCCACATGCCGGGCGCCAGGAACCTTCCCTGGAACGAGATCGTCGAGAACGGCCGGCTGAAGCCCGCCGCCGCGCTGCTGTCGGCCTTCCGCGAGGCGGGGATCGACGTGTCGAAGCCCGTCATCACGACCTGCGGGTCCGGCGTTTCCGCGGCGATCCTGAGCCTGGCGCTGGAGACGGCCGCCAATCGCCCGGCCCCGGTCTATGACGGTTCCTGGGCCGAATGGGGCGCGCGTCCGGATTGTCCTGTCGCCTTCGGCGCGGCCTGAGGCCGCGACGCAACGACCGCCCCGAGCAAGCGCCCGGCCCCCGGCCGGGCGCAATTTTTTTGCGGCGCTGCGAAACCCGCCCGACGGTCCGGCGTTTTCCTCGCATTGGGAGCCATAGCGTCTCGCGATGGCTGCGAAACGAGAGGTCCGGGGCCTGCAGGCCCGCGTCACGGAAATCTCGTCGCCGGCAGGCCCGTGTCGCCGCCCGATAACGGGGTCCGTCAGACATCAGGGACGACGCGCAAGCGTCGACAGGGAGCGGTCCTGCCGCGCCTTCCAGGCGGATTCCGTCTCGCGAGAACTGGAGAAGATCGACATGTGCGACTACTCACTCGAAATGTACGCCTCGCGGCCTGCGCGCGAACAGGAGCGCTACGTCACCACGCGCTTCCCCAGCGGCAGCGTCGGATTGGCGTCGCCTGGAGACACGAGTTGCGCGGTTTGCGTGCAGTACGACACGCGACTGGTGCTCGAGGACATCCCCCAGCATGTAAGGGCCCAGTGCGGCATAGGCGATCGCGAGGAAGCGACCTTCACGCGCATCGAGACCGGCGCCTATCACGACGCGATCCGTTTCGCCGACGGACGCGTGCTGTCCCTGCAGCATCTGGGTCCCGGCGTCGGCGTGAGCCTCGTCGCCCTGCTCGAAAAGGCCAGTGCGAAGGAACTGGAAGCGCTCTCCGAATGATCTGTCGAACCCCGGCCGGCGTTTACGGCCGGGGTTTTTCGTGCATTTTCACTGTTCTGCGGCAATCTGCCTGCCGTCTCCGCGTCAAAGTGCGGGTCTTGAGCATTTTGCTCGACTCGCTGGCGCCTTTCCCATCATTTGCCTAAGAACTAGGCACACCACGTCCAGAATCGCCTTGGCGGTTTGGCACGGCCGGTGCTAATAGCGCTGCGGCTTCCGAAATTAAGGCAGAGCCTTGGTTTTGGCGGCGCGCGGAGGGACGAGGCGAGCGAATGAAGAAGATCGAGGCGATCATCAAGCCGTTCAAGCTGGACGAGGTGAAGGAAGCTCTCCAGGAGATTGGACTCCAGGGCATCACGGTCACCGAGGCCAAGGGTTTTGGCCGGCAGAAGGGTCACACCGAGCTTTATCGTGGCGCCGAATACGTCGTTGATTTCCTGCCAAAGGTGAAGATCGAGATCGTTCTCCCGGACGAGTCCGTGGCGCGCGCGCTCGAGGCCATCCGAAACGCGGCGCAGACGGGCCGCATCGGCGACGGCAAGATCTTCGTCTCCAACATCGAACAAGCGATCCGCATCCGCACCGGCGAGACCGGCTCGGACGCAATCTGATTCCCCTCACCTCCACGCCAGTCGTAACTATCCCTAGAGCGAGGCAAGCATGAAGACCGCAAAGGAAGTCCTTAAGTACATCAAGGACAACGACGTGAAGTATGTTGACCTGCGCTTCACCGATCCGCGCGGCAAGTGGCAGCACGTCACCTTCGACCAGACGCTCATCGACGAGGAAATCTTCTCGGAAGGCACGATGTTCGACGGTTCGTCGATCTCGGGCTGGAAGGCGATCAACGAGTCCGACATGACTCTGATGCCCGATCCGACCACCGCCACGATGGACCCGTTCTTCGCCGCCCCGACGCTGTCGATCGTCTGCGACGTTCTCGAGCCCTCGACCGGCGAGCCCTACAACCGCGATCCGCGCGGCATCGCCAAGAAGGCTCTGGCCCACATGAAGACGCAGGGCGTGGGCGACACGGCCTTCTTCGGTCCGGAAGCCGAATTCTTCGTGTTCGACGACGTGCGCTTCAAGGCCGATCCGTACAACACGGGCTTCGTGCTCGACTCGATCGAACTGCCGACCAACATGGACACCGCTTATGAAGGCGGCAACCTCGGCCACCGCATCCGCACCAAGGGCGGCTATTTCCCGGTCCCGCCGATGGACTCGGCGCAGGACATGCGTTCGGAAATGCTCGGCTCGATGCAGCAGATGGGCGTCAAGGTCGAGAAGCACCATCACGAAGTCGCTTCCGCCCAGCACGAGCTCGGCATGAAGTTCGACACGCTCGTGACGATGGCCGACCACATGCAGATCTACAAGTACTGCATCCACCAGGTCGCGCAGAGCTACGGCAAGACCGCCACGTTCATGCCGAAGCCGATCTTCGGCGACAACGGCTCGGGCATGCACGTCCACCAGTCGATCTGGAAGGACGGCAAGCCGGTGTTCGCGGGCAACAAGTACGCCGACCTGTCGCAGGAGTGCCTGTGGTACATCGGCGGCATCATCAAGCACGCCAAGGCGCTGAACGCCTTCACCAACCCGTCGACGAACTCCTACAAGCGTCTCGTCCCGGGCTATGAAGCCCCCGTGCTGCTCGCCTATTCGGCCCGCAACCGTTCGGCCTCCTGCCGCATCCCGTACACCTCGAACCCGAAGGCCAAGCGCGTCGAGGTTCGCTTCCCCGATCCGACGGCGAACCCCTATCTCGCCTTCTCGGCCATGCTGATGGCCGGTCTCGACGGCATCGCCAACAAGATCGATCCGGGCCCGGCGATGGACAAGGACCTGTACGACCTGCCGCCGAAGGAACTGAAGAAGATCCCGACGGTCTGCGGCTCGCTGCGCGAAGCCCTGTCGTCGCTCGACAAGGACCGCACCTTCCTCAAGGCCGGCGGCGTGTTCAACGACGACTTCATCGACAGCTGGATCGAGCTGAAGATGCAGGAAGTGATGCGCTACGAAATGACGCCGCATCCCGTCGAATACGACATGTACTACAGCGTCTAATGCCTAAGCCCCTGACTCGACACAAGATCGGGTAGTTTCAGGGGCTTAGAGTTGACCACTGGCCAGAAATGTGGTCCGGAATTGGGGTGGAAACACCCGATTCCGGACCCTTTTTTATGGCCACGATCAAGACGGGACGCCCGCCGAAGGACAGCTACATCGTTCAGCGCGGAAGCGTCTGGTACTACGTGCGCGACGTGCCGCCCGACCTCCGAGCCAAGGATAAGATCGGCAAGGCGCGGTGGAAGAAGTCTCTGAAGACGCCCTACAAGGCCGTAGCGCTCGAAGAGGCGCGCAAGCTGGCGGTCGCGCACGACGAAGAGATCGCCGCCGCCCGCGCCCCCGCCACCACCCCACTAGACCAACTGACTCCTGCGGACCGCGCCCGTATTCTGGAAGCCGGCGGGAGCGAAGCATTTGTGGCGTGGCTGAACGACCGCGCGCGCGATGCTGGCAGCCTGAAGACCGAGGCGGAAACCCTTACAGACCTCGCTTCGAATTTGCCGATTGAAGTGCCGCCAGAATTCGGCGGCGGATTCCTCGGTAGCGAACCAGCGCCCCCCGACGAAATCCCCGACATTGATTGGACCCGCGCGAAGCTCGCCGGACTCAACGCCGAGCGACAGGCAATCGAGAACCAGATCGCCCGCGAAGCGCCCCTGCTCCGACAACTCCGCATCCCCGAGAAGGATTTGGCGCGAGAACATCCGGCGCTAGCGGAAGCGCTCCGATCAACGCCGTTGGATCGCGACCATATTACGCTCTCCGGCGCACTCGCAGAGTGGACCCGCCAGAAGAACGTTCAGAATCCCGAACAATACGCCTACCCCATTCGACTCTTCGAAGATCGTTTCGGCGCGTTGCCGCTGAAGCAGATAACGAAGACGCACATGCGCGAATTCAGGGACCTGCTACCGACGCTCCCGAAGGCCGCTGGTTCCGTCTACAGCGGCTCTACGCTCGCGCAATTGCAAGCGCTCGCCAGACAAGGGAAGCCGCTCATATCGCGCGCCACGGCGTCAAAGTATCTACGCTCGCTTGGTACGATCCTCCGCTTCGCCGTCAGCGAAGGCTACATCGAAGACGACCCGTCCGCCGGCATTCGATTCCAGACGGTGCGAGGGAAGTTCAGCGACACTCAGGACGCGGATCGCCGTTCACTCACGCCCGATGAGATTCAAGCGGTGTTAGACGCCGCCGCCGCCTACGTGAGCACCGGCAACCCTAAAGATTCAGAGACCGGATGGTTTGCAAGGTTGGCGATATACACCGGCGCGCGCGGCGAAGAATTGGCGCAACTCACGCCAGATGACATCGTACTCGGCGGCAAGACGCCATATCTACGGATTACGGACGCCGGCGACGACGCGCTGAATCGGAAGGTCAAGAACAAGCCTTCCCTCCGCATCGTTCCAATTCATCGCGCATTGCTGGACATGGGATTTTCGAAGTTCGTCAAATCTCGTGAGGGCGCGCGTTGGCTGTTCTTGACCCTCGTTGCGGACGGGCGCGGCCGGCGATACTCGCGCATGAATCGTCGGCTGACACTGCTCATTCGCGGTGGCGAGCGGCAGGACCCGAATAAGCCGGGCCATCGCGCGAAGATCGCAGCCGCATGGATCGATGACGCGCGCGTAGTCCCGCACTCCTTCCGTCACACGTTCCAAGATTGTCTTCGTATCGCTCGCGTCCCGGATGAAATCGCGGACCGCCTGACCGGGCGCGTTGCGTCGGGTCGCACGGTCGCCATGGGTTACGGCACGCCGGGTCAGATCGCCGTTCTGGCGGAATGGATGGCTAAGATCGATCCTCTGGACCAAAGCCGCACGGTCTCTGGCCTCAACCACTAATCTTCAAGAATCCTGACAAGCTTTCGCGCTTACGTTTTCTTTCGACGCATTCTGGCCACGACCGTCAATATACATGACGTTTCTTGTCAGTATTCCTAACATTTTCACTTATCAATGTCACGTTTACGCTTCTTGACTCCCGATTTAGACCAGATTCACACTTGGTTCGTCAAAGCAATGCACCG
Organism: Beijerinckiaceae bacterium; assembly: GCA_046349215.1. Lineage (GTDB taxonomy): Bacteria > Pseudomonadota > Alphaproteobacteria > Rhizobiales > Beijerinckiaceae > JAJXWB01. The sequence continues at coordinate 324,710 of JAXMCV010000005.1, forward strand.
AGGAACCACTATGACTACACTTGATACGCTCAACGAGTCCCCGACCCCGTTCGAGCACGCCGAAGAACTGCTCGCCGGACAGCTTGGCGAAGTCGGGCGGCTCCAACGCCTCCTTAGTGGGTCCGTCGCGGACGCTGCGGCGTTCGAGGACCGTCGTGTCGCGATTTGGCGCTGCCTCTCCAGCATCGAAGAGGGAGTGGTCGCTGGCGAGCGGGCGGCGGGATTGTAGCGTCGGTGAAAAGAGCGGAGCGGTAGGTCGCGGGTCTGGAACTGCAAGTTGAGTCCAGAAAAAGCTTGCGGAACTGCGCTCGCTGCCTACGTAGACCATACCAACACGCGCTGAAACAAGCCGAAGCATTCTGAGCCGCGATGCTCAACTTGCTAGGTCAAAAAGCAGCGGCGGTGTTACAATTGCAAGATAGTCGGCGACTTGGTGGCGGTGCTGCCCGGTCGCGCAAAGCCGGCGGGGTCGGTGAGACGATGAATTCCATCGGATCACGCTATGCCCCGCCCTTCTCCAATAGAGACTCCAGATTCCACTAGCTTCGAAGCGGCCCTGACCGCTCGCCAAGCCGCCAAGGCGATTGGCGTCGGGCTTTCGAGCTTTTGGCCGTTGATCCATTCCGGCCAGATCGCCGCCTATCGCGTTGGGCGCTTAGTTCGCATCCGCCCCGACTCCGTCCGCGACTTCATCGCCGAACGCGAGCGCGCCTTCGCCGCAGATCGGATCGCGGCATGATCACCCCCGCCCGCCTTTTCGAAGAAGCCGACGCTGCGCGCTTCGTGTCGCTGCATCCGCACCAGTTCGCGCAGATGCGCGCTGATGGAGTCGGGCCTCGATTCACTCTGTTCAAGGGCCAGCCAGTCTACGAGCGCGCCGCGCTTCGCGACTGGTGCATCGCCCGCCTTCGTAACCGCAACAGGAACGCCCAACGATGACAAACAACCCCATCAAGCTCGTGGCTTCGTCGTCGGTCGCGCTGACAAGCGCGCCCGCCATCTTCTCGCACGCCGAGTCGAAGCCGGTCATCGTTCGCGTCTGGTCCAATCGTCAGTTTCACGTCGCTATCGGCGACTCCGCCGACGCGAATGCGCTGCCGGTAGCTGCCGGCGGCGAGGGCGCTCTTATTCACGTTGATGCTGCCGAGGATATGTCGGCGGTGAAGGGAGCCGCCGAGGATGACGGCGAGGTCTGGTTCTCCGTGGTCAGGCGATACTAAGATGATCGATCCGGAAGCCTTCGCCGCCGTTCACGAGTTTTGCAACGACTCCAGCGGCTTTGTCGGCCTCGCTCCGGCGCGGCGGTTCGACCTCGACTCTTATGACTCGGCTTCGCATGAACCGCCGGCGCATTCCTACCGCCGGGCGCGCTCCAAGCCGTACAACATCATCCCGACCACGCCCGCCGACTTCATCGCGTGGCGCGCTGCGAACGCCGGGAGCCGCAACCATGGCGGCTGACCGGGACCATACCGACTTGCTCAGCGAAGCGGAGACCGCCGCCCGCTTGCGCGTCTCGCTCCGAGCCTTGCGCATCGCCCGCTTCAGGGGGACGGGACCGGCGTTCTTCTTCAAGAACGGTCGCGCGTTCTACCCTCTCGCGCCGCTCGAATATTTCGAACGCGAAGCCAAGCGCCGCGCCGCTGCTAGCGCCGTCGCCCAACCTCCCATGATCGCCTGAGCCGAGTTCAACAATGACCGATGTCGCCGCCCTTCAGATCACCGTTGATGCGTCCGCCGCGAAGCGGAACGTTGACGACCTCACCGCCTCCTTCGAGCGGCTGAAACGCTCCGTCTCGTCTTCCGGAGGCGGAACCGGCTTCTCCCAGCTTGGTCAGCAGGTATCGTCCGCCGCGAACGGCTTCAACCGACTGCAAACCGCCGCTGGAGGCATTCGCAGCGCCTCCCGCGACGCGACCGCCGAATTGCGTTCCCTTGCCAGCGGCTTTGACCTTGTCGGCGGCGCGGTGAAGGCGCTCGCCGCCGGCCTCGCCGGCTTGTCGATTGTCGGCATCGGTCGCGCGATCCAAGACGCGGGCCAGCGCATAACCAGCTTCAAGATCGCGCTCGACTCCGTTGCCGAAAGCCCGCGCGAAGTCGGCGAACAGCTAAAGT
>JAXMCV010000006.1:0-42280 GCA_046349215.1 Beijerinckiaceae bacterium
CTTCGAGTCAGCGGCGCGGTTGTACATAACGATGTACATGCCGTCGATGGCTTGCTGAAGTGTCGCCGGTGCTACTGCCATGTGATGGCTCCCTGGTTAAAATTAGAAACTGTTGTCCACCGACCCCATCCGCCACGCCTTCGTGGACCGGGCTCGGGGTATCGGCGAGGTTTATCCCACCGGGGCGCCAGCTATGTCAACTATGCTGTACCCCCGGCTCGGTAAAAATTTCGCTAAGATTGGTTGCTGTGGATTCCTTGCCACAGGTCCCCGCTGTCGCCCGGAATTCCTTGCTGTTCCGCTCAAGCGCGCGTCAGGCTGACTTCCTATTTTTGTCTGGGTCGGCGAATGAGCGGCCTTGCGTTTCCAGCCTCGGTTCATATCGCGGCGCCGGGGCGCTGTGGTCGTGGAGTCCACGTTGCATTCTCTGGCCGCCCCGGACGGAAGCTCGAAAACGCCATTTCCGCGCACGGAATTGGGAGCATGGCTCGTGGGCTAGTAGGGCTCAAATGCGACGCTCCCTTGGAGCTCCACCATCGGGACCCTGCCGACCGACAGCTTTTCAAATGATGCGGCCTCAGTGGTCGGGCGGTTTAATTCAGCGCGCGGACTATCTGAACAATGCCTTCGGAGAACTACTCAACCCTGCATTCTGTTTATAATTGAAATCGATTTTGCATTTACTGGCCACGCTGAAAAATGTAATTGCACGTATTTCGCCCTTCAATTTAGATATATTTTGCCTATCGGAACTATTAGTAATTTCTATATTTTCTATGTCCGGCCAATTAACAGTAAGAGAAGCTTGATTTTGAACAATCCAATCTGTTCTTTGTTCACCGGTCAGCTGGGCGGCCTCGGCAGACACTTGCGCAATTTTATCCTTTATTGTCACGCAATCGTATTTTTCATACCATCCCCTTTTAACGGGCGTCGCTGCGACGTTTGCGCCAGTAGCCGAGCAGCCCGACAGGCCGCACGCGACTACTGCCGCGGATGCAACAAGGCAAACTATCGAGGAATTGCTCATCCTGCTCGCACGATTCTGCGACGTTCCTAGCTTTCAAGGCAGCCGGAAAGTCGATCCACGTCATACGAGACGACCTTCTTGCACTCAAGCCCCATCAACTACCCACCATAGATCGTCCCGGATTGTTGATTGAACCGACCCGCTGAGGCATGACCGCCCAATCCCTTGCGCTTCGGCCCGTCGCATGTTCTGGCCAGAGGACCCCGAACCCGGGCGCTTCGCGCGAAGGTCACATCGGAACCCTTGCTTTGATGTCCGCTGGGCGCTCCACCCAAGGCCCCCATGCGAAAAGGCCGTGCGCCGACCAATGATCCAAGAATGATCAGAAGACGGTCGGATTGCTGTCCAGGTAACGAAAGTTCAGCGCATTTGCGTCGATGAGCTCGGCTGAGCGGCGATAACTGGTTTTCTCCAGGACCTTCAGCGCTTCTTCGGCCAAGGCGAGGTTCTTGGCAAGCAGATCGATATTTGTCTTACAAGCCGCAATCCTTTTTTCGACCACCAGTTCCATAAGGTTGTCGCCTTCAGTCACGCTAAATCGCTCTTCCAGTCGGCGCGTGGCGGTAAGCGCCGCCTCATATTGCCGTTTTTGCTCCCGCCATTCCGCCTGTTTCGTCCGCAACGATTCCGCGGTCAGTTGAACGATGTTAAAATTGTTGAGCAACGCGGGCGCTTGGCTCAGGCGAAGGAGCGCCAGATCCAGACCGACTGAAAGCATCTCGACGAGTCTGGCTCGCTGAGGATCGGGAGCGGCGTCGCCAAGCTCTCCTGTTTCGTCGTACCGCTTCCGACGGACCGGATCGGCCAGGACATCATAGGCCGTCTTGAGCTCGTTGAAGGCCTCGGCCGAGCCGCCCCCGTCGGGGTGGGCGGCGCGCGCCTTCTTGCGGAACGCACGCCGAATGGCCGCTGTCGTGGCGTCGCGAGGCACGCCCAGAACTTCATAGAGGTCCGCCACCGCATGATCCCGATTTGCTCCGCCCAACAAGGCGGAAGGAGCGACCGATCGGGGCTTGATATCCCGTGCGTTCGCGCGCGGTCAAACGGCGGCGCAGGGGGCTGTAACCCCCTCAGTGAACGTGGTCGATCCGCAGGCCCATAAGAGCCCGTGGCCAGCTGGCTCTTAGCAGGCCAACGGCCTAGCCGCCGGACTTGGCGTCCGGCACTGCGGCCGCTTCGAAAAGTCCATCCGCGCCGCGCCGGGACCGCGGCTCGTCCTGAACCAAATCCCGCACGAGATTTAGCAATTGCTCCAGCGATTGCGCCCAATCGAGAGTGGGGAAGTCGGGCGGCGCCGGCGGCTGGCGCAAGGCCGAAAGCATCTTCTCCGCCAGGTCGTCTGCATCAAGCTGGCGGAAATATACGATCGAATCTCCCGCTATTTCGCGGAAAACCGGAATATCGCTGGCAATAACCGGGCTCCCGAAATGCCTGGCTTCGATCAGGGGAAGCCCGAAACCTTCGCAAATCGACGGGTAAACCAAGGCTAAGGCGTTCTTGTACAATTGCGCGAGCTGGATATCGCCTGCATCCTTGAGCCAGATGAGCCGCTTGCCGAATTCGCGATGCCGCATGATGCGATCGGCGAGGGCGAGACTGCTCCAGCCGTACCGACCAACCAGGACGAACTTTGCATTGACGCCCGAGGCCCAGAGCTGCTCCATGGCGTCGATGGCGACGCCCCAGGCCTTTCTCGGCTCGAGCGTGCCCACCCCGAGGAAATAGGGACCGTAATGCGCAACCGCTTGCGTCGACACGGCGGTCTCCGAAAGATCCGCGAAATCTGCTCCCAGATGCCACCACCCAATGCGGATCTGCTTGCCAGAAAACAATTTCGTATTCTTGATGTAATCAGACAGATCTGCCGCCGTTGCATGCGAAATAGTCACAACGGCGTCAGCATTTTCGATAAGTTTATTGATTATAATTTCAAACTCTGTCGAAAATCCTGAAATAAAACAGGAAGGGAAAATCAATGGTATGATATCGCAATTGACAAATACAATCTTTCCGTTTTTTGCTCTGACGATCTCGACCAAGGGATCGATATTTATCCTGGATGGAATGTCGGAGAAGAGAAGTATATCTCCCTCCCGCACATCGATGATGGGCGGCCAGTCGCCTTTGTAGAAATGGCGCAGTTGTTTCCCATCGAAGACGAAGGGAACGCCCTGTCCGGAAGCTACAGCAAATTCGGCGGCCTTCCTGCTAATTCTTTGAATGCCGGTGTTCGCGCCGCTACGATATGTCTCGGTGACATCGATCAGGATACGCGGTTGGTCCCGTCCTTGCAGTACATTCGGATAAGGTTGACCCGATTGCTGCGGCCGACTGGCGCTCGGGGAGAAATCAAGCGGACGAGGCGTTCCGTCGTGCAGATATCCGTAGCCCAGCATAGTCGTGACCGACCAGTAAAACTCCAAGACGCGCTGCTGCAGCATCTTGAGGGCGCGCGCCGCAAACGTATTTCTCATTGAAATATAATCTGGATTTCCATCAATATTTAATCTCATTTGCAAATAATGCGCTTCAGAAGTAATATTCTTGAGTAAGAAATCTGTTATTTTGTTATAATCCATCTCCGTGTCTCGCTTGCCCGACCGTGCCTGCGCCATTGATGGACCGGCGCCAGCGTCTGGTTTGCGCGCGACTGCCGGCCTGTGCGGTCCGCAAATTAATCAATCCCGCCGACGCGCCTGCCGATTATAGAAAATACCCGAGCCCGTCAATCCGCGGGGCAGGGAATGAGCGCATGGCTTCACTGCGCAGGCAGCGCCTCCAGACCGAGCTCGCGATCCTTTTCGATTGCCGCGGTCGTGTCCCGGATGGAGGCCTGGTCTGCTACTCCTGACCTGACAAATTCCAGGCGACCGGGCGATATGGCCGTCCGCATCGAAGCTGCGACAGTGGCAGTCAAAGGGCGTTGGGTCTCAGAAGGCGTACTTCAGGCCGCCAGTTCCCGTGAAATCATTACCGCCAACCCGTCCGAACGTCTGGGATATATTGAATGACACGGAAACGTTGGACGAAACGACAGTCGAGGCGCCGAGCGCCACACGTCCGTAAACCACGCGCGAAGCGGTCGGGATGGTCCAGGCGTTGACGATCAGGGGAGCGGAAATGGCGCCATACTGAACCGACCTTCCGTTTCCTCGAAAATCCTCTTCAGCCGTCAGATTGAGGAAGGCGCTGAAAATGCGGCCTCCCCACGACCATCCGTAGCGCGCCTGGGCGCCGGCGCTGCCGATCAGGGCCTCGACTTTCTGCCTGCCAAGAGCGAGCGCGAGAACCGGATCGCCGCTCTCCGAATAACCGTTGACCTGCGAGCCGGCATAGGTCAGCCCAACTATCGGTCCAAGCTTCAGATTCTCGCAGATATCGAACAGGTAGCCGCCCTTGAAGGCCGCCGCCAGCGAGGAACCCGAAGGACTGGATGAGATCGGGCTGACAACGCCTGGCCGATAGTTGCTGTAGTTCAGGATGCCGTAAGACAGGAGAGCCTGCGCAAACAAATTGGGACCGGCCCATGCGCCGTAGAGGCCAAACTGGTAGGCGCTCACATCGCTTTTGCCGGCGCCGTAAAGCTGCGTGACCGTCGGGTTGGAGTAATTGAACGCAGCGCCAATCATCGCGTTCGGTCCCAGTCTGTAGTCGAGGCCGATGGTTCCGCCAGCGCTATCCCAATTATATCCGTTCGCCGTGCTCGTCGCTCTACGCGAACCCAGTCCGCCATTAACCTGGATATAGACGGACAGCGGACTGCGCGCCGTGACCGGTATTTCAGCGCGCGGCCCCTTGATCGCTGGGTTTTCGGCATAAGCCAGGGCGCGCGAGGCGCCGGGGCCTGCGTCGGCGTTGAAGAGGTCGAGGCGGCCGAGCATGTTCGAGACGAAGGAAGTCGTCGCAGTCATGCCGATGTCGCCCTGCGACGCAAATGTCAGGGGCGCATTTAGACGGTTGGCGATATATTCGCCCATGATCGCAAATCCGAGCGACGTCAGATGTATTCCGTCGACGTAAAACAGATATTGTGACTGCAGCGCTGGATTGCCGATGCACGCGGTCGGACAGGCGCCGGTGTTCGCCACGCCGTAAAGCGCCGGATTTGCCGCGATCGCGGCGCCAAGCAATCCGGCGTCGACGTATTCCACGCGGACCCCGCCGGCAGCGAGCATGCCCAGCTGCGCCTGCATTTGCAGATTGTAGGACTGGCTGAACGCTGATCCGACCCGCGCGGCTGGATTGCCTGCCGCCTCTGGAAACGCGCCCACATCGCCCACCGTGAAGGCTATTGTCCGGGCGCCCGCCCCCACGAGCGCGTTGACCCCTGCCATTGCTTGCGCAGCGGTCGTGGCCGACGCTGCGCCGACGCCAGCCAGCGTTCCGCCACCCTGGTAGTAGGCTCGCGCATCGTTGCCGCCGATGTTCAGCGCGAGAAGATCGGTCGGCAGGAAACGCCTCCCGGATGCGAGAAAACCGGCCCATTGCTGGGCAAAGCCGGGCAGTCCGGGCGCGACCGTATTCGTGGTTCCGGCCTTTGCGCCGCCGATCGCGTAATTGGCTTGCGGCGCGCCAAGCAGCGCCGTCAGCGTGTCGACATAGTTCGTCCCGCCGCTAAACCTGCCCGTCGGGTAGAGCGGCAGCTGGAAGCCCGGCGGCAGGTAATTCCACAGATTGCCCGTATCGGCGTAGCTGTCGCCAAACGCCTGGATCGAGGAAAATTGCTGAGCTGAAGCCGGGGCTGCGAGGCAACATCCCAGAGCTATCGCTACGGCGCAGACGTCTCGCGTTACCTTGTGCAACATAGCCGATCGTTCCCCGGAAATCGCGGCCCGTCGCGTATTCGATCGGGGTCCCGCCACGCCATACTCGCAGATTCGTGCCCAATCTGCCCCAGCGCGCCTGCCCAGACAAGAAAGCGGTATTTCTCCGGCCCATGAGGGCGGGCATCGTGATCAGGAGGCAAAGCATGAAGCCAGAGCGCTACGAAACTCTCCGGCGCCCCCGTCCAGACGGCGCATACTCGCCCGCCGCCGCCTTGAAGCAGAAGTAATCCGCAAGTTCGCGCGGAAAACGAGGCGACCCCATCGAATGGATGCTCGCGCTCGAAGACGCACAAGAAGGTTGGGTTCCGTCCCATTGTCCTGTGTGACGGCTTTGAGCCCGTCACACAGGCGCCAGCCTGTTGCTACGGCGCGGACGAATTGAAATGATAGTTGACGCCCGCACGCGCGACGACGCCATCGTAGCGAATGCTTGTTGTGGGCACGTTCATGACAAGCAAGCCGTTGCCGACGGGCGGGCCAACGAACGTGGAGCCAACCGTCGCCTTGCCCAAGTTGTAATAGAGAGCTTCCGCCTTCACGCTCCAATTCGGGGCGACCATCCACTCGCCGCCGCCGCCAAGCGTCCAGCCAACGCGCACGGCGTTCACCTGACCAAACCCGAGCGTCATCGGATAGCTCGATGCGGTCGAGAACATCGTTACGCCGCCTGCCGACATCGAAGCGCTGTCGCTTTCGGCATAGACATGGGAGGCGGAGGCCAGCGTGCCGCCGTAAGCGAGGCCGCCGGTCCCGAACAGCAATATCGTCGGCGACGCGAGCCAGCCTGCGCGACCGCGAATCGTTCCAAGCCAGTTAATGCCTGCCCTGATTGCGCCCGCGCCCGAGGCGGACCGAGCAACTGCATTGGCCATCTGGGTCCCACCGACGGCAGTCGTTACGGCAGTAGCCGAATCGTTCATGCTGCCAATATATCCGCCGCGACCCCGCATGCCGGTCGCCTGGATGTCGGCTTCGACGCCTACAAGAAAGCTGGTTCCGATCTGCTTGTTGTAGCCAACCTGCGCGCCTCCGACAAAACCACCTTGCTGCGCCTTGGAGACGCCAGTGTTCGCCATGGTCGTCGCGCCATAGAAAGGCAGCGAGAGGCTTGTGCAGGTTCCCGCGCAAATCTGCTGAAAATTCGAGGCGACATTGGTGGCGAAAGAATCGCTAACCGGAATGGCGCGGGTCGAAGCATTGCCCGAGCCCGAGCCGTACCCCGCGTTCAGTCCGCCATAGAAACCGTCCCAGATCGATCCTCTCAGATATTCGGTTGGCGGCGGAGGCGGAGGCGGTTCCTTGCGCGAGGGGAGATCTGAGGCGGCGGCCGGGCCGATGCAGCCGACTGCCAGAATAGCCGCGGCGCAAATACTGTTCCTCATTATTCGACGTCCTACTGAGGAGTAAGGGCACGGACCGCGCAAATCGAACACGCCGTCCACCAAAACCACCATTGCGCGAACACGACTGACTGTTGCTGCCATTTTGACTTGCGACTCTATTCACCCCGCCGCCCGGAAGGCGGCTTTGGAATCGAGCCGCGTGGCGTTAACCAACATTGCGGCGGCATGGTTAAGAACTGATTAACGCCTGCGACGGACGAACTTGAAGCGCCTACTTGAACGCAGGGTCGACAGCGTCGACGCCGACTTGCAGCGTCTTGATAAGACGCAGAAAAATTGATTCGGTGCAATCAATCGACAAATCGCGCCAAGTAAGCGTCACGGAATGGCGACCGCCAGTGCGCTCGGACGCAGCGCGCGCCATCGGCCCAGCGACGGCGGCCACCCCTCGTGCGGGGGCCGCGGTGTCATCCAGCACCCGGCTTCGGACGCGCCGCAATCATCGCAGCGCCGCGGTCGAAAACAGCGTCGACGATCTCGAGGTCTGCCGCATCTATCATTGCGACATATTCCCAGATTTCGAAGGATTGCTCGTTGACGCCTTTTTCCAGTTCCTCGACGTAAGCTGTATAATTGTGCGCTGCAGTGACGTGTCCAATAGGCTCGCACATCAGACAAATAAGTCCGCCGCGTTTAACTTTGCTTCCGAGCCTTCGCAAGAACAAGACCGGGTCCGGAAAATGATGGAAAGTGGCAAACATTACTATCGCGTCAATCGCTCGATCTTGGAAGGGAATATCCATCCCGTTCGCAACGACTGAGACAATATTGTCATTTTTTACAATATTCCTCGCCATCAGGCCGTGGAGATCCACGTCAAGATTTATTATATTGCCCTTATTTAATTCCTCGGTCGAAGGGGAATAATTCCCTCCTATTTCTAGCGTTAGCGGATTTTTTTCTTCGATAAACCGCTCGAACCAGGAGCGTAGCAGTTCAACTCCCTGTCTATGTTGTTCATTATAGTTGAGCGCAGGTCCTTCAAGCGACTGGACATAAATTTCTGCCTTTTTGCTTTTGACGACTTTCGCTTGTTGCGTCAGCGCAAATTCTCGGAACCAACGCACGTTCTCGAGGACAATCGAGATTTCCAGATCGTACTGGCCCGCAGATGCGGGCGTTTCAATCATGACGGGTTGGGTGATCATTCGACCCGGCGGGATATCGATCAACAGCGTAGTCCGGACGCCTTCCGAACTGCGCGAACCTGTTATATGGCGCCAAAAACGACCGAAGCCTTGAGCCCGGCGCCAGTGGTAGGAAACATACAGCGGCGGATTTGATTTCGATGAAAGCACGGAGCTTCCCGTGTTTGAAATCTGAAGATTTAGACTTGTCCGCTCTCCAATCGCGAATTGATCTGGAAAGACAAGGGGAGACAAGCGAACGCGAATGCCGTCGGGCACATTGACGAAGCGGTCCTCAATCTGCCGGACGTGCGGCAGATTTGATATTGCGTGGCCGCTAGCGCTGAGACGGTGCGCGAACTGCTCAGCTTCCACCTGGAGCGCTGGATCAGGCATTTGAACGCGCAGCGAAAAGCAATGCCTGATTTCTTCGACTCGATCCCGGGCCCCAAGCGCTGCAGCGACATCAGCAATAAAGACGTCCGCTGGCGCCCCGACGCGTTCGACAATTGCGCCATCCACGAGGACGGGCACGCCAAACGGCGAGGCGTAGCTGGCGTCGCACGCGTTGCAGGCAATTTTGTCCGAAGCGATGTCAAGAGGGCTTCGACATCTTGGACATACCACAGGCAATCTCTTCGTCATCTTCGCCACTGCCAGCCCTATGAATCGTGCGAGTTCTGCTGCACGCCGCATCCGACGGCCCTTATCGATCTAAGGAATAACGCCCGCGCCTGCTGACGACAATGATTGCCGAGGTCGATCCTGATCCTTGCCGAGGCAGACAATGGATTGCGAAACACAGAAACATATGCCAAGCGGACGCGACACTCGGCCAGCAAAGGCGCGACCGATATCCAGGCCGGAGCTGAACGACGAGTTCCAAGCTGAAGCCTGAGACAGTGAAGATCGCTAGCTGCCAGCGCCGAAAATGATTTACCAAGCCTCGGAGGCATAAAACTGCATGGTCGTCTGATCGGGTCGTGCGGCGAAGGAGAAGAAATCAATACCCCCAAGCACGCGCCGCACCTGGCCGGTGCGTAGCGCGACATCAAGCATGAGACGTTCTTCATGCGCGAACGCGCCGTCGATGAACAAATTGATCGCCCTGCCCGGGAAGTATTTTTGGAATGCCCGACGAACTCGGCCCTGAAACCGTCGAACTGCCGATAATGACCGGATCGTGCGCGGCGGAACGGGCAATAATGGGACATTCGAAGCGCGGCGGCGCCATGATCGTCGGTAGCTTAAGCCAGAGCGCATCGAGAAATTGAAGCGGATCGACAATTGTATTGGCCACCCCGATAAAGGCCAACGCCACGGAAAATACAAACGCAAGGCGTCACGCAACTGACCATGCCGATCCTTTCCAGAAGAAGCGACCGGGCCAATTGCCATGGGGCGGTTTGTCGGGATTTTCCAGGAGCCTGCGCGTCACGCGCGGTACGCGGCGCTTCACACTCAGAGCCCAGAGCGGGACTGCGGCGCTGCTTTGACACTTGTTCGTCTAGCATATTGACGCGACGCCCAAATCCGACCTCGGCTTCATCAATCGGCGTATGCCTATTGCAGCTTGAGTCCGGAATGCACAAGCGAGTCTACCAATCCTGCCAAGGCCTCTTCATTGCCAAAGCGATTGAGATGCCAGTCCCGGCTGGAAAGCACGCTCGGCTTGTCCGAAGCGATCGTCACGGGAACAATCTTCTCCGATAGGGGCGTGAGAGCCAAGAATTCCAGGAGATCGTTCATTTCGACGCGATAGAACTTGTCGCCGCGACGGACGCATTTGACATGACGCACGGCTGCATCGATATCGCTGCCCTTGGGGTAAAAAATGCGAAAGCCTGCTTTATTTTTTGTCGCGATCTCATTCATCTTCTGCAGCAGGGCATGAGTGAGATCTATCTCATATTTCTCAATAGCTGATGTCGGGCGAATAAACGGAGAAAAATGCGTGCGACCCTCCTCCACGCGCTCATCGGTTACGACCGTCATGGTGTTCAAGCCGCGCCGATATGCCTCAACCATATCGAGTTCCGCGATCTGTGAAGCGGGGCATTCGCTTGACGCGACCGGCACGAGATTGCCGGAAGGCAAGTTGCGGTCCCATGTCGCTGCGTAGATGTCGTTGCGGGTCGCCTTTGATCCGAGCCGGGCGCGTCCCCATGCGATGCGAACGAGCTCCAGGAGCTTTGAAGAACTTGCGAGGCTCTCGACCAGGGTCAACGAGCGATCCGGCTGAAGGCGAAAGGTCGGCTTGAGCGGCCCCGCCTTCGCGTCGACGCTCCTGTCAATGAAGGTGTTTTCCCAATAGTCATTTACCGGTGTGAACCAATGGATCACCAGATCCGCGCGGTATTTTTCGAAGTATCGCTCCAGAGCCAGATCTTCTTGATCCTGCCCCCAGCCTGCGGACGCGATGGAATACACCTTGACGCGCTTCTTGAATCCACGCGCCGCGAATGCGGCTTCGAGTATTTGTTCGGGCATGTCCTCGAAGGGTTGCGCGCCGGCCTCGACATAAGAATCGCCTACAAGCACGACCACAAAATCTGAATCCGTATAGTCAAACGGGCGGCCGCGAAGTCCGAGCTGATTGGTTCGATGGTCGCCGAAATTCGACTCGCTTTTGTAGGGGCTGGCGTCCCACTTCCATCCGACGCGCAGGCTCGGCGGCTTGTCCAGCCAACGCAGCGCCGCTTCAGCAGCGAGGAGAGACAGGGCCAAGGAACAAACGACGATCAAGAGGCCTGAAAACTTAGTCGAGCTCAAACGCACCCTTGTACTCCAGTTTCAATGCCGGATCTTGATCTTCCTTCCTGAGAAAGCAATTACCGATCGCCAGGCCGTCGATTTCCGTCCCCATGAAGCAACGGAAAGCGTCTTCGGGCTTCGCGACGATAGGCTCGCCTCGAACATTAAAGCTCGTATTGACCACGACGGGGCAGCCCGTCAGGGCCTTGAATTCCGACAAGAGCGCATGGTAGCGCGGCTGCACGTCGCACTCGACCGTCTGGATGCGCGCGGAATAGTCCACATGCGTGACAGCGGGAATAAGGCTACGCGTCACGCGCTGCGCATCGAGCCCTTGAATATCGGCTTCGTCCTTATCAAGCGCAACGCGTTTATCGGCTCGCACCTCGGCCACAATGAGCATGTAGGGACTGCGCGCCTTGAGTTCGAACCAATCGGCGGCGTCCTCCTCGAGAACGGAGGGCGCAAAAGGTCGAAAGGATTCTCGATATTTGATTTTGAGATTCAGCACGCTTTGCATAGTGGGAGATCGCGCGTCCGCCAGGATCGAGCGGGCGCCAAGCGCTCGCGGGCCGAATTCCATCCGGCCCTGAAACCAGCCGAGCGCTTTCCCGTCTGCGAGGTATTGAGCGGCGGTCTCGATCAGATCGCGCTCCGTTAGGACTTCAAATTTCGCGCCACATTTCAAAAGCGCCGTTTCGATCTCGTCTTGCGAATAGGCCGGCCCAAGGAGCGCGCCTTGCATAAGGTCCCGACCCGAGACTTTCGGACGTTCGTGCTTGAGATACTCATAGTGGGCGAGCATTGCCGCGCCGAGCGCGCCGCCAGCATCGCCCGCCGCAGGTTGGATCCAGATATGATCAAAACAGCCGTCCCTCAAAAGCGCGCCATTGGCGACGCAGTTCAGCGCGACGCCGCCGGCCAGGCACAAGTTCTTCTGGCCGGTTGAGGCTGCTATTGCCCTTCCGAGCCTCAGTACGATCTCTTCAGTCGCCGCTTGAATGGAGGCCGCGATATCCAGATGCGCCTGGCGGAGCGGCTCCTCGGGCTTTCGCGCCTCGACTCCGAAAAGCTCCGCAAATCTGGCGTTTGTCATCCGCAGTCCGACGCAATAGTCAAAGTAATTCATGTCCATCCTGAACGAACCGTCAGGCTTGACGTCCAACAATTGCGTGAGGATGGTTTCCTTGAATACCGGACGCCCGTAGGGCGCGAGCCCCATCACTTTATATTCGCCGGAATTGACGCGGAACCCTAGGTGATAGGTGAACGCGGAATACAACAGCCCTACCGAGTGGGGAAAGTGAATTTCCTTTAGGACCTGCACCGTTCGACCACTTCCAATCGCGATCGATGACGTTGCCCACTCGCCCACTCCGTCCAGGGTCAGAATCGCTGCTTCGTCGAATGGCGACGGGTAAAAGGCGCTCGCTGCATGGCTGAGGTGATGTTCGGAGAACAGAAGCTTCGAAGCCCAATCGACCTGCGCGCCGAAGGCCGAGAGTTCTTTCGCGAGCATCGACTTCATGAAAAGCTTCTCGCCGATCCAGAGCGGCATCGCTTTTCTGAAGGACGCGAAACCGCGAGGAGCAAACGACAGGTAGGTCTCGACCAGGCGCTCGAATTTCAGGAAGGGCTTGTCGTAGAACACGACATGATCCACGTCCTGCGGGCCGATGTGCGCCTCGTCAAGGCAGTAGCGTAAGGCCATCCCCGGAAACCGGGCGTCGTGCTTCGATCGGGAGAACCGCTCTTCCTGTGCTGCGGCAGCGATCTTGCCATCGCGCAATAAAACAGCGGCGCTATCATGATAGTACGCCGATATCCCAACAATATTCATATCAGAAGAGCGTATAAAGAAACGGCGCGAGCACGGAGCCCTCCGCCAGAATCAGCAAACTTCCGACGATCGCCATCACAATGAGCAAAGGCGCCAACCAAAGCTTCTTCCTTGCGCGAAGGAATTGCACTAGTTCAACGAAGGTCGACGCTTTCATGCCTAGAACTGTCGTTTCAAGCTGGTTGCGGGGGCGTCCGCGGGATCGCGAGAAATCCAATACGACTGGGCGGTCTCGTCAAAGGCCAAGTGCAGCGCATCGCGCTTCAGAAGGCGCAGCGCAAGGCCAATGGGAGCAAAGCAGGCGACGTATATCACGGCCCAAACGATCGGACTGACAATCCGCCCCAAGATCTCCCCAAGAGTCATCCACCATTTTGCCGGCGCGGCCAGCCATGAAGGCCGCAGCAGCCCAATCACAAGCAACGTCGCCGCAACGAACCAAAGGCCGCCCCACTCCCAGGCAGGCGCCGCCCTTGTCAGGGCAACAGTCCCCAGAGCCGCCAAGCCAAGACCAAATGCAAAGCCAAATTTTCGAGGATCGGCCTGGGTCATATCTTGGCGACTCCGTGCGGCGTCACTGCGCACGTCTTTCCTTCTCGCAGGGCCGGGCTTTATCCAACATTCCCAAGGCGCTCGCAAGGACAAAACAAACCGCGCGCTTGCGGTTCATCCAGCTCCTACAAGACCGAATTGCAAGGGCCCCTAGGTCTGATATTTGACGGTCCACTCAAGGAACCGGTCCCAGAGGAGGCAATGGCCTCGACACGGCGGGACGCGTCGAGCTTTGTTCCGTACGGGGCCCGGCGACCGGACAGGTGAACCGAACTGTCAGGAGCCGACAGCCTCGGAACTCGGGTTTGGAAAATTCTTTGAGGCGCGGCTCCGTTGATATATCGGATGGCTGGGCCGGCCATCGCGGAATTGTGGGATGCTTTTCAACTCATACGAATACATATTGATTTTTCTTCCATGCGTATTCGTGTCGTATTATATCGTTTTGCGTGTAAATATCGATTATGCAAATATATTACTTATGATATTTTCTTTGTATTTTTATGCGTATTGGTCGGCCAAATATTTGCCGTTGCTTTTAGTATCGGGACTGTTCAATTTTGCGGCCGGCTCGTGGCTGGAGCGGACCTCCCGATGGAGGCGGCCGGTCCTGACATTGGGCGTGGGCCTCAATTTGGCTCTGCTGATTGCATTTAAATACACAAATTTTCTCGTGGCGCAGTTGGATGCGCATCTTGGATTTGACTGGACGTCTCCCGAAATCGTGTTGCCGATCGGCATTTCGTTTTTCACGTTCACGCAGATTGCCTACCTGGTGGACGTGAGCCGCGGGATTTGCGGTCGCTACGATATCTGGCGTTACATTCTTTTTATCAGCTTTTTCCCGCATTTGCTCGCCGGCCCAATTCTGCATCATCGAGAAATGATGCCACAATTCGCGCGGCGGCTCTCGTGGGCGGGTTACGAACGGCACATCAGCTTCGGCTTGCTCATATTCGCGCTAGGGCTTTTCAAGAAGGTGTGGCT
This sequence comes from Beijerinckiaceae bacterium, assembly GCA_046349215.1. Taxonomy (GTDB): domain Bacteria; phylum Pseudomonadota; class Alphaproteobacteria; order Rhizobiales; family Beijerinckiaceae; genus JAJXWB01. The sequence goes on from JAXMCV010000006.1 coordinate 14,520, forward strand.
TGCGGATTCGATAGCGCCATACGCAAATTCCGCGTTTGCTGCTGCAGATCAGGGCGTCCACTTGAGCTTTGTCGCGGCATGGTGGGGCGCGCTCGCCTATACGTTTCAACTCTATTTCGATTTCTCCGGATATACCGACATGGCGATTGGCAGCGCCCGATTTTTCGGAATTCGATTGCCGCTCAATTTCAATGCGCCCTACCGTGCCTTCAGCATCATCGATTTCTGGCGGCGGTGGCACATGACATTGTCGCGTTTCTTGCGCGACTATCTTTATTTTCCGCTGGGCGGCAATCGCCTGGGCCCGACGCGTCGTTATGTGAACCTGCTCGTCACGATGGCGCTCGGCGGGATTTGGCATGGAGCGGGCTATGGGTTTGCAATTTGGGGCGTGCTTCATGGCTTGTATCTCGTGATCAATCATGGCTGGCGGGCCTTGAGGTCGCAAATTCCTATCAGAGACTCGGCGCCCGAAAGGGCAGTTGGACTGCTGTTGACCTTCGGCGCGGTTGTCTGCGGCTGGGTATTCTTTCGCGCGGCATCGCTCGAAGGCGCCGGAAGAATGTTATATGCGATGAGCGGCCTTGGCGGATTTGACAGCGCCGACGTCGGGACACCGCTCGCCGACGCCCTGCAGACGCTGCGAGGCGTGAAGCTGTCGACGCTTTTTTCTGCGGCGCTTGATCTGGATCCGCTGCCTCTGCCTGCTCATCCCGTCCTGGGTTCCGTCTCCGGAGTATTGTGGCTCCTCCCGCTTGTCGCGCTTGCCATGATTGGGCCGACTTCGCAGCAGATTGCTACCGGCGTCGTCCTCTGCGCGCGATCCGACTGTCGGCGAAGGCGATTGGCGGCGGCGGGCGCCACGGTGTTTATAAGCTTGCTCTTCCTGCTTGGATTGGCCCGGTTAAACCATGTCACTGAATTTCTTTACTTCCAGTTCTGAACCGCGGACGCCGGCGCTATACCGCTCTCGTGCGACGATCGCTTTCTTTGTTGGATCGTGTTTGATCTTCATTCTGGCTGGAGTCGGCAGTTACTCCGCCCGCGGCCTCGCGCGTCACCCGGAAGACATCAAGCTGCGAATGTTGCGGCAATCGCATGGCGCTTATGATCGACTTATCCTGTCCGACAGCGTCACCGAGAATGCCACGATAGGGATCGCATTCGATAAGTCCGATCTTCCAATCTTGACCAATGGCTGGCTCAAACTTGCAGGCCAATATTTCATATTGAGACGCGTCCTGGAGACGCATGCAATTCGACAGATGGACCTTTTCATTGTGCCGGAATTGCTCGTCACCACGGTGAACGATGCGGAGGGAGGCCGGATTCGGCATACCTACACCGATACACTGTTCACCCGCAGCGACGAGATCGATGATCTACGGGCTGCGGGCGACACCGAGGCGGGGCGCAAGTTTGTTCTCTTCGAACTCCTGTACAAATCGTTCCAGTCGGCATCGCGAGAGTTGCCGAGGCGATCGCAAATCTACCGACATGTATCGCGCCCATCGGCGCCAACGGATAGCAGCGCAGCGAACCAGAGCGCCATCGACTTCCGACGAAAAACTCTGACGGAATTCGAAATTGCACCTCAGAACCAATATTTCCTCCGGAGGATATCGGATGCCTGCGCGGGCGCCTCGATTGTCTGCCGCATCATTATCGAACCGGCGCCGGCCTCGCTGCCCCGTATTGATCTTGCCGCCTTAAGGAAGTTCGCCCCCGGTGTGGAAGTGATCGACGTCAATCAGTTCGCATCGTTCCCGGATGGCGCGTTTCGGGATGGTCTGCATCTGCGCGGGCCGGAATGGACAGGCTACTACCGGTCAGTCATCGCTGACATGGGTCTGGTGCGCTTTGGCGGATCCGCGGTCGAGCCGTGGGATGGCCGAACGATTGGTCTTGGGGCAGAAAGTCGCGAGAACCATGCAATGCTGTCCGACTTCCATGTCGCCGAAGCATGGGGCCGCTGGACCGATGGAACGCATGCTGAGGTGGTCGTCAACATTGACGCTCAGAAAGCCCATTTCTCTCGTTTGGCGCTGCAGCTGAGGGCCCTTGCAACCAAAGGGCCGCAACGTGTGACCATTGCAATCAATGGCCATGAAGTCTGCTCGGAGCTTATCGTGAAAGCAGGAGACACTGTCGTCCCGTGCGTTCTCCCGGATGGAACGGTCGGCGAAACACGGATCGCGATTTCTACTTCCTATGCCCAATCCCCCGTTGAATGGGGTGCGAACGACTCGCGCGTTTTGGGGATCGGCGTGAAGGCAATCACTCTGGAATGACAGCCGGGGCAAGAACGCTTCTTATGGCTGCAATCCCGCGCTGAACGGCTCGCTCGCGTGGCGGGACTCGAGGATTTTCAGTTCGACAGGATGAAGGGGCTGCGTCAGTCGCCAAACAAAATGTTGTAGGTGACGGGGTCGTAGTAGTGCATCAGCCCCATGACGAACTCACGGGTGTCCACCCCGACGGCAGCGGCCCAGACTTTGTATTTGTCCGGAGGCACTCTGCCGCGTCCCAATTCTACCTGCGAGATGAAGGTATAATACTCAGCGCCCACGGCATGCGCGAGTTCGCGCTGCGACAGGCCGGCAGCTTCGCGAAGCTCCTTGAGCCATCGACCGCCCTCACGGCGCAAATCTTGAACCGCACTTTCAGTTCGCCGCTGCATATTTACATACATGCGCGCTCTCCATCGCACGGAAATCCCTGTCATACTAGCCACATAGAAAACACTACGCAAGCGCAAGGTTCAAGGCGTCCTCCCCCGGGAACGCTACGCCGATACGCTCCGCAGCAAACCCGCCTCAGTGGACCATAGCGAGAATATGGTCCACGGAAACCTGCGTTCCCACAATGCTGATGGTGCTCCCGTCGCTAAATGCCAAATTTACGCTTTCGGTCGGAACCGTATGCGCTCCCGCATCCGCAAAAACATAGATTTGCTGCGAGATGATCACCTTCGCGTCTGCCGCCGATTCAAGAAAGGCGTGCAGGACTTGACCAAACTGATCGGGCGTCAAGGTCGCCGTCGAACCTGGCGTGCTCGAGCTGGACCCGACCAGGACGCTGATGTAGCCGGGCCCCCCAATCCCGCCGCTTGCGCTACCGGCGCCATTGCCGCTGGAAGCCGAGGTCGGGGTGAGCGAGGATTCGCCGCTCGCGTTCAGATCGAGCACGATCTTTTGCTGTTCGAGAAAGGTCAACGCAGCGCCAGCGCCATAGGACACCGCGCCGTGACTGATGGCGTACGTCAACTCGGTCGGAAGTTGGGACGTGAGGACCGCATTCTCGTGGATCACGCCCGTCTGACCTCCCGGCGCGGGCGCGGGCGCGGTCGCCGCGGTCGAACCGTTTGAGGTAAAAACGGCGTGCACCTGCATTTGCGCCAGCTGCGCCAGCTGAACGTCGCCCCTCGCGGCGTCCAAAATGCCGGTATTCAGATGAAAATTGGGATCTGGGGCAAGCGAGCCCGGCGCGCTCGTCTGCGCCTCGGCCTGCCAAAAAATAAAGCCGCTGGGATTTCCGCTGACAGCGGAATCGGAAGATCCATGCACCATGGCAACGGAAGTGGTGGCGCCGAAAAAGTCGGGCGCCTGTACGGTGTGGTCCGCGGTTAGCCCAATCGCAGACCCGGCATTCGACGTAACAATTGCGCTCACAATCGGCATGAATTCCGGTTCGATAGCCTGTGAACCGCCTGCCGGCGTTGATCCTGCAAAGTCGTTTGGCGGCGACGACCCCTGGTCCATGGCTGCGGCAGTATTGGTCGCGCTCAATATCCCGGCCGCCGCCGCGATCAGCATCATCGCATTGTGCACCGGCTCCAAGGCCCCATCGGAGCCCTGCGTCGGATTGGAAAAAAGCGGAGCCGGAAGGGACGCGCCGGAACTGTTGAGGACGACCTTTCGGACGCCATCGCCTGCAGCAGGAAGCAGCTGGCCAGCTTTTGCAGGTTGCGCGGTTTTCAGCAGCGCAACCCCGACGAAGGCGATCAAGAGCGCCGCAGGATGGATCGATATCTTGCCGCCGATCGGCGAAGCCAGAGGCGTCGTTGCCCGATGCCTATCTATCAGCGACTGCACCATCTGGCGGAAATCGCGGCCACGCGAAATCTGTTCCAGCGCCTCGCTCGCAATCACATATTCCCCATCGATCCGCGCCAAATGCACGACGGGATCGCCGGTTTCCTCCCGGCAGAACACGAACCAGGGATCGCCCTCGTCGCTAAGCCCCCTGTCGGTAGCAAGCCGGATGCCCGCCTGGATCAAGGCGGCTTCCACGCGGTAAAATTCGGCAAGCTCTTGCTGAGACCAGTCACGCCTTGCCGGCGTCCGGTCTCGCTGAGGAAAGCTGAACAAATTCAATGCGCTCACGTCTTGCGACTCCAAGCCTCGAATAAGTCTACACTAAGATTCTTTGACAAGAAACCGTGCAATTCTCGAAAGAATGGCGCAATCGGCATGCGGAAGCGCGCCAGCAATCTCCGCGCCTCATAACTCAGCCGCTGCGTTGGCCTACTTGCCCACCGCGAGGCGTAGCAGGTCGTGCGACGGCTTGTTGGTTCGTTTCAGTCCCGAGGCCATCCAGCCGTCGAGACCGCACCCAGGAGCGACGTGACACGATGAGGGCGGCCCGCCATTGCCGTCCTCACCAGTCAGTAGTGCCGATAAATTGATATTTCACCCGCTTGGCGTGCTCCTTGGGGTCATAAGTGGCGACGTCGAGCTGAAGGATAGGCGCCGTCAGTCGTCCCATCGACGCAAGGAGGGCATAGGAGGAAAGTGTCAGATCATGTTGCGCCGCGACGGCGGCAATCCGCGCGTTCACCAGCGTGAGCTGCGCGTTGAGGATATCTTGCGTTGTCCGTTGGCCGAATTTCGCCTCCTCCCGAACGCCGGCAAGCGCGCTTTCGGCGAATTTAACCTGCCGCTGCGCGGCTTTTAAAATCCCATCGGCCTCCGCCCAATTGGCCCAGGTCGATTCGACAGTCTGGTGCACCTGATCGGTCTGCTGATCACTGAGAAGTCGAGCCTCCGCAAGCTTTTCCTTGGCTTGACGCACCTGGCCGTATACGACGCCGCCTTCATACAGGGGAACATTAAGCTGCGCGGTCACCTGCGCCTGATATAGGCGCTCCAAACGCGTGCCCGCGTAATCACGGTAGCTAGTAACACCGCCCGTCAAGCCAAGGGTCGGCGCCAATTGGCCTGCTATCAGCTTGACCTGGAAATCCGCTACTTCAACATTGAACTTGGCGGCTTGAATGAGCGGGTTTTCTGCATCTGCGATCTGGATCGCCTCGGCGCGCGAAGCCGGAAGCAGGGCGCCTAGGGGACGCGCCGGCCTAAGTTCTCCCGGCGCAACGCCGATCTGCTGCTTGTAGGTCGCGATGCTCGCCTGCAAGGTCACATACGACGCCTGTTGATCTTGTTGTCCCTGCGCCAAGGCGGTTTTCGCCTGAAACAGATCCGTGCTGGTCACTTCTCCGCCTTCAAGGCGCTCTTTGGTGATTGCGACCTGGCGTTCGAGCACCTGAACATTGTTCGAGCGCAGTGCATACACGGCGGTGGCCCGCAAGACCCCGAGATAGGCGCTGGCGCCCTGGTTGAGGACAATGTTTTCCGTGTACTTCAACTGCGCCCGCGACTGACGAATTTGCGCAGCAGCTTGATTGATTCCGTTGATCGAACGAAACCCGTTGAAGATGTTGAGATTTACGACAACGCCAGCTGAGGACGGATGTGTCAGCGTCCAGTTGGTGTAAGCCCGTGACGTATTGCCGTTAAGGTCTGTGATCGATGGAAAATGCAGACCCTGCCGCAGAATGCCGAGACTGCCCTGTCCTTGAGCTGTTGGCAGGAAAGAGCCAAAAGCGATTGGATAATTTTCGTCGACGGCGCGCGTGTTCGCGCGCTGGGCATTGAGCTGTGGATTTGTGTTGTAGGCGCGCGCGAGGGCGCCGCTGATCGTATCGGCGTCGGCGCTTGTGATGCAGCAACTAACAGCGCCCAACATATACACAATACGCCTCACAGACATTGACCTGTTCCTCAACGCCCCGCCTCGACGCTACGCCACGGCAATCAATATGCTCTCATACGGCTCGATGCCGCTCATTTTTCGATGAAGGTCTTCCGAAGAGACTCCGTCAACGGCGACACCAGATAATTCAAAACAGTTCGCTCGCCAGCCGTGACAATCACTTCGGCTGGCATGCCCGGGCGTATCCTTGAGCGATATTCCTCGGGAATGTCCGACTTGTTGATCGCGACGACGCCGAGAAAATATTGAGTCCTTTGCGCCTCATCCACCAAGCGGTCTCGCGAAACAAACTGCAACTTGCCGACCATCAGCGGCAGTTGCCGCGAATGAAATGACGGAAAGCGAATTTCCGCCTCAGCGCCGGCATGAACAGTGTCGATATCGGTAGGTGAAAACTGCGCCTGCACGATCAAAGGCTCATCGTGGGGCACAATGTCGAGAAGCGGTTCGCCCGACCGGATCACTTGGCCCAGGGTGAAAACCTTGAGATTCTGGATTGTGCCGGCGCGGGGAGCGACGATCTCGATTCGTTTCAGCACGTCCTTTGCGACGGTGGACCGTTCGCGATAATCGCCGATCTTTTGCCGCACCTCGAGCAGCGCGGTCGCGACTTCCTCCTGGAACTTCTGCTGCATTTGCCGGATTTGGACATTGATCTCCGCGACCTGGCCCTCGGCGCGGGCGCTGTCAGAAATCGCCTTTCCGATTGCACCCTCGAGGCGCGTGCGTTCGCGCTCCATGGCGAACACCCGAGTCGCCGGCACCAACTGACTTTGCAGCAGGCGCCGCAGGTTCACCAGCTCCTCGTTGATGTAGGCGACCTGCCTTTCCATCGATTGCTTTTCGATCGCAATTCCGCCGATCTCGGTCTTGACCTGGTCGATCTTGGCTTCCATCACCTTGATCTGACCTCGCAACGAGGCGCGACGGTCCTGAAACTGGCTGGATTGATCGTTCATCAACCGTTGGACTTGCGGCAAGCCGCTGCGTTGGGCGAGCGACTCGGGCCACGTGATATCGTCCTTGCCTTCCCGCTCGGCCAGGAGACGCGCTTCCAGCGCCTGAGCCGAATCCAGCTGGCTTTGGAGCAGGTCATTGTTGGCTTGCGCTTGAACCTTCTCAAGTCGGAACAGCACCTGGCCCTGCCCTACCTGATCGCCGTCCTTGACCAGAATTTCGCGGACGATCCCGCCCTCGAAATGCTGGAGGGTTTTCCGATTACTTTCGACGGCAACAACAGCTGGGGCGACCACAGCTTGATCGACTTTCGCTACGGCCGCCCAACCGCCAGCCACGCCGAAAGTCAGCACAATGATCGCATAGCCGGCGATCGCGAAGTGGCGCCATTGCGTCGGGGGACGAGTGACATGCGCCATCATTCTGCTCCTTGAGCGGCGGCCGCAGTCGTCGTCGGAACGTTAGACCCGGAATTTGCGACAACGCGCGGTTGGATCAAGGATTGAAGCACCGCGTCCCGCGGGCCATACGCCTTGTTGGCCCCATCCGCCATGACCAGGATTTGATCGACGGCGGACAGAATGTTCAGCTTGTGAGAGATGATGACAATCGTAGTGCCCATACTTTTCAACCGTTGAACCGCCGCGAGCAATGCTTCTTCGCCGGCGGAGTCAAGATTGGCATTCGGCTCGTCGAGCACGATCAGGCTTGGACGGCCGAATATCGCCCGCGCCAGTCCAATGCGCTGGCGCTGCCCGCCGGACAGCGCCTGGCCGCCGTCGCCGATCTGCGTATTATAGCCCTGCGGAAAATGCTGAATCAGTTCGTGGCAGCCAGCAAGCATGGCGGCTTCCATCACCGCCTCGGAATCGGCATCGCGAAAACGAGCAATATTCTGCGCGACGCTCCCGGCGAACAATTCGACGTCCTGTGGAAGATATCCAATGTGCTGACCAAGCTCTTGAGGCTCCCATTGCGCAAGATCGTGCCCATCCAGACGCACGGAGCCGCGCACGAGGGGCCATACGCCGACCAGTACCCTGGCCAAGCTGGATTTGCCCGCGGCGCTAGGCCCCACCACCCCTAGCAATTCGCCCGCCGGCAGGTTGAAACTTACGCCTTTCAGAATGGCCACGTTCGGATTGGACGGGGCTGCGGCGATCAGGTCAGCGACGTCGAGAATGCCCTCGGGCTTTGGAAGCGAAATCCGGACAGGATCGTCGCCGGTCATCGTCAGAAGCTGCTTCAGCCGGCCAAATGATGCGCGCGCGGCGAGGAAGCCCTTCCAGCTGCCGACCGCCATCTCAATCGGCTGGAGCGCGCGCCCAACCAGGATCGACCCGGCGATAATCGCTCCCGGCGAAATCTCGCGATTGATCACCAGATAGGCGCCCATGCCCAGGATCAAAGTCTGCAGGAACATGCGGAAGAATTTGGTGAAGGCGATGATCCCGCCGGCGCGATCGCTGGCGAGCGCCTGAAGGCTCAGCACGAAATCGTGCTGGCGCTGCCAAATCGACCTGACGGCGCCGAGCATCCCCATGGCCTGGAGCACTTCGGCATTGCGAAACATCGCCTGCGCGCTCTGATTTGCGTCCATGGCCGCCACGGTGGCCGCGTTCAATTCGCGCTTTGTCACCACTTCGTTGAGAACCGTGAGGCCCAGCGTGACAATGCTGCCGGCGAGCGCCAGAAAGCCGAACCACGGATGCAGCATAAAGCACGCGGCGACAAAGATGGGAAACCAGGGTGCGTCGCACAAGGCAATAAGGCCCGGCCCGGTGAGGAACTCGCGCAACACGTCCACGTCACGCAGGCATTGACCATATCCGCCGTTGGGAAGTCTAAGATTGCCCTTATGAACCGCCGCAAATACTGGTCCTGCAACTTCCTCGTCAAACATAAGTCCTGCGCGGACAAGAATTCGCGACCGCAGCGCCTCAAGCGCCGCATATACCAGTAGCAGAAAGCCGGCGAGGACTGTAATTGCAATCAGGGTTGTCAGGCTTCGACTGTTTACGACACGGTCGTAAATTTGAAGCATGTACAAGGGGCTGACGAACATCAGCAAATTGATAAAGAAACTGAAGACAATAGCCGTCACGAAGATCGGCAACGTCTTCTGGATTCCTGTCCGCAAAGAGGCCCCGATGGGCTTACTCGCTAGTCCCATGAAAGGGTCCCGTCCCACAACAAACCACCGCTCCGACGACGTCGCCGTCGGGGGTTCACATTCGCCGGCACCATACGGCGTATTTGTGTCCGCGCAAGGCGCAGCCTCAAAAAAACCGGGTGCGTGACATCAAAGCAATCGCCAGTCTAGCCTCCGCGAAGGACTGACTAGCTTGCGCCGTATTTGTGATTGAAGGCCCCGTTTATCAAGCCCGCAGCCCGGTGCGTCCCCTAGCTCGTTCGCCACAATCTGGCCGCCGCGGTCGCGCAACTGCGCAGTGCGCCAGGAAGTCTTAGTCTGACCCGGCCGGTCGGCGACCGCGCAGCGCGCCTGCGCCCCACTTCGGCTTGTCAGGGGTCCTGACGACGCCCCCTCTGACGCTACGGGTTCGCTTTGCGACCCAGCATGGGCAGCGCCGCCGCAAACTGCTGCGCCGCCTGGGCTGAACTCTGCGTAACCACCGGATCGCAGCGGCGAAACCTTCCCGCACCGCCCGAACGGGGTTACTCGCGCAAATGCCTTCGGATTACCTTGCCGCTCGTCGTAAGCGGCAATGAATCCACGAAAGCGATCTCGCGCGGATATTCGTAGGCAGCGAGCCTCTGGCGGACAAATGATTGTATATCCGCGACAAGAGTATCCGCTTGCTCGAAGCCCGGACGAAGGACGACAAAAGCCTTCACAATCTCCGTTCGCAAAGCGTCCTTCTTGCCGACAGCAGCCGCATTGGCGATCGCAGGATGCCGGAGGAGGCAATCCTCGATCTCCCCGGGCCCGATGCGATAGCCAGACGACGTGATGACATCGTCGTCGCGACCGACAAAACGTACATAGCCTGCTTCGTCCATCACGCCCTGGTCGCCGGTCGTCATCCAGTCGCCGATAAATTTGTCCGTGGTCGCGTCCGGACGGTTCCAGTATTCGAGGAACATCACGGGGTCCGGCCGCTTCACGGCGATCTGTCCGAGTTCTTCCGAGGCGCAAATGCTGCCATCCTCGCGAATGATCGCAACCTCGTGGCCCGGCATAGCCTTGCCGATGAAGCCCGCCTTGCTCACGCCGAGCGCAGCGCAGGAACCGAGCACCAGGTTGCACTCGGTCTGACCGTAATATTCGTTGATTGGCAGATTCAGTTCGCGCTTGGCCCATTCATAGGGTTCGACGCCGAGCGCCTCGCCGGCCGATCCGAGCGTGCGCAGACGAAGATCGTATTTCGCGCGTGGATTTTCGACGGTGCGCAACATGCGCAACGCGGTCGGCGGGAAAAATGCGTTGCGGACCTTCAACCTCGCCATGAGATCGAAAGCCGCGTCCGGATCGAATTTTTCCCAGGCGCGCGCCACGACCGGCACGCCAAAGTGCAGAGCGGGCAGCATGGCGTTGAGCAGGCCGCCAGCCCATGCCCAGTCCGCAGGCGTCCACATCAAATCGCCCGGCTGCGGAAAGAATTCGTGCGGCACCTGGATGCCCGGCAGATGGCCGAGCAGCACGCGATGCCCGTGCAGCGCGCCCTTCGGATTTCCGGTCGTGCCCGACGTGTAGATCATCAGAGCCGGATCGTCAGGCGTTGTATCGACAGCCGTGAAGTTGGACGAGGCATCCGCGATCAAGCGATCGAAATCGAACGTTGCGCCGTCGGCGCCATCCGTCGAGACAACCAGTTCGAGCGCCATTGCCCGATTTCCGAGCGCGCGGGCCTTGCGCGCGCCGGCGCCGGTGGCAATCAGCGCTTTCGCGCCGGAATCGTTCAGACGATAGGCGAGCGCATCGTCGCCGAACAGCAGCGCGAGCGGCACGGCGATCGCGCCCAGCTTGTAGATGGCGGCATGTGCGATCGTCACGCGATGCGACTGGGGCAGCAGGATGCCGACACGATCGCCGCGACCGACGCCGAGCGCGCGCAAAGCGTTGGCGAGACGATTCGATTTTTCGCTGAGCTCGCCGAAGGCGATTGTCGCAACCGCGCCGGAGGGTCCGACCTCGAAGATCGCCGGGCGTTTCGGTTCGACCGCCGCCCATTTGTCCGTGACGTCGACGCCGATATTGTAGCGAGGCGGGATTTTCCAGCGGAAAGCGCGGGACAGCGCGTCGAAATCGCGGATGTCGGGGATCATGCGCGCCAGTCAGGTTCGCCAAGCCGCAACCAGATCGGTTCGACTGAATCCGTCGCCCTTGTAGAGGATCGAGACGCGTTCGACCATTGCGACAGCATATGCGAAACAATCTCCCATATTGAGCGCGGCGGGATGTCGCTCCTTGCCGAATCTTTCCATCGCGGCGACCGCCAGATCGCCGTGTCGCTCGTCTATCGCCACAATCGCTATCTCCGCTTCGCGCAGGAAGTCGTGGACGAGCGCGCGCGCATCCGCCGGCGGACAGGCGCGGATGCGGGCGATTCCCGCTGCCGCCTCGAACATGGCGATCGGAGCGGTGATCCGCTTCGAATCGGATTCCTCCAGCGCACTCAGCAGGGCGTCGGCGTCCGTCTCGCCGACGATCATGGCGACGAGCGCCGATGCATCGACGTACATGTCAGATATCGCCGGACATGGCGTCGTAGAAGTCCTTGTCGGCTGAAAGACCGGTCGGCGGATAGGCGCGCGCGCGCGCCTGGATCGCAGCGACCCGCTCGGATAGCGGACGACGGGCGCGCTCAATCCGCTGCAGCTCGTTTTCGGCGGCCGTACGAACCGCCTCGGTTAGCGACAGGCCGGTTCTGGCCGCGAGCCTCCTCACGGCCTTGTCGGTAGCCTCGTCCCGAATATGGAATGGCATGGTCGAATCTCGCTCGCGTTCGCGTCTAGATACGATCGCCCGCCGTCTAGATCAAGGGAGCCTGGCGATGCGGGCGTATGAAGAAGCCGCCGGACGCACGCGATTGTTCGCTATATTCGTGTCGCGCTGCGCGACGAGAGCCTACGCGCCCGGGAGCATCAGCGAATGTCGGGACGGATCGTCAGAATAGCTGGACCACTGATCGGCGTCACCGGCGCTATTGCCGCCTTCGTCGTATTCGGTGGCGCCTGGGGCTTTTTCACGGGCTTTGCGATCTTCATCGCAGCCACGACCTTCAGCGAATTGTACTGGCAAGCAGGCGCGGAGCCGGATGAGATCCGCAAGGATCTGGAGGATCGCGTCCGCAATCCGCCGTCATGAACGAGCGATTGCCGCGCAGAATTTCCCAAACTTAGCGACGCCGACACGCGTCTCTTACAGGCCGAGCGCAGCCTTCAGCTCGCGGAGTTGATCGAGCTTTTCATTTGCCGCGCGCTTCGCCTCGCCCTCGGAAGCGTCGTTGACGTCTTCTTCAGCGTTCTGGATCTCGGCGGCCAGGCGCGCCGCGTCAAGTTCCTCGATCGCCACGGCCTGTTCGGCGAGAACGGTGAGGCCCGTCGGCGCGATGTCGGCGAAGCCGCCGCGCACGAACATGCGACGCTTCGTCGTGGCGTTTTCAGAAACCTCGACGACGCCGGGCTTCAGCGTGGTCATGACCGGCGCATGGTCCTTCAGAACCGTGATCTGGCCTTCCGTGCCGGGAACGACGACGGATTCGACCTCGCCCGAGAACAGAAGCTGTTCGGGCGAAACGAGTTCGAAGTGAAAGGCGGCCATGACTTGATCCTGTTTCCGAAAATGTCATTCCCGCTCGCGCGGGGACGACAGATCGTTACGCGGCTTCCGCAGCGAGCTTCTGGGCCTTCTCGACCGCTTCCTCGATCGTGCCGACCATGTAGAAAGCGGCCTCGGGGAGGTGGTCGTACTTGCCTTCGACCAGGCCCTTGAAGCCCTTGATCGTGTCGGCGAGCGCGACGAGCTTGCCGGGCGAACCGGTGAACACTTCGGCGACGTGGAACGGCTGCGACAGGAAGCGCTCGATCTTGCGGGCGCGCGTCACGACCAGCTTGTCCTCTTCGGACAATTCGTCCATGCCGAGAATGGCGATGATGTCCTGCAGCGACTTGTAGCGCTGCAGCGTCGACTGCACCTTTCGGGCGACGTCGTAATGCTCTTCGCCGACGACGGCCGCTGAAAGCATGCGCGAGGTCGAGTCGAGCGGATCGACCGCCGGATAGATGCCCTTTTCGGCGATCGAGCGAGACAGCACGGTCGTCGCGTCCAAGTGCGCGAAGGAGGTGGCGGGCGCCGGATCGGTCAAGTCGTCCGCCGGGACGTAAATGGCCTGCACCGAGGTGATCGAGCCCTTGTTGGTCGTTGTGATGCGTTCCTGCAGCGCGCCCATGTCCGTGGCGAGCGTCGGCTGATAGCCCACCGCCGAGGGGATGCGGCCGAGCAGCGCCGACACTTCCGAACCCGCCTGCGTGAAGCGGAAGATGTTGTCGACGAAGAACAGCACGTCCTGGCCCTTGTCGCGGAAATGCTCGGCGACGGTGAGGCCGGTCAGCGCGACGCGGGCGCGAGCGCCCGGGGGCTCGTTCATCTGGCCGAACACCAGCGCGCATTTGGAGCCGGCCGTCGATCCGCCGTGTTCCTTCGGATCCTTGTTGACGCCGCCCTCGATCATCTCGTGATAAAGGTCGTTGCCTTCGCGGGTGCGCTCGCCGACGCCGGCAAACACGGAATAACCGCCGTGCGCTTTCGCGATGTTGTTGATCAGCTCCATGATGAGCACGGTCTTGCCGACGCCCGCGCCGCCAAACAGGCCGATCTTGCCGCCCTTGGCGTAGGGAGCCAGCAGGTCGACGACCTTGATGCCCGTCTCGAGGATCTGCGCCTCGGTCGACTGCTCGGCGTAGGAGGGCGCCGGCTGATGGATGGCGCGCAGCGCTTCATGCGAGACCGGACCGGCTTCGTCGACCGGCTCGCCGATGACATTGATGATACGGCCGAGCGTGCCGTCGCCGACGGGCACCGCGATCGGCGCGCCGGTGTCGGTCACTTCCTGACCACGCACGAGGCCTTCCGACGTGTCCATGGCGATGCAGCGCACCGAGGATTCGCCGAGATGCTGGGCGACTTCGAGCACCAGGCGCTGGCCCTGGTTCTTCGTCTCGAGCGCGTTGAGAATCTCCGGCAGGTGTCCGTCGAACTTCACGTCGACGACGGCGCCGATGACCTGGGTGATGCGGCCCGTGGCAGTGTTCGCCATGTTCACATTCCTCTTTTCAAGTTCGGTCGGGACGCTGGCGCGTCCGCTGTTGCGATCAGAGCGCCTCGGCGCCCGAGATGATTTCGATCAGTTCCTTGGTGATCATCGCCTGACGAGACCTGTTGTAGAGGGTCGTCTGCTTTTTGATCATGTCGCCGGCGTTGCGCGTGGCGTTGTCCATCGCGCTCATCTGCGAGCCGTAGAACGAGGCCATATTCTCCAAGAGCGCCGTGAACACCTGCACCGAGATGTTACGCGGCAGCAGCGTGGCGAGAATCTCTTCCTGCGCCGGCTCAGCCTCGTAGGAGGCCTGCGCGCCGGCCGCGGCGTTGTCGTTGACCGGGATCTGCGCGGGAATGAGCTGATGCGCCGTCGGGATCTGCGCGATCACCGAACGGAAGCGCGAGAAGAAGAGCGTGCAGACGTCGAATTCGCCTGCCTCGAACAGCGATATGATCTTCCGGCCGATCGCGTCGGCGTCGGAGAAGCCGATGTTGCGCACCGAGCGCAGGTCGACGAGTTCGATGATCTGCTTCTCGTACTGGCGCTTGAGCTGGTCGTAGCCCTTCTTGCCGACGCAGATGATCTTGACCGTCTTGCCCTGATTGACGAGCGAATTGATGTGCTCGCGCGCCAGACGCACGATTGCCGTGTTGAATGCGCCGCACAGGCCGCGTTCGCCGGTGCAGACGACGAGCAGGTGGACGTCGTCCTTGCCCGTGCCGGCGAGCAGCGCCGGACCGGAGCCGGCCGCCATGCCGCCGGCGAGGTTGCCGAGCACCGCGCCCATGCGCTGAGCATAGGGACGAGCCGCTTCCGCCGCCGACTGGGCGCGGCGCAACTTCGCCGCCGCGACCATCTGCATGGCCTTGGTGATCTTCTGCGTCGCCTTCACCGAGGCGATGCGATTGCGCAGATCCTTCAACGAGGGCATGGGCGCCTTCTTGCCTTAGATTTCGGCCGGCCCGCCGCGCGGACGCGGCGGAGAAAAATGGTTACGCGAAGCTCTTGGCGAAGCCTTCGACGGCGCCTTTCAGCGTCGCCTCGTCGGCGCCCGAAAGGTCGCGGGAGTCGCGGATCGAGGCGAGCAGACCGGCGTGGCTCGTGCGCAGCAGCGACAGAAGGCCTTCCTCGAAGGCCTTGATGCGCGCCACCGGCAGCGAGTCGAGATAGCCGTTCACGCCGGCGTAGATCACGCAGACCTGCTCTTCCATCTTCAGCGGCGAGAACTGCGGCTGCTTCAGGAGTTCGGTCAGTCGCGCGCCGCGGTTGAGGAGGCGCTGCGTGACGGCGTCGAGGTCGGAGCCGAACTGCGCGAAGGCCGCCATTTCGCGGTATTGCGCCAGCTCGCCCTTGATCTTGCCCGCGACCTTCTTGGTCGCCTTGGTCTGAGCCGACGATCCGACGCGCGACACGGAGAGGCCGACGTTCACCGCCGGGCGGATGCCCTGATAGAACAGGTCGGTCTCGAGGAAGATCTGGCCGTCGGTGATCGAGATGACGTTCGTCGGAATGTAGGCCGACACGTCGTTGGCCTGCGTCTCGATGACCGGAAGCGCGGTCAGCGAACCGGCGCCGTTGGCGTCGTTCAGCTTGGCGGCGCGCTCGAGCAGGCGGGAGTGCAGGTAGAACACGTCGCCGGGATAGGCTTCACGGCCCGGCGGGCGACGCAGCAGCAGCGACATCTGGCGATAGGCGACGGCCTGCTTCGACAGATCGTCATAGATGATGACGGCGTGCATGCCGTTGTCGCGGAAGAACTCGCCCATGGCGCAGCCGGCGAAGGGCGCCAGGAACTGCATCGGGGCCGGATCGGAAGCGGTGGCGGCCACGACGATCGAATATTCGAGGGCGCCGCGCTCTTCGAGCACCTTCACGAACTGCGCGACGGTCGAGCGCTTCTGGCCCACCGCGACATACACGCAGTAGAGCTTCTGGCTCTCGGGCGAACCCGCGACGTTCAGCGGCTTCTGGTTGAGGATCGTGTCGAGCGCCACCGCGGTCTTGCCGGTCTGGCGGTCGCCGATGATCAGCTCGCGCTGGCCGCGGCCAATCGGAATCAGCGCGTCGATCGCCTTGAGGCCCGTCGCCATCGGCTCGTGCACCGACTTGCGCGGAATGATGCCGGGCGCCTTCACGTCGACGCGGGCGCGCTTCTCGGCCTTGATCGGGCCCTTGCCGTCGATCGGGTTGCCGAGCGCGTCGACGACGCGGCCGAGCATTTCCTTGCCGACGGGCACATCGACGATGGCGCCGGTGCGCTTGACCGTCTGGCCTTCCTTGATGTCGCGGTCGGAGCCGAAGATGACGATGCCGACGTTGTCGCTCTCGAGGTTGAGCGCCATGCCGCGGATGCCGTTCTCGAACTCGACCATCTCGCCCGCCTGGACGTTGTCGAGACCATAGACACGGGCGATGCCGTCGCCGACGGACAGAACCTGACCGACCTCGGTGACCTGGGCTTCGTTTCCGAAATTCGCGATCTCGTTCTTCAGGATCGCGGAAATCTCAGCGGCGCGGATATCCATCAGCCGACCTCTTTCATGCGTGTGCGAATGGCGTTGAGTTTGGTTTTCAGCGAAGCGTCGACCATGCGCGAGCCGACCTTCACGACGATGCCGCCGATGATGGCCGGATCGACCGTCACGTCGACGTCGACAGACCTGCCGCCGGTCACGGCGGCGAGTTGCTTGCGCAGGGCTTCCGTCTGCGAATCGTTGAGCGCCTCGGCGACCGTGACGGTAGCGCGGGTGACGCCGTTGTAGGCGTCGTCGAGCTTGCGATAGTCGGAGATCATGTCGGAGATCGCGAACAGGCGGCGTTTGCCGGCCACCAGCTTTATGAAGTTCGCCGCGATGCCGGTGATGCCGGCCTTGTCGAGAATAGCGGAAAGCGCCTTGGTCTGTTCCTCGGCGGAGAAGACCGGGCTCTTCACGAGGCGCTGCATGTCCGCGTTCTCGTCGATCAGCTTCTGGAAGGTCGAGAGCGCCGCGCCGACCGCGCCGGCGGAATTCTGCTCGGTGGCCAGCGCATGCAGCGCGGAGGCGTAACGCCCGGCCATGCCTGATACGATCGTTTCCTCTTTGGCCACGTGGGTCCTCGGGCGCTCGGTTTCGAGGCTCGCCATCGCGGGCCTCGCGGAAATCCGAAGTCCGGCAAGCCGGACTTCGCAGAATGCTTTCCGGACAGCGCGGCGCATCTCGCGACTTTCGCCGCAAAACCACGGAAATCCGGGCGATTTGCTGGGACGGACTACGCGCGCGCAAGCGCCATATTCCGAAGGCGCGCGTCACCTAACATATGGCTTTTTTGGGCGCAACCCTGCGTGAGGTAAGCAATATGAGGCTTTCGGAGGGGGCTGGGAAAGGTCATGTGGCCCGGTCGAACCATCCACGCCGAACGGCCGCCCTTCACAGGAAGCTGATCGGATCCACGTCTACCTGGGCGCGCACATTGCCGCGCGGCTTCGGGCCTTCGGCGAGCATCGCGCGCAGGAAACCCTGCAGGTCGGCCGAGCGCGGGGCGCGCACGAGCAGGCGGATTCGATGGCGCCCGCGCACGACGGCGATCGGCGCCTCGGCCGGTCCCAGCACGACGATTTCGTCGGATGCCGACAGCCCCCCGGCCGGGGCGAGCTTCCACTTGTCGTTGGCCGGCAGCGCCGCCGCCGCGCGCACAAGCGCCCGGGCGTGCGCTTCGGCCGCCGCGCGATCCGTGCAGGACACGACGATCGCCGCCAGCCGCGAATAGGGCGGCAAATTCGCCTGTTGTCGCGCGAAAATCTCCTCGGCGTAGAACCTCTCCTGGTCGCCCGAGACCAGCGCCCGCATGACGGGATGCTCGGGCTGCCAGGTCTGAATGATGCCGCGTCCGGGCCGGTCGCCGCGCCCGGCGCGGCCCGTCACCTGCTGCAAAAGCTGGAACGTGCGCTCGGCGGCGCGGGGATCGCCGCTCGACAGGCCGACATCCGCATCGACGGCCCCAACCAGAGTGAGCTGCGGGAAATTGTGGCCCTTCGCCACGAGTTGCGTTCCGATGACGATATCGAATGCGCCCTGCGCGACGAGGTCGATCTCGCGCCTCAGCCGCTCCGTACCGCCGGGAAAATCGGAGGACAGCGTCAGCACGCGCGCAGCCGGAAACCGGGTTGCGACCTCTTCGGCCAGCCGCTCGACGCCCGGCCCGCAGGCTGTCAGCGAATCGGGCGTGTCGCATTCCGGGCAGGCGTCAGGCCGACGTTCGACATGGCCGCAATGGTGGCAGACCAGCGCCCGGCGGAAACGATGCTCGACCAGCCAGGCCGTACAATTCGGGCACTGGAAGCGGTGGCCGCAGGCGCGGCACAGGGTGAGCGGCGCATAGCCGCGCCGGTTGAGGAACAGCAGCGCCTGTTCGCCGCGAGAAACGGCTTCGCCGACCGCTTCGGCGAGCACAGGCGAAATCCACTGGCCGCGCGGCGGTCCGTTGCGGCGCAGGTCGATGGCGCTCAGGTTCGGCAGCGGCCGGTCGCCGTGCCGCGCGCCGAGCCGCAGCCAGCCGTAGCGGCCGGCTTCGGCATTGACGCGGGTCTCGATCGACGGCGTGGCGGAGGCGAGCACGACCGCCGCCTTTTCGATCTGCGCCCGCACGACCGCCATGTCGCGGGCGTGATAGGAGGCGCCGTCCTCCTGCTTGTAGGCTGCCTCGTGTTCCTCGTCGACGACGATGACGCGCAGGTCGCGAAACGGCAGAAAAAGGGCCGAGCGCGCGCCGGCCACGACTTTCACGCCGCCTTCCGCGACGCCCGCCCAGATGCGGGCGCGCTTGCGGCTCGCAACGCCCGAATGCCATTCGGCGGGCCGCGCGCCGAAGCGCGCCGCGAACCTGTCCAGGAATTGCGCCGTGAGCGCGATTTCCGGCATCAAGATCAGCGCCTGCCCGCCCTCGCGCAGCGCGGCGGCTACCGCTTCGAAATAGACTTCAGTCTTGCCGGAGCCGGTGACGCCTTCGAGCAGTTCCGGCCGGAAGGCGCGGGCCGCGACCGCGTCGACCAGCGCCTTGGCCGCTTCGGCCTGCGCGAAGCCGAGCGTCGCCGGCGCAAAATCGGGATCTGGCGGCAGCGCGACAGGATCGACCGGCAGGGCGAACGCTGCGAGCGCGCCGACATCGACCAGCGAATCGATGACGCCGGCCGAGACGCCGGCGGCTTGGGCGAGCGCCGATTTGGTGCGCGCGAAACCGTCGGCGGCGGCCTCCAAGACGCGGGCGCGGGTCGGCGTCATGCGCTCGGGCTGGGCGCCGGTCGCCCGGTAGCCCAGCCGCACCGGCTCCGGGCCGAATTCCTCCGCCGCCCGGATCGCCATGCGCAGCACCATGCCGCGCGGGCTCAGCGTCCAGCGCGCCACCCAGTCGACGAACCTGAGCAGTTCCGGGCGCAGGGGCGGCAGGTCGCGTTTCGCGGAAACCGTCTTGAGATTGGAGCCGGGCGTATCGCGCAGCCGCCAGACGACGCCAGTCGTCTCGCGCGTCCCCAGCGGGATGTCCACGAGGTCGCCCACCGCGAGCCCCAGGCCCGCCGGCGCACGGTAGGAATAGGCGGTGTCGACCGCGACGGGCGCGACGACATCGGCGACCTGCGTCGCCGGCGCGGCCGGTTCGAGCTCCCGTTGCGGCGGTTTCATCAGGCCTGATTAGCACCGCTGCGCGGATTCGCGGGCGCAAAAACAAAAACCCCGCCGGAACCGGCGGGGCTTTTGGTCTGGTCGGGACTGCTTGATCAGCAGGCGACGCGAACGCGACGGTAGCCGACGAAATTGCCGTAGCGGTTGTAGATCGGCTGGTCGGCGACGCAGCTGTAGGAATTCGAAGCGGCGCTGGCGACCATCGCGCCCAGGGCCATGCCGCCCACCACGCCGGCGGCGACTGCGCCCGCGCCACCGCCCCAGCCGTAACCGCCGCCGCAGCCGAAGGGACCGCAATACCAAGCGGCGGCCGGGGTGGAGGTGGCGACGACGCCGGCGCCCAGAGAAGCGGCGGCGATTGCGGCGGTGAAGATCTTGCGCATGCGGGTCATTGTCTTTCTCCCTGTTTTCCGTCGCCGGGTATCCAGCGGCTATGGGAGGAAACTAGACCCGCGCCCCGAAGGACGCTGTGCAAACGCGCACGCGGCGTCTTTACACCAGCGCGCCGTGGCAGTGCTTGAACTTCTTGCCCGATCCGCACGGGCATACTTCGTTGCGGCCGACCTTGCCCCACGTCGATTGATCGTTGGGATCGCGCGGCGACTGCGGGTCCGACGGCGGGGCAAGCATCGCCTGCGCCGACAATTCGCCGGCGGCGATGCGCGCGTTGATGTCGGCGATCGCCATCTCGTCCTCGCCGGTCGCAGGATCGATGTGCGAGCCCTGCATCGGCGGCAATTGATCGGGCGCGGGCTCGTAGGCGATCTCGACGCGCATCAATTGTCCGGTGACGATCTCGTCCCAGCGGTTCATCAGGCCCTTGAACAGTTCGAGCGCCTCGGACTTGTATTCGTTGAGCGGATCGCGCTGCGCATAGCCGCGCCAGCCGATCACCTGGCGCAGGTGATCGAGCACGACGAGATGCTCGCGCCACAGATGGTCGAGCACCTGCAGCACGATCTGCTTCTCGACATAACGCATCACGTCGGGCGTGTTCTTCTCGACGCGGGCCGCATAGGCTTCCTTGGCGGCATTGGTCAGGCGCTCAAGAATTTCCTCGTCGGCGATGCCTTCTTCCTTAGCCCAGTCGGCGACGGGAACGTCGACGTTCATGAGATTGACGAAGGCGTCATGCAGGCCCTGCGTGTCCCAGGCTTCCGCGTAGGCGTCCTTCGGAATATGTGCGGAAACCAGCGTCTCGATGACGCCGTCGCGCATCTCGTTGACCGTCTCTTCGACCGAATCCTCGGCCATGATCTCGCGACGGCGTTCGAACACGACCTTGCGCTGGTCGTTCATGACGTTGTCGAACTTCAGGATGTTCTTGCGGATGTCGAAGTTGCGCGCCTCGACCTTCTGCTGCGCCTTCTCCAGCGCTTTGTTGATCCAGGGATGGATGATCGCCTCGCCTTCCTTCAGGCCGAGCTTCTGCAGCATGGAATCCATGCGCTCGGAGCCGAAGATACGCATCAGGTCGTCTTCGAGCGACAGGAAGAATTTCGAGCGGCCGGGATCGCCCTGACGGCCCGAGCGGCCGCGCAACTGATTGTCGATGCGCCGGCTCTCGTGGCGTTCGGTGCCGACGATGTAGAGGCCGCCGGCCTTGATCGCCTGCTCCTTGAAGGCGGCCACCTCGTCGCGGATCAGCTTTTCCTTCGCCGCGCGGGCCTCGCCTTCCAGGCCCGCGCATTCGGCTTCGACGCGCATGTCGGCGTTGCCGCCGAGCTGGATGTCGGTGCCGCGACCGGCCATGTTCGTGGCGACCGTGATAGCGCCGGGCACGCCCGCCTGTGCGACGACATGCGCTTCCTGCTCGTGGAAGCGCGCGTTCAAGACAGCGAACATCTTCGACGGCTTGCCGGCGCGCGCGGCGGCGAACAAGGCGTCGAGCGCATTCTCCGACCCGAAGTCGATCTGCTTGTAGCCGTTCTTGATGAGAAATTCGGCGAGATGCTCGGACTTCTCGATCGAAGTCGTGCCGACCAGCATCGGCTGCAGGTTCTTGGCCGCCGCCTCGATCTCGCCGACGATCGCCTGCAGTTTCTCGGCGTCGGAGCGATAGACCTCGTCGTCCTCGTCCTTGCGCTGCACGGGACGGTTGGTCGGAATCTCGACCACGTCGAGCTTGTAGATCTCGGCAAATTCGTTGGCTTCGGTCGAAGCCGTGCCGGTCATGCCGGCGAGCTTGCCGTACAGACGGAAGTAGTTCTGGAACGTGATGGAGGCGAGGGTCACGTTCTCGGGCTGGACCTGCACGTGTTCCTTGGCCTCGAGCGCCTGGTGGAGGCCTTCCGAATAACGGCGGCCCGGCATCATGCGGCCGGTGAATTCGTCGATGATTACCACTTCGCCATTGCGGACGATGTAGTCCTTGTCGCGCTGGAACAGCTTGTGGGCGCGCAGAGCCTGGTTGACGTGATGCACGAGCGTCACGTTCGAGGCCTCGTACAGCGAGCCTTCCTTCAGCGCGCCGGCGTCGCGGAGCAATTGCTCCATGTGCTCGTTGCCGTCCTCCGTCAGGCTGGTCGTGCGCTGCTTCTCGTCGATGTCGTAGTCGCCCTTGACGAGCCCGGGGATCAGCTTGTCGATCGTGTTGTAGAGGTCGGACCGGTCCTCCGAGGGACCCGAAATAATCAACGGCGTGCGCGCCTCGTCGATGAGGATGGAGTCCACCTCGTCGACGATGGCGAAGGAATGCCCGCGCTGCACCATCTGCGCGAGCTCGTACTTCATGTTGTCGCGCAGATAGTCGAAGCCGTATTCGTTGTTGGTGCCGTAGGTGATATCGCAGGCGTACGCTTCCTTGCGCTCGTTGTCGTCGAGCCCATGGACGATCACGCCGACGCTCATGCCCAGAAACCGGTAGATGCGGCCCATCCACTCGGAATCGCGCTTGGCCAGATAGTCGTTGACCGTGACGACGTGCACGCCCTTGCCGGCCAGCGCGTTCAGATAGACGGCGAGCGTGGCGACCAGCGTCTTGCCTTCGCCCGTCCGCATCTCGGCGATGGCGCCCTCGTGCAGGACCATGCCGCCGATCAACTGAACGTCGAAATGTCGCTGCCCCAGCGTCCGCTTGGCGGCCTCGCGCACCGTGGCGAAGGCGGGAATCAGCAGATCGTCGAGGCTCGCGCCGGCGGCGATCTGGTCGCGGAATTCCTGGGTCCGGGCGCGCAATTGCTCGTCGCTGAGCGCGGCGACCTCCGGCTCCAGAGCGTTGATCGCCTTGACCTTCGGCTGATAGGTCTTCAGGCGGCGATCGTTGGCCGAACCGAAAATCTTCTTCGCGAGATTGCCGATCATTGGGACGAAAAACCTTCGACTTCGGGCCTGCGCGCACCGATAGCCGGCTGAAGCCCGTGCGCGTCTGATGTCGGGAAGATCGAGGCGCCAACCGGCTGCGCGCAAAGCGGCTGCGGACTGCGCCGGGACGCCCGGGAATGACGGGGGACAGATAAGGAGGGGTCTCCGCCTTGTCAACGCGGGCGCATATTTGCGGATTTACCGCGAATGGGCGAATTTGCGCCGGAATTTCACTTCATGAGCGCGATTCGACATCGCGACTTCGACTTTCATCCATCCGGAGAACTTGACCAATGCGCACCACCGCCAATCGACTGCGCCTGCGCGCCGGCGTCTTTTGCCTTGCCTTGACCTTCGCCGCCGGCGTGGGGATCGCCGCCGCGCAGGCGAAGGTGCTGGCCAAGGTGAACGGCGTGGAGATCACCGATCAGGATCTCGAGATCGCCCGCGACGACCTCGCCGGCAACCTGCCGCCGCAACTCCAGGGCGCCGAGCGCGACAAGGCGCTGCTCGACAACCTGATCGTAGCGCTGGTGGTCGCGCAAAAGGCAGAGGCCGACAAGATGGCGTCCGGCCCCGAATTCGAGCGCAAGATGGCCTACATGAAAGAAAAGCTCCTGACGGAGCTCTACCTCGGCAAGATCGCCAAGGAGGCGGCCACCGACGCCAACATCCAGAAGACCTACGACGAAGTGGCCAAGAGCCAGAAACCCGAGCCGGAAGTTCACGCCCGCCACATCCTGGTCGAGAGCGAGGATGACGCCAAGAAGGCCGCGGCGCGCGTCAAGGGCGGCGAGGATTTCGCCAAAGTGGCGACGGAGTTGTCCAAGGATCCGGGCGCCAAGGGCGGCGACCTCGGATGGTTCACCAAGGACCGGATGGTGCCTGAATTCGCTGACGCGGCGTTCAAGCTCGAACCCGGCCAGATTTCCGATCCCGTCAAGAGCCAGTTCGGCTGGCACGTCATCAAGGTCGAGGAGAAGCGGACCAAGGAATTCCCCAAGCTCGACCAGGTCCGCGACCAGGTCGCCCGCTACGTGATGCAGAAAGCCGAGGGCGACGCCGTCATCAAGCTGCGGGATTCGGCCAAGATCGAACGCTTCGACGAACCGGCGCCCGCCCCGGCGGCCAAGGATGCGGCGCCCGCCGCCAAGGACGCCGCGCCGAAGAAGTAAGGCCCGAGGTCGCTGAAACGAAGGGCCGCGGAGCCGGAAGGCCCCGCGGCTTTTTTCTTACTTCGGCGGCGGATCGAGCTTCGTGCATCCGCCGTCGGCGATCGGCCGCATGACGTCCTCGGCGTTCACGCGGCCCTTGATCTTCAGAAGATCCCAGCCCTGTTTCACCTCGGAGGGCTTCTTCACCTCGGCCAGCCAGTAGCCGTTGTTGAGGCGCCCGTCGGGACGGATCATCGCGCCGGGCGCGAAGAAATCGTCGACCGGCATTTCCTTCATCTTGCGCATGACGGTCAGGCCGTCCGTCGTGTTGGCGGCGTCGACGGCGCGCAGGTAGTGCTTGACCGCGCTATAGACGACGGCCTGCGCCTGCGTCGGCATCTTTCCGCCGCTCTTCTCGGCGAAGCGCTTTCCGAAGGCGCGGCTCGCGTCGTCGCGGTCCCAGTAATAGCCGGTCAGATACTGGACGCCCTGCGTCGCTTCCGGCCCCAGCGCATGCACGGACGTCAGATAGAAGATCAGCACGGCCAGCTTCTGGTCGCCTTCGCCGATCTTGAACTCGCGCGCCTGCTTGATCGAGGTGACCGTGTCGCCGGACGCATTGGCCAGCGCGATGATCTTCGCGCCGGACGATTGCGCCTGGAACAGGAAGGACGAGAAGTCCATCGTGCCGACGGGATGCTTGACCGAGCCCAGCACCTTGCCGCCCGCCGCCTTGACGATCTTGGCGACCTCCGCCTCCATCGCATGGCCGAAGGCGTAGTCTGCGGTGATGAAAAACCAGGTGTCGCCGCCCTGCGCGACAATCGCCTTGGCGATGCCCTGCGCCAGCGAATAGGTATCGTAGAGCCACATGGCCGATGTCGGCGCGCAGGCCTTGCCGAACACGTCGGCCGTCGCCGAGCCGGTATGCACGAGGATCTTGCCGCGCTCGCGGGCGATCTCCTGGACCGCGAGGGAAATCGCGGAATTGCCGATGTCGAAGATCGCGTCGACGCCCTGCTGGTCGTACATCTGGCGGGCGAGCGCCACGCCGACGTCGAGCTTGTTCTGGTGATCGGGCCCGAGCAGCTTCACCGGCCAGCCGCGCACCTTGCCGCCCATGTCGTCGATGGCGAGCTGCGCCGCGATGACGCCGCCGACGCCGCCAGCGTCGGAAAACACCGAACTCTTGTCGTTCAGATCGGCAATGATGATTTCCTTGGTGATCTCGGCTTGCGCCAGACCTGCGCTCGCCGCCAGCAACAAGCCGGCGAGGCCATTCCTGAGCTTTTTCATCGTTCCTCCCGCGCGCCGCTCTGTCTGAGGGAACTGGCGGCGCTCCGGCCGCGACTCTGCCCGCTTGGCTGGATGTTGCAACCGACAAAATCGCATGTTTGTCCCGCGCCGACGCGTCGCCTTGACGCAACGGCGATTCCTCCGGCAAATCGCCGCGCCTTTCATCCGAGGACGCCATGGCCCACGACGCTCCGCTTTCCCCGCTCGCGCCGAAGAGTTTTCCTGACATGCCGGCGATCGACGGCGTCCGCTTTGCGTCCGGCGCCGCCGGCATTCGTTACAAGGGCCGCACCGACGTCATGCTCGCCCTGATGGACAAGGGCACGACGGTCGCAGGCGTGTTCACGAAATCGAAATGCCCGTCCGCGCCGGTCGACTGGTGCCGCGCGAAACTGAAGCAGGGGAAGGCGCGCGCGCTTCTGGTCAATTCCGGGAACGCCAACGCCTTCACTGGCAAGGTCGGCGCCGATGCGGTCAAACTGTCGGCGAAGATCGCCGCTGCGGCGACGGGGGTGAAGGAAAGCGAAATCTTCATGGCCTCGACCGGCGTGATCGGCGAACCGCTCGACGCCCGGAAGTTCGACGGAATCGTCGGCCAGCTTGCGGGCGAGGCGAAAGGCGACCGCTGGCTCGACGCCGCCCGGGCGATCATGACGACCGATACGTTCCCCAAGGTCGCAACCGTCGAGGTCGATCTCGGCGGCGTTCCCGTCCGCATTTCGGGCATCGCCAAGGGCGCCGGCATGATCGCGCCCGACATGGCGACGATGCTGTCTTTCGTCTTCACCGATGCGCCGGTCGCCGCGCCGGCCCTGCAGGCCATGTTGTCGAAATCCGTGCAGGGTTCGTTCAATGCGATCACCGTCGACAGCGACACCTCGACATCGGACACGCTGATGCTGTTTGCGACCGGCGCGGCGGCGGCGCGGGGCGCGCCGAAGATTGCGACAGCAACGGATCGCCGGCTGACGGCGTTCAAGACCGGGCTCGATTACGTGCTCACACGACTCGCTCATCAGGTCGTCCGGGACGGCGAGGGAGCGCGCAAGTTCGTCGGCGTCGAGGTCAGGGGCGCCGACACCGCGAAGGCCGCAAGGAAGATCGCCCTGTCGATCGCCAATTCGCCGCTCGTGAAGACCGCCATCGCCGGCGAGGACGCAAATTGGGGCCGGATTGTCATGGCTGTCGGCAAGGCCGGCGAGAAAGCCGAGCGCGACAGGCTCGCCATCTGGTTCGGCGACGTGCGCGTGGCGCACAAGGGCCTGCGCGACCCGACCTATGACGAGGCGAAAGCCTCGGCCGTGATGAAGGAGCAGGAAATCGACATTCGCGTCGATCTGGGACTTGGCAAGGGCGCGGCGAAAGTCTGGACCTGCGATCTCACCAAGGAATATGTCGCCATCAACGGCGATTACCGCTCCTGACGATCAGGCGCCGCGTCGCGTCGTCTTGCGACTGCCAGCGCCCTTCGTGGCATTGCGCTTGCGGGTCGCTGCGGCCTTCTTGGCGGAAGCCGAACGCGCAGCGGCCGACCTGTTCGCGGCGGCCGCGCCGCCAGCCCGTCCGCCCTTGCGCGCCGAAGAGTGGTCCTCCGCCTTGCCGCGCCCCGTCCCGCTCTTCTGCCCGCCGTGGGTCTCCTTGTTGACGGTTGCCCAGGCTCGGCGCTCGGCTTCCTTCTCGCCGACGCCGCGCTTCTCGTAGCCTTCCTCGATGTGCTCGGCCATCCGCTTCTGACGGCCCGTGTAGCCCGACTTGTCACCCCGCGGCATTGCGATCTCCATCTGCCCGCTTCGAGCAACCTTCCGGCCGGATGGATGGTTCCCGCGGGTCAGGAATTTCGCGTCATGCGCCGCTTGAGGAGTTTGTTTCCCAAGGCCTCTCGCCCTTGAATGCTGAGCAACCGACGCCGGCGGGTGCGGGCGCACGCCTCAGACCATCGGACTTTCGCAGCTTAAGGGCGCGCGCGACGACGTCCGGCCAAACCTGGGGAATTAGGACCGCGCGATTGGCCGGGTCAGATCATGTTTCCATCGGAAGCAATTGCGAGGCGTCGGATT
>JAXMCV010000007.1:0-4681 GCA_046349215.1 Beijerinckiaceae bacterium
TGTTTTTTCATGGAATAGGAACCCCGCTACGGGGCTGATTTTCATCCAATCGGGACCCCGGTGGCGCGGGTCCACACTGACCTCCGGGTTTCTCGGAGGCTGCGATTGGAATGCTTATTGTGGAGACGATCGCCAAGATCCGCCGGGCATACCTATCTCAAGGCAAGTCGATCAAGGAGATTTGCCGGGAGTTGCGCGTGTCGCGCAAAGTCGTGCGGAAGGTCATTCGATCGAACGCGACAGAGTTCCGATATGAGCGCTCACGCCAGCCGCTTCCGCGGATTGGCCCATGGCGGGAGCGGCTCGATGCATTGCTGGACGAGAACGACCGGAAGTCGGCTCGGGAACGGCTGACGCTGATCCGCCTGTTCGAAGAGATTCAAGGTCTTGGTTACGAGGGCAGCTACGCGGCCGTACGCCGCTACGCGATCGCCTGGCGCCGGGAGCGGTCGAGCGCGACGGCGGCGGCCTTCGTGCCTTTGTCCTTTGCTGCGGGCGAGGCCTACCAGTTCGACTGGAGCCACGAGATCGTCGTGATGAACGGCGTGACGATCACGGTGAAGGTCGCCCACATGCGCCTTTGCCACAGCCGGATGTTCATCGCGCGCGCCTATCCGCGCGAGACGCAGGAGATGGTGTTCGACGCGCACGAGCGCGCCTTCGCCTTCTTCAAGGGCGCCTGCACGCGCGGCATCTACGACAACATGAAGACCGCGGTCGATGCGATCTTCGTCGGCAAGGAACGGCAGTACAATCGCCGCTTCCTGCAGATGTGCTCGCATCATCTGGTCGATCCGGTCGCCTGCACGCCGGCGTCCGGCTGGGAGAAGGGCCAGGTCGAGAACCAGGTCGGCCTGGTGCGCGAGCGCTTCTTTACACCGCGGCTTCGGTTCAAGACCTACAACGAGTTAAACGCCTGGCTGATGGACAAGTGCATCGCCTACGCCAAGACGCACGCCCATCCGGAGCGGCCAGACACGACGATCTGGGCGGCGTTCGAGGAGGAGCGTCCGCACCTCGTTCCCTACCGCGGCCGGTTCGACGGATTCCACGCCCTGCCGGCATCGGTGTCGAAGACCTGCCTCGTACGGTTCGACAACAACAAGTACTCGGTCAGCGCCAGCGCCGTCGGCCGACCGGTCGAGATCCAGGCCTACGCCGACCGGATCGTGATCCGCCAGGATGGGCGCGTCGTTGCTGAACATCCCCGCTGTTACGGGCGCGGCGAGACCGTATACGATCCCTGGCATTACGTGCCGGTTCTGGCGCGCAAACCCGGCGCCTTGCGCAACGGGGCGCCATTCAAGGACTGGGTTCTGCCGGCGGCGCTGGAGCGGGTGCGGCGCAAACTTGCCGGCAGCGATGACGGCGACCGCCAGATGGTCTCGATATTGTCGGCGGTCCTGACCGACGGCTTGCCAGCGGTCGAGGCCGCCTGCGCCGAGGCGCTCGTCGAGGGCGTCCACTCCGCCGACGTGATCCTCAACATCCTGGCGCGTCGTCGCGATCCGCCGCCGATCGGTCCGATAGCGACGCCGGCGTCGCTGGTGCTGCGACAAGCGCCGATCGCCGATTGCGCCAGATACGACCAACTGAGGAGGACCTGACCATGGAGCGCACCGAAGTTCTGGACATGATGGGATCGCTCAAGCTCTACGGCATGCGCACCGCCTACGACGAGACGCTCGCCGTGGCGGTGAAGCGCAAGCACGAGCCACAGCGCTTCGTCGGCGACCTCCTCAAAGCCGAGATATCGGAGAAGCAGGCGCGCTCCATCCGCTATCAGCTCACCGTCGCCAAACTACCGCTCGCCAAGGACGTCGACGACTTCGCCTTCAAGGAAACGCCGATCAATGAGGCGCTCGTCCGCGATCTCGCCGGCGGCGGCTTCATCGTCCAGCAGCGCAACGTCGTGCTGGTCGGCGGCACCGGGACCGGCAAGACGCACCTGGCGATCGCCGTCGCCCGCTCCTGCATCCGCGCCGGCTCACGTGGCCGCTTCTTCACGACCGTCGATCTCGTCAACCGGCTCGAGGCGGAGGCGCGCGCCGGCCGTCAGGGGCGGCTCGCCGATTATCTGACCCGCCTCGACTTCATCATCCTCGACGAGCTTGGCTACCTTCCCTTCGCCCAAGCCGGCGGCCAGCTCCTGTTCCATCTGATCAGCCGGCTCTACGAACGCACGTCGGTCATCGTCACGACCAATCTCGCCTTCGGCGAATGGCCGAGCGTGTTCGGCGACCCGAAGATGACGACGGCGCTCCTCGACCGCCTCACCCACCACTGCGATATCGTCGAGACCGGCAACGAAAGCTGGCGCTTCAAGCACCGCGTCTGACAACTACGCCAACGACCCCGCACGCGCGCCGCCGCCGCAACCCCGACCAGCCGCGGCGACGCGCGTGCTCGCATCCATGACTACGATAACAGTGGGGTCCCTATTGGATGCAAAACTGGGGTCCCGGTTCTGTGATCATTGACATTCTGGGTTCCCCAGACAAGGACCGGCGTCGGCGCCACAGTGAGCGTATTGAGCGCATGCGGTCTGCTGTACTTCATAGCGCAAACAGCACGCTGGGCCGGCCGAGCTGTCGAGCGACGCATGAACGACAGAGCGGGACGCAAGCACTCGGCCCGGCTGCTGACGCACGCCGATAGCACCATCGCGCCAGAAACGAAGGCGCGCTACCACACCTACCTTCGCAGCCACGGGCACGCCATCTCCACGCCGGACGAAGAGCGAACGTCGCCTGAGACAGCTGTGAGCCGAACAAGCTCCGCGATCGATTGGCTGCTCGAACATACCCGCGCGAAGGGCAAGAAATCCCTCCTCTTCAACGAACTCATTGCGTACGGCTTTCAGCGCAATCTCTATGGAATGAAGCCGATCGCGCTAATCGTCGCCGCCGCTGCGATCTTCATCAACGGCGCGCTCCTGTGGAAACGGCCTTTGGACGAAGCGGCTCTGTGGACGGGCGTTCTCATGGAAGGCGGATTTTTAGCCTTATTCGCTTGGCTGGCATTGTTCGTGACGAAAACGTCGGTCACTGACGCCTCGCTCGCATACGCGCAACAGCTGTTCAATCTGTGCGAGACGACCACACCCACGGTTACCAAGCAGCCGCGCACCAAAAAGGCGCCCTCCGCGACCGAATAGTGGTGTTTAATGGTCTCGGTCAAATGGTGCAATGTCCCGGCGCATCCAGAACCGTTAGCCAGAGTGTTCTACCGCAGAACCTTCTTCGGTCCGGTATCGATCATGCCGCCCGGCGCTCGCCTGCATTTTTCACTGGTGAACTCTTCGGGTTGAACGTTCGGCAGATTTCTTTCGAGATCGCTTGCTGCTGAGTTCGCAAATGACCGCCTACGAGCTTGCTGCGCGTAATGTAGCCAGCATTCACCCCTGGCAGGGTGTGGTTCATCAGCAGGTGTATGTCGAGATCGTTGACCTCGGCGGTTTGGGCAATCGTTCTGTATGTCTGACGAAGATCGTTGCCCCATTTCGATAGAACGGATCTGTCCTCCTTGTGCTCAACAAGATGGCCGGCCTCACTGTCGGCAGGAAACAGCCAGACGTCGGCTTGAGCGGGGTGCATTTGGCGGCCGATTCGAATGGCTCGGATGAGGCAGCGGATCATTTCGCGCGAAAGAGGAATGTCAAATGCGCGAGCCTCTCCGCCTTTTGGTTTTGGAATTCGAAGAAGTCTTCTACGGAAATCGAGATGCTCAAGGCGCGCACGCTTGATCGCATCAGGTCGACTTCCAGACAGCAGGAGGAACAGGTGGAACTCGCGACGAAGCGGATTATCTAGCGCTGAGAGCTGTCCAAACCAAGCCGACAGGTCTGACGGGCCCAACGCAGTATCGCGTCTCTTTTCTGAGTTCCAGTCGACGGCAAACACGGGATTCTCGGCGGGGAGTGACCGCGCGGTCTTTCGAGCGTGATTGTAAATTGCTCTCAGGCTCCGCATGCAGCCGTTCGCGATGTACGGTCCGTTCTCCTTGGTCAGCTTGTCGTGGAGTGACTTCACAAGAGACGGATCGTTGCCGAGGGTCGACAGCGATTGCGTGCGCCACTCAGCCATGAGCCGTTCGACGTGATCTCGGTAATTTTCGATGGTCCCTTCGCTTCTTCCCTTTCGCTTCATATGGCCGTCACGATATCGCTCCCACGCCTCCTGCAATGTCGGATCATTTCCTATTTTTGCGGGGCTTTCGGCGGCCGGCGATTTTGGGCGCGGGTCGATCCCATCCGCGATGGAGCCCAGCAGAATTTTCGCCTTGGCGCGCGCCTCTCGCGTCGGCACTTGGCCGACGTCGCCGATCTTAATCCTGACGGTTCGGCGCTTCCCGTTCTCCCAAAGATCGCCTTGAGCCATGAAGGCTTTCGAGCGCGTCCCAACGAGAAGGAAAAAGCCGGCGAGCTCCTGGTCACGAACAATATGCTGCCCGGATACAGCCAGGGGCAATCCTGCGATTGTGCGGTCCGAAAAGGAAAGGCGAGGTGGCGTCATGATTTTAGAACGGTGTTAGAACGGTGGTTGCGGCTAGATCAGTGTCGGGGTTCGTGCCGTCTATATTACGCCAGGTCCGCATAATAGCAATTGAAAACAATGCGATACGTCGTAGTAGTAGGGCCATTGCGCGCAATCGGAAATGAACGGTATGAGCCTAAAAAGAT